>JBAZOV010000042.1:0-2607 GCA_041648475.1 Candidatus Methanoperedens sp. | reverse complement strand
TGCCTCATGAACTGAAAATAAAGGAAGTCTTCGGATATGATGAAGACCCGGCGTCCGGAAAAACCGGCAGGATAGAAGAAGCGCATAACGGAACCGTTTTTTTCGCCGAGATTGCAGACTCCGATAGCAATTTTCAGGAGCGAATTCTTAAATTTTTAAAGATGACTCCTTCTTCTTCCAACGGGAATGATCGGATTTCGGACGTGAAAGTAATCTGTTCTACCTGTAAAAACCTGAAGGATAATGTTTTGAACGGAGATTTCAATAAAGAACTGTTTGAAATTATACGGAACACCGATATCAAAATCCCTTCGCTCAGAGAGAGAAAAGAGGATATTTTGTATCTTGGCAATTATTTTCTCAGGGAGGCTTCGGCAAAGTTTGAAACAGGGGACAAGGAATTTTCCAGGGATGCGAGGGATTTTCTGATGAAATACGACTGGCCCGGCAACATACGTGAGCTTGAAAATACGATAAAAAAGGCGACTATCCTATCGAACGGGGCCGTGATAAGCAAAAAAGATCTTTTGATCGACGATATGACTTGTTTTTCCATGAAAGAATTTCTCGAAGAAAAATTGAAGAAGTACCTGAAGGAAATGACAAAACTGGACAACTGCCGGCTCTATGAGACGGTCATGTCCGAGGTGGAAAAATCCCTCATAACTATAGTCCTCAAAGAAACGGATGGGAATCAGCTTAAAACCGCAAAAACGCTCGGCATCAACAGAAACACCCTGCGTTCAAAGATCAAAGAATACAAAATCCGCATGTAAGCCCCCCGTAGTATAAAACAGGGGATGACGGTTTTTTATCATTACGGAGGTAGGCGGCAAGCCGGATCAAAACAACTACGTCGCGTTAACCGTACCCCTACTTATCCGCAGGTTTAAACTGTGTGCAATACCAAAGATTTACGGAACAGTATGCAGGTAACGACCAAGCTCACTGACGGGGATGGAGCGCAGCGGAAAAGCCGTCTGGTGCAGCGCCTTGTTATATTTTCCCTTTGTATTCCTTGAAGCCCTCCAGTAATTGCCGGAATGAAGTTGGTTTGTATTTTTCGAAACTTTCTTCGTCCATGTAAACGAAGTCGTACTCCACGTCTGTCTGTACCCGGTTGATGTCTTCGCACCATTGCCGCAGCCGCACCAGCTTCAGCGGCACATCCAAATCTTCCTGCCCTTTGGTTTCGACAATGACAATCCGCTTGTCGGACAGCTTGACCATAAAATCCGGGTAGTAGTTGGAAATGTCGCCATTGGCGTTCACATAGTCCAACTTGAAATGCACGGCTATGTAGTTCTTCGCGTAAGACACCACGTCGGTGCAATCCTCCAGGAATGCGGCAAACCGAAGCTCCAGTTGGCTGTCACCAATGATACGGTTAAAAACGCTTTTCTTCGGGACAAGGTAGCCTTGGTCCTTGGCCACAAAAGACCGAGTCTGGCGCAACTTGATCGTGTCCCGGATTTCGGCGTCGCCTTTGTCCCGGACGGTCAGCGCGTTGATAGCCTTTTTGAAGGTCCCAATCAGGGTCTTGGTAGCGGCCAGTTCTGACAAGTTGCGTAATGTGTTGGGGTCTTCCAGTTCCACCGGGCGGTCAAACAACTCCTTTTGCACAAACGCTTTGACCTTGCCATACAGCACGTCATAGCCACTGACCAGGCGCAGATCCTTCATGATGCTTTGCGCGAAGTAGCCGATCACGCTGCGGTAGTCGGCAACGCCGGCCGTGTCGAGAATCGTGGTATGCGTAATCTCGCCGGTGGCAATGTCCTTGAATACGATCTCCCTCTGTTCTTCCTCACTGAATTGCAAATACAACAATCGCTGATGCTGCAGCGCGGCGATGTCCAGATCACCCAGGCTTTTGTATTCCCGATAGACACGGGGGGTCAGCACCGGAATTTCAATGTCCAGCGCGGCGATGTCCTTCTTCTCGTTCTCCTTGTCAACTTCGACCACCAGCGGAGTCTTCGGTCCCGTACCTTCCCCCATCGCCTTGCGCTCCAGCACCACGCCTTCGGCCTGAATGGATTCCACGAACTCCATGAAGGCATCGGTGCCGACCACGCTGACATACTCTTCCACATCGTCGGGATACATCTTGCGCAAACCCCGGCCCAGCGTTTGTTCGGGCAGGATGTTGCTTTGGGCCGAATAGGCGCGCAGGCCTACGATGGTGGTGACATTCTTCACATCCCAGCCCTCTTTGAGCATCATCACCGAGACGATGGCCTTGTACGGGCTGTCCGTCCCGTCAATCTCGTTGGCCTGTTTGCGCAGTTTATCCAGTTCGTCCTTGTCCTTGCCTGTGGCCGCTTCGGAAATCTCGCCGTTGTTCTTGGTGTGAATTACCAGCACGGCGTCTTTCAAGTCCTGATACTGCCCCTCCAGATACTCGGCCACGTCGTCGCAGTTGCGGGTGTCGTCGGTCATCACGAACAGGATCGCCTTCTTGCCCATCTTCTCGTGCTCAGTATACGCCTTGCGCCATTCGATAACGCCCAGATGGATATAGTCGGCGTATTTCTCGGTATACTTCGCGCTCTGGCGCTCCTGCAATTTCGCGCGGCTCGGCGCGTCGGGCAGGACGGGATGCTT
>JBAZOV010000041.1:0-2814 GCA_041648475.1 Candidatus Methanoperedens sp. | reverse complement strand
AAAGCTATTGCTAATGCCTTTAACGAGGGGAAAAAACTCATCCTGTTCGGCAACGGCGGCAGTTCAACCGACGCCTCGCACATTGCCGCGGAGTTCGTCAACAGGTTCAAGAGAGAACGCCCCGGTCTCCCTGCCATAGCTCTTAATACGGACATGGCGGTAATCACATCCATTGCTAACGATTATGACTTTTCCGAAATCTTTGCAAAACAGCTCAAGGTCCTGGCCGATGAGGGAGACGTTGTCCTTGCCATCAGCACCAGCGGGAATTCACCGAATATCATGAAGGCGATGGATGTGGCAAGAAAAAGGAAACTCACGACAATTGCCTTCACGGGCCTCAAGGGAGAGAAGTTCGCATCGAGGGCGACCTTTGCCTTTGTTGTCCCGTCGGACAATACTCCGCGGATTCAGGAAACCCATATAACAATCGGCCATGTTATCTGCCAGATAGTGGAAGATATCCTCTTTGATATACCTCGCAAGAAATAGCGCCCCCTATGATCATCCTCGGTCTTGATCCCGGACTGGCAACAACAGGGTTCGGAGCAGTCAAATTTGATAATAATTCCCCGGTCCTTTTGAAATGCGGGTCCATCAAGACACAGCCGGGTGAGCATATTGCAAACAGGCTTTTTCAGATACATACGGACATACTTCATCTTATACGGCTGTTGCAGCCTGATCTCATAGCCATAGAAAAAGCCTTTTCCATGGTAAGATATCCCAAAGCCGGTATAATATTGGGAGGCGTTTTAGGTATTATATATTTGGCGGTATTTCAAAATAATATATCCATGATAGAGATTACTCCAAAAGAGGTGAAGAATTCCCTGGCCGGTTATGGAGGAGCGGACAAATACCAGCTCCGGGCCGCAGTCAAAGACCTGCTCAAGACAAAAGACATAAAATCCCTTCATGCCTCGGACGCGTTAGCAGTAGCGCTTACCGCATACTACCGGAAGACCTCACGGAGAACCGTATGATATCGTATTTAAAGGGGCAACTGAAAATTGACCGTGCCCGCGATGACAGGATTACTTTGATAGTCAACGGCATAGGTTATGATATTCTGATCCCGTTGTATGTTATGAACGGAATAAAAGGCGGCCATTCCGACGGAGATGAACTGGAGTTGTTTGTATCCTACAACCAGACTGAAAGACAGCCTAAACCTGTTCTCGTGGGATTTCAATCTCCTTTGGACAAGGAATTCTTTGAGTTGTTCATATCCGTTGAAGATATCGGCCCTTCCGCCGCCGTTAAGGCGCTGATTAAACCTGTAAGGGAAATAGCAGGATTTATCGAAGATAAAGATACAAAGGCCCTTAGACAGTTGAAAGGCATAGGTGAACGGAAGGCTGAAAAAATCATTGCTACGCTGAAAGGGAAAACGGCAAAATATGCGTTAATGCAGGAAGTTATACTGGCGCCTTTGGCGGATGAAGATTTCAGAAAAGAAGTCGGGGATGTCCTCGTGAATCAGCTCGGACATAAACACCTTGAGGCGCGGAATATGATAGAAGAAGCTATCAAACGGAACCCGCGGATCAATTCATCCGAAGAATTGTTCGAAGAAGTTTACAGAGGCCAAAAGAAGTGATCCACGAAGAAGCGGATAATCTCCCGGATATCCTGAAAGACGCCGGCCCCCCGGATGAAGAGATCATTTTCAGTCTCAGACCCAAAAGCCTCGCCGAATATATAGGACAGGACAAGGTAGCGGAAACGCTGAAAATCGCTATCGAAGCCGCCCTTCAAAGAAAAGAATCCCTGGACCACGTCCTGTTTAACGGACCTCCCGGCCTCGGCAAGACGACTTTGGCCCATATTATTGCGAATGAAATGGGGACAAGGATCATTACCTCCTCGGGTCCGGCGCTGGAAAAGGGCGGAGACTTGATGGGCATCCTTACACACCTTGAAAAAGGAGATATCTTTTTCATCGACGAGATACACAGGCTTCCGAAGATCGTCGAGGAATTTCTCTATCCTGCGATGGAAGACTTTGCAGTGGACTTCATTTTCGACAAGGGGGTGCATGCGCGTACCCACCGTTACAGGCTTGAACCCTTTACCATGATCGGCGCAACCACAAGAGCGGGCCTTCTTTCCTCGCCCTTGCGCGAGCGTTTCGGCATTACCAGAGACCTGGATTTCTATAATGATAATGATTTGGTTCATATCGTAAAGCGTTCTTCATCGTTGTTGGAGGTCCCGATTGATGAGGATGGAGCGTACGAAATAGCACGGAGGGCGCGGGGCACCCCAAGGGTAGCAAACAGGTTATTGAAGCGTGTCCGGGATTTTGCGCAGGTCAGGGCACAGGGGAACATTACGCGTCAGGTTGCCATGGAGGCATTATCTCTTGAAGGCATAGATGAACACGGCCTCGGCGAAACCGACAGAAAACTGATGATGACCATCATCCTGAATTATAAAGGAGGGCCGGTAGGCATAGAAGCCCTCGCCTCCACTCTGCAGATTGAGACGGACGTCCTTCTGGACGTGGTTGAACCGTATCTCCTCAAGACAGGGTTTATCATCAGGACGTCTCAGGGAAGAAAAGCAACGGAAAAAGCCTACAGTAATCTCGGTATTTCTTATCATAGCGAGTTAAGTTTATTCAACGGGCATAAGAGTAATAAGAATAAAAAGCAATAGCCAAAACTTTGCTAAATTTGACAACATCGCAAAAAGTCCTTTTCATGGCTGTCATTCCCGAAGTCCTTAATCGGGAATCCATTCTTTTCAAGAAGTTGCGCGCACCTGGATTCCCGCCTTCGCCAACAGTAGGTGCATTAAGCACGGGAA
>JBAZOV010000040.1:0-3726 GCA_041648475.1 Candidatus Methanoperedens sp. | reverse complement strand
ATATTACATGCCATCTGGTGTGCCAAGACAGTACATATATGCATTATTTCAGAAAACTTGAACTGGCTAAAGCAAGAAAAATATCAATTTGAACTATTTATCGCAGGATTCATAAACCAACAAAGTAGCAGGTAAACGAAAGGACAGTCAACAAAAGGGATGGGGACAGCTTGTCCTAAAGGGCCATAATTGGGCCAATGGGGCCACGAAGGGGTCATAATGGGGACATCCGATATAAATGAGGAACTATGCGAACAAGTAAGCGAACAAGTAAGACTTTTGCTATCCCGCTTGCAAGAAGGACCACCAGGGGGACGTGAGGCAATGAAATGTGTGGGCTTGAACCACCGCCCCACATTTCTTTACGATTATCTGCAACCAGCCATTCAGGCAGGATTTGTCGAGATGACACAACCCGATTCACAAAAAAGTCCGACCCAGAAATATCGCCTGACGGCTAAAGGCAAAGCGCAATTAACCACAGAACAGCAGAAATCATCACAAAGAATGTGATGTTTTGGAAGAATTAGCGCCGGTTTTATGACATAGAGGCCACCTCAAAATACATGCTCTATCTGCCACCGGAGACTGAACGAGTTAGGAACCAAGCAGGTGTCCAGTTGCCGACCCAGTTACCGCCTGAAAGGAACTGGTCTAATCGTCAAGTAAATACTATTAATCGTCAATCAGCCATGAAGGCGATATTAAGTCCCTGTATTGTTGGTGCTGTTTATGTCATTCCATTGCGGTAATTCTAATAACACATAGCGTGGCCTAACGCCACCTATACGAATCACCAACATTTTAACTTTCACATGTTTATATAGATGTTGATTCAATGATTCAGCATCCTTAATACCTACACTCACTTTACCTGTAATGACCTTGCTGTCCAGTTCTGCCAAACCGAACTCGAAGCTGCGGCTTTTGGGCAGCAGCCCATGAAATTCACCGTACAAAATCTCTTCGGTTTCACTCAGATTATCCAGACTCAAGCGTTCAAGGCTTTTTCTGATCTGCCCAACATCAGTAAATCTTACGCTGCGTTCCCGATATTGAAGTGTACAGACGGCTTCATTGTCAGCCAATACTTGCAGAAATCCCCTTATCTTTTCGAGGGCTTTCAGATTGGTTTCGGACACAAAGTCTGCAAGATCCTCATCTGTCCCGCCTAATGTCCCTTGTAACAAATCCCGAGTTTGAGCTAATGCCTGCGCGACAGGGCTATCTTCCTCGGATAATAATTTTTGAGTCCGATATTCCTCCAGCTCGAAACCGAATGAACCCAATGCAGTATTGGTAATTAAAAGCTGATGTTGCTCACGATTAGGAATCGGTCCTGTTGAGGCAAGTGGGGCCTGCATTGAGGCTGCCATCGCAGAAACTGCTTCGGTAAAACTGTTGACCGCTTTCATGCCAAAATCAGCAAAAATACCGTAACTGCCAATTACTGGACGACCATTGAATGTAAGTTGCACTCGAGCCGGTGCTTGTTCATCTACAGGCACCTGCGTCAATTGCGATTCAATGGCTTGCAAGCGTGACTCGTCACTCATTCGGGTCAATTTCGCAGATTCAGGTAATGTAGCCAACTGTTCCCTTAGAAACTTCTGTTCTGCCAACAGATGCTGTCGATCTTGCTGATTCATAATTTAGCTCCTATGGTTTCAAATTGTTCTAGCCATGCTATTGCTTCTGTGTCTTCGGCAGGATCAAGCACAATTTGCAGAAAACCTTTCCATGCCTGATTACGTCGATGCGACCATATGCTGTACCAGTACGCCGAATGGAGTACTATTTGATCGCTTGATAGTTGATCCAATTCAACAATATACGCATCGACCATATAGCAGGATTTGGCATAATTATTATCAAATGTCCCAATGTTCTTATCTGATAACACAAAATGTTCCGGCGTATGCAAAAATGTCACCACGTCTATATCACGCGGCGGGTGTTTTTCGATCATTTCAACATCTTCAGTAAAACTGCCATTCAACCACTGAAATCCAGACGTAAACCCTGACTGATGCAAAGCTTGCCGGTATTTCAGAAAACCGCACAACACAGAACGGCGCTCCGACGTGGTGGCAAAGCGCATCACCACATCCTTGAGCGACACACGATACGGGGAGCGGTCCGGGCTTGTGGGTACATTGGAATCAATGGGTGGCAGTAGCCCCAGCACATTCCAGGCGGGAATGGCAACAGTTGTCATAAATTATCCTCCTCTTGATTTCGCAAGGCAGTGACGCGCTTCTTGCCTGTGAGAGGTTTTTTCTCAAATTGATTGGATTCATCGTATATTATGTATTGTGATGTACTGCATGATGGCGATTTTGATGGAGCGATCAATATTTAGTCCTCTTCTGAGATATAATATTATAATTACGAAACCAAGTATATACTGTTTGTAATGATTATAAACTTTTCATTATTTATAGCTGAAATGTCCACCGACATGTCAGACTCCTTTAACATTGTCAACAACGGTGTAGAATTCTCCCGCAGCATTGTGACGCGCTGGAACTCAAACAGAGTCAATGCAAGCCGATGTCACATCATATAAACATGTCACAGCTATTTGAAACCGGCACAAATATTAGCTATAAAAAACGTTCATGCTTTGCGATATTTGCGTACTTTGCAGTGAAATACACAGAATATTTATTAACATTTTAATATAATATATTACACGCAATAGATTGTTTTCATCGAGAATCCTTACACTCATCTCCCTTTGCTGGCTCTTTCCCGATAATTTTTCTTAAAAACTCAGTGTCGCAAAACATGGATTCCGGGTCCTTCCAGGGCTTCAAAGGATGTTTCCCTTTTATTTCAATTTTTGGTCTTTGTTCCTCAGAGTGTTTGGAATCATAATGCCTTACCGCTGTCCATGTATTGAATGCGGAATAAGTATCTTCGCATAATTTACAGACATATATAGTTACATTATTCTGGGTCTTGATATCGAAATATTTATGGTATTCTGCTAAAAACCTCTTATCAAGTTCATAATTTTTTGACATAGGACAACTTATCGATATTAATGAGTTCGTAAATAATCCGGCGGCACGTCTTCAAAATCTCTCCATTTATACCATCCTTTGAGATTAAGCATCTCCGTCCATTGATTAATTATTTCAATATCTTGATAAAAACCTCTATCCTCAGATTTCAACACAAGGTCGGCTAATTCACTTCCAAGACCTGTGTAAGGAGTATTCATATATGGTGCAGTATATTTTTTTCCGATGATAGATTCCATGGAAAGAGCGAACGAATAGTTGATATAATTACTTGCATCATATAATTTTTTGGGAGTGTGAGATAAAGAAGGACGCGAATAAATGCGCCAGAAAGATAAAAACCTCAATGAGAGAGAAAATTGAGTGAAACAAATTTGAATAATATCTTATGATTGGCTTTTAAGATGTCACGAAAAGAGAATTTGTTATCACATATGAAAAATAAAATGCCATAATATCGCCCCCTCCACTTTCACATGCAAACTTCTCGGACGGCGCGCAGTGGGTGTGGACATAAACCCGGATGCAATCATGGTGGCACGAAACAGGCTGGACTTTTCATATGCGCCACTGGATGCTGATTATGTGGCGCCGGAGATAAAGACGTATGCCGGGGATGCGCGCTCACTTGACCTTATCGGGAGCGAGACCATCGACCTCATCGCGACCCATCCTCCTTATGCCAGCATCATCCCCT
>JBAZOV010000039.1:0-4987 GCA_041648475.1 Candidatus Methanoperedens sp. | reverse complement strand
ATTCGATAGGTTTAAAACTTGAGCCTGAACTCGCAAGAACAAAAACGATCGCTGCTTTAAAAGCAGTGGGCTTTGATGAAAATACAGCACATGATATCCTGGAGAAGACAACATATGAGCTCAGTGTTGGAGAACGTCAGAGGGTGACAATGGCGCAGGTTCTCATAAGAGAACCGAGAATTATTATTTTTGACGAACCAACAGGAACGATGGACCCGATCACAAAGAATGAGGTTGCAAACTCGATCCTGACAGCAAGAAAAGAGACGGGGACGACATTTGTTATAGTTTCCCACGATATGGAATTTGTCAGGAATGTTTGCGACCGCACTGCGCACATGAAGCTTGGCAAAATAACCGCGATGGGCGATGCTGGTTCGGTGCTTGAGGAGATCAAAATCGAAGAAAAAGCAGACAGGGAAAAGACTCCGCAAGACAGAAATAACGACCTGGAAAGATTTCTTGAAAGAGCACAGCAGTGCGCAGATCTGAATGTTTTGTCCGATGTTGATTTTTATGTATCAAAGGCAAAGGATACTGCCGTAAAACTCAACAAGGATATTAACGGCGAACTTGAAAGGCTAAAGCCAGCATATAGAAAAGGAATCTCAAAAATGCTTGAAAAAGCTGAAGGATATGCATCAGAAGGACAAATCTATGGAATGCATGTGTATGTAGAAAATGCAATAAATTATGCAGCTAAAGCAGGTATCGATATTTCAGGGGAGCTTGCGAAATTTATGCATTCATACGAAGAAGGTCTTGAAGAGGCTTTACAGGAAGCCCAGAAGCATGAAGCTGAAGGTTTTCTTGGCATGTCGTATCAATATATTCATAGAGCGGGCAATTATGCCGCAAAACTTGGAAAAAACATAGAGGAGATCTTAAAATCATTACCGTGGTATGAGAAATGGACACTGACAGATATACACATGAAATTGAGGTGAAAAATATGTGCATGGTCGGAGATATGCCTGAAATCAATATAGAAAACCTAGAAATGGACTTAAAAGAATATGTTTGCTTAGATTGCGAAAACAGATTTAAAGGACTTGGAAAAAGCGTTATATGTCCTGCCTGCAAATCCAGCAATATTGAAATGGTGAGTGCAGAGAAATGAAGAGTTGCTGCTGTGAACTTGATGATGTTGCATATTATCAGGGTGAAACAAAGTCAAGCGAAAAATGGACTCCAGCCTTTATAGAATATGTTGATAAAGAAAAATGCACTGGCTGCGGGATGTGCGTGAAGGTCTGCTCAAGAGGAGTTTATGATATCCAGGAATTAAATGGCAGGAAAATATCAGTAGCTGTAAATGCTGGTGGCTGTGTGGGAGATGGAAGTTGCCACATGGTATGCAAACCGAATGCGATGGTATGCGTACCAAGGAGAATATAGTACCATGAGCAGTAGCAATGAGTTTGCTGTGCTGAATAAGGCAAACAAATTATGATTGTGTCCTCATCACCAAACCCACTTTTGCCGACACTCCGAAAGTGGTCCACAATCTCGTTTATTGCCCGACAATGTTTTTTTATAATATAAAATCAATTGCTATTAGTGGAGGTCAAATATGCAATTCGGAATGATGGGGGTAGGCATGATGGGTGGCCCAAGTGGTATGATGGGATCCATGATGCAAATGATGGGCGGAAATATGCTTGTGAGTGGCAGCGTCCCTTATAATCCAAATGGAAGCCTGGTCAGCCTGGAACAAGCCAGTGATATTGCAAAGAGATATCTGGCCGCTCAGAATAATCCTGATATGGAACGTGCTGATCTGGAAGAATGGGAATTCAATTTCTATGTTGATTATAAAGAGAAAAGCACAGGAACCAAAGCATTTCAGGTGCTGATAGATAAGTATAGTGGTACTGTTTCCCCAGAAATGGGTCCAAATATGATGTGGAACACGAAATATGGCATGATGAACTCACAACTTGGCGCTCTGACCCTGACAAAAGAGCAGGCAATGGCATCTGCCCAGCAGTTTCTGGATTCTCGACTCCCAGGAACGAAGGCAGAAGACAGTGAAGTGTTTTATGGTTACTACCATTTTGATGTAAAGAAGGATAACAAAATGTATGGCATGATGGATGTGAATGGATACTCAGGACAGGTTTGGTATCATACATGGCATGGGAATTTTATTCGAGAGGTATAGAATAGAAAATAGTAACAAATAGCTGGCGTATTTTTAAACTGCTTTTTCTGAAGTCCTAACATCTGATCTAAAATAATCCAACATTGTATTGACCACCACTCCCATAATTACCCAGAAAGTAAACATGGCTCCAAGGCTTTCTACCCTGTATTTCCATAGCAAATCTGAAGGGATCGAAGGTATGTTGGAATTAGAGGGAACCAATGAGAATGCCGCGATTATTATGGCTACAAAGACAAAAGCTCCTATTAAAAGTCCAGACATAGGATTATATTTTTGGGATAAACGTGAATATATCATCCAGAAGGCTATTGAAGCGAGAATCCCAGCTATGATTATAACTAAAAAGATGCTCTGCCTTGCCATCACAGGCAGCGAGGTCTCTATACCAGGCGGGTTTGGCGGCAGATAGAGAGAAGGAACGAGCACCGCCACAAGGAAGCCATTTAAAGCCAGAATCAGACCTTTGAATTCAGTACTTTTCACAGGAATCCTGTATTGAACCAGAGTATGCACGAATGTAAATATTATAGAGTAGAGGATTCCAAGCATGATTGCTCCGGCGAAAGCCCAGAAGTGAACAATATTCCTTGGAATTAATGGATGGGAATCAGGTATCTGGACTTCATACGCCTCTGCTTCCATTATGATTGGTGTTAGAAATAAAAGTAGAAGTCCTCCAAGGGCTATGCCTGCAATTAAACCTGTAAAAATCCCTGCCTTCAGGATTGATAAGAAATTAAGGGAGCCTTCAATGACAGGGGAAGCCTGCTGCATGGCGTAGGTCATGGAATCCCTCGTGGAGTGCTGGGAAGTTCTCAAAGTTTGCAAATCCTATGATATAAATCGCAAGGGCGATGGTAAGAAAAACTATTGCAAGCTTTGCGAGCATTGCATAGTCCAATTCATATCGATACTCATATCCATACCTGTATTCACTGCTCAATTCATTCATTATAATACCTCAATTAACCTGGATAATCACACAAGAGATAAAATATTTAACCTTTCAAGCAATAGTTGTTATCCATATGGCTAACGATGTTTTTAAAGCACTCAGCAGTACTACGCGATTGAAAATGTTGAGAATATTGGCTAAGAAAGAAATGCACATCACAGGTCTTGCAAAAGAATTAAATCTCTCTGTTCCGGTAGTGGCTAAACATGCGAAGCTTCTGGAGCGAGCAAATTTAATTGAAATAAGAAAGTTTGGCAAAACCCATGTGCTTGGCAGTAAAATAAAAAACATGTATGGTATGCTTGATGAACTTGCCGACTCACACACGATCGATCTGCAAAAAGGTGCCAGTATTCTGGATGCACTGAAAAAAGTATCCGGAGTAGAATTAAAAACTGTTGGCGATAAAGAGTTTGTTATGGCTATCGACGGAGAAGAGGGGCTTTACCTCTATGAAGTTAACGGGAAATCACCCAATTCAACAACCGAGGAATTTAAGATAGAAAAAGACTGTATTATCGAATGGAAAAAATTAATACCAGTAACGAGAAAGAAGATTCTTGTCAAAATCAAACAGAATACAAAAATAAAATAGTGGCATTTCTTTTTATGAGAGAGTAATTTCCCGATAACACTGCTTCCTGTTTTTTCCCTGTTTGTTTTTATTTTGAAAAAGGCAGAAAATCCGCCCTCTTCAGAACACATTAAGTAATTTTGCTGCAAAGACTATGATAGCCACAATCATCACTACAGCCATCATTTTTTCGTGATTGGGTCTTTTTTGGTGTGCAACAGCCTGTCATAATTTTTTCCTCCGTTTTAGGTGTCTTTTTCAGACAATCCAATAAATAACGTAATGTAAGATAACCTTCTCTGGGTAGTGAGCAAAATAAGCACACTCGATTAGCTCTTTTCAAACCTAATTACAAGTCCGCTCATCATATTATACCAGATTTGAAGCTCACGTTCCATGATTTTCTTTGTTTCTTCAAGTGATAAGGCAATGTAAATGTATGTAAAACCGCCCACCCCGAGTACCCTGAATTTTCGGTTTATCATACCTTTATCCATTAATGTCTGGATAGAACGCTGGATAGAACTTCTATCCTTTTTAAGAGACTCTGATACTTCAGCAATAGTAGATTCAGGATGATCAAGAAGATAAAAATAGACCTCTATCTCATAATCCTTTATCTTAAAAACGCATCGTATGACATCATTAAATTTAGGCTCAGGGGCCATCATAAGCTCTTCCACAGTCTGGAATTCTATCTTATTTTCATTGTTCAAAGAATCCATAACTTCACCTTTTTACTGAAATTATCATGTATAACTTCAGGAGTTCAATACGGAATACATATCACCTATACTTCTTAAGACTTTGAATCCCTTATCTGTGATCATGTAATCCCCCCGTTCATGACGCTGCAAGATCATCCCGCTTTCAAGCAGCTTTTGCACATGGAAAAGTAAATTGCCTCCTCGAAGTCCGGTGAGTTCAGTGAGTGCTGAAAAGGTTTTTGTCTCAATCGCTATAGCTTTTAGTATTTGCAGGCGCTGCTTGTTGGATAGCGGTTCAAGTACCTCAGCTATGACACCTTCCGGAAGAGTAGCCATATCCAGTTTTTTTTCTTCATTTGAACTATATATCTGAAGAGAACGCATCAAATCCACTTGCTTTCCGAAAAGCGACTGGACATTTGAAAAACATTTCTCACACTGTTTCGATGGGGCATTACTTTTCATACCGTTTAAATCCGACTGGTTTTTCAAAATAATATCTTCATTTACCTTTTCATGATTTATCAGGCTTGCATTCTTTTTAAGGAATCCGGTGAAGTTTGATTTACAGGTCCCTCTCATCT
>JBAZOV010000038.1:0-6445 GCA_041648475.1 Candidatus Methanoperedens sp. | reverse complement strand
TCCTTTGCTTCCCTCACTGCACCAGCACTAGTGGCATTTATGGCGGCATCTATCGCTTTCCGTGCGGCCAGTGTGGCATTTAATTTTGCGCCCATCGAATTTTTAGTAGACATTATCGGAGATACTTCCTTTGCTGCAGCCAATGAGTTGTTAACTGCCGATTGCGCCTTTCTTACTACATCCTTTGCATTGTTTGCAGCATTTTGGAGTGCTGTTTTCTTTGTCGCGTCTGTTTCCTTATCCGCTTTCTCCTGCAATTTGTCTGCAATCTGTTGGGCTTTATCCGCTGCTTGTTGCGCCTGTTGTGCCGCCTGTGAAGCTTGCTGTTGCTGCTGAGTCTGCCCCTGGTTAGCAGATTGTTGCGCTTTATCCGCAGCTTGTTGCGCCTGGTTTGCCGTATTCTGCAAACTATCCGCTTCGTCAGTAGCGTTTGCGTCTCTCGCTTTATCCGCAGCTTGCTGTGCCTTATTCGCCGCTCTTTGAGCTTGGAGTGCGGCATCCTGTGCCTTCTGTGCTGCTGTCGTCGAGTTCGTATCCTTTGCTGCTGCCAGGGCATTCTTAGCGGCTTCTTGTGCTTCGTTTGCAGCCTCTTTTGCTTTGTCTGCGGCGTTTTGGAGCGCGGCCTTCTTTGTTGCATCTGTTTCTTTATCCGCTTTCTCCTGCAGTTTATCCGCTGCTTGCTGTGCTTTATCCGCAACCTGCTGTGCCTGTTGTGCCGCTTGTGAGGCTTGCTGTTGTTGCGATGTTTGCCCCTGATTTGCGGATTGCTGCGCCTTATCTGCAGCCTGTTGGGCTTGATTCGATAAGTCCCTCAAATCGTTAGACTGATTATTTGCACCCGCTTCTGCAGCCATGTCTGCTGCCTTTGCAGCCATATCCGCTGCTTCTTGAGCTGATTTAGCGGCCTCCGAAGCGTTCTGTGCTGCCTGTACGGAGTTTTTATTTGCCACCGCGGCCAAGGATTTGTTTGCAGCCTCCAACATTTTCTCCGCCGCTTCTTTTGCTGTATCTGCAGCATCCTGAAGTTTCTCTTTTTTCGCTGCGTCGCTCTCGGCATCTGCTTTCTTCTGCAGTTCGTCGGCTACTTCTTTAGTCTTTTCGGCCGCTCTTGAAGCCGTGTTGGCTGCATCCGTGGATGATTTCTGCTGCGGCGTCTTTCCTGTTTGTGCAGCGTTATCAAGATCGCTTGTCGCGTCGTTTAATTTATCTGATTCCGGATACGCACCTGCCTGCGATGCTTTATCAGCAGCCTCACGCGTTTTGTTCGCAGCATCCTGTGCAAGGTTATACGCTTCTTGCGCCTTCCGTGCGGCCGACGTTGAATTTGTCTCCTTTGCAGCTTCTTGGGCCTTGTTTGCTGCCTCTTGCGCCTTTGTTACAGATTCGTTCGCTGTATTTGCTGCATCCCGGAGCGCCGCTTTCTTTGTCGGATCTGTTTCTTTGTCTGCCTTCTTCTTCAATTCCTCTGCAGCCTGCTGTGCCTTGTTAGCGGCCTGCTGTGCCTGTTGAGCCGCTTGTGAAGCTTGTTGTTGCTGCTGGCTTTGACCTTGGCTAGCAGATTGCTGTGCTTTATTAGCTGCATCTTGTGCCTGATTTGCGGCATCCTGCAGTTCATCAGCTTCATCACTGGCGTTTGCATTTGCATCTCTCGCCGTGTCTGCAGCCTGTTCTGCTTTGCCCGCAGCCTTCTGTGCCTGTTGTGCAGCATCCTGCGCTTTCTGTGCAGCTTTTGTTGAATCCGTTTCTTTCGCTGCGCCTATTGAATTGTTGACCGCATTCTGTGCTTCGCTCGCAGCTCCTTTTGCCTTGTTCGCAGCATCCTGGAGCGCTGCTTTCTTTGTCGCGTCGCTCTCGGCATTCGCCTTCTTCTGTAACTCATCAGCGGCCTGCTGTGCCTTATTCGCTGCTTGTTGTGCTTGTTGCGCCGCCTGCGAAGCTTGCTGTTGCTGTTGATTCTGAGCTTGGCTTGCGGACTGTTGTGCATCTTTTGCAGCGTCTGTAGCCTTGTTCGCAGCATCCTGTAATTTATCAGCATCATCATTAGCGCCGGCAGCCCTTGCCTTATTCGCAGCCTGTTGTGCCTTGTCTGCAGCCTTTTGAGCATCTAGTGCCGAATCCATCGTCTTGTTTGCAGCTGCTTTTGCATCGGTTTCTGAACTTGCGCTCTGTGCTTTGCTAGCCGCGCTTTGTGCGCTACTAGCAGCCTCTTTCGATTTATTCACTGCGTCTTGGAGTGCAGCTTTCTTTGTCGCGTCGCTCTCGACATCTGCTTTCTTCTGCAGTTCGTCTGCTGCTTCTTGGGCTTTATCTGCAGACTGCTGTGCCTGTTGTGCCGCTTGTGACGCTTGTTGCTGTTGTTGGTCTTGGGCCCGACTTGCGGCTTGTTGGGCTTGTGATGCCGCGTTTCTAGCCTTGTTTGCTGCATCGGATAATTGAGAAGATTCGTTATCAGCGCCTCCTTCTTTTGCAAGGTCGCTCGCATATTGTGCCTTATCCGCAGCCTTTTGGGCATCCATTGCAGCTTCTGTAGCCTTCTGGGAAGCTTGTGCTGGTGTTGCTGCATTTTGTGCATCTTGCGCTTTAGTCGCTGCCGATTTAGAATAGTTTGCTGCGTCTTGGGCTTTGTTCGCGGCAGCATCGAGTTTACTAGCATTAGCATTGTCTCCAGCAGCTCTTGCAGCAGATGCTTTATTTCTTAGGTCACTAGCTGCATCCTCCATTTTGTCTGCAGCACTCTGCGCTTCTTTGTATGCTTGTTTCGCATCCTTTTGCTGAGGTGTCAGTGTTTGGTCGGCTACTTGATCCAGCGAGTCACTTATGTCATCCGCCTCATCAGCTTCATCGTTCGCGCCACCGGTTCTAGCGGAGGATGCGCTGTTCGTCATGTTTTCCGAAGCAGATTTGGCCAAATCTTGTGCCTCCTGCGCTTTCTGTGCACTTGCTGTCGAGTTCGTTTCCTTTGCCGCTTCTTGGGCTTTGTTCGCGGCTTGTTGTGCTTTATTCACTGCTTCATTCGCTTTATTTGCAGCATCCTGGAGCGCCGCTTTCTTTGTCGCGTCTGTTTCCTCATCTGCCTTCTCTTGTAGTTTGTCTGCTAACCCTTGCGCTTGATCTGCAGCTTGCTGTGCCTGTTGTGCCGCCTGTGAAGCCTGTTGTTGCTGCTGGCTTTGACCATAATTCGCAGATTGCTGGGCTTTATCGGCAGCTCCTTTTGCCTGATTTGCAGCATCTTGTAAGCTGTCTGCTTCGTCAGTGGCGTTTGCGTCCGCATCTCTTGCCTTGTCTGCTGCTTGCTCTGCCTTGCCTGCGGCCTTCTGCGCATCTTGTGCAGCATCCTGCGCTTTCTGTGCGGCTTTTGTTGAATCCGCTTCCTTTGCCGCATCTATAGAATTATTAACTGCGTCTTGGGCTTCATTTGCAGCTTCTTTTGCCTTGTTCGCAGCATCCTGGAGCGCTGCTTTCTTTGTCGCGTCGCTCTCGGCATTCGCCTTCTTCTGTAATTCATCTGCAGCTTGCTGTGCCTTATTCGCTGCTTGTTGCGCCTGTTGTGCTGCCTGCGAAGCCTGCTGTTGTTGTTGATTCTGGGCTTGGCTTGCAGATTGCTGCGCGCCTTTTGCAGCATCAGTGGCCTTGTTTGCAGCATCCTGTAATTTATCAGCATCATCATTAGCGCCGGCAGCCCTTGCCTTGTTTGCCGCCTGCTGCGCCTTGTCTGCAGCTTTTTGAGCGCCTAGTGCTGCATCCATCGTCTTGTTGGCAACATCTTGTGGATTGTTTTCTAAGCTTGCATTTTGTGCTTGGTTAGCCGCGCTTTGTGCTTGGTTGGCTGCATCCATTGCATTATTTGCGGCATCCTGGAGAGCCGCTTTCTTTGCAGTATCATTCTCGGTATTTGCTTTGTTCTGCAGGTCGTCTGCAGCCTGCTGTGCCTTATCTGCCGCCTGTTGCGCTTGCTGAGCAGCCTGAGCTGCTTGTTGCTGTTGTGTTGTCTGGCTTTGGCTTGCAGCTTGCTGTGCACCTTTTGCAGCATCAGTAGCTTTGTTTGCAGCGTCTTGTAATTTATCTGCAACATCGCTGGCACCAGCATTTCTTGCCTTTTCCGCTGCCTGTTGTGCCTTATCCGCAGCCTTTTGGGCATCTAGTGCGGATTCTACTGCCTTCTTGGCAACTTCTTGTGGATTAGTTTCCGAACTTGCACCCTGTGCCTTGTTTGCCGCACTTTGCGCTCTACTAGCGGCCTCTCTTGATTTGTTCGCAGCATCCTGGAGAGCTGCTTTCTTTGCAGTATCGCTCTCAGCATTTGCTTTGTTCTGTAATTCATCTGCAGCTTGCTGTGCCTTATTAGCTGCTTGTTGTGCTTGTTGGGCAGCCTGTGCAGCCTGCTGTCTTTGTGGCGTTTGTTGCTGCTGTGCTGCGGAATTTAATTGCTTGCCTGCATCTCTTAATTGCTGGGCTTGCGCATTCGCTCCAGCACCTTGCGCTTGATTTGCAGCGCCCTCTGCCATTGCTGCTGCTTGTTTAGAAAGATTATTTGCCTCCATCGCCTTTTGGCTGGCGCTTGTAGCATTAGTATCTGTCAATGCCTCCATTGCTTTGTCTGCAGCCTGTTGAGCTTTATCCGCAGCTGCAGTAGCGTTAGTAGCGGCTGCGTCTAATTGATCTGCTTTAGCGCTATCTCCAGCACTTCTTGCGGCATTGGCTTGTGCTTTCAAATCAGCCGCCGCTCCTCTAGCCTTATTTGCAGCATCCTGGGCTTGCTGATTTGCTTGTTTCATGCCTGCCTGTTGGGAACTCATCCCGCTCTCGGCTGCTTTATCTAAAGTCTGATTCGCATCACTTAATTTTTGTGCCGCTCCAGTAGCACCTGCCTGGCTCGCCGCGTTTGCCGCTTGACTTGCCTTGTTTGCAGCAGCCTGGGCTTTGCTTGCTGCCTCATTCATCTTTTGTTGAGATGCGTTTGGATTTGAATCTTTAGCTGCGACATTCGCATCGTTTGCTGCTTCTTGAGATTTGTTTGCAGCTTCCCATGCCTTATCTGCAGCGTCTTGGAGAGCATCTCTCTTTGCAGCATCCGTCTCGTTGTTCGCCTTGCTCTGTAATTCCTCCGCAGCTTCTTGGGCTTTACTTGCAGCCTGCTGTGCCTGCTGTGCTAATTGCGATGCTTGTTGCTGCCCCTGCGATTGTCCTCCTTTTGCAGAATTTTGAGCATTGCTTGCTGCTTGTTGGGCTTTACTCGCAGCATCTGACAATTTATTCGCCGCATTACTAGCACCAGCATCTTTCGCTTTGTTCGCTGCTTGCTGTGCCTTGTCTGCCGCTTTCTGTGCCTGTTGTGCAGCATCCTGGGCGTTCTTTGCCGCCGCTGCTGGGTTTGTCTCCTTTGCAGCATCATAAGAATTGTTCGCAGCGGCACTAGCTTCGTTTGCAGCTTCCTGGGATCTGTTCGCCGCAGCATCCAACTGGTCTGCTTTGCTCGAATCCCCAACACTTCTTGCGGCATCTGCTTGTTTCTTCAACTCGTCTGCCGCCTGCTGCGCTTGTTGAGCTGCCTGCGATGCCTGTTGAGCTGCCTGCGATGCCTGCTGTTGCTGTGATGATTGCCCCTTATTAGCAGAATTTTTAGCTTTGTCCGCAGCTTCCTGTGCTTCGTTCGCAGCCTTTTGTGCACTGTTGGCAGCACTGTCTAATTGGTCCGCTTTGCTCGTATCGCCTGCCTGTTTTGCGGCATTCGCCTCTTTCTTTAACGCATCCGCCGCTTGCTGCGCCTTCGATGCAGCTTCCTGTGCTTTCTGAGCCGCATCCTGGGCTTTCGAGGCGCCTTCTTGAGGATTCATATCTCTTGCCGCCTCGCTTGCTTTTTCTGCAGCCTGCTTTGCAGCATCTGCCGCTTCACTCGATTTCTGTTGAGCCTCTTGTGATGCGCCTGCCTCTTCTGCTTTCTTAGCAGCATCCGATGCGTCATTTGCGGATTTTTGTGCAGATTTAGCCGCGTCCGAAGCATCTTTCTGTTGAGAATTCTGGCCGGAATTTGCAGACTGTTTGCTGCTTTCTGCCGCCTTATCCGCATCCTTCGCAGAATCTTTTAATTTTTCAGCTTGCTCTTTGGCGCCCGCCTTCTCGGCCGCGTCCGCAGCTTCTTTTGCTTTTTCCGAAGCTTCATTGGCTTTTTCCGAAGCCTTCTGTGAATTGCTTGCACCTAATCTTGAATCTGAATCTTTTGCAGCATCCTGCGATCTTTCCGCAGCATCCTTCGCTGCATCTGCCGCTTCCTGTGCTTTTTTGGCAGCATTATCTAACTGTTTTGCTTTCTCGGTGTCGCCTGCCTGTTTCGCAGCATCCGCCTGCTTCTTCAAGTCGTCCGCTGCCTGCTGTGCCTTGTCTGCAGATTGTTTTGCCTGTTGCGCCGCCTGTGCGGCTTGCTGTTGCTGCTCGTTTTGGCCTTTAT
>JBAZOV010000037.1:0-6944 GCA_041648475.1 Candidatus Methanoperedens sp. | reverse complement strand
CCCCTCCTCTCCCTGAATCTGCTCCCAGCTCTCCTCAATCAAACAGACCCAGCCCCCTCTCCTGATCTTCGCAGGCGCAGGCACTGGCAAGACCACGACCATCACCACGAAAAATCGCTTACATGGTAGAGAAGGAAAAATTCACCCCCTCCACCTTCACTCCCGAAACCACCGCCGCCTGGAGCTTCCCCGCCCGCGGCGACCGGGCGACTCAAAAGCTAAATTAGCTTAACGATAGTTTCTTTTAACAAAAAGACCATAAAGTATCCCAATGGCAATACATCCTATTGAATACCGCTACGGGCATGCGGAAATGAAATCCATATGGAATGAAGAGACGAGGCTTTCAAAAATGCTTTCAGTTGAAGTCGCTCTTGCAAAAGCCCAGGCGCATCTTAGTTATATCCCCAAAGGCGCGGATGAGAAAATAACAAAAGGCGCAAAGAATGTCAGGCTTGATCGTGTAAAAGCAATAGAAGATGAGATCCATCATGATGTCATGGCTGTCGTACTTGCACTTGCCGAGCAGTCCGATGATGCAGGAAAATGGATACATTTTGGCGCTACTTCAAATGATATTTTAGATACCGCAACGGCTCTCCAGATAAAAGATGCAATATTGATCCTGAGGACAGAGACCGCAAAATTGCGTTCCACACTTATTGATACGGCGATCCAGCATAAGAACACAGTATGTGCAGGACGCACCCACGGACAGATCGGGGTTCCAACCACATACGGCTTGCGCTTTGCGATCTGGGCATCAGAGATTGACAGGCATATCGAAAGGCTTGACCAGCTTACATCACGAGCAACGGTTGGAAAAATGAGCGGTGCGGTCGGAACGCAGGCTGCGTTTGGGAATAAAGGCATCGAGATACAGAAAAAGACCATGGAGATCCTGGGTATTGAGGCGGCGGATGTTTCAAACCAAATAATCCAGCGGGACAGGCATGCGGAATTTGTGATGTGGATGGCAAACACTGTTACAACTCTTGATAAAATATGCATCGAGATACGAAGTCTTGCCAGGAGTGAGATCGCAGAAGTGGAGGAAAGCTTTGGTAAGAAACAGGTGGGTTCATCCACGATGCCCCATAAGCGTAACCCAATAAAATCAGAGCAGGTCTGCGGACTTGCAAGGATAGTTCGCGCGATGGTGGAACCTGAGCTTCTAAATAATACCCTCTGGGATGAACGTGACTTGACAAATTCATCTTGCGAACGTATCGTATTCCCGGAATCATGTGTGCTCACTGACCACGTTATCCGCTTAACTTCGATAATTTTGCAGAATCTTCGCTTTTATCCGGAGAATATCCGGAAAAACATGAATCTTCTCAACGGTTTGAACATGGGTGAAGCGATCATGATCGACCTGAGCAAGAAAGGAGTTGGACGGCAGGAAGCCCACGAGATCGTGCGCCAGTGTGCGATGTCGGCACGCGAATCAGGTATCCACATGAAAGATGCGCTTATCAGGAATGAAACTGTGTCAAAATATCTTACTGAAGGTGAAATTATCCAGTTAATGGACCCGGATAATTATATAGGCACAGCAGTTGAACAGGTTGAATCCCTTGCAGCCAAATTGAAAAAACGAAAATAATATTAATAAAACTATTAATAATAAATTAGTGAGGATAAATATTTGTTAAGAAAAGCAACCATTAAAGATGTGGAAAAAATCTGGAAACTCGTAAATAGTTATGCGGATAAACGCATTATGCTTCCACGCTCATTGAGCGAATTGTATGAGAACTTGAGAGATTTTTATGTTGTCATCGAAAATGACACGCTGGTAGGCTGCGGCGCACTTCATATCGCATGGGAAGATTATGGTGAGATACTGTCCCTGGCAGTTGACCCGGAAAAGTTCAGGCAGGGGATAGGCTCACAGATACTTGAAGCATGCGAAAGTGAAGCAAAAACGATTGGATTGAATAAACTCATCACTCTTACATATGTGCCTGAGTTTTTTGAGGCGCATGGGTTCGTAAAAGTGAAAAAGAGCACGCTGCCACATAAAATATGGAGCATGTGCATTAAGTGCCCCAAGTTCCCGGATTGTGATGAGATACCTCTTGTGAAGAAAATAAGTTAGGTATTATAAATTCCGGTAATTGATCCTGTCCCCGACGATTTTATGTATGTCGGGCATTGGTATATGATATTCTTTTGAAACTACTCTCTCTGCTTTGATGAGGGCTTTATTTTCGTTTAAACCGCGATTCACTAATTTAGTTCTCATTTTTGAGATAGCGGTTAATACGTCGAATATGTCCATTAGTTCAGCCTCCAATAAAGATATTCTAATTGAAAATATTTAAAGCTATTTGATAATCAATAATAATTATAATCATGATTAATGATTTATCTGTCCCTTTTCATGTAAGAAATGATGTCATCTATGATTTTTTTATCAATGGTTCCAGGCTCTGTCATTTTTCGTGCATCAAGGATCTCATTTAAATATTTCCGGGGAATGATATCCTTCTCAATAAGCACCTGTTTCAAGGATTTATTCTCAGAGAGCGCTTGTTTAACAAGCTTTGCTACCATATCATAACCAATATATGGATTCAAGACTGTTGCAAGAGCCTGGCTATTTTCAAGTAGCTCATTGCATCTTTTTTCATCTACGACCAATCCGGAAATACAATCCTCGCGAAACATCCTGATAGTATTAGTCAAAAGCCCAATACTCCACAACAGGTCAAAAGCGATAAGCGGCGTCATCACATTAAGCTCAAGCTGGCCTGCTTCCGCCGCCATTGCCACAGCATGGTCGTTGCCTGCTACCTGGAAACATACCATATTCACTGCTTCTGCTATAGAGGGATTTATTTTTCCTGGCATTATGGAAGAGCCGGGTTCGACTTCGGGAAGGACAATTTCTGAAATCCCTGTCCTTGGTCCTGAATTAAGAAGGCGAAGATCATTTGATATCTTATTGAGTTCAATGGCAAGCATCCTCAATGCGTTTGAAACATCCACAAAACCGGTCATACTCCATGAGAGCATAATACTGTTACCGGCATGGAATTCAAGTCCTGTTAGCTTGTTCAATTCTGAAATTACACTGTTCTTGAAATCAGGATGGGTATTTATTCCAGTCCCGATCGCAGTGCCCCCAATACCCAGTTCCAGCATACTTTTTTCAGATGCGATCAGCCGCTTGTGGCATTTTTCAAGGGCGGCAGCATATCCATTGAATACCTGGCCATACCTGACAGGAACCGCATCCTCAAGATGTGTCCTGCCAACCTTGATCACATGGTCGTATTCCCTGGCCTTTAAATTAAATGCGCCGATCAATCCCTCAATTTCTTTTTTTAGAGGTTTAAGTGTAAGCAGCACGCTCAACCGTATCGTAGTTGGGATAACATCGTTTGAGGATTGTGCCATATTCACATGGTTATTTGGATGAACTATTGAGTAATCGCCCACGGCCCCGCCAAATTTCAATATCGCAATATTGGCGATCACTTCATTCATGTTCATATTAAAAGGAGTGCCTGCTCCTGCCTGGAATACGTCAAGAATGAACTGGTCACTGTATTTTCCGTTAATGATCTCATCAGCAGCCTGGATTATCGCAACTCCTTTTTTTTCATCAAGCAAATTGAGCTTGATGTTAACTTTTGCACATGCTTTTTTTATGATGGCAAGCGATTTAATAAAATCCGGATTGGCTTTGATCCCGCTGATCCTGAAATTCTTTGATGCGCGTGTTGTGAATGCGCCATAATAAACATTATCGGGGACTTCTATTTCCCCTAAACTATCCTTCTCGATACGTGTCATTTATTACTCCTCAGTGTTGCGCTTTATATTCTTTCTTCAGTTTAAATCTTTTTGGAAGAATATCATTATGAAAAGGATTTATTATAAGAGCAGCATAATTAAGAAATATTATGCCTATAACAGTTAACGTCAAAAAGGATTTTTCTCTACTCGAAGTGAGCAATGTAATTCGTTCCGCCCTCGCTCTTGATGAAAGGATTGCCCGGCATAAAAAAGCAAAATATTCCAGTTTATGTAACAATTTTGAAACTAAGTATAAAATGAGTTCAGATATTTTCATGAAAAGGTTTGATTCAGGACAATTGGATGACAGTGACGAGTTTTTTGACTGGTACGCAGCAAAAAAAGGGCTTGACACATGGATTTAAAAACAGTCATTGATATAATCATGGATACTATAATTTTATGATCCCCTCCGCTGCTTGCGTTCACCGTTCACATCGCTGTGCTGCCAGCAAAAATAAAAAATCCAGTTGAATTTACCTTTAGCTCAACTATCTCATCATCTGGGGACTCTTTGGCAGAGGCTTGACCAATGCTGCAGCTTCCCAATCAGCCTCATAGATATGCAGCGAATTGCAAAAATCCACGACCTTTACAAGCTTCAGGTTATTGGGTTCAAACACTTCCCTTTTCATCATCGTTAGAAGCCCGACCATATTGCTATTCCAGGCTGCAAAAAGGTCCCGCGACCTCCACATGCAGTGCATTTCCGCATTTCCATTCCCGATATCACGAACCCAGAGCCTCTGAAGGCATGGCTGGTCTTCCTTTACAAAAAGGTCTCGCTCAGGTATCCATGTTATTGCCTGGCGCCTCCTGGAAACACCCTGGGGCAATAATTCCCTGATCGCTTTTAGCTGATCAACAACCGTTACGCCAGTTGGCGTCGTACACACGCATTGCTCCGCATTGCGTGGATTTTGCTTCGCAACATACTTCCCGCGCGATGGATAATTTATCAGCCTGTCCATGTAATTATATTCAAAACCCTGTTTTTTCCAGTCATAATCCCTCTCCCACTGCCGCACGTATTCTTTTACGTGTAACTCTTTTGTGGGGAATTGGGGATGAAGCATCGGCTCTGCGAAAGGTTCGCGTATTTCGATAACTGAACATATATCCTTTGACATCGGACCATACTCAGTCTTTATCTCCATGCCGTTTTTCATGACATAATTCACAGCCTGCCCCCATGCATCTGCAAGACCGTATGCCTGTATCAGGTTCGTTGGTGGATATTTCATAGTTATTTATACATCTGGAATGTGATATTAGGTTTACGATGCCAAACTTATAAATCCCCTCAATGCAAACTTGGGCTAATGGACAAAATCGCATGCTCTGTAAATTCATTATATGAAAAATATCCTTATCCTTCACTTCCTATCCGTAATGAAAATGATCTCTCCCATAAACTCCATGCCAATATCATGTCAAAAATACTTACCACGGCAGGAATAGATCAAAGCTCTTTATCCGGCAAAGATATCCTGGATGCAGGATGCGGCACAGGGGAAAAATCCTGCTATTTTGCCTGGCACGGCGCGCAGGTGACTTCGATCGACTTGAGTTGTTCTTCTCTTGCAAAGGGAAAAAAGCTTGCTGAAACATTCGGTCTAAAAGTAGATTTTAATAGATGCGACATCATGGATTTTAAGACACACAAACAGTTTGATCACATATTTTGTCTTGGCGTGCTGCATCATACAAATGACCCCTATGGGCGCTTTCGCGTGCTTTCTGAACTTTGCAAACCCGGCGGGACAATAACTATCGGATTATATAACCGGTACGGGCGCTTTCTGCACCGGGCAAAACGGGCATGGATACAGTTGAATGCAGGCGAGGATATTGAAAAGCGAATGTCCTTTGTTGAAAAATCCATATACGGGCGAAAATTCAAAAATACGCATGAACAGGCATATGCGGCTGACAAATACGCCAATCCTTACGAAAGTTATCATACTATCAATGAAATAATTGAATGGTTCAGGAAAAACGATATTACATATACGGGATTATATCCTAATTCCGAGATCGGGATATTTCGATCTTTTTTGACACAGCTAAAATGGCTAAAAAGCAGGAACGGTTTTTTCATAATTTCAGGACGCAAAATTGAACAATAATTGGCGTTTTATCGACCTTGATAAAATTGACGGTTTCTACAGCGCAGCTCTATTTGAATCCATAGCAAAACATGTTGGAGCGAACCTTTCTCCTGAAACCATACTTTTCTGGCGCGTAAAGTCGCCTGTTGTATATCTTGGATATCACCAATGCGTAACGGATGAGATAAATGAAGAGTATTGCAATGACCACAACATCGGTATTATACGGAGGATCCTGGGAGGAGGATGCGGATTTTGTGATGAAGAACAGATACTTTTCTCTGTTATCGGAAAAGAGGGGGGCATAATTCCAACCGATATCCGGGCGGCTTATGAAAAAGTGCTTGGCGGTGTTGTGAACGCGCTCTCAGAAATTGGCGCGCCGGGTGAAATAGAACCAGCCCGCAATGCTGTTTATACAAATGGCAGGAAAATATCAGGAAACGCACAGGGGCGTCTTGATGGCGCGGTGTTGATAAATGGGAGCTTACTTTTGGATTTTGATTTTGGGTTAATGGATAAGATACTTAAGAACCCGACGAAAAACCTTTATCCTGTAAATTGCGCGCGGGAAGGGATGATAACTCTGAAAGAACTTGGCGTGATGGATATTGGATTTGTGAAAAAAACACTGCGGTCGGGCTTTGAATCGGCGCTTGGAATTGCGGCAGAAGAAGGAGTGCTCACAAAAGATGAGATCCAGATGGCAGATCGCTTATTGGAGAAGTACCATGATCACGAATGGACATATAAAATGGATAATAAAAGGGCTTTACGGAAAAGTTCTTCAAACGCTATCGATTAAGAAATGTTTTTCAAATTTGGCCTAAATGGAACACGGATGACACTGATCGGACGGATTTTCACGGATATCATTATCCGTGCGTATCCGTGTCATGTCGAGTAGAGCCCATAGCCCACCTTTTGATGAGGTAATAGCCCCAAGGTTATACTATGAGCCCCCTCACAGAACCGGACTTGAAGATTTCCCTCATCCGGCTCTTCAGAAGCACATCCTCTATG
>JBAZOV010000036.1:0-7179 GCA_041648475.1 Candidatus Methanoperedens sp. | reverse complement strand
TACACTATTGGTTTATGTAATATTTGATGATCATTTTCTAAAAATATGAATTGGAAGGACTATTTAGACGGATATAGTTGGTTGAGATTAAAAAAATTTTAACAGAAGACTTATTGACGCCATAGAGTAGCAAGAATGTTAAACCAGATGCTTTCAATTTACTTAGTTTTCTCATTTTTTCACCTCTATTGTTTAATTTTCGAATGCAAAAACCAGCAAACTTTAATAAGTATCAAAGCCAACCGGATTTTGTCTTTTTGGCAACATGAAGCCTTTGCCTTTAGTACACCAAGCTCCACGTTTTCCATAGCAAATGATACAGTTTTGATGTATAAGAACAACGAAAACGTTAACCAGCAGGTTAACGAAAAGCAAAGACTTAAATAATCGACATTTATTGTTTTACTCCCCCATTTTGAAATCGTCTCGCCTAAGAATAGTCACCCACAGTGATGTACCTGTGATATCCAGTGTTCAATGGCACTCCCGAGCCGACTGGCGCAGCCACCCGTCTTCTCTTGAGCGAGGTAAACTTGAACTGCCACTTGTCAGGAACCACTTTAGTCTCATCCCATCCCCATCCGGTCAATGTCATTAAGTTAAGCACAAACTCTCTTTTCATACTTATGATACCTCAATTTCTGAGTTGAACTCATTTCTTTTCTCTTAAACTGCCTTCCAGGACGCTGAGGACTTGATCCGTTCTTGAAAAGCCTACTCAACTTAGCTAAAACTTCTGAAGGAGATACATCAGGATTCAATAGTAAATCCACAATATGATCTGCGATAGCTGTATATGAAACAGATTTATTTATTTTATAATTATATTTCAGTTTTTTCTCAAGATTTTCTTTGCCTATTTTCTCTTCATCTTCCTTTATCATTACACTTTCCAAAGTGCTTAGAAATATTAAACTGTTGAAATCTTGCTCTATGTCGATCACGGTTTTAGAACTAAATCTTTCAACTTCCAATAAGTTCTTTAACCCGAAAAATAAGTTTCGATACACCAGCGTTTATTATAAAGCCACTTAAAATCTCCCAGTTTGTATGTCTTTCCATCTAACAAAGAAGTAATTAACACTTCGATTGTTCCATGACTCAAAATAACCTTCACAAGTCTCACGGTTACAACTTTGGGCAATCCATTTTCCTTAACAAACTTTAAGAGGAGAAAATAGAGCCCAGTTGATCAATTACCTTAAAGCCACGGATAAAGAAGTCGGGCTATTATTAAAGTTTGGTAAAACACCAGAATTTAAAAGAGGGTTATTTACGAATGACAGGAAAGAAAGATTTGAATCCGAAACCCCAAATCCGTGCGTATCCGTCCAATTATTAAAAGAAGGGCATGCAAAGCATGCCCTATACCGTGTAAACTGAGGTTTCGGTTTATTCGTGTCATCCGTGTCATCCGTGTTCCCTTCGATTTGATGAATACTATTTCTTCAACCCAAACGCTCCAGCATGTACTTCAATTCATTTTATAATATAAGCAAGTGTGGAAGCAATTTATGGATGGTAATTTATAAAATCCAAACGAATCATGACGCTATGGGATGAAATATAACTATTATCTCGGAACACTTATCTTAATACAAAGATATTGTTACACTAATGGCAGACCTGATCATAAAGGGCGGAAATGTGCTCACGATGAGCGGTAAAATTCCTGAAAAATGTGATGTAGTTGTAGATAATGGTTTGATAACATCCATCAAAAAAGACACACATGAACAAGCCGATAAGATAATCGATGCGAAAGGCTGCCTGGTCATGCCCGGTCTTATCAATGCACATACACATCTTGCAATGGCACTCTTCAGGGGCTATGCCAGCGACCTTCCATATGGCGAGTGGATCAAAAAGATCCAGGAAGCTGAGATGAAACTCACACCTGCTCATGTCAGGACAGGCGCATATCTTGGTGTGCTTGAAATGATAAAGTCCGGAACAACCTCATTTGCCGATATGTACATACATATGGAAGAAGTGGCTTGCATCGTTGAAAAAACAGGAATAAGAGCCGCGCTTGGATATGGTATGATCGAGGGGCGCAATGAGGATCCTGAAACAAAACTCAAGATAAGGGAGAAATTCAACCGTTCCTGGAACGGCGCTGCAAATGGCAGGATCACAACAATGTATGCTCCCCATAGCGCAGCCTCATGTTCAAAGGGATTTCTTGAAAAAGTAAGGGAGCTTGCCAGGAAAGATGGCACACGGGTCCATATCCATATGCTTGAAACCGAAGATGAACTGGATTTTATGAAATCACATTATAATATGTGCTCTGTAAATCTCCTTAACAGTATCAATATGCTTGGACCTGATACGCTTGCAGCGCACTGTATATGGTTATCGGATGATGACCTGGATATTCTTAAAAATAAGAACGTGAACGTTGTCCACTGCCCCACAAGCAACATAGCTCTTGGCGCCGGGGTTGCGCGCGTTCCTGAAATGCTCGATATTGGGATCAATGTGGCGCTTGGCACTGACGGCGCCGCATCCGGGGGAAGTCTTGATATGTGGAAAGAGATGAGAGCGGCACAGATGCTTCATAAGCTCAAGAACCCCCGCGCTATGCCTGCATCGGTCACGCTTGGGATGGCCACAGTGAATGGCGCAAGGGCGCTGGGGATAAATGCAGGAATGCTAAAAGCGGGATGCTTTGCGGATATTATTATTGTTGATCTTAAGAAACCACAGTTTGTATCAGCGGATCTTGTAACAGCGCTTGTGAATGGGGCTTCGGGATGCGATGTGAGAACTACGATAGTTGATGGGAGAGTGCTTATGGAAGATCATGAGGTGGTGGGGCTGGATGAGGAGAAAATAATTGAGGATGCAATGTCAACAGATGCTTTGCAATCTTTCAGACATCCCAAAAATTAAGGTAATTAGTCTTGTATTACCTTAATAGTCGGGTTCATGACATACTTATCTTTTCCTGCAGATTTGATGGATTCGTTAGCAATAAAATCCAATGTTAGTGTTGTTGTCTGGTTTTCAACAATATTAAATGGTCTAACTAGTTTTACTGTTTTAGACGGAATTGTCAGATCATATTCAGTCCCATCAATTGTCACTAATGCTTTGTTAATATTCAACCTTACCTGGGTATATTTACCGGCTTTCAGATCTGATTTTCCTATTAACTCCCTTACATCTTTTATTTTTATTAAGTCAAATGTCCTTTCTTCTTTAACTACTGTAAACCATCCCGTTTCATTTGTTGCATTCGTATCTTCATTCGCTCCCGCTAAATGCACCTCCACATCAGATATCGTCACTAATGCCTTCTCAATGTTTAAATCGGCAGGCGCATCGGTTATTTGCATGACTAATGTTCCCGTTCCACTTTGAACACAACCGCTTAAACCCACCATTCCAATAACTAAAACAGCTATTAAAAGATAATTATTCATATACATACCTCCACACACTTATATTCACATTAGTATATATATCTTGCCTAAGCTTTTAGTGTCAATCAGACTTCCTCACAAAAATATGAAATTCTTGATCTCATCCATTATAGTCCCCGGATTAATTGGTTTCTGAATTAATCCATTGAATCCTGATTTATTTATCTTTTCCCTGACATCTTCCATGGAATATGAAGTAATCGCAATTATGGGTATATCTTTCATTACCTCTCTTATTTTTCTTGCAGCCTCAAACCCATCAATACCGGGAAGCTTCAAATTCATAAGTACAATGTCAGGCCTGGAATTGAATGTTTTCTCTATTCCTTCTGCTCCCGTGAAAGCTTCTATAGAATCATGCCCGTAATATTGCAATATAATTTTCATTAACATCATATGGTTGGGGTCATCCTCTACTACAAGAATTTTCATAATTTCACTCTTTCTTTAGGGGTTTCAAACAATAGCATATCTCCTAATATTTTATATGCACATATAACTGTGCAACATTATAACAACAACCACACATACCTGTATTAGTATTTATATATTGCGCAAATGTTGCACAATAATCTTTAATAAAAGCCGCACTAATTTCCAAGCATGAAATGCACAAATCTCAGTGCGCATAATACCTGGCTATCTTCTGTTTACTCTCAACAAGGATATCTCCACCAAAATGATTATGTTAGCCCCGAACAATAACCAAACCAACAAATGAATAAAGATAACATCAACTTTATTTCAGGAAAAGCCTGGAAATTCGGCAACAATGTCGATACAGATGTGATCATCCCGGGTAAATATCTTCGAACCACTGACATGAGCGTATTTGCAGCACATGTTATGGAAGGTATTGACCCATTATTCTCCCAGAAAGTAAAAAAAGGCGACCTAATCGTTGCAGGAGCGAATTTCGGATGCGGTTCATCCAGGGAACAAGCGCCTCTGGCCTTAAAACATGCAGGTGTTGCATGTGTCGTGGCAGAATCCTTTGCCCGGATATTTTTCAGGAATGCGATCAACGTGGGCTTGCCGATAATTGAAGCAAAAATAGATTGCGAAGAAGGTGACATAATTGAGATCGACCTTGAGAATGGCATCGTAAGAACCGGCAAAAAAACAATCTCAGCCACAAAACTACCAGGTTTCCTGCGCGAGATACTTGCTGATGGCGGACTCGTAGAACACAGGAAAAAGGTGAGTAGTTGATATTCCCGGCAGATTATAAAAGCGTGGGCATGACCAGGACTGACCCGACCGGAAGAATAGGTGGACCTATCTATTTTACAACAGAATACCTGATCGCAGACCTTCCATCAGGTTATCAAATTTACAAAGTAAAAAGCGAAGGGGAAGGGCTTTTAAGAAAACTTGTATCACTTGTTTTGATCGCCAGGGGAAAAGAAATACTAAAATTTGAAGAAAAAATCGACTCTCATGACAGGACAAGGCTTATCGAATCCGCCATACCGTTATGTAACGGCAGCGTTAATACAGTCATTTTTGAGGGTATGGATAGGCATACTACTTTTATCCAGAATCCAAGCCTTCATGAAGTAATGGAGATAGAAATAATCGACATAGTCCCACCCGAACCTCCCTGGCTTGCTTTTGCCATCCAGAGGCTGACAAGAAGCGGAATACTTGGAGAATTAAATGTCAGGTTCACAACAAAACTCATAGACCTTCGCCAGTTCGAAGGAGAAAAAATGGTTTTTCCATGCCATGCTTCTGAACTGAAAGGAAAATATCTTGACACAGATACGGATATTGAAGATAATTCAACACTCGTTGGATGTGATATATCAAAACAGATATTCGAACTTCGCTTCCCCGACCTGACTTATAAACACATCAACATGTGTCCGCTTAAGACTGAAATTTATTTACCCACGAAACCTTTTATCACAAGGTGCTGCCAGAGCAAGAAATCAGGAATGGTAAATCTTAATGGGATCGATGGGGCTGTTGTTCACTGGGGTGCGTCCGAGTACGATATCGTGGATGCGATCAGGATGCTTGTAAAAGTCTTAAAAGGGATTCAGGATAATAATAAATGTATTAAAGTGGATTAAAATGAAGATCGCAATAGTTCCCGGAGATGGTATCGGGCAGGAAGTGATGCCTGCGGCGCTGTCAGTACTTGACGCTTTTTGTCTTGATATTGAAAAAGTGCCTTTTGAGATAGGCCTTGGCAAGTGGGAAAAAACAGGCAGCGCTATAACTGACGATGATCTGCGCCTCATAAAGGAGTGCGATTGCGTGCTGTTCGGGGCAATTACAACTTCTCCAGATCCCAATTATAAAAGCGTTCTTTTGAGAATTCGCAAAGAACTTGACCTGTATGCGAATATCCGTCCTTTCAAGCCGCTGCGGAATGTGCGCTTGCCCTGTTCCGGAGACTTTGATTTTGTCATTGTGAGAGAAAATACCGAAGGTATGTACTCTGGTGTGGAAGAATTACATGATGACATTGCTTATACCACCCGAATAATTACCCGAAAGGGAAGCGAGAGGATAGCAGAACAGGCATGCAGGATCGCAAAGCAGAGAAAGAAAAAGTTGACCATTGTACATAAGGCAAACGTATTAAAATCAGATTCATTTTTCCGGGATGTATGCATCGGGGTCGCAAAAAAGAACGGTATCGATTACCATGAAATGCTTGTGGATGCCATGGCTTATGACATGATCCTGCATCCTGGAAAATACGATGTGATAGTGACAACGAACCTGTTCGGGGATATCCTGAGCGATGAAGCCGCTGCCCTTGTGGGCGGGCTTGGTCTATGCCCAAGCGCCAACATTGGCGATAAATATGCCTTTTTTGAGCCCATACATGGAAGCGCTCCTGATATTGCGGGAAAAGGGATCGCTAACCCCATGGCAGCTATTTTGAGCGTCAAGATGATGCTTGAATGGGCGGGATATACGACTGAGGCAAAATCCATCGAAATGGCTGTAAACAGCATTCTTGAGGATGGTATCATCACGCCTGACCTTGGAGGCTCTTATTCAACGCATGATGTGGCCAGTGCGATCACAAAATTGATACGATCTTATTTGACATAATTTATTGCATACCAGTGAAGAAGGCGCAGAAAACATTTTTTGATAGTTTGGATCGTGGGATGATTTGCTATATTTTGTATAGCAGAATCGTTGATATTCCTCCATATCTGGTAGATATTAGTGTCAAAGGCATACTTCATTACTGCGCCAGCATATCGTTTTTACCCGCAGCATCGATCTCGCGCTCAAATATCAAAGACTTTTTAAGAGTACCAGGAGCAACCTCCTTTTTTTGAAGGTCAAATACGCTAATTTTTTGCTTTGTGAGAAGAAGTGTGTTGTTTTGCACTCCTATTATGAGTTTATCGTGTGGATGAATCCCGATTATTTCGCATAATCTATGAGGTATAACTATTCTTCCAGTTTCATCTATATCGACAGTTTCCAATTCAGCACTCATATGCTCTGTATTATGATAGAACGGTATATATAAATCACGTATATCTGTTCGATAAGCATTAGCAGAAGGATGAGATTTTATTCTATATTTTTTATTAAAATTGCGGCGCACGATATCCCCATGAAACCAATATCCATCAAAATACCGGCAGTGTCCTAATTTAGAATACTTAATGGAAAATTGAAAAATTGCTCCCAATTCCATTGATGATCCGCCAAACCCTCCAACATTGCGGGAGTATCGGTTTTAGTCAACTTATCCATAAAGTTCCAA
>JBAZOV010000035.1:0-9319 GCA_041648475.1 Candidatus Methanoperedens sp. | reverse complement strand
CCAGTTCCTGCTGCAGTCGTGGTTACATTAAAACTGGTGTTTGAAGACGCAGTTGCTGTCGCATTCAGATATATTCCTGAGAAGTTTACCGAAGCTCCAGCTTCACTGTTATTACCCGCTAATGCAGACAAAATAAGACCATTTGACGAGATTGTCACTGAAGTTATCCACAAACCAATGGAATTATTTGTTGGTATTGCTGAACGGTTAAAGGTTATACCACTGTCTGAGGGCAGAGTGATGTTAATGTAAGTTCCACTGCCGATTAGATTGGCTATGGTTGGTGCACTAACATTTAATGTTGTGCCAATTGCACTACTGTTTCCGCCTGCTGCAATATTTATTTGAGCTCCTTGAGAAACTGTCGGTTTTAATATTTCTATGTCACCAGTTGCTGTTATCTGAGTTGTTACGGAAGCAGCGTAAGTTCCTGCTGCAGTCGTGGTTACATTGAACTTAGTATTATTAGTTGGTTCTGCAGTCGCATTCAGATATATTCCTGAGAAGTTTACCGAAGCTCCAGCTAAACTGTTATTACCCGCTAATGCAGACAAAATAAGACCATTTGACGAGATTGTCACTGAAGTTATCCACAAACCAATGGAATTATTTGTTGGTATTGCTGAACGATTAAAGGTTATACCACTGTCTGATGGCAGAGTAATGTTAATGTAAGTTCCACTACCGATTAGATTGGCTATGGTTGGTGCACTAACATTTAATGTTGTGCCAATTGCACTACTGTTTCCGCCTGCTGCAATATTTATTTGAGCTGCTTGGGTTACATTAGGTTTCGACACATTAATTTCAATTGTACCCGCATTTCCCGTTGCTGATACAGTTATATTCTTAAAACCTGATGAAAGATCTGAGGAGATATCTAAGCTAATTCCACTTATGGTAATATAGTCCCCTATGGCATCAGACTGAACTGTAACAGGAATCTTGATTTGAGACGATGATAGCGTCCAAGTTGCCACCGATCCTATAGTTGGTGCCGAAGAGTTACTTGATACACTAGGCTCTGTCGTAAAATTAAACGTTATACCTGAAGGTGGTGTGAGTATAATGTTCCCTCCTGCAATCAATGGATCTTGATCAGTAACCACTGTAATTATTAAATCACTAGCTAATGCTTTATTGAGTGAACCGACAGGTACCGATGTATTACCGCCGGTAACCTGCACGTCCGCACTCGCCGGCCCCGCCGCAATACCTAAAAGCAGCAGTGCCAGAAGCACAGTTATTATTTTTATAAAACTATTCGATTTTTTAGTCATAATTATTCATTTCCTCTCTTTTTATTAATCTCCTGTTTATTATTTTAAGTGAAACGTACCACAGCCCCTGTAAAGAAGCTTCAAAAGCCGAATCATCCGAAGATGTCCAGCAATTTGGTCGAGCCACCATTTATACGATACAACTGTCTCTATTCTCCTTGCATGTATTAAAGTATTATGGTTATTAGCATAAACTATTATAATTCATATATGCATCGGGATAGATTTTATTTCTGAACCATTTCCTCCTTCCCATTGATTATAATGGGTTTATACACTTCTTATATTACAACCTATATTAAATCTTTTGTGGTCAAAATACGAAATGGCTTCACTGATTGACGAGCTTGGGTTCACTTATAGTCGAATTTCAGGAAATGCTATTGCTTGCTTATTTTTTGATGGGGGGGTTCAGAAGTTGTTCCAGATACAACAGGTTTGCCCATACAATTTTGTCAGAAACGTTAGTAATTTTTAAGGTAAGGTAAATTCGCTCCAGATTGAGAATGTGCCTGGGAGTATGTGCAACTGAAAATAGTTGCCTTTTGAAAACTATGAAAATTATTAATACAGGCAGTTATGATTGAAGTCTTAGGAATGATTTTTTGTCTAGAAAATCAATTTATCTTGATGTTTGTGCACTAAGTAGACCATTTGACGATCAGGGTTATTTAAGAATCAAGCAGGAGACAGATGCTGTAAACATGATATTAGCAAAAGTAAAACAAGGCAAATATGGATTATTGTTTTCTTCAGTCCACATTAAGGAAATCGAGGCATATGATAACATTTTGGAGCGCGTAGAATTGCAGACAATATTAAAAAAATTGGGGGAGCAAATGAACATAAATTTGTCAGAAACCCGTGCAAGGGCCGAAGAACTTGTTAATCTTGGTTTTGGCGTAGCAGATGCTGCACATGTTGCTTTTGCAGAAAGGGCGGGAGCTTTATTTATTAGTTGTGATAATAAACTTATCAAGAAATGTTTGAAACATAATATAAAAGTATGGTGTGGCAATCCTGTTGCTTTTTGTGAAAAGGAGAATTTGAGATGAACCGCGTAAAATACATGGATGAAGATTTAATAATTCAAAAAGCTATCAGGGTCCTTGTTGAAGAATTGGGCCCTATAGATGCTATACGATTTATTACAATTCCAAAAATAAAAAGACTGGAAAGTGTAAAACGCCACAGAGACTGGCAGATGATGCTGGATAAAGATAGATTTTTTGATGAAGTATTTGCAGAGAAATCGTAAAATCTGTGTATTCCGTCTCTCTAGGACGTTTTTTAGACACGGATTTACACCAATTAACACGGATTTTTCTTATATAATGTATGCCGCTTGGACACCCTGAACCACGGCACTCTATACCGTGACCTCCAGAGATGGTGGGCACAAAAACGCGGGAGGGAAGACCCAAATTCCAGGATCGACGCATCTTGAGCCTGATGGATACTGTTGGTGGATGAAGTGCTGACGGTGGGGGGGATGCGGGGTTTCAGATGAGGTGCCTGGGGAGGATGTGCACCTGAGAGGAATTGTTTTCAATATGTTTTATAAAGGATTTTTGAAGGCGATCATAGAAATCGTTTTAAGCAATTATAGGGTAATATATATTATACAATTGAAAGGATGATGACAAATGAAATTCAAGATCATATGTGAGATTGATGAAGAAGGCAAATATGTAATAGAATGTCCAAATCTTCCTGGTTGTCTTACTGAAGGAGAAACGCTAGAAGAAGCGCTGAACAATATTAATGAGGCAATATTAGGATGCCTTAACTCAAGACTTAAAAATGCAAAAGAAAATTTTCTTAAAAAAAATGTATCCATTCAAGACAAAATCAGTATTTCTTTAGATACTAATCTGGTAGCTGAATATGCCTAAACTGCCCAGGGCAAGTGGTGATAAACATGTATCGGCTTTTAAGGCGGCTGGATGGTACATAAATCATATTGAGGGATTACAATAAATAATAATGATGCGAAGTTAGATGAAATCGAGAGTTCCTAGACAAGTCTGTGAAACGCTATTCGGCGCATGTATGTGAGGCTGGAGTTCGCTGTAGCGGCGCATCCTGAACCTGATGGATACTGCTGGTGGATGATGCGCTAGCTGTGAGGAATGCGGGTTTTCAGAAGAGGTGCCTGGGGGATGTGAAATTGAGGAGAGTTGTTTTTATAAATATAAAGAGCGCTGAATTTTTTGTTGGAAAACAATACTCACGCATGAACGGCAGCCGATCTCTTTCTAACTTGTGTGGTTTTTCCTTCACATTTTCCACTAAATCTTATCTCAGCTACATGACCTTTTACGAGTTCCTGCTGTTCCAACTCTGAATCCAATCCTGAGTCACTTTCAATTTGTTTTATAAGCTCTTCCTCATCTTTTGCCGTATATTTTCTCATATTAATCATGTCTTGCTCTTTTTTGACCTATTTGATCTTATCCATATATATTGTTGGTTTAGCTTTTCATTCGTGATTATCAAGAACCGACACCATCCCGGCGCGCGCCATCAAAAAACATTCAAACATTTCGCGCCGATGTTTTAGCCAAAATAGTTGCTCCGGATATCCAAAACCGCAGATTCCGAGTCGCGCCTCGCAAGGGCGCAGACACGTATGCCTCGCAAGGCATACGTCAAGGGTTGCGCCCCTTGAGGACGCCCGTCCACGTATGCCAGTGCGCTGGCATACGTGTGCACGCAATCGACTGGCGTGACAGTCGACGTGGATTCCGCTCCCGAAGGGTAATCGGGACGCAGATGAACGCAGATATTCGCACCTCCCATGCGGCGCATTTTCATGCCATTTTCAATCCTAAACTGAAAGCGCCGCTAAATCAATAAAATACATTTTATATTTTTAAAGTTTTGGGCGCTTCGCGTTCCCCAAACAACCATAATTCCATAATTCCCTCCAAAACACTTTTACCAATACACCCCAATATAAACGAGAAAACAAACCCATGAGCAACACCGTCATCCAGGTAAATAACCTCTCTAAACAATACCGCCTCAGCACCCTGAACCACGCCACTCTATACCGCGACCTCCAGAGCTGGTGGGCACAAAAACACGGCAGGTAAGACCCAAATTCCAGGATCGGAACATCTTGAAACTGATATCCTGCTGGTGGATGAAGTGCTGGCTGTGGGGGAGAAAGATGGAGTAGAGATCTTTCATTCAATAACTTCTGTTTCCTGAATTTCCTGAACCTCAACTATCGGCATCATCTCAACAAGCCTGTCAAGCACTGCATCTACTCCTTCCCTGGTAAGTGTAGACATGCTCATATCCCCAATATCCGATACTGAAATATCGGTTTTATTAGCAACGACAAGAGCAGGAACCTGGAACCTTTCCTTTATACCTTCAAGAAGATGCATCTGCTTCGGAAGTGAATAGCCGCATGTTTCGGATGGGTCAATGATGAAAAGTATTACTTTTCCCACATGTTTCAATGCAGTTATGGCTTGAAGCTCGATCTCATTTCTCTCTTCAAGGGGCCTGTCAAGAAGTCCTGGTGTATCTATCACCTGGTAACGTATCTCGCCTCGTGTAAAATGCCCCACGCCAATCCCTTTCGTCGTGAAAGGATATGACGCTATCTCTTGATTAGCACTGCTTACAAGATCAACAAAACTTGATTTTCCCACGTTCGGATAGCCAGCAACAACGATCGTTGGGCCAACTTCAATAGCAGGAAGCTTCCTGAGCTTGTTTCGTGCATCATTCAGGAAACGCAGGTTGCCATCTATGCTTTTCATAATTGAAGATATCCTTCCGAAGGCCTCTTTTCGCACTACCTTAGCATCATCGGCTTCGCGCATCATACCCACATATTTTCTAGCAAGACTGCTTACTTTATCTCCTGCCCACTGTACCGATGCAAGGTTCATTTTCATTTCCTCAACCCCGACCATTACCTCAGCAAGTTCTGTGTAGAATATAGGGGTCATGTCAAAGCTTGGGAATTTGCGGACTATATGCATGCAATTGTCATTGAGAATATGTGCTGCTGTGAGAAGCATGGATTCCTCGGCCTGGAGTTTTGACTTTCGGTCAAGGATCTGTTTTCCGCGTTTTGCCCTGGTGGCGCGGCTATAGGCTTTATCAAGCAGTTCGTCGGCTGTAGGTACTGTGGGTATTTTTTCAAATATCATTGCTCCTATGATGCGATATAAAGATAAAAACCCTCTTGAAAATGGATAGTTATATGGCAATATAAGCAATAAATGAATATATTAAGGAAAAATCTTATATTCATATAATTGGAAGACTCAATTAGCAATAAGGAAATTATGAAAGATACTGAATATTTCACCAGGAGATGCATTGAAGAATTTGGTGAGAACTTAGTCAGCGTTGTGCTTTTTGGATCAACGTCAAGAGGTTTTGCCACTAAAAGATCTGATGTAGATTTTATTATAGTATTAAACCAAAATGTTGAGGAAGAAATTGTTAAGAACCTCAGGCTTGATTTTATAATGAAATTTGGAAAGAAGATTGATACTGTCTGTCTAAACAGGAATGATGCGCTTGACAATTTTGAACGAATCTCACCCTTGTTTGCAACATTGGTCCTTGGAATAAAAATACTATATGATAAGGATGGTTTTTTTGAGAAAGAATTTAAAAAATTCACACAAAGAATTAGTGAAACCAGGATAAAATATTACGAAGGAAATAAACTTTGGGACATACAAAAGATTTGTACCGGGATTTTGCATTAGCCTTTTGGAAGATATCCAGAGATGATCTGGGAAGGGCGCAAGATGCTATGCAAGAAAAAGCATATTCTTATGTCGTTTTTCATTCTCAGCAATGTGTTGAGAAAATAATAAAAGCATTATTGGAAATGAAGGAAATATTTTCAAGAGACCATGATGTTTCGGACTTATTTGTTCTATATTTCCTGAAACCGGAAAAAATGGATGATCAGAGTAAAATCTTCTATGATATCCTTGATTCACTGGAGTGGTTCAAAGGAAAATGGAGTGCATCCCGCTATCCATTCATTAAGGATGGAAAAGTGGTGACTCCATCTGAAGATTTTACGGAAATTGAGGCTTCAATAGCCTTGACGAGAGCCAAGTCTGTTTTTCACGAAATAACATCTGTGCTAAAAAAAAAATATCTACTTGAAATTATTGATTGATCGCCAATATTTACATCATTTACCTGATCGCCCCAACATCCGCAAAGCCTTGCCTTTGTCCCGTTCCAGCCTCACGCTGCAGTTGTTCCTTATTAAAGAGTAGCTTGATAACGTTGCGGGCATGCTCCCGCGTTCGTCTTTCCATGAGCCATGCAAGCTCATTCTCATCTTTCCCCTCATCCTCATGCACAAATACCTCGATGATATGTGTATTTGTCATCAATTGCGCCTGGATTATCCCCTGTGAAGCCTCGTGGGCGCACATCTTATCGATGGGCTGGGAGCCTGGCATGCCAAGCGCCATAGCGATATCGCAGCCTTTTTCCTCGATCAATATTTTGCATGCCACAGGCAGGTCTTTTACACCCGGAACAGTATAGCGCTCAATCTGGATTGATGCGCTTTTCCTTAACTCATCGATTGCAATTTTTCCCATGTTAATACGGGAAAAGGTGGTATCAGCGATTCCGACTTTTGGCATATTTTCAGGGCTTAAAAGGCTTTGAAGATATATTAAATGATTTGGGTTTTTTAGATTGCTATAATTGGTGTTGGTAGATATGCCAAATTGCAGCACATTACCTTAATACGGGTTTATGGTAAATTGTGGTTACGTTTATACCCAAACTTTATCCCTTCACAGGCCTCGTACATAGTACGAGGTCAGTGGATTCCTAAAACAATAGAAGATTTTGTCATAGAAAATGTGAGTCTCTCTAAGAGTCAAGCATATTTGTTCCCTCGGCCATAATCCCTACAAAACTACTAAATATATACACTTTATATCTTTCTTTCCCAGTAACCTCTCTTAAAATATCTAAACTCACAAATACTTTTACGAGTCTATTCGCTGCCACTTTAGATATTTTCAATCTCTCTGAGACATCTTTGATGCTTATCATAGGCCTATCGAAAAGGATATCCAATAATTTTATCGCTGAAACGTTTGGCGCTTTTTCATAAAGTTTCGTTCTTAAATCTTCTTTTAGTTTAATAATTTCTCTAGCAGTATTTGCTGCTCCTTCTGAAGTTTCACTTACACCTTTAAGGAAAAACTTAATCCAGCCCTCCCAATCTCCATCTATGCGGACTTTCATTAATAAATTATAATATTCAGCCCTATTCTTCTTAAAATAATAACTTGAATACAAAAGTGGTTTAGATAAAATTTTTCTCCAAAATAAATAAAATGTTATTAGGAGTCTACCAATTCTTCCATTTCCATCCAAGAATGGGTGAATTGTTTCAAATTGAGCGTGGATTAATGCAATCTTGACTAAAGGCGGAATGCTATTAGTATAAAAGAATTTTTCTAGTTCTTCCATTACCGGTATAACCATATTTGGCGGAGGTGGAACAAATGTTGCTTCATTTATAGGAGTACTCTGGGTCGGCGCTATATAATTTTGGCGTGATCGAAATTCGCCTGGATCCCTGTTAGCACCTCTTGTTTCTTCTAATAAAATTCTATGAATCTCTTTTATGAGCCTCAAACACATGGGTAATTCGTTAAGCCTTTCTATTCCATAATTTAAAGCTTTGATATAAGTGACTACTTCTTTTATCTCATTTATATCTTCTTTAGGCTTAAAATCAGCTTCAAATTCCAACACCCCCTCAAGAGAAACTTGGGTTCCTTCAATCTGAGAACTTAAAAGGGCTTCTTTTTTTACATACATTGCAATGAATAGGTCAGGATTTGGTAGAACTGTTGTAATTCCATCTAATCTTGCAAGGTTTCTATCAGCATTTGATAAAAGTGAGTGAAGTTCGTCATCATATTTAATATCTGGGTCGGGCGGTAAATTTTTCGGAATAAACGCCTTATAGCCCCCATCTTGCATTTCAAATACGCCAGCTCTACTCATGATATTTTATCTTTGATGATCTTCGATTAATATATATCTTTCTAAGTTAAGTAAACTTATCTTAGATTTAGATTAATTACTCTAAGTTAAGTTAGAGTTATCTTAGATTTAGATTAATTACTCTAAGTTAACTTAGGGTTATCTTAGATTTAGATTAATTACTCTAAGTTAACTTAGGGTTATCTTAGATTTAGATTAATTACTCTAAGTTAACTTAGAGTTATCTTAGATTTAGATTAATTACTCTAAGTTAACTTAGGGTTATCTTAGATTTAGATTAATTACTCTAAGTTAACTTAGGGTTATCTTAGATTTAGATTAATTACTCTAAGTTAACTTAGGGTTATCTTAGATTGGGATGAATCATTTTAGTTCAGGTGAACTACTGCCCTGTCAAGGCTAAATTGTCAAATGATATTGAGATATAGTTCTGCGCATAACAAACAATAAAATTATGACCATTGAGGAAAGAATCCGGTTCAACAAATCTGCGCCAATCTGCGAAATCTGCGGATTTTCATCTGAAATTTTATCCACAGATTGCGCAGATTTTCGCAGATAGAAAATAGCGTAAGACTATAATTCTATCAATTTATCTCGGTTATTTGTTGCTAATTGACACTTGACAAGACACTACGGTCAATCATTGTTGCCCTGCATGCACGACAAGAGGATTAGAATTAATCATTTTTTATATTCCTTTGGGTTCTCCAATATGAATAGAAACATTCTTTTTTTTTGTTAATGTTAGTGCCCTTTAACACATTGGTAACATAGAGAGTTCACCGCAAAGAACGCAAACGCAAAGATTATTGCAGCTGTGCTTTGCGTACTTTGCGGTGATTTAATTTTTGCAGGTTCACAGAGCTCCTCTTGTCGAGTAGAGCCCATAGCCCACCTTTTGATGAGGTAATAGCCCCAAGGTTATACTATGAGCCCCCTCACAGAACCGGACTTGAAGATTTCCCTCATCCGGCTCTTCAGAAGCACATCCTCTATGC
>JBAZOV010000034.1:0-10036 GCA_041648475.1 Candidatus Methanoperedens sp. | reverse complement strand
GAACCTGCACGGCTGCGCTTTACCTCACTGCGCCCCCCTCCTGCGGCGACTCCGCCGGACCCTCCTGTTGCGTGCGCCTTCCGTACTGCGTTTCCCCTCCGGGCACACCGTCAGGAGCGGACATTCCGCGCAGAGCGGATCGCGGGGCCGGCACACTTCCCGCCCGAGACGGATGAGGTTGAGGTGCAGCGGCCCATGGTCCCCGGTTCCCACGTGCGGCTCGAGGGAGAGGGCGGCCTTCGCCAGGTCCGACGTGCCGGGAACCAGCCCGAGACGCTTCGTCACCCGCAGGACGTGGGTGTCCACGGGGAAGGCGGGCATGCCGAAGGAGAACAGGAGCAGAATGTTCGCCGTCTTCACGCCCACCCCGGGGAAGGAGGTGAGGTACTCCCTCGCCTCGGGAAGCGGCATCCCCCCCAGGAAGTCGAGGGAGTAGCCGCCCCGCTCCTCCTGGATCCGCGCCAGCGCGCCGAGGATCGACTTCGCCTTCGCCTTGGCGAGCCCGCCCACCCGGATCGCCTCCTCGAGCTCCGACGGCCGCGCGGCGGCAAGCGCGGGGAGCGTGGGAAACCGTTTCGCCAGGCGATCGTACGCGCGGTCGCGGTTGGCGTCGGTGGTGTTCTGCGAGAGGATCGTCAGGACGAGGTTGCGGACCGGGTCGGTCTCGTGGCTGCAGACTTCGGGCCGGCCGAACCGTTCGGCGAGCAGGCCGGAGACCTCGCGAAGACGCGCGGAAAGCCCGCGGACCGCCCCTGCCATCAGGCGTCCCCTTCTTCCGGAAGATGCAGAACGGCCCGTAGCCCCTCGGGCGTCAGGCGCACCGCGGGCTGGAGTTCCCAATACTCGATCAGTCCCTTCGCGCGCAGACCGGACACCGCCTCGGAGATCTCCCACCGCTCCAGCCCGGCCTCCTCGTCCAGCCCTTCCAAGCCCGGCGTGGCGCCGGGCCCGATCTCGCGGTAGAACCGCAGCAGGGAATGGAGCAGTTTCCGCTCGTTGCCGGAGAGGGATCGATCGCTCACGGGGTTCCCCCGGGCCCGGGGGGCGTCGGCCCACCGGGTTTTCCCTTGAGATCTCCGACCTCGGCCTCGAGTTCCCGGATCCGTCGCGCCGCGGCGCCGGCCTCCGACCTGCGTCGGAAGAACCCGGGAAGTCCCGCGAGCCCCGCCGAGACCACACCGGCGGCGAACGCGGCCACGATCACCACCAGCAGCGACGTGTAGCCCGAAACGGTCAGGAACCGGACGACGATGATGCCGGGGTTCTGCACGGCGAACGCCGCGACCAGCGCCAACAGGACCACGAGAACGAGGAGCACCGCCTTCATTTCCCTTCCTCCTTCAAGGCTTTCAGGAAACCGTTTCCTTCGTGTCCCGCTCGGGGCTGTGCAGCCCGGAGATCATCCCCTTCGCGCGGGCGCACTCGTGGGGACCCGGGCACTCGATCTTGCACGGGTCGATGTGGGTCACCACGTGGGCGTTCCCCAGCATCTCCCGGATCTCCATCTCGAGGTGGTCCGCCACCCGGTGGGCCTGTTCCAGCGAATGGTCGCGGCACACCACCACGTGGAAATCGACCTGCATCGAAGACCCGGAGCGGCGCGTCCGCAGATCGTGCCAATCCACCACCATCGGCCGGTGCGCCTCGATGATCGCCGTGACCCGCGCCACCGTCCCCGCCGGGAGCTGGTGGTCCATCAGGTCCTCCACCGCTCCTTTCAGCAGCGGCACGGCGGCGGCGAAGATGTAGACGCCCACCGCCAGCGCGACCCCCGGGTCCAGCCACTTCCATCCCGTGACCCTGTACAGCACGAGGGAGAAGAGGATCCCGCTCCCGGAGTAGACGTCCGTCCGGAAGTGGAGCGCGTCGGCGGCAAGGGCCGAAGAGCGCGAGGTCTCGCCCCCCTTCCGGATCCGGGCGGAGATGAACCATGAAGCGACCACGGAGAAGATCATCACGAGGATGCCCACGTCGAGGCCGACCCCCTCGGGGGCCTTCCCTTCGCGCAGGCGCCGCACCGCCTCCCAAACCACTCCCGCCCCGGTGAGGGCGATCACCCCGCCCTGGAAGAAGGTGGCCAGCGTCTCCGCCTTTCCGTGGCCGTACGGGTGGCTCTCGTCCGCGGGGTCCATCGCCTTCCGGATCGACAGGAGGTTGACCGCCGACATGAAGATGTCCGCCACGTTGTCGAGGGCCGACGCGAGGACGCCGAGGGAGCCGGAGACGATCCCCACGGCGAACTTCAGGAGGCAGAGGGTGACGGCGCTCCCGAGGGAGAAACGGGCCGTCCGCAGGCGAAGCCGGCGGTTCTCCGGGGTACCGGCCGTGGTTTCCGGCAAGAGTTCGTGCGTCCTTTCCCCGCGCGCGGCAGCGCCCTGCGGGTGGATACAGGTGATTGGACACCGTTTCCGGCGATTGCAAGGATACCACATCCTGGCGGGTCCCATTCGGCGCGCCGGCCGGGACCTGCGCGGCCCCGTGGTATAATGAAAAAATGCTGAAGATCACGGAAATCTTCGCCAGCGTCCAGGGGGAAACCTCGTATTCGGGGTACCCGTTCGCCTTCGTGCGGCTCACCGGGTGCAACCTCCGATGCCGGTACTGCGACACCACGTACGCCTACGACGCCGGGGAGGAGTTCCCGCTCGAGGAGGTCGTCTCCCGGGTCACCGCCTTCGGGCTCACCCGCGCGTGCGTCACCGGAGGGGAGCCGCTGCTCCAGGAGGAGGCGTCCGCCCTCGTCGCGACGCTGCTCGACCGCGGGCAGGAAGTGCTCGTGGAGACGAACGGCACCCTTCCCCTTTCCGGGCTCGACCCGCGGGCGGTGAAGATCATGGACGTGAAGTGCCCTTCCTCCGGCGAGGACCGGAAGATGCTGTGGGAGAACTTCCGCCACCTGACGGAGCGGGACGAGGTGAAGTTCGTCATCTCCTCCGAGGAAGATTACCGGTACGCGAAGGAAGTGGCGGCACGGTACCGACGCGAAAGGAAATGGGGCATCCTCCTCTCTCCCGCCTTCGGGTTCCTCGCGCCCGAACGGCTCGCCGGGTGGATGGTCGGGGACGGGCTCGACGCCCGGCTCCAACTGCAGCTCCACAAGCTCGTCTGGGGACCGGACCGGAGAGGGGTGTGAGGAGGTGACGACGGGAGGCAAGCCGATCGGGATCGCGCTGGTCAGCGGCGGGATGGACAGCCTCGTGATGGCGGAGTTCTGCACGCGGGAGTCGGACCTCGCGCTGCTCCACGTCAACTACGGACAGCGCACCGAGGCGAAGGAGCTCTCCTGCTTCCACGCCGTTGCCGAGCACCTGAAGGTCCCCGTCGCGCGGCGCCTCGTGGCGGACATCGGCTACCTGAAGCGGATCGGGGGGAGCGCCCTGACGGACGACGGCATCGACGTCCCCGGTGCGGATCCCGGCCGCCAGGGGGTCCCCGTCACCTACGTCCCGTTCCGCAACGCGCACCTCGTGGCGATCGCCGTGTCGTGGGCCGAGGTAATCGGGGCGAAGAACATCTACATCGGCGCCGTGGCCGCCGACTCCTCGGGCTACCCGGACTGCCGCCCCGAATTCTACGAGGCGATGAACGAGACGATCCGGCGGGGGACGAAGGAAGGGAGCGGCATCGTCGTGAAGGCCCCCTTCGTCCACCTGTTGAAGAAGGACATCGTCCTGATGGGAAAATCGATGGGCGTCCCCTTCGATCGGTCCTGGTCGTGCTACCGGGAAGGGGAGAAGGCGTGCGGGGTCTGCGATTCGTGCGCCCTTCGGCTGCGCGCCTTCGCCGAGGCCGGGGTCCCCGACCCCCTGCCGTACGAGACCCGGCCCGACTATCGGAAGGGCCGCCTCTCTCCCTGAAACGGAAGGAGTTGACCCTTTCCCTGTTGACAGGGGGGACGTCCGCCGCTACAGTCTTAGTCCCAAAAGCCCCCGAACGGGACGGATGAATCTTTTCCGGCACCCGTCCGTCTTAGATAGCAGGAGAGAAGATGGCGAATTTCTATGAAAATAAAGGCGATCGCAACGCCAGCTGGGAAGACGCGGGAGGGTTCAACACCCACCTTTTGACCGAGCTGCGCAACGCGATGCTCTCCGTGGAAGACGGGGGGAAGCCCGCGGGCCCCGTGCAGGCCGTGGTGGCCGAGTGGATCAAGCGGCTGCCCGCCTTCGATTTCCCCGACGACGAAATCGGCTAAACCGGCAGCCCCAGCAGCTCCAGGTACACCTTCCGGATCCTGTCCGTTTCCTTCCGGTACCGTTCCAGCCGTTCCGGCTCCAGCCACTGCGGGTCGAAGCTGTCGATCGATGCGTCGTGCGCCAGCCGCAGCTGGACGTCCAGGGACCGGAGGAAGCGGTACCCCTCGTCCAGCACCTTGTACTGTTCGAGCGTGACGATCCCCGAGCGCTGCAGTTCGTAGAGCGCCTTCAGGGTGCCGCGCGCCCGTACCGCAGGGTGCGAGCCGCCATGGAGGAGCTGCAGGTACTGTACCGCGAACTCCACGTCCACCACGCCCCCCCGCCCCACCTTCAGGTTCAGGCGGTCCTCCCGTTCCCGGCCCAGCTCCTGCTCCATCCGCATCCGCAGCCGGTGGATCTCCTCCGCCGCGTTCGGCGGCAGGGGGCGTCCGTAGATGAAGCCCCGGGTCTTCTCCTCGACCCTTTTTCCGAAGTCGCGGTCCCCCGCGACGAACCGGCACTTCAACAGCGCCTGCCGCTCCCACAGGTGCGCGGATTCCTGGTGGTACCGATCGAAGGCCTCCAGCGAGGAGACCAGCGGGCCCGCGTTCCCCGAGGGGCGCAGCCGCGTGTCGAGGCGGTAGACGAGCCCCTCCCGCGTCGAGGTCGTGAGGATCGAGATCATCCGCTGTGCGACCTTGGCGAAATATTCGTGGTTGGAAAGCTTCCGGAAGTCGCTGCCGCTTCGTCCGGGCTCCGGGGCGCTCTCCCCCGGGCCCGAGTAAAGGAAGATGATGTCGAGGTCGCTGTGATAGGAGAGCTCCTCCGACCCGAGCTTCCCCATCCCGAGGACGCAGAAGAACGCCTCCGCGCCCGTCGCCGCCTCCATGGCGACGCCGAAGCGACGCCGCACCTCGCGGATCGCAAGGAACACCGCGTGGGAGAGGAGAACCTCCGCCAGCGCGGAGAGCTGGAACATCCCCTCCTCCAGCGACAGGCTCCCCGCCATGTCGTGAATGCCGATCCGCAGCGTCTCGAGGTTCTTGAAGCGCCGCAGCTCGTCCAGCTCCTGCTCGAAGTCGTCGCACCCCTTCAGCGCCTCCGCGAGGCCGGTGCGCAGGTCGGACTTCGACTTGACCAGCGCGGAGAGGTCGTTCCGCAGAAACGTGTCCAGCAGCTCCGGGTGGCGCAGCAGGAAGCCGGAGAGGAAGCGGCTGCTTCCGAACAGGCGCACGAGCGCCTCGATGACCTTCGGCTTCTCGTACAGGAGTGCGTAGAACATCGTCCGCGCCCCGATGGCGGAGAGGAACCGCTCCACGTGGGTGAGCGCGAGGTCGGGGTCGGGGCTCATCGCGACGCGGTGGAGAATCCCGGGACCGATCTTGTCCAGGTAGTGGCGCGCGCGCTGGGGGATCCAGACGTGGGGAGGGCCATACCGGAGGACTTCCAGGTTCCTCTGCGCCGCCTCGATGTCGCGGAACCCCAGCCGGGCGAGCAGCGAAGGCGCATCCTCCGCGGCGCGTCCGTGCAGGAAGAGCGCCTGCACCTCCCCGGGGATCCCCGGGGACTCCTCCCGCCGCGCGCCGCCGAAGAGCCGGGCGTAGATCCCGTGAACCGTCGCGGCGTGGCGGTCGAGCGCGGAGAGCAGCGCCGGGGGGTCGGCGAGGCCCATCGCCCGCGCCAGCCTCGAGAGGTCCTCCTCCCGTTGGGGCAGGACGTGGGTCTGCCGCTCCCGGTGCGCCTGGATGCGGTGCTCGAGACGGCGCAGGAAGTCGTAGGCGGCCGCAAGCCGATCCCGCTCCTCTTCCGTCACGATCCCCATCCGCGACAGGGCGAAAATCGTCTCCACCGTGCCGCGCCGCCGGAGCTTCGGCTCCTTCCCGCCGTAGATCAGCTGGTGCGCCTGGGCGAAGAATTCGATCTCCCGGATCCCCCCGAGGCCCAGCTTCACGTCCCGGTCGTCCCTCCGGGACCGCGCCGCCGCGAGGTTGATCCGGTCCTTCATCCCCTTGATCTCCTCGATCGCGGTGAAGTCGAGGTACTTGCGGTAGACGAAGGGGACGACGGACCGGAGGAACTCCTCCCCGAGGGAGAGGTCCCCCGCCACGGGGCACGCCTTGATGAGCGCCGCGCGCTCCCACGTCTGCCCCCACGACTCGTAGTAGATCTCGGCGGAGCGCAGCGAGTTGGCGAGCTCCCCGCGCGTCCCCTCGGGGCGCAGCCGCAGGTCCACCCGGAAGACGAACCCGTCCTCCGTCGCTTCCGAAACGATCCGGGTGACCGCCTCGCCCAGCCGGACGAAATACTCGTGCAGCGAAACGGATCGCGCGGCCCCTTCGGTCCCCCCCTGGTCCGTTTCGTAGAGGTAGACGATGTCGATGTCGGAGCTGAAGTTCAGCTCGAGCGCCCCCAGCTTCCCCATCCCCATCACGACGAATCGTCCAGGGCGTCGCGTCCCGTCGGGAAGGATCGCGACCGGCGCGCCGAGGCGCGCGTCGAGCGCCCGGCGGGAGAAGCGGACCGCCCCTTCGAGCGCCGCCGACGCCAGCCGGGAAAGATCCTCGGTGACCTCGGGAAGGGGGGCGACGCCGGAGAGGTCGCGCGCCGCGATCCGGGCGATCTCCCGGTGCTTCATCCGGCGCAGGTCGCGTTTGAGCTCCTCCTCCGTCGCGCACCGGTCCGCGGCCTCCAGGGCCTCCCGCCCCAGCGCTTCCGGCCCGGGACGCCGAAGCACCCCGTCCTCGAGGAAGAGGAACTCGAAGATCTCCGGGCGCCTGGCGATCTGCTCCGGGATGAACTCCGAGCCCCCCAGCAGCGCCCCGATCAACGGGAGAAGGTCCTCCCGGGCGAACGCTCGCTTCAGGAAGGCGCCGGGAAGGGAATCGACCCACCGCGACAGGTTGAGAAAGAAAAGGTCCGGGTCGGGCGCGGGGGCGGCGGCGCGGCAGATGCGATCCCATCCGGCATGCTCCCGCGGAAGGCGGTGCAGGAGCTCGGAGAGCAGCGACAGGGTGCGGGCCGTGTCCCGGACGCCGATCTCCCGAAGGCGATCGGCGGTGGGGCCGTTTATCCCGGCGGGGGGAATCGTGTTCAACGGAAGAGGTTCCGAAGGGCGCGCGCCAGGGGCGGCTTGAGAACCCCTTTCTCGGTCACGATGGCGGAAACGAAGCGGGCCGGCGTCACGTCGAAGGCGGGGTTGTACACGTGGACGCCGTCGGGCGCAACCCGTCTCCCCATCAGGTGCGTCACCTCGGAGGGATCGCGCTCCTCGATCGGGATCCGCTTCCCGGTCGGAAGCTTCAGGTCGATCGTCGACACCGGGGCGGCCACGTAGAACGGGACCTTGTGCGCCCTGCACAGGACGGCGACGCCGTACGTTCCGATCTTGTTCGCCACGTCCCCGTTCGCCGCGACGCGGTCCGCCCCGACCACGGCGGCGTCGATCTTTCCGGCGGCGAACAGGGACGCGGCCATGTTATCCGTGATCAGGGTGCACGGGATGCCGTCCTTCATCAGTTCCCACGCCGTCAGCCGGGCCCCCTGCAGGAACGGCCGCGTCTCGTCCACGTACACGTGGATCCGCTTCCCCGCCGCGACGGCGGAACGGATCACCCCCAGCGCCGTCCCGTACCCCGCGGTGGCGAGGGCGCCCGCGTTGCAGTGGGTGAGGACGTTCCCCCGCGCGGGGAGGAGCTTCGCCCCGTGAGCCCCCATCGCCCGGTTCGCCGCCACGTCCTCCTCGAACAGGGCGACCGCCCGCTCCTCGAGCCGGGAAAACGCGACGGCGGGATCGTCCGGCAGCGCCGCGGCCTCCCGGCGCATCCGGTCGATCGCCCAGAAGAGGTTGACCGCCGTCGGACGGGTCCCCGCAAGCTCGGTCGCCGCCTCGTCGAACGCCCTACGCCAGGACCTCCCTTTCTTCCACGCGCACCGGACGGCGAGGACCAGGCCGAACGCCGCGGACACGCCGATCGCCGGGGCGCCGCGCACCACCATCGTCCGGATCGCGTCCGCCACGGAGGAGGGGTCGGGGCACCGCCGCATCGACTCGACCATAGGGAGCACGCGCTGGTCCAGCAGCAGCAGGGCGTCCCCCTCCCACGCCATGGTCCGGAACGCCCCGCTCAAGGGCGCGCCTCCCGCGCGTGGAACCGCTCCACCTGCCGGAGCACCCGGTCCCGGATCGCCCGGGGAGGCGAAGGAGGCTCCACCGGACGTCCGGCGCGCAGCGCCGGCCGCAGGAGCGCTTCCCGGGCGCCGCCGCAGGGGCAACGCCCCGGCGGGTCGGCGGCGGGGAAGACCGTCCGGGCGCCGCACGCTTCGCACGCGTGCACCTGCTTGCGGCCGGACCGCTTCCCCCGCTTCGCGAAAGGGACGCCCTCCACTTCCACGATGTCGAGCGCGTAGTCGATCGTGGGGGCGTTGCTCAGGGAGGTCCCGACGCCGAAGCCGTCGGCCACGTCGCGAAGCGCCCGCACCTCTTCCTCTCCCAGCCCGCCGGAGGCGATCAGGCGCACGTGCCGGAAGCCGCGCAGATCCAGCTCCCATCGCACCTCCTGAAGGATCCGCCGGAAGTCGCCCCGGCGCGACCCCGGCGTGTCGAGACGGACGGCGGACAATCGTTCCCCCAACGCCTCGGCCACCCGCACCGCCTCGAACTTCTCGTCCTGGAGCGTGTCGACGAGACAGACCCGTGGAACCGCCGGGTCCACCGCCGCGTCGAAGGCGCGCATCGCCGTCACCGTGTCTCCGAGGACCAGGACGAGGGCGTGCGGCATCGTCCCCTGCGGCGTTTCTCCGAGGAACGCGGCGCTGCGGATCGCGGAGACGCCGTCCGCGCCGCCGATGAACGCGTTCCGGTCGATCAGCGTGGAGAGGGCGGGGTGCATCCTGCGGGCCCCGAAGCTCAAGACCGGCTTCTCCCCGGCCGCGTGCTTGACCCGCGACGCCGCCGTGGCGATCCCCGACGCCTGGCAGATCGTCCCCAGCATCGCCGTCTCCAGCTCGCAGAAGGCGCCGTACGGCCCCTCGATGGAGAAGACGGTCTCGAAGGGGAAAAAGAGGCTCCCTTCCTCCATCGCCTCCACGTCGACATCGATCCCGGCGAGCAGCGACAGCATCTCGTCCATCCCCGAGAGGACGGCATACCCGTAGCCGGCCGGGAACTTCTTGACGATCGCCTCGGCGGTCACGCGCACACGGTCCTTCCCGGTCGCGCGCAGCACCTCCATCGTCCGGCGGAAGTAGACGTCGGTCGTTTCCCCGCGGAGGATCTCGTCGCGGGTCGGGATGAGATCCATTGGAGCCTCCTTGATGGGGGGGATCAACGGCGGGGGGCCTTCCTCCCCGGGCGGCGGACCACCCGGACACCCAGCACGCGCTCCATCTGATCGAGGGCGAACGCATGCGTGTCGGGCGCAAGCCCCGCCACGAACCGCTCATCCACCGTTGCGTCGTAGCCGCGCATCGCGGCGTCGGCCGCGGTGTAGAGGATGCAGATGTTGGTGACGCAGCCGGCGAGCGTCAGGCTTCGGATCCCGTGTCGCCGGAGAATGAAGTGGAGCGGCGTGCCGTGGAACCCGGAGTAGGTGCGCTTCTCCACCACGACGTCCCCCGGCTCCGGGGCGAGGGAGGCGACGACCCCCGCGCCGGGAGTCCCTTCCACGGCGTGGGGGGGCCACCCCATTCGCGCGAACTCGGGATCATTCTTTCGGTGGGAGTCGCAGACGTACACGACGAGCTCCCCTTCCCGCCGCGCCTTCGCGATCCGGCGGCGCAGCGCCGGGAGAATCGCACGCGTCTCCGGCACCTTCAGGGGGGCGCCGGGACGGACAAAGTCGTTCAGCATGTCGACGACGACC
>JBAZOV010000033.1:0-12034 GCA_041648475.1 Candidatus Methanoperedens sp. | reverse complement strand
ATATCCTGAATTGATACGTTTTTTTCATGCAGCATCGACATTATTTTTTCTATATATATCACTTATGATAGAGTGGGGTGAAAGTAATCAAACGCAATGGTACGATTCATCTCAGCCCTCTAAGGGCGCAGCGTTCTCTACCCTTGACCCGCACAAAGTAATGAGGCGCTAAATAGTTATCTATTTATATGTGGATTATTTCAGTATTATCAATAAATATAAATTTCATTGCTGCGTATTAGACTTGATGTCACGACATATCATCTCAATGAAGGATTTTTCGCGAGATGAGATCGATTTTATCCTGAACAGGGCCAGGGAATTCGAACCGATCGCGCGGGGGAACAAGTCTTCGCTTCTTTCAGGCAAGATCCTTGCAACGCTTTTTTATGAACCAAGCACACGCACACGATTATCTTTCGAAACAGCTATGAAACGCCTTGGCGGTGATGTGATTGACCTTGGACCTGTCGAATCAAGTTCGGTCGCGAAAGGAGAAACACTTGCAGATACCATCAGGGTAATTGGAAATTACGCCGATGCCATCGTATTGAGACATCCAAGGGAAGGCGCAGCGCGCATGGCCGCGGAATATTCAAATATCCCGATAATTAATGCAGGAGATGGCGCAGGGCACCATCCAACCCAGACTCTTCTTGACCTTTATACTATCATGCGCGAAAGCAGCCTGTCAGATATGAGAATAGCGCTTGTGGGAGATCTCAAATATGGACGTACAGTTCATTCACTCGCCTATGCCTTATCACTCTATCATGCAGATATGACGCTTATTTCACCAAAACAGCTTCAGATGCCCGATGTTATCAAAAAAGACCTGAAAAAGCAGGGCGCAAGAATCAGCGAGACCACAAATATCGAGGATGTTATCGGGGATATCGATGTATTGTATGTGACACGGATCCAGAAAGAACGTTTCCCCGACCCGGCGGAATACCAGAAAGTAGCAGGCATCTACAGGGTCACGGAAGAACTGCTTGGCAAAGCCCGCGATAATCTCATAATAATGCATCCGATGCCGCGTGTTGATGAAATTGATCCTTCTGTTGATACGACAAAATATGCACGGTATTTCCAGCAGTCTTTTTATGGAGTCCCTGTGAGAATGACGCTTCTGGCAATGGCGATGGAGGTTATATGAAAAAGGAAGAGGTTGAGAAAAAACCTGGAGGCTCATTGAAAAAAGAGATGCGTGTACGCCCTATTGGCCAGGGGACAGTGATAGACCACATAAGGGGCGGGCAGGCGCTCAATGTTTTGAAGATACTTGGAATATATGGGACAACGGAAGCTGTTGTGAGCGTTGCCATGAATGTGCCTAGTAAAGTGCTGGTTTTTAAGGATATCGTAAAGGTTGAAGGCAGGGAGCTTGAACAGAAGGAAGTGGACAGGATATCGCTTATTGCACCAGATGCCACTATCAATATTATCCGCGATTTTGAGGTCATCGAGAAATACAGGGTCGATCTTCCGGAGCGTATCGATGGCGTTGTAAAATGCAATAATCCCAACTGCATTTCCAATACGCATGAGCCCGTTATTTCAAAATTCATGGTCAATAAGAAGCCAGTTGAATTAAGATGTGTATATTGCGACCATGTGATCTCTGAGGGGATAGCGGAGCATTTGATATAAGGGGCACAAACTTTAATCTAAGAAAAAGTAGAATAGCATCTTATGGACGAAAACACAGTGAACAGGACAAAGGCTGCCATTAATGCACTCATTGATATAGAGCAGTTGTGGATAGAGAATACTCCAAATTATAATCTCTCAACCCAGGAATTGCTTGTCCTGAAGAAACGACTTGAACGGGCTTCAGAGAACGTTTCAAAGATTTATGAGGAACATAAGGAAAAATTACAGGCAGCAGAGGACGAGATCAAGAAGATGCATGCTGACAAGAAAAGAAAGTAATCGAAACGTTCAATATTAAAAAAAAGAGAATTAGCTCACGAATTTTGGCGAAAAATACTTCTTTATCACTGTATCGCATTTTCCGCATGTTATCATGAGCCAATCTCCAACTTCCTGTTTATTATAGTGGTCAAATATTGATGCACCACATCCCGGGCAGACATAATATTCCTTGAAATAAAAGTTGTAGAACTCCGGGCAATGTTCAAGCCAGTTGATAGTTTGAAGAAGTCTTTCAAGATATCTTTGTTTTCCACCTTCGGCGCCTTTTATTTCATCCTGAACGTGTTCTTCCATGTGTTTTATATGGCGTTTGCTATGCTGTCTGATTTTCTGGTAGTTGCTGATGAATTCTTTTCCATTTTCCAGGTATTTCAGGTATCCTTTTTTGACTTCCGCACCATCACTTATCGTCCTCAGGAAATATTCACCCATCAGGTCTTCCATAAGATCCGAGCATTCAGTGCATATATTGTAGCCTTTGTAATATTTTGAATCCTGCTGTCCCTTGCATATTTTGCAGGTTTCCATTATCATCACCCTATGCATACAGGTTTGGTCGCTTCCCGCGTGAACATTATCGGATAAAGGTTCAGAACTGAAAGCAGGTCTCCTTTATTGATCTCACCTGATTCCTGCCCTATGACATAAGCAACGTTGATCGTCCGGTCTATTTCTACAGGCGCTGGACCTTCTTTTGTTGCTACCTTCACCACAGATACAATGGGATGATGGCTGAAAGCGCATGGTATGGCAAGCATGTCTTTCTGGACTGTTATTTCTTTTACTTTGACACGCTCAAGTTTTCCCGCCCCGATAGTGATATCCTCGTCGGCGATCACCATTTCCCACTTGGCTCTTGTAGCTATTGTAAATTCATATGGCGATGCTCTTACCTTTTTTCTACTTACCTTCCCATTCTTTCGGGAAACCACATTTACTATTTCACTCATGGTATCACCTTTTCCACTTACGCTTTCAAAGTACATATAGTTTATCACGATTAATCATTATAATATTTAATCGTGATGTTTAATATATTGGGACCGATTTTAACCCTTACTGTTAATTGCGCCAGTTGAACTTATATACTTTACACAAGCACAAACGAAACTTTAATTAACACATAATGACTTTGAGGTAATCCCGCTCCGATAGTGTAGCACGGCCAATCATGTCAGACTCTCACTCTGACGACTGGGGTTCAAATCCCCATCGGAGCACTTAAATTCTTTTAATACCCCTATTCTGTATCTCTTTAATGAAGGTCGAGAAGCTGGCAGATTTTGCAAAAGGTATGCTTGGACCGGTGATGAAAAATATAATGGAATGAAGTTTATGAGAAAAAAAGAAATTGCAAAGACATCTTGTTGTAGTTCTTCGGGCAGAACATCAAAACCGATATCGATATTATCCAGGAATGAACATCCTGTAATCAAATCCACAACGGGAGAAATCACACCCGCAAATCGCCTGGATCATTTGATGGCACGCCTGGGCGTGAAACGAGAGCAGCATTTAATAGAATCCGGTATTTATGCCATGGGAAATCCCACAAAAGACTCGCCTGTTTTTGTAAGTGCAAATTACACGCTCAGCTTTGATGCCTTAAGATCCGCATTGCATGGCAATGATTGTTATATCCTTGTGCTTGATACTAAGGGTATCAATGTCTGGTGTGCTGCAGGCAAAGGAACATTCGGGACTGATGAGCTGGTACGCCGGATCGAAGCTGTAGGACTTAATGATGTTGTCACTCATCACACACTGATCGTTCCACAGTTGGGCGCAACAGGAGTTAATGCCAGGGAGGTCAGGGAGCGCTGCGGATTCAAAGTCGAATTCGGTCCGGTGAGAGCAGCCGATCTGCCTGAATACCTGAAAACACATCATGCAACAGAAGAAATGCGCCGCGTACGATTTACTCTCTCTGATAGAATTGTTCTCATACCTGTGGAGATGACAAATTTATTGATCCCAATGTTGATCACGTCTGTAATTTTAGCACTTGCCGGAAATTACACGGCTGCGGCGGCTATCATCACAGCGGCTTTCACAGGATTGGTATTATTTCCGATCCTCCTGCCATGGATACCTTCAACAGATTTTAGCACAAAAGGAATCCTTATAGGAGGATTGACTGCACTGCCTTTTGCCCTGTATTCATTGTATGGCATGACAGATGAAAAACTGTGGCTGCGCTATGGTTGGATCGTGGCTTATATGCTTGTCATTCCATCAATAAGCGCTTTTCTGGCCCTGAACTTTACAGGTTCTACAACATTTTCATCCGTAACCGGAGTCAAACGCGAGATATTTACATATATGCCAAAAATAGCATGGATGTTCGGAATTGGCATTATTTTGATAATTGTATTAACATCATTGAAATTATTGGGAGGAATTTGATATGTTTAATTCGTATGTTTCAAACACCCTGGAATACGATCCGGAATTGTGCATAAACTGCGGCATGTGCAGCACAGTATGTCCGCATAGGGTTTTTTGCCCGGATGGAAATGTTGCCAAATTGGTGAATAAAAAAGCATGTATGGAATGCGGAGCCTGCCAGCTTAACTGCCCCACAAAAGCAATAAAAGTGGACAGCGGCGTTGGATGTGCTTCAGCAATGATGCTGGCTGCAGTTAAGGGACAAAAAGAGGTTACCTGCGGATGTGACGGTTCTTGTTCATAATAGACCTTCAGCGTCTTTTTTTGTTACATTTGTATAACGTTTGTAATATGCTTGTTGTTACTATTGGTTACCTCCGCAAAGGTTATAAAATGATACGAACAGAAAGATAACACTGAAAAAAAGCATGTGTAAAAATGAAAAAGAACACGATCATTTTATTTAACCCGATGCCTGTTGAACATCCTGTCGCTATCCCGAATAAGATGACAACTTCCCTGCAGGTGCCTCTGATAAATGTTCCGCTATCGCTTCTTGCCCTGGCAAGAATGGTTCGGGATGATTTTGAAATAAATATCATTAATGCTGTCGTAGATAGCGATTATCGACAGAAGATCCTCGATGCCTGCGATAATGCCCTGTGCCTTGCTGTCAGCAGCATGACATGCTACCAGATCCGTGATGGAATAGAGGTCTGCAAAGCGGTTAAGGAACATAATCCCTCACTTCCTGTTATCTGGGGAGGGTATCATCCATCAACAGAATCTGTGCAGACACTGAATAACCCGTATATAGATATCGTTATCAGGGGACAGGGTGAACTTACTTTTAAAGAAGTCGTTCATAAACTAAGGAATAATGGATCCCTCAATGGCGTAAAGGGCATCTCATTCAAGGATGGCGGCAGGATTGTGGAAAATCCCGCGCAGGAATTCAAATCTCTTGATCTTTTCCCACCAATTCCCTATGAAATGGTTGATGTCGAAAAGCATATAAAGGGCTACAAGTTCGCAAAACGCTGCCTTGATTATTATGCAAGCCAGGGATGTGCGGCAGGATGCGATTTCTGCTCAGAGCCTTTATTTTGCGGACGGCGCTGGTCAGGACTTGCTCCCCAGACCGTAGTTTCGGAGCTTGAATATCTTGCAAAAACATATAACATAGATACATTCATGATCCGGGACAGTGATTTTTTCATTAACATTTCGCGCTTGAAGAAAATATGCAATCTACTTATTGAAAAAAACCTGGGTATCCGCCTCACAAGCGTCAATGGGAGGATGGAGCAACTCTGGCGTATTGATGACGATGTATGGGAACTTATCAAAAAAGCAGGAATACATGAGATATTCTTTGGTTTTGAAAGCGGCCTACAGGATGCGCTTGATGCCATGAACAAAGGGGCAAAGACGAGCCAGATAAAGATCTGCACAGATAAATGCATAAAACATAATATCGATATTCGCGGCTCGTTCATGGTCGGGATACCGGGAATGGATGCAAAAGAAGAAATGATAAGGACATTTGAAGAGATAAACGGCATTATCTCTGCATACGGAAATATGGGGAAACTGTCACATATGGATATTCTGCTTTCGTTTTTTACACCATATCCGCACACAAAATTATACGATGCTTCAACCAAAAATGGATTGAAACCCCTCGATACTCTTGAAGATTGGGGCGACTTTGACCAGTTTGATTTTAAGGCTCCGTGGTATCCGCAGGAGTATTTTAACCTGGTGAAGGACTTCAGGGCGGGGATGCCAATGAATTCGGGGTGTGATTTCAATGAATGGTGTGGATTTTATGATGGAATAGTGGAGAGGTTGAGGAGAATGAGATAAGAATTTCATCAAAAATGAAATGATAAAAATGAAATGCTAACCAAAAGGTTATATAGTGATATTCAGTATAATATAATAAGGAGATAGGTATGAAAATCAAGATTCTTATGGTGTTTTTTTTGATGGCGTTATTTACTTTTTCAACCATCAATCTCGCACAAGCAGCAGGAACACCTCCACCATCACCAACGCCCCCGCCATCACCAACGCCTCCATCGGCACCAACTGCCCCAAACACAGGTGATGAAAAGCAGCCCTTTAAACCAATATTGGAAGATTTTTATACCCAAAAGGAAAAATACATTGATCAAAAAAGACAGTGCAAAGAAGAGGTAGTAAGGACTAATGCTCCTTCAGGCACCTGCTGGAACCGACTTAAACCTATGATGATGGCTATTTTACTAAAAGAAGTCACATTGATAGAGAAAAGACTTGTCCAGCTTCAAGACCAGAATATCACAATTGCGAATCGTAATGAAATCGACGCAAAACTAACCTCGGCAAAAGTGGTTTTTTCGAACTCCGGCTCCAGCAAGTACGCCATGAAAAGCGCCGCAAAAACTGTTGAAGACATTATCAATCAAATTGAAGAAACAGCCATGCAAGATCAGGCTGACAAACTCATCACCCAAATGGATAACCTGATGGTCAAAGCAGATTCCATAACCAGCAAACTGGATGCGAAATTGAGTGCGCTTAAAGCGTCTGGATACAACACGGATGAACTGGAAAAATCCCTTACGGATTATAAAGCTGACCTTGCGAAAACCAAGGAAAATATTGCGAATGCGAAAGCCAGATATGCACAAATGAACTCTACTCAAGAAATAAGTCAACTGGCAAAAGAAGTGCGCAGTTTCATTAATAATGCGCAAAATTATCTGGTAAAGGGATTTGACAAAGCAAGAAAGATGGTTCCAGAGATGAACGACGCTGAAAAAGGCGGAAAAGGCAAAGGTTCTAATAGCGGACTGAATCAAAAACCACAAGAGGGAACTATATGAAAAAATCTATCGTTTTGCTATTGATCTTGGTTGTTTTAGGATTCTCCGGATGCTTGCAAAAGACCGGGGAAAACACTGCGGCAACAAATAATGCCACAGTCACTCCAGTAACTGGCGATAATATAACAGCTTCAAACACTGTGCCAGCCAGTCCACTAACAGGCAATAATACAATTAGCACTGAAGCAATTTCAAGCGATATCGAAAGTATTTCAAAAGAAGTTGCAGGCATTGATACTAATGTCTCTGAAAATACAATAACGCCGCTCACTGAATCTGACCTGGCTATTGACTAATATTATATTTTGGAAAGAAAGCTTAATTTTTCTTTCATTATGTCATCTGCCATTAATATTATCAACTATCCAATACAATAATAGTACGGATGTTTAAACCTAAAATAAGCAAACCCCTTCGATCTTATGTTTCCATTTTTGCATTCCTGGTATTGATCTACAGCTTTATTTTTAACTACCTGATGCATACCTATGAAGGCAAAGATTACTCATTCATAACCGCGATTTACTGGGTGATCGTAAGCATGACAACTGTGGGTTATGGAGAAATTATTTTTCAATCACCCTTCGGCCAATTATTCACTGTCATCGTGATACTTTCAGGCGTAATAATGATCTTCGGCTACCTTTTCCCGCTCGTTGTAACTCCACAGCTTGAAAAAACACTGCGTAGAGAGCTTCCTTCAAGAGTATCTGTTGATTTCAAGAACCACATAATAATATGCGGTTATAACCAGCTCGTTGAGACGCTCATTGTAGAACTTGATGATTACAGGATACCTTTTGTTGTCATTGATGAGAACGAACTGACTATTAATCATTTGATCGCAAGAAAAATAATGTGCGTTCATGGAGAAGCATCGGATGAAAATGTTCTTTTGAATTCAAATATCCGTTCTGCCCGCATATTGATCGCGAACCAGAATGATGAAAAAAATGCCAGCATCATCCTGACCGCGAAAGAACTATGCAATATCAAGGTAATATCGCTTGTCGAGGACATAGCAAAAGAAGGATATCTGAAATATGCAGGCGCTGACCAGGTAATATCGCCAAAAACATTATTCGGGACTTATATCGGAAGAACAGCTGTCGATCCGCTTACAGTCCATCTTGCAGGAGCAACACGGTTTTTTAAAAACCTGGATATTGTTGAATTCCCAATATATCCCGGCAGCTCCCTGATCTCCATGAAACTAAATGATACAAATATTAGAAAAAAAACTGGTGCAAATATCGTGGGGCTCTGGACCGGAGGCAGTTTATCATTGAATTCAGGACCTGATGATATTATAAGAGAAAGCTCCGTGCTGCTTGCTGTTGGAACTGAGAAACAGCTTGAAGCTTTAAAAAAATTGACAAGGTGAAATATGGAAAAGCATTATATTCTCATCGGATTTGGCGATGTGGGGCGTAGTATTGCATCTGTTCTTGAAAATGCGCACGTGCATTTTGTTGTTATTGATATGAAAGAAGCAAAATTGAAGGACAGGGGATTTAATTATTATGTCGGGAATGGCACTGATGAGGCAATCCTGATACGAGCAGGACTTAAGGTAGCATCTACGGTAATTATTGTCCCGAACAATGATGATGATATTATTTTTGCAACACTTATTGCAAGGAACATAAATCCGCACTGCATAATACTTACAAGGGCAAATACAACGAAGTCGATCGATAAAATATACCGGGCCGGGGCTGATTATGTTGCTTCGCTATCCATTGTAGCAGGACAGATGCTTGCGCATATTGCCATAGGTCCTAAGGAGGAGAGCATTTTGATGCTTGAGGGATTAAAAATTGGAAAGCATAGGATAACGGCGGATTCTCACCTGGTTGGGAAAAGTATTGCAGATGCAGGTATCCGTTCAAAGATAGGATGCACCATAATTGGAATAGAAGAGAACGGGAAGACCACGACCGACATTGATCCCTCAATTATACTGGGGGAAGGGATGACCCTTGCAGTTATTGGGAACAGTGAGCAGATATCGAAATTCAAAGAAGATTATTCAGTGTAGCGCTGCACAAATGCATACTCTACCAGTGACGCTCCAACCGTATCGCTCCTGGCCTGCAAGACGAAACACACGTTGTGCACCCAATGCAAAAACTCTTATCCACAACTTCGGCTACCTGTCGCCCATTTTTTTCAATTAACCTGTAAATCCTTGGTCCCTTGGGACATACCCGGATGCATTCTGCGCATCCAATACATTTTTCAGCGTCAATTAGTATATCTATCATGATCGGAACATTCCAAGCACTTATATAAGCAATAATACTAAATTAAAGCGCATGTCTGGAAATACCTTTGGAACACTTTTTCGGATCACTACATGGGGCGAGAGCCATGGCGCTGCAGTAGGCGTAGTGGTTGACGGATGCCCCGCTGGTCTATTACTTGATGAATCCGATATACAGGGAGAACTTGACCGCAGGCGGCCCGGGCAAAGCGATATAACAACGCCAAGAAAAGAAGAGGATAAAGCAGAGCTCCTGTCAGGGATATTTTCCGGAAAAACGACAGGTGCGCCTATATCGATCCTTGTGAGAAATAAGGATGTCGATTCAAGTAAATACGAGGCGCTTCGAAACACCCCCCGTCCTGGGCACGCTGACCTGACATATGAATTAAAATATGGCTTTCGCGATTGGCGCGGCGGGGGCAGGTCATCCGCGCGCGAAACGATCGGGCGTGTCGCAGCCGGTGCGATAGCAAAGAAGATCCTTCGGATGAATGGTATTGAAGTACTGGGTTATGTGGTTGAAATTGGAGGAATTCGTGCAAAGGAAGTAAATATTGGACAGATCCGCTCAAATACGGAAAAAAATCCCGTGAGGTGCGCGGATCCGGAAGCTGCTTTGCAAATGGAAGCAATGATACATGTTGCGCGAAGTGAAGGCGATAGCGTTGGCGGAATAGTAGAGATACTTTGCATCGGAGTTCCGGCAGGTGTGGGCGAGCCTGTTTTTGATAAGCTTAATGCGCAGCTTGCACACGGGTTAATGAGCATCGGGGCTGTAAAATCCGTTGAGATCGGTATCGGGGCTAAATGTTCACTCATGAAAGGCAGCCAGATGAACGACCCGATGAGGATGCATGATGGTAAACCCGGAACTCTTACAAATAATGCTGGCGGTATTCTGGGCGGCATCAGCAATGGCGAACCTATCATTTGCAGGATAGCTGTTAAGCCCACGCCTTCGATATCAAAGGAACAAAGCACAGTGGACCTTGTTGCTATGAAAGATACTCGAATAAAAATAACTGGGAGACACGACCCAACGATCCCGCCGCGCATCGTTCCAGTGGCAGAAGCGATGGTGGCGCTCGTGCTTGTTGATATGATGATGAGAGGCGGATTTTTGAAAACGTCCACTATTGGTGATTATGACTAATATTAAACGCCAGATTAGATCGATAAAATATAAGATTTTGGATGATAATGAGTAGAGCAAAAGTATTAATAAGAATAATACTCAATGATAGATTATTATAATTTTACAATTTACAGGAGTAAACATGGTCTCTGATTGCAAGTCTTGCGGAATGCATCTTGGTGAAGAACATCCACAATTGAATGAAATGTGTATTGACTGTTTTGCCGATGGTTGGGGAGAATTGGTTGAAATGTCACCTATGGTAAGTCCTCAGACCCTTTATAAAATAGAAATTAAGAAAGAAACTTAATTTTAAGGATTAGATTTTTTTGAGGGAGATTTTTTTTGATGAAAACAGCATAGACAATGGTCTGCGCCAGGCGTATAAAAAAATAGTAAAGGAAGGATTTGATTCTTACATTGTTTTAGCGGTTGGTACTGGTGGGGAACAGATTGCTAAAAGACTTAAAAAATATTGGAATTACAGAAATGTAGTATCATGTGTGCTAAAAAATGGAGATATCCATATTTTAGATGAATCAAAAATTAAGGGCAACAAAATATTTGTCTGTGATGATACGACGATAACAGGAAAAACTTTTATCAATATTTTTAAAAAATTGACAGAGCTTGGGGCGCAAGACATAAAATTATTATCCCTGTTAATGCGAAGGAATTCATCTATAGTTCCAAATATATTTATTTTTGAGATCGAAGCAGACACCAAAGTGTATTTTCCATGGAGTGATTACCCAATCAGAACTTATTCAAAGGGAATAGTCCGAAAAATATCATGTGAAGATTGCAAAAAAGAGTTCAGATGTGGGTATCCAGATATTGACAAAAACTCCCTTTCAGATATTTTCAAGAACCAGGAGCATTTATCAGCCAAAGTCTATTTGGTCGAAGATAAAGGTGAAATATGTTCGATCGTTCAATTTTATGAAAAGCATTTCGATGGCTATAAGGGATTATTTCTTGACATAATTGCAACTGCCCAAGGTAAGAAGGGGAACAATTATGCCAGCACTTTGTTAAAATTGATCAGCTATTACATGTTCTATCATGAATTTAGCTTCATATACGGCTATGCATTTGATAATAAAGAGCTTATTGATATGTATAAGAAAAAGGGATTTGAGGTAATCGGATCGATTCAAGACCCTCATTATCAAACTCTTCATAAAATTGTCATAGTTAACGGAACAAAAGAAATGAAAGACCATGTGATTTCAACAATTAGACCTCATATTTAAAGAGGCTTTTAAAAATGAGACTATCACGATTTAGAACACGGATGACGCGTCGCGACAAGAAAGTCGCATCACAAATTGCAAAATATGCTACCCCCTCCATTTGGGGTAATCCTACTGTAACATGCATCGGCAGTAATGTTTATGTATGGAGCTTACAGGACAATATGGAAATGTT
>JBAZOV010000032.1:0-12710 GCA_041648475.1 Candidatus Methanoperedens sp. | reverse complement strand
CTGAGCCCTGTTTTTTTCGAACAATGAGTCTGATGAGGATTCAGGAGATGTTTGAAATGAAAGTTATAGGAATAAGCGGCAGTCCGACAAAGGACAGCAACACAGATACGCTGGTAAAAGCAATACTTGAAGCTACGGGAGCACAAACCGAGTTTGTCAAGTTATCGACAATAAAAGTAGGTCCCTGCATTGCTTGTATGAAATGTGTCCAAACCAATGAATGTATAATCAATGACGATTTTAAATGGCTTTCCAAAAAGGTGATGGAGGCAGATGCGATAGTTGTGGGTTCATCAACATTCTATGGCGCAGCAAGCGCCTTTACAAAGGCGTTCATAGAAAGGCTTTATTCAAAGAGGCATGTAAAACTCCTGACCGCCGGGAAACTTGCAGCAACAGTGGCAGTAGGAGTAGCTGCTGAAAAGATGGTGGCTGAGTGGATGGGAAATGCTCTTCGCGCCGGAGGGATGGAAATTGTCGGCAGCATGACGGCGAAAGGCACACCGTGCTGTTTTGTATGCGGACCGGGTGAGACTTGCAATTATACTGTCTGGAACGCATATTCTAAAGAACTGACAGGTATGGACCTGGGCGTTGAGGAAGCGTATAAGAGCTATCTTGAACTCCTACCTGATAACAAGCCATATGCACATGGCTCTGCTAAATTCCTGAAAAGTCACAGGTCGGTTAAGGATGAACCCCTGGTAATGGCTGAGGCGCAAAGGATCGGAAAGCTGATTAAAGAGAGAATAGAGAATAGCAAAAGAATAGCAGGCGATTCAAAATGCAAGTGTTAGGAATAAGCGGAAGCCCGGTAAAAAACAGCAATATCGACAGGCTGGTTAAAACTGTTCTTGAAGCTACTGCCCTTGATTATGAATTCAGTAAGCTTTCAGAGTACGATATCCATCCATGCAGGGCATGTCTTGGCTGTGCCGGGGATAATATCTGCAAACAGCAGGATGACTGGCACTTCGTTGAAAATAAGATCAAAGAATGTGCAGCCCTTGTTATTGGGGGCTATCCTACATACGGCACTCTTGATTCAAGAACAAAAATGCTGACTGAACGTATGTACTCCATGCATCATCAAAGAATGCTAAATAAAGGTAAAATTGGAGCGGCAGTAGCAGTCGGGGTTGGACGAGGAATACCAAGTGTGGATCATGCCGTGGACCAGATCGCTGCTTTTATGGAAATGGAAGGAATTAACGTCATCGGTAAGCTCAGCGGAACCGGGAATGTTTCATGTCTTTCATGCGGGTATGGAAATACCTGCAAGATAAGCGCAGTTCCGTTATTGTTCGGCAAAGGTGCTGTGCCTTCGAAGGATAAATATACGGCAATAGAAGACCAGAAGGAAGTCATTGAAAAAGCAAAAGAAATAGGGCATAAAATCAGGGAGGGCTTTTTTAAAATAACTTAATACCAGTCCCTGACCCGGATTGAGGTTAAAAAATGGCAAAAATAAAAAATGTTGTGTCCGCAGTATTGGTTATATTTCTAGCATCATTTTTTTTGGGCTGTGTTGGCACAAAAGAAACAAAATTAGAACCCAAAGCAGAAGGTAAAGCGCACAGGCTGAAGGGAAGGTAGATATGTGCAACGAATGCCACGGCAAACAAAAAGATAATGACTACACATTCACAGGCCAGCTGAAGTAGAGACTCGGAATTTCCCAATCTTAGTATAGATTATTGACGTGGCTCTGATGCCATATTTTTTTGCCCTGGCAAGGCATATCTCAGATTCGCATTTTTCCCATATTATACTCTGTCAGCAAACAACCCTGCAGGTGGGTGTTTCACAATAAGAATTTGTGGGATTGTACCCAAGATCACTTTTTTCATAATGCACCTCGTTTTTATTTGAATAGCTATTCTGCAAATTCTATTTGATTTCTACTATACACGCAGCGTTCAATATGCTTTGTTATCTAAGATTTTCTAATATTAAGGTTATTAGAAATATAATGTTAGGATAACCGAAATACTTAATAACTACTATTGCCTAATAAGATATTAGGTAAACCTAATAAGGTGAAATCATGTTTGAAACACTAACAATTACTCTAAGAGAAGGTATAGAAGCAGCGCTTGTAATTGGTATAATACTTGCATACCTTGGCAAGACCAATAAACAGGCGTTGAAAAAATATGTATATGCAGGAATTATTGCGGCTGTAGCGGGAAGCATCGCAACCGCCATAGCAATCCAGATGCTTCTGGCAGAATGGAGCGAGTTTATGGAAGGCCTGATGTTCTTTATAGCTGCATTCTTCCTGGGTACAATGCTGATATGGATGCACCGTACTTCGAAGCACATCAGGCAGGATGTAGAGCAAGGAATTGAAAGTGCCTTCGATAAATCGCAGGCGTTCGGAGTCCTGGCGCTTACATTCTTCATGATATACAGGGAAGGCGCAGAAATAGTATTGTTCCTCTCTGCAACGGCAAAAGAGGCAAGTGCTGCTACTGCGCTTGAGGGCGCCACAGGTCTGGTATTGGCTGTGCTATTTGGTTATCTGTTCATCAAAGGCAGCCTCAAAATGGACCTTGGAAAGTTCTTCAAGATAACAGGCGTGATGCTTGCGGTAATAATCTTCCAGTTAATCGTGGGCGGCATCCATGAGTGGTCGGAGGTCGGGATCATAAACCTGAGCCAGACCGGGATGAGTATAATAGGTCCTCTGGTGAAGGAGTCGACATCCATTGTATTCACAGGAATAATGCTTGGTTTCCTTGTGCTGTTATTTGTAATGGTACCGTGGAAGCAGATTAACATTGAGGATATTGAAGGCATTGAAAAAAGAAAAGCGCTCGGTGCCATGCGTAAAGAGAGAAATAAGAAAATCACAGTGGGCATAGTAGCAGCATTTTTAATACTTGCTTTCGTGAGCGTCCAGATATCGGCATTGCCGCAGGGCGTAGATCCTAAGCCTGAAAAAGCGAGTATAACTGGAAATGAGGTAAGGATTCAAGCAGCCAGTGCTGCTGATGGGAATCTGCACAAATACGTTTGCGACATGCAGAACATGCCAGCAAACTGCCCTATGCACGGCAGCGATGGTAAAGCCAATGCCAGAATTCTTGCGATTACGAGAAGTGATGGAAGTACTGCCATAGCTTATGATGCCTGCGCTCTGTGTGGCGCTGCGGGGTATGTACAGGAGGGAGAACAGCTCATATGCAAGCGGTGCGGAGCACCTATAAACCCTGATACCATAGGTGAAGCGGGCGGATGCAATCCCATACCACTTAAATATACACTCACTGGCGATGAGATCGTGATAAAAACAGATGATGCGGGAGAAAAGGCGGACCTGTTCATATAAAGAGTGCACCCATGTTCTCTCGCTTGCTCTTTTCAGCTATCAAAAGAAGAAAGCTCAGGATAGCCCTGGCTGTTCTTGCTGTAGTAATGGGCGCATCCATAGCCTCAACTCTCCTTACAGTATCATTTGACATCAATGATAAAATGGGAAGGGAGTTAAAAAGCTACGGCGCAAACATCCTTTTGCAGCCTTCATCCGAAGGCGCCTTCATAAACGAGAGCGAACTCTACAAAATTAAGACCATCTTTTGGAGACACAACATAATAGGATATTCTCCCTATCTCAGTGATACAGTAAAGGTAAAAGACACGGAAATAGTACTTAGCGGCACCTATTTTGACGAGGAAATCAGGATACCAGGGCTCAACAAGACATTTATCGGGAACAGAAAAGCGGACGAGAAAGAGGCAACTATCAGGACAGGGGCAAAGACAATAGCGCCATGGTGGAAGGTAGATGGAGAATGGCCTGCACCGAGGGAAGCTCTGGTTGGTGTCAATGCTGCTGAAAAGTTAGGGCTAAAGCGAGGAAGTCTTTTCAAGACAGAGTTCGGCAGTAATAATGCAACTTTCAAAGTATCAGGAATCCTTTCCACTGGCGGGGATGAGGATGGGCAGGTGATAGTATCTCTAAAGGATGCCCAGATGCTTTTCGAGAAGCAGGGAATGGTTGATCGAGTGGTTGTCAGTGCACTGACCACGCCTGAACCTGCAGAGAAGATAGATCCGTCTAAGCTTCCACCTGAGAAATATGAAATCTGGTATTGCACGCCATATATTTCCTCCATAATGCTCCAGATCGAAGAGACAGTACCCAGTGCAAGCGCCAGGCCCATCAGGCAGGTGGCGGACAATGAAGGAAAGCTGCTTAATAAATTTGAATGGCTTATGTTCCTGATCACAGGTATAGCTATGACCACAGCCTCGCTGGGGGTCGCAGCCGCCATGAATACCTCGATTTTCGAGAGAAAAAAAGAAATCGGGTTGATGAAAGCGATAGGTGCCGATGGAAATCAAATTGCTGGGCTTTTCTTTGCAGAGGCGGCTGTTACCGGCATCATAGGCGGAGCAATTGGAATTCTTATTGGTATTGTACTGGCCAGGATGGTAGGCCTTTGGGTATTCGACGCTATCATAAATCCTTCCCTTTTCTCTGTATTGATTTCAGGGATACTATCGGTTGGAATCGCTCTTCTTGGCAGCATGCTGCCGGTGAAAAAGGCTGTTGAAATAGAACCATCCGTCATACTCCGGGGTGATTAAATTGTTCACTCGTCTGGTAACAAAATCACTCTGGGTAAGAAGAGAGCGGTTGCTGATATCTATAATTGCAGTAATGCTTGGCGCTGCCATGGTGACTTCTCTGCTAACCATCTCTCTGGATATAAGGGAGAAAATGGGCAGGGAACTTAGAAGCTATGGACCCAATCTGGTTGTCCTGCCAGGTGAAGGAGAATATATCAACCAGTTCAATGCCACGCATAGTTCCATTATAGGTTCTGTCCCTTTTCTTTATTTCAAAACTGAGGTTAATGCAAAACAGATAGAATTTGCAGGGGCAGACCTTGAAGCAGCAAGAAAAATGAACCCCTGGTGGCATGTTGAAGGCGTACTTCCAGAACAGGAAGATGTAATGCCGGGCATTAATGCTGCAAACAAACTGGGACTTAGAACCGGCGATATACTGAGCATAGGGGAGAAATCCTTTAAAGTCTCAGGTATCCTGGATACCGGTACGCCTGATGATAACAGGATTTTCATCCCCATGAAAAGTGCACAGCAGATTTCAGGCAAAAGTGGAGCAACACTGGTACAGGTGAGTGTTCTTGGAGATATCGATGACGTTATCAAGTATCTGGAAAATAAAGGCTATAAAGTGAAGAAGATCCGGCAGGTGGCCGAGAGCGAGAAAGCCCTTCTTGATAAAACCCAGCTTTTAATGGCTCTTGTGGCTTTTTTTGTCCTCTCGGCTGCAAGTCTCAGTCTCTTTTGCACAATGATAACAAGTGTACTTGAGCGAAGCCGCGAAATAGGACTTATGAAGGCACTTGGCTGTGGAAATGGCAGGCTTGCAGCTATATTTCTTGCCGAGGCCGGGGTAATGGGTATAGCAGGCGGCATTCTTGGATATTTTGTCGGGCTTTCACTTGCGCAATTCATAGGAATGGAGATATTTGATATGAATGTGTCGATAAAGCCAGAAGTTTTCGTTCTCACCATTTTAATCTCAACAATGGTCGCTGCAATTTCAAGCCTGATACCCATCAGGCGTGCAATTTCAATCGATCCTGTAGTAATACTTAGAGGTGAATAAAAATGATAATAGCAAAAAATCTTATCAAAAAATACGACAATACGTGTGCATTGAAAGATGCCAGTTTCACTATTGAAAAAGGAGAATGGGCTAATATAATGGGGCCTTCAGGTAGCGGAAAAACCACGCTTTTGAATCTGATAGGATGCCTTGATTCACCCACAAGCGGCTCTTTACAGGTGAATGGAATCGAAACAACGAAGCTCAACCAGAAGGAAAGAACGCGTTTTCGGCGCGAGAACATTGGTCTCGTTTTCCAGCAGTTTCATATGATTCCTCATCTTACCGCCATAGAGAATGTGATGATAGCTCAGTACTTCCACAGCATTGAGGACGAGGACGAAGCAAAAGAGGCACTTGTGCGCGTTGGTATGGAGCACAGGCTGCATCATATGCCGTCTCAGCTTTCTGGCGGGGAACAGCAGCGCGTATGTATAGCGAGGGCGCTGATAAACCAGCCTCAAATAATATTAGCGGATGAGCCCACAGGAAACCTCGATAAAAATAATGAGGAAGCAGTTCTTGATATATTCAGGGAACTCCACAGCGAAGGGAGAACAATAGTGATTGTAACCCACAACCCTGAGATAGGTGAAATAGGGGACAAAATAATACAAATATCCCACGGTGAAGTAAAGTATTAGTTATCCCGAAGCCTTACGGCTAATAATATGACCAAAGAATCTCCGAGGACAGAAGAATATCTGGAGTATATATATAAACTGCAGGAGATGCATGAATCCGCTTCAACTTCGAAATTAGCAGACCGCCTGGAGTTAGCCCCTTCATCCGTTTCAGAGATGCTAAAGCAACTTGAACAGAAAGGACTTGTGAACTATGCAGGGAAAGGAGTGGTACTGACAGAAGAAGGTGAACTTAAAGCCAAGAAAGTGATAAGAAAACACCGTCTCTCTGAGCGTCTGCTTACGGATATTCTGGGTTTTAAATGGGATAAAGTACATGAGGAGGCATGCAGACTTGAACACGATATAAGTCCTGAGATGGAGGAAAAAATCGAAGAGAAACTGGGCAATCCCAAAACATGCCCGCACGGTTATCCGATACCTGATAAAGATGGATTGATAGTTCAAGATAATACTGTAAAGCTTTCAGAACTCAAAGCAAATGAAAAAGGAGTTATTAGAAGCGTCTTTGAGGAGAACTCTGAGATGCTGCAGTATCTGGGCAGCCTTGGATTATATCCTCAGGTTGATATTGAGGTAAAGAGCATTGCTCCCTTCGGGGGACCGATTCTTATCAGGGTAGCAGGATCGGAGAAATCGGTCGGAAAGGAACTCGCTGAAAAGATAATGGTGCGAAGGAAATAATGTTATACAGCTTGAGCGGGGATGGTAAGGAGTTCACTTATCTGTTCTGGCCCCTGGCATGACTCTGCTGGTTGCTGCCCAGGTGGTACGAGCCACCTCTCACCCCAAGTTCTCATCTCCTGCATTAACTTTCTCAAGTCCTCACCCTTCACCGTAAGTACATATTCTGTCTTTTCGGGCTGGTCCAGGATTATCCTTTTTTCGATAATACCATTCTTTTGAAGTTCGGATAAATTCTGGGTGAGAACTTTGGAAGATATCATGGGAATGCAAGCTTTCAATTCATTGAACCTTTTTGGCGATTTCATTAAATTATAGGTAATAACAAGCGACCACTTATTCCCTATTGTATAAATCGATTCTACTACAGGACAAATCTCTTTGTTTGCAGTTGATGTACTGGATGCCACATTCAGGTCTATATCAGTGTTATATAATATATCTTTGGTCTTTTTACATGAAGTTACCTGTTGGTAACTTTAATTTTAAATATAATATAATATTTAATAGAGGATTTGAGGTTTTAAAATATGAAATTTGACATAGAAAAAATAAAAACAGCAATCAATGCTATAAACGATGCATGCCTGCACTGCGGCAGCAGCCACACCAACGAATGCCCGGTAAGTACGGCAAGGCAATCTTTGAAATCCGTGGAGTGAGCCAGATGTCGGAAAAAACGCAAAATTTCAGCCTGGTATTTCTGCGTGCAGCCCTGGGCGTAATCTTTTTCGCCCACGGCTCCCAGAAACTTCTCGGCTGGTACGGAGGATATGGTTTTGATGCAACCATCCAGTTTTTCCAGCAGATTGGCATACCGCCTGCTCTTGGCGCGCTGGCGATCCTGGCTGAATTCTTCGGAGGGCTCATGGTACTCATCGGGTTCTTCACACGCATCGGTGCAGCAGGTATAGCTGTAACTATGGTTGTAGCTCTGTTCACCGTCCACCTTCCGCAGGGATTTTTCATAGCAGGCGATAAGGTGGGATTTGAATATGTATTCGCGCTGCTCTTGATGGCGTTATATCTGGTGATCAACGGTGCAGGCGAACTGTCGATAGATAAATATATCAGGGAAAAAGCAGGAAGCGGTTTTATCGGGAAATTACTCTCATAAAAGGCTATTCCACTATTTTATTTTTGTATTTTGTTTGATTTTATCTGAATACCCCGCAGCTTGCTGTGTGGAGCTTCATTGAAAACGTGTACTTATTCCTGTGCATCAGCAGAAAAATGATGAACAATGCAACAATAATCGCTCCAAAAACAGGGCACTGAATAATTCACATTTTTTTAAGATTTTTTGCTTTTATGCAATCCTTGAAAACGGGTTCAAACATATTGCAAAAATATTCAAATGCCTTTTTTGATGTTGTTGTGCCTTTTTCTGTGAGGGAATAGATGATATTCCTCCCGTCTTTCTGCGGTGTTACAAGACCATTATTCTGCAGATGTTTTAATGCAGGATATATCGTGCCTGGAGTGGGTTTGTTTCCTTTCATTTTTTCAAGTTCCAGCGCTATCTCCTCACCATACATGGGTCTTTTTGAGAGAAACCACATGATCAAAAACGAAAGCATCCCCCGCATATCACAGGATTCCGGTGCACATATTTCTTCCTGGCAATTATCATCTGTCACAGGTCAATATTGGATGTCCGATATATTTAAATATTATTATTGGGTATGCTATACATCTGATCTCACAGGGTCAGCTCAATGAGGAATAATATGAAGATATTAGGAATTGTAGGCAGTCCAAGGAAAGGCAGCAGCACCGACCTTCTGGTGGACATGGTATTAAAAGGAGCAGTATCCAAAGGAGCAGAAGTTGAAAAAATAAACATTAGTGATCTGAATATTGCATTTTGTACCGGGTGTATGGAATGCAGGCAAACTGGTATTTGCAGAATAACAAAAGAGGATTCTGATGACGATCTTGCCATGATAATTGAAAAAATAACAGAGTCTGAAGGGCTTGTGCTGGCATCTCCTGTATATATGCGGTATGTCCCTGGACAGTTTAAAAATTTATTTGACAGACTGGTATCCCAGATAATCATTACACCTGGAAAAAATCCCCCGGAAATTAAATGCCGTATTCCGGGTAGGAGGAACAGTGTTGTCATTGCAACCTGCGGAAACCCGGACATCAAAATGGCATCGGAGACGCTGGAATTCCTGAAGACTGCATCATTCATGTGCGGGAACGGCGGGACTGTTGTTTCGGAACTGACATTAGGAGGTTTAATGCTTCCGGGGCAGATAAATGCAGATAAAAGAACACTATTAGAATTTGCATCAAATTTCAATATCCCTGAACCAGCAGTGGATAATATGATGAAACAATATAAATCAATTAAGGAACAGGCGTATCAGAGCGGACAGAAGCTTGCATTATTAAAGAGGTAATTTTTATGGATGTTACCGATGCCCTGTATTCACGTTATAGCGCCCGGGCTTTTAAACCCGATTCAGTTGAGAAAGAAACAATCATCAAGATTCTGGAAGCTGCAACCTGCGCACCCTCATGGGCTAATACACAGCCATGGGAAATATTCGTCGCTGGCGGGGATGCTTTGAATAGGCTGCGCCATGCCTACTTAGAAAATTTTCATAAAAGTGTATCCGGCGAATCGGATATACCAAGGCCGCAACAATGGCCTCCTGCCCTGCAAAAGCGCATGGAAGAACTGGGAGCGGAACGCTTTAAAACTGCAGGTATAGGGCGAGATGATATAGTTGCAAGGCAGGCAATCTTTGAGGCGAACTATAGGTTTTTCGGGGCACCAGCGATCATATACTTGTGCATGGATCGCACCCTTACACCATGGTCAATATTTGATATCGGAATGCTGGCTCAGAGCATTATGCTGGCGGCACAGCAGTATGGCTTGGGCTCGATTCCTGCTTATGTTCTAGCGTCTTATCCTGATCTGATCCGCGCCGAACTGAAAATCCCGGATGACCTGTCAATCATAATTGGAATTGCGCTTGGCTACAGCGATGCACAGCATCCGCAGAATAAGTTCAGGAGTCCCAGGCGACCTATACAGGAAACTGTCAGGTTTAAGGGCTTCTAATCCTGCATTTTTGAAATGTCAACGGAAACCAGAACATGGATTACATCCGTTAACAAATGAACGTGAAGGCTTGTATATAAAAGTATATAGTTAGTATATTTTTATAACGGCTAAGTATATAAACCATTTCCGGCTAATTAATAGACTGGGAAATTCGAAATAAAATTATTGGGAGGTAAAATATGGCGGAACCTAAAATATTAATAGTGTATGCATCGAGGACAGGTAACACGGAAAAACTTGCACAGGCGATTGCTGAAGGGGCAAGGAGCGCTGGCGGGGTCGGTGTAGAGTTAAAGAAAGCGAAGGATACTAAACCATCGGATGCTGGCGCTGATGCGTTCGCATTTGGTTCGCATTCGGCTTTTGAATATATGGCAGGTGAGCTCAAAGGCCTATTTGAAGATTTGTATCCTGTAAGGGATAAACTGGCGGGCAAACCTGTACTGCTTTTCACTACAGGACAGGGGGGGCAGACTTCGGCTCTGGCATCAATGGACAAGGTGGCGGGCGTGTTCAATCCTTCCTGGGTTAAACCAGGTGTAGCTGTGCAGGGAGCGCCTAAAGATCCAGATAAAGCAAAAGCAAGAGAAATGGGCAAGAAACTGGCAGAGGCTGCGAAGAAAAAAGTAAAATAATCACCTGATTGCCATTTTCAAAGTTCAACCGGATCAGGGACTGGTATTAAGTTATTTTTATAAGGCTCTCCCTGATTTTATTCCCGATTTCATTTGCTTTCTCAATGACATCCTTCTGGTCTTCTATTGCGACGTATTTATCTCTCGATGGTACTGCTCCCTGGCCGAATAAATGCGGGACAGCACTTATCTTGCAAGTACCTCCGTATCCGCAGGAAAGGCATGAAACGTTCCCGGTTCCACTGAGCTTACCGATGACATTAATCCCTTCCATTTGCATAAAAGCCGCGATCTGGTCAGCGGCTTGGTCCACACTTGGTATCCCTCGTCCGACCCCGACTGCCACAGCTACCCCGATTTTACCTTTATTCAGCATTTTTTGATGATGCATTGAGTACATTCGTTCAGTCAACATCTTTGTTCTTGAATCAAGAGTACCATAGGTAGGATAGCCCCCAATAACAAGAGCTGCACATTCTTTGATTTTATTTTCAATGATATGCCAGTCGTCCTTCTGTTTGCAGATATTATCCCCTGCACAGCCAAGGCATGCCCTGCACGGATGGATATCGTATTCTGAAAGTTTGATGAATTCGTAATCAAGACCTGTTGCTTCAAGCACTGTTTTGACCAGCCTGTCGGTGTTGCTGTTTTTAACAGGGCTCCCGCTTATTCCTAACACCCGCATTTTAAATCACCTGCTTTTCTACTGCGGTTCTTGATTTTCTCTTTAATGAGTTTCCCTAACCTTCTGGCTTCATCCATCACATCGGGTTCATCTTTTACAGACCTGTGGCTTTTCAGGATTCTGGCAGAACCATGCTGGTATGGCTTGTTGTCAGGCAGCAGTTCAAGATATCCTTTATAAGCCTCTTCAACGCCGAGGTTCATTCCAGTCAATTCTTTCGAGTACGCATTCCAGACAGTATAATTGCACGTCTCACCCGGACCGCATACAAAACAACATGGTGTGCCTTTTGCTGTCATACCCCCGACTATCTCCATGCCTCCGGCGCGAAGACCATTTCCCAGCCATTCACCAACCATTTTTTCAGCGGCTACTCCAACGGCGACTGTTGCAGCAAGCTTCCCTGCTGTCAGGAGTTTTATGTGCCTTTTTGAATAAAGCCTCTCTATAAATGCCTTCGTAAAAGCGCTTGCTGCGCCGTAGAAGGTTGATGACCCGACAACAATAGCATCTGCTTCCATTACCTTTTTGGAAAGCCATTTGAAATCGTCATTGATTATGCATTCATTGGTCTGGACGCATTTCATACATGCAATGCATGGACCTACTTTTATAGATGAGAGCTTGACAAACTCGGTTTCTGCGCCTGTAGCATCAAGTATTGCTTTTACAAGCGTGTCTGTGTTACTGTCCTTTGTTGGACTGCCGCTTATTCCTATAACTTTCATATAATATACCTCTTAAAAAAATCAATTTCTTATCTAAGTCAGCGGTACAGCAAGAGAATCCAGGAATTTATTGTAACCAGTGAACAGTTCCATGACTCCAAGCACCTCTACGATCTGGCTGTCTGTAAGGCCGAAGGATTTTAGTTCTCTTGTTTCAGTGTCACTAATCTTATGCGGAGTAAGTGTTGCTTTCCTTGCATATTCCAGGATCTTTTTGTCCCTGGGCGAAATCAGGGGACTCTCTATGTTTTTTGTTAGATCATCTATTCTTTCCTGGCTAAATCCCATCATCGAAAGCGCCATTGAGTGTGAAGCCACACAGTATTTACAGCTATTTGCCGCTGATACAACTACTGCTATCTGTTCCTTGAGTTCCCGTGAAAGTTCGCCACCCATCAGCAATACCTTTGTCTTTTCCCAGTTTACTTTGAGAAGTGCCGGGAAGTGGGCATAGGTCTTAAAAAGGTTTGGAACCATTCCGAAAGCTGCTTCTATATCTTTATAGACCGCCTTAACCTCGTCATTTGCTTCGTTTTTTTCTACAAGTTTTATTCTTTTCATGTTGATCACTTATTCGAGATAAAATAAACAGGGCCTAT
>JBAZOV010000031.1:0-13872 GCA_041648475.1 Candidatus Methanoperedens sp. | reverse complement strand
AAACTAATTGAGATAAGAGAACCAATATGTACCATAGGAACTATGGGAATTAACGCCCGTGAAGGACTCTCAAGCAGAGAGCCGATGCAGCGGGACGCGCAAGCCCTTTAGGGTTGCGTAGTTCACTACTCTTCCCTTGTCATCCAGTAAACCGCCTTGTACTTTTCCGCGAAACCAAAGATGTTTTTAGCCATCACAGCCCTTCCATATTCCTTGAGATCGCCGCCCTGGTCATAAATGAACGTATTATCACCAAGTTTTGTAACTTTAAATATCTCGCCCTTCTCTTCTGTTCCTACATGCAGAACATCCCCTATTTTCATTTCTGTAATTTTAGGCCGAACAGTTGTTTTCTCTACCATTATTAATCACCTTTTTGTTTTATCTGTTGCGTGTATTCATACATATTAAATCTTACCTGATAGTTAAAACATTATCTGATACTGCATCCTATTCCCTTGAGAAGCTTCTCAATTCTTTCCTGTACTGTCGCTGCATCATGATCACCATAAATTGTGACCCTGTATGTAACACTCTGTGCATTATTTTTCTTATAAATATCAATGATCTGGGCGCAAACGACTCCTTCCCTGCCCACAATAATGCTTTTTATGATATCTGCATCAGAAACCGCAGGAATAAAAACTGAGATATCGCGCGTCACATTCTTCAAATTTGCTGATTTCCATGAATTCAATTCCTTTTCATCCAGAAGTCTCACATTCTCAATAAGAAATTCAGTCTTTTTCCCGCCCCTCTCAAGGATAACAGTACGCGGCGTAACTTTCATGACAATTCCGATATGAACAACGCCTGAATAGATGTGTTTCAGGGCGCGCTCACTTGAGATAGAACGCACAAGTTCTTCGTGTTCCGCTATTTTTGTACCTATAAGCTTTTCCGAGCGCCGAAGGGCTGATTCCGTATCACCGAAATGTGCAGCGGCTTTTTTCATAATGCCCACAAAGCCTTCGATATCTTTCCTTTTTACCGTCTCTGCCAGCAGGTTGCACTGGTTGATATAGGCCTTATGAACTTTTGCGACTTCGGGGTTCATTTGTATCATGGCATAGAGATAGGGATTCTGTTCCAGTATCCTCCCCACAAGATCAAGCATGATATCATACATCGGGCTCATGAACCTGCGTGATCTTGCCACATCAAATTCAAGCTCGCTAAAAACCGCGCCTATGGAGATATAAGCAAAATGCGTAAGACCCTGGACAACAGACATCATCTTATCATGCTCAGGGGCTTCCATTATTTCGATATGGGCGCCATTTTCTTCATAAAGACTTCTTATTATGGGAAGCCATTTCCTGCTTCTTCCTTCCACTGGCGTGAAAATTACTATCTGGCCCCTGATGTCCGGGATGGATGGCCCGAACATGGGATGTGTTCCAAGTATTTCGACATTCTGCGGGGCATATTTTATCATCGCTTCCACTGGCCCTGTTTTTATGGAAGTAATATCCATAAGAAGGCTTCCAGCGGGCATTTTTGGAGCGATATCTGAAATCGTTTTTTCAGTGATATTAATGGGAACCGATATCATCACGATATCACTCATTCTAATTTCACTATCAAGGTCATCTGCAAATGTTACACCCAGTTCGTCTGCCACCTCTTTTTTCTTATTTATGCCCCATATTGACACATCAAAACCATGTTTTTTATAAAATTTTACAAACCACTTTCCCGTATCCCCAGTTCCGCCGATGATCAATATTTTCATGAAAGCCTCGCTCTGACAGCTTTTTCCATTACATCAACAGGCGGCGTCTTTCCAGTCCATATCCTGAATGCTTCTGCTCCCTGGTACACAAGCATCATCACGCCGTCTATCGTTCTTGCTCCTGCTTTCCTTGCTTCCTGGAGGAGTTGCGTATTAAGAGGATTATAAACTATATCGAACACAACAAGATCACGATGCATCGAGTCAGATGTAACAAGAGTTTCTGTTACTTTTGGAGACATGCCTATAGCGGTTGAATTTATGAGAATATCGCTATTCTGAAGAAGATCCTTTAGACCTTCAAGACCGCAGCCGTTTATATTTCCTGCCATCGTCACATCTTTTGCAAGCGAGATCGCTCTTTCTGGCGTCCTGTTAGCTATGGTCACAATTGCGCCTTCTGTTGCCAGTGTGAACGCGATCGCTCTTGCTGCGCCTCCTGCGCCAAGGAGCAATACGTTCTTTCCTTTGACACGCACACCGCTTCCCTCAAGCGCTTTCATAGCCCCAATCCCATCAGTGTTATGGCCTGTGATACCATTTTTAAAATCAACAGTATTGACTGCGCCAATATGTTTTGCAAGCTCTGTAGGTTTTACTATTTCCAGGGCTTTTTCCTTCAGGGGAATTGTAAGATTTAGTCCGCCAAACCCAAGAGCAAAGGCGCCGTGGATCGCATCGCAAAGCGAGTCAGGGCTTACCCTGAACGCGTGATATTCACAATCCATGCCCAGCGCTTTAAATGCCGCATTATGCATTGCGGGTGAAAGGCTGTGGGACACCGGATCGCCAAGAACTCCGAATAGCTTCATGCTATCCTAATTAATAGTAATGGTTAAAAAATATTATGATTGGGAATTACGGCCAGATACCATATGATGCATTTAGTATAAGGACAGCAAGTCCAGCGAGAATAGCTATTGTAACTACGGTTTTAGGCTCGACCAATACCGCGGTTTCTTCAGAATCGTAATATCTCATAAGACCCGCTGAGGACATCAGGCCGCTGCCTTCTTTCTTTTTTGCCATGATTGGTGTTAATGTTTTTTATTGCATTTTAATGTATCGCACGAAAAAACAATTACATTGTTTTTTCGAAAACCAATCTATTTTCTTAATACTTCGATAAGCATTATCAATCCGATTATCAGTATCGCTGCAGACCATATCGAGAAATCTAACTTATAAAGCGCCGCCACCCCGAAAAGCAGTCCGACTGCTCCAAGCCATGTAGTGAACTTGCTGATATTGATCTTCGAGATTATCCGAAGCAGGTTCAGCAAAAGAAGAATAGCACCGCTTCCTGCATAAATAATTGGCCATTTCTGGGGGCTATCTATTTTTTGAAGGCTCTCAAGTATGAAACCTCCTCCGATAAGAATGAAAAATAATGCCCATGATAGTTTCACCAGTTTGAAATTCCACATATGTCTGGCATGAAGCGCTTTTTCATCCATTACGACTTCTACTTTGACCATATGCACCTTAATAATCTGCTAAAACTTGAATGTTACCCATAACATTCATATGATGTTAGATTCATTAACGGCGCAGGTGATAATATGAGTGAATGTTTCCTTTGTCATACTGCTCTTGAGCCCGTAAATGACGCTGAATTAGAAGGCGTTGAACTGTGTGTGGACTGCTGCGAAAATATGGATACCGTCATAAGAGATTATATCTCATCAAGCCCCGGTGGGTTAGACCTTGTTCTTGATATAATCGCGGATGAGATATCAAGCCCTGAAAGCAAGCTAAGGGATGCACTGAAAGATGTAGTAAGGGAAGTAGTAGCTGAAAAATAAACAGATAAAAATTTGTTATTTTTCTTACTTTTTTAATTTGGTACTCTGTAGAATAAATACAGGATGCCTGCTATTATAAGTACGACAATTAAAATAGCCAGAATCACAGTCGTATCACTTTTATTTTCAGTTATATCATTCATTTTCCATCATCCTCTTATATTTAGTTTTATCAGTAATTTTTCTTAATGTATATAAATCCATCCAAAAATGTTGATGAACTATTTTGGCAGCTTAAAGTCTCTACTATATCTTTTTGAGGCAATGCTGACCATGTCCCTCGGAATAGAGTGTTTGTTGATAGTCAAATAATTCTTTATCAAAGCCCGTTCATTCTGGTATGCCAGCGCTATTGATTCAGCATACAAAAGACCATCACTTGTAAGGGCATATTCATAACGCTGCCGCCACCTGCCATTTTTCTCAAAATACCGCAAATCTTCATCCAGCATTCCCATAGCTACGAGAAGCTGGATATCCTCAAATAGCCTGTCGCTGTAAGAGAAACCATAACGCATGTGAAACCTGTAATCAAACAGATTCTTTAATTTGTCATCCTTTCCAAGCTCTTTTACAAGATAATATATCTTTGCGATATTCCTGAGTCTTGGCATAGTGATCCTTCCGCCATCCTCACTGCTGAACAACCTGTGGGCGCTATAAAAGATAAGGAGAAGACCTTCAATTGGCAGGTAATTGTCGTTACGGATAAAGCGCAAAAGATCGGGCGAGAGGTTTTCAATGCCAAGCAGGAAATCATGCGATGCATGTGAAAGCGCAGCATTATCCGTTGACTTTGTAAAAACGCAAAGCGATATCTGGCGCGAGATCGCCCTGACAAGACCATTGGCAAGCGCGGATTCATCGTACAGGAAACTTTCATCGTCCCCTATTTTTATACGCGTGCTTTTGGGTATCCCACCTGCAACATCAAGGTCAACAAGCACTGAGGCACCGTACCTCTGGGCGAAACGTTTTGCAAGCTCATCCTCGAACATTTTCTTTGCAACCCCGTTCCTTGCAATTGTGGAAAGCGCCATTCTTGTCCTTGGATTGAGGTTCTTATGGGTAAAACGCGCAACTGCCTCGCATATCGCCGCTTTTCGGATATTTGCGATCAATTTCTTTGATTGAGGATCCCCGTTCGTTTCTATAAAATTCAAAAGGTCGCCATCATTGTATTTCAAAAAGAATTCCAATACTTGGGCTTTTACATCATTCCCTGATTCCTTATATTTTTCAAGCGTTCTCTCAAGGGCATGTAGCAGCATCACCCTTGCTCCCTGTGTCTTTGGATTATGGATAATCGCAGAATAATGATGCGCCCTTGCGATCAGCATAGATTCAGCAGCGGTAAGCGCCATATCTTCATCATAGCTAAGTGTTCCCCCAAGAACGATCCTGTCATTATGCAGCGACATGCTTCCTATTATCTGGTCAACATCAACAAGGCCGAAGGATACGCCTGTATGATAAGAATCACGAAGCAGGAAATCGATCCTGTCTGCGTCGATATCGTTGGAGATGATCTGGGCAAGATAGGGGTTTTGTACACCTTCAATATCCCCGGTTGCGATCCTTGAAACCTCCTGGAAATAAGATGCGTCAGCCATAGGCGCAATTTCAGGCATGGTATGGAATGAATTCGCGATTATGAATTTCGTGAACATTTCATGGTTTATAAAATTCTTTCCATTAAGCACAGGCTGATATGATGGATTGCGTTTGAGTATGCTTTCAACGACATGCGAAAATGCACAATGCCCAACATCATGAAGGAGGGCTGCCATCCTGACTTTTGAAATTTCATCCTGTGATAGTCCAAGCGCCTTTGCTATCTTATCAGCCATGAACAAAGTCCCGACGCTATGTTCAAAACGCGTGTGATTGGCACCCGGAAATGCAAGGTCAGCCAATCCAAGCTGCTGGATACGGCGTAGGCGTGCCATTTCAGGGGTGTTGATGATGAGCTGCTCAAGATTGCTTATTGCCACATGACCGTAAATTGGGTCGATGATTGAGGGCATAGTGAGTTATTATGATGGGGGGAGTATTAAAATGAATGTTTTTGTTAAGTTGAGTGAGGAGAGTAAGCCCCTTTATGTTTAGCGCAGGAGTAAAACCCCTGTAGCGCTTATGCGACATTCAGCTATGCGCCGGACTCGGACAGGTCTGGACTGCCCTTTATGCCCTATTTCGGCTTGCACCCGCGTGGATTCGCCGTTCCATCCGTAAACACATGACCTCATCCTTTCGGAATCATCGCATTTATGCGCTGCGGTATCGTTTCTGTTCCAGAGCCAAGACTCTCGCCTTACGCACTTGCGTGCGTCCGCGGTCCAGATGGTGAGGGGACTTTCCTCAGCAGACTAGCTGCCGGCAGCCGCCCTTCCTCTCTCAAGCCTTAGTTGGTTTGTTATGGTTTATATTTACCGCCGAAGCAAAAATCCCTCGAATTCCCCTAAACTGCCCACATGAGGTATATTCAATGCATCAAATTATCCTAATCCCCTTTTTTATAGCATCGTTAATAATGCTGATTTGTTCTTTTTTTCGTGCAAACTCATCAGGTGTATAGCATAAAACATCCACAACTTCTGCATTTCTATCAGTAAGTAATCCTATTGACTCGATGAACTTATACATTCTTTTTGTGAACTTTATATCCAAGAACTTATTAGATACAACGATGAGGTCTATGTCGCTATATTCATCCGGGCTTCCATATACTCGTGAACCCCATAGCCATATTTCTTCAGGAGCATAAATCGATTTTATCTTAGCCAGATATTTATTTAAAAAATAAGATACTTTTTTATCATTTACCATCTAATTCCCCCTAATAGAGTGAGATTTTATTAATTCCAGGATTTCTTCAGCTTTGTTGATTCCATCCTCTGCATCTTCTTTATCAACATTTTCATAAGGTACAACATCGCTAACGTCGGGATATCTGAGAACCATATAATAAGAATCGAGCTGCGCAACAAGTTTGAGTGCTTCATCCGGCATATTGGTTAATTCAATTAATTTTCTAAGGGAATGGGTTCTTGGTGGTTCTTCCTTTCTTTCTTGTATGTATAATGCTTTTAGCATTTTTTCTACCGCCTGTTGACATAAAATCAGACAAACATCATAAGCCTCAATATCAAGGTTCTTTTTGGCATTTTCGAGATCGTGCTCTGCCTGTCTCACCCAGCGATTAATTATTTCATCCGAATGATTCAGAACCATACTAAACTCTTATTGTTTTATACTGTTTATATTTACCGTCGCAGCAAAAATCCATTGAATTCCCTTTTGTATTCTTCCACAAAAATTTCAACGCCTGTCACTCTTGCATATTCAGGCCCCTTCCTGCACCACTTCAACATCATATCAATGTCTTCCTTTTCTCCTTCGAACACTGCTTCCACGTGCCCGTCAGATAGATTTCGAACCCAGCCTGAAAGGCCAAGTTCCTCTGCCTTATCCTTTGTGCTTGACCTGAAGAACACACCCTGCACTTTCCCAGAAACAAGAACATGAGCCCTGACATTCATTTTCCTTCACGTTTAAGTTTCTACTTTTTCCCATAAAGTCTTTTTGTCTTTTTTGATCTTACTGAGTTTACCCAATTTATGGAGGTTATTCAGGATTTTCCGGATTTCTTTTTGTGATATCATTATATTGAAACTGCCCATAAGACCAGTTCGTAAATCCTCATCAGTCATCGGTTTATCCAGTAATTTTTCCACAAATCCGGCCAGGTCTTCATAAAAAGCCCATGGATATATAATCCAGTTCCATTCTTCAAGTTTTTCACCATAGTAATCCGGTATTAATGTCGAACAGGTTTTATAGTGAAGTACTGCAGTCCTGATCTCAAGTGGCGTCTTCTCTTTGAGGTAATCCATTATTATTTGGATACTATCTCCTGTATCTGCAACATCGTCCACTACGAGAATTCTTTTTCCAGAAATATCTGCTTCATTTGGAAGTGAGAATTTTATCCGGGCCTTTCCCAGGTTTGTGGCGATGCCCCAATGCTGGGTAGTTATGGATAACATGTCATTTTTTAAAAGAAGATCACAGACCATACGCGCCGGGACAAGTCCGCCCCTTGCTATTCCCAGAATAATATCCGGCTCATACCCTGACTTGATGACTTTGTGAGCAAGAGCCCTGGCAAGCCTGTTCGCTGCATTCCAACTTAAGTTATAACACTTTATTGATGATTCCATTAAAATGAAATAAAAGAGATGGGATTAAAGAAGTCCCGATCTCTGCAGTAACATCAAATCCTCTGTGGTCAGTTTCTCACCAAGCTTGAACTGGGCATAAACCTCTTCAGCTTCCTTCTTGGACTGCTCTCTTATGGATTCGTCCTTACTTTCCTTTGATTTTCTCTTTAATCCAATTAGAACTTTATTTATCTCTCGGATCTCTTTCTGTGTCTGGATGAATAGCCTGTGCTGCTCATCTGCTGCTTCCTGGGCTTTAACGAATTCCTTATGTGCGGCATCAGATTCTGCTCTTATGGTATCCGCATCCTTGAATATCGCGATCATTTTGTCATGGTATTGCTGTGCTGCGTCAGCAAATTCCTTTACCTTGTTATGATGCACTAATGCTTCATCGCGAAGAGTCTGCGCCTGTTCAAGATAAGTCTTTAATTCAGTGTTGCCTTCAAGCTGTGATTTCTTTCGCTTCAGTTCATCAGACATTTTGGTTATGCTATCTACAAGTTCCCGTTCCTTTGCGGGCGTCATTACCTCAGTCTGCTGCCTGAATTCCAGACCATCGATCTGTTTTTTTAAATCTTTTAGTGATGGACCATCGCCGAGATTAAGACCTTTTCGGATCTTATCTATTTCAGCATAGATCTTATTAGCCTGATCATTAAATTCATCGCGCTTGAGTTTGGATTGAGCCACCTGCTCATTATTCTCATCACGCAATTTCTTGAGTTGTTGTGCCTCATCAATAAGTTCTTTTGTGCGTTTGTTTAAATCGTTCCTTTTTGTGGCACATTTACTGGCTTCAAGATTGAATTCATTTCTTTTGTCTTTATACTCTTCCGACTTATTTTTTAAGTCACCTTTTCTACCCTGTAATTCATTTAGCAACCTATAGTCCTCCTTTTCCAACAATCGTTGGGGTTATGCATTTCATAATGCACGATACATGTTCCAGAATAATCCGAAACAGCCTTTCGGCTCATCACAAATATATACAATGATCAGAATCAATGTTTAATGAGTGAATGATTTCTCCTCAATCAATCACATTTCTTATAACCTTTTCGGAGAGAAAAAATAATGTAAATAAAATAAAAATTAATACGCGGATATCCCCTGGAGAGAGGAAAGCCGCTGGATGCGCTTAAGCATGTTCGGATGAGTGCTTAGCATCTCCATTAGTTTATCGCTTGTCTTAACCTTTACCGGCCTGGTACGAAGAGCCATAAGCTCATTGATGTCGATAGTTCCGCTGCCATCCAGGTCGATCTGGGACAATTCCCTTATCTCGCTGCTTGCGCGGGAAGGATCATTGGCAAAGAATGCCTTCATTCCTTCTACTGATTTCAGGGCATCTTTTGAGACCCTTGCGCTGCCATAAACCAATTTATAAAGGGCTGATGCAAGATGATGCGGTGAGTTTCCAAGTTTCACTGCGCCTTCATCTGCATAATATTCCCTGATCCGTGATACATACAGCACAAGAAGATTCGTTATCAAATAAACTATAAATGCTACAATACCGATAAGAACACCATTCCCGCGTTCCCTGTCGCCAGAGAATAACTGGTTCCATGCAAGGTACCAGCAGATCATGGGAATTACGCTTATCATTGTAATAACCGCTACATCCTTATTTTTAAGATGGGACATTTCATGACCAAGGACTGCCCTCAATTCTTTTTCATTAAGAAGATTCATTATCCCTTCGGTCACGCAAATCCTGCCATCCGTTGCCCAGCGCCCGAATGCAAAAGCATTGGGTATGGGCATCCTGGCAATGCCGATCCTTGGTTTTGGAATGCCTGCATCACGCGCAAGTTCAGTAACCATTCTATGCAATGCAGGATATTCCTGTTCGCTCACATAACGAACGCCCATCTGCCATTCAACCATTTTTGGTCCGATCATGTACTGGAAGAGCATCATGCCCGTGGCAAGAACACCATAAAAGAAAAAACCAGATATTCCTGCATAATTAGCAACGAATGCCACAAGTCCATAGACTATGGCAAACATAAACGCCATTACTAGATACAATCTTAATTTAAGCCACATATTTCATTATTCCTTCTATTTTATCAAATAAATACTTTTTCAACCTTAAATAAATACTCTATCAACCTTATTTCTTGCAGACAAAAGCGCCTGACTCCCTGCTATTTGCGCCGCAAAACGATCTGCCATTAATTCAAGTTCAGGATCAGCTTCTGAAGAAAATGCCATCAGTGCAAGTTGCTTCATGAATGGCATCCCGGAATTATGTCTTATATGCCATGCCTCATGCGCTAATACTGCTTTTAGCTCGGCATCATCCAGCATTTCAAGAAGCCCTATTGATATAAAGATCGATTTTCCAGATGCAAATGCTTTTGGAATTGCCGATTCAAAATAATATAATTTTGCCGATGTTAGCATATCAACGAAATCCTGTGTCCAATTTAGTATGCTCCCGGCTGGTTTAGCCTCAAGTTTTCTTATCATGATACGATCATAATATCTCAGCGCACCGAAAATAATCAGAGTTGAGACTAATAGGTAAGCTGAATAAAGATATAAGGACAGCATTTGGCTGCACTCCATAATATAATATGTCAAAGCGATCGCCAGAATACCCGATGATTGGGCAAAAAGAAATATCTTAAGCCTATTCCTTGGATTTGAAAGCACCAGGCTTATTGCAATCAGGGCTATCGACAATACCACAAATAAAGCTACAAAGGGCGCCCATGATCTCAAACACTGACCATAACAGTGTATGTCATTTATTATTAAATTCATTTTTTATCAGTGTATTTTGAAAAATTCTCAACCGCAAGAGGTCCGAACGTATCTACCAGGCTGTCCAATATTTTTGTGGTGATCTCAGTTGCCGCTTCTTCCTCTGAAAAAACCGGCTCATACATAAATCTTACCCTGCCATTGACTTTTTCGGTTCGCCTTGTCGTATATCCGGCTTTGACGAGCCTGTCAAGAGTTCCTGCGACGCTTGTCAATGGAATATTTGTCTTTCCAGTAAGCTCTGAAGTGGTCATTTCCCCGTCAGCCCATAGCGCCCGAAGTATTGCTGCCTCTATCGGGCTGAAAAATTTAGTAAGACCATCATTTGAAATGTTTATTTGATCAAGTTTAACCATAGGTTTACAATTAACGTAAAAGATATTAAAGATTACTGCTGGACTTTCCACTTAATGAGGAGACCTTCTTCCAATATCTCGCATGATATTAGACTCAATTTACAAAAACCAGATTCAAATCCTTCGCCATCTACCAGTGTGGGGGCAGATTTACCGCCAATTATTATATTCCCTATAAATGTATATATTTCATCAACAAGCCCCCCGCATATCAGTCCCCAGTTCAAAGTGGCGCCCCCTTCCACCATAAGCTTTTTTATGCCGCTGTTCTTTAATTCAATAAGGAGTTTTGCAAGGTCAACGCTCTTTTCCCCAACACAAATAATATCGGCAAGTTTTGAAAGTTCCAAAAGGTTCTCTTTCGGTGCTTTTTCACAAACGGCTATTATCCTTTTTCCTTCACCTTTTTTGAATATATCCGCATATATAGGCGTTTTTGCCATGCTGTCCACTACAATTCTTGCCGGATTTTCTTCAAGCCCCATGGAGAGCCGTCTTTCTTTTCTTTCTTTAGATTTTACAGTGAGGCTGGGATTATCGGAAAGTACCGTTCCAATGCCCACCATAATAGCATCTGATGTGGCCCTGAGTTCATCCATGCGGTCAAAATCCAGACTTCCTGATATCCGGGTCTGCCTTCTTTTTATTGTGGCGATCTTTCCATCAGCACTCATGGCTGCGTTGATAAAAACGAATGGTCTGACTGAACGATCCGGATTTTTCTGAATCAGAGGATTTGCCATAGCTTTATAATATACTGCAAAGTTGAAAAATCTATGGCGCCAATATATTATTGCTGACCAGGTGATATTAGAGATCAAAGCGGCTGAAGGTCTAACAACCTGTGCAAATGACAGGTGACGATGCCCCGTAAAGGCTATTTTTATTGTAGAACCCATAATAAATCACCCAAACTCTCGTTATTTAAATCGCTCTCCCCTCTCCTGACTGCTGCTTGCTTGTTGAAGCGAAACTGAATGAAAAGTGAAAACGAAATTGGACTGAAGAATTTTGTTTTGTTCTCAATAGAATTATAAACTTATGGATATAAAGTTTACAACAATAGGAAAAAACTACATTTCAGATATAAAAGATCATGTGAAAGAGAGCATCGAGCTAATCTTCACGCACGTTTTTTATTATTCCTGACTTTTAACATTTGGTGAAATATTATAAGAGTTATCATAATCAATAGCACTCCAAATATCAATTCATACAGCAATGTGAATGATGGGGTTTCTGGTGTTTCAGGCAACGTTGTAATCGCTTCCGTCGTTGATGTAAGAGTTACCTTTTTAATATAACCATAAAGCACTATAAGACCTCCAAAAAAGGTAGCCAGCCCAGAAGTTAAAAGAATTATAAATTTTACTCTATTATCTGACTTAGTTAAACCTTTACCTTTCTCTGAAAGTTCGTAGTATATGAATTTGTTTTGGCTCTCCCCTTTAAATACCAGTCCAACTTCCATCAATAGAGCCAGATGGTTTAATACAGCAGGTTTTTTTATGCCCGTTTCACTTGAGAGTTCAGTAAGTGTCTTGCGCCTCTTATCTAAGGCTTTCAATAAATCCCTTCTCGTGTTTGATGCGAGAACTTTCAAGGTCGATCCATCCAACTCCAACTTATCTGACTGCATTTCCTTAAAACATGTTGATTGTTGCATAAATAACTTGCTATAAATTTAAAATAAAAAAATAGCGCCGGAAGAATCCGACGCCGTCATATTTTACTGTATTTTTTTGAGCAACTCTTCTAGAGGCATGCTCTTGTATTCTTGTGGTAGATCAGGTCTGACAGCTTGTTGATCGGCTGTTATTGTGAACTTGCCGTGCATACCTCCTTGAACCTTGAGATGCGGCTCTCCGATCTTTCCTGTGATTGTATCCTCATTCGTTAAGAAGAGAATCACTTTTTCATTAGGTTCAAACTTGGGTTCGTCCTCAGCTACCATAGAATCAATGCCTACAGTTCCGCCTAATGTCCTGACAGTTATATCTTTAGAAGCCTGGGGATTCTTCAGATATTGCTCTACTTCGATGATAACATCAGTGTAGATAATATCATTCTTTATTTCAATTGGCCTTTTACCGTCTGGAGTATTCCATTTGCTTGGCAGCACTTCCTTGACCTTTCCCATGGCAATAGTATCAGAACCCTTCGCCAGATAGGATGCATTCAACACATTGGAATCCCAAAGATTTGAGGATTTAATGGTTATAGGCGTATTTGTGCTATTACTGGAAGATATCAAAGCCATCCCTCCAATTAGAGCAAAGATAGCAAATATTCCAACAAAGTATACTAATTTTTTGTTTGTCATCTTTTTTCACTTCCTTCATGGATATATGTATTTAATTCCGTTGATGTCGTCTTGTGTAAGCGACCGCTTTGTTCCTGTATAGTACGCGTACATGACTGCGCTGGAGCTGCTCGAATGTCCCAAGCTTAACCAGTGTCCAAACTCATGTAACGACACCGTTTCAACGTCGTATGGTGGGTAAGACCCCGGAGAAGTTGTCCAGCTTTTCTGGCTATTCAAGGTAGTTACTGCTTGGGAGATAGATGACCCAGAGTACCAAACCGTTGTCGAGCCTAAAGTTGACCCGCTACCTAAATCGGCCCAATCGAACTTATTATAAAGTTCATACCATATATAATTGAACCCGAATGAAGAGCCGGCATTATTCCATGTGCTCGCTGCGTTTTGAACGGACTGTGTATAGCCACTTGGAAAAGTTGTGCTAAACCTCCAACTGGCTGATCCCGATGTCCATTTGTATCCATTATAAACATAAGCATCTACGGCTGGAATGAACATTGTAGCCATAACAAACACAGCGAGTAGCAACTATGGCGTCAATAAGTCTTCTGTCTTAAAATTTTTAAGCCATTTCTCAATATCCAAATCAGATATATCCTCAATCTCATCGCGAATTATGGCAATAAATTCCCGAAGAATCTCAGGTCTTCTG
>JBAZOV010000030.1:0-14058 GCA_041648475.1 Candidatus Methanoperedens sp. | reverse complement strand
CAAATAACTGCTGCCCGACTAAAGGGTGATAAAATGCTTGAGCCGTATGAAGCGAAAGTTTCACGTACGGTTCTTAGAAGAGGGGGAACGAGTAATCGTTCCTCTTTATTCGGCTGCACATCTTAAAGATTATACCTAAAAACAACCTGAAATAAGGTGTATAGATTTTTATCTCTTTCGGGAATTAAAACCATCAGGAAAGTATAAATCAAACAAGCATTGTGGACATCTAATCTTTTCCCCAGGATCTAAACTCACATATAGGTTAAATTCTATCCCACAATTACCACACACTATACCATGCGGCTCAACAGGAAATGGAAAACTCAATTTATTTTTATAGTCTTCTAATCTCCTTCTCATATATTCGAATGATTCTTTTCTTTTCAAACCTTCAGTAAAATAGTTGTTAATATAAGGCATGGGAAAATTGATTTCAACATTATCACAAACAGCCCAAACATCAATTCCTTTTTGACATGCAACACCTATCTCATAAGCAATCCAATTCTGAGTATATCGCCAGCCAAAATCTCCATATTCTTGATTTTTAACCAGTTCTTTTCCTACTAAAAAGAATATAGCAACAGAGTTATTTATGGCATCTCTTATTGTTTCCCACGCTGGTTTCTCAATCGCTTCAAATTCAGAACGAAATGCTCTAACTCCCACCCTAGCGACTACTCTATCAAATTCATCGCAAAATTTTTTGTCCTTTTTTGTATGAGATATAAAAATTTGTACCATTTTTCGCTTTAATTAATGTAATCCTTTAAATTCATTAATTCGTATGGAAGCATATAAGCCTTTATATTATTCTAACAAACCATTTCCTGAAAACAACGGTCTATTATTTTATATGAGCCGAGTCGATGGAAAGATGGTTGATAGTCATGACCTAGAACGACCCGAAAAAAAGGTTACATTCCCGGATTATCAAAAGAAACCCCCCCATACAATTTCAATATCTTAGTCCAGGACGGCTTCAAAGTCTAAATAATCTACTAAAGCAATAAATTTTCAACGAAATAAGAGTCTTTGCACCCACTATTGAGTATAATTTTTTGTTAGAAGCAGCCGGTCCGGAAGGGCGGGGAGATCTTTCAAACTGTTGTTACTGCACATAACCCTAAATTAGTGCGACATTCTCAGGCAGCTTCATTCCTCGCCACCCTTCAACCTTTTCTGTCTTCTCGCATCCAGTTCTTTGAAGTTATCGCTGGATATCACAGGTTTGCCAGTTTGTGTCTCAATATCTTTGCGTGTCCTGCCTGCTACCGCGCCGCCATCCTTCGCATCTTTCTTCAACGGATCAAAACCCTGGGAATCCCTGTCCCGATGCAGCTTGGTAGTGGTTGCCTCAGCCAGCATGGTTAGGATCAGCTCGATATCGGTCATATGGTCGCGCAGGTTTTCCCGTTCCAATCCCTTGACTTGCTTGTATTCTTCAACCTTCAGGTCAAAGGTGCCCTGCATGATTTCGTTGGTCAGTATGGCAAATTCCAGACTGTTCCCGGCTCCCCTGTTCTTCCATTCATCAGTCAGATCCTGCCGGACTGCGATGCCGCGCAGACGCTTGTCGATCCACTCTTTGGGATAGCCTTTCTTTTCGTATAAATCCTGCATCCGTGCCATAGCCAGCTCGGGATTTTCTATCTCGTCGATCCGCTCCTTGCCCACGCGCGCCAGCCAGCGTTTGAGCGGCTCTACCCGTGGCGACGGGATGGACTGGATGATGCGGAAAATGCCCTCGGTGTTGGCGCAGTTGAGCTTCTGCTTGCCGCCGGAAGTCTGGACGGAAAGGGGGGTGGCAATTTGCCCCCACCCTTTGGAAAGCTCTTGATCGCGGCGGCGCATGTCCTTGATGTAACCCTGTGGATCGACCGAATCGGTCAGGGCGGCGACGACATCCACGACGACAAACCACCATTCATTATTGTGAATCGTGCGGCGTATTTCACGTTTCTGGAACAATGCAATGCGGTTTTCTGGATTGTTGTCGGATTCATTCATAACAGGGCCATCCTAATTCTTTTATCAATTCTTTAATTTCAGGATGTATATCTATGATGTGGTTCCATCGCTCATCAGAGATTCCTATTTTCCAATTAAAACTATCAATCAACTCCATTCGATGATGCCGCCTTTTTGCTTGCTTAACTTGCGTACTCATTTTTATATCCATGGGTCAATTGACTTACCATTTTATATCGTAAATGGTAAGTAAAGTGCTGATCTATGTGGCAAAACAGGCGAGTTTCACTCAAAAACCACACTGACTAAAAACTTTGTATAATCGGGTTACGTCACGTCTTGGGGAAAAGGGAAAGGGCATATAAGGAGCGAACGCTATGACTGAAACAACAACAAAGGAAGAGATAAAAATGCTAACGGATAAACAAAAAGAAACTATTGTAGATAAATTTGATAAAAGCAATACTACCTTTGAAATAAAATTCTTAATAGATGAATTGGGAAAAGATGGGTATGAAAAACCAAATAGAGTTATTCGAGATGCGTTGTTAGAGGGTTTGTTATATGTAGACACTATTGATGATGAGTTTGATATATGGCTTGCACTTACTGATTGGGGGCGGGATATTTGGAATGATATAAAGAGTGATTCTGATGAGTAATAAGACCAAAGGGACTACAATACATGAAGAATATGATACAAAATTCAAGCTGGAACAAATTGACAAAAGAATAGATGAATTAAGAAATAGATTAGAAACTTTTCAAGAACGTCAAGCTGATTCTATATTTCAATCAGTATCAATTATGATAGGATTATTTACAATAGTTTTTACGATACTTATTGGGTTTTTTTTTAAATTGGATTTAGGTAAGTATAGTACAGGATTAATCATAGCTTTGTTGTTCTATATTGCTGGGATAATATCCCTTTGGTATATTGATTCAGGAAAAAGGCAAAAAAAGGAAAAGTAGAATGGCACATAAAGAAATAACTAAAACAGGATTTCCCCCAAGATGCAACGTAACCCATAATGTGCAACACCTTAATACAGGGTTATGGTAAACTGTAGTTACTTTAATCATCTAAATTTAGTTTTAACAAACATTGTTCAGCACGTTTCTCCACGCTATCTTTAAGATTTTCTGACCAGTCTGTTAGTTCTTTTGCGATGTCCTTTCCATAGTCAATCCTTGTCACCTGCAATAGATTATCTGTAACTTCTTTTGCGAATGAAAAAAGTTTGAAATCTTGCTCAGAAAACGGAGCTACAATAGATGGGTCATGTATTTTATTTCTTACTTCGTTTGCTTCATCCAAAACTCTATGAGATAAATCTCTAAGGATTTTATTTTTATAGAGAGTATCTATTTTTTCTGTGAAATGCATTTTCTTAATACGGTCGAGTTTCTTAAATTCTTCGTCTGTGAAGTGCTTGTCTTTGCCTTCCTTGTACATTATTAGCTTCTCACCCTTCGCATCCTTTATCTTCCTCACAATGAACTTATCAGTTGTACCATCATCGATTTTTAGATTCACTATGGTTTCATCCTCGTTAAGTATTAGCGAAAGAGAATTTTTTTCAGTAGATAATTTTATAGTTTTCCCCTCGATTTTTTTTATTTCTGCAGTTATTACCCAATCAATACAATACTTCTTTTTTAGAAATTTTATGAGTTTCCAATTATCTCTTCCTCCTTCTTTAATTTTGTCCCATCTAAACAAATCCGAGCTTTCACCAAAAGATAAATAAATGAGTTCAGGTTTGCAAACTCTCTCGGTCACCATTACCATCTGAGTGATATTTGATTCAACATCTCTCCAATCATCTATAGGCTTGAATAACAACTCTCTTATATTTGGTTCAATAAACATTTTATATTTTTTGAAACAAGTGGGACAGAGATCCCCTTTTGCATTTCTTCTAAATTCTTCAATGGTTTTCATTATAATCCTTAGTTGATGATGCAAAGGACTATAAATATACTTTTAGGTTGATATTGTCCCATGATAATATAGCAATTCAATGATTATATAACATTGCAAGTCTTTTGAGATTTATGCAAATTATTACAGATGGAAAAACCGAGACTGGAATACTAATCGAAGAAGTAAAAAAGCTTACAAATTCCTCGAAACAACTTGAAAGTCTGACAAAAGTTCTTATCGTTCTTACGGTAATTTTAGCAATATTGACTGCTATTGCAATATTCAAATAATCCATCTCTCGATGTCAACGGTCAATTATTGTATATGATACAAGACGGGGAGCAGGCGTCCTCCACCCGGCGCGTCGCCAAAGGTTCGGCTCCTCCGACTCTCTGCGGCGGGGACTGCGCGCCCGGTGTCGGTGTGGCTGGGTGATACTACGAGGGCGCAGAATTGCGTTTTTATGTTGTTCCAGGTTGAAGTTGTTAGCGAAGCGGCCTTTCCTGTCATTACGACCAAAAGTTGATATCCGTGATAACCGCCATGCCATTTTTCAAATGCGTTGAGCCAACTTGAAGGCATGCCCTCCGGGTTTTTGCTGCGGCAAAAATCGCTGCGGCGACAAGCCATCAAGAGGCTCACAGGGTTCCGTAACAGCTTGGGGGAAATTCTGTTTTGGTTATTTCTTGATGTATTGCCATAAATTTACCACTTTATATTCTATTGTATTTATCTGTACATACGCCGCCCATACATACCGACCAAAACTATCTTCTTTAGAGTATTTTGTGCACTTGCCTTTTAAAGGGGTTGTTCCTGTTTTTATTTCATCGATTATTCGGTTTAGTTCTCTATTGATACAGGACTGGTAGGCTTGAATCTTAGTATGATAACACAACAACAATTCGAATTTAAACTTTCTTTGAATAGCATCATCAAAAATTCTTATGCTTTCTTTCTTGAATTCTTCCAATTCATTTTTATCATTACTTTCAACCCAAATAGTATTATTATAACTACAAATAAGGTCATGGAAACCATCATGTGAGTAAATTTTAAGGGGAATAGACTCTAGAGATTGATAATTATTACTAATACATTTAAGAATATTTGGTTCGATAATATCCCTCTGCTCGGTAATACCTTTTATTATATTACCGCTCAAATCGCCATAAAATTCTTTTAATTCTTCATTGTGTAGTTTGATATAACTGTCTCTTCTTTTGATATTTTCTTTTATATCTTTATAGGCGTCATCTTCTAAGTGCTCATTGATTTCTTTAGAGTATAGTGGTTTAACCTCCAATTTAAGACCGTCTTTTAAATATGGATTAAAAGTAACCTCTGAATTTTGAAAATCTTTAACTAAGTGTTCTGAATGCTCCATTTTAGTATCATATATACTTTTGATCCGCCAAATAAAAAGCAAAATACCAAATAAAGTATAAGGTATTAACATCCAATGTGGATTAAACCCCATAATTGCCACCACCCAACCGACCAGTGCAACCCACCAATCGAGATGACGTATATTTTTCAAATTCATATATAGCTAATGCTCGTCCCTCATTCATAGATATTCCCCCTTTTCCCCCAAGACGATATGAAACCGGCTCACAGCATAAATCTTATCCTGGCAGGGCGGCGATAGCACCACGGATAGACTCTTTTCAAGTCTCATTCCTTTCCTGTTCCTATCGCCCTGGTTATGGCAGGTACGGCTCCTGCTTCCCTGGATACCTCTATCCTACCTTGCTGCAGGCGCTTTCGATATTTGACACACACAAGGAGATATGAATATTCACGCAACAGCGATGTGGGTTGTGTGTTTCATATTATCATAAACTCATCGTAGAAATTATCGCCGCAGGCGCCATGAAGATGTGCCTCCCTGTTCATGTCCTGATGAGAGAAAGCGGATTTAGTTATATATGCTCTTCTTATTTTAATTTTAGACGAGACATTAGGGATTGCAGATACATCTTTCACTCCTTAAAACCAGCTAAAAACTGGCTCTGTATTTGATTTAGTGCCAAATACATAACAACATGCACCACCGCTATGATCTTCTACGTGAAGGAAGGAATCCCCCGCCAACTGGAGAGCATGCCCCGTAAATCTGGGCGCAAAGACAATTTCAGGGACAAGGGTCGGGCTGTACTACAATTCCACCCCCGGCTTCAGATTGCGCTTCAGGAGTGACACCTTGCGCCATCCCGACCCTTGAGTTAAACCTGGGTTCTTGCGCAGGTTTGCGCTATGGGGCATGCTCTTTTGTTGGCGGTTCCCCTTCCTTCATCGCAGCAGACCATTACAATATTATCCGGAATTATACGAATGATATACGTTCAGTAACAGCAGTAACCGGTGCTCTCTTTCCTTATACTTCAATTTCAATTCAAATTTCAAGGAACTGCGCCGCCTCTTGGCGTCCCTTCGGGTGGGGTCACTGAAGGTCTCAGGTTGCAACTATTTCTTATCATTCTGGGGGGTGGGATCACTACTTCTCATACGTTTGAAGATGCTTCAATTAAGATTGTTCCTGCATGATGCGATCAACAAGCAGCAAATGAATTTTAAATAAAATTGGTTTTGTTGAGTTATAAAACTCAAAAGCGCAAGCAGTCACAGGACTCAAAATCCCGCGATTGCCAAAAGTGCGCTTTACGGCCTGAAAAAGAGGCAATATCTATGAATACAGAATCAAAACCACTTAAACCATTCGCTCGATCAGAGCGGGAACAGATCCGAGAACATTTCATAAAGCGCGCCAGGGAAGCACCTATCGTAAGCCCACTTGACCCGTCGTCGATGGAAGCCTGGTGGGATTATGTCGATGAGATGAGAGAAATCGAACAGCAGCTTAAGGACGCAGGTGAGCACCTATGAGCTATCCTCGTTATACCTGGGTCGGCAATAAGATATCCGAAGAAGATATGGCTGCCCTGTATCAGAGAAAGAAAGCCACAAAAAAACCTATTACAGCGATGGTGGCTGAGGCTGTCAGTCAATATGTCAAGGGGGTGGGAAAATGATCCCACTTCCTGAGTATATTGATCTTAATTTTGAACAGGTTGACTTCGGGATCCTCCAGAGAGGAAAGAACGAGCCTATCGCTATTTCATGGGATCCTGGGCATAGATGTCATGTCGCAATATCAGCAACCACTCCAGAGGTCTATTATAAAGTTGACCTGCTTTGCGATGGATCCGGCTTTTGCACATGTCCCAGCTTCAAAGACGTTCAATCCAAGAAGCATCGGCCATGCAAACATATTATCGCTCTTGACCTGCAGATTGCGAAGAAGAACAAGGAGAGGAAGTAATGACCCCTTCTCCTTTTTCTCCACAACGCAAGTTGGGTCTCTCAATCAAGGAAATGCCTGCAGAATACCGACCCCAGGCGCGGCTGGTGAGTGATGGATCCACAGCTCTCTCAAACGCAGAACTACTCTCTATTATAATCAGAACAGGGTCCCAGATGGAGAATGCGATAAACTTATGTCAGAGAATTTTATCACAATTTGATTTGAAAACGTTATCAGTAGCCAATATATCCCAATTGATGAAAATTAATGGGATTGGTGAATCGAAAGCTTCACAGATCGCTGCGTGTTTTGAGTTATCCAGGAGGCTTGAGGTCTTCAAAGGCGGAGACCTGAAGAAGATCAATTCACCTGAAGATGTATATCGCCTACTGTATCCATGTATGCGGGAAACGAAGCGTGAGATGTTCATAGAGCTTTGCCTGGACACCAAGAACCAAGTGATACGGCAGGAAACGATCTCCATTGGGTCACTGAATGCTAACGTTGTCCATCCCAGAGAGGTTTTCAAGACTGCTATTCGTGAGTCAGCGGCTCATATAATCGTGGCTCACAACCATCCAAGCGGCGACCCTACTCCCAGCAGAGAGGATATTGAGATCACCAAGAAGCTTGTAGAAACAGGCAATATCATGGGCATCACTGTTCTTGATCATGTGATTATCGGCGATGGTCGTCACTTTAGCATGAAGGAGGCGGGTCATATATGAGCCTCGATGACAGGGTAAAGGGTGCAATAGACACCCTTCTTAAAATGCTTGAAGAAGAGAATCTTGATAAAGTGACTTTTAGGATGTGTCTGAATTCACAATATCCCCATTAATTCATGTATCGCCGCAGGCGCTTATCAGGATTGCCGCTCTCTTCGCCTTGTCCCGATGAAAGAGTGTTGATTTATATTTATAAGCTCTTCTTATTTTAATTTATAGGGCATTATTCCCTAGCGGTTAAGGTGTTCGTACCCCTGAAATCAAGCGATAGAAAGCGATTTCTTGTTCCTGGCACTCCATATTCATACAATACCAGATGAGCGCTGGGTTTTACCCAGACACTGGTCAGCGTGTGTTGCGCGCCGCTGTTGCGGCGGGATAAGTGGACGCCTCATTTTAAATAAAATTTGAAGTGGTGAGTTAAAAACTCAAAATCGCAAGCGATCACAGGATTTGGAGTCATGCGATCGCCAAATGAGGCATGTATGTTTCAAGACTTAAAGAACCGATCGAGCGGACGCTCCGCTGAACAGAATATGAACAAAACTGAGAATCCGAATTATGAAGCAGATACCCACAATTTGGGTTTCAAGGAAAGTCAATAGATGGCGATTAGACCAGATAAATCTAGATTGACCAGGTCTATCGTCTTTCGAGTTAGAGCCATCGCCAAAGCAGGTGGCAACCCAATGAACCTGATTAAATGGATAGGAGATGCTAAGGATCAAATGACACTACTAAACGCTAAATGGTTAAAGCAGGGATTAGATAGACCATGTGTGAGACCAACCCACCATACAAATACTCAGGAACGTGCGGATATTATCGCAGATTATGCAGCTAAAAAACCTGTTGCGGATATTGCCAAGACTTTCCATGTATGTGAATCTACGGTTTATAAAATAGCTACAGAGGTTATCTCAAGGAAACCAACAGGACAAACGAATGAGACTAAAGAACGGATCCTGAATATGTATGATGAAGGTTTATCCTGCAATAAGATAGGACTGATCCTTAACTTATCTCATCAGTACACAAGAAGAATTGTTCTTGAAGCACACCCCGAAATGCCAGCGTTGTCTAATAGAAAATTCGTAAGACTTACTGAAAAGGATACCGCAGAAGTGTTAAGACTGTTTAATAATGGTATGATAATAGCCAGGATCGCAGCCGTAACAAACCACTCAAAGTCTACAATCGAACGAATCGTTGGACATATTCCGAGCAGGTCCTACAAGAAAAATGACGGTGAAACACTTGAAATACTACACACTGCTTGGACGCTGGGTGAAGGATTAGGTGCCACCGCAAGACGACTTAACATGGCTAAATCAACGGTGAAGTTTCACTTTGATAAGTTCAAGAAGGATCAGAAATGATCCCCTTTTGTTAGTTGTTACACATATCCTGTAACACGTACCTAAATTTTAAACCTAATTCAGGATCATTTCTGTTGTTCAAAGCGACTTGCGCTAAAGTTAGTTGCTGGTATTGTTCGTATGTCATAATATCAGTATAATTTAATTGACTGAACAAGCATAGATTCCGCACGTCCACTTGCGCGTATATCATTTTTTGTATTGATATAAATCACCTCGATGTGTTGATGTTGAAGCACTGAAGTAAGGGATTCGCATATCAACGCCTATGCGGGAATCTGGGTGACCCACTCTACCATCGGTTGATTGGTAATGTCCTGAAATAGATAGCATAATGTTTTTCTTGATTTTTGTCAACAACCCAAGACTAAAGTCCGATAGGAATCAAAAGGCATGTATCAATCTGACCACATCTATCCATTTTATGGCCTATTAAAGTTCAAATTATAAAAACCATCATGGTTTTCAAATTTAAAACATTCTAATTGAGTATTATTGACTCTTTTATTCTCTATATAATTCTTTGTTTTAATCCATTCATCATTAGTGATTATGCACAGCGCTCCAGATTCAGAACACCCTTCACCATTTATTACCTTTTCAATAGCAGGATATTTTTTTAACTCTTCCGAAGTCACATTTATCACATTAATACAATTATCATATTTTACAATATTAATATTCGCAGAAAATGCAATGTAAATTGGTATAACTATTGACTTTACAATTAATATGATAAGAATCAATATTCCAATACCAACGATCATTTTAGACATCTTCATATTTTATTTACTCTCCTGTTTCTACATACCCTTAAAAGCTTTGATATTGCCACAGTTAGACAAAGAGATTTTAAAAAATGCAAGAATGTTAACGCTATCTCTTTACAATTTGTGATTTTGCTTCTGTTATTGCATGGCATAATTAAGCGGTCTAATATGGCACACTGCCGGTTGATTAGCCGCAACCACGGCTGACCTCTCTTTTTTTTTCAACCTGTGCATTTTCTATTCTGTTCCACATACTCGTCCTGTACCTTTTTCCTATATTTTTCCAGAGGGCATCGATCTCTCTTCTTGCAGCTTGCATCTGCATCTCCTCTTTTCATGTGAAGGCGCGCCAGTGAGTGTTTGGTCATGGGCGTGTGGTTTTAAATAAAATTATCATGGGCGAATTGTCGATAGTTCGTGATTTATTATGGGTTTAAAAGAAACGTACTTTGGAAATTTAGGAAATGTAAATAAGATGGATCCTGGCGCGGTAATCATAGATGTTACACGCAGGGCAGGAAGTGTGCTATCTCCTTCGTGGATTCTGTTGAATGCATATAAGGCGAAGAATATAGACTGGGATGGATATGTCTCAAGGTTTGTAAAAGAAATGGAAAATCCTGTATCGAGAGCTGAGATGCTGCGTATCGGGGAGCTTGCAAGGACCAAAGATGTTTTTCTGGTGTGTTTTGAGCGTGTTGGTCATTGCCATCGCTTCTTGCTGGTTGATATGATAAATAAAATGGGGTGAACTAATTATGCCTCTTTTTCTTATAGACCATAAAGACCAGGTGCTCAAGGAAAAGTATGGAGACTATTGCCGGGGGGCTCTCCTATCAGGTGAAGAGGCTAAGCCGTTCGAAGAGTTCCAGTGCGAGGTGAGAGTATGACCCATAAATGCAAGACAGGCAATCATACATGGTTTTCCAGGGAAGATGCTGAGAAATGCTGCAATGGTTTCAGGCGCATGCTTGTGTTTAATGACCCGCGCGCATGTGATCGTGTGGTTTCTGAGCGTCTGCCTGGGGGCGTGTCCTATGGATATGCCTGGGTGCAGGTACAGGATAGTTGTTCTTTTTTTTTGCCACAGGATTGCCTATTTTGTCTGTTCATGATTCACTCAATGTATTAATATTTCTCATTCGGGGAAAGGCGCGCCGTCTGTTGACGGCGGAATAATGGGGCTAAAGTCCGATCAGGGAATGATCCTGCGCCGCCTATGGGCGGGTGGATGATTCGAGCTGTTTTCAAATATAAGTATCACCGCTTCTGTCCTTACTCATACCCGGAGTATCATTTTTGTGAAGCCAAGTGCCATGAAGAATGTGAGTTCAACGAGCCGTGTTAATTTTTTTGCCAGCGCGTTAGGCTTACTGTATGCAGGTTGCCCGGGGTGCCTGGCGTTTTTCCTGGTCGGAAACTTTAGAAAAACGACTTCTTTATTGTGGTTGGATCATCCCGAAAATTTTTTTGGAAAATTGGCATATCGATTCCTGGAATTATGGGCAAACTTTTTATCTATGTATATTGTGTAAATGATTATATGGAAAATAATTCAAAACTTTCCACAAATTACATCATAAAATCGTTATTTGAGCAGGAATTTTACTATTTCACAGTGCGTGAGCTTGCGGGTTTATTAAAAGTCCCTGTTGAAAAAGCATATACTATTGTTGCAAGACTCGAGGACAGAGGGTTTATTAAATCCGTTGAAAAGGGTAAGTATCTTTTGCTTGGTTTTGAACCAGAGCACGTTCTTTCCAATCCGTTTTTTATAGCATCAAGGGTTGTTTATCCTTCATATGTGAGTTTCTGGAGCGCTCTGAATTTCTACGGCTTTACAGAACAGGTTCCGATCATGGTTTTTCTTGCATCTGCCAGGAAAAAGAAAGAGGTAGAGTTCAACAATTCCAGGTTCAAATATGTGTTAATAAATCCGGAGAAGTTTTTCGGATACAGGAAAGAGAGAATAGGAGAACTTGATTTCCTGATCGCAGAAGAGGAAAAGGCAGTCATTGACAGTCTTTACCTTCCTGAGAATGCAGGCGGAATGGCTGAGGTGATAAAAGCGGTATATAATGCAAAAGATAAAGTTGATCCTGAGAAACTATTTGCGTATGCATCAGCCATGAAGAACAGGAGCCTTTGCTCGAGATTAGGATACCTTCTTGAGAGATTCGGCGCTGATGCAGGGATGTTATTGGAATGTTCGTCGAATGAATATGTCAAGCTTGATCCGACAAGAAAAAAGAGCACGGTCTGGGATAAGAAGTGGCATATTAATGTGAATATGAACGAAGAAGAGATCCTTGGATGGAGGGAGACTTAGCATGCTGACGAGGAAGCAAATTGAAAAGATCGCCCTGAAGAACAGGGTGTCGTTATTTACCCAGGAGAGGGACTACGTACAGGCAGTATTCCTTAGCCTGCTTTATTCGAAGACAATTGGTTTAATTTTCAAGGGCGGCACCTGCCTTCGAATTGCTTACAGCTCACCGAGGTATTCTGAGGATCTGGATTTTAACTCAAATCTTGACGAAGATGAGGCTTACAAAACGCTGGAAACAGCAGCAAAGGAGCTTGAGTATTTTGGCATCAGGGCACAGATCAGGAACAAGAGGATGTCCAGGTCAGGATTTGGCTTTGCTCTGAGCTATATGGGGCCGCTATACGAAGGAAGGGATATTACCAAAGGTATGGTAAGAATTGATGTTAGTTTGAGAGGGGAGAACGTATCTGAAGAAAGAGTAATGGTGCGTACAGAATACGATGATGTGAAGACGTTTGTTATCAATGCAGCAAGTCTTGACCATATATTTGCTGAAAAGGTGCGGGCGCTGCTGGTGAGAGGAATGGCAAGAGATCTCTATGACCTGTGGTTCCTGCTGGAAAGAGGGGTAAAACCCGATATTGAGTTAATTAACAGCAAGCTTGCTCTTTATGATAAGAGTTATTCCAGCGAGGAAATGAGTGAGCGTATAGCGCAGCTTGAGAAGGGCTGGAGCAAAGACCTTATGCCGCTGCTTGGTGTGGCTGTTCCATATGAGGTTGCGGCGAAGAAGGTGGTTGATGGTTTGATGTCTGGCGTCATTTCATGGCATATAAAACTGGAGAAAAGAGGGGTTTAAAATAATATGGCGATAACATTCACGGATGAAGATATCGTGTATCTTGATAAAGAACAGGATACGCAATTACGTTCGATCAGACAGGCGATCGATGCCTTGAAACTGAAAGGTGACACAGCATTTTGTAAAAAATGTGGTCACTTGATGGAGTATTTTACAGTTGGAAATGCAAAGCTTCTCCAATGTGTTTTCTGCGGGAATAGAGTTGCAGAGATGATCAAATTATGAGACTTAATCACGCACCAGTTCCTTCAGCCGCTTGATCGATGCCATTCCATCATCAATTTCTTTTTTCCGCTCTTTTTCAATGTGTGCGATTATATCCTTAAATCTAACTTTAAGTGAGTAAACCTTATTCGGTCTTCCTTTGCCTGGCTTCTTTTCTTCATTCTCTTCAATCCAATCAAACGGATTTAACTGCCTCATTGCTATGCTGACTTCAGGCTGGCGCAATCCTGTTCCCCTTTCAAGATCAACAGATGTAGCCGTATCCACTTTTTTAAGATATGCCAGGGTTCTGGCAACTGGCCTGCTCAGGCCCGAGGAAATGAGTATTTTTGCGATTTCTTCGTCGCTGTCGTCAAGCTGTTTTATATCAAGTTTCTTCATAATAATTCCTATATTATATTATGTTGCAAGATATATTTAAATTATATTAATCTTTCGATATGAATCTTTGAGAAAAAGTGTGTAAAATAAATGGACACCAAAAGGTGATGTGTGGAAATGACCGTTAGTTTTATCCTTTGCATTTCTCATAATATAACCTGCAAGGACTGACACATCCGAATCCCTCAAAATTCGTTTTTTCAGTCCCTGCAATAACGGAAATGAATTATTTA
>JBAZOV010000029.1:0-15672 GCA_041648475.1 Candidatus Methanoperedens sp. | reverse complement strand
AAAGGTACTTCTGTTTCCTGTTTGCAATCTGCACAAGTTGCTTTGTGCATTTCTCTTGGTCCGCTGCTAAAGCTTCTGCCTCCGCCGCCACCGCCGCTTCCGCCACCGCGGAAACCGCCTCTTCTGTCATTATCCATTTAATTCACCTAATATCTCGCTGGTTTGTGTTTTGCATAGCATTCTCTGCAATATACAGGTCTGTCACCAGATGGTACGAAAGGTACTTCTGTTTCCTGTTTGCAATCTGCACAAGTTGCTTTGTGCATTTCTCTTGGTCCGCTGCTAAAGCTTCTGCCGCCACCGCTTCCGCCACCGCGGAAACCGCCTCTTCTGTCATTATCCATTTATATTTCTTTCCTTTATTTTATAAACCAATTAACCTAAAAAAAACAGCTTTAGATGTTTTGATCCATCTAATTGTTGCTAAATAAGCCAACCGATTAAATCCGATATTGTTTTTTTCAGCATATAAAGGTTTGCTCTGGAATTATGAAAATGAAAAAATTCAAAGTGTTAGACAGTTGTTTTATCGAAGAGGAAACTATATATGCTAATTACATTATAATAATTATTATATGAGCAAAGCATTACTCTTAATCTTAATAATATTACTTTTTGAAATTCCACTTGCATCAAGTTACACCTCAAGCGATATTGAATGGGCGTCCGCCACAGAAGCCACCCTCTATAAAGGAAATAATTTCACAAATGGACCATATACGGTAGTAGCCGTACAATTTCCGTCCCCTGTTCCGGGATATAAACAATTTAAGACAAATGAGATCATTCCAGAAACCCCAGTTAGCCCGGTGGTTTATCTTGAGATTTATAAGAACGGCAAACTGATGAAAGAAACCGTCCTGACTCTAATGAGCGCAAACGAGATCGATTCTGATTATGAAGTGAAAGTATCATTAACTGCTATCCTTCCTGGAACGTCCAGGGATTGGGTCATGGAATATTATAACCCCTGGGCAAAAGTTTCAATTTCATTAAGGGGAAAGCCTAAACTTGAAGTGGCTGTCACAACTGACAAGACAAATTATGTTTCAAGTACTGATGATGTACTGAAAGCAACAGTTGAAGTAAAAAATACAGGTGACGCCGTCGCAAGAGATGTAGAAGTTGACCTTAATCCAGGAGTTTTGCAATTAAGGGGTGGAAGTACAAGCCAGTTTCACCAGAATTATCTGGAATTGAAAAAAGGCGAAACACAGAGTTTCAACGTTCTCCTCATAGTCCCCAAAGTCGTTGCTGACACATCATATCTCTTGAGTGCCGATGCTAAAGGTTATGATGTCAAGGACCTTAAATACCAGGCAACAGGCTCTATGGCACTATCAATATCACCAAAGGCCTTCAAAACAGGGGTATCCGTTAGCAAGGCCGTAAGGGACAGGATGTATCTTAAAGATACGGCTGTCATCAGAGTCACGGTATCTAATGGTGGAGATTTTGATTTATATAATGTTAGACTTACCGACAGTCTAAATGAAAATTTTGAATTATTATTTGATTCTCCCTTGCACTGGGAAATCCCGTTAATTGAATCGGGTCATGATGAGAGTAGAACATATTCCCTAAAACCGCTTCAAACAAACATCGGTGGCTTCACGATCCCTGCTGCAAATGCCCAGTTCATAATCAACAACAAAGAATATAATGCTTCTTCGGATTCATCATCTGTTATAGTGAACGGGCCAAAGATCCTTCTCAACAAGACCGTAGATAAACAAATTGTGAATATCAGTGAGAATATAACGATAACGGTTAGTTTTAATAACGCTGGGAATATAGCCACAAAGATACAAGTTGTAGATTTCCTTCCAGATAATGTAAGTCTTGTTAGCGGCCAATATTATTTAAGTGAACCTATATTCCTTGAAATAAATAAACCACAGGGATTTAGTTATATCATAAGACCGAAAACGGATGGTGTGATAGAATTACCTGCGGCTGTGGCTAATTATACAGATAATGAATACAAGGGAACAGTGCGGTCAGCATTGAGTTCTGATAGAACCGTGATCACCGTAATTGATCCGGATAAAATAAACACCAGCATCAATTTAAACACAACTGGTACCACTTCGAATTTAACACCTGCTGATGGACAAATTCCAGTAACATTGCCCGATACAACGCCTTCACTGGAAGCCACTTCCAAAGAAACCACAGAAAATGCCCCGGATATTACTCCAGAAATTACTCCAACTCCAATAACACCATTTATTGATACCGCTTTAATCGTCTTTATAATGATATTTGCGGCATTTCTCAGGCGAAAATGAACTTCCTCCCCGGAAGCATTTTTATATGACTTCGATGATGCAGTTGGTTCATGAAAGAAATAATTTTTGTGGGACGGTCAAATGTTGGTAAATCCACCCTCATAAGAGCGCTGACAGGGATAAAAGTCCCGGTAGGCAAGCTTCCAGGTGTAACCAGGAAGCCTCTTCATTTACCTTACCAGAGATTCCAGATTACTGACATGCCAGGATTCGGTTACATGAGTAAAGTAACAAAAAAAGGTCAGGAAGCAATAAAAGATAATATTGTTCATTACATAGAACAAAATTCTTCCAACATACAGCTCGCAGTGATGGTCGTAAATACTACATCATTTGCCGAAATAGTGGACAGATGGACACAACGGAATGAAATACCGATTGAAGTGGAGCTTTTTGAGTTTTTGCATGAACTTGATATAAATGTCATTGTTGCGGCAAATAAGATGGACAAAATCAAGGATGTTGATGAAACCCTTGATGGGGTAGCCCAACGGTTGGGAATGTCGCCTCCTTGGAGACAATGGATCGATATAATAGTACCAGTAAGCGCAAAAAAGGGAAATATTGGTATATTGAAAGAATTAATACAGAAGAATCTGGAAAGAAAAGATATGTCCCCATAGTTCCATCTGGTGCCAAAATCAATTAATGGGCAGTATTGACGAGATTGCAGACCTCAGCTATCTTATTATTTTGCGGGTCAATGCTTGTTATTTTATCGCAACCCAGGATAACATTCAAAACAACATTGCCATCAATTGATGGTTTTAACGGTTCCTGTTCTACGATATCTGGTCGTTTTGGCTCCTCGGTTACATCAACAACTGGCACTCCCTCTACCGGGGGTTCGTTAACAACAGGAGTAAGAAGGGCTTCGACCTCAGGCTCAATAGTGGAAATAGGGGCAGATGATTCAGGTTCAGGGGTGGGCACAGGTGTTGGGGGCACCTTAATACTTATTAAAGTTTCCTGGCTTTTTGTGCCAATTAATGCACCCCTGTCACCAAGCTCAAAATAATTTGCTTCTGCTGCAGGAAGCTTGAATGGGCTTTCTGAATTTGATCTGATGGTATAACTGAACTTGACTTCCTTATTTGCCTCCAGATATTCCTCCCGCATTGTAATACCGCTTAAAAGTATAACATCACCAGGCACTGTATCTGTAATGTTTACCTTTGATGGAGTGCTGCCTTTATTTACCGCTAAAATAGTTACGGTCACGGTATCACCCGGAGTGATCTCTGAGACATCAGTTTCTTTAGTAAGTTCGATCCTTGGTCCATAGACTATAGTTTCAGGTTTGTTGGACTGGACTATATAATATTCTTTATTCATTTTAAATTCCGCTTTTGCTTCGGGGAATAATATTCCCTCTTTATCCGCTTCAGTGGGTTTTAATATGTATCGTGAAGTCCATTCCCCATTTGCCGGAATATCTACCAACCAGTTCAATGAGTTATTGCTTATTTGTTTGAAACCATCAGGAAGACTGTCCGAGATGCTCACATTTTTTAGCTCGTAATTAAGAGTGTTCTTGAATGAAAGTGAAACCATATTATAATCTTTCAAATACATTTTGGCGTTTGAACTTTTCTTTAAAGTTGGTATTTGCTGAGGGGGCGGGACAATCACGATTGTCCTCAATAAGCTCATGTTATAGGAATCATCTTTCACATCAAATCCGCTGACATTTGTATATATATCATATTTCGTGAGTTCCGTTGTTATCGGAGTAGAGAATGTCATTGTTTCGGAAACCTGTGTCCCTTTGATTATTCTGTCATAATGGAACTTCAAATTACCTCTCAGTATTGGAAGTTTCGTGCCTACGTCCAGATTAACATTTAGCATATCTGCAGTCCCTGGATTCTTCACTACGACCTTAACAACGATCTCTGTATTTGGTGCTGAAATATATTCATCAGCCATATTTACTGACAAATCAAAAAGAGGTTTTCCCCTTGGACTTAATTCCAATTTAACCCAGGGATCATAGCTTTCAAAAAGCCATTCTTTGCCTGAACTTGCAGGAAGGTCAACTGCAGTCACTTTTAATTCCCCATCCGGTGAGATGTAGGATTCACCACGACCAATCATGGTCTTATTAATAAATGTGCCATTCTTTGATATATTTAATCCCACAAACGCCTCTACGGGTTCAATGGGTATATTTTTATATTTTTCAGATTCCACGGGCGCATTAAAGGCTGTAACTTTCACTGAATATCCCATATATGAGATTACACCATCGCGTTTTAATGTTCCCGATGTTCCAGTGTCCCATTGGAGTTTAGTTAATTCAAATGCTGCAGACGCATTAATTAACCATGAGATTATAAGGGCTGCCATTACCCATTTAGTTAAACCCGAGCGTGATCTTGTACACATCATAATATTGCACTGTTGTTGTTTTTGTTAATTATTTTATCGCACAATTGTTTTTATTAATGATTCTTTTTATCCTATTAAATATATCTTCGTGAACAAAGTACTTAAAACCATTGTTCGCAAACATGCGAATAAAACTAATAATAATTATAATTTTTATGAACTTGCTTCTTTAAATCTCTTTACTACAAATTCCTTCTCCAGGGATGCCAGAAAATGTCCTGCGCGTGGTCCGGACTTCAAACCAAGAAGTGCAAGATACACGGTCTCAAAAACCTGTTTCCCGTCAAGACCCGTTTCTTCGGCGACCTTGTATAAATTATCATGGATATCCTGGCCTGACATTCCGTGCTCCATTTGATCGGCAAGGATTGCAAGTGCCAGTTTTTGCTCTTTCGTGAAACTTTTCACTTGTGGTGGAATAGTGTCCTGGACTTTGAACTTTACGAACAATGGGGCATATTTGGCAAGCCAGTTCCTTGCATTATTGGCTCTTTGCCTGATCGCCTCTTTACCGGATGTATCATAGCCCGTGCGTTCCAGAACAGTGAGAAGGTAATCAAAACCCCTGTCATCCACGATTTGCACGGCTGTGACCATGTGCCTGAATGGGATCTTTGAAGGTATCGTCCCTTCTGTGCGTGAAAGCTGGTGTGCCCTCTGATCGCCTTCAACCTGGTCATATTCATCAATAAGATTAAGGAAAGCAAGCCCCGGGTCAAATTCAATGTGTTTCTCAGGTTTTTGCCTGATGATAAGGTAGCGCAGGACTTCTGGCGGTACGATCTCAAGCATATCGTTGATGGATATTGCAAGACCTGTGGATGAGTGCATAGCACCTTTGCCTTTTAGCATTATCCACTCATACACGATCGGGTGTGGCGGCTCATAACCATATATTTCTCGGACGATCCGTTTTCCTGTATCGTATGAACCGCCTGCAGTTGCATGGTCTTTACCGAAAGGCTCAACTGTCGTCCCGAAAATCGGCCAGCGCGCAGGCCAGTCCACGCGCCAGTTGAGTTTTCCACCGCCTGTCATTGAAACTGTTCCAGATGAGCCGCATTTGCAAACATAATCTATCGTTTCTTTTTCTGTATCAAAACCTGTCACTTTCGTTGTACTTAAGCGGCCGCATTCTTTGCATATCGTATTGAACGGGCTCCAATCGGATTCAAGGTCACGTCCTGCCACTTCTTCTAATATTTTCGCAATAGCATCCCTGTTGGTAAGCGCTTTCTTGATGGATTCAACATATTTTCCCTCTTTATAAAGGACATCAGCCCTGTAAACGACAGGTTTGATAGATAGGGTATGCAGCGCCTCAATAAATGGTAGAAGGAAATGCTCGGCATAGCTTTTGTGACCCCCGCAGGGACATGGGATCTCAGATAGGGGTTTTCCAACATGGGCTTCGTAATCCTTTGAAAGGAAGGGATACACTTTCCGAAGAGGATCTAATGTATCAGCGATATAAATAAGACGCACATCTGCGCCCTTATCCACAAGCGATTTATATACTGCGTCTGCGGTTACGACTTCTCTCATGTTCCCAATATGGATAGGGCCGGAAGGAGTGATTCCCGATGCCACAGTATGCTTTTTTCCTCGCGAAAGTACATTTTCTGCGATAACATCTGCCCAGTGTATTGTCTCTTGTGTCATATACCCCCTAAAATCACATAAGAGATATTAAAAGATACTCTTATCTTTTAATTCTCCAATCATGAGTGTATGTCAAGAGTAGCCGTTGGAGGGACTTTCAATCCTTTGCATGACGGACATATTGCCCTGTTGAAGAAAGCAGCAGAATTAAGCCGTGCTGGTGAACTGCTCATCGGGCTCACCTCGGATGAAATGACCAGGAAAAAGGATCATGAAGTGGAGGATTATCAAAATCGCTACAATGATGTCATGGAATATATCAAGACACTTGGGTTCATTCCAACAATTGTGAGGCTTGACGACCCATACGGTCCGACCATAAGAGAGGATTTCGATTGTCTTGTGGTATCCCCGGAAACGCAGCCTATTGGACTTAAAATCAATATGATACGGAAAGAGAAGGGCTTGTGCCAGTTAAGAATCGTACTTGTTGATTATGTTCTTGCTGATGACGGTTTACCTATATCCAGCACACGTATCTGGAACGGTGAGATAGATGGGCATGGGAAAGTTTTATGTAAAACGAACTGAAACAAACTGAACTGAGCCAAAAGAAAAACGGACAAGAATGTTTTAAATAAGTATCATGCGCAAAAAGAAACAGTTTAAATCTCACAGAAGTTATCTTAATCTATAAGATCAACATCTCTTCTGGAGTATTCACAGGAATATCTGTCCGACCTTCAAAGTGTTTTACATTCCATGTCACAAATTTAGAGCAAGAATGTTCTTCTGCTACGCTCAATATCAAAGCATCAGAAAAGCTCATTTTCATAGTTATTTTTTCAAAAACATTATCGAATAACTGCTCTATGAAATCATCTGGCGATGCGTATGACGTTTTTGGAAACAGTATCCTTATATTATAAACTTCAGAAAATCCTTTGAGCAATTTTTTCAAATCCGTTGTACTCAGATTAAAAGATACAATACCAAGAAGTTCAAACAAGTTGAAAATAGAAGTGCATTTTTCCTTAGAATCACTGTTTAGAAACTTATTTGTAACGACATATCTGTTATCGTTTTTAAATAGCTTTTCAATCACAAAGATATCCGTGTCGATGAATATCATCGTCTTCTCCTGAGTTCTTTCATGACGCTGTCGGCATCAGTTCCAAAGCGTTCTTTCCAATCAGTTCCGAGTTTTACTTTTTCCCACATGGTATCGAATTCTTTTTTAGAATAACCACGCCTTATTTGTCTTCCATGCAGCTCTTCTCTTATGAATATCGCTATATCGCTTTTTGTCTGCCCAAACCCCACAAAATGACGCACAGCATCGATAATTGCTTCGCTTTTGTTTTTATAAAATCCCTGCTTAACAAGGTCTTCTATGTTTTTCAGTAATACAGATGGCATCCTTATTTGTACTGCATTAGTTGTCATACACTATTAGATATATCTTGATATACATAAATTCTCTTCATCAACGGATGCCGAAATGTTGTTATCCGTGTAGATCCGTCCGATTTGAGGCATCCGTGTTCACTTCGTTTTGATGAACACCATTTCTCAAACCCAAACGCTCATGTACTATCTGAGTTTCTGTTTTCGGGACAGCCCTAACTACTGCCTGTGAACTGTAAGGGGTGCCATCCAAACATCATAATGCATAAATTTATAAACTTTTGTGCAGTATAATATACTAAGATGATCCGCGATATTATTCTGATGCAGAAAAGAGAGCTTGAAAGCAGGCTGAAAGAAAAATATGTTGAACGATCAGTTGATTCAACAAAACTCAGCAGCAGCTTAATAAATGTCATAATAGGGCCAAGAAGAGCGGGAAAATCCTTCTTTGCAGTTCATGCGCTAAGCAGGCAGGGCATCTTTGGCTATGCAAATTTTGATGATGAAAAGCTCGTGGAAACAAAAGACTATAACGAGATAATCGATGCAATAAATACAATCTACAATAACCCAAAATACATCTTGCTTGACGAGATCCAGAACCTGGATAAATGGGAACTCTTTGTCAACAGGCTAAGCAGGCAGGGATACAATATAGTCATAACAGGCAGCAACTCTAATTTATTGAGCAAAGAGCTTGCAACCCACCTTACAGGCAGATATTCTCTCCTAAACATCTTTCCATTTTCGTTCAAAGAATATCTGGATGCGCAAGGCCAGGAATTAACGCAAAGCGAGACGAAGGAAAAACTATTCGCATATAATACATATGGGGGTTACCCCGAACCACTTTTAAAGAAAACCGAATATAAGGATTATCTTTCCACTTTATTCAACGCTATAATCTACAAGGACATAGTGAAAAGATTCAGGATCAGGCATGTACAGGCAATAGAAGACCTTGCAGTCTATTTGATCTCAAATATTGCCCAGGAATTTTCTTACAATACTTTGTGCAAGGTAACAAAATGCAAGAGCGTTCATACGGTCGAAAAATATCTGGGCTACCTGGAAGAAGCATTCATTTTTTTCAAGATAAACCGATTCTCGTTCAAAATCAGGGAACAGATAGCTTCTAATAAAAAAATATATTGCATTGACAACGGTTTTATCCATGCCAGAGCGTTTAAATTCAGTCCTGATATCGGAAAATTATACGAAAATATTGTCGCGGTTGAACTAAAAAAATATGAAATGAATGGAATTGCACAGATTTATTTCTGGAAGTCAGAACAACAGGAAGAAGTAGATTTCATAATAAGGCAGGGATTAAAAACAAGGCAGTTAATCCAGGTTTGTTATGACCTTGGCAATATGAAAACAAGGGATAGAGAAATAAGAGCAATATTAAAAGCAAGCAAAGAACTTGGGTGCAAAGATCTTCTAGTTCTCACAGAAGATTATCAAAATGAAGAAATGATAAACTGGTTTGGAATAGAAGAAAAAGTCAAGTTTATGCCTCTGTATAGGTGGTTATTGGATTCCCCTCACTTACTGTGAAATTTATGCAAAAGACTATAATATCTCCGAAATAGAATTGAGACTAACATTACTGAGGCGAGAATATTAAATTACGATTTTTAGGAGGAGCACAGGAAGTTGGACGGTCTGCGATCATCCTGAACGAAGAGCTTCTTCTGGATTACGGGATCAAGCCAACTGACCCTCCATCTTATCCTTCTAACGGTCTTCGTCCTAAAACCATTATCATCTCCCATGGCCATCTTGATCATTGCGGCCTTGTCCCGAATCTCATGGACCTTGAGCCTGAGGTCTATTGTACACCAATTACGGCGAAATTATCTGCGTTACTTGCACGGGATACCCTGAAGATCGCAGGAAAAAAAGGGCATGTGATCCCTTATTATCATGAAGAGATCCAGGAATTTGAGCGAAAAGTAAGAGTAAAAGGATACAAGCAGGAATTCAACACGAATGGTTATTCTGTATCTTTTTCTGATGCCGGGCACATCCCCGGATCTTCCATGGTACATATTGAAAAAGAAAAACAGAGCCTTTTTTATACAGGCGACCTGAATACAATCGGGACAGAACTACAGAAATGTGCTGACACGGATTTTCCAGAAAGTGATATCCTCCTTATCGAGAGCACATATTTTGGGAGGAACCATACTCCCAGGAAAATACTGGAGGAACGGTTCATAGAATCCATACGGAAAACCATTGATATAGGCGGGAGAGCAATAATACCGGCTTTTGGCATAGGAAGGACACAGGAGATTATGCTAATACTGAAAAAACACGGTCTTCCTGCTTTTGTGGACGGAATGGGAGTTGATGTCTTTAACCTCTTCAAAAGATCACCTGAATATGTAAGTGATATCAATAAACTTGAAAAGGCATTCACGAGCGCTAACATTGTCAAAAGGGAAGACAGGGAATCTATTATTAATAAACCCTCTATAATCGTTACAAGCGCAGGGATGCTAAACGGCGGACCAGTTCTTTATTATATAGATGAGATATACAATGATCCGAAATCCAAGATATTTCTTACCGGATACCAGGCGGATGATACAAATGGCAGATCTGCGCTTACGCGGGGGTATATAGTGAACGGAAAACGTACAGTACATCTTAATTGCAGGCTTGAGTTATATGATTTTTCAGCCCATTGCGGGGACATACAATTAAAAGAGGTCGTTAAGAATTTTTGCGATAATGGCACAGAGACAGTTATCGCAGTGCATGGTGACAACACCGAAGGTTTTGCCAGTTGGATAGGGGAAGAAATGGGAGTTAGATCATTTGCTCCTGCCAATCAGGAAATGATTTCCATATAGGTCGAAGAAAAGTTTAAACCAATTGAATTCAATTTAAAGTATAATGAACATAAAAATTGTAATATGTTTCATAATAATATGTTTAATCTCCCTCGCCTCCCCTGGCGCAGCCGAGAAGGTCTGGAGTGCCAAGTCATCTGGTTTCATTAATTCCAATGAATCTTTGGCTTTTGAAAATTTTATCGTGAAAGCTAAAGTCCAGAATAATACAAACTCTTCCTTGACAATTTATAAACATAATACCCTGTTAGATAGAAAGGAATTTAAAGTGAACGAGTTGCAGCAATATAATTCTGTCGGAATAACCCTTATAGGGATAAATGGAAACTATTCATGGATCGCTTTTAGCAAACTTGAAGAGAGGACCATATGGGTTCCTTATGGACGAGCAACATTGAAATGGGGAGATACATATTCATTTGAGAATTATTCTATCGGATTTAAATCACTTGGTAAGGATTCAGTTAATCTTTCAATATCAGGAAGAAACAAGACTGTGATGGATATTTTCATGAAGAATGATTCAAAAGATTACGACAATATGCGATTAGTAGTCACGGAAATAAACAGGACAGGGATCATAGAACTTGAATTTTTCAAATATGATACCCCAAAGATCAATGCGCAAATCATTACTGATAAAGAGGAATATGATTCGGATGAGACAATTTCAGTCTCGATCAACATTATCGGCGAAAAAACTCTCAATATAGCGCGTATATTCCTTAATAGCACGAATTCCGTGGTTTTCAAACCGTCTGATTTTACCACAACCGGAATTAATGGAACAAACTCCTTTACATCTAAGATAGGGGAGCTGTCCGCAGGCTCCACAATCATTTTGAATGCAAAAATAGAAGTGTATGATTATAAAAATATTGCATATTTGACCACAATAAGCAAGGAGGTGTCTGTTAAGCCCTATATATCAATTGTGAAACGCATACAGGAAGAAACCGACGAAGAAAAAGTACAGGTTGAATTAGTGGTATATAATTCCGGGTTAAATCCCACTTTAGTCCATATACAGGATAATGTTTCAGAAATAAACCCAAGACAAATGGATTGGGATATCGAAGTTTTGCCTAAAAAATCATCGAATGTATCATATTTCATAAACCCACAGAAACCAGGAACGTATCAGCTTCCTGCAGCCACTGCCCGGTGGAACGGAAAGATGAGCTTATCGAATGAGGCAACAACTATTGTTCATATGCCTTATATCCGCATGGTCAAATCAGCTGTGAATAACCAGGGTATGACAGATGTGGAATTGGAAATAATGAATATTGGGGACAGGCCTGCCAATGTGACAGTGAATGATATTGTACCTGGTGATGATCTCATAGCAAGTGGAAAAGCAACGTGGGCAGGATTTCTGGACCCCGGAAAAGTGGATTATGTAAGATATACTTTGACAGGAAATGCTTCCTCTCTTCCTGCCGCGGATGCAACGTATCGTGATATCCTGGGAACTGTAAGGCAGGCGCAATCAAATACTGTCGAAATCCAGAAGACCCCTGAACCAAAAAAAGCCGATGCAACACCTATAAATGCAGGCCAGTATGAAATGATGGTATTCATGATATCGTCATTTCTTGTTATTTCGGGAATTATTGGCAGTGTCGCATTCATCGCTTATTTAATAACAAAAACTAAAATGAGGGCACAATAATGGATATTATCTCAATTTTATTATTCTTTATATACTCGATCATTATTCTTGGAATTCTCATATATGTCTCGCCCATATTTTCCGCTCTTGTAATGATTATTATTCCTATGGCTTTCCTTTTTATCATTTCGGATTATGCCTTGAGCTTCCTTTCAATAATCCAATTTTCTTATTCCGGTATGCAAATCTATAATCTCCACATACTTCTTTTCATATGGTCTGCATTTATCGGGATTATTGCATATGCGGAAGTGCTTTCATGGTACCTTTTAAGAGCAACAGAAGCAAAACCGGTGATCCAGGAGCCTCCTGCTGCGCAGGGAGAGAAGGTAAAAACACCCGTTTCCGGACTTCAGGGCTTTATCCAGAAGCTTTATAAAATATTAAAAGGTGAAAAAATAAAAGCTAAACCTTAAGTTTTCCAGAGGAAAACCAGAAAGTTTATTATTTCATCGATTCATTATCATTCCAGGTGATTTTATACCAGAAAACACGAAAGATAGTGTCCGAACAAGGTTGTCAAAATTCCTTGGAAAGGACAAGATCGGCATAAGGAAATGTCTTTTAAACCTGTTTTTGCAAACAAAAAATTATACCACATGCGAAATTTATACTCACCTTAAGAAGCAGGGATTTGAAATTAATTACAGGGCAGTTTCTGCCATGGTTGGACAGATGCATACGAGGCTTGGTATCCTTCGTATCTATTTGAAACGGGAGCACCGTTGTTATTCACTCAAGGAAGACCATAGGGATATTGTGAAGATGATCTTAACACCCCAAAATATCTTTTCAGGAAAATCTCTGCATTCTATTCCTTGATAGAATTTTCTTTTGTTCTTTCTTCTCCCATATTTTTGTAAGAAAAAGGGGTATTATGTTCCCTATTCTGCACCTTTATCGGTCAGCCTGAACTCACAATAAATGCCTTCACTCTTTGACCTGTGTTTTCGAAGAGTTGCTTTTCTTTTTGAAGTTCCGGTCTTATCCAATAATATGATCGTTTTTGAAAGGTGCTCAAACGCATTTCCTCCTACAGGACAGAGTTCACCAGTGGCAACATCTTTGTAAACCTGGTTGGTTATCACGATCGCCACACCGTATTTCCTGGCTATCCCGTGGAGTATCCCTATCTGGTTCACAAGTTCGCGCCTTATTGCAACATTTTCTTCGTTTGAATCGTCCTGTAGGCCAAGCCTGTAAAAAAGTGCCGCAGAGTCAAGAACAATAAGACCGATCTTTTCATTCATGAGTTTCTCGATGTCGGTGATCGCTGAATACTGCTGTTCAAAGCTTGCAGGTTCATAAATTATAATCTCCCCGGCGATCTTTTTTGCCTCATCCCCGGCGATCTGTTTGAACCGGTCTGCTGAAAAGCCTTCGGTGTCTATGAATATCACTTTTTTTCCGCTTTTCACGCATTCAACCGCAAGCTGGATGCAGATATTAGTCTTTCCTGTACCTGATCCGCCATACAGTTGGGTTACTATCCCGGTTTCAACCCCTCCGCCAAGCATTTCATCCAATGGTTTGCATCCGCTGGGAATACGTTCAGGTTTTTTTATGATATTCACTCCATTTTATTTGACAATTTTTCAAAGATCCTGGTGATCGACAAGATTGCGCTACTCTCCCCTTCTATCGGTGAAACATTAGCAAGGTCAGCCTTTACAAGGTCGCTATCAAAGGGTATTATGCCAATTACTGGCAGGTCATAAGCCATAAGTTTTTCCTCAATCTCTTTTACCTCATCTCCGGCTTTATTTATAACAACGCCGAATTTACTTATCCCGATCTGGCGCCCCAATTCTGCTATCCTTCCTGCTGTATCGATCGACCGTGCGCCAGGTTCTACGACAATGATCATATAATCTATTCCTTTTGTTGTACCGCGGCCTAGATGTTCGATGCCGGCTTCCATGTCAAGAATAACGACGCTATTTATTTTAAGGATCACATGGCGCATAAGGGCTTTCAGGAAAGAGCTTGCAGGACACATGCAGCCACTTCCGCCTCTTTCTATAGTTCCCAGGACAAGCAATTTGACATTATCAGGCCCGATGACTCCAAATTTTTCAACGATGTCATCCACTTTAGGGTTTAATTTGAAAACACCAGCAGGACCTCCTGCTCTTTCATCGATCAGCTCTTTGTATTCGGTAAGTGGCTTTGGCGCTGTTTTAATACCAAGCGCAGAGGCAAGGTTCATACTGGGGTCGGCATCAATTGCCAGGACATCTCTACCATTCCTCGCAAAAAGCCTTGCCAGGGTTCCTGAGAGGGTGGTTTTTCCCACTCCTCCTTTTCCAGATATCGCGATCTTTATCATTTCATCCTTTCATAACTTGATCATTTCACATCAATGAAATCTACTTTAATATCGTTTTCTATCGTTATCAATGCAGCCTGCCCTTTTGATGCCATCCCGGGATTCACAATGCATGTGCCATTGACCTTGACAACGCCCCTGGCTTCATGTATATGTCCACAAATAATGAGGTCGAATCGTCCCAGGTAGTGTGCCAGAGCAGTGCTTCCCACATTCCCGTGCGGCAACTTATCTGTGGTGTTTCGCGGCGGAGCATGGGACAATAGAATATTTCGTCCCTTTGATCGGCTCAATAAAGTTCCGATGTATTCTGCGATTTTTTTTTCAGATAGTTCAAAAGGTGTATTAAAAGGTGTGGGATTTGAGCCTCCAAGTCCCATGAATGTAAATTCTCCCATAGTATGTAAAGAATTGTGCAGATTTATGGTATTTTTATTTTCATCCAGGACTTTTTGGAGTGAGGGATTATCGCAATTTCCTGGCACTGCGAACACAGGACACTTGAACATGTCCAGCAATTCAAGAGCCGTTTCATCTGGTCCGAAATTTGTTAGATCGCCAGCGATCAGGACAGCTTCAAAATCCCCTGCTTTATCAAGAATGGCCGTGACATGGGAATAATCACCATGAAGGTCTGATAATGCGAGCAATTTCATAGGAGTTAATATCGTTTTAATGTTTATAATTGTAATGTTATGATTTATTTCTTCTTATAAACATTCAGCCCAATTTTAGCTTCTTCCTTTCCCGGAATTGACTGATTTCCTTCGCTTGAGGCGATGATAATTGTTTTTCCTGATGCTGAGGGCCCGAAATCTTTACTTAAATCCACTTTTATCGTTAATATGTTCCCATCAATTGACATTTCTACATTCTTCATTTTAACTCTCCTTCTCGATTTTGTGCTATTGTACTTCTTATATTTATTTTTACCTTATTATGCTTATCTGTTTGAATTTGCTCATTTTTTTTGTGGACAGGATGAACACGGATGACACAGGCGCGCCGAGCAAAGCTCAAATTCGCCAGCTGGTGAAAATCCAGCATGAGGAAAGGCTAGCCGCCACCTCAGAACTGAACCCCACACCCGGTCTGGTAACAGGCTGATGT
>JBAZOV010000028.1:0-15915 GCA_041648475.1 Candidatus Methanoperedens sp. | reverse complement strand
TTGCGACAAGAAGTTGCATCACAAATTGCAGTATGCCGCTCCCTCCATTCGGAGTGACCTTATTATGGCATGCGTTTTCAGTAATGAGAAGGTATGAAGCCCATAAGACAATGTAGAGAACTCTGGAAGTCTATTTCAGACAATCCGCTAAGGTAAAAATGCTATGAAGAAACAAATGTTGAACCATTGTAAGAGTCGTAAATACAGACAAGCGAAAATAGACCGATGCGCTTGAACCAAAATGGTACAGAATCAGGCTGTAATGGCTTGGCACACGTTACAGGGAATGGACAAACGGTTCTCGGCTCATAGATGGCTTCTAAGGCATTTAGAATTATTTGCGATGCAGAACTTGGTAAGTCCCATGCACTCCCAATTGGTAGAAACTCCGCAAGGAGTAACGATGGTGCAGAGGATAGAGGATATGATAAAAAGCGAACGTCGGTCAGTAATAGACCGGATAGAGGTTCTTGCCTCAACCTGAAAAGGTGCTAACTTATCATTGGTATTTGATTGTGTGAATGAAGGTAAACCTATGAATGCAAGAAATTCAATTACATCGGAAGATGAGAAGCTTGCAAACAAGCAACTGAAAAATCAGTGGAATGATATCGACTGGAAGAAAGTTGAAAAACATGTGAATAGGCTACAGGTCAGAATCACAAAAGCAGTTAAAGAAGGCAAATGGTATTTGGTAAATAAGTTGCAGTATCTACTAACACACTCGCACTTTGCGAAACTGTTAGCAACAAGAAACCCAACTCAAAATAAGGGTAAAAGAACGGCAGGGATTGACGGTGAAATATGGTCTCCACCGGAAGCCAAAATGAAAGCCGCTCTCAGTTTAACTGATAAAAAGTATGTGGCAAAGCCATTAAAGAGAGTATACATTGAAAAATATGGGTCAAAGAAAAAACGACCCTTAGGTATCCCGACTATGTACGACCGAGCTATGCAATCACTCTATGCCTTGGCATTAGAACCAATTGCAGAAGCCACGGGGGACAGGACATCGTTTGGCTTCAGAAAATTCAGAAGCACCCACGATGCTTGTCAACAAGTTTTTCACTATCTGTGCAGAGAGAACTCTCCCGTATGGATATTGGAAGGTGATATTAAAGGTTGTTTTGACAATATATCGCACCAGTGGTTAATAGACAATGTCCCTATGGATAAATCAATTCTGAAACAATTTCTAAAAGCCGGTTATGTATTTGACCGCCATCTATTTCCAACAGAGGCAGGAACTCCACAGGGTGGTATTATCTCGCCAATCCTGGCCAACATGACATTGGATGGGATTGAGAACGCACTTGCAGATAAATACCTCAAAAGCAGAAGTGGAAGAATAGATAGAAATCATGCCAAATACAAAGTAAATTTTTGTAGATATGCGGATGACTTCATCGTTACTGCAAAAACTGAGGAAATTGCAATAGAAGTTAAAGAACTGATGAAAAATTTCCTGAAGGATAGAGGTTTGGAACTTTCTGATGAGAAAACATTGATAACCCATATTGATTATGGCTTTGATTTTCTTGGATGGAATTTCAGAAAATATAACGGTAAACTTCTTGTCAAACCGTCGAAGAAATCCATTGATAAAGTTACTGAAAAAATCAGCAACTTAATCGATATTGGAAAAACGCGAAAACAAGAAGAACTGATAGCTGCCCTTAACCCGATAATAACAGGTTGGTCTAACTATCACCAATCAGTTGTATCCAGTGAAATATTCAAGAAACTTGATTCAATAATCTGGAATATGCTCTGGCATTGGGCTAAAAGAAGACATCCTGATAAATCCAGACATTGGATTGCTAATAAATATTGGCATTCTGATGGAAAGAGGAAATGGATATTTTCCGAGGGAAATAAACAACTGAACCTTCTATCTGATACAAAGATAGTCAGACATACAAGATTGAGGTTAGACATGAACCCCCATATTGACAAAGACTATTTTATCTTGCGAAAGATAAAATTGGGAGTCAAGAAACTAACAAACATAGCAAATCGAGTGTGGGATAAGACAAAGAAAGATTGGCAACCTGAAACTGAGACCATGATAAATAATTGCTGCCCGATTTAAAGGGTTATCAAGTGCTTGAGCCGTATGCGGTGAAAGTCGCACGTACGGTTCTTAGAAGAGAGAGGGCGGGAAACCGCTCTTTCTTATTCGGCAGACGGGCACGCGCGGAGCGCGCAGCCAAAGGGTCGGCATTTGCCGATCCCTGCGGGGACTGCGCGCGCTCAGTGTCAGTGTGCACTAAAGCCTTTTTTATCATTACGCCCAAAAATGTATATCCATTTGCTGCTCACCCTGCCATACGTCATCGAGACGCTGGCAAAATCTTTGCGGACTTTGCGTTCTGGTATGAAAAAATATTAACAACGAACTCGTACTAACTCCATACGAACTCACGCTGCCGGAGTTCGTTTCAGTTCGTTTAGTTCGTTGCTTTTTTCATGTTCATTTAGGAAACATAATTCATGGCCGACCTTGCGGTGAAAATTCTATGTTCCCTCAATCTAAACGGCTTTCATCTTCTGTGCAAAAGACCTTCCGAACTCCTCGCATTTCTCAAGTTCTTCTTTCGTGGGCTGCCACTTGAATTTAATGCCTTCCTGGAGGATCTTTATCTTTGCTTTTTCAAGTATTTCCTCAATAAGCTTGACATTCTCACCGCTCCAGCCGTAAGTACCAAACGCTGCGCCCACTTTATTCTTAAATTTCAGACCTTTTAAGTCTTCAAGTATTGGCATCATGGTAGGCAACAGGCCATTGTTCATCGTTGGTGAACCGATAAGTATGCCTTTTGTTTTAAATATCTCTGTAAGTACATCGTTCCTGTCGCATATTGCAATATTGAAAATCTTGTATTTCACACCTTCATTTTCAAGACCTTTTGCTATTGCCTTCGCCATTTTTTCAGTGCCTTTCCACATGGTATCATATATGATTACGGCAGAACCATCGTTCTTTCCCTGAGCCCATTCATAATACTGGGAAACTATCTGCAGCGGATCTTTTCTCCAGATGATCCCGTGGCTTGGCGCGATTATATCCACAGGGATGTTCAATTTCTTGAACTCATCAATTTTCCTGATAACAAGGTCGCTAAAAGGCGTGAGAATATTGGCATAATATTTTATAGCTTCCTGGTAAACTTCTGTCGTATCAACTTCATCATTGAAGCGGGATGAAGATGCAATATGCTGGCCAAAGGCATCATTTGGCATCAGGATGTTTTTACCTGTGAGGTATGTGAACATGCTGTCAGGCCAGTGAAGCATCGGGGCAGCCACAAAAACAAGGCTGTTCTTGCCCAGGCTTATGCTGTCACCGGTTTTTACAACTTTGAAGTTCCAGTCTTCATGATAGTGTTTAGGTATGCTCTCTCTTCCTTTTTCTGAAACAACAACTGTAGCATTGGGAATATGCTTCATCACCGCCGGGAGGCTGCCTGAGTGGTCGGTTTCAGCATGGTTGGCTATAACGTAATCGATCTTTTTGATATCGATTATCTCATTAATATGATCGATCAGCTCCTGGGAGTAAGGTCCCCATACTGTATCAACAAGAGCGATCTTTTCATCAACTATTAGATATGCATTGTATGTTGATCCCCTGTGTGTTGAATATTCATGTCCATGAAACTGTTTTATGTTCCAGTCCACATATCCAACCCAGTAAACGCCTGATTTTAATTCCACTACCATATTTTCAACTCCGATTTATTAATAATAGTTTGCTGTATATACTTTCGGTGTTGATTCTATTAAAAACTATCTTCTACGCAAATTATATATATCGTCATAACTATGTTAGTGTGTCACATACTAACACATAATAAAATAATAGGTGATTTGATTGTCAGAAATTGGAAAGAAAATAAGACTTGAACGGATTATGGACAGGGAAAGCAGGAACATGGTAATCATACCTATGGATCATGGGATCTCAATGGGGCCCGTAAGGGGTATCGTAAACCTGGCTGAAATGGTGAATAAAGTTGCCGATGGCGGAGCAAATGCGGTTCTCCTGCAAAAAGGCATGGCAAAACACGGACACCGAGGCTATGGCCGGGATATCGGGCTTATCATTCACATGAGCGCATCCACATCGCTTGGACCTGATCCTAATGACAAAGTGATGGTATGCACAGTCGAAGAAGCAATAAAAATGGGCGCGGACGCTGTGAGCATACACGTCAATATTGGTTCAGAAACAGAAGCTGACCAGCTGACGGAAATGGGCGAAGTTGCAGAACAATGCGACATCTGGGGAATGCCTTTGATCGCCATGATGTACCCGCGCGGCAAGGATATAAAGAATTCAAATGAAGCAGAACTTGTCGCCCATGTTGCAAGAGCAGGCGCTGAATTGGGCGCAGATATCATAAAAACTAATTTTACAGGAGATATTGACAGCTTCAAATCAGTTGTGGAAGGCTGTCCAGTCCCTGTCGTTATGGCAGGAGGCCCGAAGACCAATACTGATGAGGAATTTCTTCAAATGGTAAGAACAGCGATAGATGCAGGAGGGAGAGGCGTAGCAATTGGACGCAATGTATTCCAGCACGAGAATCCAACAGCAATGACGCGCGCGCTTACGCTTGTTGTACATAAAGGCGCAAGCGTGGAAGATGCCATGGAGGCTTTGCGGTGAAAAAAGAAAAGTCGGTGTGGATAAAAGCGGACGGCAACACCTGGGAAGAAAATAAGCCGCGAGTGACCACAGGGCTTGAATCGGGTGCAGATTTCGTATTCCTGAATCCAGAGGATATATCAAAAGTCCGTGAACTTGGAAATATCAAGATCGCCTCACCGTCTGAAGATGCGGATATCGTAGTTGTTGGCAAAGACAGCGAAGGCGATGGAACAAACAAGCTGCCTTCTGATTTTTCAAATTCTGATGATATTGCAGAAGCCCAGCATTTGACGAGGGAAGGAAAAACCGTTGCCGGTTATGTTGTTATCAAGAATAAGAAATATGAGCAGTTCGCTGTCGAACTTGGAAAATCATGCGATTATTTGATCGTGGTCGGCACGGACTGGAAAGTAATCCCGCTTGAAAACCTTATAGCTGGCCTCCAGAAACTCGATGTTGAGATAATAGCAGGTGTCCAGAACGCGCAAGAGGCAAAGCTGGCTCTTGAAACGCTTGAGCATGGTTCAGACGGTGTGTTTCTTGATACCGATAACTTTTCCGAGATAAAGAAAGTGGCAGCGGTCAGGGACAGGTCTGGAATGGAAAAAATACCCCTTGCCAGAGCCAGAGTCACAAAAGTAAAACCCGTAGGAATGGGCGACAGAGTATGCGTTGATACCGCTTCCCTGATGGTTCTTGGAGAAGGCATGCTCATTGGTTCGCAAAGCAACGGATTATTCCTTGTGCATTCTGAATCTGAAGAAAGCCCTTATGTCGCAGCGCGCCCGTTCAGGGTCAATGCAGGCGCTGTGCATGCTTATATCAGGGTAGGCGAGAAGACACGCTATCTTTCGGAACTGGCATCGGGTGATGAAGTATTGATCATCGATTCAGAAGGTGAATCACGCCCCGCAGTCGTGGGAAGGATAAAAATAGAGCGCCGTCCTCTGATGCTTGTGGAGGCCGAGGTGGAAGGGACGAAGATAAAGACGCTGCTCCAGAATGCAGAGACGATAAAACTTGTCGGCGCCGATGGAAAGCCAATACCTGTGACCTCTCTTAAAGAGGGGGATGAAGTGCTGGTGTATTTCGAGGCGGCGGCGCGGCATTTCGGGATAAAGATTGAGGAGACGATTATCGAGAAGTGATGAAACACATATTTCCCTCTAAAATTTTATAGCTCGATGAAAATTGCCATGAGGTTAACCTTATGAATGAGATTGTCAAATATAGTATGTATATATTCGGAGATCAGAATGTGCCCAATGACTGTTGAATCTTTACCTTCTGGAAAAACAAATTTATGGAATTATGGAGTTCAAACCCCAATATCTCTGGAAAATCCTTTAAGCCGATTATCGATATCGGAAGTTTTCATAAATGAAAGAAAAGTTAAGTTATCTGAACCACTTTCAGTGAAGATTCAATTTGAAGATCAACATTATATTTTATCGGATGATGACCTGGGATTAGTGGCAATCAGTGGTAAGCTTGATAACGCAGTAAATGAGATCCAGGAGGAATTTTCAGAACTCTGGAACGAATATGTAAGTTGTCCGGAGGAAGAACTCACGCAGGATGCTAAAGCATTAAGAGCTAAATTAATCGGACTTGAAGGAATACGGGGATAGTCTGATTAGCTTGGTGAAAAAGCAATTGCATTTACAATCCAAGGGCGAGCTTCAAGACTTCATTAACTGTCCGATGACAAAAGAAGAATATTTGAACCTATTAATTGAGCGCGGACATGTACGCTGATTACCTATGAAAATTACGTAATGTCCTAAAAAAAAGTATACGTATAGAACTACAGTTGTGTGCTAACTTTTTCCACCGTAATAACCAGTGCCCCTCTTGCCCAGGAAAATTTCGATTTTGCCAGATCCGCGAATTTTCCTGAAGTTTGAATCTCTCCTCTTCCTGAGATGCTGCATCCCTGTCCAGGGTGGCCATTGGTCCCTTTGACTTGCTTTGTAGCGATCAGTAACTCCACCCGGTTATTCTTCTTCAGATTCTCCTCGGTTATATGATAATATCCGGCTGGAATAAGGATTATTCCGCTATCATTAGTGCCTAATGCCTTCACATAACCTCCCCATGTCGCCACTATATGTGGACCGCTATCACCACAGGTTGCAATAGCAACCCATTCTGTTTTATCTAATACTTCTTTGCATATCCCTTCAATTTTTACCATATCAGTTCCTCCATTGGATTAGATTTCTAATTTCAATACTCCCTTAATTACATCACGCTTATGATATTTAAATAATTGTATCTGGTAATAAAACTTACGAAAAGTACAATTTAAAGATTGAAAGAATTAATAAGGTTACAGGAACACATATAACTTGATTTAAATACCAAAAGCAAGAACCCCAGTTTGAAAAATAAGGTGTGAAATCGTTTTCATACCAAATTTATCTCACATCAACCTTGCAGGAAGCGTCTGCCGTCCCATCAGATCCTGGACATCCTCACGAGTCCTTATAATGTCTGCCTGTCCATTCTTTACCAGTACTTCAGCACATCTTGGTCTTCCATTATACTGGCTGCTCATGCTGAATCCGTAAGCTCCGGCATCAAGAAGAGCAATTATATCTCCTTTTTCAATATGTGGCAGCATCCTGTCCTTTGCGAATATATCGCCTGTTTCGCATATCGGACCTACAATGGTATAAGACTCTTCTGCGGGTGAGGCGGCTTTGTTCGCTACGACAGCATGATGATATGAATCATACATCGTGGGGCGCACAAGAAGATTAAAACCCGCATCCACCCCGACAAAATTCTTTGCCGCTTTCTTCACGGTATTAACTCGCGTCAGGAGGATAGTGGTATCAGCCACGATAAATCGTCCCGGCTCAAGAATTAGTTTTGGTGATATGCCAAGAGCTTTTGTCTTTTCCTTAAAAATAGGAACAATAGCAGCTGCATGGTCTTTTGGTGAAGGCGCCGGCCCTTCATCTTTCTTATAAGGAATTCCAAGACCAGAGCCCATATCCACGAATTTAAGATCGATCCCGATATCGGTCACTTTTTCCACAAGATCCATCATTTTGTGCGTAGCTTCAGTAAACGAAGTTGTTTCAAGTATCTGTGAACCTATATGGCAGTGTATCCCAGAAGGCAAGATGCCCGGAAGTCTTGAGGCTTCACGGTAAGCGCTTACTACTTCTTCCGAGGGGATACCGAATTTTGAAGAGCGCAATCCAGTTGAGATCTTTGGATGCGTTTTCGGTGAAACATCAGGATTTACACGAAATGCGATCTCAACCTTTTTGCCCACTTCGTTGGCTAAATTTGAAAGGGTATGGAGTTCATCGAGTGAGTCCACTGAGACCTTAATTCCAAGATCCACAGCTTTTTGCAGCTCAAAATTCGTCTTGGAATTGCCATTAAATAGAATTTTCTCACGCGGTATCCCGGCAAGAAGAGCCATATAAAGCTCACCATAGCTAAAAACATCCGCCCCTGCTCCTTCCCTGGCAAGCATCCTCAGGATCGCAAAACTTCCGTTCGCCTTGGCGGCATAATAAATGTCAGCATCGGGAAAAGCCTTCCTGTAAGCTGAAAAATTCTCGATAACACGAGATTCATTAGTGACATAAAGGGGAGTCCCGAACTCTTCTGCAAGTGAAACAGTATCAACTTTGCCTATTATCAGATGATCGCCGCTGATTTCAAGATGATTTTTTATTGTGAACATGAGCGCACAATTAACGGATGTCATATTATAGTTTTCAGTTTGTTTCACACGTTCTTCACAAATTGGTTTATATGCCAATTAATTTATTTTAACTATAAGTTCGAGTAAACTCAAGGATCGAGGTAATTTAAGAATATATGAAAAAACTTGCATTTTTAGCCGGGATCCCTCTATTGATGATGGAGAACGTGAATGCCCTGGAAGAAATAAACCATATTGATATGAGTGGAACCATGGTTCAATTAATTTCATATCTCCTGGGTATATGCGGGGCAGCATACCTGGCAGCAGGTTTATGGTCAAGATCCGAAAAAGGTTCGAGAAGCTGGAAATATCTTTCGGTTTCAATGATCTTATTCGTTTTCTGGAATATTATAGGTACATTCAGTGTTTTATTAAATGTTCTGTCGGTCCGCAAATCCACCTCTGGAATTGTGATCTCAAATGAAACTCTGAACACATATATTATTATTGTCAAAATACTCGACCCGGTCATTGCGGTAATCGTATTCGTAATTTTATTATTTGGACTCAAAAAAATCATAGATGCGATGAGAACAAAACCATGGACAGTTTTCGGCAAAGAAGATGAAGATGAGGTGAAATACAATGAATGAAGAGTTCTTTGTAATCCTGAATACAGTTGCATCAATGATCGTGATTATATGCACTGTCCTGTCATTCCAATTACTTGTTGGGATTTCAAGAGAATTGAAAGGCTTGAAAACCATGGATGCAATGTGGAAAAATTTCATTATTATGATTAATCTTTTCATATTGCTGGGGATCACCAGAGCAGTGGGCTCAATGGGTACTATAATTTTTGAGGGGTTACAACCGGTTTTTGAAGCGCTTTTATCAGTGACTTTGATACTGTTTTTTGTCTTTGCTGTACAATTATCACTTTCCATAGAGGAGATAACAGAATAATATGGCCGGCAAGATATTATCTGAAGAAGAACGCAGGCATATGCTTGAAAAGCTCGAAAGCAAAATAGTTGCCACAAGGTTCATGACCCTGAAATATATAACTTCTACAATAAACCAGGATAAAGTGGATTATGCAAAGATGGATATGGAAATACCGGAATTCACAAAATCCCTGGTAAGGATAATAGAAAATCTTGGACAAAAAGATACAGAAGAAATGGTCAAGCGTGAAGCAGGCGTATGCATTGAGAACCTGAAAAAGAAACTCAATCCAACACTGATGCATGATGTACCAATGTGCACATCTTGTGGTGAACGGGTGATCGTTTCATATCGATTTTGCACAAAGTGCGGAGTTGACATGAAAGGCCAGAAATGGACATCCACTTATAAATTATGTGAAAAATGCCAGAATCCTTTTGATCCAAAATGGAACAATTGTTCATTTTGTGGCAACCAGCTGATCAAGAAAGTTGAAGTTGCAAAGAATTGTCCGTTCTGCAAGAAGGGCATAGAACCAAGCTGGCTTATGTGTCCTTTCTGCGGTTCGAAACTGAAGCTTATTGGCGGAGCATAATCAAAATAAGACCAAAAATTTATTTTAATAAAATCATTTTTTTTTACAATAAATCTTATTACCAATCCGGCCAATTCAACCCGACATGAAGCAAAAACTCACAGTTGACCTTAAAAAAGACCTGGAACTCCCCTCGAATGTCTGGAAATTCGGGGATGATATAGATACAGATGCCATTATTCCAGGCAAATACCTTACGATCAATAAACCTGATGAACTTGCCCTTCACGCTTTTGAAGGTGTGCGCCCTGAATTTGCAAAGGGTGTAAAAGATGGGGATATCATTGTGGCAAGCTTTAATTTCGGATGCGGCTCATCCCGCGAACATGCACCCCTTGCGTTAAAAGGCGCCAGGGTCAAATGCATAATCGCAAAATCATTTGCACGCATCTTCTTTCGAAATGCAATAAATATCGGAGTAGCACTTCTTGAATGCCCTGATACGGATAAGATAGACGAGACAGACCATATCGATGTTGATTTTGTGACAGGGGTAATTACAAATAAAACAAAGAAAGAGACTTACCAGGCAACGCCGCTTCCGGATTTCGTTCGAAGCATCGTTGATGCCGGCGGTCTTATCGGGTATGCGCGAGAGATGCTGTTGTAGGTTGCCAGAGTCCACAAGCAAGTAATTTCAAGGATTTTTCTGGCAGTTACCCTGTCAAGTGATAGGAGCGACCGGACGAAATTGTCAAGATTTATATTTGGTTCAGACATATTTCAACCTCAATATTTACCAGTAAAATACTGTTCCACCTGCCCTAAAAATTTTTTCGGATTGATAGGTTTCTCAATATAACCGTTACAACCTGCTTCTATAGCTTTCTCCCGGTCGCCAATCATTACATAAGAAGTAACAGCGACTATTGGAGTGTCTGCAAAATCCGAAGTCTTTCTTAGTTCCCTAACCACACTATATCCATCCATGACCGGAAGCTCGATGTCAAGTAAGATCATATCAGGTTTAATCCTGCAGGCCATTTCAAATCCTTCCTGGCCATTTCGCGCTGCACTGACTACATAACCTTCCTTTTCCATCAAAAATGTCAAAAGATATAGATTCGGTTCATTGTCCTCTATTATGAGTATTTTTTGTTTCATATTGTTTCCCCCTTAACAGGTAATGTGAATGTGAATACGCTTCCTTTCCCTATTTCGCTTTCTGCCCATATTTTGCCGCCCAACATCTCAACAAGTTTTTTACAGATAGAAAGTCCAAGTCCTGTGCCTTCATAACGGCGGGTCAATCCATTATCAAGCTGTAAGAATGGTTTGAATAGCCTATCCATGTTCTCTGGTTTTATTCCGATGCCTGTATCAATTACTCGTGTTATAACCATACCGTCGCTGACCTTACATTCTATTTTGACCTCACCTTTTTCTGTGAACTTGATCGCATTTCCAAGCAGGTTAATTAATATCTGTTCTATGCGCTTCTGGTCGCTTGTGATATCACGCACATGCTGCGACACTTCAACATGCAGCGCCAGTCCCTTTGTCTGTGCAAGGGGCCCAACTATCTGGATTGCATTACCTATTGCTGTTTTCATCATAAACGGAGTATTGTATATCTTCAACTCTCCTGATTCGATCTTTGAGATATCAAGGATATCGACGATGAGAGACAGCAAATGGTTTGCGCTAGTATTTACCATATCGAGTTGTTTTTTCTGTTCATCGTTTATTGATCCAGTATAACCCATCAAAATGAGGCCGGTATAACCGATGATAGAATTGAGGGGTGTACGCAGTTCATGCGACATGGTGGCAAGAAAAGCGGATTTTAACCTGTCAGATCCAAGAGCACGATCTCTTGCGATCTCAAGCTCTGCGGTTCGTTCCTTGACCAGTTCTTCAAGATGATCGCGGTATTTTTTCAGTTCTTCTTCTGTCCGCTTGCGCTGCGTGATATCCTGGAGGGTGCCACGAAGCATCACTACTTGTCCCGCCGCGTCACGAACGGCTTCACATCGTGCGATCATGAATCTTTGCAAGCCATCCGGATGAAGCATTTCCAGGTCGAGCTCATAAGGCGCCCCTTTCATGGCCTCTGATACTGCTGCCTCCAGCCGACCTGCGCTCTCTTGCGTGTACATTTTCAGGTGTTCTTTATAGTTGGGGGGAGGCAATGCCAGATCCCGGCCGATAATGCGATAGTACCCAGGAGACCAAGTAATGGTGTCGGAAGCTATTATCCACTGCCAGCTGCCCACCTGTGCCACACGCTGGGATTCCTGTAATTCCGTCTCGCTGCAGCGCAGGGCATTTTCTGTCCGCTTACGCTCGGTGATGTCCTGTACCGTGCCAAACATTTTCACGGCTTTTCCGGCACTATCCCGGATCACATCAGCCTTTGAGTTGATTATGCATTTTTCTCCGTTGTCCTGCCTGTTAACAGTATAGTCGATATCGAATTTTCTTTTACCTGCAAGAGCATCAGCAACTGCTTTATTTACGAATTCATGTTCTTCAGGATCAACTACCTGAATAAATGCATCATACGAAGGCTTTACCTTGTGCGGGTCAATGCCGTGAATTTCGTAATTTTCCTCTGCCCAGTAGAGCTCGTTTGTGATCAAGTCCCATTCCCAGTTGCCCAGGCCGGCAGCCTTGTGCGCCAACTTCAGCCGACTCTCACTCTCGCGCAGTGCTTCTTCTGCCCGCTTGCGTTCGGTTATGTCATGAACCACTCCGAATATTTGTTTGGGAGCCCCATCTTGTTGACGAGAGTATATGATTTCTTTACAATAAAGCCAATGCCATCGGCCATTTTTATTTTTCATCCTGTATTCATGAATGATGGGTTGATTATCTTTTAATTTTGAATACTGAGGATATGTTTCTTCAAGATAAATTTTGAAATCATCAGGATGCATTAAAATTGAAAGTAATTTATCCCCCATTTCTTGAACTTCTTTGACTGAGTAATTTAGTATCTTTTGAACACCATCATTGGAATATACATTTTTGCGCTCAATAATATCAAAAACGTATAGAATATCCGGGGAGAGGTTGACTATCGACTCAATGAACTGTTTACTTTCTCTCAATGCAATATTTGTATTGGATAATTGCATCGTTCGCTCCTCCACTTGCAACTCAAGCTTATCATGTGCCTGCTGAAGTGCCTCTTTTGCCAATTTGCGTTCGGTGTCATCACGCCAGATACTGATAATAAGACCTGTTTCTTCGATATCTATCTTTTCAAGAAGAGAGGAATTGACCGAAAAGTATCTCATTTCGTCCCCGGTCTTGCTCACAAACTCAACATCTTTAGCAATACCAAGTTCGTTGGTCTTGCTTTCCAGTCCTTTCCAGATATCTTTAGCATTGTGACCCAGCTTTGCAAGCCATATGAATAAATTCGTTTCGATCACATCATGCCTGTTACTGGAAAATATTTTACAAAATGTATCATTAACAAAAATGATATTATTAGCCGGATCAGTGATCACTATACCATCAACCGATGCGCGCAGAAGTGTCTCGAAAAATCTTACCGTCTGCTGTAACTTTAAATCGTTCTGCATGTTATTTTTAATCGTCATCTTCTTTTATCCCTCTTGCAAAGATGCAATCATTTTTTCCAATCTCACAGCGCTGAACTTGTACTCAGGCTGCTTTGAGTGGATATCATAAACTGGATTAGTGATACGATTTGCAGCCCTATCTTCACTTATACAAAGGGCTTTACCAAAATGGAAGGGCATAAAAACCGCACCCGTTTGAACACGGTCAGTTATCCGGGCAATCCCTTTCGCAGTACCCCTTCGTGACGTGACTTCGATCAATTCTCCCTCGCTTATACCAAGCATTGCTGCGTCATCTGGATGTAAATTTACAATGTTATCAGGCGCTGCATTATTAAGATGCGGGACTCTGCCTGTGCGGGTACGGGTATTGAAATGCCATTCCAGTCGTCCTGTTATCAGGATGAATGGATACTCCCGGTCAGTAATTTCAGCAGGCTCGATATAATCACGGAACAGCAGCGCAGCCCTGCCATCCGGCCTGGGGAAGTGCATATCGGCGAACAGGCGCATCGTGCCCGGATGGTTTGCTTCAGGACATGGAAGCTGAAGCCCCATAACCCCACGAAGCCGTTCATAGGTCACACCATTCATATCACATATTCGTCCTCTGGTGAGACCTTTCCATTCCTCGAAAACTTCCTGTGGCGATGTATAAGGAAATTCTTTTTCAAAACCCATAGCCCTGGCTATGAGCCATATTATTTCATAATCCGGTTTTGCCTCACCTGGAGGTTCAATTAATTTTTCGACCAGTTCAATTCGACGTTCAGAAGAAATGAACGTCCCTGTCTTTTCGCACCACTGGGCTGCCGGCAATATCACATTTGCAAGCGCTGTCGTCTCAGTGGGATGGAATATATCCTGGACAACAAGCAGTTCTGCCTTTGCCAAGCCTTCTTCGACCCAGCGGGTATGCGGAAGTGAAGCTGCGGGATTCGTTGTGGTGACCCACAGGGCGCGAATATCGCCGCTATGCAGCCCTTCTATTACCTCCATAATTGAACGGCCTGGAGTGGATCTGATATTAGTTTCCGGGACACCCCAATACTTTGCCACTTCTTTTCGATGTTGCTCATTAGTAATTTGCCGCATCCCTACCAGTAAATGCGAGAGCGCTCCAACCCAGCGGTTTCCCATTGCATTTGCCTCGCCTGTGATTGACAGCGGCCCTGCTCCGGGTTTGCATAGATTTCCCGTAAGTATGGAGAGGTTATGCAGCGTATTGTTTTTAAATACCGCCTGTGTCGAATGGTTGTATCCCTGGAACCAGAATGTGAGCATCGCTTTTGAATTTCCTATCATTCGTGCAGCTTCTATTATCTGGTTTTCTGGTAATCCGGTTATTATAGCCGCTTTATCTGGCAGATATTCTTCTACCAGTTTTTTCAGGTCAGATAGACCGCTTGCATATTTTTCAACATTTTTCTCATCAACAAATCCCTCTTTAAGAAGTACATAAGCAAGGGAATTGTTCAGCGCAACATCAGTTCCTGGCCTGATCTGGAGGTGCAGGTCTGCCAGTTCGGATGTTTTTGTTCTTCGGGGATCAACGACTATTACTTTTGCGCTATTTTTCTTTTTTGCCATACTGATGCGGTGAAACATGACAGGTGTTGACATTGCCATGTTACTTCCTGCAATGAAAAAAAGGTCTGCCTTTTCTATGTCTGCATAGCAGGTCAAAGGGGCGTCAGCGCCAATGGTTGATAAAAACCCGGCTGACGTACTTGCCATACACAGCCTGGTACTGCATTCGATATTATTTGTACCTATCAAGCCCCTCATTAATTTATTCATGAGGTAATATTCTTCTGTCGTATTGGCCGCTCCACCATAAAAGGCAACTGAATCCGGCCCATACTTTTGTATGATCCTTTTAAATTCGTTTGCAGTATGGGTAATTGCCTCATCCCAGGTAACAGGAACAAGTTCACCGCCCCATCGTATCATGGGATGAGTTAACCGTCCCTTGTCTGTGAATATGGGCGGGATGTTGGAGGCCAGTTTACATATCTGCCCATCGTTGACAGGATGTCCTTTCATACCCCGGATCTCCACGACCCTGTCCTCTTTTACACCAACCATAAGCCCGCAGCCAAATCCGCAATAGGGGCATGTTGATTTGTTCCATTTTATATGTACAATATCTTCGTTCATATTTCAATTCTTGAAATATCTTTAATTTAGTTCCCCGTTTTTTTATCTCAAGCTCAGCGGTGTATCCAGAAGTTATATATTCACTTCAGTTTTGATAATCGTTGTGGTTATGATGATAAAAATATTACCCTGTTCTTTGACAGGATTAACAATTTTCAAGTATTAGAAAAATAAGATAGCTGTCCCCAAAATTACTTTGTGCGGGTCAAGGGTAGAGAACGCTGAGCCCTTAGAGGGCTGAGATGAATCGTACCATTGCGTTTGATTACTTTCACCCCACTCTATCATAAGTGATATATATAGAAAAAATAATGTCGATGCTGCATGAAAAAAACGTATCAATTCAGGATAT
>JBAZOV010000027.1:0-26900 GCA_041648475.1 Candidatus Methanoperedens sp. | reverse complement strand
GCCAGAAGACCTGAGATTCTTCGGGAATTTATTGCCATAATTCGCGATGAGATTGAGGATATATCTGATTTGGATATTGAGAAATGGCTTAAAAATTTTAAGACAGAAGACTTATTGACGCCATAGTCCGAAAGTGCCACCTCCAATTTCTTGTTTGCGTTTTCAAGCTCAACTACCTTATTTTCTAATTTTTTCATGAGCTTTTGGCTGTATAGTGAAAGATACTCTTTTTCATCGAGTTTTTCAAGCGCCTCCACGCCATTGGATGCGTATGTCACCTCATAACCATCAGCAACCAGTATTTTTGTCATTTATTTACTTCCTTATTTATAAGCGGTATCGTAAACATGAACGTGCTTCCTTCCCCATACTTACTCTGTGCCATGATCGTTCCACCTTGCAATTCCACCAGCTTTTTTGAAATTGTTTTTCCTGTTCTGAAAGAGCTCTTATTCTTATTTCTGTTTTTTCTTTCATTTTTTGCTCTTCATCAAATTATTCCCTTTATTTTTTATATTTTTCCAGTACCTTTATGAACAAATTAATATCAATCGGTTTTTCCACATAATCGTTAAAACCACTGGCTAAGAACCGGTCCCGGTCTCCTTTCATTGCAAAAGCGGTCACAGCTATCATCGGCGTGTTCTTATACTCAGGTCTGTTCCGGATCATCCGGGCTGCTTCGATCCCATCCATGTCCGGAAGTTCAATATCCATTACTATCAGGTCATAGGTTTCTTTTTGCACCATTTCAACCGCTTTTTTTCCATCCTCAGCCCCATGAGCGGAAAATCCCATCGACTCTATTATTTCCAGCTCAAGCTCCATGTTCATGGCATTATCCTCAACTACAAGTACTTTTGTCATGTCTGACCTCCTGTAAATAAATCTGCGCGAATCTGTGAAATATCCGTGAAAATCCGTGTTCTATTAATACTAAAGACGAACGACATCTTACCCTCCCTTCTTTGCCACAAGCGGCAACGTAAAGGTAAATGTGCTCCCTTCCCCATACCTGCTCTTGGCACTGATATTGCCCCCGTGCAATTCTACAAGCCGCTTCGTGATGGCAAGTCCAAGACCGGTGCCACCATACTTTCTTGATGTGCCCATATCGATCTGCTGGAATTCCCTGAACAGCTTGCTCATGTCCTCTTCTTTAATTCCTATGCCTGTATCTGAGACGCAAAACACAACCGAATCATCGATTCTATTTACCTTAACGGTTACTGTGCCCCCTTCATCCTTGCTGAATTTTACAGCATTGGACACAAGATTTAACAGGATCTGGTTTAACTTCTTCCTGTCTGCTTCAACGAAATCAAGCGCCGGATCTATTTCTTTATTTAGTGTTATTTTTCTCTGCTGTGCGTTTGTTTTCATCAGGTTAAGCGACTCGTCCACAGCCCCAGGCACGGATATTTTTTCAAGGAGCATTTCCATTTTTCCGGCTTCTATCTTTGTCAGGTCGAGAATTTCATTGATCAGCTCCAGGAGATGCTTCCCGCTTGAAATAATATTATCCAGATAATTCTCCTGTTTTTCATTCAAGTCTCCAAATGTCTTTTGTTTTAAAAGCTGAGAAAAACCAATTACTGAATTCATTGGTGTTCGAAGCTCATGGCTCATTACAGTCAAAAATTCTGATTTTGCCTTGTTAGCAAGCACAAGCCGCTCATTCTCGCGGAGAAGAGCTTCAGATTTTTTGCGTTCTGTGATATCGTTGAATACACCATACATTTGAGTTTTTCCTTTGATAGTAACAGGGATCGCTATTATCTCCACATCCACGGGCATGCCATCAATTCTGAGGAACTTTTCTTCGATCAGGGGTGCGATCATTCCCGTCTCTTCTATCAGGATACGCTCTCTTACCATGTCATGATAGTCAGGATGTACAATGTCAAATATTGTTTTTCCAATCAGCTCTCCTGGACTTGTTGCTCCCAGGATCTTCATAGCTTGCGAATTTGCGAATGTGATTTTTCTATCGCCATGTATGATTATACCGTATGGAGAGAACTCAACAAGCAGTCTGAATTTCTCTTCGCTTTCCCTTATCGCTTCCTCTGCCATCTTGCGCTGCGTGATGTCCCTTGCCACATGAATTACCTTCACAACCTTTCCAGTCTCATCTTTTATCGGCGACGTCGAGACTTCAACATATATCTTCTCGCCATTTTTTCCGAAATGCACATGTTCAACTGTTGAGTATTTTCCGGTTTCTACAGATTCAAGGAGTGGACAGAGTTCATCTCTGAAGTAACAGGGCTCAGGGATCTTATGGGTTATTTCATAGCATTTTTTTCCAACAACATCTTCCTCCTTCATCCCGTATTCTTTCTGGAAGTGCTTGTTGACTCCAACTATGCTGAAATCGCGAACATCAATTACCATAATGGCATCATTCATGCTGTTAAGAACTGTTCTTGAAAAATCCTCGCTTTTTCGAAGCGCTATCTCGTCTCTTTTATGCTCGGTTATATCCCTTATTATTAAAGATTTCCCCGCTATGTCTCGGTTTACATCCAGCAGCGGCGAAATGGTAACGCTTACGTCTATCTTTGTCCCGTCCCTGCGCATACATTCAATTTCCAGTCCAGCTGTGGTGTCCGGGAGTATTTCACAGATCATCTTTTCTTTCACATCCGCGGTTTCAGGAGTGGAAAGCGTTTCAACGAGCCTTTTTCCAGTTATTTCCTGCGCAGTCCAGCCAAAGAGTTTCTCTGCGGTTTTGTTCCAGGAGGTAACGTGTCCAATAATATCGGTGGTAATAATAGCATCGTTGGCATTGTCAAAAATACCGCGGTACTTCTCTTCAGCCGCCAGCCTTAGCTTTTCCTCGGCTATAGCGAGCTTATCGTATGGAAGATCCACGGATGATTTGTAGAGGGCAAGATAAATGCAAAAAAACCCTGCAGCTTCAATAAGATGCCCCAGCACTTCGTATGAGATATATACCACACCGCCAAGCGTTATGATGATAAAGCCATATATTAAAAAGATAAGGTTGTTTTCACCAGTTTTTTTTATTCTTTTCTTATACAGATAGCTCGAATACAGGATGATGGCTATGCTTACCCCAAGCTCTGCCATTCTTGCTGGAGATGTTGTGCCTTCGTTCTGTATTACAGGCAAGTATTCGCCGTAAGTCACAAGAATGAATATTATTATCGCCAGGGCTATTGACAGGACGAAAAGAACCAGCTTGTTTGGCGATTTTTTGAAACTGTCTTTATAGACAAAAACACTTAAAAGAAAAAGCGGAGCCATAATAAAGTGCGCGGTGCTCCACAGGATTTCTGCCTTCTCATCGGAGTTTGGGGTAATGAAATCAGGCATGAAAGGATAGGAAAGGATATGGAAAAGGTCAAGAAGTCCAATAACAAGGAAAACAGCTCCAAGGAAAAGAGCATGGTTGTCTTTGCTTCTATCATATGAATACCATGTCATCGCAAAGATGGACAAGGAAACAAAGACCGCGAAAAGTGCTGCTAACAGGTGCAAAGGCTCATACAATGCATTCAAGTATTTCCCCCCTTAGAATTCTCGATCAGAGTCGCTATTATCTCATTCTCGTGAAGAAGTGCATCCCGGCACTTTTCAAGGCACTCTGTCCTTCCTGGTTCCCTGGTATCGCCCATTGCAAGCTCCATGTATCCAATCGCATACAATATCTGGGTGCGAAGCTCATGCGTAACATTTGAGAGTAAATTTGACTTAAGCATGTCCAAGCTCTTTAATTCTTCAAACGCGGCATCCAATATCCTGTTTGTCTTTCTAAGCTGTATCACCTTATATTCTAATTTGTTCGCAAGTCTCTGGCTGTATAAAGAAAGATATTCTTTTTCATCCTTTATTTCAGGCTCAAAGTGTGCATATTCCCCTGCACTATTATTCTCCATTGTGTTCTTGATTATTTCAAGTATATTCAATGGTTTCTCTGGCTTCCTGATAAAACCTGCCGCACCTTCAAATATTGCCAGCTTTTCATCTTCATATTCCGTATATGTGGCGGTGTAAAATAGAATAGGAATATCCCTTGTTCTTTCGTTCGTTTTGAGTTCCCTGCACAAACTGAACCCATCCATTTGCGGCATCATTATATCAGATATGATAAGATCCGGTTTTTCGTTTTCTATCATTTCAAGCGCTTCGATGCCGTTGCATGCGCTTTTGACATCATAGCCGGCAGATAAAAGTATCTTGGTAATTAAAAGCCTGTCGTTTTTTGTATCTTCCACAGCAAGAACTTTCATTTTTTTTCAATTCCTTACTTTGTCGGTATGGTGAAATGAATTGTTGAACCTTTTCCTTTTTCGGATTCAACCCAGATCTTTCCTCCATGACGTTCCACTATCTTTTTGCAGATCGCAAGTCCTATACCTGTTTTTGGCTGCCCTTCACGGACACGCTCTGAAATCAGGAATAAGTTGTCAATGTATTTAGGGTCTATCCCTACGCCGTTATCCTGTACCGAAAACACCCAGTCGTTCCCCTCCTGTCGTGAGGAAATATGCACTTTTGGAGGACTGGCAGTTCTGAATTTGATAGCATTATCAAGCAGGTGATGGAATAACTGGCAAAGCTGAGCCGGGTCTCCCGTTACCACTGGTAGTTTATCATGTGTTATTTGAGTCCCTGTTTTCTTGATAACAACATCAAGATTGGTAAGCGCTTCATTAAGGACAATTCCGACATCTGTCGGCTCTTTATTTGTCCCAATTCTTGAATATGTATACAGGTCATTGATCCGTCTTTGCATCCCGATAGTGCCATCAACTGCGTTACCAACGATCTCCCATGCATCCTTATCAAGAAATTTGCCTTTATAACTATTTCCCAGATGGCCCAGATTGCTGGAAACAGCCTGCAAAGGCCGTGCAAGTTCACGGGATGCGATAAATACGATCTGTTCAAGTTCAGCCTTTGAGCGGGCAAGTTCCTTCAGGGTAACCTGCAGGAGATCCTGCGATTTTTTACGCATTTCCACTTCAGCCGCAAGCGAAGCAGTCCTCTCTTTAACCTTGTCTTCAAGATGTTCGTTGAGATTTCGCAGCTTTTCCTGTTCTTCCACCAGTTCATCATGGTACTTCTTGACCCGAAGCAGTGATTTCACTCGTGCGTTTAATTCATACTCGTCAACAGGTTTGTTTAAAAAGTCGTCTGCTCCCGCCTCGATTCCACGTATCCTGTCCTCTTTTTCCGTAAGGCTTGTCACCATTACGACAGGTATGCACATAGTTTTTTTATCGCCTTTAAGCTGCCTGCAAACCTCAAAACCGTTTATTTCCGGCATAATCACATCAAGAAGTATCAGGTCCGGAGATGTTTCTTTTACTTTTTCCAGCGCCTCTTTTCCATTGGCGGCTGTCTCGATCTCAAACTCTTTCGGTAAAAGTCCTAAAATAATTTCAATATTAATCTGTTCATCATCCACTACAAGTATTTTTGTCATTTGTTTTCCTCCGTCTTTTCAACGAGTGGCAACGTAAATGTGAACGTGCTGCCTTCACCATAAATACTTTGCACTAAAAATTTTCCACCGTGCTGTTCCACAAGCTGCTTCGTAATAGCAAGCCCCGAACCTGTTCCACCATATCTCCTATTGGTCCCTGAATCAACCTGGTGGAAAAGACTAAATATCTTGCCCATATCCTTTTCCCTGATGCCAATACCTGTATCACATATCGAGAACTGCGCCATATCACCTGCTTTTGCTGCTCTGACAGTTACAGTCCCCCCTTGCGGTTTGCTGAATTTTATTGCATTATCAAAGAGTTTCAGGAGTATTTGCTTGAACCTCAGTTTATCTGCTTTGATAATCCCAAGTCCGGGATCAATTTCTTTCTTAAACACTATACCCTTACGCGCTGCTTTTTCTTGTACGAAGATCATGGTTTTACCTATTAATTCTGGTGCGAAGAACGACTCGATTAAGAGAGGTAGTTTATCATCCGATTCAATTTTTAGCAGATCAAGCATGTCGTTAATTATTCCGAGCAGATGCTTCCCACTATCATGGATATTATCAACGTAGTGCTCCTGCTTTTCATTCAATTCCCCGGGTGTTTTAATCTTCAGGATTTCAGAGAAACCAAGAATTGCATTAAGCGGCGTCCTGAATTCATGGCTCATCCTTGAGAGAAATTCGGATTTAACGTGGTTTGCGCACTCAGCCTCTTCTTTGGCAAGCCATAGCTCCTGCTCGGCGCGCTTTCTCTCGGTGATGTCTATAATGGATGCCACGCTTTTTTTATTGCCAGGTATCATGACGATGTTGATGAAGGCAAATCTGACGTTCCCATTTTTATCCATAAAACTGAATTCATATTGTATCGGAGCTTTTTTCGAGTCAATTCTTCTAATTTGATGATATTTCTTCATCTTCTCAAGGTCTTCCTTTGCCACGAACTCTGTCCAGCTTTTCTTACCTTCCACTTCTTCCTTTGAATAGCCCGATAGTCTTTCAAAGATTGAGTTCGCCATTGATATTGTGGTATCCTCTTCTAAGATAAGTATGGCAGTTCCTGCATTCTCAAAGATTCCCCGGTACATCTGTTCCGACTCTGCCAGAGCATCTTCACTCTTTTTGTGCATCTCGATCTCGGTCTCAAGTTGCCTTGTCCGCTCTTTTACTTTAAGTTCAAGTTCTTCTTTTAATTTGTGCAGTTCATCCTGTGCCTCTTTGCGTTTCTTGATCTCTTCCTCAAGATCTTTTATTTTAGACTCAAGTTTATGGAGAATGTGCTGGCTGTATTTTTCCCTGTATTCTTCCGGGGTGATCGAAGGTTTAGCTGACTTCGGTTCCCCGGCTTCGAATTCCTTTATGACCCCTTCGATCTCTAAAAGCAGTGCCCTGAATTCCATGGGTTTTATAAGAAATCGCGATGCTCCGAGTGAAAGTCCGAATTCAATATCCTTTTGCGTCGTATAGGTTGCGGAATAAAACACAAAAGGTATGGCTTTTGTCTTCCTGTTTTCCTTAAGACTCTGCAACAGCATGAAACCGTCCATCTCAGGCATCATTATATCTGAAACAATAATCTCGGGTATTTCTTTTTCTATTTGTTCCAGCGCCTCACTCCCGTTGCGTGCTTCCGAAACATCATAGCTGCTGCTTTTCAATAGCGTGGATAGGATCAGCCTGTCGTTCTTGTTATCATCAACTACAAGTACCTTCATGCTATTCTCTCCAGATCAACAGTGTATGCAGCTTGAATATCTCCCGTTTTTATTCAAATGCCTGTATCTATTACTATACAACTACTTCAGTTTTTATAATCGTTGTGGTTATATAATGCCGAGTTTTTCGCAAAATTGAAACGTTCTCCTCAAAACAGTACCGTTAAAGATACCCCCCAAGAATACTTGAACCTGCTATCAGGCTCCCCACAACATATCCCAGGATAACCCCACCGTTCAGGAACGGAAGACCAGCCTGCGGTTTGCCCTTCATTACTAACGTCATAAGCACTGCAAAACCCAGGAAAGTTCCAAGTATTCCACCAATTGCCGGGAGATTCATTTCGCCGATAAGCGGGAACGAATAGAAGTCTGCATCTTTCACAAAGAAATTCGCAGAAACAACAAGCAATGTGGGCATCACAGCATCTCCTAAACCCATAAAGAACGCTTCTCGTTCCTCTTTATCGAACTTTTCGCTACGGAATGAGTAATTCCAGTGCTTCGGGATCACAAGCAGTATTGGAAGCCTCAGGTCCATAACACCTTCGGCAAGCGCCACCATATGTTTGGTCTGGTAAACGGCAATATAATCATATATAAGAAGCACGACAAGAAGAAGCAGCGTGGGAACGATGGCAAGTGAAATCCCAAAAATAGAAGCTGAACCCGCGCCAAGAATCACGCCCGTTATATCAATTACATACCATTCCGGGAATTTATATAGAACAACCGTCAGGCCAACCGAAAGTATGATCGTCAGTGTAAGGTTTAGATTTATGTTTTGAGGTAAGAAAACCGAAAAAAGCGCATAGAATACATACATCAAAGTCCAGCCCACGCTAATGAGGATAAAAGCCTGTATTATCCATTTTTTATTTAATTTAATTACTAAAAATATAAGTCCGGTAAAAATTAGGATTATTGCGACCCACACGATCACATTACCTGTGTCTTTGGGGTCTTCAAATGCCTTGAAATCGTTAGCCTCAAGGGGGTTGCTTAATGCGACAGCGATAAGCTGCACAAGCAGCAGCATGAAAGCCATTCCGACAATCGGGATATATTTTTCGTATTTCAAATTCATCTCTGCTCATAATAAGTTGGATAGTTTTTAAAAGTTTGCTAAGATAATATTAACATGCAACAAACTATTTCTTTTATCCATCCGAATAAGTGACAGATGATAATAGGAATCTTGGGTCCACAGGGCACATATTCGCAAAAGGCGGCAAAGCAGTGGAATGAAAAAGCGACGCTTCAATTCTATGATGATATCTTTGATACTGTTGATGCGCTTTTGAGAAATGAAGTGGATCACAGCATTGTGCCTATCGAGAATTCACTTGAAGGTTCGATCACTCTCACGCTTGATCTGCTTCTGGAACATGACCTCAGGATTACAGGAGAGGTAATTGTCCAGATAAAAAACTGCCTTCTCTCCAGTGGAAAAATCGAGGACATAAAGATAATAATGTCACATCCCCAGCCATTAGCCCAGTGCAGGAAATATCTAAAAAAGAATTTCAAGGGAATTGAAATACGGTCAGATCTGAGCACATCACATGCCGCAAAACTTGCAGCCGGATCAAAAGAGATCGCCGCAATTGCATCTGCTGAATCAGCAAAGATGTATGGCCTGGAAATACTGGAAGAAAACATCCAGGACGTTCCTGAGAATTTCACCCGGTTCATCGTAATTGGAAAAACTACACCAGCACCGACTGGAAATGACAAGACCTCTATTATCGTGTATCTTGAAAAGAATAAGCCTGGAGCTCTTTATGAGATACTTGGTGAATTCGCGAGTAAAAATATTGATTTGACAAAGATAGAATCGCGTCCTACGAAAAAAGCACTTGGCGATTACGTTTTCTATATCGATATCAAAGGACATATCGAAGATAAGACGATAAAAGATACAATTTCAAGAATAAAGGGCAAAGTCGGAATGCTCAAGATACTCGGTTCATATCCGGCTGCAAAATAAGAGCCCATCTTGACAGTTTCATTTAGACTGAATCATAAATCATATTTATCTTCCTTTAGATATCGATCTATATCAAGAGATCCATGGAAAACTCCAAGAATGTCGATATTTCTATCAGGTTTTATCAAATATGCGATACGATAATGACCATAAAGTAGAATCCTGACATGTTGCGATTGATTTTTTTTATAAATATACCCTGATTCTGGAAATGTCTTGAGTATTTGAGCCATCTCGTAAATGGATTTAATGGTTGCAGTGGCAGCTTGTGGATTATCTATAGATATATAATTAAAGATATCTCTAAGCCATCTTTCAGATTCAAGAGTCCAATTCAATTCGACCATTTACGAATACGCCGCCCCATCTCCTCATTCGAGATCGTTCTGCCATGGTCTGAATCTGATAATCCTTTTTCGATCATTCTATTAAATGCTAATTCTTTAAGGATTTCATCATATGAACTATCTTCTGGCTGATTATGAATAATATGGATCATCTGTTCTTTTGCAGAAATCATTGTTAGTTCATATGTTTTACTATAATTTGTATTTTATGGTATTCAATGAAGATTCTTTTTATGGTGTCATTTAGTAAGAAATTGCGGTTTTAGGCGCAAATATTTTATCCGATAAATCCTGTCAAAGAACAGAATAACCTTCTTTCTCGTGATGCATAAGTTTTATCCCTTCATAATTCCATTATTGGGTAGCATCTCAAAAATGAGTGGACGAACATGGATATACTATCTTTAAAAAAACTCGCACTCCTTGGAGCACACCAGAAACCACTGGAATTATCTTCGGTGGAGTTTGCGACCCATATCGATTCAAGCCAGCAGACCGCAGCGCGCAAATTAAAGGCACTTGAAGAAGAAAAACTAATTTCAAGAAAGATATTTCCTGACGGGCAATTGATTTCCATAACAAAATATGGTATCGATTTCCTGCAAAAAGAATTGAATGATTATAACGAGATATTTTCAGGGATCGAAAGCTTGGATATCCTTAGCGGTAAACTAGTTACAGGGCTGGGGGAAGGACAATATTACATAGCACTGGATGGTTACAGGACACAGTTCATCGAAAAACTGGGATTTGACCCGTATCCGGGCACATTGAATGTCAGGCTTGATGCCAATAGCATAGATATCCGCAAAAAGATCGCACAGAGTATAAAGATTTCAGGCTTTACCGACCAGAACAGGACTTTCGGGAAGGGCTCATGTTTCCGGGTGAGGATCTCGGATATAGAAGGCGCGGTAATTACTCCTGAAAGAACCCATTATCCCGAAGATATCATCGAAATAATTGCGCCTGTTAATCTTCGTGAACACCTGGAACTTAAAGATGGAACTAATATTAATGTAGAAGTGATAAAATGAGTTTAGATAAGGCATTAGAAGCAATAAGGAATGGGAAAATGATCCTGCTTTTTGATTCCGAGGACAGGGAAGGAGAAACAGATTTCGTGATCCCGGCGCTAAACACCACGCCAAAGGATGTCGCTCTCATGAGGCGCGATGGTGGAGGGCTGATATGCGTTGCGATTTATGGAAAAGCCGCAGATAAGTTAGGATTGCCTTTCATGTCTGATGTCTTAAGGAGCGTCTCAAAAAATGGTAATAAATCCCTTATCAGCCTTGTGGAAAAGCAGGGAGACATCTCCTACGACTCTCGTTCATCATTTTCGCTCTGGGTAAATCACAGGGAGAATTTCACGGGTATAACGGATAATGACCGCGCCTTTACCATTAGAAAAGTAGGCGAAACAGTAGAGCGTGTCCTGAACGGTGAAATAATTAATTTCGGGGACGAGTTCAGGTCGCCCGGCCATGTCGCACTGCTTCGCGCCGCCGAAGGGCTATTGAGCGAGAGGCGAGGGCAGACTGAGCTTTCCATTGAACTTGCATTAAAAGCAGGTGTCTCTCCTTCGATGGTAGTATGCGAGATGCTTGATGATAAAACAGGAAAAGCGCTATCGAAAGATGATGCGATCAAGTATTCAATTACTCATAACATACCTTTTGTGGAAGGAAGGGATTTAGAATATTTAATATAGAACCCGTTTCTATTATGTTGTTTGGAATAAAAATATGGTTAAATTAAATTATATATTTGGAGTGTCAATATTTATTATTATTTTATTTGCTAATGTCGCTTTTGGATATGCAGGAATGGGAAATATCAGTACTTCACCCACCCCAGATTCACAATTGGAACAATCGGTAGTAACAAGTATATCTGAAATATACGGAAATCCTGCTAATTATATAAATAATGTCAAAGTCACAGGAAAGATAGTGGATTTTATAAATGTTCAAAATCCTCCGTCTTATACAACCTATATGAAGATAGACGATGGGACGGGCAGCCTGTGGGTTGCTAACCAGGCCAATGAACCTCTGAACATTCAGATTGGAATGGAACTTACAGCGGAAGGTTTCATGATGAATAATTTCAGGAGTAACTCAACAGGTATGACGTACGATCTTATTATTTTCACGACCCCTGATAAAATTGTTTTTACGACAACACCAATTCAACAAGAAACCGGAATATCGTGGTTAGAATCAATGGTAAATTCTATACTTGACTGGATCAAATCATTTTTTTAACTTGATTCTTCTTCTGGAGTTTCCAGTGAAGCCAAATATTCCTCATATGTTTCATTTGGTCTTCTGGTATAGACAATCGTTGTATCTTTTTGTTCTTTCTTTCCAGAACCAGAACTTTTTGAAATCCATCCACTTTTCTGTTTCTTCTTTTCTCCGCTTAATTTCTGGTGCTTTGAAGATGTTTGGTTTTTGTCGCTCATAATTTTCTTTCTATAACATGTTTGGTTTGTGAAGCTATAAAGGAATATCCTGAATGGTCAGAAATATATTTTCCATCTTGCAGCCAATAAAATTGCGATCGTTGCAACAGCCTCAAAGCCCGGCACTTCAATTTTTGTCCTAGGTCTCTTTGTAGTCTCCTCAGGACTTGGTATCAATTCTTTGAATGGTTCGGGCACATAAGGAGTAATGACCGGCTTAATTGGTGTTTCATTAGAAGGTATGGAATGGGAATTGAGTACTATTGAGGTCTTGGCGATCATCTTTGCATAAGAATACTGGGATATTTTATCATAGGGATTTGTCATTGTTTCCCCATACTCGAATGCGCTAACTGCTAGCGTTGGTTCTATCCCTGCAAGACGCGCTTCGTTTATCGCTGCTTTTGCTGCTTCATAACTCTTTTCAACATTCTTTTGTGCATCATTCTTTCCCATTAACCCTATCGACGTGCTGGCTTTTGTTGTTGCCTGGAGCGAATCAAATATGGAGCCCGCATAATAGCCTCGTTCCATTTCCTTCTGGGCATTAGAAATGTCATCTGCGGCGCCTCCCGTGATCTGGGGATGTGAGCTGCCCTCTGAGATCAGTGTTATCATGTATGTATTGATGGATTGCGCCTGGCTGAGGTACCATCCCGCACGGTCTTTCAGGATCGTTTCAGGCACGACTTTACCGTTGGGGGTCGAGAGTATGAGCCACCATTGAGCTGTTCTTGCCCTCTCATTCGCAAATGCCATTGATGAGATCTTTTCATCCGTATCATTAAGTTTCTTTGCTTCATCAAGCCTCAACCTTGCTACCGTGATTCTTGATTCCGCAGCCCCAACAGCCTCCACATCGGTTATCCCGTACATCGTAAAATTCTGGTGGTCGCTCTGGGAGGCTTGTATCTGCTTTTCAACTTTATTTTCAAGTTCAGTAAGATATTGTTTCTTATCTGAGGCTTTTTCATATCCGTCTTTCCATTGCGCAAAGCGCATCGTGAACATTGAATTGAAATACAAAGAGGTCGCAGCATAGTATTTCTGATCAAAATACATCTTGTCAGCCCTGTCCAGGATATCCTTTGCATTATCTGTTATTTGTGTTCCGGACGTGGATGAGATCGTTTCATTATACATGCTCCCTGATTCGCTTTTGAGGTTCTCTGCAAGGGGTTTCAGGAGGTCCATGTATTGAGTGGTCAGGATCGTGCCTTTATATGTTGGCATGGTAATATCATGATCCGTAAACGCCAGTACAACCTCCTGTATCGTACTCACTTCCTTGACGGTGACATTCAGTTTTTTACCAAGATCAACAACATTTACCGTTTCCTCAAGGTCTCCAATGATTATACTTGAACCCCTTGAAGAAGTTGTGGATGTTTTTACGGTTACATTAGTCTGGCCTTGCGGAACCAGGAAAAGCGTGTAATTTTTTGCTGCTGCAGCTTCGAGTTTGTAAGGAATACCCCCAACAGGTCCTATGGATTCGTCGGGGTTTATCATTCCTGTCATAACAACATTGGGTTTTAGTGTCCATTTATTTATTGCCGCAATGGTCGCCACGGTCAGGGCAGCGCCTGCTGAAGGTCCGCCTATGATGGGGGAGCTTATTTCGATAATATAATAGAAATCATATGCCTTTTCATCTACTCCCAGCACATCTGAGGCCACCATGGCAGCAAGTCTTGCCGAGCCCTGGAGGTCAACCTGTGTATAAGGATTCGTATCCACAAAAACATGCCCTGTGCCATTGACGACTATAACCTGGGCGCCAAGAAGCGCCCCTTCTTCCCCGTCACTTGTTAGCTTATCAGCAACAAGGGGAACTGAAACGCCATCTTCAAGCGCATTGGCGCCATTAAAAGGATTTAATACCAAAAGTATTATACATGATAATATTAAAAACTGTAATTTCATCATAATTTCATTTTACCCTGCTAATCTAATATATTAGTTAAATACTTAAAAGCTATTATATTGGTATGATTTTCCCAATGACTCTTCAAGATTTATTATTATCTACTGGTATGAAAAAAACCACCGAGCGCACAGAGGACACAGAGAATTATTGCAACTCTGTGATCTCTGTGTCCTCTGTGGTTGATTATCCGTACGTTGATTTTTTATCTGGAAAAAGTAAAAATCTTAATAATGCAGCTTATGACAACTGAAATATTCTCACTCGCAAAATACCTCGCTGCCTCACGCCCTGAGTTCTCACTATCTGAGATGAACCAGTATTTAAGCAAGAGATACGAGGAAAAAGAGCTCTTTGAGATTTTAAAAATGCATTTCTATGAACTTGGCCTCTTTTGCAGCCCGGATCTTAAATGCTCAAAGCTTGTGAAACGCGCACTTCCTCCTGACGAGTTGGTCGTGACTGAACTTGAGGGGCTTTTAAAAGAGCCGGTATTGCCTTTGCGCATCGAAAAACTGGTGACTTCATATATAGAGCGCACCTGCGGGAAGAACTGGAACACCGGTGACACAGCACGGTTGATCCGGGAAAATATAGTTTCGCAGAAAGAGGAATACTGGAAAGGAGGGGGAGGGACCGGATATCCCAAAATTAGGATAGTTTCCTACCTGTTGTATCATTTTCCCGTTTATTTCTGCCAGTACCAGTATCTTCTGCTTGAATTATTCAAAGGCGGATTACTCTTTAATAAAATGAGGATCATTGATGCAGGTTCAGGTCCTGGGACAATTGCTCTTTCCACAGTTGATTTTTTCAGGAAACTCCAGGATGCTTATTCCAGGAATAATATAGATGTAAAATTGAGTCTCAGGATCGAATCGATCGAGAAAGAGCTGGAAAATATCGTTTGTTATCAGGAACTCTGCGGGAATTACCTTTCAGGAAGCCGAGAAAGCGGCGCAAATATCATTATTGGCGAGCCTGTTCGATCACCTATCGAAACTGCGCCTGTTCCTCATGATGCTGACCTTGTTGTTTTTTCAAATGTGCTTGCTGAGCTTAAGTCCACACCTCCTGAACGCGCTAATGTCGTGGAGAGGTTAGCTTCAGGCAGCAAGGATCCAACCCTTATTATTATTGAGCCTGCAGACCTTGATAATTCAAAGGCCCTGCGGATTACTCAGCAGACTCTTGTCAGGAAGGGTTTTAATGTCTATAGCCCCTGCTCATTCATCTGGGGCAAAATGTGCAGCGGCGATAATTGCTGGAGTTTTAAAGAGCAAGGGAACATCACAGCCCCGGATTTCATGAAGAAGATAGCAGATACCGCGGATTCTTACAGGTATATGAACATGGATATGAAATTCTCATCCGTAATATTAATGAAGGGAGCTCTAATATCAAAGAGGGGGGATTCCTCGAAAGCACCCTCAAAACACAATTATCGCGCGAAGGGAAAATTCATGGCCCTTTCAAACCTTAAGAAGCATATCGAGAAGCACATAAACGTGGCTGCATCTGTTATGTCGGGAAATCTGGGAAATGAGAAGACTCTTGTATTCAAGATCTGCGATGGTACTGCGCGTGAACCCTGCTATGCGATCATGCCTGTTTACCATATGAGTGAAAATAACAGGGAGCTTTTGGAAGCTAATTATGGTGATATCGTGGAAATATTTGGTGTCCTTGTACGTGAGAACAAGGACCAATCATCTTTTAATCTCCTTGTCACCCGAAATACGATCGTCAGGATTACAGGTGTGTAGTTCACTCAATCTCTCGCAATAACTTCAATATTCTTACCCCACGCTCGATACACTCCATTTTATCCCTTATCCTTCCCAGCTCGGTTTCAGTTTCCAGGCTTGCTGTAAGGTTTCGAATTTTATTCGCGATGATATTTGAGATCTGTAATACTGGTTTTGATGAACTCCCTGAAACTTCTGAAACTCCAGAAACTCCTGAGTTCCCGGGAGAGCCCATTTTCTGCTGGCCTTGCCCAATTTGCTGTTTCTGCTGATGTTGCTGCTCCTGTTGTTGCTCCTGTTTCCTTTCCTGGAATTCGCATACCGGACATATGACTTTTCCCTGGTACCTGAACATAGGGGCGCCGCAGTCATGATGGGTAGCGAGCATTGTTCCTCCTTTTTCAAGAAGTTTTGTGATCATTTGTATTTTATCGTCTGATTCTTTTCCTGTCATACTATCACCGAAAGTCTTTTCTTTGAATAATCTTAATAACGATTCTTGTTTCATATTTATATCATGTGGTGATAACTGTGTCGCAAAACTCCGGCGAAATTATAAAACAGTGTACTGAAGTTCTTGAAAGAATTGTTAGTGATGATTCGGTTCCAAGAAATATCAGGCGCTCGGCCGATAATATAAAAAATGTACTTTCAAATGAAAAGGAGCCAATCTCAAAGAGAGCGGCTTTAGTAATCTCTACTCTTGACGATATTGGAAATGATCCCAACATTCCGATCCATACAAGAACGTTGATCTGGGGATTATCAAGTAAATTGGAGTCTATTCCTGTAGATAGGTAATTCTCTCAGTTTCTTGTTGTTCAAGAGGTTTTCACACTTTTTTTTCAACATATAGGGAAGTATAATTGCTTATTCCTTTCTTGACCTATAGGAAAATATAAACGCTTCTCTTTTTTTGACCTACCCTATGGTTTCTACTGGAAATTTTATTGAAATGTTTTTCAGTTTGTTTGTTTTGTAGATTCTTATTCGGCTTTTTTTTGTTTTTTTTAGGTTTTTTGTTTGTTATTCTTACATTTGTCTTTTTAGATTTATTTCTCGTTATTGGTTTTTTTTTCATAATTAGAATTATTAGAATTATTAGAATTATTAGTATTATCTTGTTTTACTATGAATTTATATTTATCATTTTTAGAAGGTTTTATATACTGTAAAGATCTAACTAAGTCACATCGGTTTTTTATTATTTCAATTTTAATAAGCAACTTAGTTTTTTAGAAATTCCATACGAAACAAAGGGGTAGGTTCGTCAATTATTCCAGTGGAAACAAAGGGGTAAGAGTATCAATTGATTCTTGAAAGAATATATAAAAATAAAGTAATTGCAACAGAATCAATGTCTGGCGATACTTTATTTTATGGAAGTTTATTGGTAACATTGTCAACTCCAATGGAAACAAAGGGGTAATCACCATAAGTCTTAATACCTGTCCTTCTATTGGAGATAGGTAGGAGGCTGAAGGATGGAAATAAAAAGTTCGACTATGATAAATGGTATTTTCGAAGATATCTTGATGAGGGCAAATATTTTTGAGAATAGGGAAGTACTCAGGTCAACATACACTCCGGATTATCTGCCGCACAGGAGCGATCAGGTAAAAGGATTGGCTACAATACTGGTTTCTGCCCTGAGGGGCGAAACCCCTTCCAATATATTGATATATGGAAAAACCGGGACAGGTAAGACGGCTGTAGCAAAGCATGTGGGAAATGAACTTGTAAAGACGGGAGAAGTACATGGAATTCCATGTAAAGTAGTTTACATTAACTGTGAAGTAGTGGATACACAATATCGTTTATTAGCATCCATTGCACGATATTTCGGAAAAGAAATCCCAATGACGGGCTGGCCCACTGACCAGGTATATTCAGAACTTAAGGCCGCATTGGACTCAGATAAACACATCGCGATAATAATCCTGGACGAAATTGATAAACTCGTGACCAAAGGAGACGATGTTTTATACAATCTAACGAGGATAAATTCAGATCTGAAAAACGCAAAAGTAAGTCTTATTGGTGTAACAAATGACCTGAAATTTACTGAATTTCTCGATCCCAGAGTAAGAAGTTCATTAGGGGAAGAAGAGATCATTTTCCCGCCGTACGATGCCAACCAGATCAGGGACATCCTCAACCAGAGAGCAGAGATGGCGTTTAAAGGTGACGTTCTCGAAGAAGCCGTAATTCCCCTTTGTGCGGCTTACGCGGCCCAGGAGCACGGGGATGCAAGGCGCGCACTTGATCTTTTGCGTGTATCCGGGGAGATCGCAGAACGAATAAAATCCAGCAAGGTCCTGGAGGCGCATGTTAGACAGGCGCAGGATAAGATCGAAGTAGACAGGGTAGTTGAAGTAGTAAGGACTTTGCCAAGCCAGTCAAAACTCGTCCTTTTGAGCGTTGTACTTCTTGGTTTTAATGGCGACAGCAACCTGACCACAGGCGAAGCCTATAATATTTATAAACAGATGTGCAGGACGATCGGGATAGAGGTCCTGACCCAGCGGAGAGTAACAGATCTGATATCTGAGCTTGATATGATGGGTATCCTGAATGCGACAGTTGTGAGTAAAGGAAGATACGGGAGAACTAAGGAGATATCCTTGAGCGTTCCATCCGAAAGCACCAAAAGAGTTCTTTTTGAGGATTACAGGTTAAAACCACTGGAAAATTTCAGGCCGCCCAACCAGACAAAGTTGTATGCCTGAAATCTTAACTTTTTTTTCGATTTCAATTAAAACAGGTGAAAATCCCGCGTGAAGCCAGCGAAACGCACCCTACCAAAGGTACGCGGTCGAATCTGGCTACTCCTATCACCCATTCAGGTTTGATTGGAATGTACGGGCTTATGCTTCCTTGCTGGTCATACGCAGAATTGGTTTTTGGATTATCTCCTTTTGTGATATAACCTGCATGAGGTGCTGACGGCCCTCCTGGCCACATTGGATCTCCAGTATTGACATAATACATGGCACGGTGAATAATTGGTGTTACACTATCTTTTCCGCGTGGTTTGTATAGAATGACATCGCCATATTCATTAAAAGTTGAATAACCGGTTTCCTTTCCTTCATTATATGTGATTATTTTCGTTCGATCAACACTTTCAACAAATATGATATCCCCGATCTGGATATGAGGTATCATGCTGCCGCTTTCCACAGCCACCATTGGTGAAAATCGTCCCATTGCAATGTAGGAGATCGATGAAAACACTGCGACAACGATAAGAACGAACAGGAAATCCCGCAACAGCCCTATCCAGAAATTGTCACTTTCTTTGAAATATTTAATTCTGTCTCTCAGTTCCATAAAATATGTGCGATAATATCAGCCAATATATTAAGACTTGTCCTGAGAAATCAGGATTGTGAGCAGAAAACATAAGGTTTTATTATCACTAAGGCAGTATCTGGGATGAAAGGATAAATAATTATGGAGCTTCAGAAACCCCGCGGCACACGTGATTTCCTGCCAGAAGAAATGCGAAAGAGAAGGTATATTGAGCATAAGTTGCGCGAGGTTGCCACTCGCTGGGGATATGGGGAAATAAAGACCCCGACTTTTGAACACATCGAACTTTTTACGCTTAAATCCGGAGATGGGATACTTGGCGAGATCTATAATTTCAAGGACAAAGGAGACCGCGAGATAGCGCTTCGCCCCGAACTTACAGCGCCTGTCGTAAGGATGTATGTGGAAGAGCTGCAGAGGTCGCCAAAGCCCCTGAAATTCTTTTATTTTGATAACTGCTTCAGGTATGAGCGCCCACAGAAAGGACGTTTCAGGGAATTCTTCCAGTTCGGCGTTGAGATAATAGGAAGTGCTCGTCCCGAATCTGATGCGGAAGTAATTGCACTCGCAGCACAAATGCTAAAAAGCGCCGGCGTGAAGGGCGATCTGCATATCGGGCATATCGGGATCGTGCGCACCCTTTTGAAGGATATACAACCTGAACACCAGGGCAAGATCATGCGCTTAGTGGATAAGAAGGATGATAAAGGTCTTGAGGATTTTCTTGATCAGATCAATGCACCCGATGATATTCGCGGTAAATTATTCCGCTTGATAGGGCTTCGTGGGGAGAATGCAATGCATGAGGCGCAGGAGCTTGTTGGAGACATCGAAGCGCTTACACAGTTCAAGGCGCTTCTTGAACTTCTGGATGTTTATGGCATAGAATACCAGGTTGACCTTGGGATCGCGAGGGGCCTTGATTATTACACCGGCATGGTTTTTGAGATATACTGTGAAGGCCTTGGCGCGCAGAACCAGGTATGTGGCGGAGGCTCATACAGGCTTGCGCAGTTGTTCGGAGGTGAAGATACCCCATCCACAGGCTATGCTATCGGATTTGACAGGATAATGGAGATATGTGAGGCAAAACCTCTTGTTCCAAAGAGCATTGTTGTCGTCTCATTCGAGGATACCCGAAAAGAAGCTATAATCATTGCCCAGAAGCTCAGGATGTATATAGCGACCTACCTTGACGTGATGGGGCGAAAGTTCAAAGACCAGATAGCCTATGCGAACACCATTGGAGCAAGCCATGTCGTGATAGTCGGGAAAAACGAGCTTGATGCCGGAAAAGTGGCTCTCAAGGACATGTCAACCGGGGAGCAGGAGTTGCTTTCGGTTGAGGAAGTTGTTAAGAAATTGAGTTGAGAAAAATAATAAAATAAACAAACAACTAACTTAATGACTCCCCGATGGATAACGTTTATTAATGAGTTTGGATATATTGGGATTTAGTGAAGCATTTGGTTTGTAAACTCCACTCAAAAATAACAGGAATTGTTTTTTACGGTGCTTATAGTTAATAGTATATTCTAAAAATGTTTATGATAATTTTTAAAAATAAATTGGAGGATGAATCTTGAAGTATTGTGTTGATTGCAAATACTTCTCAACGAAAGTAAAAGGCAGCAACAGGGAAAAATATGATGGTTCCTGCGGCCTTATTAAGAAAAACGTGTATGAAACCAATCTTGGATGCAAAGAATTCAACGAAGAACGCATTTAGGCGCAATTGAATCAGATCCTGGCAATTGGTGTTTTCTTATTCACGTATGCACTTATAGTTGTAAAGCCAGGAAAGATCAATGAAGCGCATGCTGCCCTGATCGGTGCAATACTTGCCTCTTTTTTTTTGCTCAAACCTCACCAGATACTGGAGGCGCTTGGAATTTCCACAAGCGAAATGCCGCAGCCTCTTGTTACTACATGGAATGTTGTCATAATTCTTGCAACACTGATGGTGATCTCAAGCCTTCTTGATGATTATGGCTTCTTCGAATATTGCGCGAAAAAAGCGATAAATGCTTCAAAAAACAGTGGTCACAGGCTTTTTCTATATACATATCTTGTTGTATCCTTCATAGCCCTTTTCGCTGGCAATGATGTTGTTATCCTGACTACAACCCCCATCATCCTGATATTTTGCAAAAATGCCAGGATCGATCCCAAGCCCTATATGTATGCCTCTTTTTTTGCAGCGAATACTTTTTCAATGCCGCTCTATATCGGCAATCTGACAAATATCCTGATCGGGGACAGTTTCGGGCTGGATTATTTCGGTTTCACAAAATACATGTTCCTCCCCACACTAGCAGCAGCTTTTGTAAATTATCAATTATTAAAATACATTTTCAGGAAACAGATCCCCGAAACTTTCGACTCAAAAGTTAATGTCGAGGCTGTCATAAAAAACAGACCTCTCGTAACACTTGGACTTGCAGTACTGCTTGGTGTCATTATTTTTGGAGGCATCGCGAATTATTACAGGGTTCCAATTTCTTTTGTGACCCTCACAGGGGCTTTAATCCTCCTGGTGTCCGAGAAACGCATAGTTCACAGGCTAAAAAGGGTCTCATGGAATGTCGTGATATTTGTAATCGCACTTTTTATCGTGGTAAAGAGCCTGGATGTAAGCGGGGTAAATGCTAGGATAGGCGAAATAGTATTTTCAGGATTGAGCGATAATATATTCGTTGCAACTTATTTTGTATCGCTTCTGTCTGCTCTTATGTGCAATCTTGTGAATAACATTCCCATGACAGCCATGATGCTATCAATAATCCAGCACGCAGGTCTTTCCACAGATATGAATACGGCAATGGGATACTCACTTGTCATAGGTTCAAATCTTGGCGCTAATTTTACAACATTTGGGGCGCTTGCAGGGATACTCTGGCTTGAAAGCGCCCGCAGGTATGGATGGAATACAACGATGACCGACCTCCTGAAGATCGGGCTGTTCGTTACTCCCATTGCTATCCTGGGAGCCAGTATAGTGCTTGCGATTGAGCTTTCAATTTGACATCGGGAGGAACAAGTTGAAGATCGTAAAACAAAACCCTTAAATATAATGAACATAATTGTACATAAATGTACTAATATGTACAATATCAATGATATTTATGCACCAGATAATCCATGAAATACTCGAATCAACAAGAAAAAGAATTCCTTCGACAATAAACAAAAGGAAAATATTATCAAGAGACTTCAAGAAGTACCTAGATCACAGAATTCAGGACAACCTCATTCCCGTGATCGCAGAAGTAAAACCCTCCTCACCATCGCGGTTTATCAGGGATGTTACTCCCCATGAAGCAGCCCAAATCGCACTGCATATGGAATCAGCAGGTGCAGCGGCTATTTCAGTGCTTACTGAACCCGATTTTTTTAAAGGCAGTATCAAAAACCTGGAATCTGTACGTCAAAAAGTCAAAATACCGGTTCTGAGAAAAGATTTCATATTACATAAAAACCAGATACAAGAAGTTGAAAGCGATTTGATCCTTCTTATCGCCGGGATTCTTGGCGATGAACTGGATGAGTTCGTAAATGAAGCAATATCTTCAGGCAGGGAGCCCCTCGTTGAAGTGCATAATATAGATGAACTTGAAAAAGCAATGAAAACCGGGACAAAAATAATCGGTATCAATAATCGAGACCTTACTACAATGAAAGTTGACATAACAACAACAGAAAAACTGGCGCCCCTTATCAGTGACAGGATAATTATAAGTGAAAGCGGGATATCTTCACCCCAGGATGCCCTGCGAATGATAGATGCAGGCGCGAATGCGATACTTGTTGGAACATCTATTATGCAGGGAAATGTTTACGAAAAGACTTACGAATTAGTACATGCATTAGAGCAACAGGATAATTGAGAATATGAGACAGGAACTTACATCAACCAAATTCGGTAAATATGGCGGTCAATATGTTCCGGAAATATTGATGCCGGCGCTTCTTGAGCTTACGGAATATTATGATAAATACAAAGATGATGCCGTTTTCAATGAGGAACTGGATCATTACCTGAAGGATTTTGCAGGACGCCCTTCACCATTATATTTTGCCAAAAATTTGAGCAGGGAATATGGTGTCAAGATCTATCTAAAGCGCGAAGACCTCGTACACGGCGGCGCCCATAAAATAAATAACACGCTCGGACAGGGTCTTCTTGCGAAATACATGGGAAAAAAAAGGATAATCGCTGAGACGGGCGCGGGTCAGCACGGAACTGCGTGCGCTATGGCTGGCGCAGCTTTTGGCATCCCAACAGAAGTCTATATGGGCGCCAAGGATACCGTGCGGCAGCGGATGAACGTTTACAGGATGGAATTGATGGGAACAAAAGTGATCCCGGTAAAAAGCGGCTCCCAGACCTTAAAAGATGCCATCAATGAAGCCATGCGCGACTGGGTGGCAAATGTCGAAACAACTCATTACATGATAGGCTCAGTTGTCGGGCCTCATCCTTTCCCGACGATGGTGCGGGATTTCCAGAGCGTCATAGGAAAAGAGACGCGATTGCAGATATTGGAAAAGGAAGGGAGGTTCCCTGATTCGATCGTGGCGTGCACAGGCGGAGGCAGCAATGCCATGGGAATATTCCATCCTTTTGTAGAGGAAGATGTTGATTTGTTTGCAGTTGAAGCCGGAGGCAGCGGCATGAAAACAACAGATAAAGAGGCGCTTCATTCTGCTACATTGTGTACGGGTGAAGATGGCATTCTTCACGGCATGCGCACAAAAGTGCTCCAGAATAAGTACGGGCAGATCCTTGAATCAAGCTCAATTGCCGCAGGACTTGATTACGCAGGCGTAGGACCTGAACTTGCATATCTCGCAGACATCGGGCGGCTAAAACCATGTTATTCGATGGACAGCGAAGCTCTGAGTGCGTTTCACGATCTTTGCAGGTTCGAAGGCATAATCCCGGCTCTTGAATCATCACATGCTGTTGCTTATGTCAAGAAAGCTGCAGCTTCCGGGGAACTTGGGGATATTGTCGTCATAAACATTTCAGGAAGGGGCGACAAAGACCTTGAGACCGTGATGGGGATGAGAAAATGAGAATAGCTGAGAAGTTCAAACAACTCAAAGCCAAAAAAGAAGGAGCATTAATAGCGTATATCTGCGCCGGAGACCCGACGCCTGAGGCAACAAAAGAATACGTGACCGCACTTGTTCGCGGCGGAGCCGATATAATTGAGCTTGGACTGCCCTTTTCAGACCCTGTCGCTGACGGTCCGACAATACAGGCAGGCATTCAGAGATCACTTGACGGCGGCATGACGCCTGATATTTATTTCAGGACTATTGCATCTCTTAAGCTTCATATTCCGTTGATCGTGATGACGTATTATAACCTGATATTTAAGAGAGGACTTGACAAATTCGTTAAAGATTGCGCTACATCCGGAATATCCGGGATAATAGTCCCCGATTTGCCGCCTGAAGAATCTGGCGACCTGTTACAGATATGCAGGAAAAACGAAGTAGACCTGATTTACCTTGTGGCTCCCACGACGACCGAAAGCAGAATGGAACGGATACTGGCAGAGGGAACAGGCTTTATTTATCTTGTGGCGCGACTTGGCGTTACCGGAGCGCGTTCTGATGTTGCAGTTTCAACGGGTGAGCTTATAAAAAGAGTAAAAACCACAACGCCAAAAGCTGTCGGCTTTGGTATATCAACAGGCGACCAGGCTGCACAGATCATACGTGCCGGAGCAGATGGTGTTATCGTCGGGTCGGCTTTCGTGAATATTATAGAAAGCAAAAAGAACGTAATTGAGAGGCTTGAGGCGCTGGCGAGGGAGTTAAAGGAAGGGGCTGCGAGGGGATAAGGCGCATTAGATTGAGTTCTAATAGAACGCGGATGAAGCAGATTACGCGGATTTGCACGGATAATCAACTCTGTTTTTCATCCATTGATAATATTCACCAGCCCCTTAAACTCAGCATCAAAAGTGAATAGTGTCTCAATGTTCAGTCTTTCCATCAATGCAATATTCGTGCAATCTGTGAAGCTTAAACGTTTGTCTTCATATTGCTGGTAAAGTTCCCATGCCCTATCAAAATCTATGGGCTCTATGAAGCGAAAATTTATCGGTTTTGCCCTGGCAAATCTGCCTATGTCGTGTGCGAATCTCTTACTTCCTGTTCTGATATATGCAAGGGTAACCGCTTCGTCAAAAATATAGTCGCTGACGAATACCTTTCCATATTCGCCATTCAGCGCCGGTACCATTATTTCCATAGTCTTCGTATGGTTTGTATCATCGGCATTCCTGGCCGCGATTAGAGCAGAAGTATCAAGCAGGACGCTCATCGACTCATCTCGTAGATGTATTTGTCCGTGTTCTCGGACGAATCTTCAATACCCCAGTGAACAGGTTGTTTTAACATCGTAATAGCAGGCAGTATTTTCCTGTGTTCATCTATTATAAACCTGATAAAATCACTTACATCCGACTCTCTTCCCTTCTCAAGATAATTGAAATACTCATATTTCTTTTCAGGGTTAAAAGCAAAGATAGGGTATCCACTTTTTAGCAGTATGAAAGAATGAATAAGTCGTGCTGCCCTGCCATTACCATCTTTGAATGGATGGATCGAAACAAAAAGGAAGTGGAATATCGAACCAAGTATGAGGGTATGAATGTGGTTTTTGTTGAGATGATAAAAACTCATCAGAGAGCTCATCAAGTGTTCGATCTCTGAATTTGTCGATGGTAATTTCAATTTTGAACCCACAATTCTTTTTGTTGACGAAGCAAAGAATATCCCTGCTTCTTTTATCAATCCACGCATCAGTATCTGATGAGTGGTTTTAATAAGGTCAATATTCAAGTCCGTATCTTTATACACTTCTATTATATAATCCAGGGCATCTTTTGTGTTTTTGATCTCGATTATTTCCTTTGGTGTAAGGTTGGTGGGAAGATCATTTATGATGCGTTCAACATCTTCATTGGACGCCGTGTTTCCTTCTGTAACTGTTGAAGAGTAAATGTGAAGTTTTATGAGCTTGTCCATAATTTCTCTTGATCCTGAAATATCCCTATTTGCATCCATATTGGAGATCGAATCTTTGCATTTGTGTTCCATATCCGGAATTGTCAGGCCTTTCATTGTCAGGTACCACAGCGTTACATCGTTTACAAGGAACTCAAAAACCATTGGTTTTTGATGTATTATGTAAATGAATTTGTTTTCGATAAGATTCCGTACATGCTTCCGTAGGGTTTTTTCCGACATTTTTGAACTTTTTAGAAGATTCTCAAGGGATATATTTTCAGATTTCAGGATATTGAGGACCATAGCTTCTGCTGTGGGAGTTAGGATCTTATTGTAGTCCAGACCTTCTTTTCTGCACCAGAGAAGGAAGGAGATGTGATTGATAAGTGACTCGTTTTCCAGATTCAAAGAGTATTCGTAACCTCTTGCAGCCGACAAGGGTATTTTCAATACAAAATCACAATCTATCAATTCCCGCATATGCCTGTACAATATCTGGGTGTTCAAGTCTTCATACAAGATGTTTCCCCGGAAGATATTTTCAAGAGTGCCGAATGTAATTGGCTGGTTGAAATGTAAGTAAATGAGTATATCATATTTACCGGGTGTGGGCATATGTGGTAATTATGATATACTTATATATAAACTAAACCAAGTTTAGTTTATTAAAATTCCCTTTTTGTGAGGGATACATAAAAATTAGGATAGAACACCAATTTACTTTGTGCGGGTCAAGGGTAGAGAACGCTCAGCTCTTAGAGTGCTGAGATGAATCGTACCATTGCGTTTGATTACTTTCACCCCACTCTATCATAAGTGATATATATAGAAAAAATAATGTCGATGCTGCATGAAAAAAACGTATCAATTCAGGATATACCCGAACAAG
>JBAZOV010000026.1:0-29783 GCA_041648475.1 Candidatus Methanoperedens sp. | reverse complement strand
TATGGAACCGGTAATGGTATGATGGGATCTGGCGGCATGATGGGCGGTTATGGAACCGGTAATGGTATGATGGGATCTGGCGGCATGATGGGCAGCTATGGAACCGGTAATGGTATGATGGGTAATGGAAGCATGATGGGCGGCGCAACTCCTGGATATGGAGCAAATACCACTCCCATAACCATTGATGAAGCTAAGACAACAGTAGAGACTTATCTTACAGGGATAGGCAATACTGACCTTGAGCTTGCAGAAGTATTACAATTCGAAAAAAACTTCTATGCAGGGATTAAGGAGAAGAGCACTGGAAATTATGCATTTGAACTCATAGTCAACAAATATACAGGCGCAGTTGGCCCTGAAATGGGACCTAATATGATGTGGAATGCTAAATACGGGCACATGAGCATCGGCGAAACAGAAACCAAGGTAACAGAAGAACAGGCTCTCAAGATCGCACAGGATTATCTGGATAAAACCATGCCTGGAACAAAAGTGAATGGAGCAGACATGTTTTACGGATATTACACAATGGAAGTGACAAACGATACTAAGATATCTGGAATGCTCAGCGTTAATAGCAACACTGGCGCAGTCTGGTACCACACATGGCATGGAACATTTGAGAAACTGCTTGAAGTTGAGTGAACTTCAAGTTAGTTTTTAAAATTTTTTTCCTTTCTTTTAAATATGTTAATAACCTCTTAGTTGCATGGTGAAATGGTGGATAAGCAATCCCTGGCAGAATTATTGAATGCGCTTGGAAACGAGCACAGCCTTAAAATACTTGCGATATTGGCAGGATGTGAATGTTATGTATCCGAGCTTGCCAAGGAAGTAGGGATATCGCGTCCGCTTTTATACCTGCATCTTAAGAAACTTGAAAACGCAGGTCTTGTGGAAAGTGAGATACGGCATTTCGAAGAGCCGCCTTATACAAAAAAATTTTACAAAGCAAAGAATTTTGAGTTAATACTTTCATTAGATAAGATAAAGGATATAGTAAATACAGGAGGAAAATAATGGCAAACATGATGGATGCATATTTCGGATCAAACACGCAATGGGCGACTTATACTTTGATAATAGTAGTGATTATTTTTGGTCTAATTTCGCTCTACCTGGGTTATATGATGCTCGCGGAGCTTAAGGAATCAAGGAAGTCGCTTGAGAGAGTGGAAAAACTGCTAAAAACCGTCGAGTGAAATTATGGCGCTCCAGGATAGCGATAAGGAGATCATCCGCAAAAAATTCGTGGGGCTTGCAAAGGATGTTGAACTTATTGTTTTCACGCAGGAACTTGAGTGCAATTTCTGCAAGCAAACGCGAGAACTAGCGCTTGAACTTGGTACTTTGTCTTCAAAACTAAAAGTAAAAATATATGATTTTGTCAAGGATAGCGATGAAGCCGCGGGATACAAGATAAAAAAGATCCCTGCAATAGCGATTGTCGGGGAATCGGATTTCGGTATCAGGTATTATGGCCTCCCTGCCGGCTATGAACTTGGGACTATGGTAGATACAATTATTGATGTTTCAAAGGGCACTACCACTTTACCGGAAGCAATAAAGAAAAAGCTTGCAGAGGTAAAAAAAGATGTTCATTTGCAGGTTTTTGTGTCTCCAACCTGCCCATACTGCCCAAAGGCGGCAAGGATCGCACAGCAGTTCGCTATCGAAAATGAAAACATACGTTCAGATGTAATAGAAATGATGGAATTCCCGCACCTTGTCCAGAGATATAGCGTGATGAGCGTCCCTCACATCGTTATTAATGAAGATACATCATTCATGGGAGCGGAACCCGCTGAGATTTTCATTGATCATATTATTATGGCGCTGAAATCAGGTTATAATCCGATGTATTCCTAGTATAATGATCCCTATAAAGATTACAATAATTTAATCTTAAGAGGTTTTTCCTCATTGGATGTATCATTATGTTCTTCAACGAAAAAATTGAAACACTGAACAGGAGCGATTTAGATGCGCTTATAGAAGAGCGTATACACTATACTGTAAAATATGCCAGTGATCACTCACCTTTTTATAGGAAATGGTTCAAAGATAATGGGTTAGATCCATGCGATATACGCACACATGAAGATCTCCGGGAATTGCCCATAATATCAGGCAGGACAATACGCGAGAAACAGCCTCCTGAGAGCCAAGATTTCCAGTTTAAAAGCGTTGACTGGAAGGATGTTTTCACGCTTCATGAGACTTCGGGAACAAGCGGGACACCCAAGGCTTTTTTTCTAACATGGCAGGATTGGGAACGATATGCAGAGAAATATGCAAGAATATTCGTTTCTCAGGGTTTTGAAGCAGGTGACAGGGTAATAGTTTGTGCTTCATACGGCATGAACGTTGGTGCAAACATGATGACACTTGCTGCACGCGATTTGAATATGACGATAATACCTGAAGGTAAATGCACATTTCCTTTGCGTGTGATTAAAAACTACAAGCCCACAGCTATTGTCGGTAGTATTTTCAAGTTAATCGGGCTTGCCAGACAGATGAAGAACGAAAGTATGGTTCCACAAGAATCAGGAGTTTTGCGCCTTACTGTCGGGGGTGAAAGTTTTGCTGAAGAATCTCGCGATTATCTAGCAGAAATCTGGGGATGCCCGGTCCATAACGCGTATGGAAGTACGGAAGGGACCATGTGCGGCGAATGCACAGACCTGAGTGGGCTCCATGTGCCTGAAGATTTCGTGCACCTTGATATTTATGACCCTGGCCTGAAGGATTTCGTAAAGGATGGCGAATGTGGAAAGATGGTGCTTACAACGCTTTTACCTGTGGGTGCAAAGAGTGGAACGCTCTTACTTAATTATGACACCGATGACACAACGGTCGTTGTGACAAGGAATAGATGTGCATGCGGAAGAACACATATGAAGATCCTTAACCCTCAGCGTGAATCTGAAACATTCTGGGTAGCAGAGACCCCATTTAACCGTGTGGATGTAGAGCGGGGAGTATTCCAGCGCGAGAATATGGAATACCTTACTGGTGAATATGAAGCATTCCTTTACGGCGGCGATGATGAAGGCCAGACCATAATGAGGGTGAGCGTGGAGTGTTTTGACCCGCAAAAGTGTGATCGAAAACTTGTTGAAGAGAACTTCCTGAAGGCTTTTTTTAAGTATAAGCCACGTTTTTCAGAAGCTTTTTACAACGGTACTTTTAAGATAGTCTTTAACTTCGTGGGGCTTTCAGAACTCGAACTTTATCGCATCAAAGGAAGACCAAAGAGGATGGTGGATAGAAGATGATAAACATGAAATTATCTGAACATTAGAAGAATTCATCCACGGTTTCTACTGCCCTCACAACAAGATTTACACTGTTTTCAAGGTCTTCCATGCTCAATACATTTACTGGCGTGTGGATATACCTGGATGGCGTGCTTATAACTCCTGTTGGGATGCCTTCGCGGGAAAGATGGATGATAGAAGCATCTGTTTGTCCTTTTGAGCCTACTTTTAACTGGTATGGGATATTCGATCCTGCGGCATTTTTCAACCACTTCAAAACATTTTCCGGAACAATTATACCGTCCCCTTCTGCATCGCTGACCGTAATGACAGGTCCTTTTCCAATATCAAGAGCCTGGTCTTTTAGCTCAATGCCGGGATGATCGCCAGTGAATGTTACTTCGGATACAAGTGCAACATCAGGGTTTAATCCGAAGGCCGATGTCCGCGCTCCCTTCAGGCCCACCTCTTCCTGGACTGTAAAAACAACGTGTAGCGTGGCCTTAACATCCTTGATCCTGCGCAGCGCTTCGATCAAAACTGCGCAGCCTCCGCGGTCATCAAGCGCCTTGCCTGTGACCAGGTCGTTTCCAAGTGATTTGAATTCAGTGTCAGATGTGATAGGCGTTCCAGGCCTGACACCCATTTTATCAGCATCAACTTTACTTTTTGCGCCTATATCGATGAACATATCTTCGGCTTTTATGAGCTTTTTTGCCTCTTCATCTTTCATCACATGTGGTGGTTTTGAACCGATTACTCCGTAAATGGGGCCGTTTTCTGTATGCAATATCATTCTCTGACTAAGAAGAGTCTGGTCAAACCAGCCGCCTGTTTTGGTAAAATAGATAAAACCTTTGTCATCCACATATTTTGCCATAAGTCCGATCTCATCCATATGTGCAGCCAGCATCAATGACGGTGAACCTCCATTTTTTGTTGCGATGAGATTTCCCATTTTGTCTATCCTGATCTCATCAACAAATTGTCGAATTTCTTTTTCAATGATCTTAATGATATTACTTTCGTATCCGGAGCCGCCGTGGGCGTTGGATAATCGTTCCAGAAGAGATTTAATGTCACTCATAATTATTATTTTCTTATTCGCAGGACTGGGTATTAAAGTATTGTCAAAAGCTTCAGATTGAACGGAATATCTTTTCCCGAATATGAGACGTCTGTATGTTGTTACTATCGACAAGTTTAATATATATTCCTGCAATAAATGCTATGGAGGTATTTTATGGGATGCCAGCATTTTAAAAACGCACGTTGTATGCTTGACACGAAGTTACATAAACCAAACCAGTCCGAGATCACAAGCTTTTGTGATACCGAAGATTATACTAATTGCCCAATTGTAAATAAATACAGTGGACTTGAAGGAATGTCTTGTAGTTAAAAAATCGATGCCCAGGACGGGATCCGAACCCGTGACCTCCAGATTTCTCAGGAGACTCAAGCGCCTCTTCAAATATACCCTATGAGTCTGGCGCCCTAACCGACTAGGCCACCTGGGCAAACTCACCCCTACATGCAAGGATGGTATTAAAATATATCGTTATCCGAAAAATCAATGATGGCTCCAGCCGTATTCAAGTCTTCAAAAAATCCTGGATATGAAATGCTGATGGATTCTATTGTATCTATGGTCGTTTCGCCTGCCACCATCCCGGCCACTGCCAGAGCCATCACGATCCTGTGGTCATCCCAACCATGTACTTTTGCGCCTTTCATCTTCCCGCCCTTTATTATCAGCCTGTCTTTTTCCTCGGTAATATCCACGCCCATCTTTTTCAATTCAACTGTCATCGCATGAAGACGGTCTGTTTCCTTATATCTTACATGCTCTGCGTTCTCAATAATCATCGAACCCTTTGCGGCTGCGCCAAGAACAGCAAGCGTAGGAACAAGGTCTGGAGTTTTACCGACATCTACTTTAATGCCATGAAGCTCGCTTTTGCTCACTTTTACTTCACCTTTCTTCTTATCCCATGAGATATCTGCACCCATTTTTCCAAGTATTTCTATCAAAACGGAATCACCCTGTTCCGAGGGATAAAGATTTTTGATGGTGACATCGCCGCATAGCGCTCCTGCAGCCATCATGTAAGATGCAGATGAAAAATCACCCGGAATATTGTACGACCTGAGGTCGTATTCCTGATCAGGAGGGACAGTGAACGAATTTGCTTTTTCATCAACAATGATCTTTGCTCCTGCCTCTTTTAGCATATCGATCGTAATATTCACATACGGGCGGGATTTCAGACCCCCGTCGATCATTATTGTGGTCTCATTGCTCGCAAACGGGCAGGCAATGAGTAGTGCAGAAATGAACTGGGAGCTTATCGAACCATCAATATGAATATTTCCACCTTTCATTTTCCCTTTTACAACAATTGGCGCCATTCCATTATTGCGCGTTGAAAAAGCTTCGGCTCCGAGGTCATTGAGCGCCTTAAGAAGGGGCGTGTTTGGTCTTGTCCTTATACTTGCATCCCCCGTGAGAACAACAGCCCCATCAACGAGTGAAGATACAGCGGTCATTATTCGAAGGGTGGTCCCTGAATTTGCAACATCAAGCACATTATCGGGAATTCTTACTTTTCCATCAAATCCAGTGATCGAAAGAGCATCATTTTTTTGTTCAACCATAGCCCCAAAGGCTTCAGAGGCTCTTATTGTGGCTTTTGTATCCTCGGAGATCAATGGATGATGTACGATCGCTTTCTTTGAGAGGGCTGCTATCGCAATAGCCCTGTGAGTATAGCTTTTGGATGGAGGAGCATTGGATGTGCCTTTCAGTTCTGATTTATGGATAGTAAGCTTCATGATGTCGAAGATGTTTATTGAAGATGAAACTATTTATAATTTATATCAGGGAGTTGAAAAACAGTTGATTAATCCAGAACAATTAAGTTTATCCATTTGAAATGACATATTTAATAAAATAAAGGAAAACATTCCTTTATTGGTAATGAAAGCAAATATAAATTTTAATTCAAACAGGTGATATTAAATGGCAAACCAGGTTCAACCAATACTTCCACTTGCGCCAGTCGAGCGCATAATAAGAAAAGCAGGCGCAGATAGAGTCGCAGAAGACGCAGGCGTCGAGCTTGCAAAAGTCCTTGAAGAATACGGCATAGAGATTTCACGTGAAGCAATAACACTTGCAAAACATGCAAAGCGAACAACGGTCAAAGAAGAGGATATTAGACTGGCTGTTACGAGGATAAAGAAGCAGGGTTAAATTTTATTATTGTGTCATAAGTTAAAGAAGAAATCATTATATAGAACATGGATGACGATGCTGATACACGCGTATCCGTGAAAATCCGTCCGATCCGTGTCATCCGTGTTCCCGTTTGCGTTGATGAATATTATTTCATCAGTTCGTTTTTAAATAGCGTTATATTATGACCATAGAAGAAAATCTGGGTTACAAGTTCAAGAACAAATCTCTCCTGGATCGCGCCCTCACACGCAAAGCCTATGCTTTGGAACATCATCAGCAAAATAAGGAATGTGAAGACCAGGAGATATATCGGACTCTTGGAGATGCTGTTTTAAAAGCTGTTTTGATCGATCTTTTGATAAAAAGCGGATGCAGCACGAGAGGAGAAATCACTAGCAGGAAGAAAAGCCTTGAGAGGGAAGAAGGGCTTGCCCTGATCAGCAAACGTATCGGGGTAGGCTCTTTCTTAAAACTGGGGAAGGGTGAGGAGAAACAAAAAGCTCAGGAAGAGCCATATGTGCTTGCGGAGACATTTGAAGCGATAATTGGAGCTATTTATCTTGATGGCGGATTTGGGGCTACGAAGAGAACTATAGAGAAGTTATTTGATATCTGAGTGATAAATCAAAATAGAAATGATTATCAATAAACCGGTTTAAGATAAAATCATGAATCCGGATTTAATAAATGAAAGTGAAGCTGTAGAAAATAAAAAGATCCAGGTGTCTGCTGACTTGAAGGAAATATGCATCCTTTTTGAAGACTCTTCAATCGAACACAGAGGTTACCTTGACCTGAAGACTGGTGAGATCATCCAGATTTTTGAAGAAATCCGAAGGTAATATCTATAATAATTTACCTTATGTAACATAATGAAATTAAATATTCCAGATGCCCAGGCATTCCTGATGGTCAGTGAAAGCGAACATAACGCTGATATGTACTATGCCAGCGGATTCCTTGCTTATGATTCATTCATTTACCTGAATTCTGGTGAAGATAAGATCCTTATTTCAGACATGGAACTTGGCAGAGCTACAAAAGAATCAAAAGTCCATGAAGTGATCCCTACATCCAGATTCAACATAATGGATAAGATCCGGAAAAACAAGGATTCAGATGCTGGATATTGCGAAATGATCGTAGAATTCCTCAATTCCATGAATTTGAATCGTATCGCTGTGCCATATAATTTTTCAGTGCAGCTTGCTGATAGCCTTCGAACAGCCGGCATTGAGATAATCCCGATAAAAAGCCCGCTGCGTGAAATGCGCGAAATAAAAACCAAAAAAGAGATAAGTGCGATCCAGTATGCACAGAAAGCAGGCGAAAAAGCGCTCGCAGACGGGATAAAAGCAATAAAAAATGCTTCCGACAGGGGCGGTGTTCTCTACAATGAAAATATCCCCCTTAAAACAGAAGATGTAAGAGCCATTATTGAGCGATCCCTCCTATCTTCAGGCTGTGAAGCGCCGGATATAATAATCGCATGTGGACGAGGCAGCTGTGATCCTCACTGGAAAGGAGAAGGCGCTCTTCTTACGGATGAACCCATAGTCATAGACATGGTGCCGCGCTCGAAAAAAGAAAGATATTTTTCGGACATGACAAGAACCGTATTGCATGGAACCCCAACAGATGAACTTAAAGAGATGTATGGGGCGGTGCTTGATTCGCAATCTGCCGCGATCAATAAGATCAAAGCCGGTGTCACAGGCGCATATATTCATAATATCGTATGCGATGTGCTGGAAGGACAGGGTTACGAAACAGCCAGGGGCAAGAGCAAAGAGTTCACGGAAGGCTTTATCCATTCAACTGGTCATGGGGTCGGGCTTGACATTCATGAAGGACCAAGCCTGAGCGAGAGCGGAAAAGAATTAAAAGCCGGATGTGTGGTGACAGTTGAACCCGGATTATATTACAGGAGCATTGGCGGCGTCCGTCTTGAGGATGTTGTTGTCGTTACCAGGAACGGATGCAAGAATTTAACTATGTTTGAAAAGAATCTGGTGTTATAATGACCGAAACTGATGAAAATATTGAGAAATACAGAAGAGCAGGAAGGATACTGTCCGAGGTCCGGGGACAGGCGGCAGAAAAAGTAATTGAAGGCGCAAGTCTTCTAATGGTTGCGGAATTTGCGGAAAACCTTATACGAGAGAAGGGAGGAGAGCCTGCGTTTCCTGTGAACATATCACGAAATGACGAAGCTGCTCATTCAACCCCATCCCTGAATGATAAAGCTGTATTTGGAAAAGATATCGTTAAACTTGATATCGGCGTTCATATAGATGGATACATTGCCGATACTGCAATAACCGTTGACCTTTCTGGCAATCCAATGCTTGTCAAAGCAGCAGAAGCTGCTCTTGAAGAGGCAATAAAATTCATTCACGCAGGCGTTAACACTTCCGATATTGGCGGCGTGATCGAAGATACCATAACTTCGTATGGCTATAAACCCATAATCAACCTAACGGGACATGGGCTTGCCCAGTATGTCCAGCATGCTCCTCCAGCTATCCCTAATAAGAGAATGCCTGGAGGCGTAATACTTCAAGACGGCGATATAATAGCGATAGAACCCTTTGCCACAAATGGCGCGGGAAAGATACACGATGCCGGAAGCGCCGAGATATATCACATTGTTTCCGAAAAGCCTGTAAGGCTTCCTTCTGCAAGAAAGTTGTTGGTTGAAATTCAAAAATACAAGACTCTCCCGTTTGCGAAAAGATGGCTCGGAGAACATATTGATTTTGCGATGATGACTCTTGGCAAGGCAAATATCATCAGGCCATACCCAATCCTCAAGGAAGTGCAGGGCGGTCTTATATCACAGGCCGAGCATACCGTTATAATAACAAAAGATGGATGCGAGGTTATTACCAGATGAAATTATTGAGAATTTTCCTTTCCATTTTTCTCATTTTTACATTAACTGATCCGGCGGCATCACAAACCCAATGGATAAATAATATAACTATAAATGAATATAATATAACGTGGAGTTACACCGAAGGTTTTTCAGGTTTTGATTCGATAGGCTATAAGATCAGAATTGATTCAGATCTGGGAAATAATGATAGTTTTATCAATGCCTGGGAACTCCTAAAAACTGATAAAGAAGTTCGTAAATCGTTCAAAAGCTCTATAGAAAATGAACTTGACATAAGGACAAATAATGAAATTTCGGGGATAGAATTAATCGATATTGATTCGACATTATCACAGGCAACGATCGGAAAAATTGATAATAGAGATACAATAATTAACAGGTATAATGTCACTTACAGGTTAAAAGAAAGTTTTTTTAATGCCAATAGTATCTGGTTCCTTGGTGAGCCGGATTCACCTGTGACACTGGTCTTGCCCGCGGGGATCGATGTGAAAGAAGTTACAGGCATGAATAATTCTTCAATAAATACTGGTTCTCATACGGAAATTACCGGATTTTTCAAAGAAATGTCTCCGGGAAGGGGTGAAATAACACTGTACCTGGAGAAAAACGCTTCATTTGGTGCAGAAAAACCAGTAATAATGGCTAATGATACTTCTATCGGGAAAGATGAGAATATATCAAAACCTCTTTCCGGGATATCATCAAAAATCAGGAAATTGAGTATTATTGGAATAGGAATTATTGTTATTATTTTGATATATGTTTACAAAGTAAAACAGAAATAACAAAAAGACTGATCAATTAATATTATTTAAAAATAAATTATATATTAAAATATTATATAAAAAAAATACATATAATGTTGTAACTATATCTACCAGAGTAACCATTAGTATAATTCCAGATATATTACGGTTGGGGGGGTTATGAAAAAATCCTGGCTGCAATAGTGAATACTGGTTTCAGGAATAAGACCCTCGAATTACTTCAGGGAACAGATCAAAAGGTGAATTAAATGGAATTAAAAGAAATAAATTTGGAAAGAGCAAGATATTTGCTAAATACCGACGAAATGTTAGAAGAGATGCTAAATATACTTAATGATTAATCATATTTAATGATTAATATATAATAATTAAGTATATAAGTAAGATTAGCTATTAATTCAATCCAGAGCGGGAGTTCATCACGAATGGAAATCTTTGAAATATCATTTAAGCTTTGTTCAAGGCTGAAAATTAAAATTCAACTTCCCCTGATGGTTAAAAAATAAAACAAAATATAAGAGACATTGTATATGGTTAAGAAAATTGAAGATGTAAAAAATATGAACGAAGAAAATAAGGATAATTGCAGGACTTGCGAAGACAGCTACACAGCAGTCTCAAAAATGTGGGAAGATTCCTGCTTAAAGTTATATAAACCCTGGTTCGAATCCACGGAAGCGCTTTTTGGGAAAGCATTTGAAATTTCTAAGGATGCAACACCGCAAACTTACAAGGAATTCTATGGTGAATGGCTCAAAACGTCCCAGAATAGCCTCGGAAAATTTTATCAAATCCCGACACTGGAATCAAATAAAGAAACATTTGAGAAACTCCTGGTAAGTGCAGAGGATTCACAAAAGATATACAGTTCATGGATCGCTGAATTAGATGGAAATTCAAAGGCGACACGCGAAGTTCTCAAAGGCGAAGCAGATCCGGCAAAATATAAAGAAGTCTATGATATGTGGATCAACTCCTATGGAAAAATGCTTAACGAGCTTCTTACGCTGCCATTGAGGCAAAATATGAAAGAAATATTCCAGAACACCACCGGCACTCCAGACATATATTCAGAGGCTTTTGAGCATATATCAAAAATATGGAAAGATTCATACACAAAACTCTACGTGCCATATGCTGACTCCATGCTGAAGCTGTCCTTAAAATCAGCCCAGCTCTCACATGGGAATGCAAGTCCCGAAGCCTATAAGGAATTTCATACCCTATGGATGAATACATATCGTGACATAAATGGAAAATTGCTAGATACCCAATCAATGAGACCCTCAAAGGAAATATTGGAGTATTTCCTCCAAAGCGAAAACGGTAATCTGAATCTTTACAAATCATGGATTGAGATCCTTGGACAAATGTCACAGAAAGCGCAGGGATTATCAAAACAGGGCGCTGATCCGCAGGCTTGCAGGGAACTTTATAATCTATGGGGGAAAATGTATGGGAAGGCATTTGATAACTTCTTTGATAACACACCAGCATTCAGCCCATTTAAGGAAATGATGGAACCTGTGAAGAATGCAGCAAAAATATATGCAGATACATTTACCAGCGTATCCGATGCCTGGATGAAATCGTATCCAAGCTCCACATTTGCAGTTTAAGATTGGAAAAATCCAATCTTAAATTTCAAGTTTTACTATTTATGACACAATAGAATATATTAAAGAATCAATTATGATAATTATTACTATAGTATAGAATAACTATATCTATTATTGCGACAGAATATATCTTCCTAAATCGCGTCGATGTTTATTTCGGAAAAGTGGGAAAAACGAAAATAACAAACTACCAATAGCAGCGATTTATGACAAACTAAATTATATGAGGGAATTATTATGGTGAAAAAAGCACAAGAAAGAAACGAAGTTAAAGAAGATGTGATTTTTAAGACCTGGGCTGACAGTAATGCAGCGTTTTCAAAAATGTGGGAAGATTCCTACTTAAAGTTATACAAACCCTGGATCGAATCCACAGGAGAAATGTTTGATAAGACGGCAAATCTATCAAAAGAAGCAACGCCGCAGAAATATAAAGAATTCTATGATGAATGGATCAAAACATACCAGAATTCATTTGGCAAATTTTATCCGATCCCAACACCAAAATCAAATAAAGAAACACTTGAAATGTTCCTGTCAAGCGCAGAGAAATACAATAAACTCTACAGTTCCTGGACCCATGAGTTAGAAGAAAATTCACGACAGACTAAAGAGATCCTTACAGGTAAACCTGATCCTGCTAAATATAAAAAATGCCATGATATGTGGATCAAGTCTTATGAAAAAATATTCGATGAGCTAATGGAGCTGCCCTGCCAGGAAAGCACAAAAGGGATATTTGGAAATCATATGGAAATACCGGATATCTATTTAGGGAGCTTTTTGCAGATGTCAAAACTATTTAAGAAATCATATGCACAGCTTTGCAAGCCCTTGAATGAATCTATGATGAAGCTGTCTGATAAAATGGCGGAGATCTCAAGTGGAAACGCAGGCTCTGAGGCATATAAGGAATTTTATAACTTATGGGTGGATACATATAAAGAGACCCATGGCAAATATGCCAGATCCGTTGAGCCAAACGGTGAAATGTTCGATAATTTTGTAGAGAGCACAAACATTTTCCTTAGCATGTACAAGTCCTGGATATCAGCACTTGAAACAATGTCCGAAAAGGCCAGGGAAATGTCCATACAAAACTCTGATCCGCAAGCTTTTCAAGAATTTAATAATCTCTGGTTAAAGATGTATGAACAGGCTTTTGATAGCTTTTTCGAGGACATGCCCACAGTCGGCGGGCCTATGAAAGAGGTCATGGAACCAGTAAAGATCATGGCTAAAATGTACACAGACACTTTTTTCAAGATGTCAAAAATGTGGGTAAAATCAGATTCAGGATCAGCATCAGCGTATCCAGGAAAAAATAAAAGATGAATACGGAAGTTAATATCAAAGGAAAAAATATGGATAAATCTAATTTAGAATCCACACAGGAATTTTATGACCAGTGGGTAAATATGTACAAAGCCACAATGGGTAAACTTGTCGAGATGCCTGCTGTAGGTCCGTCACGCGAGAAATCAGAAAAAATGATGAAAGGTGTCTCTACATTTGTTAACCTTTTTGCAGCCGGGATGGATACCAGTTCTAATTTACAGAAAGTATTCATGGAAGCAATGCAAAAAGTGCAGGAAAAGATCCCCGCAGATATGGATGGAGATATCAGTCCTGAAAAATACAAGGAATTTTACGACATCTGGATCCAGACTTACAGCGATACATTCAAGGACTTTGCGAAATCGGGTCACTTTACGTCCGACTTAGGTAAATTAAATGCGCATTTAATGGATTTCCAGAAATACAACCGGGAAATGCTTGAAGAGAATTATCTGAAACCTATGAATATGCCTACAAAGACGGAAATCGACGAGATCAATAAAGAGTTGTATACTCTTAAGAAAACAGTAAAAGAACTGGCCCGCCAGATCAAAGAGCTAAAAGAGAATAAATAGGGTTTTTTTCAAGGAGATGACATGAACGAACTTAAATTAAATGAAGAGTATGATAAATTCAGGCATGGGATAGAAATACTCATGAAACCACCCGAATTTTCGGTAGCCACAACGCCTTCCCAGATTGTTTATACCGAAGATAAGATGAAACTTATCCATTATATCCCGGCAGTTGCAAAAACACATGCAGTTCCAATACTCATAGTATATGCGCTTGTGAACCGGTACTATATTCTGGATCTTCAGCCGGACAAAAGTGTGATAAAAAAACTTTTGGAAGAAGGTTTTGATGTTTATGTCATTGACTGGGGATATCCTTCAGGTTCGGACAGGTATCTTACACTTGATGATTATGTGAACGGCTATATACATAATTCTGTGGAACATATCAAAGAAAAGTGCGGATTAGATAAGATCACCCTGCTTGGAGTGTGCCAGGGCGGGACTTTCTCTATTATGTATTCTGCCCTACATCCTGAAAATGTACAAAACCTGGTTACTCTGGTAGCTCCTGTAAACTTTGATAGTAATAAAGGAATTCTTAACCTGTGGGCAAAAGGCTTAGACGTTGACAAGATCGTGGATTATTATGGGATAGTGCCTGGAGATTTCCTGAATTCAGCGTTCTTGCTCCTTGATCCATTCAGGCTTATGATCGACAAGTATGTAGGAATGTTCGAACGGATCGAATGCAATCCGGAAGATACAACCTCTCAGATTCGAAATGAAGATTATATCAAGAATTTCCTCAGGATGGAAAAGTGGATATTTGACAGTCCCGACCAGGCCGGTGAAACCTATAGGCAGTTCATGAAAGACTGCTACCAGAAGAACCTTCTCATTAAAAATGAGATGATGCTCAATGGTAAGAAGATAAATTTAAAAAATATTACCATGCCTGTGCTTAATGTCATGGCAGAATTCGATCACCTCGTTCCTACAGATGCAAGTATACCATTGGCAGACGCAATATCAAGTACAGATAAAGATACCCTGGTCTTCCCGACCGGTCATATTGGAATATTTGTGGGCTCAAAATCCCAGAAAGAGGTCTGTCCTAAGATCGCAGCGTGGCTAAAGCCACGGTCTTTTCTCAATGGGAATGGGAATGTAAAAGCTGGATCAGTAAAGAAAGAGTTGCCAAAATTAGTCACAGAAAAGACTGAATCAGTAAAGGAAGAGCGGTCAAAATTGGCAAAAGAAAAGACGCTTGAACATAATATAAAGAAAAGAAAACCGAAGGTGAACAAGAAATGAAACTTGAAAATAAAGTTGCAATTATTACAGGAGCAGGAAGTGGAATTGGCAGGGAATCTGCAATGCTTTTCGCAAAAGAAGGAGCTAAAGTCGTTGTAGCAGATGTAAATGAGAAGGGCGGTGAGGAAACCGTAGCCTCGATCAAGAATAATGGCGGAGAGAGTTTCTTTTTCAAATTGGATGTAACTAACAGGGAACAATCCAAAAATATGGTAAAAACCACCCTTGAAAAGTATGGCAGGATCGATGTGTTGATAAATAACGCTGGCATCAACCAGGATGCTCTTGTCGCAAAAATGACAGAAGAACAGTGGGACAGGGTAATTGATATAAACCTCAAGGGGGTTTTTAATTGCACACAGGCAGTGGTTGAAGTCATGATAAACCAGGGGAAAGGCTCGATCATTAATACATCCTCTATTGTGGGAGTAAATGGCAATGTCGGGCAGGTCAACTATTCAGCAACTAAAGCTGGTCTTATCGGTATGACAAAGACACTGGCAAAGGAATTGGGGCGAAAGGGTATCCGTGTTAATGCAGTAGCGCCCGGATTCATAGCGACTCCGATGACAGCAAGTGTGCCAGATAAGATCCTTGAAATGATGAAAGAAAAGACTCCTTTAAAAAGGCTTGGTGAACCAAGAGATATTGCGAATGCATATTTGTATCTTGCTTCAGACGATGCGAACTTTGTTAACGGGGCAGTTCTTGCCGTGGACGGCGGATTGGTAATATAAAGATCCAATAATTAATAATGGGATTATATAAAAGGTGAATAAATGAATAATGTAGTTATTGTATCAGCCACAAGAACGGCTGTTGGGAAATTCGGGGGTAGTTTAAAGGATTTCAATCCCGGACAACTTGGTTCAATAGTATTAAAAGAAGCCTTGAAAAAGGCAAATATCGAACCAGGTAAAGTTGAAGAAGTCATAATGGGAAATGTCCTTTCTGCAGGTCACGGACAGAATGTAGCCAGACAGGCTGCGATCGCAGCCGGAATCCCAAATGAAGTGCCTTCTTATTCCGTGAATAAAGTATGCGGCTCAGGTTTGAAGTCGGTTGTCCTGGGAGCACAATCGATCATGCTGGGTGACTCAGATATAGTCCTTGCAGGCGGCGTTGAGTCTATGTCAATGACTCCATATGCTTTGAAGAAAAACCGCTGGGGAGCAAAGATGGGAAACGATGAAGTTGTGGATCTGATGATCTATGATGGGCTCTGGGATATTTTTGGCAATTATCATATGGGCGTTACAGCAGAGAATGTGGCTGCAAAATACGGAATAAGCCGCGAAGCCCAGGATGAGTTCTCAGCAAGAAGCCAGAACAGGACAGAAGCTGCAATAAAAGCCGGAAAATTCAAGGATGAGATCGTCCCTGTTTCAATTCCACAGCCAAAAGGCGATCCGGTTCTCTTTGATACAGATGAATTCCCAAGATTTGGCACAACAAAAGAAACACTTTCAAAACTTAAGCCTGCATTTAAAAAAGACGGGACAGTAACCGCAGGTAATGCTTCAGGTATAAACGACGGGGCAGCTGCAGTTCTTTTAATGTCAGAAGGAAAGGCAAAAGAGTTAGGAATTACGCCTCTTGCTACCATTAAAGGCTATGCATCGTGCGGAGTTCCTCCCGAAATAATGGGTATGGGACCTGTCGGCGCATCAAGAAATGCCGTAAAACGTGCTGGAATTACCCTGGACAAGCTTGACCTGGTGGAACTCAATGAAGCATTTGCATCGCAAAGCCTGGCAGCTACCCAGGAACTTGGCTTATCTGCTGATAAGGTAAATGTTAACGGCGGCGCAATAGCGCTGGGACATCCCATAGGGGCAAGCGGCACAAGGATACTTGTCACACTTCTGCATGAATTAAATAAGAGAAAAGGCACTTACGGACTTGCATCCCTTTGTATCGGAGGGGGTCAGGGTATTGCTATGGTTGTAAAAAGGTGATATTTTGGCAAAGGCAAATTTAAAGGGAAAAGTCGCCCTGGTCACCGGAGGTTCGAGGGGGATAGGCCAAGCGATAGCATTGCGATTGGCAAAAGATGGCGCGGATGTAGCCATTAATTACCAGTCAACACGGGAACAGGCGCAAAAGGTATCAAAGACGATAGACCAGATGGGGATGGCAGATGAATTTGACAATTTATCCATAATGATAGACCAGATGGAGACAAAGGAGAATGCAAAGGAATTATCAGAAAAGATAGATTCCATGGGCAAGCATTCCTGCATCGTCCAGGCCAATGTCAATGATTATGAGCAGGTGACCAGGATGCGGGATGAGATAGTCAATAAGCTGGGCAAGATCGATATACTTGTCAATAATGCCGGAATAGTCCGGGATAAATCGTTTGTAAAAATGACACCCCAGATGTGGTCTGAGGTTTTATCTGTAAACTTGGATGGCGCTTTCTACTGTACAAAAGTAGTTATAGAAGGCATGCTGGAGAGAAAATACGGCAGGATCGTTAATATATCCTCGGTGATCGGCAGGATGGGTAATCGCGGACAGGCAAACTATGCGGCCTCAAAGGCAGGAATGATAGGTCTTACACAAACATGTGCCAAGGAATTTGCAGGCAAAGGTGTTACTGTAAATGCAGTTGCCCCCGGATTCATTGAAACCGATATGGTAAAATCAGTTCCCAAAGAAATACTGGAGAAAATTCTTGCCCAGGTACCCCTTGGAAGACTTGGGAAGCCTTCTGAGGTAGCCGGAGCGGTTGCATACCTGGTCTCGGAAGACGGAAATTATATAACTGGCCAGGTCATAGATATAAATGGGGGACTTTATATCTAAATTTTTATTTAATATGGGCTGGAAATGTTAGTAGTCACATGTGTTAAACAGGTACCGGATACTACGCAGGTAAGAGTTGACCCGGTCACTGGTGTTTTGATCCGTGAAGGTGTGCCTTTTATTATTAATCCGTATGATACCCATGCATTAGAAGAAGGATTAAGGCTAAAAGAAAAATATGGCTTTCGCGTAGCTGTTATTTCAATGGGGCCGCCTAACACGGAAGTTACGCTGAAAAAAGCAATAGCACTTGGAGCCGATGAAGCCGTGCTTCTAAGCGACCGCGCCTTTGGCGGAGCTGACACATTGGCTACAAGCCAGGTTCTATCCGAAGCCATAAGGAAACTTGGCCAGAAAGAAGAAGTGGCTATTGTCGTTTGCGGCAGGCAGACCATTGATGGTGACACCGCACAGGTGGGACCGGGTATCGCCACTCGCCTGGGGTATTCGCAGTTGACACTTGTTGACCGCATTGAAAGTGTTGACCTTAAGGCAAAAAAAATAAGAGTCAGGCGCAGGCTGGAGGGAAGACACGAAATAGTGGAAGCGAAACTGCCTGCAATGATCGCGGTCGTGAAGGAAATAAACAGCCTGAGATATCCGACAGTGCCCATGCGGTTAATAGCAGAGGATTCGAAAGCGACATTATGGGATAACAAAGTGATGGGATTAAATGAAAACACGATCGGTCTTAAGGGTTCTGCTACACAGGTACGAAAGATCTTTTCACCCCGGAGAGCCAGCGGGGAAATAATCGGTGATGGTATCAAGGATCCAAAGGAAGCTTCACGGTTATTGCTTGATAGGCTTATGGAAAAGAGGGTATTGTGTATCTAATTATCATGCAACCGAGAGATCAATCCAGATTAATAACAATAAAATGAACATTAACAACGAACTAAACGAACTCGAAACGAACTCACGACGATCGGAGTTCGTATTAGTTCGTACCAGTTCGTTGTTGATTTTAAATAAATCTCGCAGATGATTAGTTGAATTAATAGAGGCACAGACGAATGGAAGAAAAGAACAAAGTGAAAAAACCCCGCGGTTTAGCCCATCTAATCCCTGGAAAGTGCATAGCCTGCGGAGCCCGCTGCCAGAGCGACTGTCCTGAAGATGCCATCGAGATGAATGAAAAGGGCGAGCCAATAATAAATACAGCAAAGTGCATTGGGTGTCGAAGGTGCGTCAAGATATGTCCCGCGCAGGCACTGGAGATGTATTTCACACCTGAGGAACTGAAGGTCATCGCATTGTCTGAAAAAGTACCCGAAGAAGCTGAAGCCATCGAAACAGGGATAAAAGAATACATGGGTGTCTGGATATTTATTGAGCATACCGAAGGTAAACCTGCAACTGTTTCATGGGAACTCCTGGGTGAAGGCGCAAAGCTTGCAAAAACACTGGGCGTGGAGTTATGCGCGCTGGTCATTGGCGAGAAGGTGGAACACCTTTGCCAGGAGTCATTCGCTTATGGCGCTTCTAAGGTTTATCTGATCGATGCACCTGTATTTCATCATTATCGAACCGAGACTTTTTTCAGGGCAATATGTTACTTAGTTGAAAAGTATAAACCAGAGATATTATTAATGGGTGCTACAGGCATGGGAAGAGACCTTGCAGGCGCTGTGGCAACAAAGCTCAAAACAGGCCTGACTGCTGATTGTACCGGTCTTGACATAGATGAAAAAGGATACTTACTCCAGACGCGTCCGGCCTTTGGCGGCAATATCATGGCTACTATTTTGACTGAGAAGACCAGACCGCAGATGTCCACGGTCAGGCCGCATGTGATGGCACTTGCGAAAAAGGATGCATCGCGCACAGGCGCTATAGTCCGGGAATCCATGGACATAAAAGAAGAAGAGCTCGCGACCAGGGTCATTGAGGTAATAGAAGATGCAACAGGAGCGGAAAGCATAGACCTTGCAGGTGCTGAGATTATCGTATCCGGGGGCAGGGGAATGTGCGGCACTGAAAATTTCGCAATACTTCAAGAACTGGCTGACGAACTGGGCGGCGTGGTGGGCTGCTCGCGCGCGGCAGTAGAAGCAGGCTGGATGGCGCCTGAACGCCAGGTCGGCCAGACTGGAAAAACAGTAAGACCAAAAATCTATATCGCATGCGGTATCAGCGGTGCTATCCAGCACCTCGTGGGCATGCAAAGTTCGGATGTCATTATTGCCATCAACCAGGATAAGAAGGCTCCGATTTTTGAAGTAGCTACTTATGGCATCGTTGGGGATGTTTTTCAGGTAATACCGGCTATGATTGATCAGATCAGGGAGTTGCGAGCAAGGAAGGTGGGGAAATGATAAATATCTGCGTTCATCATGCTGAAACCCTGCGGGTTCTCGACTCCGCGCACACTTATGCCCCGCAGGGCATAGGTGGACACGCCCTCCAGAGGCGTGACTCTGGGCGATCATCTGCGGTTTGTTATTCGAGATTTGGCCTTAATAGCCACAGAGGACACAGAGAAAATTGGCAACGAACACAACGAACTCGATACGAACTCACGTCACCTGAGTTCGTTTTAGTTCGTACCAGTTCGTTGTTTTACTCCATTTTCCAGAATAAATGTAAATGTTTTATGGAGGAGTGAGCATGTTCTTATACATCAGCACGATTATATTTTTAGCAGCTTTAGCCCTTTTTTGCTGGAGTTGTTACAGGCGTTTTCGGCTTCTTATGCTCGGAAAAGCCGAAAATCGTTTTAACGATGTGGGCAAGCGTATATGGGGCGTGATTTATTACGCCTTTGGGCAGCGCTGTACTGTTTCCCACGGATACCGTTTTGGCTGGAATCATCTTGTTCTTTTCTGGTCATTTATGATATTATTGATAGCCAATACAGAATTCCTGCTTGAGGGCATTTTCCCGGATTATATTAACTTCTCGATGTTACCCGTTAGCTTTTACCTCTTAATTGAGATCGCATCAGTTCTGGCTCTTCTGGCTGTTTGTATTGCGATGCTTCGCCGCCTTGCTTTCCCACCTTCCTATATGGAAGCAAGAAGCAGGGACGCTTTTATAATTCTTGGTCTTATTGCTTTGCTTATGGTGGCTTTTTTCGGCTTGCATGCCAGTGAGATCGCAAAGGGTAGTGCAGAAACGGCATCTTATATGCCAATTTCAAATTTTGTAGCTTCGACTTTTTTCGTGCAGGTTCAGATTGAAAGCTTGAATGATTATATCGAAGCATTCTGGTGGCTACATGCCTTAGTGCTGCTTGTTTTCTTGAATTACCTCCCCTTTAGCAAGCACATGCATATACTGACAGGCATCCCCAATGTCTTTTTCAAGAGCCTCACGAAGGTCAATACCCAGCCAAGGGAAGAGTTCAAAAAGGGCAATGTATTCGGTGTCGGGCAAATTGACCAATTTACCTGGAAGGATTTAATGGACTCATACTCCTGTACCGAGTGCGGGCGCTGCTCTGATAATTGTCCTGCCACCAATACCGGAAAGTCGCTTAACCCGCGCCTTGTTATTCATGATATAAAAACTAATTTATTGAAAAACGGGCCACTCATTGATAAAAAAGAGCTGCCCGTATTGCCATTGATTGGCGCGGGTGGAGAAGGCAGCATATCACCAGAAGTTCTCTGGTCGTGCACCACCTGCGGCGCGTGTATGGAAGTCTGTCCCGTATCTATCGAGCACATACCAAAGATCGTTGACATGCGCCGCAATCTCGTTGAGATGAATGCAAAAGTGCCTGATGAATTACTGCCCTTCTTTGAAAGCACGGAACAGCGCAGTAATCCCTGGGGCATTGTGCCTGCAGACCGCATCAAATGGGCTACGGATATCAATGTCAAGCCTTTTGAAACCGGGAAGACAGAATACCTGTTTTATGTCGGTTGTTTCGGGGCATTTGATGCCCGAAGCAGGCGGATATCTCTTGCTATTTCAAAGATTCTGGATGCAGGCGGCATTTCCTGGGGAATTCTGGGAAAAGACGAGTTGTGCTGCGGCGATAGCATGCGCCGGCTTGGGAATGAATTTGTTTTTGACAGGATGACAAAAGACAATATCAAAATATTTACCGATAAAGGAATAAAAAAGATCATTACCCAGTGCCCTCACTGCTACAATACACTGAAAAATGATTATCGACAGTATGGTCTGGAACTTGAAGTTATCCACCACACCGAGTTGATCAATAACCTGATAAAATCCGCAAAGTTGACATTGAATGTGAATGAAGCTGACCTTGGGAATGTGGTGTTCCATGATTCCTGCTACCTGGGACGCTATAATGGGATTTATGACGCCCCGCGTGAAGTTATTGCTTCAGTTACAGGCCGCGCGCCCACAGAGATGGAACGCTGTCTTGAAAAATCATTTTGCTGCGGCGCTGGAGGCGGGCGAATGTGGATGGAAGAAAGTACGGGGACGAAGATCAATGTGGTGCGCGTGGAGGAAGCTTTGAAGAAAGAGCCACGGACGATTTGTGTTAGCTGCCCTTACTGCCTGACCATGTTTGAGGATGGATTGAAAAGCATCAAAGCTGATGATAAGGTGCAGGTAATGGATGTGGCTGAGATCGTGAGCAGGGGATTGAAATAACCCTGACATTTTCAATTGCGCACTGGTAAAAACTGGTCACAAATATTTGCGCCGGAAAGTCTTTTTAAATCTGCGTTCATCTGCGGTTTCTAATAGCCACGACCCTTTTTTGCAGTGGCATCGGCGCGTACCGACTCGTTTGAATTGTGAATGTTGGGCGACACTGCGCAAAGTCGCATCCCACTCTTAAAAAAACATATGGTTGCGATTATGCGATTACAGTAACAGTAGAAGACCACAATTAGATACTTAGCCTCTTTAAAGCTTCAGATGGTTCTACACACTCAAGGTATTTTTTGGCATCATTTTTTAGTGCATTATCCTCGGTTACCAGAATCGCCGATTCCTGCACAGCCCCTGCAAGAATGGGTATATCATTTCTATCTCCGATGGCGTATTTCGAGAATTTAGCCTTAGGAACATTTTTCATTACGGTGCAGCACTCTGAAACATAATCAATGGCATAATTTATTCTTTCTTGTGAGAACTCAAATTCGATCAAAGTTCTGCGTATCTCTTTTACGACAAATTCATTTACAAAAAGTGAAACTAACTTTTTCTTACCGCTTTCAAGTAATATCCATGCATCCTTATTTCTGCCAGTAATCGCTGAAATAGCGACAGTCGTATCTATGAAAAAATTAAGCTTCGTATTCTTCATTGTACACTTGAGACCGTACTTTCTTTACTTTTTCCACTATTTCTTTCATGCTGATTTTTTTCTCATCAGCTTCATCCCACATCGCTTTTATTTTGGGAGGAATGCTTGTAAGCTCAGAAGGCACAATTTTTATCCCATCGTCCACGTCAGCGTATTTTACAACATCTCCGACTTTAATATGATATTTCATTCTTAATTTCTTAGGAATTGTTATTGTTCCGGCTTTTGTTACTTTTCCAAATAATGTTTCACTCAAATATTGCATATTATTTTAAGATATTCGTATATTCGTATTTTAAGGTTTTGTAAGATCGCTCTTTTGAAATGCGGATTTCAAATATTAAAAATAACGGGACTATAGATAGTGCCCCAGCGTGAAGTTATTGCCTCAGTTACAGGCTGCGCGCCCGCAGAGATGGAACGGCGCTGGCGGCGGGAGAATGTGGGTGGAGGGAAAGCACCGGGACGAAGATCAATGTGGTGCGCGTGGGGGAGGCTTTGAAGAAAGAGCCGGAAGATCTGTGTTAGCTGTCCTTACTGCCTTACCATGTTCGAGGGTGGATTGAAGAGCATAAAAGTGGATGATAAAGTGCAGGTGATGGATGTTGCTGAGATCGTAAGTAAGGCTTTGAAAGAAGGATGAAGCTCACATAATGTCTAAATCGGTAATGAAAATATTCGTTTTTTCAGTTTTCACATGCGGCATGGTATGATTTATATGTCTTTAAATTAACTTGGGCGCATGGACCGAAATAGCATTCGAGAAATAACGCATCTTGTGGCGTCGTTACTTGTTCTCACTATCGCGTTCTCTTATCCCAGTACAACTGCAGAAGCGCTTTCTATAGCTGCTATTGGAGTAGGTACCGGGTTCCTCCTGCATGAACTTGCCCATAAGTTCACAGCCCAGAGATATGGTTTTGTCGCAGATTATGAAGCAAGCCCCGTGGGGCTTCTTCTTGCTATCGGGCTTTCGATTTTCACCAACGGTGGTTTTGTATTCGCGGCCCCAGGCGCTGTAATGATACGCGGTAAAAGGGTTCCTTATGGACAAGATCCGGATACTTATTGGAATACGCTGCAAAATGAAAAAGAGTTTGCGTATATTTCGGTTTCAGGCGCTGTCGTTAATTTAATACTTGCTGTTTTGTTTATATTGGTTTCATTGATTATTGCCGACCAATTTGTAATAAAAGTCCTCGGGACAGCAGCATTCATAAATGTATTCCTGGCTGGTTTTAATATGATACCTTTCGGACCGCTTGACGGTGCGAAAGTATGGCGATATAATCCGTTCTTATGGGGTATCGTCGGACTACCATCAATACTTCTCTTCTTTATTTTGCAATCTATGTAATAAATGAAAAGATGATCACTCTACTTTCTTAAACGATTCCTTTGCCGCGCCGCACCAGGGGCAAACCCAGCCGTCAGGCAAGTCTTCAAAAGCTGTCCCTGGTTCTATTCCCCCGTCGAGGTCTCCAGCAGCAGAGTCATATACATAATCACATAGAGTACATTTCCACTTGTCCATGTAAGTATCATTTTTTCTTAAGGACTTAACATTAACGCATTTAACATCAAAACTGCCCGAACAAAACCAATATGCTTTTAAATAATGAAAGACGAATGACCTGAAACGTAGGAGGAAATATGTTTGGTATTGAATTTGTACCTAATGAATCGGTTCTAAAATTAGCATACTACACTAAGCTAGCAGAAGAAAATGGTTTTGACAATGTCTGGATCACAGATCACTACAATAATCGTGATGTGTATACCACACTTGCTGTACTGGCAACGAACACCAACCGGATAAAACTTGGAACTGGCGTAACAAATCCTTATACAAGGAATGTTGCGATCACAGCCCAGAGCATCGGCGCGATAAATGAAATATCCGGAGGCCGCGCAATACTCGGTATAGGTCCTGGAGACAAGGCAACTTTTGACGCGATGGGAATCGAATGGGTCGAGCCTATGACAACCATAGCTGAATCCATTACAGCCATCAGGGGTTTCTTTACAGGAAAGAAAGTAGCACAGGATGGAAAGCGCGTAAAGATCGGCGGCGCAAAACTTGCATTTAAGACAGGTAATATTCCAATTTACATGGGCGCGCAGGGTCCCAAGATGCTTGAACTTGCCGGGAGAATAGCAGATGGCGTACTCATTAATGCATCCCATCCAAAAGACTTTGAATTCGCGATCAAACAGATCGCAGCAGGCGCAAAAGCAGCAGGACGCGATCCCAAGAGCATAGATGTTGGCGCTTATGCGTGTTTCTCAATCCACAAGGATGCAGAAAAAGCAAAGAACGCGGCAAGAGTCGTAGTCGCATTCATAGTTGCAGGTTCACCTGATACTGTTCTTGAAAGACATGCGATTGACCTGGCAGCAAAGAAGAACATCGGCGATGCCATCGCAAAGGGAGACTTTGCAGGATTGAATACTCTTGTAACAGACAAAATGATCGATGCTTTCTCAATATGCGGAGCACCAGCTGACTGCAAGGCAAAAATCGATGCGCTTTTGAAGATCGGGGTAACCCAGATAGTCGCAGGTTCACCGATAGGCCCTGATAAAGAAGTAGCTATCAAACTGATAGGAAAGGAAATCATCGGAGGAAAGTAAAGTGGAAGCAAAATCGGATAGTTTGGCAGCAGGGCCCCTCATGGAGAGGGGCATCCTTAAATCCGACCAGGATCAGGTACTCATCAGACTGGGCAACATGTATGCCCCCAATGTGGGACTACCAAAAATAGCAGATGTTGGAGAATTCAACTACTGCTGTTCCTGCGGTACATGCGAAGCCATCTGTCCGATGAATGCCCCGATTGTGAGAAAAGGAGAGGTTGACATCTCAAAGGAAAAGAACAATTATAATAAAATGGAATTAAAAACCGAAGTTGCTTTCCAGAATGTCAATCCTTTTAAAACTGATACGCACCCATGCGTGAATTGTTACGCATGCGAACGCATATGCCCAATATTGGATGGTTTCCCGGGGGATGAATTCAATAACATAAGGGTAATGAAGGCCGGCAAAAGCAAAACACTTCACGGCCAGGACGGAGCGATAGTATCACAAATAATAAAATCCCTTTTAGAACAGGGAGAAATTGATTGCGCCCTTGGTATTGTGAGAAATGAGAAATGGGAAACAAAAGTCGTGATGTTCACAAAACCTGAAGACGTAACAAGCGCAAGCGGTACAAAATATACATACCAGCCTGTACTTTCAAGCCTCAGGGATATCCACAGGGCTTATGCTGATACGTATGGCAAGGCACTGAAGAAATATAAAAATGTTGCTATTGTAGGGGTTCCATGCCAGGCTCACGGAGCAAAGCTTTTCCGTGAGAATTTTGGCAAGATTAAATTAATAATCGGTCTTATCTGTATGGAAAGTTTCTCTGAACAGGTAATGATCAATGAAATGATACCCAATATAATGGGTGTTGATATAAGGGATGTCAAGAAGATGAATTTTAACAAAGGTAAATTCATCGTTGAAACTAACAAAGAAGTAAAAGAAGTTCCTATCAAGGATGTTGCTCCTCTTGCAAGGAAAGGATGCCATCATTGCCAGGATTATACATCTTATTTTGCGGACATATCCGTAGGTTCTGTAGGTTCGGATGAGGGGTTCAGTACGGTATTTGTCAGGACAGAAACCGGCGAGAAATATCTTAACAAAGTCAATGAGATCGAATGGTCTGAAAAACCAATTTTCCTGGACATTGTTAAAAAGCTCACGGCAATGAAACATAAACATAATGAATGGGACTGGCGCGCATTCATGAAAGAAGTCTGGAATCGCGATAATCCAGTAAGACCATGGGGCGCCGAGAAACTTGTAAATATCCCGCCGCCACCTCCACCACTGCCGCCATCAGCTGAAAAACCGCCAGGTGCAAAACCGCCAAAACCCACAGAGTAACATGAGCCGCGGGCTTTATCTTGGCAGGTTCCAGCCCTATCACTTAGGGCATCACCAGGTCTTAAAACAGATTTCAAAAGAAGTTGATGAGATCATAGTAGGAATAGGGAGCGCACAGAAAAGCCACGAAATAGAAAACCCATTCACTGCTGGTGAACGGGTTCTAATGGTAACAAGTGCTATAAAAGAATTTGATATTAAGCATTATGTTATACCAATTGAGGACATCCAGCGCAATTCCCTATGGGTATCCCATGTAAAATCCATGGTGCCGCCTTTTGATATTGCATATACCAATAATCCGCTGGTCATAGAACTGCTGTCCGAGGCAGGTATAGAAGTTAAACAGTCGCCTCTTTTTAAGCGAAACAAATATTCTGGCACACAGATCAGGAGCCTGATGTTAAAGGGTGAAAAATGGGAGAAATTCGTGCCGCAAAGCGTTATTGAAATCATCAATGAGATCAATGGTGTAAAAAGACTGAGGACCGTGACACAATCCGACCAGGAATAAGAAACAGTAATTCCAGGCAGGATTTCAAAGATGAATTACCCATTCAGAAAGTTGTAAACATTGTTCGGGAATACATTCGATAGAGCATCCCGTACATGGTGAGAAAATATCTTCTACTAACAGTAATTTATAATTCTTGACTTTCTGTTCCTTTTTTTCTATGGATTTGATAAGGTATGTTTTAGAACCCTTGGATGAATCATGCTCCCTGCTGATAAGCCTCTCTTTTTCAAGTTTGGCGACAATTCTTGAACATTTACTGCTGTCGATCTTTGCGGTTTTCCAGAGTTCATTCTGCAAAATACCATTTTTTTTTGATTTTATCAATTTAAGTATTTTTTCTTCAATTTCCATTCTATTCCTCTACCGGACTCAACATGATAATGTTGTTGCCGCGCAAGATGACAGAACCCAATGAACGTGATTTTACACCATCTATGACCTCAAAGGTATCCATAAGATGCAAATTCAGGTACTCATCTGAACTTTCAAGTTTACCCTGGAGAGTATGTTTATCGCCCTTCATTTCAACCTGTATTGTTGAACCTGTTAATGTCTGAACTTTTTTTGTCGGGAACAAGATATTATCCTCTATTTACTTTATTCTATCCTCAATTATTCGTTAAGTACTTCAATATTTGCATTCTTCTACAACATCAATGATTTTTCCAGGATGATCAATTATCGTTATACCTTCAAGCTGTCCTAACAACCTTACATTTCTTGAATCTATATCACGCACCTTGATTTTAGCAAACCCTCCCCTGATCGCGCCATAACTGCACGATTTTACACAGATACTGCAGCCATTGCACATGAGAAGATCTATCTGATCTGTGATCGCATGATTCGGGCATTGCTTTACCGGGGGACATATTTCACATTTCATGCATATTTCCCGGTCTATGAAATAAGGCATTTTCGATTCGATATGACCTTCTATATCCACAGGCACAATATAAACCGCCACGCCCCCTTTTACAGCCTGTGCTACTGCATTCGTGACAAGTGTATCGGCTATCCCATAAGCAAGTTTTGCTGTTGTATTTGATGTAGCAGGTGTAACTACAAGGGCATCGTATTTTTTCAGGAGCATCCTCCCGGCTTTAGGAAAACTTGATCCCTGCTCCCGCTCATAAAAACATTCTTCGAGATAATTGCCATTTGAAATATTCAAGAGCGATTTATCCAATCCGTACATCCTGATCACTTCTTCAGCCGCCTTTGAAATAAAAGTTGTGACTTTTGTCTCAGGATTTTTATTTTTTATCTCCCGGATAACATCAAAACTTTCACGCAGGAAATGACCGGCGCCTGTAATACACCATGCAATTTTCATGTAAAGACCCCAGGTTCGAAAAAGAAAATCCTCATCGTTATCATTCTGTAGTATATGTCTATGGATTATTAAAATTTCCTGCTTAAAATCCTGACCTATCATTTCTTGATGTTTCATTTTATTATGCTTAAAATCTTATAAGAGTACATATTTATACGATGCACTCTATAAATAGAATTGGAGGTTATTATGTCTAGATATATTATAATATCGAAAGAAAACGTATAGATATTATTTATTAGGATGTTAAACACACATAATCGAAGCCCTATAAACCCTCTATTTAACTATCCATCTACTATTATATAATTAAAACCATGAGTTTACTTTGTAAATGTGTAAAATAATGTAATATGTTATGGATAGTTTGCATTCAATGTAAGTTATCAATACCTTTAAATATTCACATAAATATACTTACCACTATGAATAAGTGTGATAAATGCAAGAATCGGTTTAAATGTCCGTTGTTCCGGCTGACTCATCGGATTAATGCAATTAAGCCTTAATTATCTATGTTGCCATTGAGTTATAGCGTGTTTATTGGTAGAATCATAAGGCTTAATGTCCGTTCGCCTCTCTAATGGCTTCCTTGGGGCTCAGACTGCAATAAGACGATCTAAAAGTTAGAATGGGTTTTGGCAGGGAATGTCTTGTTATGTAATGGTAATATTAGCACTACATGAAGAGGATTAATGTGGTGCTAATAGTTGCACTACAAAACTATGAAGTCCTGCGCCCGGCAGAACTTGCATTGTTGTATGGTACCTAATGGTTCCAATAAAGTTGAAGTCCTACTTCTGGCAGAACTACCATTAAACTATTGCTCTTTATTGGAGTTGGGGCTCTATGGCGTCAATAAGTCTTCTGTTAAAATTTTTTTAATCTCAACCAACTATATCCGTCTAAATAGTCCTTCCAATTCATATTTTTAGAAAATGATCATCAAATATTACATAAACCAATAGTGTA
>JBAZOV010000025.1:0-32782 GCA_041648475.1 Candidatus Methanoperedens sp. | reverse complement strand
CCCCTCCTCTCCCTGAATCTGCTCCCAGCTCTCCTCAATCAAACAGACCCAGCCCCCTCTCCTGATCTTCGCAGGCGCAGGCACTGGCAAGACCACGACCATCACCACGAAAAATCGCTTACATGGTCGAAAAAGAAGGCATCGACCCCTCCCAGATCCTCGCGCTCACCTTCTCCAAAGAAGCTGCAAGGAACATGCGCGAAAAAGCAAAGAATCTCGAATACAAAACCTTTATCAATTCAAAAATGAATAAATTGATTCAAAAATGAATAGATGATTATGAAATTTCACAATATCCTGGATGAAATGTTTGGTAATAAGACAAAAGTGAGAATGCTCAGGGCCTTCTTCACATATCCTGAAAAGGGATTCACAGAAAGTGAACTTGAAAGGATAGCGGGAATACCGCAGGCAAGCGTCCACAGGAACGTAAAATCTCTCATGGACAATGGATTGCTCGACAGAAAGCGAATAGGTAAAGCAAATCTATTTTCACTGAACAAAGAACATATTCTTTATCAGCTCCTGAACAGCAATTTTGTGGCTGAGAGAAATGTTCTCGTGGAACTTAAAAATATGATTGAAGGATCAGTCAAACGCTTGCCTCAAATAGAGCTTGCGGTTCTTTTTGGCAGCATCGTAAAAGGCATGGAAAGAGCAGACAGCGATGTAGATCTCTTTATAGTCTGCAAAGGTGAAAAGTCAAAATTTGATGATAAATTGACAGATATGACAAATATTTCTCAAAATAAATTCGGCAATCCTGTATCACTGATGATAAAGAACGAGGATGAACTTCAAGACTTGAAAACCAGATCAATTTTCAGGGAAATAAAAAACGGTGAGATAATTTTCAAGCGAGAGGGATTTGAATGGTGAGAGGAATAGTTACCAAACCTGCAAGGATAGGTTCAGACAAAATATATCTCACCAAAGCCAGAGATTTCCTGAAAGGCACTTTAATGGAGGCAGAAAAAGAGAATTGGAACTCGGCAGCTGTCCTCTCAATCCATGCCGTCATTAGTGCATGCGATGCGATATGTGCTAAATTTCTACAGTTACGCCATGGTGGAGTAGATCATATGCAGGCAATAGAACTTCTGGCCAGTCTCCCTTTTGAAAGATCTGAAATCGAATCAAAGCTGAAACAAGCAAGAAGGATAATCTCATTGAAGAATGCCGCTGAATATGAAGACAGGCTGATCAAACAAAGTGAAGCACAAGAAATGTTAAAAGATGCCCAGAGGCTTGTTGAATGGGTCGAAAATAAGCTTGGAAAATAAAACACATCCAGCCCCCTCCCCTGATCTTCGCAGGCGCAGGTACTGGCAAGACCACGGCCATCACCGCGAAGAGCGCGCGCATGGTCTAATGTGGGATATTCGATAAGATCTGGATTGGAGCGCGATTCTGTGTAGCTGTTATGGGATTGAGCGCGCGGATATAAATATATAATAAGTGATAAATATGTTGCGCCAATCAGTCATAAAATCCATTATTCCACTCTCTGTGTTCTCTGTGCCTCGGTGGCATTTTTTTTTAAGCCACAGAGAAACAGAGGCGCGGAGACTGCTGTTATGAGTATCAAAAAATCAGACCCAGCCCCCTCCCCTGATCTTTGCAAGCGCAGGCACTGGCAAGACTGCGACCATCACCGCGAAGAGCGCGCGCATGGTTAAATGGAATAGGCATCGACCCCTCGGATATTCGCGCTCACTATATCCGTGGAAGCCGCAAGGAACGTGCGTGAAACGGCAGAATTACTCCTTTATAGTAATTTATTTAACATATAGGCACATATATGAATCTATATGACAACTACTACGACGATTTGCCTCGACCCAAAAGTCAAGGACAAACTGACATCTCTTAAACATCACTCTCGTGAATCATATAGTTCTGTCATAGACAGGTTGGCAAATCTTGCGATCGATGAAATACCGCTCAGCGATGAGACGATACATGGAATAGAAGAAGCGCTTGAAGATATTAAAAATGGACGCTTGCATTCTGAAGAAGAGATAATGAAAGAGTTTGACCTGAAATGAGCTATAAGGTTGAATATACCTCAAAATCAAGAAAGGATCTTAAAAAGCTCCCTTTAAATATTTCACAGAACATAATCCTTTCAATAAATAGTATCAAGGCAAAACCCTATTCTTATGTTAAAAAGATCGAAGGGACAAAAAAGCACCCCCTCTTTTCTCACCGTGTAGGTGAATACAGGGTAATCCTGGATATTGAAGATGACCGTTTATTGATCATTGTGATAGAAGCAGGACATAGACGCACAATATACCGGAAATATTGATGGTGTATCTTAATAACTTCTTTCCCAAATTTTAAAATCCCGCCAGCTCTCCTTAATCAGACCTCAGCCCCCTCCCCTGATCTTTGCGGCGCAGGCACAGGCAAGACTGCGGCCATCACCGCGAAGAGAGTGCGCATGGTCCTAATGCGGCATATTCGATAAGAGCAGGGTTGAATCGCGATGCTGTGTAGCTGTTCGGGGATTGAGCGCGCGGATATAAATATGTTAAAAGTGATAAAATTGTGCCGCATTTACGGCAAACTGATTTCACAAATGAAGATGCTGCGCACTGATTTCGTATCCGTGCGTATCCGCGTCATCCGTGTGCTATCGTTTTCCATCTGCGTTCATCGGCGTTCATCTGCGGTTTCGCATATCGTTTTCTGTGGTATATATTTGTCAGCCTCCTCCTCTCCCTTAATCTGCCCCCAGCTCTCCTCACGCTCAAACAGACCCAGCCCCCTCCCCTGATCTTCGCAGGCGCAGGCACTGGCAAGACCACGACCATCACAGCGAAAATAGCATACATGGTCGAAAAGGAAGGCATCGACCCCTCTCATATCCTCGCGCTCACCTTTTCAAAAGAAGCAGCAAGGAAACATGCGCGAAAAAGTCGGGAAACTCCTTCAGGGAAAGGAAGTGATCGTAAAGACTTTTCACTCATTCTGCGCCGAACTTATCAAGGATCATGCTGACAGGTGCAAAGTTCCCGGCGATTTCAAGAGATTCGAGGCTTAATCACACATAGTGATATATATCACAATATCATACTATATGTAATATTGTGATATAAATGAGAATGAGTGTTCTGCTAAAAAAGCTACGTATAGAAAATAAAGAGTTCGTCACGTCAAAGGAGTTGGAACTCTATTGCAAATCAATGAAATTGGACTATACCGCAGTAATCCGATATTTCATTGCACAAGGCTATCTGACAAGGATATTCAGGGGAATATTCTATATTAAGTCCCTTGATGAAATGAAGCTTGGAAGGAGCAAATACAGCTATCTGGAACTCGTGGCAAAGGGGCTGGAACTGAAGAATGTGAGAAACTGGTATTTTGGGCTGCACACTGCGCTGAAACTTAATAATATGACTCATGAGTATTTTGCGGTGGAGGATGTGATCAATGATTCTCTGTTCAGGGCAGACCCCATGAACATAGCTGGCTACGAATTCAAGTTCACCAAGCTATCGCCGTCGCTGTTTGACTTTGGAATAAATAAAAAAGATGAGATGTTAAGATATTCAGACCCTGAGAAGACTGTCCTTGACTTCATATACATTTGGAGGTATAACGGAGTTCCAGACGACAAGATAGTCCTTGATATATCTGAATGGGCTAAGCAGGGTTCAAAAGAGAAGTTGATGAGCTACGCAAAGAAGTATCCGAAAACAGTGATTGAACTAATAGGGAGAGTGATCGGGTGATAGCAGATTTTGTAAATGAGGTTGCCAAAATCAGTAACATCAAGAGGAAGGATATGATCGAGAAAGACCTGATTCTCCATCAAATATTATTCGACCTCTCAGGTGACAGGTTTTTCGCTGCAAACGTCCTCTTCAAAGGGGGCACCTGCCTTATAAAGTCGTACTTAGGTTATCTAAGATTCTCGGAGGACATAGACTTCACCTGGAAAGACCAGAGCGTGTTCGACGGAATGTCGCAGAAGGCTATCAGGGCTTACTTATCCAGAGTAATTGACAATATCGGCGAGATCTTTGAGAAAATTGCCGAAAAAAGAGGCATGGATTTCAAATGTGAAAAAAGCAACGCCGAATACATCGAGTTCGGCGGGGGCAACAAAACATGCACATTCAAGATGTGGTATATGTCTGAAGTAATGAACCGAAAGAGTTTTCTTAAAGTGCAGATCAATTTTGTCGAAAGTATGTGCTTTCCTCCCAGGGAAGGAGAACTGAGTGGGTTGCTTACAGGCGAGAACGAGGAGCTTGAGGCGCTGTTCCCTGAATATGCAGAATATACCAATAAGATAACCTTCGGCATTTATGACATTCGCGAGATACTGAGCGAAAAAGTCAGGGCACTTCTAACAAGGGAAGGAACGAAGGCGAGGGATTTCCTGGATGTTTACTTTATCTGCAAGCGGCTCGGGATCAAATTGGAGGATGTGGAGGGGTGCATAGTCAGCAAGACGAACTTTGCCATTGAGCTCTATGACAAGTACCGGTTCAATCTGAAAGAGAAAAATGCCCTCTTACAATCAGGAAAGATATTTGATTGGGGCAGAGAACGGGACTTGCTTCTGATAGAGATAGATGATATGGATTTTTACTCCTTCCTCAGTGAGTTCCAGGTTTTCCTGAAGAAGATCATCAAGAATATCGGGTAAGAAACTTAACCGCTATTTCTCTTGAAGATGTTATCCCTAAAAGAATTAAAATATTCCTTGCAAAGTATTATTATTCCAGACGCATTCCTTTAACCAACATAAAACGGTAGTCTCTGCAAGAGAGGTTAAAATTTGATCCGAGGGAAAATGGCAGAACAATTTGAAGAAATTAATAGACGAAAAATTGCTTTATTGATAGATGGAGATAATGCGCAACCCTCATTAATAAATAAAATGTTAGCTGAAACGGCTAAAATTGGTTCAATAACGATCAGACGTATTTATGGAGATTGGACGACACCAAACATGAATGGGTGGAAGGAGACTTTAACTGATAATGCAATTCAACCGATACAGCAGTTTAGAAATATAGTTGGTAAGAATGCAACTGATAGCGCTATGATCATTGATGCTATGGAAATTTTATATGGCGGACATGTAGACGGTTTTTCCATAGTTTCAAGTGATAGTGACTATACCAGACTTGCAACCAAAATCCGTGAAAATGGACTTTTTGTTATGGGAATTGGTAAACAACAAACCCCACAGGCATTCGTAAAAGCTTGCGACCGTTTCATTTATACCGAAATTTTGATTTCAGAAGAATCTTCTCAAAAAGATAAAACTATTGATATGAGTGTATTGAAAATAGTTGATAAACAAAAAATGATAGAAGCAAGCCAATTAATGAAACAGGCTTTTGAAATGGCTGTGGGAGATGATGGGTGGGCCAATTTGGGGGCAGTAGGTAGTAATTTGCGCGAATTAAATCCAGGGTTTGATCCCAGAACATATGGTCATAAACAATTATCCCAGCTTTTTATAGCTTGTCCGAAATTATTTGAATTGAAACAAGACCAGGAGTCTAAAGTTTGTTATGTTAGACTTAAAGAATGAAATCTTGAATATTTAAATGGGTTTCCCATGAAAACATCTAAAAAAACAGGTATAATTAATATATATCATCTGAATATATAAGTAATACTACGGTGGGATCATGCCTTCAAAAATTACGGTTTTCGACGGAGCAAGGTGCATAGGTGGAAATAAGATACACCTGGAATTCGACGGCAGAGGCGTTTTCTTTGATTTTGGAACGAATTATAAGAAAATCGGGGATTTCTATGAGGAATTCCTGAGCCCAAGATCGTCAAGGGGCATTCATGACCTGCTTTTCATGGGAATGATCCCGAATATCAACTGCTACAGGAAGGACTTGATACCCAGAGATGTCGATCTTTCTTCGGCGCAAAAAGTAAAAGTAGATGCTGTGTTCCTGTCCCACGCGCATATGGATCATGTGGGGAATGTTGGCTTATTGGACGTGAATATTCCGATCGTTTCATCCCAGATGACCGCAGCCATCCTTAAAGGAATGATGGATCTTGGACATTCCCAGATGGGGTCAGAGGTTGCTTATGCCGTTCCAAGGAAAGCTTCGGAAGATGATGCAAGGATCATTGAGACAGAACATTATAAAAAGGCGTCTTTCATAGGAAGAGAATTCTTGATGGTTGGTGACTGTATTAACGATCTAAACAATCACTGGTGCACCTGTCCTCAGAGCCGGGAACTTGTTTACAAAGAGATCAAACCTGCAAAGGATAACCTGGAGTTTGAATTCAAAGCCTTTGAACTTGATCATTCGATATATGGCGCCTCGGCTTTTGCTATTGACACATCGGATGGGTGGATCGTATATACCGGGGATCTGAGGCTTCATGGGAAGTTCAAAGATAAGACCGAGAAATTCGTGAAAGAAGCAAAAAGCCTGGATCCGAAGGTGCTGATCATTGAAGGTACACGCATAGGCAGACAGGACAGGAAAGAATCTGAAGACGAAGTTCACTCGACCTGTCTTGGTGCAACTATTGCTGAAAAGGGTCTTGTTGTTGCGGATTTCTCACCGCGCAACTTTGAGCGGCTTGATACTTTCATGAATATCGCAAAAGAGTCGGGGAGACAGCTTGTGGTACTTGCAAAGGATGCTTACATGCTTGATATTATGAAATGCGCTGACGGCATGGACAGGATGAGCGAGCTCCTTGTTTACAGGGATGTGAAATCAAAACGGGATGCTTTTGAGAAGATGGTGCATGAAAAGTTCGTAGGGTTGCTTCGCGATCCGGTTGATATTGCAAAAGCCCCTGAACAGTATATTCTGTGCTTTAGCTTCTGGGACGTGAAGCATCTGCTGGATATAAAACCCCGGGGCGGGACGTATATTTATTCAAGCAGTGAAGCATATACTGAAGAGCAGGTCATTGATTTTGGGCGATTGTGGAACTGGATGAAATTCTTTGATTTTAAAGTCAGAGGGTTCAGTATTGATGAGACTGACGGCAAGCTCACATTCGAGAAAGGATTTCATGCTTCAGGCCATGCATCGGCTGCGGAATTGTTAAAGATAATTGAGGATATTAATCCTGATATTGTACTGCCGGTACATACTGAAAACCCTGAATTTTTTGTTGATAATCTAAAAGGATATAATGTTGTGCTGGCGCAGGAGGGAAAAGGCATCGAGATCAAATGAGATGATCTAAATGATGCCTGGGATTTTATGAGGACATGGATAACGAATGTAGATAGGCGCTTTATCTTCTCAACGATAAATCCACTCTGGGCAGCATGTGTACTTGACGGGTTCATACCTGAAAAAGTGATACTTATCACAGGCAAAAATCTGGAACGTAAGACTGGATCAATAAGGACATGGCTCACAAGCATAATACAGGGATATGGCAAAGAACCTGTTTTTGAAGAGTGCATGGTCGATGAAGATGACATAAATTCGTATTCTACTTCCTTTATCGATCTTATTGAGAAAGAGAAGGGAAATGAAATAGCACTTGACATAACACCGGGCAGGAAATTCATGTCTGCGATCATGATGTCAGGCGGGATAAAGATGAAAATTTCCAGAGTATATTACCTGCATCTTAAGGATTATTCCTTTGTGGATAGACCTTTTGTGATAATTCCTCTTGCCTGTCAGAAGCTAAAGAACATCGTGGAACTCGTGGAGAGAAAGAAATGAGCGAGTTCATACTACCTCTTAAGGATCTTGGAATGCTTTTGAATGCATTCTATCTGAACGGTTCTGCATCGTTTGAAGTCCATTCCCCGCATCTGGCATGCAGGCTTTTTTCCATAAAGCTTGAAGAGAATAAACCAGGCGCAAGAGTCACCCATATCCTTGACAGGGAACTCTACAATACGGCTTATGAAGAAACGACCAGGGGAGATCAAATGTTACTTGAAGAGATCCCGAATTTCTCCTATTATCGATTCATTTTCCTGTCTTCGGGTATGATCCTGCCAAGGAACTGGGAAAAATTATCTGCCGGGATCATTGACGAGTTAAAGCGTGACCCTTTGAAAGGACAGAGGGCAATATTCCTTTCATTTGATACGAATGCTCTCATTACAAGATATTATCACCTGATATCAAAGAGTATCAGGAATAACGCAGACCGATGCGGATATGTGATAAGTTCTGGTGTGATTGATGAACTTACAAAGTTAGATAATAAGTATTCAGGGAACGAACTTTCAATTCTTAATAGGAGTCTAAAATCACACGAAGCATGGGATGGTTTTCTTAATCAGCAGAAACTGATGTCAAGAAAGTTCAAGATGGGATTTATTGAGTTCAAATTAATGACAACGAGAGAATATTTCGAAAAAGCAGAAGGAGAAACCGGAGATAATTCTATAATATCTGCCCTGGAAGATTATTCCCAAAATAAGAAAGTGGATGTGATGGTCTTTAGCGAGGATTCTGATTTTATTGAAAAAGCAACAGCGAGGCAGCAGTTGATGGGTGAAAGGCTTGATGCCCCAGTTGATCTTTCGCAAAGTGTGGCCGGAGAATGGGAAGATATATGCGAATTACTGTATGCTGCATCCATCGTTTATGGGAATTTACAGATCAAAGGCGCTGTGAAGGCAAAGATATCAGGGATATGGAGCGGGAAAAAGGGCGAGAGCTGGAATGAGGAAGCTGTGATGGTGAGAACTGAGAATAAGGATGTGGTGGATTTTTTGGAGAGGAATGTGGGGATATTGAGGAGGATGGAGGGGCTTGATAAGAAGGCTTGCGGAGAGTGCGGGCATGGGTTGTATTGTGGGGATTAGTTAAAGTTGTAAAAGATATATTTATTGATTAGAAGGTCATAGAATGAATAGTTTAAAGAATTAGGTCTATTAAGTTATGATTGAACATTTTAAGGACAAGTTAAAAGAACTTACAGAATTAAGTAAAGAAGATATTGGATATAATGAAAATAATGTTAAATTCCACTTCATAATTCCTCTCTTAGAATGTTTCGGTCATAATCGTTTCGACTTTGAACATCCTTCACAAACGAATAGGATTGATATCTTTATCAAACAGTCTGATAAACACTCCTCCTGTGGCTTTGTTATTGAAGCCAAAAATTATGATAAAAATTTGGATGAGTATCTTATTCAACTGCAAAAATATTCTGATTTTAAAAGACCTTTACTTGCAATAATTTCAAATGGAGAGGAAATTAGATTTTATGATCCTTCTTGGAGGGGTGTTCCTTTTTCAGAATCTCTGCTTTATTCAATAAAACGAATTGACTTAAATAATGATGAAATTATTGCAAGATTGGAAAAATTATTCTCAAAAGAAAATTTAAATAATGAATTATTGCATGATTATATCGATGAAAGAGAGAAGGAAATTAAAGATGTAAAGAGAGAGATTGAATCATTAACCAAAGAATACAAAAATAAAGAAGAAAAAATTTCAAATGAAAGAAAAATTCTGGAAGAAGATATTAAGAAATTAAAAGAAAAATATATATTGCCAATAATTGTTCCATCTAAAAAAGTCATAATAACCCCGGATATTGTAGATTCTGAGGTAATAGAAATTTTCGCGAATTATATAAGACAATTGTACAAAGCAACATACTATTCACCGGATAAAATTGTATATAATGGAAAAGAATACACATCTCCTTCAGCTGCTGGTACGGCAGTAACTAACAAACCTTGTAACGGATGGGTTTTTTGGAAATTCAAAGACGAAACGGGAAAGGAACACTTGCTGGATAAATTAAGACCAAAAATTGTTCCTTCTGTAATAGACAAAAAAGAACGGGATATTCCTGAATCACAAGAAAGGCCAACTTCAGATAGAGATATAACTCAAGATTCCAAATCAAGAAGAATTTTCGCGAATTATAGAAAACAATTGTATGAAGCAACATACTATTCACGGGATAAAATTGTGTATAATGGAAAAGAATACACATCTCCTTCAGCTGCTGGTACGGCAGTAACTAACAAACCTTGTAACGGATGGGTTTTTTGGAAATTCAAAGACGAAACGGGAAAGGAACAATTGTTGGATAAATTAAGATAATCTTAGACACTAAAAAAAAACAAAATTTTCGAGTCCATTTGAGATTGCTTGAATTCCGTTTATATTAATTTGAAAGCTGAGCGATGGGAAGTTTGAGAGTGCTGGTGGTAACCTCTCACCAGCTGAAAAATGTTCGTATCGGAGAATTTATCTGCAGTTTATTATCCATAATACTCTAATAAGGCGGCATTAGTTAACTTTGTAAAAGTATCAGGTGTTACTTTTCTATTTCCAAAACTGCCACCACAGCTTCAAGGTATGATATTCTTTTACTTTTTGTTCATATTCTTTAAAAACTTCAGATTGAAGTTCTTTAAAATTATTTACTACAATATGCTTGTCTACATGTTCAAACGCACCCGAAGCATTCCGATCCTGATAATTTATATAGTTTAATATAAGTGTGGATAATTTTGAGGGTGCAAGATATAAGTTTTTTGTTGCTATTTCCCCAATATATTTATCATTTTCTGAGATCGTTAGGTAATACTGAATTTCATCTAAAGCATCATCATAACCCATAAAGTTTCTTTGTAGCTGCCTTTGGTTTTCAATAGATTTCATTTTGTGAAATAATGGAAGTAGTAACTCAACTATTTGCTTTTTTATGAAATCCCTCTGTTTTTCTTTATAAAATTGATGATCAAAAAAAAGAATATTCGTCGCTAAAGCGGCTAATACCCCTATAAGTACTGGGTTATCAGTTATTCCCATAACTGCCACCATTTCTTTATAATATTAAATAGTTAACTCTTCAAATAGTAAAACTGGGTATAAAATGGTCGCCTTGGGAGCACATGGCTTATGGAAGCTCCTGAAAACAATGACATAAAAGAAGAAATCCAGCGGCATCAATTCGCTGTTCAGTTTGACCGCAGGAATAGAAGAGACTTTAAATGCTACTCAGTGGGAACAGATGATTTCAGAGAATATCTCATGGAAAAAACGGGTTATACAGAACCAGATAGAGACTCATATACAGATATCGTTACTCTTTGCCGGGATATTTGTGGGGTTAACCTCAGCATTGGTTACCTGAATGAACATACAAATGAAGAGATATTGTTAATCGATGAATGGTGGGATACTCTTGAAATGTGCAGGAAGTGGTTATGTGAGCCAGATTTGCCAAAGTTCAAACGGGATACAGGGAGATAGTCACTCCATATTGGAACAGTTTTGTCTTCCCAATCCCAGGACATTTGAGCTGATCGATGGGAAGTTTGAGGGGAAAAAGGATGAGAAGGTTTGCGGAGGGTGCGGGTATGGGTTATATTGTGGGGAGTAGGGAAGTTTTAGCAAAAATGTTACATTCCCCTCCCTTGCATTCATTCCTCGTCATTAATACTTTCTAAAACTTGCTTAATAACCTTTGGATGTAATATCCTACCCGGATGAAAGGGTACAATTATTCTCTTATCCCCTTTCATGTATATTCTGTGACTACCCTTGCTTCTAATCAGGTTAAATCCCGCCTTTAACAACAATTTCTCTGCTTCTTGTGCTGTTAATCTTGGTAACTTAGGCAACTTGTACCTCTAATGATGTAGTAAAAATTTCTTTGCTCAAAGATACCATTATTTCATCTTTGGGCATTGTTTCTAAGTAGAGTTCAACAGCCTCTTTTATGTTTATAAGTACTTCATCTATTGAATCGCCTTGTGTTTGACAGCCTGACAGCTCAGGGCAATAAGCATAATAACCATATTCATCTTTCTCAATAACCACACTGGTTTTATATGACATTTTTTATACCTCTTTCCTAGTTACAATATCTGATGCGGTATCGATCTGATGTGAAAACCTTCATATATTAATTTTAGAATAATATTATCAATACCCCAAATTAACTATAATACAATACTGTAAGAATCCATATTAAAGATTATCCAGACTATAGGATAGCAGCTTGGTCTTCCCAATCCCAGAACGTTTCAGCAAAATTAGTTACACTCCCACAGCATAACTTTTAACTGTTAATCGTCTGCACAGTAAACACCAGGCAAATAAGTACCTATTATGTTCTTCCAGCCATATCTTTTCCCTTGATAAGGTTCTCCATCATTCGTTTTAACAATGTTGTCCCATTGAACATAAGCAACCGTTCCAACAACATCATGGAGAACCGCGTGCATGATTTCATGATTGAGGCATTTAATATAACGATGTATATTTAAATATCGTTTGCGTCTCTTGGCGCATGGTTTGGTTTTCTTAAGATAAGAAGTAGCTACACAAGCATGATTGCCAGTATATAAAGTAATTAACCAATATGATGCTCGAAATTGATTTCCTCTAATGAATATAGTATCTGCACCACCGATTTGCCTCTTTCTTGCTTTTTTTAATTGAACCCTAATTTCTCTCATATTCTCTTGGAAGTGTAACCTTTTTTGCGGGAATGTAACATAATTTGCGGAAACTTCTTTCACTCGTGAATTTTTCAAACATGATATTGAGCCATATATGGATGTTAGAACTGTCAGTCATGCCATGGGGACATCTCAACAATTGGGTATAAATAAATTATTCTTACCTCCAATAGTTTCATGCAACCAATTTGTTAAAATCTTCATCACACCATAAAATTTTAAAAGCCTCATCCTCTTTAGCTCTCTCTTTATTGGATGTATCGAGTTCAATCGCCTTTTCCAAATAAGATAGTGCTTTTTCTTTATCTCCTTTGACAGAATGCACACAAGCACGGTTAAACCAGGCTAAATCACAATCTGGTTCCAATTCAATCGCCTTTTCATATGCTTTAAGTGCTTCATCAGGTTTGCCGAGTTTATCGAGAACATATCCTTTATTAGACCAGATTGCAGCCTCATCTGGTTTTAATTCAATCGCTTTTTCATAAGCTCTAAGTGCATCGTCAAATCCACCGAGCTTAGAGTGAGCAAATCCTTTATTGGACCATACTTCAAAATCATCTGGTTTTAATTCAATCGATTTGTTGCAGCATTCCAGGGCTTCTTCATACCGTTCCAAGATAGGGAGAACAACACCCTTAAGATCCCATGCATTTTTATAATATGGATATAAATCAATTAATTTACTGCAGCATTCCAGAGCTTCTTCATTCCTTTCCAATTTATGGAGAGAAAAAATTATAAATTCCAATTTGTTCACTGCATATTTATCATTTGGGTTTATTTCAATTGATTTGTTGTAGCATTCTATTGCTTCTTCATACCGTTCCAACTTTTGTAGAAGAATGCCTTTTTTCAGCCATGCATTTGCATCATCCGGATTTAAATCAATTAATTTGTTGCAGCGTTTCAGATCTTCTTCATTCTGATTACTAAATGCTTTATTAGCCCCCTCATTATTTTCCATCTGTTGCAGAAGAGTTTCATTATAGCGCCATGCAAAATTATCTCTTGGATTAATATCAATAGCCGTTTCGAATGCAGCCTGAGCTTCATCAATTCTACCAAGATCATTTAGAGCCAGTCCCTTGTGTTTCCATGCAACTGCATAGTTCGGATTGATATCAATGGCCTTATCGAATGCAATCAGGGTGTCTTCAATTCTACCAGAAGCTTTTAGAGCGGATCCTTTAATGTCCCATACTGATTCATCTTTTGGACTGATCTCAATAGCTTTTTCGTATGCATCCAATGCTTCATCATATCTACCCAGATCATAATGAGCCAGCCCTTTATGTTTCCATGCAACTGCATAGTTCGGATTAATCTCAATAGCCTTATCGAATACAACCAGAGCTTCTTCAATTCTACCCAAAGCTTTTAGAGCATATCCTTTATTGATCCATACGGTCTCATCTTTTGGATTAATCTCAATAGCCTTATCGCAAGCAATCAGGGCTTCTTTATATCTACCCAGATTATTTAGGGCAAGTCCTTTATTGACCCATGCATCTTTATCATTGGGGTCAATATCAATTGCTTTGTTGTAACATTCCAGTGCTTCTTCATACTCCAAATTTTTGATTAATTCAATCTCGCAATCGTCATCACAAAAAATATCAGAATGATTACCAAGCTTTCCGCAATTCAGACATCTGCCTGTTGATTGAATAATATCCTCTTTTTGCATTTCTTCTTCTTGATATATTCTATATTCAGTCTCACAAGCGTCATTACAGAACGTGTTAAAATCTGAGACAAACTCTCCACAACACAGACACTTGCCTGTTGGTTCACCTTTATTTTCATCCCATTCTTCATATTCTAATGTAAATGGATATTGTGATGCTGTAGGGTCTATTATTTCACCATCTGGATCCACACACCACCAATGCGGTCGAGTTTCATTTTCCTCGGTATTGAGTAAATGAATAATTCCTCTTTTTCGAGTCAATTCAGGGAATTCAGCGACCATTTGTTCAGTGACTTCTCGACACTTATAGGATACTTCATTCATTTTGCGATAATTTTCAATCCAGTTGGAATATTTTTCCTGCATTTTAATATCTCCAGAAAATAAATTATTCGTTTAATAATATATTTACTATATATTCAAGATTCAAATATTGCCATAATTGCTTTTTCTAATAAAGCTAACCCTTTAACTACCCCTCCGTAATTAATTTCTGTTCTTCTTGTTGTCTCTTTGCTATTATTTTCTTGTCTGGTTTTTCGGTCACATTTTCATCAATAGCTATTTCTGTGGGTTTTATTAGAGTTACAGTAGGGGTATGAACCTTCGGATTTATTGATATCTTTGGCAATCTACGTTTGATATAATTATCATTCAGTAAAATTGTATAATCTTCTGTAAGGAGATTCTCTTCAGTCAAAAAGTTATAGTTTCTAAAATTGTATATTCTCGTATGGCGGATTATTATACTGTTGGGTTTAATGTCTTTGCTTTTGCTTTTGCAGGCATTCCATAATTCAGCTACCAGGGGCAGTTTAAGAACGACAAAACTTTTGTTTAAGTTGGAAGCTATTTCTTCTAAAGTTTCATCAATACCAAATTTTTTAAATCCGGTTATATCTTCTAACAAACTTTTTTTATTGAACAACTTTATATCAAGGTGGTCCACTATACATTTTCCGTCCCATTTTGATAGCAGCCATTGATCTTCGAGTCTAAGATTGGCTGATAAATCAGATTTCATTTCATTTCCTCCATTTTGAATTAATTTTCAGTCTCATAAATGGGCAGTATTGTGCCGTAATCGAGTTGAAACCTAATACTCATTCAGCCCATTTAAATGTTATGTAGAATTACAACTTTGTACTTTACTGAAATATACTGAAAATACAATAATAAAAATACTGAAAATACAAAACTTTTAAATACTATAATACTTATTGGTGAATCAAGCCTATAGAAAGGTGAATGGAAAAATTATGCAAACAGTCTTTAAATCAAAACATAAAATTATTGCCGAGTTCATGGCATACCTGACGAACTCTGGAATTTCTGACGATAAAAAAGGCACCCTCACTCTGATCAGTAAATCTGAAATGGATGAAAAGATAGCGCAGTTCCTTGAAAAAGATGACTTCATTGGTGCAGGCGAGTTGCTTGAAGGTGCAAAAAAAATGTCTACAGAATCTTTTAAGGACGGAGCAGATTTTGTCTCCAAATCAATAAGATCACCTTTCATAACCTATCTGAAATACCACGAAGTTTCTCAGAAAGAAAACATATCCCTGTCAGATGTGATACGAATGAAATCCATTCCTGTAATGAAGAATAAACTTGATGAATTAATGGAGATGCCTTCGGTAGATCAAGAAAAATTAAGGATCGTATATGATTTGTTGGAAAACTGGAAAGACAAGAAACCGACCTCGCCTAATAAAGAATATGATCTTGGCTATTATACCATGACTAATGAGAAGAGAGATATATTTGAAAAGTTCCTGGATTTATCAATATACAATAATATTAACGAAAATGAGTTTCCAATTGAACTTATGAAAGAATATATTAATGATCATGCATATATTGATTGGGAGAAAACGCAGCCGGAAGTTATCCTGGGATTTGATTCACAGTCTAACGTATTTGAATTAACTGTTATTTGGGTTGAGCACCCTTATTTCATGCCAGAGTATCAAGAATTCAAAGAAAATATCGATCCAGCCTTGAATACGAAATTTGATGAGCTCCTGAAGTTTGCCATCAATGATTATGATGAAGAAGGTGACACTTTATATTACAGTATCTCTGGGATATCAGGCAAGCTTCATATTGAAAATAGCAAATTGTTTTTCAATGGCGCACAGGTCGGTCTGCGAAAGGATATCAATGCTGTGATCTATGAACAAATAACCAATGAAAAATATACCGACTCTGAGATTGCAGAATCTAAAAAACAGTTGCAAGAAGCTCTAGCACGAAACGACTATGATAACGCGGCGCTTCTTAATGAAAAACTTGCAAAGTTTCAATTGTACTCTAAAGTTGCAGGTTTTTATGGTGATATCATATCAAAAGCAGTTGACGAAACAAAGGTTATGACAGTTACTATTCCGAAGCTTCTTTTAATGCTCTGGGAAGCTACAAAGGGAGATCAAAGCATTCCTGAGTTTCTGGAGAGCAATATTCGGGAGGTTTAACGATGCAAGAAAATGTTTTCATGTCAATAAGCTACTTCTCGGTATTTTTTTTTTTCGATGTGGTGGGATAAATGATACAAAGTCCACAGAATGTACAGGGATACGAAACTCAAGATGAATCGATTATTATGTGTGGAAGAACCGATTCATGCGAAGAAGATGAATACCCATATAAGGAAAGAAGAGACGTCATAAAAATATACAATGAACATAAAAACCATCCAGTAATTAACATCCCGGATGAAGCAAAGAAAATCGTTGATTTCATTAAACTCCACAGTAAATCAGAAAAAGAAATTGCTAAAAAAATATGTGAATGGGTTTCAACAAACATAATTTTCGACAATGCACATGCAGATGCTTCAAGAGCAAACAAAAAAGGATTAAATAAAATATACATGAACGCAACTGAAGCTTTCAATACAAGAACTGGAATCTGTGGCGAAAAATCATTTCTGGTAATTGGAATGCTAAACTACATTGGCATCCCCTCAACAATATACAGACCAGGGCATTCTCACATAGCAGTAATAACAAAAATAGACAATCAACACTTCATGTGTGACGCTACATTCAATCAATTTAGAGAAGTACAGCCTAATACAAAAAAGTCATCAAAAGAATCACACTATGAAATAGGTGTGAGTGACATCAAAAATAACTATGAATATAACTGGAGCGTAAGAAGACAAAAAGGGGTCGAATTTGGTTTAAAAAATTATGACCGAGAACTTACAGTGGAAGAATTACTTGATGTCGAAAGAGCTCACTTATGTGAACCACTAAAATATAGAACATCTGTTGGATTAACGGAAAAACAAAAAATGAAGTCCGAGTGTGATAAACGGCATCAAAGAATATGGGAAAATAACTTGATTGGAGAGTAATATAATTTGCTGAAAGGCCACCGAAACTAGGAGTTGTGAAATGTCAATTAATCCATTAGATACCCTCAAGGAAGAAAATAATTTGTTAAAATTGTTTGATAGCATAAAGGGTGAGAGTAGTTATATAGATTTATTCAATTTGTTTTTAGAAAAAGAAAAGAATTTCAAAGAAGATATTTATAAAAATAGTGATAATTGTATTAAAAGAAAATTAAATTATATCGACAAAGATATAATAATTTTGGAACTGAATACAATATTAAAACCGATGAAATTAAAGTGTACTAACGATACATTATCATGCAAAGAAGTTAATGAAAATAATAAAAAATTCAAATCAAATATAAAACTAATGCATGAATGGGTAAAAATTGAACCTGCTTTTATATGTCGTGTATGTAAACCATCAAAGATATTTGAGACCGAAGACGAACTCAGAAAGCATCGAGAAGAGAGTGGTCATAAATCTAAAACTTTTTTATGGAAAATAAAAAAGGATAAACGACTTACTATCATTGAAAATGTCAATTATATCTATACACCAACGCTAGAATTAATTGACTATTCTGGGATTCTTGTAGAATTAAATGAAAAATTAAAATCGATAAATTTAAAATTATATGTAGAAAACTCTTCATGTATAGATGAGGAGGTAGCGATGCTGAGATTTGAACCCACCTTTGCATGTTATTATTGTAAGAGAATTTATGACACAGAACAGGAGTTAAAAGAGTGTGAAAAAAGGCATGAAGAGGAGCGAATCATATATCAGAACACTGCTAGAATTTCAGATGAAATAGCAAGAATAAAGCAAGCAGAGCACGATAAAAAAATTAAAGGGGAGGATAAGACTAACTAAGTGAAGCTGGAATGCTACAACAGAGGACAAAAAATCTCCATACTATGATTCAGGTATCACTTATTTCTAAACCGGGAGTATTAACATAATTTGCCGAATGCCCAATAAAAAGGAGTTGTAAAATAATGAAAATTGAAGCACAAAAATTAGCCGAATTGAATAAGCAATATAGTAAGCTTAAGAAAGATGAAAAGATAATATCATTGACAGAAGCCAGGAAACTGCTTGATGATATTATAGAAAAGCAGGAAAAACTTGAAGAATTGTTGTCAGAACAAAGGATGGCAATCGAAACTTTTGGAGATGCTTGTGAAGATGATTCATGCGGGTGCGAAGAGGTAGAACAATCAGAATTATATGAAGTCTATAATGATTTAGAAGATGTGGTGCTCGGAGGAAATTTGTATAAAGCGCTTAGAATGATCAGTTGAGAAAAAAATGGAACTGATAAATAAATTGGGTTAATATAATAAAATATAGAGGGAACATGAAGGAACAAAATAACTTTTTCGATATAGTTGTCAACACCCAGAAAACGATACGCGAAATGCTCGAAATGGAAGGGGACAAAGTAATAATTGGGGGACATATGGTTCTCGCCGAAGGGGATATTGTCGAACTGAATTCGCTTAAGGTATGCATTGGAATACTTGGAAGATTTAGAAATGAATTATCCAGCTACCTACAGGAATTAGATCGTATAGATAAAATTTTGGAAATTTTACATCAAGGAGAGATTTCTGATGGCACGTCTGAAGAAGCTGAAGAGAGATTTAATTATATCCTGCGCTTAAAAAAGGCTATTGATCGTGTTGTCAGATATCTCAATATACCCGACATATTGGGAAAAGATGCCTACCTCGCTATTCGAGAACTTATAAACTTAGTTCCTGGCATAAGGCACAAAGGAAGAACTGGAATACCACATCACCCACCTTTTGATTTTCCAAAAAATCCAACAACAATTAAATCATGGGGTCCAATAACAGTAAAAGTGTGCAATGAGTACACAATTTAAAGGTATTTAGATCACCCTGACGAAAGACTACAGCGGTTGAGAGAAAGAATAGAGATGAGGAGAACACAAAAGAGGGATAGACAATGTCATTAACAGAATTACCATTTAATCTACAAGGAAATATCTTCAGAAGTCCGATGCCATTCGGAAATTATGACCCATCTGGAGAAGCTTTTCAGGAATTTAAACAAAAGAAGATCAAGGTCATAGTTCTTCTTGCGCAAGATGAAGAATGCAAACAAAAGGCAGGGCGAAATCTGCGAGAATTATACAAACAGGGGGGATTTCGAGTAATTCATTTTCCTATCATTGATCGTGGTATTCCTATAGAAAAAGACCTTGAGCATTTTGTTCAGAAAACGATCGAGTGCGCAAAAAAAGGAAATAATATTGTTATACACTGCTCTGCTGGCATAGGACGGACTGGACTGTTCGCCGCTTGTATTGCAAAACAAATATTTGGTTTATCGGGGGAAGAAGCTATCAAATGGGTCAGGCAATATATTGATAAGGCGGTAGAGACACCCGGGCAGATCCAATTGATCACTGAATATAAATGTCCTGTCCCGGATGTATCTAACATACCGAGGGGACTGGCAGGTGCTCTGTTTCCCAACAGGATTCCCATGATAAAGGCGCGTGTTTGCATGATTTGTAGGGGTAAAGTCGAAGGATTCAAAGACGAGCTGTCGGAAAAAGAATTCTTGATCTCAGGGATGTGTCAGTTGTGTCAAGATAAGACCTTTTACGTGAGAGGGGAAGAAGAGTCCGACGAGGAATAGGTAAGGTATGTTATATATAGCAAGTAAAGCCGAAGAAGAAAGAGCAATTCGCTATTTGATGGATAACATTCCAAAAGATTGTATGGAAAAGGTCATAGATAAGATAAAAAATGAGGGCGATAGATGGTTATTATCACAGCATTTAAGGTTTGGAATGTACATAAGAAATACCCTGAGAGAAGGCGGATTTAATTGGAATTCCCTCGACTATGTGTGGAGTCCACTTATTAGACAAGCTGTTCGCATTATGCAATATAAGTTTGGACCCGCATCTCAAAGCGAGCAAATCGTATATGGTGCTCGAAGGCCAGGCTATCACCTCAAAAATCCAGGTCCGAGTTCCGAAGATGTTCATGAATGGATCACTTTTATGAAAAAACGGGATATCAAACGCATCTGCTGCCTTCTACCCAGAAGACAACTCAGTTATTACAACGAAGATCTTTTAGACATATATCGTACAGAATTCGAGCCGGATAATATCTGCTGGGCAGACATAGAAGATTTCCATCTCTGCGATAAAGACAAGTTAATAAAAAAAATTCTCCCTTTTTTAAAAGAGTCTGAACGAAATAAAGAGAAAGTTGTTGTTCATTGTTCAGGTGGAAGCGGCAGGACAGGGCATGTTCTTGCTGCGTGGCTGGTTTATCAACACGGATTATCTGTAGAGGAGGCCATATCAACTGTTAGGGGGATGGGTAGAGAACCTTGCGAGGCTGTATTTGCTGACAAAGCTACTGAAGATGAATTGATCAATCTTCTTGAGGCATGCAAATGAGTGAAAAAGAGGAACAACCTGCTGACTGGATTCAAATCATATGCTTATCGGCCTGATCTCTGATGTCCATTCCAATGCAGTTGCCCTGAAAGCTGTACTTGAGGAATTGGATGAACTGGGAGTGAAGACAATACTGCATGCAGGTGACATTGTTGGATACAACCCATATCCCGATGAAACGATCGACCTATTTAAAAAGAAAAATATCGTGTCAATTCTGGGAAACCACGACAGAGCGTTCATGACAAGTGATACTTCTTTTTTAAATTCGTATGCTTCGGAAGCGTTGGAATGGACAAGAAATACCGCATCGCGGGATAGTTTGAATTATGTCAAGAGGCTTAAAGATAAACTGACTATTGATGCAAAAGGTGAACGGATAGTCCTTTTCCACGAAGGCCCTAAAAATTTTCCTGAATATATTTTTCCAGAGAATGTAACGCCAGACCTTCTTTCCAATATCAATGGTGATATCCTTGTTCTAGGCCACACCCATAAACCGTTCATAATGGATTATGGAACGCGCGGTCTTATCGTGAATCCAGGGTCAGTCGGGCAGCCAAGGGATGGAAACCCTGATGCTTCGTTCGCTGTTCTTGACACAGTCACACGAGAGATCAAACTTAAAAGGACAAAATATAATATCGAAAAAGTGATCCGAGACATGCTTACGGCACATCTTCCGGAGGCACTGGCTTACAGGTTGAGAGCCGGGCGTTAATAAGTTTCTATTGCTTCTTTATAATTTTCCTTGTCCACTCATACTTACCATTATTAAGCAGAGCTCGTCTCTTGACATAAGATGCAAAATCATTTTCTGGATTGATCTCTATAGCCTTATCAAATGCAGCATAAGATTCTTCAGTTCTACCCAACTGACCTAGAGAAATTCCTTTCGATGTCCATGTACTCTCATTATTTGGATTAATCTCAATTGCCTTGTCAATTGCAGCCAGAGCTTCTTCAAATCGATCTAAATCATTTAGAGCATCTCCTATGTTGTGCCATGCTTCCTCATCTTTCGGATTAATCTCAATGATTTTTTCGTAAGCAACCAGTGCTTCTTCAACTCTACCCAAATATCTTAGGGTAAGTCCTTTGATTTCCCATGCTGCCCCATCTTTCGGATTAATCTCCATAGCCTTATCATATGCAATCTGAGCTTCTTCTTTTTTACCTAAACTTCTTAGGACATGCCCTATATTCAACCATGTTGCCTGATCTATTGGATTTATCTCAAGTGCTTTATTGTATGCAACCTGAGCTTCTTCAAATCTATCCAATCGATGTAGAACAATTCCTTTATTGTTCCATGCCTCTAACAAATTTGGATAAATCTCAATAGCTTTTTCGTATGCAACCAGAGCTTCTTCATTTTTATCTAAATTATGTAAATTTAATCCTTTATTATACCATGAAATCGCAGATTTTGGACAAATCCCAACAGCCTCAGCTTGGTGTTTTTCTTTATCCTCTCCCTGTTTTGTCATTGTCATAAATATCCTCTCCGAGTATTTTCAAAAATATGTGGTGGGCTGCGTCCCTTTGAATGGATAATTAGTTAAGGTGCTATATTTAGACTTAACGCTTTCTCAAAATTGACTGATTATTTTGACGCCAATGCATTGACTTTATAGAGCATGTTTATCTTGATTATAAAGTGAAAAGACTCACATTAGAACATCTTGCTCTTCCTAATCCCAGGACATTTGAATTGATCGATGGAAAGTATGAGTGCGCAGGCAGCTCGCGGATCGAGGCGCTTGAGGAGTGCATCAAGGATTTTGGATCGAGATTGCAAAGTCGGTCGTGCATGACTATGAACATGGGTTTGAGATAACGAAGGATGAGAAGGCTTGTGGGGAGTGTGGATTTTGTCAAAGTGAAATAGCTGCCTGTTCCCGGCGACTTCAAGATATTCGAGGAGATAGATTCAATGTGCTGCATCTACATTTACTATTATAAGGCCATAAATAGAATATTTTAATCAAAATTTTACGCCATAAGAGGTTAAGATGAACTACAAAGAACTTGATTTTGACAGGGCGATCCAGGATGCAAATAAGATCATACTTCTTGGGTCAGCATTGAAAACCGGGATTTTTTCATCCCTGTCCGTAAAAAAGGATATTCATTCATTGGCGCAGGAATTGGGAGCTGATGAGCGCGCCCTGTATATCGTGCTTGAGGCGCTATGTACAATGGGATACGTGGAAAAGGAAAATGACAGTTATTTCATCGCTGACCGGGCGCGCCCCCTCTTCATAGTTGGAGGCAAGGATTATGTAGGCGGCTACCTTCCACATACCTTGAATAAATTGAATGCCTGGCTTGAGCTTCCTCAAATAATAAAAGGAGAAAAAACCGGACGAAGGAAGCCCGATAATATATCTACATTCATGAATGCAATGGCTTCCACACCAGAAGAAGACGTAAAGGAGATAGTAAGTCATTGTCTTGATAAAAAGAAGGATGCAAAAACAGTACTCGACCTGGGCGGAGGACCTGGCAAATACTCAAAGGTCTTTGTGAACAGAGGATTAAAAGCAGTCCTTTTAGACACACCTGAAACCATAGACTTTGTCAGCAGTGAATTCGGCCTTTCTGATATCAGGAACCTCACCCTTAAGAAAGGCGATTTCATGGAAGATGAGTTCGTGAATGAGTTCGAAGAATTGTTCGATATCATGTTCATGGGGAATATAACCCACATATATTCTGAGGATGAGAACAGGATTCTCTTGATGCGGGTTGGCAGACTGCTCAACTATGGGGGAATGGTAGCCATCGAAGATTTCGTTCGCGCAAGAAGCCCATATGCAGAGATGTTCGCTGTGAACATGCTTGCAAATACACAGGGCGGTGGCACCTGGACAGAGGAACAATACAGAAAGTGGCTAAAAGACGCAGGTTTTACCAATATTGAAGTTTTCGACCTCGCTGACAAAGATAAACAGGTTATCACGGCTTTCCTGGGGAAATAAAGAATATTTACCTTCTATCAACAATGCGCTTTGGTCTGCCCTTTATCCTGTATAGTTCCAGATCATGAAGCTCTGTAAAGTTGAAAATGATCTTGAGAGTTTCATTCATATGTGCTTTCGTAAGAAGGGGTTTGTTTTTGAAAAATGCCTTCAGGAAGTTCTCTTCTATCGCATTTCGGTCGCATTTCTCCTTATCAAGACATTCCACACTCACTCTCATTATAGTTTCTCCGTCATCATCTCCTCCATAAAGAAAAGCCTCATATTCGCCTGTGAGGTATTCCATATTCTCGCGCTGGAAAACCCCTCGCTCCACATCCACCCGGTTAAATGGCGCTTCCGATACCCAGAATGTCTCTGATTCGCGCTGAGGATTCAGGATCTTCATATGCGTCCTGCCGCATGCACATCGTCCCCGGGTGATAACGACCGAAGTATCTTCTGTATCATAATTAAGAAGCAGTGTCCCGCATTTTCCGCCAACTGGCAACAGTGTTGTGAGGACAGTCCTTCCACATTCTCCGTCTCGCACGAAATCTTTCAACAGGGGATCATAGATATCAAGATGTACAAGGTCTTCGGGTACATGAAGCCCGTTTATTTGTGTGCATTCTCCGCACATCGTTCCTTCGGTGCTTCCATAAGTGTTATAGACTTCACATCCCCAGAGTTCAGAAAGGTAAGCTCGGGATTCATCAGCAAAACTTTCCCCTCCCACGATCAGGCGTTTGATGCTGGATTCTTGAGGTGGGAAATTTTCATTTTTCATTTGCCTGGCAAGTCCGATCAGTTTGAAAACGCTTCCTACGATCCCTGTGGGCTTGTAGTTCTTAATAACACGTAAAGGAAAAGTGCATTTCCCTTCAGGGATAATGGTCATGCCCATATCGCGTGCTGCAAGGGTCATTGTGTTAGCGCCTATGTTCATTCCGTAAGATGCGCATACCACCACCCTGTCGCCTGCAGATAATCCCTGCGAAGTGAATATCCTGGCATATTTTTCAGCATACCTCTGCCAGTCCTCCCATGTGAGGAAAAAGGCTTTGGGTGTTCCGCTTGTCCCAGATGTTTCATGAAGTGTAAAAACATCCTTTGGATCAACGCTTCTGAACTGGAAATCCGGGCTTTCAGGAGGCTGGTTTTCACGTATCGTTCTTCCAGATATTATGGGTAGATCTCTCAGGTCTTCATGAGTGTGTATTTCAGAAGGATTTATTCCATGTTCCCTGAACCATTTCCGATAGAAAGGTGAATGTTCATTTGCATAATTGACAGTGTACCTGATGCGTTCTTCAATGAGAGCATCAAGCTCCCCCCTGTTCATAGTTTCTATCTTTTCGTTAAAATACACTATTTAGTCTCCATATTGCAAAATTGAGGATCGCAGCAAAACTTACCCAGAGCAGGTAAGGTATGAGTAAAAGCCCCGCAGCTCTTGATAATTTACTGAAATTCAGGATCGTGAACAATATCAATATCCATAGGATTGAAATATCAATTAACCCGGCAAGAGGGGACTTGAGCCCGAAGAATGCCGCTGACCACAGGACATTGAGAATTAACTGGGATGCAAATAAAAAAAGAGCTTTTTTCACCAGTTGATCCTGCATATCCATTCTCCAGATCAGAAATAATGAAATCCCCATCAATATAAAAAGGGCAGTCCATACAGGGAAAAACACCCAGTTTGGCGGGGCAAATGAAGGTTTTATTAGAGCTGCATACCATGTCGGGATGGCTGGTATTGTAAACACAGAACCAAGAACACCTGCAAGCAGGCATATGGCAATGCTAATGATTAATTTAATTGACTCCGTAGATCTATTGATAGTCATTTAATATCTCCGATCATGAAATGGGTTTTTACCAGACATTAGTAATTTCATGGTTAGTCAGAATATAAAAGGACTATCATTTTGGCTGACGAACAAATATTAATCCTGAAAGTTACAGTATAAATTAAGGTGAAAATATGAAAAAGGGATCTTTATTGGATGGATATGTTTTGTAATCTGCATTTTATAGCCTCGATAATAATTCAAAAGCCTTCATAATAGCATTAATTTACTGGTAAAGGAAACTTTTTAGCGTTCTGATAACTTTGCTCTGCTATCTTTATACTGCCCTGAAGTTCCACGATCTTCAAATTGAAAAACCGGGCAAAATCCCTGGCATTTTTATCGAAGTCAGGCTCATACGAAAGCCCTGTATTGATCTTTGCAGCCCTTCCGTATAGCTTCAGAAACTTTGTATCGGACTCCGATGAAAAAATCGCATTATCCTTCAGATTCTCATCCCAGTTTGAAGCCCACATCGGGGTAAGGTAAAAAGTACCTGCACCTTCGCTATTGACCAGGGCTCTGGCATAGACATCGTTCCCGCCAAGCGCTGCGCTGATGCAATCCTCAACGATTTCACCTTTTTCGTCTTTCAGGAAATAAAGCTGGCAGCCAAGACTTTCAAAATCTTTTTCCAGATTCGAAAGAGAATGCCCACAAGTGCCGTAGAAAATAAGAATCCTGTCTGAAAATCGGGACATTTCCATGATTTTCCTGTAAACTTCTACTCTTACCATTTCAACATCGGCATGTAATCCCCGTCTCAACATATTGGCGACAACTGTTACTTTTGGTTTATGCTGTTTTTCCAGTTTGTGGAGGATTTTTTTAATAAAATCAAAGCAGCAGAGGGGTTTTAGGATTGCCGGAAGGGATTGGCCGTGTTCGCGTATCAGGATTTCCGGAAGTCTGTCCAGGGGAATAAGTGCGGGAAGGCATCCCATAGATTTTAGCTTTCTTTGCAGCCCGAAATGTTCACTATTCTCTATCAGTATCAACTGAGCAAGTTCTCTATCGCCTGAGAGAACATATGCGAGTTCATCTTCAAGCATACCGCATGCAATTATGCTTAATACTGGCATACTTCCTTCTTTGAAAGAACTTCACTTTCGCAAGGTTCTACCATCTTCCAAGCAGCCTCTTCTGCTTTTTCCATCCTGTTATCAAGCAGGCTAAATACCACGGCGCGCATACCTTGCGGATATTTTTGTGCATGATTCATAACATACGAGGCTTGTTCCTTGCGAGTGGAAAATCTATTTGCTTCTTTGAAAATGACAGTTGCCATCTCCATGATATTATCTTTTGATTTTTTCAAACCAGATTCTGTTTTTTTCATCCATTGATAAAACTCATCCGGGACAAGATCAAGCATATCTTCCAGGGTTTTACCCTGCTTCAATGCTTCCCACACATCTTTATCTGAAAATCCGGTTATGATCTTGTGGAGTCTTTTATATTCATCTGATTTGAGTTTTAGCCTCACTCCATTTGAATATCTGCACACAAATCCTTCATGGTCGATCCCCTGCATTTTAGCCAAATAATCTTGCGCATGGTCAAGCTTCTCGAAATGAAATTCCCTGGCACAGGTTAACCCCAGCTCTTGCGCTTCTTTAACATGATCAAGTTCATGGCCATTTTTCTTTCCCAATACTCCAAGTAATACAAGTTCACAGCGTTCTTTGTAATTTACAACTATTCTGCTTCCTGGATATATGATCTCGAAGCAATAGGTATATTCGGGCTTAAAATCGTCGATAGTAAATCCTTTTTGCCGCATCCAGCCGGTCGCCCATATCGCCTGGTCAGATGTGAACGACCCCCTGGATGAGATCGCAACTTTGTTTTCTTCAGGGTAGAGAATTCCAAGCACTCCATCGAGTTTTTCAGTTATCCTGGGGATTTCATTTGGGAGATTTGAAATTGAAGTCTGTGCTGTTTCGTTGAGGTTAAAAAATTTGGGGAATGGTTTGGCTATGATCTTGTGTTGCGAGTCTAAAATGAGACCCCGGCAGATAAGGGTATAATTATCCCACATCTTATTATATTGTGTTTTTGCAGTGTAATTGCATATTTCCAGATCAAGGAAAGGATGTTTGCGCATGGTGATCAATCCAGCTTCCTTGCGTTTAACTAATTCCTGGTAATCTTCTTCATTCATTTGTGTGTTATCTTACCAGTTGTCTCTTTTATAAGAATATATGGATACTGGGATTTTCATCCATGAATCTACTATAATAAAAAAATCAACAACGAACTCATGCAAAATCCATAAGAACTCACACAACCGGAGTTCGTATGAGTTCGGTGCCTTGTTATCCTTTAAATTGTTAAATCCGTGTTGTTCTTCATATTCCCGCTGAAATAGCTGTCATATGATCCCATATCGAAATGCCCGTGTCCGCTAAGCGTGAACAGGATCGTCTTTTTCTCACCGCTCTTCTTGCATTCAAGTGCTTTATCCATTGCACATTTTATAGCATGTGCAGATTCAGGAGCTGGAACGATACCTTCAGTCCGGGCAAATTTAACAGCAGCTTCGAACACTTCTGTCTGGTGATAAGCCACAGCATCGATCACCTTGTCGGCATATAACTGGCTCACTATTGGTGAATCGCCATGATAACGCAGTCCTCCGGCATGTATGGATGGCGGGATATATTCATGACCCATGGTGTACATCTTTAAAAGCGGAGTAAGACCGGCAGTATCACCAAAGTCATACCTGAACTCGCCACAGGTAAGGCTTGGACAGGCTGTGGGTTCTACGGCTATTACATTCGTATCTTTTTTGCCTGAAAGCTTATCCATCAGGAACGGGAAGCTCATGCCTGCAAAATTGCTTCCTCCGCCCACGCATCCTATTATATAATCCGGGTATTCATCAACCATTGCGAGCTGTTCTTTTGTTTCCTGCCCTATCACAGTCTGGTGGAGCATAACATGGTTAAGAACGCTTCCCAGGGCATAATGTGTATCATCGTGGGTCGCAGCATCCTCAATAGCTTCACTAATCGAAATACCAAGGCTTCCTGGTGAATCGGGGTGTTTTTCCAGGATCTTTCTTCCCGAATTGGTTTTGTTGCTTGGTGAAGGAATTACATCTGCGCCCCACAGATGCATCAGGGATTTTCTATATGGTTTTTGCTGGTAGCTAATCTTTACCATATAAACCGTGCATTTGAGATCGAAATAATTGGTTGCCAGGGCAAGTGCGCTCCCCCATTGTCCCGCTCCTGTTTCTGTAGCCAGCCTCTTTATCCCTTCTTTCATGTTATAATAAGCCTGGGGAATTGCAGTGTTTGGTTTGTGGCTGCCTGCGGGGCTTACGCCTTCGTATTTATAAAATATCTTTGCCGGTGTTTTTAGAGCAGCTTCAAGATGATGAGCCCTGTAAAGCGGGGAAGGACGCCATAACTTATAGATCTCACGTACTTCTTCCGGTATTGATATGAATCTTTCCTGGCTGACCTCCTGTTTAATAAGTTCCATCGGGAAAATCGCTGACAGGTCTTTTGGACTTATTGGTTCTTTAGTTCCCGGATTTAACGGAGGGGACACAGGTGTTGGCATATCAGGAAGAATATTGTACCATTTTTTCGGTATATCGTTCTCATCTAAAAGTATTTTTGTTCTTTCCATTAAGAATTCCTCGGATTGATAATATTTTCTTAGTGATATTTAAAGCTGACGAAGAGAAACACAAATAGAATGCTATCTCATTTGTAGCTTTTCAAGATCATTTGGGTGGGCAAGTATCTCGTCAAAATATATTTTCTTATCTGTCCTTACCATATACAGGCGCACCCACCAAATGGTCGTGAGCGGCGCGATAACAATTAATGAAATAAAGAAGCTTATGAATGACCATAGTATATTGATGATACTGATCGAAATTGAATTCATTATCTGATCAACTATGAAAAAAGCAAAGCTTACAACAATTATAAATATAAATATTGTAACTACATCACCCTTATTCTTTTTGAAAAATTCAAAAGCTGTTGAAATACTATCTATCGGCCCTAGATTTTCTGCAACAAGCGCATACCTGTAAATCGCAAGCACAAGGCTCAAGACAATAATATATAAAACCCACAGCATTAGTCCAACAAAGAACAATACAGCAGATTCGGGATTTTTAGCTTCCATAAGTTGGGAAATATCGATCTTCATCGCTCCGGGAACAATGAAAACTATTCCTGCCAGGGAAATTAAACCAAAAAGGATCTGGGCAAAAAACATATTCACAAGGTTTTTCCTTCCGGCATCATTCATTGTGGACAGGCTGGTTTTTCCATGTCCTGTAGCCTGAATTGCCATACCGATAGCTCCCGAAGTGAAATATGCTTGAATGAGAAAGATAACCACTAAAATTACGGTAATAAGGATGGCGATCCCAATAATGTGCTGCATTATAAGTGGAAGCATTACTACAGCTATAGCTTCAGGAGTCCTTGCACTCTCGATCTGGGATAAGGATGTTCTAAAAATATAAAATATTCCAAAACCCGCTAATAATAAGGCAACAAAGACTGAAATAAAAAAATCCAGAATAAAAGGAACACAGATGTTAAGGTTTTTCGTATACGTCTCAAAGCCGTTCCTGATTATTTTTCCGATATCTTCCACCATATTAATCATCCTATGCACGGTTTTATAATGACCTTGCTATTTATTATTGATCTAACTAGTTATTAATGTATCTTTTCACAATTTTTCAATTTAAGTTCACAGGCTTTTTGTTTTAACAATATCCCCTTCGATATCATCTATTTCCCGGATGAAAGTCTCTGCTATCTCTTTTGCAATGGGTTTCCAATCATTTATTCCATTATCAAGAAGCGCAGCCGTATGAACATCGTGTGGCGTTCCCTTCGTTGTAATATTAATTCCGCAATGTATTTTCTCACTTGCTACCCCGGCGCTTGCTATGCTGACTGTTAGTTTTCCATCACTCACAAAAAGATCATCCCCATTTCGTGTTGTTTCTATCCCTCTTTTTCCCAAAACTTCCTTTATACTAACAATAAGAAGGCGCTGCATATAATATGCAAGACGCATGCTTGCCGGCGAATTGAATCTTTCTACAATAATATGTATAAGGTCATCGCCCTTGATGGTTTTCCCCGCAGTTTCGTCCTCAAGATCCTTCATGTTGTCAAATGTTACATCCATCGGACCGTGGAAAATAACCACAGAATCGCCTTTTATTCCCATGCTGTATGCCCACAATGGCGCTATCTGGGAGCCATCGTATTTTATTGGATCTTTTAAGATTATTGAGTTCATGATTCCTGGCTCATTATTTATTCTATCTGAGTTTTTTAATCTATTCCATGTGAACTACGCAACCCTAAAGGGCTTGCGCGTCCCGCTGCATCGGCTCTCTGCTTGAGAGTCCTTGACGGGCGTGAATTCCCATAGTTCCTATGGTACAAATTGGTTTTCTTATCTCAATTAGTTTTGCAGATACTTGATCTCTTCCCATTATAAGACCACATGAAGGACAACTATGTATCCTCACCGATAGGTCTTTCGGGACATGGAAACCACAAATACAGGTCTGAGATGTACCTGCTGGATTAACAAATTCAACTATTTTCCCGGCACATTCTGCCTTGGTTTTTGTGAATTGCATTAATTGATACCATCCTGCATCGGATATGGATTTTGCAAGATGATGGTTCTGCACCATGTTTCTTATCTGCAAATCTTCAAACTTAATGTGGTCATAAGTATCGACCAGATTTCTTGATAGTTTATGAGCAAAATCTTTTCTCTGATTCCTTATTATTCTATGTGTTTTGGCTACTATCACCCGCTGCTTATTCCGGTTCTCTACCCCTTGACCCCGCACAAACTAAAGTCAGCGAAACTATTAAAAAATTACCTATATTTACATAAATTCGGTGTTTTTTTTTCCGCAAAGTTCAGAAAAAAGTCAAAGGCAGCTCTTCAGGCTGCCTTTAGCATAATCACTGGTTTATTTGCGCCGATCTGGCATGAATCAGTGCACTTCATACATGCCATGCAGTCAGAAGATTCTATAGTCTTGCTTTTTCCGGTAGATATTTTGCACAGGTCAAGATGACATAAAGTGTGACATTTTTTACAGTTCTTGCAATCTTCTATTGAGATCTTAAGTATCTTATTCTTTGACAGGATGGATTGAGCATATCCAACTGGACAGAAACCGCACCATGTCCTTGGCATGTAGATGATTCCCAGGGGGATCGATATTACTAGCGTAGTCACCACGCACATGAACACAATGAAGCCGCCAAGTGATGCAAGCTCATCCTGGGAAGTAAGCAGCGGATTCATATCGAGGAGCACCATGACGAACATGACCGCCAATATTGAAGCGATGAACAATTTGAATGCTTTTGACCTGAGTATATCAGGGATATTTCTTTTTTTTGATATTTTCTCAAGTACATATTCAAGGAACGTACCTCGCGGGCAGAGCCATCCACACCAGAATCTTCCAAGTATGGGAGAAAGCAGAATACCTCCGACAATAATGAATCCGATAAGGAGAAGGCCTATTTCGAAATAGGAATCGTTGTGGGTCATTATTCCGTACAATGCTATTATGAAGATCACTGAACTGATGGCAAGCGATGTGAATTGTGTTGCTTTTCTTATTTTTGAGAAGTGATCCATATTATTGCTCCGTTTTGAAGTTGCATTAACAACAATTTCTAATTATCCCCGGATGTATTTAAAGGTTTTGTCAAAACTATGCATAACTAATAAATCACAAACTGCGGTTCATAAATGAATATGAAAACAACAAAAATATGGGAAAAAACACCGAACTAAACGAAATAAAACGAACTCCGATAGCGTGAGTTCGTATTGAGTTCGTACAAGTTCGTTGTTAACATAATCTGTCTGCGACAAGAAGTTACATCATGCATTGCCGTGTGCTACCCCTTCCGTTTGGGGTAATCCTACTGAGATATGCGCTGGTGGCAACACCGGGGTGTAAAGCTCTCAGGACAATATGGAGAAATTT
>JBAZOV010000024.1:0-33697 GCA_041648475.1 Candidatus Methanoperedens sp. | reverse complement strand
TTTACACTATTGGTTTATGTAATATTTGATGATCATTTTCTAAAAATATGAATTGGAAGGACTATTTAGACGGATATAGTTGGTTGAGATTAAAAAAATTTTAACAGAAGACTTATTGACGCCATAGGCGTAGAGAGGGGAAGCGTAATATTGTCCGAATTCATTATTAATTCAGGAAATATCCATACCCCTCTTCGACATCACAGAAAAGCGCTCTAAGATAGTTTTATAATCACTATAATACATAATAGTTACATAATATGTAATTATGGTGCATTAAAATGATTAAATCCCTCTCAAAACAGGAGTATGACCTGCTTTCGACTTTCGCAATAAAAAACAGGAAAGTCATAAACATGGAAGATGTGAAGGGATCGTTCAATTTTACCGACGGCAAGATAAGGGTTATGCTCCACAGACTTGAGAAAAAAGGCTGGCTGGAAAGGATCGAAAAGGGAAAATATCTTATCGTGCCCATTGGAGGAAGAGAAGGCTGGGCGGAACATCCTTTTATCCCCATATCAAAATTGGTAACTAATTATTATGTATCGTACAGGACAGCGCTTTCATTTTATGGTTTCACGGAACAAATGCCTTTTCATGTTCTTGCTGCAACAACAGAAAGAAAAAGCCCATTGGAATTTCAAGGATACTTATACAAGTTTATCAGGGTTAGTACAAAAAAATTTTTTGGGTTTGAGAAAATAAAGATATCGGATGCCGAGATTAACATTGCAGACAAGGAAAAAGCAATAATCGACTGTCTTGACAGGGAAGAATATGCGGGTTCGATCATAGAAATATTCAAAGCACTCCACAACAACAAAGAGCAGTTTGATTTCGACAAGATGATAAACTATGCCCTGATAATGGAAAATCAGTCGCTGGCAAGAAGGCTTGGCGTCCTGCTTGATCTTGTAAAACAGGATACAAAAAAGCTTGAAGAAAGTATCGGAAAATTCAGGTATGTTTATTTGTCAAACACCCTGCCAAAAAAGAAATATGGAATAAGCAAGAAATGGAGGCTTATTTTGAACATAGAAGAGAACGAGTTGTTTAAATGGTAACTAAAGCAGAGCTTGTCAGCATAGCAAGGAAGCAAAAGCTTCCTTTAGGAATGATAGAAAAAGATTTTGTCCTGACGCTGGTTCTCAGAGAGATCTACAAATCCCAGTTCAAGTATACTCTTGTATTCAAGGGCGGAACGGCATTGCACAAACTCTACTTGCACAAAAGGCTATCTGTTGACCTTGATTTTACGGCATTGGATGAATTCGATATTGATATTTTCAAGAATATTTTATTGATAAAAGAGATAAATTCGCAAATCCGAAGAATCAGTGCATTTGAAAATTCTGTTTCGATAGATTTGAAATACATAAGCCTGTTGAATTATCCCGACTCCATAAAGATAGACATTAGCTTCAGGGAAAAGCCATTGCTTGAACTTAAAGAGGTTCCAGTGCATTCTCCTTACTTTGCGGACTCCATGGTATTAACATTCCAGATCGTGGAGATCGCTTCGGAAAAAATGAGGGCGCTTATTCAGAGAAAAAGGCCCAGGGATTATTTTGACATGTGGCTTTTGCTAAAAGAACTTGAATTTAAGGATTTTGAAAAGCTTGCAGAGAAAAAGCTGGCTGCCATGAACGATACAATGGATATTGGTAAAGTTTTTACTGATCTGGATATTGTAAAATCTCTATGGAAAGTTGACCTGGAGCAGCTTATTCCGGAATTACCAGATTTCGATGGTGTTATGAACGATTTGGAGAGGAAACTTAATTTGCATTAACAAAGTACTCTGACTTTTTCGCGCATGTTCCTTGCTGCTTCTTTGGAGAAGGTGAGGGCGAGGATATGGGAGGGATCGATATTTTCTTTTTCGACCATGTATAATCTTTGCTGTGATGGTTGTGGTCTTGCCTGTGCCTGCAAGGATCAGTTGGGGGGCTTGTGTGTGCTTTATGGCTTCAAGCTGGCGAGGTTTTAGGGTGGAGGGGGGATTTTGCATGAATGTGTTTAACAAAGCGTATGCAAGATAATCCGAATCAACTCCCTTTAAATTAAGTTCATCACGATATTTGCCTAAGAGTTTCTTTAGTCCCTGAATAAACTCAGTATCTATCGGTTGTACGCCAGCTTTGTGCTGTGTCTTGACATATTCATCGCTTCTTGTTCTCTTTCTTTATATTTGATACGTTCTTGTTCCTGGAATTCCCATAGCATCTGGATTGTTCTGGCTTCTCTTTGTTTATGCTCTCTTATTATTTGCCACATCTTTTCTTGTTTATTTCTTCGCAGAACATTTCTTGGTTCATTGTCCAGGTCATATTGTTTCCGTTTGCCTGGGTCTGATAATACTGAATAAGCCTCTGCGATTCCTTTAAACATTTCTTCGGCTTCTAGTAACTTGTTTTTGTCGGGATGATATAGCATAACCAGTCTGCGGTAAGCGGACTTTATAGCTTCCTGGGAGGCTTTCTTATTGACTTCTAATATTTCGTAATATGTTTTTTTAACCATGGGCTGATAATATTGCTTTTCTTTGGTTTCGTGTCTATGTCCTTGAACTTTACGATTAGTGGGTTTAACTTGACGATTACTTGACGATTAGACCAGTCATTTCAGGCGGTATCTTGTAGAGCGACCGGCTCCAAGTTTTTCAGCCTACCCCTATAAGATTTTTGCCGATCCCATAATAACCAGCACCATCCGGAGCGAATAATATAGGTTTTATTTTTTCAATATCTGTGAGCTGATTTTCCCCAAGTACAAGTTCATCTGCCTTCACATCCATGATCTCTCCGATAAACTGCGTGTGCAGCCCTAATTCAATGGTGTGTATCAGTTTGCACTCCAAAACGAGAGGAAATTCCTTTACATATGGGGCATCCACAAGTTCGCTCTTGACGCTGGTAAGCCCGGATTCGCTGAATTTGTCCACATTTCTGCCAGACACAGTACCAAAATAATGTGCTTCCTTAACATACTTTTCAGAAGGAACATTTACAGTGAAAGCTTTCTTTTCCACAATATTTCCATACGAATATGTGGCTTTGCGAAGAGAGATCGCAACACATGGCGGCTGGGAGCAGCATATTCCACCCCAGGCTATGGTGGCAACGTTTGGCTTTCCTTCTTTGTCATACGTTCCTATAACCCATACCGGGATAGGATAAATAATGGTTTTTGCGCCTAATGACTTTTTCATAATGCTCCTTTATGATAGTTCTGGTTTATATCTATTTTATATTTGTCTTGAAGAAAAGTGCAACCAAATGCCCGATCTGCGGCTCGGAAAAGATAAAGCCAAGGGCGCCGTGATTATGGAAAAAGGTGAACAAGATGTATTTTGAAAAAGCAGGTAAAGAGAATACCCAAAAAACTTTGCAAATTGCTAAAGAAGAGGCATTGAAGCGTGGAATCAGTCATATTGTTGTCGCATCGACATTCGGAGAGACAGCAGTTGCTGCCGCTGAGATGTTGAAAGATACAGGAATAAAACTGGTAGTGGTTACGCATAATACAGGTATTAGAGAGCCGAATCTCCAAACATTTGACCCGGAAATAAAAAAGAAGATCGAGAATATGGGCGGAAAGGTTCACACCGGGACTATGGTTTTAAGGGGTCTTGGTACTGCACTTAAGGAAAAAGGCTCTATATCTTATGAACAGACAGTAGCTGATACCCTGAGAATCTTTGGCCAGGGAACAAAAGTTATGGTTGAGATCGTGGCTATGAGTGCAGATGCTGGATTGATTCCATTCTCAGATGTTATTGCAGTGGCTGGAACAGGTAGAGGAGCAGATACCGCTGCCGTCATTAAAGCAAATTCCTCAAATAGATTTTTTGACATTAAACTGAGAGAATATCTGGTTAAGCCTTATGAATTTTAAACTTTGGATAATTAATGCCTCACTTTATCGATCAATCCGAATCCCTGTTGCTCCAGAAACTCTCATACACTGGATAATGGTCACTGACCGCTAATTTAAATTATATAAAGTTGATTTTTTAAACTCTTCTCCTTTTCAATTTTTTGAAAAGCTGTTTCATGTACTCCGCTGAACTGACTTCTTCTTTCGATGCGTGTATGTTCAGATGCTCGCCGCGCGAGACCGCTCCAAAATAAATCCATATTAGTCACCTCAATCAGAAATAACTCTATGAGTATTTATGGAAAAGCCATGTGCGGGGTGAAAGTAATCGTTTTTTCTATGTGAACTGGTTTGAAGTAATTATCCGCTATCCGAATTATGAAAAAATAATCGGTCTGATTTTCTCGACATTATTTCTCAAAAACCCCAATACATCCCTCAGATAGTGTTCTGTTCCAGGAACAACAACAGCGCGGTTTTTGCCCCAGCTATTCACGCAATTGTCAATAGTCTCTCTACCACCCTTTATCCGATCCTTATTCTCGCAAATATTATCGACAGCGAGATGCAGATAGTAGCACCTGATATATTCTTTTCTTCTTTTCTCGTTTCCAGAAGCCATTTCAAGTCCTCTTTTTGCACCCACTCCTTTTTTCCCCTGTCCTTTAACTTTTCACTTCCCATCAAAGTCCTGATTGATACATTCAAGTGCCCGCATACGAATATCTTGTTTTCATTATTGTGATCTTCAAAATCCTTTGGAGGATTCGTATCATCCATGAATCGATTGATCTCTTCGGATATGGTAGATGGTATTCCTGCCATTTCTGCTATTTTATCGTGTTCTGTATATCCTGCCATTTTTCCTTCAGGCTTTTAAATCGTTTGTGGGGCTGTCCATCGGATCTACCTCTGGTTTATCAATCAAATCCTCAAGTTCAGCCTCTGTAGAGCATAACTCTGCAAGTTTTTCTTTTAACCTTTTTTCTCCAGCCTCAGACCACATTTGAATTAAAGTATCAACCTTGCTTGCGAGTTCTTCTTTCATTTTGTTTGCCCTTCCTTCATCGAGCAGTCCTAAGCCAACTTTTTTGTCAATCTCTGCATTATGATCCGACATAACTCTGGTTGCGTAATATTTGAAGGCTGTTTTCTTGCGCAAGTCGTATTTATTGCCAATATTTCTTTGTTTCCAGCAGATATTCTGTCTTTTCTTTTCATGAACTTGCTTCTGATGTTTTGGATTGACTTCTTTATTTTTATTTCTATTTTTCATGATTAGTGGAGTTCATTATCTTTAGTTTATATGATGCGGTCAGTTACCATAGACATTACCGTGCCCATAAACTTTTGTCGAATTCTCTATCAAATCTCAGAAGATATTATATTAAAACAGATTGTATTTTGGGACATGCCTCAAGAAAACCCTGAAGCGATAAGAGAAATCATTGAAGATACAAGAATGAAGGGAATATTTTGCGCTTCAAAAATGGTTCTTGAAAATAGGTACGGCGCTGCAAAAGATGTTTTGGCCAAAGTTTTAGAATTATGCCCTAATGATGTCGAAGTAATGTCACTTTACGCTAATGTTTTTATTAATGAAGGAAAGCTACTCGAAGCAGAGAACCGGCTTAACCAGGTGTTAACACTTGATCCTGACTATCCATGGGCATTATTTTTCCTTGGGGTGGTCTATCATGATAAACAGGAATATGAAAGGGCTGTTCAAATGTATGAACTTGCCTTAAAGTATTTTCCAGAAGATAAAAAATATGAAATAGCCGACGTCTATCAGAATCTTGGCTGTTCCTTATATGAACTTAAGAAACGGGAGCAAGCACTTGAAGCGTGGAGAACATGTTTGAAATACAACCCTGAACAGAACTTTGCGAAGGAGCACATCGAGACCTGCACAAACGAATATGGGATGACCAGGTCGCCTGTCGGAATGGATGACTTTTGGGCGTTTGTGGATTTTAAGCGAAAAGAATACCTGTCGATTAAAGGGAGAGATTATTTCACAGGTATCGATGAAACAAATGTGGTTTTGAAAAAAATTACAGGGGCTTGGGATGATAAAATATTGCCGAAATGGGGTGCAAAATTATACCGCATGAAAACGAAGGACAAGGTTAAATTGTTCAAAGATACAAAGGTTTTTGAATGATTTTTTATAGTATGTGGAAAAATGAAATAATATAACAGTCTAAAACTAATTGGAGAAAAAAATGAAAATAAGGGTAGTCAGTTCAAAAGAAGAACTCACTTCACTTGACCCAAGTGACAAATATATTCATCTCGCTTTTCGACCATCAAAAACAGATATTCTCTTTTTAATTCAGACTTGTCCTGATGTAAAAGCAATACAAGTCCCTCCTTCATATATCAGGAAAGTATCCATTTCCAACATGATGTTAATTGATATGAAGGGAATAGCTTTGCTTGAAGGGAATGTGTGGAGGAATAAAAAGGATGTTAACGAATATTACGAGATTAAACCTGAAATCCTTGACCGCATGAAGGAACTAAAGAAAGTGGGTTTATCTGAGGCAGACCTGTTAAAAAAACTTGGACGAGAGACAGAACTGAGCAGTGATTTACTGAAGTTTCTGTTAAAAGGAAAAGCGAAAAAGTAATATCAGAAACCTTATTATTGTTGAAAATATACTCTGACATTATGCCCCGCAAAGCCCCCGATTCGATAAAAAATATGATTAACCTTAAAGATATGAGAGCCCAGGGAATTGAACTGGCGGCAAAAAAGGTTTTTGAAGAGGAATATGAAGATGCGAAACTGCTTTTTGCCCAGGTTCTTGAAATAAGTCCGAACGATGCTCACGTACTGTGTTTGCTTGCCAATGTTTTTATCCTCGAAGAAAACTTCAAAAAAGCACAGGAATGGCTTGACAAGGCATTGCGAATAAACCCTGATTATCCCTGGGCATCATATCATATGGGTGTTGTATACCACGAATTAGGCGAATTCGAGAAGTCAATTGAAATGTATGAAAAAGCCCTTGACCTTTTTTCTAAGGATGACAAAGATGAAATTGCAGATACTTATCAGAACCTCGGTTGTTCCCTGTGGGAAGTCAAAAGAAGACAAGATGCAATTGAAGCATGGAAAACTTGCTTGAAATTTAATCCCGGACAAAGATATGCAAAGGAGAACCTCAAAGATTATTCAAACGAGTATGGAATGCCTTCAGTCCCCATGTTTGATGATTATTATGCATTCACAGATATTAAGCATAAGGAATATTTAATCAGTAAGGGTAAGGAAGATTTCGATGATCTTAAAGAAGAAAATGTTGTTTTGCGTATGAGCATGGATGCATGGAATGACAAAATATTACCGAAATGGGGTGTGAAATTATACCGCATGAAGACGAAGGACAAGGTTAAATTGTTCAATGATACAAAGGTTTTTGAATAAATGTTTAGTGATTATAATTTGAGGGGATGGGGAAGAGAAAGCATGATTAAGCTTCCCCATATTGTATCAAACGTCATTGGCAAATATAAACCTGTGGTAAGCGGTGTGAAAGTAATATTTTATTTAAATATTCTCTTATCGAATGATTAATATAATTTAAATATATCCTACAACATAATATAATATAGGAATCATTATGAAGAAACTTGATATCAACCAGCTTGACGATAGCGACGAAGAACTTGCAGAAATACTTATATCCTCAGGACTGAGCAAACCAGTTGCCAGAACCCTGGCATATCTTAAAAAAGTGGATACTGCTACATCTGTTGACCTTGAGAGGGGAACAGGATTGCGCCAGCCTGAAGTCAGCATAGCAATGAGGCAGTTAAATCCGTTTGATTGGATCGACGAGAGTGAAGAAAAGAAGCCAGGTAAAGGCAGACCGAATAAGGTCTATTCCCTAAAAGTCGGATTTAAAGATATAATCGCGCACATTGAAAAAGAACAGAACAAAACAATCGATGATGGAATGGCATCAATCAAGCGGCTGAAGGAACTGGTTTGTGATTAAGTCTCATAACTTGATCATCTCTGCAACTCTATTCCCGCAGAAAACACACTGGAGAAGCTTCGCATTTCCAACCGTGAAATACAGCATCATGTGACTGCATTTTTTACAAAATGCTATGTCACTTTTCAGTTTCAAAGCATCGATCGCCTGTCTGATCGAACGTAATTGCTTATCCTGATCTTTATCAAGATACACCATGTCTTCATCCGTGAATGTTATCGCCATATTATTTTATATCCCTCTTTTCTCCGGTTTTAGGTGCGGCATTCCATTATCAATATCTGTACAGGATTTTATAAAGTCTTCTCCTGCGAAATGCTTAATTGTTGAGGCGATCGCTTTGTCCAGTTTATTTCCAAATACTGCATTGTACTCGACAACTTCTTTGTGCTTTATGTAGAGTTTCTGCATCTGTTCTATGGTACCTGGCTTGAGTTTAGATGATTTCATGTTTCTCCGTCCCTATTTCTCTGAATTAGGTGCTGGTTTTTCCCTCTGAATGATTATTTTTTTGCCTTCAAGTTTGATCCAGACTTCTTCGCCTTTTTTAAGTCCCAATTCATTATCAATCCATTTTGGGATGTGTATGTATGTTGATCTAGCCTTTGGATTTTTTATGATGCTCATTTGCTGCATGGAGTTTAACCTCTTTATTTATCGTTGTGTACGACGTTTCAAACTACGTACCCAAAAGGCTATATAGTTTATCTACATAGTAAACTATGTAACAAACTATCTGCGATGGTGAATAAAATGGACCAAAATGATGACCTGGAAAGATATGTCAAAGGAACCAGAGCACAGCTCTGGCTAGATAACTATACAAGGAAAAAGATTAATAGCTTGATGGATACAGGGGATTTTGACTCTGTATCATATCTGCTGAAAGTAGCAGTCCACCGCATGGCAATGGAGTACGAACTTGGCGGTGTTAAAGTAACAGAAACAAAGATGGAGGCTGAATAGATGAGTGAAAGTACAACGTTGATAGAAAGTACTACCTGCCCTGCTTGCCATACAGACTTGTTAATGGAAACCGAGGCAAGATATAAAGTAAAAACTTTCGAATTCCAAAGCGGAATAAAGGTAGATTGTCCCAAAATTCACTGTGGAATTAAAAACGTATGGACAAAGAGAGATAAGTTCGATATGATCAAAGAGTATCTGTATCAGAAGCTCTCATCCCGACCTGTCGATAGACAAAACCTGATGGAATGTCTCACTCACAGGTGCAAACTCAATGAGTCACTTGCGTATGACCTCATCGAAGAGATCAAAGTCGATTTTGGCGTGTATGAGCGGGATAATAAGATAATGTTCGCTTAGTGCATAGCGAAAAGTTTATCTCTTTTTAATCCAAAATACATAATTATGCCCTCTGAGGCAAAAGTGATAGCGGGCGATTTGCCCTCTAAAAAAGAGAAGTGAACTTGTACTTTAACTCCCTCCCGGGGCTTCTTGTTTTTGTTTAACGTTTACACACAATTCATTTTTTTGCTTGAGTACTTCCAAATATTTTCATAAATAACACAATGCTCTTTGTAAGTTGAAATGAAACACAATTTATTTAATGTTTAAATGGCATCTTTAAATGTTGATACTAGATGTCTGAACTAAAATATATCCAGAGCGAACTGAACACGAATGTATACTATGACCTTAAGAAGACTGCAGAAAAGGAGGGTATTTCGATCAAGGAAGCTATAAGAGAAGCTGTGTTGGAATGGGTTAGGGAAAAATCTGGCTTTGATAAAGAAGATCCCTTTTTTAATATGCATACTTTCCGTGCATCGAAGGATTTATCAGAGAACCATGACGAAATATATGAGGATTGAAAATGATTTTTGTGGATACATCTGCTTTTCTTGCTCTTGTGAATGAAAAAGATAATAATCATACTGCTGCAATACAGTTTATTGAACAAATAAAGAATGGCAACATTCGGATAAAGAAAATAGTCACGTCTGATTATATAATCGATGAGACTTTAACCAGAATACGCTACTCGGTTGGACATAAAGAAGCAGTTGACTGGGGAACGGATATTCTTGCATCAAGAGTGATAGAGAAAATAGAGATCGGAAATGAAATATTCAGGTCTGCATGGGAACAGTTTTGCAGTTATAATGATAAAAAGCTGAGCTTCACTGATTGCACAAGTTTTGCATTGATGAAAAAAAGAGGCATAGAGAAGGTTTTTTCGTTTGATGGGGATTTTGAAAGAATTGGATTCGTTCTTCTTCCATGAAAAATAGATACATTAAATAAGTTTCAAAACCCCTTATAAACTATGATTCTTTTGACCGGAGCCACTGGTTTTATAGGAAATCGTGTTCTTCAGGCGTTATCTAAAAACAACCTGCCGGTTAGATGCCTCGTGAGGAAACCCGCATCATCCCAGAACCCAAATATCACCTATGTTACAGGGGATGTCCTTGATTATGAATCTCTTGTTCGTGCAACGGATGGCGTGGACACGGTATATTATTTTATTCACATGATGGGGAACCAGCCAACTGGTGAGCAAAAAAAGTTCGATGAACTTGACCGGCTTGCTATAAACAACATGGTCAGAGCGTGCCGGAAAAATGGTGTCAAAAGGATAATTCACCTGACAGGAATGAGGGATCCTAAGGAGAAACTCTCGCACCATCTTGAAAGCAGGAAGGAAGTGGAAGAAATAATCCGAAACAGTGGCATTGATCATACGATTTTCAGGGCATCTATTATTATCGGCAGGGGCGGCGCAGCTTTTGATATCCTGGAGACTGTGGTTCGCAAATTTGCTATAATCCCTATCTTCGAATGGGAAAATACGAGGGTGCAGCCAATCTATATTGACGATGTGATAAGATATCTTGTGGAATGTCTTGACCGGAAAGAGACGATTAACAAATGTTATGACATCGGCTGTTCACAGGTCTTAACTTATAAGGAATTGATACAGCAATATGCGGATGAACTTGGTTTGAAGAGAATATTCATTCATATACCCGGCTCCTGGCACTGGTTATCAGCAATGGTTCTTGGAAAGCTTTCTCCTGTAAATCCCAATGTGGTTTACTGGCTCATCGAATCGCTTCATAATAACATGATATGTGAACCCAATGACCTGAATAAGATATTTGGTTTTGAACCGATCGGTTTCAAAGAAAGTATCAGGAAACTTGCATCAGATAAATAAGATTAAAAGTTACTACGATTTTATCGCTTTCACAAGTTCTTCGATTTTTCCCCTGATATCATCAACCTGTTCGACGATAGTCCCTGTGACGATCATGTCAGCGCCTGCTTTTACCCGTTCTTTGGCCGTGTTTCCATCGCGGATCCCGCCGCCAACGATCACTTTATTTTGTTCTCCCACAGCCTTCTTGACCGCTGCAACCATTTCAACAGGCACGGGTTTATCTGCGCCTGAACCTGCTTCAAGATATATGTAATGCATGCCCAGATATTTTGCTGCGAGGGCATATGCTACCGCAAGCTTTGGTTTACTTCTGGGTATCAGGCGCGCATCTCCTACCCATCCCGCAGCGCCTCCCGGTTCGATCACGATGTATGCCATAGATATTGGCTCTATCCCATGCTTGTAAACGATAGGCGCTCCTATTGCCTGGTTCGTAGTAATGTAATTGACATCCCTTGAATTTAAGAGACTCATGAAAAATACGGCGTCAGCACTTTCTGTAAGCCCTGCGGCATTTGCCGGAAAAAGAATAACGGGAAGATTACAGGCAGACTTGATAGCCTGCACTGTCTGTTCAACTGTAGCGCCCGTTGCGCCCATAGAACCGCCGACCATTATCGCATCCGTACCGCCGAGAAACGCCTCGTGGGCCATTTTCCCGGCTTGGTCAGGTGCCTGTGAGTCAGGGTCTAAAAGGGTAAGGTGAACAGCACCTTCTTTTTCGATTATCCGGTTGAGTTTTTCCTCAACTGTCATCGATCTACGTTCCCTTAAGTTCCTTTGATTTCATTCTAAGATTCTTATATCCGCATTTTCTGCATCTTGTTGCACGCACTGAATTTCTTGCATTGCATTTCATGCAAATTTTCATATGAAGAAGTACTTGTTCCGCTTCTGGAAATCTTGCCATAATTCACCTCTGGAGGACTGCTAACTTGATTGTTATAAGATTTAACCTTTTGGTATCAAAATTTAGCATTTTTACTTTCTTCCACCTGCCGTACTATCTGCGGGTAATTCCCGAACACAGAGGCAAGGTCGATCGTACAGACAACATCCACAATACCGATAGCTGCAATAGGATTTCCATCATTGTCCTGAACAGGACAAACGACCACGGGTATTCCTTTATAAGCACCTTTTGTGGGTATCATATGTATGACGCAATTTTTCTGTAGAACCTCTTCAAGCACGGGTCCTGTATAATTATTGTCAACTAAGGTTCCCTTTTCAAGCCTGACTCCCTTTTTGTTCTTGCTGCGCATTGTGACGGGCAAGGAAAACAGTTCATGTACCATTTTGGCGAAAGGAAGTATCTCTTCACTTGATGAATTTTCAGATATTCTTAATTCACTCATTTCTAATTCTCCCAATTATTAATCGTCCTGGCTCCTAATATCCTTTTCCTTTATCTTGCCGCCAGGTTCTATTTCCTCGAATATCTGGCCTTCAAAGGAATATACCTCTGCGCCCTCAAGCCAGGCATCTGGCATCAGTCCCGCCTTAATACAGGTCTGGCACAGGAATTCAGTGCTGTTGAAACCATGTTCAACTGCGACCTGCGGAAGCAGCAGCCCTGAACTCAATTTCGTTGAAACAATCAGACCATCCCTCCCGATCACGATCTTATCAGGGATTTCCATGGGTTTTGCTTTAATGCGTTTCGGGACGGTAAGTATCGTGACCTCAATAAAAAGATCACCAACTTCATCAAGTTTTACCGGGTAGAATCGCGGGTCTTCACGCGCCGCATTGATCGCGGAAAGTATGATCGCTTCCCCAAGGGGTAGAACTGGATACGGTCTTCCGATGCAGCCCCGAAGCTCTTTTCTTTCTTTTTTCTTATTCAATGTTACAAAAACGCCGCGCTTTTCTTTAAAAACATCCGGTAAGTTTTCTGGTTTGATCTGTCGTCCATTCCCAAGGCACTCTTTTATAGCTGTTCTTGCCAGGCGTACTGCCGTTTCTCCCTCAGTTATTGTTAGCATGGTTAAATATAATTATACGATAGTGGGTATTAACCTTTTCTGAATTTAAATGAATAACCAATATCCGTGCGCATCCGCGTCATCCGCACAATCCGTGTTCTATCACAATCCCACACACCCTTAATTAGGCTTCATATTCATGACCCGCCACAATATCGACATCCTGTATTGTCATTAGCTTGTCCTTTGCCATTTTTTTGATTTGTGGAATTACAGGTTCCAGGCGCTCCTGGGTATCCACCACTTCTATTATCACCGGAAGATCTTCACTCAGGCGAAGGATGCTTGCGGTATGGAGGATGCTGTGGACTCCATACCCTTCAAAACCCCGATATAGATCCGGAGTAAATTTGCTTTCATCGTCATCTCACAATTACACTGCCAGTAGCATTCGGATATTCTTTATTGGTGCTATTATATTCAGCAAGAGCAAAAGTATATTTTCCCGACTTGTTGAACTGGTATTGATATCGGTCAGATTCTTGCAGGAGCTGCTTTTCAAATAATCCGTTACTGCTTACCAATACGACTCTGAGACGCAGATTCTCCACATTAGTCCATATGATGGTATCAGATATGTTTATCGTTATGGGGTCAGGGATAAACCCATGACTGACATCTATTTTAACAGGAAAACTCCTGGGGTCTATCTTAACCTCAATTCTGCCAGGAGTTGGAAGCGCTGTAATGACTTTTTGCGTTTCCTGCAGTCTTGCAACAGCAAAAGTATTAGTAGTATTGGTAGTAGTATTTATTGATAATTCGGATAGTTTATCCTGTGAAATTTTCTTATCCACAGGATTCGATAAAGGCGTTAAAAAAGAGATAATAAAATAAAGGATGATTATCGCAACAACGCCACCCAGGACTATCATATGATTTCTTGACAGCTCTGGCATTTTAATTTGAGGCAGTTTTCTTTCAAGCGTAGGCGCTTTTAAATGATAACCTTCCTTTATATCCTGCGGCTTTCTTGCCTCTGCAAAATCCTGGTACCAGTCACAAACCGGATTCAGGCAGAATTGTGCAATTGGAATTTCAACAAATCCGAGTCCGATGGATTTTCTTACACTTTTTGTCTGGACAAAACCACCGCATTTCGGACATTTTTCAGCGAACTTCATGGGCATCATTATAGTTAGAGGCATTATTAAAATTATCGAATAGAAATCTATATGAAATTCCAGAACCAACAAAATACAATGCACATAAAACCCCAGATACGAATTCTTGCCATTGATGACTCGCCTTTAATACACGAAAAAGTCACGATAATCGGGGTTTTTTTCAGGGGAGGCGATCAGCTTGACGGGATACTGCGAAACGAGATCACAAAGGACGGGATGGATGCCACAGAAGTTTTTATCAGGATGATAAACGGCTCAAAATATCATACCCAGATAAGGGTAATTTTGCTTGACGGAGTCACTTACGCGGGTTTTAATCCTGTTGACATTACAAATCTTTTTAAGGAAACAGGTGTGCCTGTCATCAGTTTTATGCGCTCATGCCCGGATCTTGATAAAATAAAGCTGGCTCTCACGAATCTTCCGGACGCTGAAAAAAGATGGGATATAATCCAGCGCGCAGGCAAAATATACAAAATTAAACAGGATAACCCCGTTTTCATGCAATTATGCGGGCTTGATAAAGAAAGTGCAGTAAAAATTATTCGGATGACTTCAACGAACAGCAATATCCCTGAGCCCCTCCGGGTCGCCCATCTTATCGCAACAGGCGTTGTGCTTGGCGAATCGACGGGAAAAGCGTAATGGTCAGTCGACTGTCAATTAGCAACATCAACCACAGAGTGGGCTATGAACCTTCGGTTCGTAAATGAACATGAAAAAAACAACGAACTGGTACGAACTAAAACGAACTCCGGTTGCGTGAGTTCGTATCGAGTTCGTTGCTATTTTTTTTCATACAAGCACTCAGAGACAGAGCTTTGTTGTTTTTCTCTGTGTCCTCTGGGATAAATACTATGCCCTCTGGACATAGACGTTGAAGATCTTCCCATCCTGCCTGACAGCAAGCAGTTTGTGTCCTAACTTTTTAGCCCATGCATCGATATTCTGGGGCGCGACAGGGTCATCTGCTATTATATGCAATATCTCACCGGATTTTAGCTGCTCAACTCTTTTTTTTGTGAGGAGAAGAGGATATGGGCAGCACTCGCCGCACACATCCAGGGTGTCATCAGAGATTATTTCTGACATTAGAATACCATGTTTACATCAGACGCAAGTATCATGTCTGTCAATTGCGAGAGTGATATCTTTTTTATACCTGCGATGATCTCGTTATCATTTATACCGCGTTTCGTGATGTCACTGTCAAGCGCATAGAAACTCACAAGTTCTATGTTCTTTGTGATCTCAGCTTCAACAGATGGCACATCCTTGAACCATACAGCCTGGTCTCCATATCCTGACTTTTGTCCTTTCACTATGGAATGGACTCCGCCGCTTACGAAAATTAAAGAAGCAACATTCCCTGCTGCAACCTGCGAAGCAGCCATCGGTATTGCTGAAAATGCATCCTCTTTCCCGTATGGGGGCTGGGTTACGATTATGTTTACTTTCTTGCTCATTTTAATCACCCTATCAGTATAGTCTTATCAGATTCTGCGGTCCATTCAGCCAGATCATAAAGCCCGCCTATTAGGACACCGTCGGTTTGCTGTTTTGTGACGCCTCTTGCGTCCGTGCATTTTATGCAGGCGATAGCATGCGCTTTTGGCTTCTTTATCCCTTTAAAGACTATTGCCTTGAAAATGGTCTCAACGGGAGGGAACTCTTTTGGCGCCTGGTCCCTGTGTGCGATCACTGTGGCATCTAAGTAATTAAAGAAATTAACAGTTATGCCTTTTTCTTTTGCCGCATGGGCAAGTCTCATCATTGTGAATACGCCTTCGTCCCTGTAGGGTCCGTTTATTGAAACTATCGTGAGTTGTTTATCAGTCATTTGTATCACCTAAAACCACACAGCTCTGTCTTTTTGCATTATGAAATCAAGAAGAGTTCCTATTTCTTTGATTTCAACGCCTCCAATAAGTTTGTCAGTCAGCGACCTTGAAAGCACTGCTTTATCATCCGCATATATTTTTATGCCCTTTTTTTGGGCCGCTGCGAGTTTATTTCCAAACTCAGATTTTCGCGCGGCGGTCACTCCATCTTCAATAAGATACAATGATACATCGTTTCCTTTTTCTCTGGCATTTAACCCGATATCAAGTACGAGATCGGGTGTTTCCGTAGTATACGGGTCTTTTGACAGTACTAGTAATAGATTTGTCATATTTTTACCTCTGGGCTTTACAGCAGGAGCCAATAATTATTATTTATGGTTAAATGTTTCGATGTAGGCAATATTAATAAGCTATGCCAACCATTTCGCAGAAATATCATGCCGAGGTAGCCCAGCGGTTAAGGCGCCGGTCTTGAAAACCGGTTGTGCTACGCACATCGGGAGTTCAAGTCTCCCCCTCGGCGTCATAATTTTATTCTATATCATGACTATCCAGATAGATGACCAGGGCTGGGGAACACCCGTGGGAGGCGTGGGCATAATCGTGGTCAGGAAAGAAACTCTTGAATTGCATTATGATATGGTCCCGATAGAAGATTTCGGCAACGATACATTCAGGAAGAAGACATATCTCCAGAGCGCAAGGAACATTGTTGAGCGGGGATTCCTGGAATTGGATGTTACAAAAGATGAGGAGATCGAAATATGCTCAGGCTGCATCCATGATAAGACTGTGCAATGGCTGAAAAACGATGGCTACAAATTCACGGTGATGAAGATCGACGGGATAGCACAAAATAAAGGAGAAGAACTCTTCATCGAATACCTTCGCGGGCTTGGAGTCCCGAATCCTCCTTCCATAATCGAGGAAACAGTGGATGAATACAAAGCGCAGTTCTTTTATCTGATGGACTGGGTCAGGGAAGATACATTGGGAAGGATACATCTTTGCAAGACCGGATGGAAGTTTTTTAAGAAATTCTTAAGGGATCAAAAGGAAATAATTTAGACCATGGCTGTAAAAAGGATTCGCTTGGCGTCATTGAATACGAATAAAATTGATGCTGTACGTGAGGTTTTTACTGGTTATGAAGTAACAGGTATTGCCTGCAAATCAGGCGTCAGGGAACAGCCCATGGATCTTGATGAGATAATAATGGGCGCGATAATCCGGGCAAGATCGGTTTTCGGGGATTGTGAATATTCGGTGGGGATAGAAGATGGGATATCACAGGTTCCCGGAGCAAAAAGTGGCTACATGAACTTCTGCGCCTGTGCAATATATGACGGAGAACGGATCTTTCTGGGACTGGGACCGGCCTTTGAATATCCTCTTAAATGCACAAGACGGGTCGTGGATGAAGAGATAACGATCTCGGAGGCATTTATTCCTCTCACTGATAAACCTGATATCGGGTACGAAGAAGGGATAATCGGATGGCTGACGCGAGGAAGAATAAGCAGGAAAGATTATACGAAGCATGCAGTGGAGATGGCAAAGATACAGATTGAGAATCCAGGGCTGTATTAGTGATAATGATGCAGTGATGGCGATATCAAATGCAGAAAAAATCATTACGGTGAATTATTGGCGTGAGCGGGTAAGCGTATGGGTTAAGAGAGAGAGAGAGAATATCCTTACGGATGCTTCTCTTTAGTGACCTCCCTCACCCATTTTGACTTCATGCATAATAGGTGTATCTCCATGCTCCGGTTCGCTTCCTGCCTTGGTATATAACTTTTTTACTTGAACAGCAATATCTTTTCCAAGCCTTTTACATTCCTCAATATCTTTTTCAATAGGCAGATATTGAATACGTAACACCGGATCTATTACCTGCATACCAAGCTTACGCATTTTTTCTGCGATCATTACTGGAGCCTCACCGCTCCAACCATAGGAGCCGAAAGCTGCTCCTATTTTGGCTTTTATTTTTGCTTTTTCCAGGCTTTCAATAAATTTCTCCATAGGAGGCAACATTTTATAGTAGAATGTGGAAGATCCGATTGCAATTGCATCTGCTTCTTTCAATTCTTCTATTCTTGCTTCATGGAAATTCATGGCTTTTGCTTCAACATTTCTTGATTGGGCTCCTTCTACAATGGCATCTGCCATCGCTTTTGTATTACCTGATGTACTGAGATATACAACTACCAATTTTGGCATATTTTACTCCTCCATCTTTTAAATGAGTGATTTTATCACCATTCATACATTAATGTTATATGTTATCTGGTTAAAAGCTTTTGCTCAATGTATGCAATAGCCATAACCTTGAAAACAAGCTCATCCATATCACTCCGGACAAACCTGCCCCGGGCATCCTCCTGAATATTCAGGGTCGGCAGACACGAATTTATCTTTCGAATCCCCAAGGCCAATGTACAAAACCTGCTGTATTTTGCTTCCGTAGCGATATATCGTGATGCCCTTGCATTTGAGTTCATATGCAAGCATGAACGCTTTTTCAACTTCCCTGACATCCACACCATTGCGGAAATTGATCGTCTTTGAAACCGCATTATCGCAATATTTCTGGAAAGCTGCCTGCATCCGTACATGCCATTGCGGGGCTATATCAAAAGCTGTCACAAATACCCGTTTAACATCATCCGGTATCCCATCGATGCCTGCCAATGTTCCTGTTTTTGCGATTTTCATCATCAATTCCTCACTGTAAAAGCCGCGTTCTTTTGCAACAGCTTCAAAATACGGGTTCACCTCAATGAGTTTTGTGCCTTCAAGCACGTTTCGCACATATGATACCGCAAACAGCGGCTCGATCCCGCTTGAGCATTCCGCGATAATGCTTATAGTCCCGGTGGGTGCGACTGTTGTTGTTGTGGCATTGCGTATGGGTTTTTTATAGATGCTTCCTTTGAAATTAGGAAATGCCCCGCGTTCTTCTGCCAGCTTTTCTGATGCAGCATGTGATTTTTTCTTGATGAAACTCATTATTTCTTCTGCTGTCTTTATGGCTTCATCAGAATCATATGGAATGCCAAGCACAACCAGCATATCGGCAAAACCCATCACCCCAAGCCCAATTTTCCTGTTCGCTCTTGTAATTTCCTCGATCTGTGGAAGTGGATATTTATTGATATCTATTACATTGTCAAGGAACCTCACGCCAATAACTATTGTTCTTTCAAGCTTTTCCCAGTCGATCGACCCATTATTTATCATCCTGGCAAGGTTTATCGAACCAAGGTTGCAGGATTCGAAAGGCAATAAAGGCAGCTCTCCGCATGGATTCGTACTTTCCATATTCCCCACTTGCGGTGTGGGGTTGTGCCTGTTGATCTCATCTATGAATATGACGCCCGGATCGCCTGTTCTCCATGCCATTTTTATTATAAGATTCCAGATATCCCGCGCCTTCAATTTATTTACAACTTCCCCGTTTCGCGGATTTTTCAATTCATGATCGCCGTCTGCAATGACTGCGTCCATGAATTTGTCATCGACAGCCACTGATATATTGAAATTTGTGAGCAGGCCTTCTTTTGTCTTTGCGGTTATGAAATCGATAATATCGGGATGATCAACTCTTAATATTCCCATATTAGCGCCGCGCCGTTTTCCTCCCTGTTTTATAATTTCTGTGGTGGTATCAAATACCCGCATGAATGAAACAGGACCGGAAGCCACGCCTTTTGTGGATTTTACGATATCTCCCTTTGGGCGAAGGCGCGTGAATGAAAAACCAGTGCCACCGCCTGATTGTTGTATGAGCGCCATGCTTTTTACTGCATCAAAAATGCTGACAAGTGAATCCTCAACCGGGATGACAAAACATGCAGACAGCTGCCCCATATCTGTGCCTGCGTTCATCAGCGTGGGAGTGTTGGGCAGGAATTCAAGGTTTGCGAGAATATCCAGGAATTCTTCTTCATATTCGGGATCAAGAGCAATAGCTTTTGCAATTCTTCTAAAAAGCTCAAAAGGCGTCTCTAAAAAATTCCCGTTCTCATCTTTTAAGAGGTAGCGCCGCTCAAGTACCCTCAATGCGTTGACGCTTAATTCTAATTCATCCATTTTTTTTTTATCTTTTGCTTCATTTAACAAAAAGGCCGCATCGGCATGAACCTTTGTTCCGTATATCCAGGTTTCGGTGGACGCAGGGGCAGATTATATCTTTGTCCTTTTCTTTATTTCCGGTTACCTCACGGCAGCCGCAATATTGGATGCCGTATTCTCTTTTGTTCTGGGTAAGACCTTTGATAGCAAGAACCACTATGTCGTAATCAGGATTTAGTTTTAAGCCGTTATTTTGTGCATAATCCTTTGCCCATTCGTATATCTTACTCTCTATATCGTCTATATCATTCACCTTTTACTTTCTTTGCTATTTTTATTCCAAACTGCCTGCACTTTTCAAGTCCGGCTTCATCTGGCTTTTCATGAATTAGTAACCCATCCACTGTCTCCATACCATATCCTTTGAGCCTGTTCGTTATCAGGTCCACCACTTCCGGTGACCAGCCATAAGAACAGAAAGCTGCTCCGACCTTTCCTTTAAGTTTAGCATTTTTTGCCTGTTCCATGAAAACCTCAAGAGCAGGCATTATTTCATGATGGTAGGTTCCCGAACCCAGGACCAGCCCATCTATTCCTTCTATTTCCTTTAATTGTGCCTCGTGGACATGTGAGGTCATGACCTCTATTCCTTCTGATTTCAATCCCTCTGCTATCGCATTTGCCATGATCTCAGTGTGATGCGTTGCAGAGTCATATATTATTGCTACTTTTGGCATATTTCACTCCAGTATTCTCCATATCATAATAAACCCTTATTCGATTCGTGTTTTATTATTGATAGTTTTTATTAAATATTCATTAGTGCTTAATATCATAAGAGTATCGTAAATAGAAACCGTTATTGTGATAGGAATTGTCAATAGCTTTCATGCAGGTTTGCAGCACATGTGAGTCATCCAGTCGATGCGGGTTAAAGAATGATGGCCTATTTGACCTGTGCCCTAAAATGAAAACCGTTGAAAAAACGATAAAACTGCCAGATTATCCAGAAAATACGACCATAGTTATCGATAAGGAACTACTCAGGCGGTATTTCGGATATAGCGAATTCAGGCAGCTTCAACAGGATATTATACTTGACGTGCTGAAAGGAAATGATGTACTTGTCCTGATGCCCACCGGCGGTGGAAAGTCCCTGTGCTACCAGTACCCATCCCTGGTTTTTAAGGGATTGACGATCGTTGTCTCACCTCTTATTTCCCTGATGAAGAACCAGGTGGACAGCCTCAGGTCAAATGGCATTCCTGCGGAATATCTCAACAGTTCATTGAATCAAGAAGAGAGCAGGAAAATAAAATCAGCGCTGATGCAAAACAGGGTCCGGTTGCTCTATATTGCGCCGGAAAGACTCGCTATCCCAACGTTTCTATCATTTTTAAAAGGATTGAAAATCAGCCTTTTTGCCATTGATGAAGCTCACTGTATTTCAGAATGGGGGCATGATTTCAGGCCAGAATACAGGCAGTTGAAATTGATCGGCGCGTCCTTTCCCGATGTTCCAATAATTGCACTTACCGCCACGGCGACTATGAAAGTCAGGGAAGATATCGTCAACCAGCTTGAACTTAAAGATGCCAGGAAATATATTGCAAGTTTCAACAGGGAGAACCTTGTTTATTATGTCAAACCAAAGCAGGATGCATTCGGGCAGATAGTAGAGTTCCTCAGAACAAAGCCCCACGAATCAGGCATAATTTACTGCTACAGCAGGAAAAACGTTGACGCCCTTACGGAAAACCTGAAGTATGCAGGCTTTCGGGCGCTTCCCTATCATGCTGGTCTTTCACCTGAAGTAAGGTCCAAGAACCAGGATAAGTTCATAAAAGATGATGTGGAGATACTTGTCGCCACTATCGCTTTCGGGATGGGCATCGATAAACCCAACATACGTTTTGTGATACATCATGACCTGCCTAAAAATCTTGAGGCCTATTACCAGGAAACAGGACGCGCAGGCAGGGATGGCCTTCGGAGCGATTGCGTGCTTTTTTACAGTTACGGCGACAGGCAGAAGATCGAGTATTTCATTAACCAGATGACAAATGAAAAAGAAAGGCTAATAGCGCACAATAAGTTGATGGAGATCATCAATTTTTGTGAAACAACTGTGTGCCGGCGAAAGCTTCTCCTTGGTTATTTTGGTGAGGATTATAAAGAGAATAAGTGCAGCGGTTGCGATAACTGCCTAATTCCAAAGGAAGAGATCGAAGCAACGGGTGAGATATTGACCATCCTTTCCTGCGTCCGGGAACTGGATGAGAAGTTCGGGATAAACTATTGCATTGATGTGCTTACCGCAAGTAAGGGTCTCCGTGTCGTACAAAATGGTCACACGGCATTGAGATCTTACGGATCAGGTAAGAGCCTGCCAAAGAAAATGTGGCATGGATTCATTAGAGAACTCCTGCAGCGTGATTATCTCAACCTGGAGGGTGAATATCCAGTCCTAAAATTGTGCCAGAAGGGCAGGGATCTATTATCAGGTTTAAAAGGCAATGTTGCGACTGAGAAGATATACCTTGTAAAACCCCAGGTTGTCGAAAAACCGGCAATAAGACCGGATATGCCAGATATGATAGAGCAGGATGCCGATGACAGGGGATTGTTCGAGGCGCTTCGCAGTTTAAGGAAAACGCTGGCTGATGCTGAAAATTATCCTCCTTATATGATCTTCAATGACTCCAGCCTGAAACAGATGGCTGCAAAGCGTCCTTGCACTCCCGAGGATTTCCGGAAGATAACAGGTGTGGGGGATAAGAAGCTTGAGAGTTATGGCTCAATTTTCATAAATGAGATCAAGAGGTTTTGTGAAAAACAGGGCACATTCAGCCAGCCCGCGAAAAAGCGGTCGAGTGATTCCATAACACTGGAAATGTTGGAGCAGGGAATGGATCTTGATAAGATAACACTGGCCAGGAATTTATCTTTGAATACTATCTATTGTCACATTGAAAACCTGATCCTTGATGGTGAAAATATCGATATCGAAAAGTTCATTTCGAAGGAAAAGATAAAAACGATATCAAGTGCTATACTCGAAATCGGGGGAGGGGCGCTGAAGCCGATAAAGGACAGATTGGGTGATAATTTTTCGTATGGGGAAATAAAGCTCGTGAAGGCTAAAATGAAAGGAAAGACTGACAATGGTATTTTATAGTCTTCCGCATAGTTCTGGCACTTTTTTATTTTTATTATTAACCCATCCTCTTCTGCACCATTTTCCATGACTCTGTGATAAGAAAACTCTCCTCCATATTTTCAACCATCGTTTCAAACTTATTCATGGGCGCAGCAAATGAAAGTTCATCCGCGCGAACATACGGACGCGCCGAAACATCGAACATCCCGATGATGCCTCTGGGTTCACTGGAATCTTTTTCAAGATAAGGATTCTGGACAATAGCCGCGCATCCGGAAGAAAAAGGAGCAATTACGCCATAAGGCTGCGACACATCAAAACCTGCAAGTGTGAAAAGACCAGAAAGCACATCGGGCCTGGCGAAAAATATTACTACTTCGGGTTTATCCGATGCTTCAAGCATATCCCACCTCTTAAAAACAATATACCTGGCAGGCGCCTTGAAAACAGGCTGCTTTTTCATTAATTCCTTTACAATTTCGGGGGATTTCTTGTATCGTTCTCCCTCAAATTCTCCGGGAATGCCGCATGACAGGAAATATTCAAAATTAGGTCTTATCTTTTCGACAAAACCAAGATACCTCTTTCCGCCGAAGCAGCCAATGGATCCGGCATCGAAACAATATGATCTTCCTTTTCTCACATTGGAGAATGCCCCGATTACACACCTTGGGATTGAACCGGATTCTGGAATTTCGGCTTGCCCTTCTTCATCTGTATAATAAAAAGTTATGGGAAGTTCTGCATTATTGAAATATTTCTTCCAGAGTTCAATGAACTTTTCTTTCAGTTCCATGTCCATTAGTTAATCCTCCTTTAATTTATTGACGGCAATAATTATGAATGTAATGATTATATTTATAATTACTTCTTTACACCCTAAACAACCGTGCTCTTCCTCAGCCAGTCGATATCGCTCTGGTATAATTCCCTCAGATCCTTAAGCCCAAGCCGAAGCATCGCAACGCGGCTCACACCAAGCCCCCATGCAAGCACAGGATACTTGATACCAAGGGGCAGCGTAACCTCTTTCCTGAAAACGCCAGCGCCGCCAAGTTCAACCCATTTTCCACGGCTTTCGATATACACTTCCGGCTCAACGCTTGGTTCTGTGTATGGGAAATATCCCGGCCTGAAACGCACTTCGTCAAATCCCATCCTGTGATAAAATTCTGTGAGGCAGCCAAGCAGATGGTTGAAACTCACGCCTTTATCCATGACAACCCCTTCAAGCTGCTCGAATTCGGGAGTATGCGTCGGGTCTATGGCTTCGCGTCTGTATGCCCTGTCGATGCAGAATGCTTTGACCGGTTCATCTGGATGATCTGCAAGGTATTTTATCGTAACAGCGGTTGTGTGGGTTCGAAGCACCTGTTTCCTGGCAATATCCTCGCTCCATTTGCCTCCCCATCCTCTTGATATGCCGCTGCCGCTTTCGTGCATTTCTTTTACGGGTTTGATATATCCTTCGGGAAGGTCACATTCCGTAGAGAGATGGAAAGTATCCTGCATTTCCCGCGCCGGATGGTCCTGCGGCTGGAAAAGGGCATCGAAATTCCAGAAAGAGCTCTGGACTATGTCGCCTTTTATCTCTGTAAAACCCATCTCAAGGAAGATCTGGCGCATCTCGTTTATGAGGCGCTGGTATGGATGCAGTTTTGCGCCGTAAACCGGTTTTATTGGCGTATGGATGTCGTATGGACGCATGCGCGCATTTTTCCATGAACCGCTTGTGATTATTGTCGGCGTAAGCTGGGCGATCTCTTCCTCGATCACAAGACCTGCTGATGCGAGCGCTTTTCCCGATGCAGTTATTGAAATGATACGTGATTTTTTCTCTGTTTTTTCAACAAGATTTCGCTTTATGAGGTCCTTGACCGCATCGCGAAGGTCTGATAATGGACCTGTTTTAAGTTTTGAAAGTATGGATTCATCCTCTTCGATCTCAGCTTTTCCTTCAGGGATTATCATATCCCCTTCGATTCTTGCCCATTTCTTTTTACGCAGCCATCCAAGTGCGATCCCCACCATCTGGGGCGGGAATTTCTTCTTTAATTCAGATAGTGTTACAGGTGAGGTGATCGAGTTTATGATCTGGCGCTCAGGAAGAGAAACCTCTGCATACATTTCCCCTTCTTTTGTGAGTTTGTATATCGCGGTAATGGTTTCCTGTATATCGCATAAGCCCTTTTCAGCGAGAAGAAAAGCAGATTGCATTGAGGCTTCGATGCTCAATTCTGCTGTTTTAGTCAGGTCTTCAGGTGTGAATTTATCTTTTGTGAGGAGGGCTTGCAGGATGCGCTTTTCATTATTGGTGAGGTTTGGGGGGGTTGTGAGTGTCATAAAATAGGTTAATAATGGGAAGCGGGATATTTAATGATTTGGAAATTTTTGGGGGTGTTTCAATTTGTGTTGGTGGTAATGCCAGATACAATATATTGCTTTAATACGGGCTTGTGCATGCATCCACGCTCGTTCTCATGCTCCAAAGGTGACGTTAATCTGAAAAAAAGTCTACCTATGCCAAGAAAATGGCACCATATTGTGCCTATTATCTGTTTTCTACTGGTTGTGGTGTTTGTACCGCCCCCAGTTGTCCTGTCGGCTCAGGATAAGCATACTTTCTTACAAAAGTATAATCTGTAGAATAAATATCTTGAGAGAGTTTGTATTTTTGTTCAACAACTACCCCGAAATCTTTTAGTATGACTTTACAGTGTTTCGACCCATCACTTTCATTATTAATAGAAATCCAAGGACTGTCAAATAACCCTGTAGCTTTTATCTCACATGTAAAAGATATAAGTTCTAAGTTATTAATATCATTTAGACCTGAATTTGGGCCTGATTTCGTGGAAATATAACCTAAAGAGAGCATATAATAATCAACTGATTTTGAATAATTTCCTTCATTATAATAAGAGTATCCAATCAGATAGTATATAAATATTTTATTTGGATATGTAGGTTCAAGTTCAAACAATATCTTTCTAGATTCATTACTTCTTTTTAAACCAATAAGTGCTATTGATTTACCTATTTTGGATTCATTACTTGTTGGGTCTTTAATCAAAGCCATCTCAAAATGGTAAAGGCTGGAATTATAATCATTACGCATTAAACTCTGAAATCCCAAGTCGGAATCATCAGTTTTACTCAAATAATTAAGTATATTTTGTGCTATCTCATATGAAAAACCAAACTTTTTTTGGAAGAAATTTTCTCTTGATTGATTATCAAAACCAATACTTTTAACTTCATATAGTGCAAGCAGGATTTCATCTTTATTTGCTATACTTAAATTATTAATTTCATTTTTTGCTTTAATCAATTCTTCATGTGTCGCGTTTAATTCTCTATATGTTTCATTTAGTCGATTCTCTAATGTAGTAATTTGGTTTGAACTCTCAAAGTAAGTAATTATTCCAAATATTCCAAAAATAAAGCTGATAACTCCCATCACTTCAATAATTTTAGTTTTATTTTTTAATATTATATTATAATATTTTCTCCATACACTTAATGTTTCCTCCTTCTTTGTCAGATTTTTAATCTTAGAATTTTTAGAATGTTTGACCATTACCAATTTTCCTAATAGTATCAATAGCCATTTTAAACGGTAAATTTTCAAAAAGATTTGATATGTCTATTTGTATATAAGCTTTTTTTAGCCAATCATACATTTTTTTAACCATATTTGTTTTATTAGATAAATATTTTTATAAGCATCGTGTTTAATATTATCCATTGCACTGATAACTACACGAAATCGACGGTCAATTATTGTATCTGTGCGAGGACGACAGCGCGCATTTTCGCCCTGCGCGCCCCCTTCGATGTAGCTTCCAGCCGCATCCCTGATTGGCCGGCGCGGCCGGCATCGCGACTCAGGGGATATGACGGCATTTTGGGATAGCAGCGATGATTAATTCAAATTTTATTACTTTCACAATGCCCTATCTTAGCATATAAAAAGGTGCAAAAGAATTGGAACGCTGATTTTGAGGATCAAATTATCCGTGATCTACGATTTCAGACAGGATCGACAGGATTAACAGGATTTGTCTTTAAAAATCGTATCCTGTCGATCCTGTTAATCCTGTCCCAATACTTTTGATGGAAATCTTCTTGAAATAAAACCTGCGATCAATTAATATATCTGCAACTAGAAGACACCGCGCCCATTCACAACCCGCGCCCCTCCTTCTGCTTCCAGCCGCATCCCTCATAGAACGGCGCGACCGGCATCGCGAACTCAGGAGATATGGCGGCATTTTGGGATAGCAGCGACACAACTGGCCGGAGGCATTTTCAAGATACTTTTTCTTCCTCTCATAGTTCTCATATTGTTCACACGGATGAAAAAATTTATATGGCATGGGACGCCATATAAATTAGATCAAACTTGAAAGTAAGTGTAGTAATCGAGCCATATAAAGATATGATGGACATTCATCTTGAAAAGGTCGATAATGCATTGTATGACAATCTGAAATTTGGGATTAATTATCGTGTCTTTGTTGACGATGAGTGGTTACCTATCGTGCGATATGACAATCATCTCCATAAGAAAAAGGCTGGAAAACATCTGCATAGGATTGACAGGGATTGGGAATCTCCCGATACCATAGATATGACATTGACAGAGGCAAGGAAGTTTGTCGAAGAGCTTGGACGTGAATTACGAGTAATGGTTGTGAAAAGTTATGAAAATAAGAATAATCTGTGAAAAAGAAATCGATACAGAGATTAATGAAATACTAGGCAATGCTGAAAAAGGTATTGTAAAGGGCGATGACTCACTCTTGCTGACACCACATCAAGCAGCAGGATTATTCACACCCAGAAGGCTTGAACTGCTTCATCATATCGCAAAAAATCCTCATATCAATGTAAGTGAAATTGCAGAAATTTTGCATAGGGACTGGAAATCAGTATTAAGGGACTTAAAATACCTGGAAGGTTTTGGATTAGTAGAACTTGTTAAAGAAGGAAGACACAGGATGGTAGACATAGTTTCCACAGAACAGGTAATGGCATTCACATAATTTCCTGCGGTAAGGATTCCGGATAGTCCTCTGCCGGAGGTTATCTTGTTTTTCCTGTCCATCCCGACGGATATGCGGTGCTGCTTTCTATGTGTGGTTTCATATCGCAAATACGACATTGCGCTCATTCAGACCCCGCGCGCCCCCTTCATCTTCCAGCCGCATCCCTCATGGGACGGCGCGGCCGGCATCGCGACTCAGGGGATATGACGGCATTTTGGGATAGCAGCGATGATTATAGTTAAGAACCTAATTTATTTTACACATCTTCTGAACACTTTGCGCCCTTTGCGCACTTTGCGGTGAGAAATCGAGATACTGCGCGGCTATTTGTTGCTCTATTCCCTTGCGACCTATCGGCTGACATGCGGCACTGTTTTCGGGTGGTGAGATGAACGCAGCGGAGGACAGCGCAGGCCGGAGGGAAGTTATTTAAGTTTCAAAATAGGTTATATGACTATGCAACAGGAATATTGCTTCAGGGTTGATGAGAAAAAAGTAAAAGACATCTCAAAAAGCATAGCCAGCGAAGTAGCAAACAGAATATATTATGAATTTCTGCTTGCAAGATATATTCCAGAAATCCTGGCAATAGAAAATGGCAGTGTTATACCGATAAAAACAGAAGCCTTTAAAAAACAAATATCGCAGAGAATAAAATCAATGGCTGAATAATTCCATTATATTCTTTATTCCACCTTCAAACGCATATTCAAGTTTTCCCATAAGCTGATTTATTACTTTTTGCTGCTTTTCCTTGTGTTCCCATCTGACAATATAAAATGCTTCGTTTTCTTGATTGAAAATAACATAAAGCCTGTAAGGAGGTTTCATGAATTTTATTTCGCCTAAAATGTATTTGTCTCTAACATGAAGTAACTTGATTGCATTTTTGCCCATTCTTTCAATCTTTTCAATTGATTTGCAAATCAGTTCCAATTGTTTCCTGTCATTTATGCTTTCAATTTCTTTTTGAAATGACGGAACAATTATTACATCAAATTTTTTCATTCGTGTAAGTTATTGAGGTTTCAATATAAAGAGGTTGTGAGTGAAATATTTCTTGATAGTCCTTTTTTCTCGTGCAAATACAACATCGTGCCCATTCCCTCCAGCGCCCCTCCTTCAGCTTCCAGCCGCATCCCTGATGGGACGGCGCGGCCGCTCAATGATCAAATAACTCAAACTTTAAGCAATTTTTCAATTGCTTCTGTGATCTTCCAAACTCCAATTATCTTCATCTCGCTTATCTTATCGAAATGCTTGTCGTTGCTGATCAAAACTGCATTTGACTGTAAACATGTGGGTGCATGAACAGTATCTGCCATTTGATTTTTTGGAAAGTATTGTTTACAATCCGAAACGTATTCTTCAGATGGATTGTCAATTATTACCACGCTTTGTATCAACTAAAAATCTTTGGATATTTCTTCTTTGCAATCTTATTTCCTTCCTCTTCTATTTTTATTTCAAGAGCTCCAAGATCGACACCCTTTACTTTGTCAATGATATCTTCCAATATTTTTTTGACATCCACTTTCTTAAGCACGATTATTTCTTTCCCGGCACTCATAACAAACATTTCTTCACTCGGTTTGAGATTCAATTCTTCCCGTATCTCTTTTGGAAGTAAAATTCTTCCCCTATCGTCAATCTTTGTTATTTGCATATTCCCATATATCCCACTTATGGGTATTAAATATTATCCTATAGCCAGAAATTGCCCTTGAAATCATTCAAAATCCAACAACGACCTCTGTGGTTCGCCATTTTTTGCACAATTCTTACCCACATCATATGCATTTGAACCCGGCAGCTCAACCGTACCATACTGCCCCCCTCCACCCGGGCACACCTTTACTTTCCCTTCCTTGAAAGCATTAATAGCGCCTATAACCCGCTCATCGATCCCGGAATTATTGATATCAGCATCTACGAGTATTGAAATCTCAGTCCCGTATTTCTCAATAAGCGCCTTCCATATCGTCTGGACACCCTTTGTATTTGGGCCGATGCCAATGGCTTTTGCGATTATTTCCGATAGTGGTATGATGTGAACATACTTTGGCCTGTGAGCCGGATATTTTGGTTCATCATATGTTGCAAGCTCATTGACCCTGTCTTTTACCCCTTTTTTTATTGTTCCTTTGCATGAACATTTCCAGCTTTTCATGACACTCTCTCGTATTGTATAATGCTTGAAACAGCGGATGCAAGCGCTCTCATTGTATTTTCCTTCTTCCGGCGGCATTCCGACATTCAGGACAGGCTCTCTTCCCTTTTCCCGGATTATAGCCATTTTAAGCTCATCAAAACTAACATCTTCCATCTTGAACCGGTTGAACTCCCTGGCAAGTTTGTTCACATAAGGTGAATGAGCGTCAGAGTTTGTAAGGAACGTGAGGCATTGAAGCTCAGCTATCCTGTCTGCATATGATGTATCAGCGCTAAGTCCCAGTTCTATGAAGTAAATCTGATCAGCCATGTCCCCATAGCATTCTTTAATTGAATTATGATATGCATACATGGCAGTCCAGGGCGTGAAAGCATGCGCCGGGCCAATGAGGGCGCCCGCTGATATTGCAGCTTCGGCGATATCTTCCGCCCCTAGTCTCACAATTGGTCTTCCATCAGAATCGATATCTTTAGAATGAGGTTTCATGAATTCATACAGTTCTTCAGCCTTGGATACCGTGGGGACGATCAGGAGATGATGTACCTGGTTAATGTCCTCAACTTCAGTGGTAAGGATAAAATTTGTATTGTCCAGCTTGAAAATCCCGTTCTCTTCTTTTAACTTTTTTATTTCAGCAAGCCATCCGGGATGAAGGCAATCACCTGTGGCCACAAGCTGGATACCTTTCTTCCTTGATTCGGTTGCCAGGGTTGGAAGGTCCATCTTAGGGGATGTTGCCATGCTGTATTTTGAATGAATATGAAGGTCTGCATTGATGAGCATAACTTAAGCTAATAACTGGAAAGAATATAGGGATTGCGATTTAAAAATATTTTATCACCAGATTACTTTTGATTTTCCATCTATCCATTTTGTTTCCCTCAAATACCAATAGATGTGTCGCCGTGGCAGAAATAGCATTATCCAATAATCTATGTGTTAAACCTATTTGTTCTATTTGACTTCAGTATTTACAGCCTTCGTATCCATTATTTTGCCATTTAATATGAGATTTACAGTTATAGTATAACTTCCAGCAGGTCTTATCCCACTCACTTTTTCAGGTATTGTTACCTTTATTGGAATCTCATATACCTCACCCGGTTTGACCTCTGAATTATACTGAGCGGAATATTCTTTTTTTGCTTTATCCCCCATCCATTCGAAATTGTGATTGATAATTATTGTCTTAATTTCAAATGCTTTAATTGCTGATGTTCCTGTATTCTTCAAAATCATGCTTCCATTAACAGTGTCTCCTGCCATATAGCCTGGAGCGACATTAATTTTAGTGAATTTTATCTCACTTATTTCTTTCAGATTGAAAGTCCCGGATGCTATGTTTTTCCCCTGATATTGTGCGTTCCATTTATGTTCTCCTGAAAAAAGCCCTTGTGTGGATAGCTGACCGCATGAATTTACCTCTTGAGGAAGTGAAGAATCTATAGAAATCCGAACTCCTTTTACACCGGTATTTTTACCTTTATAGGTTGTCTGGAATCCCCACTGGTTTTTTGATGCCGAAGCATTGCGCATCAATACGCCGTCAATCGAATCAATTACAATTATGGATTGGTTCGCCTGTAGCGTCTTATTGCCAAAACTTATATTCAATGCTACTTTATGCTCTCCGATAGTGAATTTTTGGAGCAGCTTCTGAGTATTGCCTGCAATTTTTCCGTCCACTCTCCATTGGAATACTGGCGCATTGATATTACGGGTTGAAGCTTGAAGCGCCAGTTCAGTATTGTTCTTCCAGATCACTTGATCGCACCCGATAGAGACTGAAGGTTCCAAAGTAGGAGGTTTGGTTGTATTCTGAGGTGATTCTTCGTCGGTTATGAAAAAACTATAAATCAAAAAGGAAGCTAAAACCACTATTAGAAGTATAGATATTATATGAAGCTTTTTTACTCGTGTAAATTTTTTAGTCAGCTCACTTAACATACGTTTCCTTTGAGTTATTGAGGGGGTGATCTTTTGGATAGCTCCCTGGCAAGTTCCAGTATCTCTTGCGAGGGTTTGCTATCTCCTGCTGCAACAACGAAGCACTCTTCGTTATCGAAAGATTGTTTTACTCACGTTTCTTTGAAACGTGAGTAAAACAATATGCAAACAAAAAATAAATATGAAACATTAATATTAAATGAAATAAAAGAAATACCTGAAGAGGCGCTTCCAATGGTGATAAAAATTTTGCATATGCTTAAGGAAACTCTTATAACTGTGAAATCAAAAAAAGCAAAAGAGATACAATCAAGCGGTCTTTGTGGGATATGGGACGATAATAGAAGCGCAGATGAAATCATCAATGATATCCATTCCTTTAGAACTGGATTTGGTGGAAGAGATATCAAGTTATGAGTTATCTTCTTGATACAAATATTTGCGTATACTGGTTAAAAGGCTATGAAAACAATGAATTAAAAGCAATCGAAATGGGATTAGATTCTCTTTCCATCTCATTTATGACACTCAGTGAATTGTATTATGGTGCATATAAATCTAAAAAAATAAATAAAAATATTAACAGTATTGAAATACTCAAAAAAAAGCTACTTATTATCGAATCGAATGAGACGATTTGTGAACTGTTCGGAAAAATTAAAGTATCACTTAGGGATAATGGCAATATCATAGATGATGCAGATATTTTCATAGCAGCATGTGCAATTTCAGAAAATGTTACACTTGTAACAAATAATGAAAAACATTTTGATCGAATAGAGGGATTAAAAATTGAAAATTGGCTGAGCAAGACCCCATCCCGACAGGATACAAACCACATTCACAGGACATAACCGGCTGGTAAGGGTTTTACCACATGGGGAATTCAGTTCCGGGCTGGCAGGATCATATGAAAACATGTCAATTGATAGTGATAAACATTTGGTTTAAAAAGTAATAATTACGCTATGGCGTCAATAAACCGTTGGATTTTTTACCCGAAAGTCCACATAATTCAGAAAAAATGATGCTCACAAGTTTACTGTAAAATAAAGAACATTTTCACACTGCCTGGCATTGAGATTTATGTTTATAGTGATATCTGTTGTGAGAACTTGTATCAGCCGAATAAAGAGGAACGATTACTCGTTCCCCCTCTTCTAAGAACCGTACGTGAAACTTTCGCTTCATACGGCTCAAGCATTTTATCACCCTTTAGTCGGGCAGCAGTTATTTGTCATGGTCACA
>JBAZOV010000023.1:0-45846 GCA_041648475.1 Candidatus Methanoperedens sp. | reverse complement strand
TAGAGGATGTGCTTCTGAAGAGCCGGATGAGGGAAATCTTCAAGTCCGGTTCTGTGAGGGGGCTCATAGTATAACCTTGGGGCTATTACCTCATCAAAAGGTGGGCTATGGGCTCTACTCGACATTCGATAGTCGTGTATCTGTGTTCTTAAAAAAAAGGAGATATCAAATGCTACACTCTGAAATTACAGATAAGATCATTAATTCATTTTACAAAGTCCATAACACACTTGGTTATGGATTTCTGGAAAAGGTTTATGAAAATGCCCTTGTCATAGAATTAAAACGGGCAGATATGAATGTTTTACAGCAACAAAATATAAAAGTGTTTTACGAAAATCAGATTGTTGGAGATTATTATGCCGATCTGATTGTAAATGATAGGATAATCCTGGAAATAAAAGCTGCTGAGAATTTGAGGGCCGACAACAGAGCACAATTGATCAATTATCTCAAAGCCACCGATAAGGAGATAGGACTTTTGCTGAATTTTGGAAAATCTGCTGAATTTCAAAGAGTGATTTTCACAAACGATCGGAAGGATTTGACAGAAATCCAAACAACAAATCCGTGCCCATCCGTGAAATCCGTGTAATCCGTGTGCTATTTACTTTGATGAATACTGCTTCTGCAAGAAAAAGAGATTGAAGAATCGGCGAATAGAATCGAAATTACATAAAATTTGAAGACTTTTGCTCTCATTTTTTTTCCTGCTGAATGAGCCTGTTTATTCCTTCAAGCACTGCTTCAACTGAAGCCATGATAATATCCGTTCTTGCGCCCCTTGCTGTTATAGTCTTTCCACCTTTGCTGAGTTTTACCCAGACCTCTACAAGCGCGTCTGTGCCGCCTGTTATGGCATCGACATGATATTCGTCAAGATGTATATCCGCAACTCCGGAAAGGGCTTTCTTTAACGCGTTTATGGCTGCGTCAACAGGTCCTGTTCCCACGCCTGCTTCAACTACGTTGTTCCCATTTACCTTCAACCTGATAGAAGCGGTAGGCATAACTGTGTTTCCTGCTACGACCGTAAGTTCCTCAAGCTTTATCTTTGCTTCCTGGTATATGCCAAGGACGGTCTCTGCAATTGTCTGGAGATCAGCATCAGTAACACGTTTTCCTTTATCGCCAAGTTCCTTCATGCGAACAACAATATCGTCGATCTGCTTATCATTCGCCAAAAGCCCGAGTTCCTTTAATGCAAGAACAACAGAACTTCTGCCGGCATGCTTGCCCAGGACGATCTTACGCTCACGGCCAACCAGTTCAGGAGTTATGGGTTCATACGTTGCAGTATTTGCAAGAAGCCCATGAACGTGTATCCCTGCTTCGTGTGTGAATGCATTTCCGCCAACTATTGACTTATTGGGTGCTACAGGAATGCCGCTTAACCTACTCACAAGCCGCGAGGTCGTATAAAGGCCTTTTATATCGATCCTTGTTTTTTGTTTATATAATGAATATAACACCATCACTACTTCTTCAAGCGATGTATTTCCCGCGCGTTCACCGATACCGTTTATGGTAACATGCGCCTGGCTCGCCCCTGCCCTCAGGGCAGAAATAGTGTTGGCAGTAGCCATTCCGAAATCATTATGGCAGTGGATGCTTATCGGCGCGCGAAGCTGTGATAGGTCTTCAAATATCTCGTAGGTCTTTTCAGGAAGGAGAATTCCTACTGTATCACAGAAACACAACCTGTCCGCTCCAGCATCGATCCCGGCGTTGTAAACTGTTTTTAAATATTCAAGGTCTGCCCTTGATGCATCCTCGCCGCTTAATTCAACGACCAGACCATGGGATTTTGCGTACTCGGTCATTTCAACAGCCAGCTCTCGCACGGATTCGCGGTCTTTTTTCAATTTCTGCTGGATATGAAGATCGGATACCGGTACAACAAGGTGAATAGAAGCGACATCGCAGGAAAGCGCTGCGTCAATATCCTCTTTTTTAATGCGGCAATAGCTGCATATCTCGGCATTAAGACCTGCTTTTGATATCTCTTTTATTGATGCGCGCTCACCATCTGACGTAATTGCGGAGCCTGCTTCGATAATATCAACGCCAAGGCTATCGATCTTTCGAGCTATCAAGAGCTTACTCTCAGTGGTTAGCGAAACTCCGGGTGTCTGTTCTCCATCCCGCAGGGTTGTATCCAGAATTTTTATATCTTTAAATAAAGTAAATCCCTTCTAAATCTGTTATTTATGGTAAAATTTACGGTACATTTATGGTGAGCTTTTATGATAGGTTTTATATTAGAAAAACCTATCCACTATTTCAAGCGCTCTTGCGATCAATTCAGCACTCTTTTCAAGATCATCCATACTCAGCACCGATACAGGTGTGTGGATGTATCTTGTGGGCATGCTGAGAACCCCTGTGGGTATGCCGTCTTTTGTCAGATGAATCGCTGTAGCATCAGTCGTGCCGCCGCTTCCCACTTCGAGCTGGTAAGGGATATTGTTGGATTCAGCTGCTGACTTTAACCATTTCAATACTGATTCAGGAACGATTATCCCGCGCCCATCGGCATCGCTCACTGTAACAGACGGACCTTTTCCCATCTCAATAGCAGAATCTTTTTTATCGATCCCCGGATGGTCGCCAGTGATAGTGACATCCGTAGCAAGCGCTACATCAGGATTTAACCTGAAAGCTGATGTTTTGGCACCTTTTAATCCAACTTCTTCCTGCACAGTAAATACCGCATGTACTGTGGCTTTGACATCCTTCATCTGGCGAAGGGCTTCAATTAACATCGCACAGCCTGCGCGGTTATCAAAAGCTTTTCCTGTGACAAGATCATTCCCCAGGGGTTTGAAATCAATGTCGGATGTGACCGGAGTTCCGGTTTTTACGCCCAATTTATCGGCATCTTCCTTGCTTTTAGCGCCGATATCGATGAACATGTCCTCTGCTTTTATAACTTTTTTCTTATCTTCTTCTTTGATGGCATGAGGTGGTTTGGAACCCAGTACTCCATAAATTGGACCGTATTCGGTATGCATTATCATTCTCTGGTTTAGCAGTGTCTGGTCAAACCATCCGCCCGTTTTTGTGAAACGAGCGAATCCTTTGTCATCCACGTATTTTACCATCAGCCCGATCTCATCCATATGGGCCGCAAGCATCACAACAGGAGAGCCTCCTTTTTTTGTCGCAATAAGGTTTCCCATTTTATCGGTTGATATTTCATCAACATAGGGTCTTACTTCCTCTTCGATGATCTTCCTGATGTTTCCTTCATATCCTGAAACACCGTGGGCGTTTGATAATATTTCTAAAAGCCTTTTTAAGTCGCTCATAATTTTCACTCCGGTTCTTAATGTAAGTGGAAGTAATTAAATTATTGGAAAATCTCATTGGAAAAACTATTAATATGGATTGAAGTATTAAGAGTCTGTCCGCACAACTCCGGTTTGCGCTGGTAGTGTAGCGGTTATCACTAGGCGTTGCCAACGCTTAAACTCGGGTTCGATTCCCGACCAGCGCATTGAAATCTATTTTATATAGTTAGTTTTAAAATGTATTGGAATGGTTATAGTATCGAAGGAATATGAAAGCAGTAATTTTAGCCGCAGGTGAATGAATTGCTTTATCGGAACCTTGCTAAAAGCGTAACGGTGGAATGATCATGGCATTATTTGGTTCATCAGGGATAAGGGGACTGGCGAATAAGGAAATTACCCCAGAATTAGCTTTAAACGTTGGACTTGCTATTGGTTCATTGCACAAATCCGCTGTTATCGGGCGTGATCCCAGGACATCAGGTGAAATGATAGAACATGCCATCATTTCAGGGCTTTTATCTGCCGGATGTGATGTTACACGCGTAGGGATGGTGCCTACGCCGACCCTTGCATATGCAGCAAGGAACTATGATTGCGGAGTCATGATCACCGCATCCCATAATCCACCCGAATATGGGGGCATTAAACTATGGAACAGGAACGGCCTGGCTTTTGACACTCCACAGCAGGATGAAATTGAATCGATCATCAGGGATCGAAAATGGAAGATCGCTAAATGGGATGGAATTGGAAGAGTAAATGAAACTGATGTTATTGAAGATCATGCAAAAATGATCCTTGGAAAAGTAGGAAAAGCTTCGCTGAAGGTTGTCGTGGACTGTGGATGCGGTGCTGCGTCCGTTATTACGCCTTATGTTCTAAGACGTATGGGTTGCACAGTCCTGACCCTGAATTCACAGCCAGACGGCTTTTTCCCTGCAAGAAATCCAGAACCTGTCGAGAAGAATCTTGAAATGTTGAAGAAAACAACGGTCGCAATAGGAGCGGATCTTGGGATAGCCCATGACGGCGATGCCGACCGTATGATGGCAGTCGATAATCGCGGAAGGTTCCTGGAGGGTGATAAACTGCTTGCCTTCTTTGGCCTCAGGGAAACCACAAAGAGCATTGTAGTACCAGTGGACACATCAATAATGATAGATGATGTCCTGAAAGGCCGCAAGATATACAGGACGCGCGTTGGCGATGTGTATGTGGCTGAAGAATTAATGAAAAGAAATGCGCAATTCGGGGGGGAGCCCTCAGGAAGCTGGATATTCCCGGAAATTTCACTGTGCCCTGATGGAATACTGGCAGCGGCCAGGCTTGTTGCGATCGTGGAAAAGGAAGGGCATCTGGATTCATTGATAGATGAGCTTCCCACTTATCCAATGATACGTGGAGCAGTCCCGTGCGCTAATGAAAAGAAGGAAAGTGCAATGAAAGCAATAGCAGGGACTTTGAGAAAACTTGGAGATGTTACGGATATCGATGGCATTAGAGTAGATACCGATAACGGCTGGATACTTGTGCGCCCAAGCGGGACTGAACCCAAGATAAGGATAACAGCAGAAGCGCGAAAAGGTGTGGAAGAACTGTATGCGAAAGCTGAAAAGCTTGTAAAGGAGTCGCTTTGAAAGCAGTGGTTCTGGCTGCCGGACAGGGAACGAGGATGGGGCCGCTCACCCGGAATACGCCAAAAGTTATGCTTCACATAGCGAATAAACCTTTACTTTATCATGTGATAAAGTCGGCGCAAGATGCGGGTATCAGGGATTTTGTTCTTGTTGTGGGATATGGAGAGCAAATTATTAAAGAATATTTTAAAGATGGCTCTGATATGGGTGTTAGAATTGAATACGTTCACCAGGAAAAACAATTAGGAACGGCTGACGCGGTCGGCTCTGTAGAAGGTATGGTCGATGAGAGCTTCCTGGTTTTAAATGGTGACATAATAGTAAGTTCATCTCATATAAATAAGCTGATCGGATGCCGATCTGATGCAGTGCTGACAGCAAGACATGTTGATAATCCTTGCGAATACGGAGTCCTTGAAGTTCAGGATGAGCGAGTTTTGCGTATCATTGAAAAGCCAAAAAATCCGCCAACGAATCTTGCAAATGCCGGCATTTATGTTTTTTCCCCTTCAATATTTGAAGCGATCCATAGAACTCCTCTTTCGGTCAGGAAAGAATACGAGATCACGGATTCTCTCCAGATGCTTATTGATGAAGGAAAAAACGTGGGTTTTCTGGCGCTTAGCGGTAAATGGATGGATATCGGAAAGCCCTGGGAGCTTCTTGAAGCAAATGAATACTTTTTGTCGAGTTTACAGCCTTCGATAAAAGGAGAAGTCGAACCTTTTGCAACATTAAAAGGCAGTGTTTCAGTGGGTGAAGGAACGATCATCAGGAATGGCGCGTATATTGTCGGCCCGGTCATTATCGGCAATGATTGCGATATCGGACCTAACTGTTATATTCGACCAGGTACAAGCCTCGGTGATAATGTGCGTATTGGAAATGCGGTTGAGATCAAGAACAGCATAATAATGAAGGGCACTCATATAGGGCATTTGAGCTATGTGGGTGACAGCATAATCGGGGAAAGATGTAATTTCGGGGCGGGAACAAAGGTTGCAAACCTGAGACATGACGAACGGACGATTCGCGTCATGTTGAAAGGAAAACTAATGGATTCAGGCAGGAGAAAGCTTGGGACAATAATGGGTGATGATGTTCATACTGGTATTAACAGCATGATAAACGTGGGAGCGGTCATTGAAAGCAAAACGATGATAGCGCCAGGGGAATTTGTAAAATAATATTATTTCGTCTTTAGATAATCATCTATCGCCCGCGCCGCTATTTTCCCTGCGCCCATTGCGGAGATCACAGTGGCAGCGCCTGTCACTGCGTCGCCTCCGGCATATACTCCTTTTTTGGTGGTTTCGCCGTTTTCTTTTGCAACGACTGTTCCATGTTTTGACATTTCAAGCCCGCTTGTTGTTCGTGGTACGAGCGGATTTGGAGATGTCCCGATTGCGATTATCACGACATCAGCTTCTATCTTATGTTCTGAACCTGCAAGCGGCATAGGCTTGCAACGTCCTGATCCATCAGGTTCGCACAGGTACATATTGATGCATTCGATATGAGTGACCCAGTTCCTGGCATCCCCATGTATCCTTACAGGATTTGTAAGGAGCCTGAACTGTATCCCTTCTTCCTTTGCATGCTCTATCTCTTCAGCGCGCGCAGGCATCTCCTCTTCCCCGCGCCTGTAAACGATCGTGACCTCATCTGCCCCTAGCCGCAGGGCGCACCTTGCTGAGTCCATGGCTACATTGCCGCCCCCAACAACGATCACCCTTTTGCCTTTCCTGACTGGAGTATCATATTCGGGGAACCTGTAGGATTTCATGAGATTGACGCGCGTCAGGAATTCATTGGCTGAATAGACACCGTTTAAGTTCTCTCCATCAATATTCATAAATACAGGAAGCCCTGCGCCCGTACCAAGGAAAACAGCATCGAAATCCAAAAGGAGATCATCGACAGTCTCGATCTTCCCGATAACAGAATCAAGAAGTATGGTAACGCCGAGTTTTTTCACATATTCCACTTCTGCATTTACTATTGTCTTTGGAAGACGAAATTCCGGGATTCCGTAAGTAAGAACGCCGCCTGATGCATGCAAGGCTTCAAAGATCGTGACCGAATGACCCATTCGTGCAAGATCTGCCGCTGCTGTAAGCCCCGCAGGTCCTGAACCCACGATCGCAACCTTCTTTCCTGTGGGCTTTGGCTTTTGTGGTTTTTCCACGCCTTTTGCCAGTTCTATATCTGAAACAAAACGCTCAAGCCTGCCAATCGAAACAGGCTCACCTTTCTTTTTTAAGATGCATGACGCTTCACACTGCGTTTCCTGCGGACAGACGCGCCCGCAAACAGCAGGAAGCGCATTAACAGTTTTTATCTCTTTTATGGCGCTGTCAAAATCACCATTTGCCACATGCTTGATAAAATCAGGGATCTTCACTTCAACAGGACATCCTTCCACGCATTTTGGTTTCTTGCACTGGAGACATCTTTTTGCCTCCTCAACAGCCTGCTCATTCGAAAAACCAAGAGCTACTTCCTTGAAATTGGCGCGGCGGATTTTGGGATCCTGCTGCGGCATCTTCTGGCGCGCTAACATTTGCATCCCTCCCTAACGCACTTGTATTTTTCAAATGCAAGCTTCTCCTCTGGCTGGTACATGGAAAGACGATTCATAAGCAATGTGAAATCCACAAGATGGGCGTCAAATTCCGGCCCGTCCACGCATGCAAATTTAGTCTCATTTCCCACAAGCACCCTGCAGGCGCCGCACATGCCTGTTCCGTCAACCATGATGGAATTAAGACTGACGACCGTTTTGACATTGAATGGTCTTGTAACACCAGCCACAGCGCGCATCATTACCGGAGGACCAATAGCTATAACCCTGTCAACTTTCGTACCGCTCTCTAATATTTTCTTGACAATATCGGTCACAAAACCATGATGCTCCTTAGTTCCATCATCGGTGGTGATATACAACTCATCGCTAACCTCTCTCATCCTGTCTTCCCACAGGAGCAAGTTGGCGCTTCGCGCTCCGATGATCGAAAGAACTTTATTCCCCGCCTCTTTAAAAGCCCGTGCCTGCGGGAAGATCGGCGCAACTCCCACGCCACCGCCCACTAAAATCACAGTGCCCTCATTTTCTATGTGCGCCGGGTTTCCAAGAGGACCTATGAAATCCAGGATTGCATCGCCTGTCTTAAGTGTCGATAATTTTGTCGTGGTTTTCCCGACTGCCTGGAAGATCATTGTAATAGTTCCTTTCTTTCGGTCAAAATCAGCTATTGTGAGAGGTATCCTTTCACCGGTCTCATCAATCCTGAGTATGACGAACTGTCCTGGCTGGGCTTTTTTGGCAATACGAGGGGCGTTGATGTCCATAAGATAAATTGTGGGCACAAGCTCCTGTTTTTTCAATATGGTAAATGGCATGTATTTTTCATCTCTATGAGGGGGCTCATAGGAGGGGTGGGGATATAAAAATTGTGGGTTTTTTGGAGAGGGTTAGAATTGGTGTTAGTGGATTTCCAATGTTCAATAATATGAGGTAAATGATGAATTATAGGTACTTTTATACACCTTCATCCTCGAAGATATTGATTTTTCAAATATATAGCTTCGTTGAGATTAAAAGTTCTCAAATTTTTATTAGAGTAATCTATATTTCATTTAAGATAAAAACTTTTTCCATATTCATATTGAGAGATTGAGTATCTTAATTCGTAATATCCCGTTGTCATGTTGACATTACTTGTGTTAATATAAATATAATATGTCCCTAATTCAAAGGCATTGCCACTCAATATGGAATTATCTCCAGTTACTTTTTTGGATGAATTTATTTCCGCTAGATTTAGTGATAGGTTGTCAATTGGAATCAAATTATCTTTAGAATATTCTTTATATAATTTCAATTGAGAATCATAGATTGGACCAGTTTTCTTAATATAAACTGGAATTGGAGTATCATCCTTACTATAAATATTTCCCATATCAATAACAACATGACCTGATAACAAAGAAGAATTTAGAAGAACAATAAATACTATGAGCCAATACAACATAGCTATACCTAAAAAAAATAATGCAAAATAAAGTATCAAAATATATTGAGGAATTTTTAAACTTTCAACATTTTTATTCCTATTATCAATAATTAAAGAGAATTTTGTTAATTCTTTTCGAAATTTTTCAATAAAAATATTCTTAATAATAAAATAAAGTTTTTCAAATTTTTGTTTAATTTTCTCACTAAAAAAGCCCTTAAAAATCAAAACAAGTTCTGCTAATTTCGGTCTAAATTTCTTGCAGAAAAAATCTTTAAGAATGAATCCAAGTTTTTTTAATTTCGGTTTGATTTTTTCATTGAAAAAACTCGTACTCCAATCCATTTCCTCTATACTTTTAATATAAGGCCAACCAAGCCGAAAACTGGCTAAAGCACTTATTAGATACAACATTATATAATATATTTTTCTATCAAAATTTTCTGGATCCGCGGAAAGAAAAGGAATCCAATCAGATGGTATAAAAAAAAGTAAAACATTGGTGGATAACATAATGAAAATCAAAAAAGCCAGCAAATATATAGACGAAGCGAATCTTTCATTTTTTCTTTTCAATTCATAATCCTTGGGGTCTTGAAGTCCTAATGCATATCCTTGAATAAAAATATACAAAAGTAAAAACATCAAAAATATTAATGCAACTGAAACGAATCCAATTAGGCGGACATAATATATTGGAGCAATAGCCGTATTTTGAATGTAACTGTACAAATAATATATTGAAGCCAAAATAGCTGTAACAGCTGTTATTGCAAAATTAAATCCACCCGTTTTACTTTTAATTGTTTTGATATGCATATTTTAGTGTTTGTTATATTTCTGGTTTGATTATCTTTCATTTATTTCTGACATTATAATAATATCTATTATTTTAATCACTACAAAAGTGAGTAGATTTTTGTCTGTTTTTTACGATAAAAACTAAATTCATAATTTTACAATATTCTTCCAAAAAATCAATCAGTCAATTATTGTATATTAGGCAAGACCACACCGCGCCCATTCCCCCCCTCCGGCGAGCCTCCATCGGTGTTCCCCAGCCGCATCCCTGATAGCGCGCCCGTTGAATCGGGGAGGTTGGGCGGCACTGCGCAGAGTCGAGAACAAGCAGGGTTTCGGCATTGATGAACGCGATTTTCTTGCATCAAATCCATCGCTCTTATCGGTTCGTGGGATTTTAATAATCCTCATGTTTCTGAGTTTTTCATATGTGGTTGCTTCGGAACAGGTCTGCGCACACCGGGGGCATAATATTATTATTTTCTTCTTATTTATACATTTGTCTACTATAATACTCATTATTGATAGGTCGCTTATTTTTCGTATCGTTAATTGTCGATGACTCTTTAAGTCTTATTTATCCATTTGTACACTTACCCTTTCTTCCCGATCCTTTCCTTTCTTCTTCTTCTCCTTCTTCTTTTTTCTCCCCACAAACACAAGCACACACATGCAAAAGCGCACACACAAGTTTAAATATAAAAATTAGTGAATAATTACAGTGGATAACGGATAACCAAATATAAATAGTATAATATATAAGTATCTGCCCCAAAAAGTTAAAAAATATAAAAATAGTAAGGTATTTATTATTGTATTTATAATAATGATTATACAATAGTTAAGAATGATTTTATAGAAGAGGCGATTTAAATTGTGGACATTAGATAATCAAATTCAAAAAGATGAAAATATATTATTTATAGGAAGTCCTGTATGGATTGGATATTTTTGGTTTTTTGTTATTGCTATAATTACAATATGGACAATAATAATCCCGATAATTGTAATAGGATTCATATATTTGCATAGATCATCAACAATATATGCAATAACGAATAAAAGAGTGATGCGCAGGTCTGGAATACTTTCTGAAGACGTTAAATCTTCAACTTTTAAACATATAACTTCTTTAAGAGTTAAGCAAGGAATAATCGGTAAAATATTTAATTTTGGAGATATAATTATAGATACTTCTGGAAGTGGCTTAGGTATTGAATTCATATGGCATTACGTCAATAATCATATAAATGTAAAAAATGAAATAGAAAAACATATTGAGTAAATATTTTATTTTTTTTTTCTGGTGAAAGATGGGAATGATACAATCCTGTCTGTACCTGTACATGGAACCAAGCCAATAAATGATTCAGGGCTAACAAATGAATAGTCCTTAAACCTTTGTTATAAAAAACGAAAATAATATGTGTAGAGCCTGAGGCGCCCTCCCCAGGTGTTCCCCAGCCGCATCCCTGATGGCGCGCCCGGTGAATCGGGGAGGCTGGGCGGTACTGCGCAGAGACGCTTTTCTCAGTTCACAATAGGTGTTTTAACTTAATTGACAAATTATATGAGAAGGCAAGGAAAATAAGGAAACACTTGATAAATTAAAGATTTAAAAAAATCTTAGAGTTGTCCGGGCTATCAAAATAATCCCGCTAATGGTGATCTGAAATGTCTAAAACATCTATATTCATAGATTGGTCAAATATTTTCGTTTATGCAAAGAACCTGGGTATTAAAATAGACCCACTGAGACTATGTAATCTGGTATCTAATAACGAACCTGTAATCCAGCGACATTATTTTTCTGCCCAGGACCCGAATAATGTAGGACAACAGCGTTTTCATAATGGATTAAAGCAGCGTGGTTTTCTTGTGCATACTCATGAATTAGTAGAAAGGCCAGGAAAAATATACTGCCCTAACTGTCATATCGAAGTCAATTATACATGCACAAATTGCTGTACACCTGTAACCTTACCGCCACATAAGTCAAAGAGAATTGATATCTTGATAGCGCTTAAGTTACTTCAGACCTCCCATTTATATGAAGAAGCGATATTAATAAGCGGAGACCAGGACTTCATTCCCATAATTGACCATCTTCGCCAGGAAGAAGGCAAGAAAGTTACAATCGCATCTTTCAGAGAACCTTTATCTTATGAATATCGCGCTTCTTGCGATGAGCTAATAATTTTGGATGACCACATTGAAGAAATAAAACAGATTGTTGAACCACGTGGAGGGCTATAAGCCTGATGAACTGATGTTCCACCACGTGGCAATTTATGTTAACGTTATATTTGATGTTTGCCAGATATATAATTTTCGCTTCAAAAAATGAATAACTGAATAATTTAGAATACTACTCTCATTAAAAATCTATCCCCCAATACTAACGGTCAATTATTCTATATTCGTTAAGACGACACCGCGCCCATTCCCCTCCGGCGCGTCCCTCTCATTGTTCCCCGCCGCATCCCTGACGGCGCGCCCCGGTGAATCGGGGAGGCTGGGCGGTACTGCGCGGAATCGGCTTTATTCATATATGATTTTTGACAGGATTCACAGGATCAACAGGATAGTGACAAATCCTGTAAATCCTGTCGATCCTGTCTAAAACGATTGCCTGGGATTCGGTAGTGTACAATATTAACTTTACATATGGGCTGCGCGCTCGATAAATTATATTAAAATGTTAATAAATTATTCGCGCTATTCACCGCAAAGTACGCAAATAACGCATAGCTGGAACACTTTTTATGGCCAATATTTGCGCCGGCATGTCATTATAAATTTGCGTCTATCTGCGTTTATCTGCGGTTTCGGATAGCACAGGCATGTTATTTTGACTGAGACCTCGGCGCGCAACTGACTATTTTAGTCACGGCGCGCCCCCGGTGAATCGGGGAGGTTGGGTGGCACTGCGTAGAGTCGAGGACACGCAGGGTTTCTACATTGATGAACGCGATTTTGTTGCATCAAATCCAGCGCTTCTTATCGGTTAGTGGGATTTAGCGCTCTCCTCTTGTTTCTTAGTTTTTCATGTGTGGTTGCTTCGGGACAGGCCTGCGCGCCCAGTAAATTATATTAAAATGTCAATAAATCCTTTGCGCTTTTCACCGCAAAGTACGCAAAGAACGCAAAGCAGGAACGCTTTTTAAGACTTATGTTTGCGCCGTAATGTGGATTTTTATCTGCGTGCATCTGCGTTAATCTGCGGTTAAATAAAGCCGATATCTCCTCATTCTTGAGGAAACATCAGCTCCCAAAAAAATTCCTGAGTTCGAAGCCGGACTTCTGGCTCGCAGGCGGACAGCGAGAAGCTGATGGAGGCGGTTGTGGGGAGGATGCTGGCGGGTGGAGATGACGCATATAAATAAAATTATAACGAGTGAAAAACCACAGAGTTCGCAGAGGACACAGAGAACGAAACTCTGTGCTCTCTGTGTTCTCTGTGGTTGATTTGATTTGCACTTTTCACCGCAAAGTACGCAAAGAACGCAAAGCTTAAGCGTTTTTTTTGGCGTATGTTTGCGCCGCAATGTGGATTTTTATCTGCGTGCATCTGCGTTAATCTGCGGTTAAATAAAGCCGAAACCCCCTCATTCTTGCGGAAACATCGGCGCCTAAAAATAAGTTCCTGGGCTTGAATAGTGTGGAAAATAAGTTTGGATTCAACTGAAAAGTATATACGATATTAACATACTATTACTATTGCATTAATATGGTACAAGCAATAGTAAACATTAATGATAGAGCCAATAGGGTTTTAAATATAGTCAAGGCAAAACACGGACTCAGGACAAAATCAGAGGCCATCAATATAGTGGTAAATGAATATGGAAAAACACTTCTTGAGCCTGAACTTCGACCTGAATTTATAGAAAAAATCAAAACACGGCAAAAAGAGAAAACTGTAAAGATCACGGATTTTGGAAGTCATTACGGTTTAAAATAACATGTATTCTCTTGAAGTTAGAAAAAGCGTGGATGAGATATTTTCCAAGCTTGCAAAGAAAAATCCAAAGCAGATGCAGATAATCGAAAAAAAGATAAAACAGATTTGTGAAATGCCATCACATTTCAAACCATTAAGAGCACCGATGCAGCATTTACGAAGAGTACAAATTGATAAGAGCTTTGTTTTAACATATTCAATTGATGAACAGAATAAAGTTGTAATCATTGAAGATTACGACCACCATGATAAGATTTACTTATAGGCTGGGAAAACGTAACATCGTCGCCAGGGTTGACCAGCTCATGTCCCTCTGCGATAGCTTGAAGCCGGACTCACGCGCTCCCAGGCAGACAGCGAGAGGCTGATACGGGCGGTTGTGGGGAGGATGCTGGCGGGGGAATAAGGATATGTATTGCAGGGAATTTTGGGGAAAAATATTAGATATTATTAAGATGTGAAACACAAATCCAGACTCAAATGGTCGATTGGAAACGAGTAGAAATTATAACAGGACCTGATGCTGAAGCTCATATAAAAAAGCATGGGGTAAGCATATCTGAGGTTTTTAACGTGCTCAATGGCATAACCTATTCCCGAAAGACCAGCAACGCAGGGGAGATAAGATATACAGTTCTTGGAGATTCTCACGGAAGGATACTCATGCTGGTATTAGTGCAGCAATCTAATCAAAGCTTCTATTTGCTTACAGCCTACGAACCAACGGATGGCTATAAAAAGTTATATAGGGAAAGATGCAAAACATGAATATAATGAAAAAATATACACACGAAGAGAGGGAAATGGCGATAAAAGAAATCGAAGCCATGCCAATCAAGTCGGATGAGTGGGCAGGTCCACATGAAACGAAAATTACCTCTTTTAGATATATTGATGACATGCCCCATAGTAAAAAGAAGGGTATTTTATCTGAATTTTTCGGCAAAATAAAATCTATTTTGCATCCTGCTTAAGTTTATCGTTATTTTAAAGCCGGCCTCCTGCGCTCGCGGGCGGACAGCGAGAGGCTGATACGGGCGGTTGTGGGGAGGATGCTGGCGGGTGGGGATAATGCGTAGAAATAAAATTTTATCGAGTGAAAAACCACAGAGTCCGCAGAGGACACAGTGAAAGAAACTCTGTGCTCTCTGTGTCCCCTGTGGTTGATTTGAGTTGCGCTTTTCACCGAAAAGTGCACAAAGAACGCAAAGCAGGAACGCTTTTTGTAGCTAATATTTGCGCCGGAATGTCATTATAAATCTGCGTCCATCTGCGTTTATCTGCGGTTTCGTAAAGCACAGGCACGTTATTTTGACAGAGACCTCGGCGCACATCGACTCGGTTTGATTCCTGGCGCGCCCGGTGAATTGGGGAGGTTGGGCGACACTGCGCTGACAGGATTACAGGATCGACTGGATACGATTAGCATTTTTTAGCGGCCCATATTATGAAGAAATACCAGCACGACAGACCGCATAAGTTAGTTAATCAAAGGACTTATATTTAAAGCGAACAAATATGAATTTAATGAAATTCAATATCGTGCTTGAAGAGGATTTAGAAGATGGCGGATATATTGTGCATTGTCCTGCTCTTAAAGGATGCTGGTCACAAGGTGACACGCAAGAGGAAGCTTTGCAGAATATAAAAGAAGCTATAACAGGATATTTGAAGACATTAAATGAGAGAGCCATGCATGAAGTCAAAATCCAAAGTAAAGTTCAAATTAGAGAAGTAGCGGTGGCATAAGGTTGTGACTAAACTTCCGCGATGGCCGGGGACGGAGATAATAAAAGTGTTAAAAAACGCCGGTTGGCGCCTGGATCGCATTGAAGGGAGTCATCATATTCTGGTGAAAGATGGTGTCGAAACAATTCTGTCCGTGCCTGTGCATGGAACTAAACCTATCAAGGTTGGCCTCTTAAAAGGATTGATAAATGATGCCGGGTTGACAAATGAAGAGTTTTTAAAACTCTGTTATAAAAAAAGATAATAATATGCTTAGGGCATGAGCCCCCTCTTTTTGTGTTCCCCAGCCGCATCCCTGACGTCGCGCCTCGGTGAATCGGGGAGGTTGGGTGGCACTGCGCAAAACAAACGATAAAATTATGGCTATTGAAGAAAGAACTCAATCACTATAATTATCTACGCAATTCATACTTCTTGAACATCATCGCTTCCACCTGGGTAATATCAAGAAGCCTGATAAGCATCTTGATATCGTTCCCATCTACAGGAGCGCCTTGCAGAATGGCATCTCCTTTATAGAAAATCATTCCCCCTTTCATATTCGCGCCGACAAAGCCTCTGGCTTTCCCTTTTATGACAAGCGACCCGCCTGCCATATATGCCCCGGCGAATTCCCCGGCATTGCCTGTGATAACTGTCCCTCCATGCATCAAAACGCCGGTGTTCATTCCTGACTCCCCATCCACATGGATCAACCCGCTTTTCATGAGGATTCCGGTGCTCATCCCGGCATTTCCATCAACCATAACCTTTTTGTCAGCATCAAGACGGGCGCCTATCGTATCCCGAATGATTCCGTCTCTCAAATATAAGCATCCGTCTTCCAGAGAATTTGGGGGAAGGATTTTTTCATTCGATCCTTCGGCCAACAAATATGTTATTGACATGAACTTTCGATAACCAGCGCGGTCAGATACAAACTCTACCATGTTTCCCATCGGTTCTTTTACATTTCCCTTCACATAGATCGCACCTGTTACAATACTGATGCCCATACGCGTATCGATATCTCCATCAACGATTATCGAACCGGTGCGAAGGGTCTTTCCTGTCCCGCCAAAGAATTTCAGGTCAACGCCGAGACTGCTTCCAAGCTTCTTACCAACATTTCCTATCAGATTCACATCTTCCCCATTCTTTAAAGCGCAAATGAGGTATTCATAAGTATATGACGAACTTTTCTGGTTCGGGATAATGGCGGATGGGGAAAGCCTGCTGCCCATGTGCTGCCAGAAAAAGTCATAGGTGAAATCGCAGAGACAATCGACAGGGGCTGATAATTCAAGAAGCATAATTCATTCACTTGAATTTCTTTAACAATTTTCCATAGAACTCTACATCCTCAAACTTACGCGCAAGTCGTTCCACGATAAGCTCAGGCGTACTTCGCGCAAGATAATTATATCGCGGATTCCTGTCAACGATTAGGTTCAGGTGTTCATCAAGACCTTTTGCTTCTATGCCATCGACCCGTATTTCGTATGCGGTGTTCTTCATTATAGATTCTGCAAGATGGCTCACAAAAACCCCAAGCCCGTTATTATCTTCAAGTTCCTCAAGTATTCCGGATATTATCTTTGCAGACGCGCCAGGTTCTGTAATTGATTCCATCTCATCAGCAAGAACTATCTTTGCATTCTTATTCGCCACAGCTGCGAAATCCCTTATTGTGCTTTCAAAGGCTCCTGCATCCATTGTGCCTTTTGATTTGCCAAAATAATAGAATTCTTCAGCAAGACCGATCTCACATTCTTTTGCAGGTACGGGAAATCCCATATGGGCAAGAATTACGATCTGGGCGATCAAATCAAGAGTTGATGTTTTCCCGCCCGAATTCACACCGCTCAAGAGAACTACATGCGCATCCCTTAATTTTTTGATCGATGAATTCATGCTTGAATTCCCGACATTGTAATCAATTGGAACCACATTTGAAAGAAAAAGGTTCATGCCTCCAATAATTCCGATACCGTTCTCGTTTTGGATACGGGGCATATTGAGCGTGAATTTCTTTGAAAAACAAGCGATCGAATATCCAACATCAAGATCAAGAACATCGCGAACAAGGATCTGCGCGGTTTCCTTCAAATTTGAAAGAGAACGGGCATTATTTCTTAATATTACGATCTTGCGGGAAGCGATGCTTCGAAGAAGATGGTTTTTTAATCCTTCAACTGCACGCATGTTTACTTTAATGGGATAGGATAATTCTTCGCCGAAGAAATTGTTGACATACTGGGATTCATTTGGGGTAAGACATAGTCCTGCCACGATCCCTCTCATTGCGTTTGCGGCAACTGTATTGTATTTTTCTTTTATTTCCTTCTCAAGCATACGGTTAATACTTCCATCCATTGCCGTAAGGAGGTCAAAGCCTTTCACAGTTATTGAACTTTTTTCAATGAGTGCGCCAAATTCAGTATTTGCCATGCCTTCTGCCGTTGCGACTGCGTCATTTAGCCTGTCATAGATCGATTTGCACCTGTCGATTTCATTATCGATCCCGCTTTTTATGTCTTCATCACTTGATAGATTCATCAGGCCTGAAGAAAGACGCGTTAAATCCTCCGATTTTATTTTCTCACAAAAATCCGGTGAATATTGCCTGATCTTATTCAATATTTCAATAGCGCATGTGATGGATTCAAGGTTCTTAGAAAAAAATGAAAGTTCTTTTTCAGGCGCCACCTGCCAGGTCTCTGCTTTCCTGATATCCATGAAATCAATATCCACATCATCAGGAAAATCCCTGCCAGCCAGATGTGCCCCAAGGATCACATATGAGTAACCGCGGGCTACATCAGGAATTTCCCTGGCATCCGTTACGAGCTGGACTGACACAGGGAATTTTTTGGCTGCCTCAAATTCTTCGGTGTTCGTGGCAATAATGACCCTGTCTCTGATAACAGGTATATTATAATTCGTTTTCAGGGGTTTTATCCTGGATAATAACGATGAAAGTTCTTTTTCATCGAGTTTATCCGCCATTTCAATAATTGCCCGGATCTCTTCCTGGGTATGTACTATCTTTTCCTTCTTTCGCGAAGGATATGGGAAATATAAACTCAATTTGCTTCTGGCATGATCGGTATGGGCAAAACCTTTTATGAGTTCCATCAACCGTTCATAAAACTCGTAAGCCTCATTTGTTTTCAGGAAATCCCGCACGCCTGCACCTTCATTTATTGCGATTGTTTCAAGCACAAGTGATATTGCTGATTTTTCAGTCATCCCTTCAAGCTCGCTTAGCGCTGCTATATCCCGGTTAATTATCGCATCAAGCGCCTGTTTTTCAGAGCCGAAATGCTCGATGAGACGCCGTGCGGTTTTTTCGCCAATGCGGGGGATGGATTTTAATGTCGTTATCATTTGGGATCGATTCGATTATTGTTCATATAATTGTTATATGATTTTTCAGGGAATTGCCAAATCGGTCGGTTTACTTGCTCTTTGGTTTTATTTTGGATTAATCCTCTCAGCTTTGTATAAATATGTTGGTTGAACCTTTCCCTGGGTAGGAGTTATTCCTTTCACAGTGAGCTGCCAAACGACCTCTTTATCAGGACTGACTTCAATTATACGTGCTGCACTAACGACCAGAGTATTGCCATTGGGCAATCTGTCAGCGTCACGGATGTGCGGTACTTTTTCAGGAACATATTCCCAAACAATCGTGTTATTATTCGGATCTATTTCAATCGCACTCGGCGCAGGTTTCCCTGGTTGAGCTACGAGTATATTGCCATTAGGAAGAATCTCCGGATCATGTTGATCGGAAAGAATACCCTTTCCAATAGTTTTAACCACCGACCCTTTAGAGTCAACTTCAACCATGTAGCCAAAATTCCGGAGGCTGATTAATGTATTACCGTTAGAAAGCCTCGTGACTGCATTGGTATGAGTCCACCCATCGCGACCGCTATCAAGCGGTGCGTCAAAGTGGTCTTTTGCATACCATGCCCAGACAAGTTCTCCTTTCGGGTTCACTTCCTTCACCTGGGCATCATTTATCCAGTCATTATTCCCGAATACAAATAAAGTATTGCCATTCTGGAGACGGTCTGCATCGTGGTCTACTTTAGGATCAAGATACGACCAGACGATTGTACCGTTGCGGTTAACCTCATACACGCCTTTACGGGGCAATACAAACATGATATTATTGTTTGACAATCTTTCCGTGTCAAGTCCAGGATTGGTATATTGCTTCAAATTTTCCGGAATCCTGTATTCCCAAACAATCTCTCCTTTCATATTTACCTCAATTATTCTGGGGCTTTCACTTTTATGGAGGTCTGCAAATAGTGTAGTTCCGGTCCATGCCTTGTCTGGAACATAAATATCAACTATAATTTCTGGATCTGGAGTTCCTTTTGGTAGTTCGGGCGGTTGAACAGTAATTTGCGAATTCGCTGTTTGTTCAGGAGTAGGTGAAGAAGTTATCGGAAGTATAGTCGGCGCTTCAGTTTTGATTGGTTTTTCTTCAGTAATACAGCCCGAAATTAAAAAAATTCCACAAATAATAAAATAAATTAAGTATGATTTTATCTGAATAATTAATACCCCTAAGTTATTTATTTCAGAAATTTATGTATATACCTGATTAAATAGTTTCCCCTTCAATAAGTATATTCATGAAGCATTAAATGTATATGACCCTGAAATAAGCACGATGTACTGATATTCCAAATTGAAATCCCCATTTAAAAGCATTCTTATCTATCTTTTGCATATAGGAACGATTTAATGGAAGAACTATCACGTATTATAGAAAAAGCAATGGCATCCGAAGAACTGGATTTTGAGGATGGTTTAGTTCTTATGAAATCCAAGAATATTACCTTGATCGGAGCGCTTGCGGATCACATCCGGAAAAGAACCGTGGGCGACAAAGTCATGTTCGTTTCAAACTGTCACATAAATTACAGCAATGTATGCGCCTCAAAATGCAAGTTCTGCGCCTATTTCAGGGAAGAGGGGCAAAAAGGCGCATTCACACTTTCAATTGATGAGATCATGGAAAAAGCAGAAAAAGCTTCGAACATGGGCGCCACGGAACTGCATATTGTGGGTTCGCTAAATCCCGCGCTGCCATTTGAATATTACGTGGATGTCCTGGAAAAGCTCCATGAAAAATACCCTTCCATGTCATTAAAAGCATTTACCGCGGTTGAGGTGGCGCATCTTGCAAAAATTTCCGGATTAAGCATCCGGGAAGTGCTTTTACGCCTAAAGGAAGCCGGACTTACAGGTCTTCCGGGTGGCGGCGCTGAGATATTCAATGAAAATACAAGGAAAAAGATATGCCCTGAAAAAATATCCGGTGAAAAATGGCTTGAGGTTATGGAAACCGCCCATGGCATCGGGATAAAGAGCAATGCTACGATGCTGTACGGTCATATCGAGACCCCGGAGGATGTGGTTGATCATATCCTCAGGATAAGGAAATTGCAGAAAAAGACACAGGGCTTCCAGGCGTTCATCCCTCTCCGGTTCCATCCTGACAATACATACCTGAAGAAGGAAGGTATTGTAAAAGAGGGGCCGACAGGTTTTGATGACCTCAAAATAATCGCAGTCTCTCGCCTAATGCTTACCGGATATGTCGATAATATCAAAAGCTACTGGGTCATGCTGGGTGAAAAGATGTCGCAGATAGCGCTTGCCTATGGCGCGAACGATATCGATGGCACTGTCATGGAAGAGCGTATTACACATGCTGCTGGAGGCTCTGCGCCAGATTATATGCCAAAGGACAGGCTCATCCATTTGATAAAAAATGCGGGGAGGATTCCTGTTGAAAGGACTTCAGATTACAGGGTGATACGGGAATATTGAAGGTATTGGGGCATGTTCATTGGTCAGTTTGAACCGGGAACACGGATGATGCGGATCGAAAGGATTATCAATAGATATTTTATCTCGCCATAACTTTCATCTTTTTCATAGTTTCAACAACCCTGTCAAAGTATATCTTCTCGGTATCAAGAGGTCCCGGATGCGCTTCGGGATGATACTGGACTGACATTATCTCAAGATCCCTGTGTTCAATCCCTTCGACCGTCTTATCGTTCGTATTGAACTGGGTGACCGAGATCTCTTTTTTATCAATGCTGTCTTCATCAACAGCATAACCATGGTTCTGCGAAGTAATATGAACAATACCTCTTTTCATATCCTTGACTGGCTGGTTAGCTCCACGGTGGCCGAATTTCATTTTATAAGTTTGTGCCCCAAGCGCCAGGGATATTATCTGGTGTCCAAGGCAGATGCCAAAAATAGGAAGCTGGCCTGCGAGTTCCTTTACTACAGAAATACCGTTTACCGCTTGCTGCGGGTCGCCCGGTCCATTTGAAAGAAGTATGGCGTCAGGCTCGTAATTCATGATCTCTCTTACCGGCATTGTAGCAGGAACTACTGTGACATTGATTCCCCTGTTGTTCAGGCTCTTAATGATGTTCCTTTTTACGCCAAAATCCATTACAACAATATTATCGCCATCTTTGTGGCCTTTCACATTATATGGCTTTTTGCATGTAACTCTTCCAATGAGGTCAAGACCGCCTATATCGGGTTGCTCTCTTGCAAGCCTGACTGCTTCTTTACCGTCATCGCTGCCAACGATCATCGCGGCTTTCATAGTTCCATGTTCCCTTGTTTTGATGGTCAGCATCCGTGTATCTATGCCCATGATGCCGGATTTTCCCTCATCTCTTAGATATTCAAAGATAGAACGGGTTGATTTATGATGCGACGGGTGATCGCATGCTTCCCTTATTACAAGTCCTTCAGCCTGCATGCAGTCTGATTGGAAAGTTTCACCGCTGATACCGTAATTGCCTATGAGCGGATAGGTGAACATCAAGATCTGACCCCTGTATGAAGGATCGGTCAGAGCTTCCTCATATCCTGTGTACTGTGTCGTAAAAACAAGCTCGCCCTGGACTATGCCTTCAACTCCAAGACCTTCACCTATTACGAATGTTCCGTCTTCAAGCCCAAGAACTGCTTTCATAGAGGCTTAATTGTATAGGGATTGTAAATAAGTTACGCAGGCTTGACGGATCAAAATAAACAGATTTATCATTTAGAATCTAGCAATTATAGTTAAGACAAAACCTTCGAGATTTATGTAAAATAAATCAGGTTTTTGACAATAAACGTGAGGATAGAATATGATAAGTGTAAATGAAACCGGACTCTGTGTATTTAAGGAAATGCTTGACTTTGCGAACGAATTGAATGTAGAGATACATGAGCAGAAAAACGGTTCCACAGTTGTTGATGCAGGTGTGAATGTATCAGGGGGTTATGAAGCAGGAATGTACCTTTCAAGAATATGCCTTGCTGACCTTGCGGATTTACAATATACTACTTTTGACCTTGGCGGGATTATGGTTCCCGCTATCAGGGTCAGCACCGATCACCCGATAGTTGCATGCATGGCTTCGCAATATGCCGGATGGCGTATCAGCGCTGGAAAATATTTTGCCATGGGTTCAGGCCCTGCCCGCGCCCTGTCCCTTAATCCGAAAAAGCTCTATGCAGAGATAAATTACAAGGATTCCTATACCAGCGCCGTACTTGTACTCGAATCTGATAAAATGCCGCCTGAAGAGGTCACAGATAAGATCGCGAAAGACTGCAATGTGGATCCCAGCGATCTTTTTATCGTTGTAGCTCCTACTGCTTCTATCGCAGGGTCAGTCCAGATCTCAGCCCGCATCGTTGAGACCGGCATCCATAAGATGGAATCTATCGGCTTTGATATAAACACCATAAAAAGCGGATACGGTATTGCTCCTATTTCTCCTATCATCGGGGATAGTACGAAATGCATGGGCTCGACCAATGACTGTATCATTTACTGCGGAAAGACATATTATAACGTGAAGTATGATGTGGAAAAGGTAAAAGAATTGATCGTTAAAGTGCCTTCAGGAACTTCATCTTCCTATGGAAAACCATTCTTCACGACCTTCAAGGAGGCAGGCTTTGATTTCTTCAAGGTGGACGCGGGCGTTTTCGCTCCTGCTGAGATCACAATAAATGAGCTCAACAGCGCCAAGACCTTTACAAGCGGAAAAGTGGACCAAGAGGTGCTGATGAAATCATTTGGGATTTCAAGGCTTTAATTTTTTTTTGGACAGGATCGACAGGATTTGACACAATCGTATCCTGCCGATCCTGTAAATCCTGTCAAAGCAGGGTAAAATCCTTGGGGCTTATGTGCGTTGGCCTCTCATATCGCGTCCTGAGTGGTATTAAAAAATTTTAAATATAAGAATCCGCATCTTTATAATAGATTTACTTGATAAAACCGGATTATTGGATTTTATTGGCTTTGAAAAATGCATCTGAAAGTTATGGCTTTGATATTAAAAAATGGTTACAGTTTGAAAAACCAGATGAATTTAAAATCAACAAAACAGAATATGATAAATTAATTGATGATTTAGAAGATGCGAACCTAATTAAGAGAGCGACAAATGAACAAATAAATTTTTTCTTAACTCAAAAGGGCAAAAAGGAGTTATCTGAATTTAAAGGACATTTGACTTTTGATGAATATTATCTTATAATATCAAAATTTCCAGAGGTAGAAATAAAAGAGAGAATAAAAGCGTTTGAGAATTTTATTGGATTTTCATTTAGTTTAATTGTTTTGGTTTCTTTGATTCGATTTCCTTATTCATCTTATATTAATAATACTTTTATAATTTTTTTTATCGTACTTATTTTTTCAATCATTTCAGTCATAGTATCAATATATTTAGGGCGTAATTTGGCGGATATTTTGGTTTTTTGGGTGTTTGGACAAAGAGAAAATCTATTGAAAATTAAAGAATTGGTATGGAAATATAAAAATATAATAACTTATATAATCATTCTGTTAGCGATATTCTTACTCGATATTACAAAATCGTCTTCATGGATTAATTCAATTGGGGCTATTATTCTATATAAATTATGCCAAGTCTTATTTGATAAAAAAGAATTTTTTTGAATCTATTACCGATATAATTTTTAATGTGGTCATTGATCCTTACAAAACCAAAAGTTACGCAATCAGGGGAAATATTCATCATAAATAAATATGTTATTCGTACACATACGAACCAAAATCTTTAATACACCACATATCATTTACACACCCTGTAAACATGACCCGACAAAGCACAAGAAAAACCACAAACAGACTGCACTGCACTTTCAGCGCAATAGTAGATATATTTGAAATGGAACACAACAGGGAACCCTCAAGCCAGGAAGTGAACAACATAATAATGTATTTTGGGGACAGGGGGTGGATCGCAAATTAACATTATTAATAATTATGCACCATTATTAATAATGATTATAGGTTATTAATAATGATGCTCTGCATCGCTATAAATCGAAAACTTTAAAACCAATTATACCCTTTACCAATAAAAAACGTTACAGTAACGAACAAACTGAAGGGTACAAATGAGTAACGTACAATCTTGTTATCAGTGCGGAAAATGCACATCTATATGCCCCATGCGCCGGGTTTCGAAGACGTCACCACGCAGTGCAATTTATAATGCCAATGTATATGGGCTTGAAACAAATGATATCTGGACATGCCTGACATGCGGCCTGTGTCCGATCGAATGCCCGCAGCAGGTGGATTTCCTTGGCTTTATACGTGAAGAGAGGAATGGGAAAGAGCCTCTATCTATAGCTCATCTTGGTGTTTTCACGGAAATGGCCGAATTAAGTTCAAAACTTGATGGGAACATTCCAGACACTTCGGCTAAATCAGCAGATTCAAAAATCGGATTCTTTCCAGGATGTGTGGACTCACTCGACTTATTCCTGCATGATGTAAAAACCAATTTCGGGGAAATTACTACATCGTCCCTTAAACTTCTTGATAAACTGGGAATAAAACCGCAGGTCATGAACATGAAATGCTGCGGTCATGATGTCCTGTGGCAGGGAAAAAAAGATGTTTTTGACAGGCTAAAGAACTATAACATAGAATATATTAAAAAAAGCGGCATCGATACCCTTGTAACAAGCTGCGCAGAATGTTATCGAACCTTTTCAAAGGATTACGACCTCGGAATAAAAGTCGTTCATACATCGCAACTATACGATAAGCTCGGAATGAAGATCGATATGCAGGTTACCTATCATGACCCATGCAGGCTTGGAAGGCACATGGGAGTGTATGACGCGCCGCGAAAAGCACTCACTGCGAACGGTGTGGTCGTAAAAGAGATGGAGCATTCAAAAGAAAATGCCCTGTGCTGCGGAGTAAGTAATTTCATGAATTGCAATGAGCAAACAAAGGCGCTTCGCATTGCACGTATGAACGAAGCAGAGGCTACAGGCACAAAAACCCTGATCACAACATGTTCAAAATGCCTTGCGCATTTTAACTGCCTTAAAACTGAAAAAGATGCTACACATAAGTATGATCTTGATATTGTAGACTTAAGCGTATTCCTTGCGCGGCAACTGGAGGCGGGAAAATGATAAAATCTAGCGATCTTGACCCGGATTTTAAATATGAGATATCTAAAGAACCGGGCGGCGAGAATATTAAAAAATGTTTCAACTGCACGGGCTGTACTGTTGGATGCCCCGTCACCGAAATCGACAAAACTTACAACCCGCGAATGATACTTAGAAAAGCCATCCTTGGCATGAGAAAAGAAGTCCTTTCAGATGAATCACTCTGGCTTTGCGCATCATGTTATATCTGCTACGAGCGATGCCCGCAGGATGTTAAAATAACAGAAGTCATTGGAGCGATACGCGCGATCGCGCAGCGTGAGGCAAAAGCTGGCAAGATCAAGCTCGATAATCCCAAACCATTATTTGATCATCTTTTCATCGACTCGGTCAAGAAGAATGGAAAATGGTATGAAGCAGGTGTGAGCGGAACGTTCATGCTAATGACTAAAGGCATCGGCGGAGCTTTAGGTTATGCTCCTATGGGTTTTGAATTGTGGAAAAAAGGTAAACTTAGCATCCTGCCGCATACGATAAAAGGAAAAGGCGAAATCAAACGCATATTTGAGGAAGTGGAAAAATGAAGCTTGCTTATTATCCCGGATGTACGCTTCACGGCACAGCCCGCGAATACGATGCATCCACAAAAGCAGTATGCAAAGCGGCTGGCATTGAGCTTACAGAAATCGATGACTGGAACTGCTGTGGAGCGCTTGAAGCTATATTTGATAAGGAACTCTCCATGGGATTATCCGCCCGAAATAATTTCAAGGCGCAAAAAACTGGTCTTGACCTTGTTATCCCATGCAGCATTTGTTCGCATAATCTTTCAAGAGCCGATAAAGCCATGAAGACTGATAGCGCTTTCAGGGCAAAGATCGAAAAAGCGCTCGGGGAAAAGTACACTGGCGTAAATATAAAACATCTTCTGGATGTCGTTGTGAATGACCTGGGAACGGAAACCCTTGCCACGAAATTTACCAAATCCTTAAATGGCATAAAAGCAGTTCCATATTACGGCTGTCTTCTTATTCGCCCCTCCGAGGTATGTAAATTCGATAATCCCGAAAATCCCACCTCTCTTGATGATATTATTAAGGCAACAGGCGCCGAATGCCTGCCTTTTACCCAGAAAACAAAATGCTGCGGCGGCAATCTCCTGATGAGTAAACAGGATTACGCATTCATTCTCACAAAGAAGTTATTCGACGAAGCAAAAGCAGCAGGGGCTAACTGCATCGTTGTAGCATGCCCAATGTGTCACATGCTTCTTGACGGGCAGCAGGGAATGATCGAAAAAGCGCATAACACAAAAATCGATATGCCAGTGCTTTATTTTACCCAGCTTATCGGACTTGCGATGGGTTTGGGCGAGAAAGAACTTGAACTGGATAAGAATATGGTTTCGACGTCTAAGCTTATAGCATTAATTGGAAAAGAAAAACCCGCGCCGAATAAGGTGGAAGCTAAAATAGCAACAGCCGTTGAAGCGGAGGCAGCACAATGAAAGGCTCAGTAGCTGTAGTTGGCGGGGGAATAGCAGGGATTCAAGCTGCCCTTGACCTTGCTGACAGCGGTTTTAAAACTTATCTGATTGAATCAAGACCAAGCATAGGCGGCGTCATGTCCCAGCTTGACAAGACATTCCCCACGAATGATTGCGCCATGTGCATCCTCTCCCCGAAACTTGTGGAGACCGCGCGCCATCCCAACATTGAATTACTCGCATATTGCGATGTCAAATCCATAAGCGGCAAAGCCGGTGATTTCAAGGTAAAAGTGATACGTAAAGCCCGATATGTCGATGAGACAAAATGCACAGGATGCGGCTCATGCACAGAAAAATGTCCCTCTAAAGTGTCAGATGAATATAATGCGGGTATGGCGAAGCGTAAATCTATTTACATCCCTTTTGCGCAGGCAATACCCAGGGTTGCGACAATTGATGCCGCACATTGCATATATCTTACAAAAGGCAAATGCGGCGTATGCAAGAAAGTTTGCGGCCCAAAAGCTGTTGATTATGAACAGAAGGACCAGGAAGTTGAACTAAATGTTGGTTCAGTCGTGCTGGCTACTGGTTTTAAACCATTTGATCCCTCTATCCTGAAACAATACAGGTTTGATCATCCTGATGTCATAACCGCACTCCAGTTCGAGCGCCTACTGAGCGCAAGCGGCCCCACGCAGGGTCATGTCACGAAACAAACAGACGGGAAAGTCCCGAAAAATATTGCATTCATCCAGTGCGTTGGTTCACGAAATCCCAGGATAGACCGGAAGCACTGCTCTTCGGTTTGCTGCATGTATGCCACCAAGGAATCCATAATCGCTAAAGAGCATGATCCTGAACTTAATATTACTGTTTTCCACATCGATATACGAGCTTATGGCAAGAATTTCGAGGAATTCTACAACAGGGCGCAGAAGGAATACGGTATAAAATACATCAACTCCCGCCCGTCTGAAATAACAGTTGGCACAGATAATTCTCTCTCCTTGAAATACGAAGATTTCAATACGGGCGACCTTGTGAGCAAGAATTTCGACATGGTGGTTCTCTCCATAGGGCTTGATCCTGCTGATTCAACGCACGCTCTTGCGAAATCTTCAGGAATTGCGCTTGATGAGTTCGGAAATATCGCCACAAGCATCGAAAATCCAGTTGAGACAAGCGTCGCCGGGATATATGTATGCGGTGTTGCGCAGGGCCCAAAGGATATCCCCGACACCGTAGCACAGGCAAGCGCCGCAGCATCAAAGGCTGCCGCCCTGCTCTCCCCGGAACGCGGGACACTCATAAAAGAAAGGAAATTTCCTGATGAGAAAAAACTTTCGATCGAACCACGCATCGGCGTATTCGTATGCCACTGCGGAATTAATATCGGAAGCGTTGTCAATGTCCCCGGAGTCGTGGAATATGCAAAAACCCTTCCCGGCGTCGCGCATGCCCAGGAAATGCTTTACGCTTGCTCTTCTGATTCACAGGTCACGATAAAAGACGCCATCACAAAAAACGATCTTAATCGTGTTGTTGTGGCATCATGCACGCCGCGCACCCATGAACCTTTATTCCAGAATACCTGCCGCGAAGCAGGACTTAATCCTTATCTTTTCGAACTGGCAAATATCCGTGAGCACTGCTCGTGGGTGCATTCAAAAGAGAAAGAGAGAGCCACAGAGAAGGCAAAAGGCATCGTCCAGATGGCTGTGGCAAAATCTGCGCTTTTCCAGCCTCTCTACAAGCAAAAAGTCGATCTCATTAACAAAGCGGTAGTACTTGGCGGTGGCGTAGCTGGCATGACCGCAGCGCTTGATATTGCCAATAATGGATATCATGTGACACTGATCGAGAAGGAAAAAGAACTTGGCGGAATGCTTCGTGAAATGACGGAATTATACGATGGCAAAAAACCCGCCGATGTACTAAAAGAACTGATAGGCAAAGTGAGCGAGAACAAGAATATTAAGATAATAAATGATGCAAAACTCCTCAAGGTAGAAGGTTATCTTGGTAATTTCAAAGGAACTATTCTTGCAAGCGGAAAGGAACTGCCAGTCGATTTTGGTGCAGCTGTAGTTGCAACCGGCGCCCGCAACCTTGAACCTTCGGGATTATTCGAGTATGGAAAGGATACACGCGTTGTCACGCAGGCGCAGCTTGAGAAAATGCTTGGAAATATTATCAGCGCCAAAAATGTGACAATGATCCAGTGTGTGGGAGCGCGAAGCATTGAACGCGAATACTGCGGCCGCACATGCTGTGTTGACGCGGTCAAAAATTCTATAAGGATAAAGAAAGCAAACAGCAGCGCAAATGTCTTTGTTCTTTACCGTGACATGAGAACATACGGCGTGATGGAGAAGCTTTATGGAACTGCAAGAGACCTCGGAGTAGTTTTTATCAAATACGAACCTGAAAACCCGCCGAAAGTTCAAAACGGATCGGTTATCGTCCATGATGCCATGCTTAATCTTGATATTGAGTTAGCGTCAGATCTCATTGTTTTGAGCACGCCGCTTGTTGCAGGAGAGAATAAGGAAATTAATGAGCTATTTAAGATTCCTCTTGATAAGAATAAATTCTTCCTTGAAGCTCATCCCAAATTGCGGCCTGTGGATTTTGCAACTGACGGCGTATTCCTGTGCGGCAGCGCCCAGTCGCCAAAACTTATTGAGGAAGCAATATCGCAGGCAAGCGCAGCAGCGTCGCGCGCGTGCACGATCCTGTCACGCAAATTCATTGAGACCGAAGGCGCAATCTCAGTTGTAAATGAAGCAAAATGCATCGGCTGCGGCACTTGTGTTACAGTTTGTCCTTATAATGCGCCTTCACTGTACGATGTGACCGTAAAAGTTGAAGAAGTCACATACACTACAAAGAAATCAAAAATAAACGCAGCTTCATGCAAGGGCTGCGGTTCATGCGCTGCTGCCTGTCCGGCAGGTGCTATAACGGCGCAGCATTACTCATCAAAAGAGATTGGTGAGGCAATTGATGCGTTTCAAAAGGGCGTTAAAAGTATTTCGATTGATAAAGGCGTTGTGGAGGTGACAGTATGAGTACAGAAACAGCTGCGATTAAGCCTGAACAGGCGGGAAACGGTTGGGAACCAAATATTCTTGCTTTTTGCTGCAACTGGTGCTCCTATGCGGGAGCAGACCTTGCTGGCGTGAGCCGATTCCAGTATCCTCCATCTGTTAAGATACTTAGAGTAATGTGTTCAAGCAGGGTTGAACCTGCATTCATATTGAAGGCGCTAAGAGAAGGAGCTGATGGAGTCCTGATCGCAGGATGCCATATAGGGGATTGCCATTACATAGACGGCAACAAGAATGCAGAGGTAAGGATCAATAATACCAAAAAAGCGCTTGTAAAGCTTGGGCTTGATAAGAGGCTTCGGCTTGAGTGGATCTCAGCAAGCGAAGGATTGCGATTTTCAGAAGTCATAAAAGATTTTACGGAAGAGATTAAGAAATTGGGTCAAAACCCTGTAAACGAAAAAATTAAACCGCAGATAAACGCAGATGAACGCAGATTTAATGCATCGGCTAATTCATTGGCTAATAAGTCAGCGGCTAATGTTCAAGGAAGTGAGTGACATGAGTGATAATAAAAGTACTGAAAACAAAAGTACTGTTGTAAAAGATAATGAAGAAAAACGGGTCGGTGTGTTCGTATGCGAGTGCGGCGTGAATATCGGAGGTGTGGTGAATACCAGAGCGGTAGCTGATTACATTGGAACGCTCCAAGGAGTTAAAGTCACATCCGTGAACAAGTTCACATGCTCGGATTCTGGACAGGCCGACATCCAGGCAAAGATAAAAGAGCACAACCTTAATCGGGTCGTTGTAGCAGCCTGCTCTCCAAAAACCCATGAACCGACATTCCGTGCCTGCATAGAAGAGATGGGTTTGAACCAGTACTTCCTTGAATTCGTAAATATCAGGGATCATTGTTCATGGATACACATGTGGGAGAAGGAAAAAGCCACAGAGAAAGCTAAAGACCTTATAAGAATGGGAGTTGAGCGATCAAAGCTGCTTGAACCGCTGCAGGCAAGTGAAGTTCCAGTCATTGATAAAGCCCTTGTCATCGGTGCAGGCGTTGCTGGTATGCAATCAGCGCTTGACCTTGCTGATATGGGTTTCCAGGTTTATCTCGTTGAGAAGGAGCCTTCAATAGGCGGAAGGATGGCGCGCTTTGATAAAGTGTTCCCGACAAACGACTGCTCGATATGTATTCTTGGTCCCAAGATGGTAGAAGTGGCGCGTAACAAGAATATCAAGATAATGAGCTATTCAGAAGTGAAAGCCGTGGAAGGGTATGTGGGCAATTTCAACGTAAAGGTCGAGCATAAACCCAGATACCTTGATGTAGTTAAATGTACAGGATGCGCCAAGTGCAGCGAGGTCTGCCCGGTCGAAGTGCCCTACGATTTCAATGAAGGCTTAGGAACTCGAAAGGCAATATATGTTCCTTTCCCGCAGGCTGTGCCGCTTCGTGCAGTTCTTGATAAGGATAACTGCATCAACTGCAAGGCATGCGCAAAAGCGTGCGCGAGCGGGGCAATAAACTATGATATGCAGACAAGTTATACTGATCTTAATGTTGGCGTTATCATAGGAGCTGTGGGCTTTAAGACCTATGACCCTGAACCGCGACACGATTTCGGATATGGGTTATATGATAATATTATTACTGCCATGGAATTTGAGCGGCTTCTCAATGCAGCAGGGCCAACCGGCGGTCATGTCGTGCGACCATCTGACTGCAAAGAACCCATACGCGTGGGATTTGTTAATTGTGTAGGCTCGCGCGATAAAAATACTAATATCTATTGCTCTGGAGTTTGCTGCATGGTCACGATAAAGAATGCGCAGCTTCTTAAGGAAAAGCGCCCGGAGACCGATCAGACGATAATGTATATCGATATCAGGACTCCATTCAGGGGATATGAAGAATCATACAACAGATCGCGAAACATTGGCGTTAAGTTCCTTCGTGGAAGACCTGTTGAAGTGAAAGAAGACCCTGTTACAAAGAATATCAAAGTGAGAGTTGAGGATACACTTGCAGGGGAAATAAGAAACCTTGAGTTCGATCTCTTGGTGCTGGCTACAGGCATTGTTCCGAATGAGGGGATTAGCCAGATACAGCAATTATTGAAATTATCAAAAGCAGCAGATGGTCTGCTCATGGAAGCGCATCCAAAGCTCAAACCTGTTGATACCACCATAGATGGCGTATTCCTCGCAGGTTGCGCTTCAGGTCCCAAAGATATCCCATATGCAGTATCCCAGGGCAGCGCATGCGCAGGACGCGCCACAATTCTTCTCAAGAACAAAAAAGCCATAACGGAAGGCATTACAGCGGTTGTAGAACCTGATGTTTGCGTGGGATGCCAGGTTTGCATACCTATGTGCCCATTCCAGGCAATAAAGTTCGATGAAAAAGTAAATAAAGCGAACGTAGTCAAAGCATTGTGTAAGGGCTGTGGAACGTGCGTTGCAGCCTGCCCGACAGGTGCGCTTGAACAGAGCCACTTCAAGAATAACCAGCTGCTTGCACAGATCAAGAATGTGTTTAGATTCGAGGAGGTGGCAGCATGAGCGCAGAAGTGTCGGCAGCCCCAACGGCTTCAAAAACCAATGGCTGGGAACCCAAGATCGTAGCATTCTGCTGCAACTGGTGCTCATACGGAGGCGCTGACAGCGCGGGTATGGGAAGATTCCAGCAGCCAGCTTCCACGAGGATCATACGTGTGATGTGTTCTGGAAGAATAGACCCGCTGCATGTGTTCAATGCTTTCCTTGAAGGCGCTGATGCAGTTCTTGTCACAGGCTGTCATATCGGTGACTGCCATTATGTTAACGGGAATGATAAAACAAAAATAAAATACAAATATCTTGAAAACGTGGTTCACGAGCTTGGTATTGAAAAAGAGAGGCTTCAGCTCAACTGGATATCGGCAAGCGAAGGCGAAAAATTTGCCAATTTCATACGCGATGTCACAGCGCAGATAAAGAAACTAGGTCCAAGTCCGTTGAAACCTGAGGGGGTGGCGTAATGCAAAAAGGCGAGATGTATGTTGGATGGTCAACAAAAGAAGACGTGAGAAAGCGCGGTGGCTCAGGAGGTCTTGTGACTTCCATGCTGGCAGCGGCGCTTGAAAAGAAGCTTGTGGATGCTGTTGTCGTTCTTAAGAAGATCAACGAATTCGAAGCTGTTCCTATTATTACTTCTGATGTGAATGAAGTCTTAAACTCTGCAGGTTCTCTGCACTCTGTTCCGAGCCACTTTGCAAAGCTGATCGCAAACAGGAACCTGAAAGTCGCACTTCCCGCAAAGGGCTGTGACGTAAGGGGGATAATCGAGCAAGCTAAACGCAATGCAATAAACCTTGATAATACTTTCATCGTTGGATTGAATTGCGGCGGATCGATGCATCCTGTGGTCACACGCGAGATGCTTGAAGTGATGTATAAGATCAAACCTGAAGATGTCCACGGTGAGGAGATCGAGAAGGGTAAACTCATCTTTGAGACAAAAGATGGGAAAGAGCATGCAATAACTATTGATGAACTTGAAGAGAAGGGATTCGGAAGGCGTGAAAGCTGCCGATACTGTACGATCAAAGTGCCAAATAATTCTGATATCGCATGTGGCAACTGGGGTGTAACAGGCGACCTTGTTGGAAAAGCCACATTTGTTGAGATCAACTCCGAAAAAGGTGCAAAACTCCTCCAGAATGCTATTGACGCTGGATATGTGCAGGTGCAAAAACCAGATGATAAAGGCATTGCAATGCGCGCCAGGATAAAAGGTGTCATGGAAGAACTTGGAAAGAAATGGAAAGGTAAGATATTTATTCCGATCGAGAATGGACGGCTTGAATATTTCAGGAAAGAGCTTGAGCACTGTATCGACTGCGGCGCATGCAAGACTGTTTGTCCGACCTGCTCATGCGGGGATGTATCAAAGTGCACACAGTACCATTCCAGAGGAGATGCTTATAAGATGTCAATGTATCATCTCGTTCGCTTCTTGCACCTGGCTGATGCCTGTATCGGGTGCGGACAGTGCAGCGATGTATGCCCTGTGGATATTCCGCTTACCAGGTTGTACAGAAGGTTTGCGAACCCGGTTCAGGAGCAGTTGAAATATGAACCCGGTATGGACATGCGAAAACCGCCGTATTTTGAGGTGAAGTTAAATGAGTGAAGATGCTAGTTTTAATAGGGATCAGAAAAAGGTAGAAGAGCGCGGTGTTGCTCTGGATTTATCGGGTTCAATGGGGAAAGGGATGCTGGCAAAAGAGAAAATTGAGACCTTGGGAAATTCTTCCGGGTTAACTCCCCTGGGTTTTGGTGTTAATGTTCGTACGAGTTCGTTGTTAAATTGTTCAGACCAGTACGCAGAGAACACAGAGATGCCTGGCAATTCACCTGGATTGAAAACATTGCATCCATTTGATGAAATCTATAGTATAAAAAAGAAAAGCGTTTCTTTGATTGAGGGTATTTCAAACAATGAGGATTTAGAAACCTTGAGAAATTCTTCGGGATTATCTCCATTGAATTATGATACTGAGCCGTCAATGGACGCTGGTAAACACAGAAATTCACCGCAAAGAACGTTAAGGCCGCAAAGCCAGATTATAACAAACTTTGCTTATGAAGGAGAGTGAATTGAATGACAGATAATGTTTATTCAACGATCTGCCCTGGCTGCAATTTCGGCTGCGGATTATATATCCGTGAGAATGGCGCATTGGAAGTTGATTTCAGGAAATCATCGCCTGCAAATGCCGGAAAGCTGTGCAGGTTCGGGATGAGCCTGCCGCGTTTCTATAAGCCAGTAAAATCCATTGTGGATGGCAAGGAAACAACGCTTGAAGAGGCTGCAAAAGAAGCAGCTAAGAGGATTTCAGCCGGAAAAGGTTCCACAGCATTCTTATCATTTGGAAATACCACATCTGAGGAGCTTCTTGCATTACAGAAAATTGGTGAATCTTATTTATGCACGGGAGTAAATTTTGAGGCGCTTCCCAAGGATACATTCCAGACAATCAGCATCGGAATACCATATAGCGAGATAGAAGCTGCGAAGCATATCGTTCTTTTCATTGATCCATACGAGCAATACCCATTGATCGTCAGGCGCCTCCTTTCTGCGAAAGAGAAAGGGGCAAAAATAACTGCAGTCTGGTGGAAGGATCTGGCGCTGGCAAGTGAAAACATCAGACCTGCGGATGTCTCAAAGCTTGCACTTACAAAAGATTCTCTTATTATCGCTGATTTCCACCCATTTTCGGATGTGGAGCAGGTAAAGAGCGTGCTTGGACTTGCAAATAATGCAGGTACAAAGATAACATTCCTGAAGCCGTTTGCGAATTCAACAGGCGCATATCTTCTTACAAAGGATGCAAAACAAAAGTCGCTGGCGCAGCTTATTGATGATATAAATAAAGGAACTATAAAAACATTGTTCTGCCTTGAATCAGATCCATCAGCTATTATCTCAAAAGAAACACTTTCAAAACTCACGAACCTGATAATCCAGGCAGGCCAGGAACCATCGGCAAAAGCAAATATTTTGATCGCGCATGAGCCGCTTTATAAGAAGAAGGGCACGCTTATCAACAACGAAGGACGGGCGCAGGCACTGGGCGGCGCCGGGATTGGCGGACTTGACGCGCTTGGCATAATAGCCGGCGTTAAATTTGAGTTCAATACTCTCCATGAATCCGTGAAAAAAGCTATCGGTGTCCAGGCGATCGATGAGTTCACGATACCAAAGTTTGAAAGACCGTCTTACAATGCAATACAGGCCGCATCAAAGCCAGTTGATGCAAAACCAGTACTTGTCAGCGTGTTTAATCCGTTCATGTGGTTCAATCTTACTGATGATAATGATTTTGTGGAATTGAACCTGAATACAGTAAAGGCGCTCAAGCTCATGAAGGGTGGATCGATCAAGATCAAATCGAACGGCAGCACGATCGAGAAGAAGTTCAAAGTTGCACCCGTTCAGGATAATATACTTATTAGCTGCAATAAGTTTGGCATCGAAAAAGGAATAATTACTCCTGTTGAGATATCGAGGTGATAACCATGGCAGATGATAAAGCAACAAAGAAAAAAGCATCAATAAAACCTGAAGATGCAAAGGAAGCGGCAAAAGCAACATTACAGGCTCTTGCTGGAACAAAATCGCCAGCGGTTAAAGAGACGGCGCAAGTCCAGACAAGACCAAAGGCTGAGATCACACAGGCGGTAAAAGACAAATCTGTGGCTGTGAAAGAACCTGCAAAACCTCAAGCAAATGCGGCTGCAAAACCAGTGCCTGAAGCCAAAACTGTATCTGAAGCAGGAAAAGAAGAAACGAAATCTGCGCCTGAGGCAAAGCCTGAAGCGCCAAAAGCTGAAGTGAAGAAGGAAGCAGATCCCAGCAAGGAATTCGTTGACGGCATTATGACTGAGATGGCGCTCAAAGGTGCATCAAAGAAGAGGCTCATCAAGATGCTGGGCGAGCAATTCAATTTCGATAAGCAGAAGGTCATGTTCAGGCTCAAGAGGGCGCTGATCACGGAGAGGTATGCGGCGGAGCATGCGGAAGCGGGGCATTGAAAGCTGATAATAAAAATCAATCCAATTTTGGTATCAGCATTTTTTTAATTCATGAGATTTAATATAAAAGTTCCTTTCTTCAGACAGGAGGCTTGGTATACATGCGGGCCTGCATGCATGCGAATGATACTTGCTTTCCTTAGAATCATAAAAACAGAGGGAGAAATAACGGAAGTTTGTGATACCACAGAACTTGGAACTACACCAACTCAAATATCGGAAGCTTTTGCGATATTGGGGATTAAGGCATCATCAGTCAAGAATACAAACATTGAAGAACTTAAGAACGAAATAAAAGAAGGAAGACCTGTAATAGTCTTGATCGATCCGAGCAGTATAAATGGAGGCATAAGCGGCTTTGGTCATTTCATAGTAATAGTTGGAATAAAAGATGGAGAGATCGAATATCATGATCCTGATGAACCGGAAGGAAAATATCTTAAATGCGACTTTGAAGCATTTATTCGTGCATGGAATTCTTCAAGATGCTGGATGATTAAAATAGAAAAGGAGTAGTATGCATAAAGAAATACATGATGCTGCAAAAGAATATCTCATTGAGAATGTCGGCGAATTAGTTTCAGCAGGTGATATTTATTATGATTCGCAACAGAATACCTGGAATGTAAAGATACTGGCAAAAACTCCTCATGGCATTTTTATTTTGGGTGAGATGCGTCTTGATAAAAATAAGAAAATAGTTGATGTGCCATCTAAGAAAATACTCTTAAATATTTTGAAGGCAAAGCTGCAGGATGATCGCGTTCTTATTGATGTTCCTCGCACTGAAATCTCCCGAATCAAGAATATGATTCCAGGAGTAAGGGTTTATGGGTGAGCTACAGGATATGCATTTTTTACAGGATACATCCTGAAGACAAATTTATATCACATAAACCATATTAAACAACTATAATGAATTCAGAATTCAAGGAAATTATTAAAGCATCAAGACCATCCGTTGCTGTTATTGGACTTGGCGGCGCCGGGAGCAATATAATAACTTATCTTTCTGAAAAAAACATTGCAGGCGCAAAGCTCATTGCAGCAAATTCCGATATAAGCCACCTGGTCCTTCAGCGCGCTGATAAATTGATGCTGCTCGGAAAGGAGCGAAGCAAGGGCAAAGGATGCGGAGGATTTCCTGAGGTTGGCGCAGAATGCGCGCACGAAAGCGCTGATGATATACGAAAAGAACTGGAAGGAGCAAATATCATATTTATCGTTGCAGGTCTTGGAGGCGGGACAGGTACGGGCTGCGCTCCTGTTGTTGCGCAAATTTCACGTTCCATGGGCGCACTCACTATAGCGTGCCTGACAATGCCTTTTGAGATAGAAGCATTAAGACGCGAGAATGCCAAGAAAGCGATTCGCGCGCTTTCTGAAACATGCGATTCCGTGGTCCTGATAGATAACACAAAACTTCGAAAATTTGCCGGGGATCTGCCCCTTAAGGCCGCATTTGCCGTGGCAAATTCATTGATCGGAGCATTTATCAAAAGCATAACTGAAACCATAACTTTGCCAAGCCTGATGAACCTTGATTTTGCAGACTTAAAAGCTGTTCTGGAAAAAAGAGGCATTTCATCATTCGGAATAGGAGAAGCGCAAGGGCCAGACCGCATAGAAAAGGCTGTATTAAGAGCAGTATCTGCGCCGCTTCTTAATATTCCTGACCTTTCATCCGCACATGGTTTACTAATACAGATCACTGGCGGGCAAGACCTGACTCTTGAAGAAGTGGCGCTAGTTGGCGATTTAATGGCAAAGCAGCTTCCAGGTACAAAAAGGATAATCTGGGGCGCCAGCATTGATGATACCATGACAGGACGCATCCGGATAATGGCATTATTCGCAAGTGTTGGAAATCCGTTTGAGTGAATCTATATTACATTGTACCCTTTTTTCACAGCATCCCGGACAATATAAGATTCTTTCAATTTTCTTTCAAATTCTTCCTGCGTATAGCACAATGCATCAATATGTTCGTGAAATTTCAATTCTTTGAGAATTTTTCCCATTCTCCCGGTGAATTTTTCTTTACTGAATTCATTTGATACTAATATCATATCAATATCACTGAAATCATCTGGCTTACCCCATACCCTTGATCCAAAAAGGATAAATTTGACAGGTTTGTATTTATTTATAATATAATCTTTTTTTTCTATTAGAAATTGCTGTAGAACAGAATCTTTTATCTCATTTTCTTCCATTATCATTCACCCATTGCCAATTTATCAATATGATGGGTCTTGGGGGGAAGATCGTCAAATCTGGAAATAAACAGGGCTTTTAAACATTTTTCGATACTCTGATGACAAAAGAATGCTGATGCATAAAAATCCCCTGATCTGGTACAATTTTTTGCAGTCATAAGATCACGTTCGGATTGCGACAGCCAGTTCTTTACCATCTGGTTCAAAACAAAACACCTGTAGTATGTTCTTTATTCATCATATTAATCTTTCTTAATGTTAGATTTTGTCCATATTTTCTTACATTTTTTTAATTTATTTCGTTGAGAATTTCCTGTGCATCTTTCTTTTCTACGTCATATAATTCATATACAATTTCATTAATTGCATCTTGAGAGTTGGAAATTTCATTAATTAATTGTTTGACACTGCTAATAATTATATGTATTTTGCCTGTAAGAATTTCAATACTGCTCGGTAAAAGTAATATCTTTTCAATATCTTTCCAGGAGCGATCGATGAAATTCTTCTCCAATATCTGTTTAACACATTTCAAAGCCTCTTTTTCGCCATCTATTTTAATAGTATTTTTATTTCCAGCTCCAGTTAATATTAAGGTATGTTCAAAACCCGTGATTTCTTTTTCGAGATTATAAGCAATATCACCGACATTCTTTAAAACAAAATCCTCTGCTGGTTCGATAGGTTTGACTATACCCGAAGTCCACAGATTCCTTATTTCACCTTGGTCTAAGTATTCAATAACCTTTTCTAATGCTATATTTGGAAGCACATTATCTTTCTCTATCTGCACAATTTGGCTATCAAAATATTTGCTATAGTTATTGAGTTCTTCCTTCTTGGAAAGAATCTTTTTAACTTCTTCATTTAGGGTGTCATACTGCCTTTTCTCTTTGTTATTTTTAAAATCTATGGGACGTATCGGCATCTCAGTTAGAGGTGTATAAAACAATTCACGTGTCTTTCCTTTGGGTTTTGTTTGATAATAGCACCAAATACGGAAAAGTGAAGAATTGAGTATACTCAAAATGTAAAGAAGATTGTGTATGCCGGGTGTCTCATTTTCTCCCGTCTCAAGCTCTTTTTCTCTGTTTTTCTTTTGGGTGATAAAATACATATCTGTGCTGCCATAAAAAGGTTTATCTGTATACCCAAATGTGTTGTAAGGAGAACGATAAGGGCAGACAATTTTGTCTCCTTCAAATATATCTTGTGTTCTAGGCCAATGAAGTGAGAACCATGGAATTTTACCCTCTTCACATTCTCTTCTTGAGGATAATTTCTTCTTAAATGTGGTTAGATGTTTTAAAATAGTTGGATAATTATTTATATTTGTATTTTTCTCGGTGTAAATTACTTTATCGGTTGAATTTTTTTCTACATAATACCTATGTATATCCGAATTTTTGTAATACGGTCTAAACATTTTATGTTCTATATCAGATGGTTCTAAGCGATTTATTTTATCTTCAGATAAAACAAAAACACCATCCCCAATTTTAACCCCATATTCTTGTATCTCCTGAGGTGTAATCGTGTCTAAAACGTCTTTATCGACACGCAAAGGATTCGGTACTAGTCCTTGATTAACATCACACATCTTGATTAAAGGCTTACCATGTAATTTTATTTTGTCAAGTATTATCTTAGTTTTTTCACTATGAAAGATATACCATGCTTTTTCAGAAAGTTCGCCTTGCTTTACAGCTGAGTAATAAACGTCAATGTATTCATCAACATAATTTTTCTCATCGATATGGTCTTTTATATGTTTTATTAAATTGCTCAATTTTTCATTTACATTTTTCCCAATGAATTCTTTTTTAACTTGGACTACTTTTATATTTTGTTCGACTTTTTCATTTCCTTTTGTCTGTGTGGTTTTTTGTAAAATAAAAACTATGTTGTGTTGCCCTTTAGCATGCTCAAATAGCTTTATCTCATCGAAATAAATTATTTCTATTATTTTAGCATTATCAAGAATATATTTTCTTAAATTGCTAGCGCCATCTGCCGTCAGCCAATAAGCGGTTGTAATAAACCCTAATTTCCCCCCTTCCTTCAATTTTTGTAGAGCTAGGATAATGAAAAAATAGAGATAATCCATTTTACCCTGGTAATACTTATTCCAATATGGGTATTTTTCAAGGGTACTTCTGAAAAGTTCTTTGTGGCTATCTTCACCGATATAAGGAGGATTACCTACTGCATAGTCAAAGTTCTTATTTTCTTTAATAAATTGGAAAATCTTAAGTTTTTCCCCCTCTAACTTAAGTATGTCATGGTCTTTATCTTCTATATAGTCGTCAGTCACTTCTTTTCCAATAAATTCTTGATTTTTATTATGTAAACTTAAAGAATCTTGATGAATTACGTGTAGAGTAAATTTTCCTCCTAAGTCTCGTTCCATCTCATTAAATTCGATTAGTTTTTTTATGATCGGTGTTAGCTGAATTAATACATTTACCTCAGTGAGATAATAAGAAAATGCGCTTATTTCACAACCATGAATTCCTTTTATAATTGCATTTTTTGCATCCTCTAAGTTATGCTTATCTTGCAGGAATTGAAAATAATTTCTTAGCCTGTAAATTGCTTCTACTAAAAAGCTTCCTGAACCTGTGGATAGGTCAAGAATTAGCTTTGGAACTCTTTTACCACCCATTTCATAATTGAAAAATGCTGTTTCATCCCCCCACTTTTTGGATGAATATCCAACTCTATCCCATATCAATCCAACTATTTGATATTGAGTATAATATTGTCCCTTATTCTTCTTATCTTGAATATCTAAGTATTCTTCGTAGACAGTACCTAAGACATCTCGATTTACTATTGATAGATTATATTTTGCTAATTCATAAAGGATATCGATAAGTATTGAATCCGTGGGAACATACCATGCATAATTATTTTGTTCTGTAAATAACCATTCGTATTTGTCTTTAGCAATATTAAATGCCTGCTCCAAAACTTTACCTATCTTCATATTGTGAGCATTATACCATTTCTTAAAACCTCCATTATATAATGTAACATCTTCACTTTCTATGAATTTTGCATCTTCCCACACTCTTATTAAAAGCAATCGAGTCATTGTGAAATATGCTATTCTATAAAAATATAAATCGATTGAAGTTCTAAGTATTAGTTTATCAGATTCTAATTGTTTTTGTAAGTCTTCAGATGTAACATCTTCACTTTCAGGTACTAAAATTTTGAATCAATACTTTGACATATAGAGTAAATTTCTCTGGCAATTTGCTCTTTTCGTAATGTATCATTTTCTAAACGTTTTAAAAGATACTCTTTTCCTCTATTGTTCTTTATATCATCTTTCAGAAGATTCACAATTAAGCGAATTGAATTTGTAAGTTTCTTTGACTCTCTTTCTTCAACGACGGCACTAAATATTGGTATATACGGTTCTGCGTTAGCTATACTTTCTATCTTTTTCTCTATAGTTAATTCTTTCTTTTTAAATTTATCAACAAATTTTAGAAATTTTTGAACGTTTGAGTCTTTTAGATTAAAAAGACCCTCGGTTTTAAAATTTTGGTACAAAGTAATAAAGCTAAAAGAATAATCTTCTAACTTGGAAGAGGTATCTTTTGAGAAAACAAGAAGCTCCTGCATATTGGTAATAATTGCATATTTTGCATGTGGAGATGCTAATAGATAGTATTTAGATTTCTCTTCAAACTCTTTTTCTAAATCTTTTAAAGTTGAGTTGCTGCCTTTTGTTTCAAAAATAAATGGATGAAGGTTAGTATCTATTGGTGTAAAATCTGGCGCTTGTTTATGTTTATTTCTTCTTTCAGGAATATAGTCAATTATACTGAATCCCAATATATCTTCAATAAAAGCAGGAAAAATTCTAGGCTGGATAAGCGTTTTCTCATCAGCTTTTCCGGCTCTCTGAGCTAATCTTACATATTCCAAATAATTTTTCGTTTGATTTATAGATTCTTCATAATATAAAGGACTAAATTCGTCCAGTAAATCTATGGTTTTTTTTATTATTTGGATATCCGCCATGTTGGCTCATTTATATAGTTTCCTCAATATGTAGTTTCCTAATACCAAGATGCACTTAACTTAGCCTTTAATAAGCGAACCCCGTTTTATTTTATCTTTTTTCCCCTTACGGTAATTAAGCAATATTGAACGGTATTGCAAAATTCAAATAATCCATCTCTCAATCTTGACGGTCTATTATTGTATATGAGCCATTGCGACAAGAAGTTGCATCACAAATTGCAGTATGCCGCTCCCTCCATTCGGAGTGACCTTATTATGGCATGCGTTTTCAGTAATGAGAAGGTATGAAGCCCATAAGACAATGTAGAGAACTCTGGAAGTCTATTTCAGACAATCCGCTAAGGTAAAAATGCTATGAAGAAACAAATGTTGAACCATTGTAAGAGTCGTAAATACAGACAAGCGAAAATAGACCGATGCGCTTGAACCAAAATGGTACAGAATCAGGCTGTAATGGCTTGGCACACGTTACAGGGAATGGACAAACGGTTCTCGGCTCATAGATGGCTTCTAAGGCATTTAGAATTATTTGCGATGCAGAACTTGGTAAGTCCCATGCACTCCCAATTGGTAGAAACTCCGCAAGGAGTAACGATGGTGCAGAGGATAGAGGATATGATAAAAAGCGAACGTCGGTCAGTAATAGACCGGATAGAGGTTCTTGCCTCAACCTGAAAAGGTGCTAACTTATCATTGGTATTTGATTGTGTGAATGAAGGTAAACCTATGAATGCAAGAAATTCAATTACATCGGAAGATGAGAAGCTTGCAAACAAGCAACTGAAAAATCAGTGGAATGATATCGACTGGAAGAAAGTTGAAAAACATGTGAATAGGCTACAGGTCAGAATCACAAAAGCAGTTAAAGAAGGCAAATGGTATTTGGTAAATAAGTTGCAGTATCTACTAACACACTCGCACTTTGCGAAACTGTTAGCAACAAGAAACCCAACTCAAAATAAGGGTAAAAGAACGGCAGGGATTGACGGTGAAATATGGTCTCCACCGGAAGCCAAAATGAAAGCCGCTCTCAGTTTAACTGATAAAAAGTATGTGGCAAAGCCATTAAAGAGAGTATACATTGAAAAATATGGGTCAAAGAAAAAACGACCCTTAGGTATCCCGACTATGTACGACCGAGCTATGCAATCACTCTATGCCTTGGCATTAGAACCAATTGCAGAAGCCACGGGGGACAGGACATCGTTTGGCTTCAGAAAATTCAGAAGCACCCACGATGCTTGTCAACAAGTTTTTCACTATCTGTGCAGAGAGAACTCTCCCGTATGGATATTGGAAGGTGATATTAAAGGTTGTTTTGACAATATATCGCACCAGTGGTTAATAGACAATGTCCCTATGGATAAATCAATTCTGAAACAATTTCTAAAAGCCGGTTATGTATTTGACCGCCATCTATTTCCAACAGAGGCAGGAACTCCACAGGGTGGTATTATCTCGCCAATCCTGGCCAACATGACATTGGATGGGATTGAGAACGCACTTGCAGATAAATACCTCAAAAGCAGAAGTGGAAGAATAGATAGAAATCATGCCAAATACAAAGTAAATTTTTGTAGATATGCGGATGACTTCATCGTTACTGCAAAAACTGAGGAAATTGCAATAGAAGTTAAAGAACTGATGAAAAATTTCCTGAAGGATAGAGGTTTGGAACTTTCTGATGAGAAAACATTGATAACCCATATTGATTATGGCTTTGATTTTCTTGGATGGAATTTCAGAAAATATAACGGTAAACTTCTTGTCAAACCGTCGAAGAAATCCATTGATAAAGTTACTGAAAAAATCAGCAACTTAATCGATATTGGAAAAACGCGAAAACAAGAAGAACTGATAGCTGCCCTTAACCCGATAATAACAGGTTGGTCTAACTATCACCAATCAGTTGTATCCAGTGAAATATTCAAGAAACTTGATTCAATAATCTGGAATATGCTCTGGCATTGGGCTAAAAGAAGACATCCTGATAAATCCAGACATTGGATTGCTAATAAATATTGGCATTCTGATGGAAAGAGGAAATGGATATTTTCCGAGGGAAATAAACAACTGAACCTTCTATCTGATACAAAGATAGTCAGACATACAAGATTGAGGTTAGACATGAACCCCCATATTGACAAAGACTATTTTATCTTGCGAAAGATAAAATTGGGAGTCAAGAAACTAACAAACATAGCAAATCGAGTGTGGGATAAGACAAAGAAAGATTGGCAACCTGAAACTGAGACCATGATAAATAATTGCTGCCCGATTTAAAGGGTTATCAAGTGCTTGAGCCGTATGCGGTGAAAGTCGCACGTACGGTTCTTAGAAGAGAGAGGGCGGGAAACCGCTCTTTCTTATTCGGCTTGCGACAAGAAGTTGCATCACAAATTGCAGTATGCCGCTCCCTCCATTCGGAGTGACCTTATTATGGCATGCGTTTTCAGTAATGAGAAGGTATGAAGCCCATAAGACAATGTAGAGAACTCTGGA
>JBAZOV010000022.1:0-47092 GCA_041648475.1 Candidatus Methanoperedens sp. | reverse complement strand
CCCCTGCATCACATCAGCCTGTTACCAGACCGGGTGTGGGGTTCAGTTCTGAGGTGGCGGCTAGCCTTTCCTCATGCTGGATTTTCACCAGCTGGCGAATTTGAGCTTTGCTCGGCGCGCCTGTGTCCTCCGTGCTCTTTGTGTTTTATCAAGCAAAAAAATAATAGAAAGTCTCTTTATTTTACCATATTTTCCGGCAAAAGTTATACATGCAAGATAGTTGTATTATGGAAAAAGTCAATAATAACAGGAGAAAACAACTATGAATCTTGAAAATAATTTGTTGATGATACCGGGTCCTGTGCCTGTTGCGCCAAGGATATTAAGAGCTATGTCCAAACCCATAATCGGGCATCGCGGCAAGGAATTCGGCGATATGTACAGTGAATGCAGGACAATACTCCAGGAGCTTTTCGCAACTAAGAATGATATGTATATCATAACAGGTTCGGGAAGCTGCGCCATGGAAGCTGCTGTTGGCAATGTCATCGGTGAAAAAGATACTCTTGTGACAATTGAAAATGGGAAGTTCGGGGAACGCTTCAGGGAAATTGGCGAACGCTACGGAAAAGTCAAATCTGTAAAATTTGACTATACAAAAGGAGAATCCATTGAACTTGACAGGGTTGAAAGTGCCCTGGCAGAAGGAGCAAAAGCAGTCACTCTTGTTCATAATGATACATCCGTGGGTATAAAGAACCCGGCAAAAGAGATCGGAGACCTCGCTAAGAAATACGGCGTCCTCTTTATTATGGACGGCGTAACTACCATAGGCGGGGATGAAGTGCTTGTTGATAAATGGAATGTGGATATCGCAGTCGTAGGCTCCCAGAAGTGCATAGGGGCGCCTCCTGGATTATCCGCAATTTCTGTGAGTAAGAAAGCCTGGGATTCCATGGTTGAGAAGCCACCTTATTATATGGATCTTAAAGCTTACAAGAAATCAGCAAATAAAGACATCGCACAGACACCCTATACACCAGCAGTTTCTCTTTTCTTTGCATTACATGAAGCGCTTCGCATTGTAAAAGAAGAAGGACTTGAGGCACGCATAAAGAGACATGCGCAATATGCAGAAGCGCTGCGAGCAGCGGCGAGCGCAATGAATATAGAACTATTCCCGCAGTTGAACAAGATCAGCAGGTACTCAAATACCGTAACTGCCATGAAAATACCAACAGGTATCGATGATAAGAAACTGCGCAACGGGATAAAAGAGATCGGAATCCAGGTCTCTGGCGGCCAGGGAGCGCTTGAAGGAAAGATATTCAGGATCGGAAGCATGGGAAATATCAGCAAGCTTGATATTTTGAGCACAGTGGCGGCAGTTGAAATAGTGCTTCATAAGAATGATGTGGTCAAGAAGATGGGACCAGGCGTGGAAGCTGCAAGCAATATTTTAAAATAGTATGAAAAAATTAGCAACGAACTCGGACGAACTCCTTACGAACTCACGTTGTCGGAGTTCGTTTCAGTTCGTATAAGTTCGTTGTTTTTTTATATGTTCGGAATATTTTTTTGTTAATGTTCAGGGTCAATTTAATGTATGAGTTCATGAATTTAGTATTCTAACGACATCCTTAAGTTTAAGAAGGATAATTCAGCATACCCCAACGTGCGGGGGTAACCAAGCGGCCAAAGGTGATAGACTCAAGATCTATTTTCGCAGGAATTCAAGGGTTCAAATCCCTTCCCCCGCATTTTAAATATATTTTGTTAGAATCCTTGATTTTTAATGACTCATTTCAAGAAATGCCACCATTTTTTTTTCTTGATCTCTTGTGCCGGAATTAATTTTTGAGTTTGCATAGTGATAACCTGTTCCTGGTGCAATAACCTATCAAGTTCCATAACCTGATCTTTCAAGAAGTCTTTATCTTCATCCAATTTCTTGATAATTTGATCCTTCGATGTGACCAATTCTTCCAGGCTCTTAACCTTAGCATCCAATATTCCCGGCGGTGCTTCGGCGGTGCTCTCCTGGTGCTCTTGAGCCTCTCCTGAGCTTCTCTTGCGAATCTCCTGCGGTGCGCTGAGATGCTCAATGAGAACCGCCCGGATATATTCAGCTTTGCTTTTCTCGCCGGCTGTAGCGATCAGTTTTGTGAAAGTGTCCTCATCAAGTCTTATTGTCAAGCTTCTCAAGCGGTGCTCTTGTGCATCCCCTGATATGCTCTTGCGCTTCTCTTGAGCCTCTCCTGCGGTGCTCGGTGCTCTTGCGGTGCTCATGAGACTCTATGAAGCGCTCATTATTATTAAAACCAATTGAGTATTGAATTTCCTATCCCTTTAACTTTGGCAGGATTTTCCTTTTAACACCAAGCACCACCACGATCATAATTCCTGCATAGATCAATATCGGAATAATGAATCCTGTGAAAATTATCAGCCCTTTTATGCTGTCAATAAATCCCCTGGCAGCTTCTCCCAGGGTATCTGAAATACCCCAATCTTCACCTGCAATAGGCGACGGCTCCATCACATTTACTGTGATCGTTGACATTTCAACGCTCTGGTTCAGGTAATTCAACCGTCCTGTCAGGCTTTCTATCTCTCCCCGAACACGCTCAAGTTCATGCTCAACTTCAATAATATCCTTAACAGTCGCTGCCATTTTCAGGATATCCAAAAGCCGAGCTTCCTGTTTCTTAAAATTATCAAGACGCGCTCCAAGGTCTATGAACTCTTCTGTGACATCCTGGCCTGAAATCTGTCTTTGTTTTCTTGTTCCAAGCGATTCTATTTTTTCGATCGCGGGATAGAACTTATCCTGGGGCACGCGCGCAGTAATGAAGCCGCTTCTGCGACTGCTTCCAATATCATTTATCGATGAGCTTGAAATAAACCCACCGCTATTGAGTGTAATATTTGTGATATCATTAATGGCAGCCTGGGCACTTACCACTTCTATCGTGAGTGTCGCAGTCGAAATGACTTTGCGTTCCGAAACTCCAGGAATATTGGTTTCTCCCCGGGAACTCTGATCCATTAGATTGTAATCAATTGATTTTGCCCCTAATGAATTATCAGTCTGACTGTATTTTTGAGTACCAATGCACCCTGAAATGATGATGAGAAACATCATCGCGATTAATACCAGCGCTTTATTATTCATAGCATATTATTAACAATCTGGAAATATATAATCGTTGGCTTTTTCTTTTTTTATCGAATTGAGTTCATTTGAATAATCTGTTATATATATTTTTTCTATGACCTGCTTTAAGTATAATTATCCTGAGCTTATCATTCTGTATATCAAAAATAACACGATAATCGCCAACACGCAGCCGATAATATGGTTCCCCTACTATTTTTGTCACATCAAATATAAGAGGATTTTCACCAAGTTGCGTAACTTTCTTAAAAATACGTTTTGCTATACTTCTATCTAATTTTTTCAGCTCTTTTGCTGCCGGTTCTGACCATATTATTTGAAATTTCATCAGAATCTCAGTTCTTCAGCGAGCTTTTCATGTGTAATGTACTTACCGTTATTGATCTCTTTTATTGCAAATTCGATCTCTTTTTTTGTTTCTTCATTGAGTTCCTGAACATCCTCAATGAGTCGCTCCAGGACATCATTATAAGTGTCCCGTTCAAATAATTTCATTTGACTTAAAACTGATTTTATATCGTCTTGTATCTGGATCGTCGTTGACATAATGTAATTTTACACTCAAAGATATTTATAGCTTGCTATAGCATCATATAATGTTTTATAGCCATTCCCTTTTCAGGCTATTATGGGGTTGTGATATCAGTTATACTCTCTCCAGGTCTTCCCGCATTTGGTGCACCTGAAGAACCTGACCTCGCTCTCATCAGCCGCGCGAAGCTGCCGCATCCACCAGTATGCTATGTTATTCCCGCAATCCTCGCACTTGGCGCGCGTTGTGGGCATTCCCATCTCCCTGTCCTCAAGCACCGTGACCTCTCGTTCCTTTATCTCGGTCTTTGAGATAAAACTTTCCTTGATCGCTTTTTCAAACCCGCATTTTGCATTCCTGCACTTATAAATATTATTGGCGGGCATCATCATTGATTTACATTTGGGACAGAATTCCATAAATATCACTCTTAGCGTTTTCTATTATCTCATTATGATCGAATGCCAGTTTGGGTATTTCATTGAATCCAAAGAGCCTTATATCTTTAGCATCCGAACCAGCTTTAAGGTTTCCGAAGCCTTTTGCAAGATAACATATAGTCACAGTATGTCCCCTGGGATCGCGCGCCGGGTCAGAATAAACACCCAGCAGCTTGATCAGCGAAATATCAAGCCCGGTTTCTTCTTTTGCTTCGCGAACAGTCGCAGCTTCGACTGTCTCTCCGACCTCAACAAAGCCACCCGGGATCGCAAATTCATTCTGGAATGGTGGATTCAAGCGCTTTATTAAGACAAGCTTGTTATCATACAATATCACAGCATCCACTGTCAATAGTGGTGTTTTCGGAACAAGTCTTTGTTCATTGGACATATAATAAGTACAAAATATAAATTGCAGCTTTAGTCCGTTGATCCGGAACAGCAGCAACTGCTTCTACTGGCAAAGCGACAGTTATATCCCTGATACTTCTCATGGGCATTTTTTTGGAAGCATTCAGTATCTCAAGGGAGATAATCCTGCCATCCTTCGTATAATCGATAATAATTCCATCAGCAATTTCTTTACTTATGTTGTATTTTCCCGACTGGAATTTTATATTCATCGCATCCACTTCTGGGTCATATGTTATTTTCATTCATTCTCCATATCTCTCAGGATGAGTACAATATACTGTTATCACCATATATATCTCGTTTTCAATTCTATATACTATTCTCAGGAGTCTATCTTTTATAAGCTTATGTGCGACCTTAGTTATCCCTCTACCGCTTACAACTGTATCAGGGTGCTGTAGGGAGCTCTCAATAATTTTTTTTGGAATTTTCCTCTCAGCAATTTTCTCTTGAGCATGAATGGAATAAAAAATATTCATAGCTTTATTATGAAGTCCTTCATCTCCTCAAAACAAGTGTCAGGATATCATTATCATCCATTATATGGTCAAGCCCTGCTCGCTGTCCTTCATGCTTTGCTGATATTCCCCAGATTTGCGCATACCTGAACCGTTTCCTGAAATCGCGGTGAAGTTTGTCGCATATATCTCCGATCGTGGCGCCGTATCTTATTATCATGGCTTCCTCCATATCAGCAGCCTTCCCTTGGGGCTTCATATAGATCCGTATGAATCCCAACTTCTCAAAAAACCTTTCCTTGAGTTCCTCAATGTGCACTTTTTTGTCTGCTGAAATAAACAGGGCATCAGGGAATCTGTCTTTACATTTCCTGATAGCATATTCATCCGCAAGATCGATTTTATTAATAACGACCATCGCGGGCAGGTATTTCCTGTTACCCAGTATTGCATCTATCAACTGGTCTATGCTGACATCCTCACGGATAAGCACGTTAGCATTATGGATCCGGTATTCACCAAGTACAGCCTTTATAGTATCTTCCTCCAGGCTCAGATCCACTGTTGCATTGATATTCACGCCACCCCTCGCTTTTTTCTTTATAGTGATATCGGGAGGTTTAGTATTAATGCGTATTCCTGCCTCATTCAATTCCTGCACAAGTACCTCATAATGCACAAGCTGGAAAACATCAAGCAGGATCACTGCAAGGTCGGCATTCCTGATAACGGCAATTACTTCCTTTCCTCGCCCGCGCCCTGAGGCCGCTCCTCGTACAAGCCCCGGCAGATCCAGTACCTGTATCATCGCTCCTTTATATTCCATCGCACCCGGAACCACATCAAGGGTAGTGAATTCATAAGCAGCAACAGTTGACTCTGTCCCTGTAAGACTGTTCAAGAGCGTACTTTTTCCCACTGACGGGAATCCTACGAGCACGACAGATGCATCACCGGATTTCTTAACAGAAAAACCTTCTCCGCCGGTTTTTGATGATGCTCTTTTTTGTACTTCATCCCGCAGGTGGGCAACCTTAGATTTAAGACGTCCTATATGACCTTCAGTAGCTTTATTATATTTAGTTTTGGATATTTCATCTTCAATAGCCTTTATATCTTCTTCAATTGCCATTGGGCCTTATAGCTGCAAACAAGGCAAAAAGGATTTGGGTTAATATATGCGATGAATGCTATTGAGAGCATGCTTATATTTTTATGTTTACAATACCTTTCTAAGGACGATGCGGCCATTATTCGATTATCTTGAATCTAAAACCGATGAAACCATAAAGACGCTTGATGAGCTTGTGCGCTTCCAAACCCATGTTCCGCCTGGTGATAATTATGAAAAAGCCGTGGATTATGCCGCTTTGCGGTTTGAAAATCTTGGTTTTGAGGTCGAAAATATCTTCATGCCTCGCGAATTATTTGAGAGAAAAAATCCCAGGCTCACTCACCTAAAAGGCGACAGGGTAAACCTGTCAGCGATCAAAAATGTCGGCGCGAAAAAGACCCTGCTGATAAATACGCATCTTGATGTAGTACCGGCAAGCGATAACTGGAGCGTTCCACCATTTGAATGCACAGTCAGGGACGGGCGAATCTTCGGGCGCGGTGTCGCTGATTCAAAGGGTGGACCTGCTGCCCTGTTAACTGTGCTTTCTGCCATGGAAGAACTTGATATTAAGCCCAGGTATAACCTGAATATCGCACTTACCACTGATGAAGAGATGGGCCCCTATTCTGGCCTGTGCCATCTTGCAGACCTTGGAAAGCTCAAAGCGGATTATTTCCTTAGCATGGATGGGGATAGCGATGATATTACTATTGCGTCAAATGGCAATGTGGACTGGCAGGTAGATGTTTTTGGCAAATCATATCATAGCGGCAGCAGTTTCATGGGCGTGAATGCTATTGAGAAAACAATTCCGGTCATGAATGAACTGATGGCCCTTAAAGAAAAAGTGGAAAAGCGGCGTTCAAAAGTCCCGGCAAGCCTTGTAATCGCGGAAAAAACAGGCCTTGCAACGCTTATGCCTGTCCTTAATATCACGGTTATGAACGCCGGGGTGAAACAGAACATCGTGCCGGACAGGTGCACCATGAAAGGGGACAGGCGCTTTATTCCTGAAGAAAATTATGATGATGTGCGCATGGAATTTGAAACTGCGATAAAAAATGTCCGAAACAAACACCCTGACCTGAATATCAGTTATAGCTGTGATGAGATATATGCGCCCATGCTTACCGATATGAACCATCCCTGGATAAAAGAAGTGCAAACAGTAGCAAGCGAGGTTTCAGGAAGAGCTGTAACACTTGCGGGGGCGCAGGGCAGCCTCGATGTGGCTTATGCGGTCAAGGTCACTGGATTGCCTGCCTGCTGCTTCGGGATAGGAAGACGAATCGAGAGCAATGCACATGCAGATGATGAAAATATCAGAATAGAGGATCTTGTAATGTACACAAAGTTCCTTGGGAAGCTGATCGCTGGATAATGGTTACAGAAATGGGAAACTTTATAATATTTTATGTGGTTGAATCTAAAAGGAGATTGAGATCATGAGCAGTTTTAAGAAAAAATGGGGTTTGACGATTGAAGCGCTGGTCATTGTTTTCATTCTGCTAGTCCTCAAAGCCATTATTTTTTTTTATGACCTTGAAGTGGCAACTGCAAGCCCTCTCATTCCCGCGCTTGTGGGCGGTGTCATATTTACAATAGCAATTATATTTACAGGTACGCTTTCTGATTACAAGGAGAGTGAGAAAATACCCGGTGAACTTGCAGCATCTATTAAAGCTCTCTATAATGATAGCAAAGTATTGCCCGTTGATGATGAGGTTACATCCAACATGCGCATCCACATAAAGGCGCTTCTGCATGCAATAAATTCAAACTTGCGGAAAAATAACTGGGATTTGCACGAAATTAACTCGACCATGGATGCTATCAACGATGATATCAGTATCCTAGCAAGAAAAGGAATGGCGCCTCCTCTTATCGTAAAATTGAGAGTCGAACTGATAAATATTGATAAAATATCAAACCGCATCAAGACTATTGCTGAAACCTCATTCATCCCGGCTGCCTATGGTATCGCGGAACTGGCAGTGGGAGCGGTCCTCATTATGCTGCTTTTTTTAAAAATAGAACCTGTTTATGAAGGATTGGCTTTGATCGGCGCGACCTCGTCCCTGCTTATTGGTCTTATCCTTTTGATAAAAGATATGGACAATCCATTTGAGGTGGGGAAAAAAACCTATGCAGATGTTGATTTGAGCCTGATGTGGGACCTTGAAGAGTATTTGAAGGGATAATTCTTTCATATATTTCATATAGCTTCAGGCATATTGTAACATAGATATTATGGCAAACGTAGCGATCATTGGAAGCGAAAAATCGGGCAGGACAAGCCTTGCAGGAAAGCTGGGAAAAAAAGGCACGGAGTCGGATATCACACTATACAATTTTGTGAAAGGCGACAGAATATATGCGTTCGTGGATTCAAATGGTTATCCATCTTCTTTTAAAACACTTATCCAGGCGATCAATCTCTCGGATATCGCCCTTGTATGCATTCCTTCAAGCGGTCTCAATGCACAGGTGGGAGAGTGCATCGTTGCGCTTGACATGCTTGGAAATAAACGCGGAATATTCGTGATAACAATGTCGGATAAATCAAATCCGAACGCTATTTCGGAATTATCCGAAAAGATCAAAACCGTAGTAAAAGGCACAACTCTTGAAAAGTGGGAATCAATGGCGATTTCAAATACTACGTTTGAAGGACTTGATGCCCTCAAAGAAAAAATTTTCACACTTGGTGAAGAGGTGCGTTCTGCAAATGCTGCTAAAATCAATCTTCCACCAAGGGTCATAGTTGATCATTTCTTTAATGTAACAGGTATCGGATGTGTGGTACTGGGAATTGTAACACATGGAACCATAAAGGAACATGATAAATTGACCTTATATCCCACCGAAAGACCAGCTGAGATACGCTCCATCCAGAGCAACGACGTTGATATGAAATCAGCGCCAGCAGGGACAAGGGTTGGACTTGCGCTAAAAGGAGTCCAATCCAAGGAATTTGATCGCGGCTATTTGCTCTCCCAGAAAGAGGAAGTAGCGTCGAAATTCAATTTGAAATGCCATCTCACGAAATTCACACTGGGCCTTGGCGTTGGAGATGCTGTCCACCTGTTCGCAGGAGTACAGGATATTCCCGCAACGATAACAGCAATGACCATAGGCGGCAAGGATGCTACACAGGCGCCGCCAGGTTCTGATTGCGATGTCGTGTTAACAACTCAAAAAGCTATCGCGTATAGGAAGGATGACCGTCTCCTGATTATCCAGCTAAATAATCCAAAACAAAGGATAGTTGCGGGATGTGATGTTGTATGATGAGAACATTAACTGCATACATCGAAAAAGATATGGAAACGGGCTTATACGTGGCAATAGTCCCTGGAATTCCCGGCGCTCATACGCAGGCAGAGACTCTTGATGAGCTTCAAGAGAATCTTAAAGAGGTATTGGAACTCTGTCTGGAAGAAATGGAGCCTGAGAACAAGCAATATTTACCTCAATTTGTAGGAATTCAACAAGTTGAGGTATGTGTTTGAGCAGGTTTCGTATAATCGATGCCAGAAAAATGGAAAAGTTGTTGTTCAAGCTTGGCTTTGGGAGAGTTCGTCAAAAAGGGAGCCATGTGTTTTACAGGCATCCTGATGGAAGAACCACAAGTGTTCCACATCATCCAGGGCGAGATTTAGCGCGCCCATTAATTAAAGGAGATTTTAAGGGGGATAGAACTTAGTTCAGATGAATATGATGAGTATTTGGGGAAGTTGTAAATAAGAAAAGCGCAACATACTTTATCTAACAACGTATAAACGAAGTGAATATGCAGATGTAATTTATCCGTTTACCGTTATAAGACGACTCGATTTAATTCTTGAGCCCACGCATGAACAGGTTCATGAAACCCAGGCGAAATACAAAAGTTAAAAGGAAACAAACATGACCAAATCCCAATATTTCAACCTATGCAATGATGTAACATCCGAAATAAAGAAGGCAGTTTCGGATCTGATCGGAAAACCTGAATCGGGAGTAACACTGAGAATCGGAGCTGACGGGACGCCAACCGAGAAAATTGATGAAGTGGCAGAGAATGCCGCCCTGTCGGTACTTGAAAATGATGGCAGATCAATGCTATTCGTAAGTGAAGAACTGGGTGAAAAAAGGATCGGGGAAAAACCCGAATTTACGTTCGTGCTTGACCCGATCGATGGGACGTTCAATGCAGTGAACAATATACCTTTTTTTTGTGTGCCTATTGCTATCGGAAAATCTGACCTGTCAGATATAAGATACGGTTTCGTCAAAAATCTTGTTAATGGGGATGTTTATTGCGCCGAAAAAGGATATGGGGCTTTCCTTAACAACCGGAAAATACATGTGTCAAATGTTTCAGAGATATCAAAACTCAGCGTACTATCATATAGCCATCGCCCGCATGCGATGCCCATCAATAATCATAATGTAAGGAGAGTAAGAGTATTCGGAAGCGCCGGGCTTGAACTGTGCTATGTCGCAGCAGGGATATTCGATGCATTTATAGATATGCGTGGGATGCTTCGAATTACGGATATCGCAGCTTCAAAGATCATTTTGGAGGAAGCGGGTGGAACTATCACGGATGATAAAGGAGAACCTCTTCATACACCTCTTGATGTGAAGGAGAGGGTCAACGTGATAGCGAGCAATGGATTTGTGCACGATAAACTGCTTGAAACTTGCGTGGAGGAGTGAAAAATAATGAGACATATCGGGATAATTTCAAGATGCGACAAGGAAGAAGTTCTTGCACTTGTTGATAAGATACTGGTTCATTTAAAATCCAGGGTCGATGTCCTGCTCGACCCGAAAACTGCCGAAAAGCTCCATTTAAAAGGAACTCAAATGGCAGATATGAAAAAAAACGGCGCTGAATTTATCATTTCCATTGGGGGTGACGGGACAGTTCTTCGCGGCATCCAGAAAATGGATGATCCGCTTCCGGTTCTTGGTATTAACATGGGCACTATTGGTTTTCTTGTTGATGTGGCGCCGGATGACTCTCTTTCTGTAATAGATAAAGTCCTCTCTGGTTTTGAGGTTGAAGAGCGCTCACGCCTTGGCATTAAGGTCAATGACGAAATCCTCCCTTTCGCTACCAATGAAGTTGTTATTATTACAGCAAATCCCGCGAAGATGCTCTCCTACCGGATTTTCGTTGACAAAAGCCCTCTTGAAGAGCTTAGGGCAGACGGGGTTGTGTTCGCAACGCCTACAGGTTCGACGGCGTATGCCATGAGCGCAGGAGGGCCGATCATCGATCCAAGAGTTGATGGCATGGTAATAGTTCCTTTAGCGCCATATAAATTATCCTCGCGCCCATGGGTATTACCTGCAAGAAGCGAAATCAAGGTAGAGTTAACTGTCCCGAAGAAGGAAGCAGTGCTGGTGATAGATGGGCAATACACAAGGACTATAAAAGAGGAAGATACGATCATTATTACAAGGGCAGATAAGCCTGCAAGGTTCGTTAAGACAAGAAAGGATGGGTTCTTTGAGAAAGTCAGGAATAAACTTGCCTGACAGTATGGTCAAAAACGAATTATTTTCTAATTAATATAACTATAAGAAGCGATGAAATAAACATAACTGTTAAGAACATCACCAATACCATGATTGTTAAAATGGGTGTGTTCAGTGTCAGGACATCTCTCCATGTAGCTCTTTTTATCCTTTCCCAGGCCATGTTCGAATCTTCATCAATCTTGCTTAAATCCAGAACATAGTTCATGGTCGTGCGCACTGCCACTTCAGTCTGCATGCCGCAGGCTCCTGTAGTTTCAAGATAGAAAATAACAGAGTTGTTTTGAGTTATCCTGTTGTTCAAAATCCTCAATGTTTTAATGATCCTTTCCAGCAGATCATATGACATCATAGCATTCAGGTTATCAATTATTACGATACTTCTACCGTTTTTTTCTATTATCTGATCTATGAATTTAAAAAGACAGTTGTAATCTGTGGGGGAAGTGCAATAATTTACATTGTCTTTTATTTTAATAAGTCCCATTGTGTGTGTAATCATATCAATATACTGAATATGTGCAAAATCAAATGACTGAGAAATAAGTTTTTTCTCAACCACGTCAGGGGTTTGCTGATAGCAGACCCAAATGATGTTTTTTATTTCCGAATTTCTTATTGATTCATGCACGATCTCGTATAATTGTTCCTCTGTGGAAGATGAAGATGGAACTGATATCAGCACGCTTTCCTTAGAAATGATATCCTTGTACCTATTTTTTTTGTTTTGTTTCACCGGTATCACCCAGAAGAACATTGTATTTGCTATAAACTTCTATTCCCTTATCGGAAAAATCATATTGCCTTATCTCTCTTATATGTTTTGTCCATCGCATTTTTGCTATCTGTATCACATGCAGTATCTCACTCATGTCTGCTGACTGGATCCTTCGAAGTACAAATAACCCGTCAACAGCATATTCGATTATCCCGGATTTTGTGGAGGAGGAATCCACATCAGATTCAGCTGTTATCATTGCAGTTGCGCCATTTTCTTTTATTATCTGGAACAGATTGAACAGGCGGCTTCGGCTTTCTATTTCATTCTTGCACAGTAACATGAAATCCGTAACTGGATCTATGATAACAATATCCGTTTTTATCTTGCTCACTATAATGGGCAGTTCATCAAGATATTTAGAAGTAAGATGAAATTCATCTCCCCTTAATACCACCTGAACAGGTTCCAGGCATTTGAGCTCAAGTAGTTTATTATTAATAAATGGTTCAAAATCCCAGCCATATATCAGGGAATTCTTCATAAGCTCTGTTTTTTTATGATTTGCAGAAATATAAAGGCACTTTTTTCCTTTTTGTAAGCATGAATGCAGGAATTGTAAAGATATAAGAGTTTTTCCAGACCCGGCTGGCCCAACTACGCCAATGATGTTCCCCAAATTTATGCCACCATAGAGCATTTCATCGATGCCCTTAATTCCTGAACTGATTTTATTTTCCACCATAATTTTTCCCACAAATACGAACATCATCTAAATGATGATTAGTATAACAAGGATGGTTCAAATTAATAAAACCTTTGCTGATAGGAAAAGATATGATAGGGCTTTGGGACAAATAGGATAGGAAAATGATTTATATCCTGACCCAATAACTGAAGGTTCATGCGTATCGGAGTTATTGCCATCCAGGGAAATGTTGACGAGCATATTGATTCCTTAAAATCTGCATTAAAGCAGGCAAACTGCGAAGCTCAAATCCTTAAAATAAAACATAAAGGAGTTGTTCCGTCATGTGACGCCTTGATAATTCCTGGCGGTGAGAGCACGACCATAGGACGATTCATGGAGCGCGAGGGAATAGCTTGCGAACTAAGAAATGCTGCCCGATCGGGAGTTCCAATAATGGGAACATGTGCAGGGCTTGTGCTTCTTGCAAAACATGGCGATGAACAGGTAGAAAAAACAAATCAGGCATTGCTTGGACTCATGGATATCAAGGTCAACAGGAACGCATTCGGGAGCCAGAAAGAATCATTTGAATCCATGATCGGTTTTGTGGGATTTAAAGAGCCATTCAGGGCATTGTTCATCAGGGCGCCGTGCATCACAGAGTGCGGGAAAAATGTTGAAATACTTTCTACATATAATGGTGTTATCGTGGCGGCAAGACAGAATAACATTCTAGCCCTTGCTTTTCATCCGGAATTGACAGATGACCCAAGGATTCACCATTATTTTTTGAAAATGATAGGATAAAACCCTATCATTTAGATCGCTTATTGATCGATTTTAGCTTATTCTGGATAGCATTTTTTTCATCCTCATATTCTTCATCCAGAAGATCTCCCGATTTATATTTTTCCTCAAGTTCTTTTAATTTCAAACCCAATTCTTTCCTGGGGGAGTCCAAATCTATATCGCTTTTTCCCTTCAATTCCCCTTTCGATCGAACTGAATTATTACCTGATCCTGATTTTTCTTCTCCTCGTTTTAATTTCTTACTTATATAAGGATATAATAATACCAGAAGAATTAAAAGTCCAATGACAATTATAGGGCCTGTGTATCCCGAATAATCCTGTTTTGCTGCAGGGCTCGGTGAGGATTTCGATAATTCAACATTTATCTCTTTAAATTGTATAGAACTGAACCTGTAAATGCCTTCATTTTCATCGGAAACAACTGGCGTGATTTCATTTCTGTTCTCATCTAAGAACTTAACTGAACTTTCATTGGGCTTTGTTATTCTTATGACTAGCGCCAGCAAATCAGGGTTATTTAGTTTATTATAATCATATTTTATTAATGTGGGATAAGCCAATTTCTTTGAATATATTCCTGTTATGGATGATGCACCCGGCCCCATAGAAGCAATATAGTCTACATAATATAAAAATGATGCGATTTTGTTTTGTTCAACATAACCCTGCCAGCTTATTATATTCCCGGTCTTGTTGAATTCAAGGGGGATTATTTCGCCGCTAGTCATCATCTCTGACTTGCTCAGTTTGATATTCTCAATACCATCCGGCAACCATGTCATGAGAGAACCATAAAAATCTTTTGAACCCATATTCTTAAAAATCAGGGTTTCCCTGATAAGTAATTTATTTTCAGACTGGAATTGGACGGCATCCAATTCTATCAGGTGTTGTGCCATTATGATATCCTGGTCTGAGTCTGTAGCGTTTTTCAGATCTTGTGGTTTCTCTATTACTGTTTCCTGCGCAATTGTCGTAGTATTGTCGCCCATTCCTGCATATCCATAGGCTGTATTCATTAATAAGACGATCAAAAAGATTGATATCAAATATTTTTTAAATATATTCATGCGTTCACTTCCTTTACATATAGCTTGACATAGTTACATTAACTTTTCGATAATAGTTAATTATGATTTTGTTCTAATAAATTCAAGTGGATATAAACTCTTGCAATCATTGATTAAATGGCAAATTTCATTTTTGTGTCAAAGCATCCAGAAAAGCCTTAAAGGATTCGCAGTTCTTCCCAAGTTTATCAAAATCCAATTCATCGGCATACTTTGGAAGACTGCTCTTTATATAGCCAAATTTTAATTTTAGCTCATCAGAAGGTTTATGGTGCTTCCATTTCAGACCTTTGCTGATGCATATCCATTCTTCGATCTCATAATCCGTCAAAATGATTTCAACTGGAGTTTTCATGCCGTCTGGAACATGACGTTTTACATTTGCGTATCTGGATTTATAGTTATGAGGACCATCAGAATCCAGTATAATAATTATTTTGTCACAGGAAGTATCGAATGACTTCAAAATCCTGTCAAGCTGGAAATTACATAAAGGTCGCATAGGTTTTGTGGCTTTTACAACTATATTGCCAACCATCTTTTTACTCTTTAGCTGCACGATCACGTTTTTTAAAAATGCTCCGCCATAATCGTCTTCGGAGATTATTTTAATGTTCATGCTTGATTTTCAGCCTTTAATAGATCCCCATAGATCCAGCCTTCGCTAAATGTTATTCCCTTTTCTATCAGGAACTCCCTTATTTTTTCGGGGTCTTTTATCCGCTTAAACTTAGATTCTCCCTGTTCTTTTTCGACAAGAATTATATTATTCAATTCTGTCATATCAACTACAACAGGTGAATGCGTAGTGATTATTGCCTGTGTATCGCCAATTCCGATTGTATCTAAAATAAGCTCCAGCGTGGAAGGATGCAGGGAGTTCTCAATTTCATCGATTATAAGCAGGGGCGGTTTTAAATAAATCGCTATGAGTAAAGTTAAAATTTTATATATTCCGTCTGAGGTATTCGGTGGTAAAAGTTCAAATCCTTCCTCAAAGAATTTGATCATGACCCTGCCATCGTCAGTAATATGAGGCCGCACGTCTATTTTTGGAAAAACCATTGAAAGGGGATTATAAATTTCTTCTGGAATTTTACCTTCTTTGAGATATATTGTGTGAAATACGCTTGCGATATTGGTTCCGTCTTCTTTAAGTGTTTCCTCTCTTCTAAGAGGTTGAGGATTTTTCATCGAGCGAATATTGAGGGGATATAGAATCAAAAGTTCGTTGATGGTTGAAAGTATAACATCAGTTGCAATATTATACAGTGGAAATCCTTCGTGATCGATAATTGGGCATAGCACGGGGATTTTTTTCAATTTTTTATCCTTTTGGGAGCTGTCTATAGGAAGAGGAGACCACCAAAATAGTATTTTTGAGTGCTCTAAACTACGCGGAAATAACAGTCTTGTATCTGTTTTTTCTAAAAGCCTCTGTTCCAAATCTGCACTGATTTTTCTTCCTCTTATTAATTGATTTTTTTCCTTCTTTAATATATTTTTATCACTCGTTATAATGTCAGATTCATGAGGTTTATCCAAAATATTGTCGATATAATTCTCATTATGCTTTACCGTTATCCATTCACCCTCCTTCTCGAACTTCACATATTCCCTAATATCCAATATTTCTTTAAAAATCTGGAATTTTCCCCCAGCTCCAGTAAAGTTTGTCTCAAAATAAACTTCATATTCTTCAATATCAAAAAGTAGCCCAATAATTATTGGCAGTTCTTCCTGTCTTTGCCATACTACATTATTATAACCCCACCACTCCAAAAATGGGAAACTATCTTTACTTCCATAAATCTTTTTCAAAAGCCTGAATACTTCCACTAAATTCGATTTCCCCGAAGCGTTAGCCCCCACAACTACATTCATCTTCCCAATATCGATTTCACAATCATGAAGACTTTTGAAATTCTTAATAAAAACCTTTTTTAGAGACGCTTTTACCATCGAAGCATTATTTAAAGAACATACTATTTAAATTTTTGTAACCAAAAATTATATTACATATAAGCTGAACACTTTGCGCTCTTTGCGTCCTTTGCGGTGCATGATTTTTTTCACCGCAAAGAGCGCAAAGGACGCAAAGATAGTTTAAATTGTTTGATATTTATCTTATAAAACCAAAAAAAGTCGTTTGTAAACTCACATCTCTTCCTTCAACTTCGCTATCCTGTCCCTTAACTTCACAGCCTTCTCAAAATCAAGGTCTTTCGCAGCCCTATGCATTTCTGCCTCCATATCCACAATATAATTGAAAATATCCTCTTTTGGCAGCGCCTCTTCGGTAACTGTGCGCGGCTCAACAGCCTTTCGTATGGATTGCGGCGTTATGTTATGTTCTTTATTATATTCGATCTGCATCGTTCTCCTTCTGTTTGTCTCCTCTATCGCCCTTTGCATCGAACCTGTCATCCGGTCTGCATACATCACAACTCTTCCCTCGACATTCCTCGAAGTCCTGCCTATTGTCTGTAAAAGCGAGCGATCCGAGCGCAGGAAACCTTCCTTATCGGCATCAAGAATGGCAACAAGCGCCACTTCAGGCAGGTCAAGCCCCTCTCTCAAAAGGTTGATCCCCACAAGCACATCGAATTCACCCAGGCGCAAGCCCCTTATAATTTCAATCCGTTCAAGTGTCTCGATCTCGGAATGCATGTAATTTGCCTTGATCCCAACCCCAAGAAGATATTCGGTCAGGTCTTCAGCCATTCGTTTTGTAAGCGTTGTGACAAGAACCCTGAATTTTTTAGCTGTTTTTGCATTAATTTCACCGATAAGATCATCGATCTGTCCTGTTATGGGTTTCACCACGATAGCAGGGTCAACAAGCCCTGTGGGGCGGATGATCTGCTCCACTACCTGTTCACTCATATTGACCTCATAATCAGCAGGCGTTGCGGAAACATACATGACCTGGTTCACACGGGCGCTGAATTCATCAAAAGTGAGGGGACGGTTATCGTATGCAGATGGCATCCTGAACCCGTAATCCACAAGGGATTCCTTGCGCGCATGGTCTCCAGCGTGCATGCCCCGTATCTGCGGTATGGTAACGTGGGATTCATCGATCACGATCAGGAAATCTTTCGGAAAATAATCAATAAGCGAGTACGCTGGCTCACCTGCCCGGCGCCCATCCATATGGCGGCTGTAATTCTCGATCCCCTGGCAGTACCCGATCTCATGCATCATCTCAATATCAAATCTTGTGCGCTGCAAAAGGCGCGCAGCTTCCAGGACTTTCCCTGTTCGCTTTAATTCCTGTAATCTTGTTCTAAGTTCTTCCTCTATTGATTCGATGGCCAGGTCTATCTTTTCCTGCGGCATAACAAAATGCTTTGCGGGATAGATGACAAGTGTATCATTTTCCCTGAGAGTCTTGCCGGTCAGGGGATCAAATTCCGAAATGCGGTCTATCTCATCCCCGAAAAGTTCGATCCTGATCCCTGTTGATGCATACGACGGGAAAACTTCGATCGTATCACCGCGCGCCCTGAATTTTCCTGTGCTAAAATCAATGTCATTTCGCTCATACTGCATATCCACAAACCTTCTAAGAATTTCCTTTCGGGTTATTTCCTCACCTTTTCGAAGAAGTATTGCCATATCGCGCCATTCTTGCGGTGATCCGATGCCATAAATGCAGGAAACGCTTGCTACAACGATAACGTCCCTGCGCTCAAAAAGCGACCTTGTTGCTGAAAGGCGCATCCTGTTTATTTCTTCGTTTATCGAGGCATCTTTTTCAATATATGTATCTGTCTGCGGGATATACGCTTCAGGCTGGTAGTAATCGTAATAACTTACAAAGTATTCAACTGCATTCTCAGGGAAAAACGCTTTGAATTCCGAGTAAAGCTGTGCCGCAAGGGTCTTATTGTGTGAAATAACAAGTGTTGGACGCTGGATTTTCTGGATAACATTGGCGACTGTGAATGTTTTTCCTGAACCTGTAACACCAAGGAGGGTCTGGTGCTTCATTCCCTGATCAAGACCCAGGGTCAGTTTCTCGATGGCTTTTACCTGGTCGCCTTTTGGTTCAAATGGTGATGTGAGTTTAAATGACAGGGTTTTGCCTCAGGATAATATTCTGTTAGTCGGTAATAAAAGGCTTGCATTTTTGATGAGTACTAATGAGTACTAATAACTATACAATTAGCAGATAAGTTTAAATATAACAAAAAAAAGAGTGATTGATGATTATAGTAGATATTAAGTGTATAGAACCATGAGACTTCCAGAAAAGCCACCATCGGATGAAGAAAATCATAATATATTCTTAGAACAAGACGATAGTAAGACTATTGCAGAGCTTAGACCATATTTGAGTATTGTTAATTCAGATTATTTGCATTGGGATGAGCTCCCAATGAGATTTAAGGGGATTAATCTTAATCTTAAAAAATTGTGGAGTTATGCTACATTAGTTAGAGAATTTAATACCAAACCGATTAAACTAAACGGGTTGACATTGCGTTATGTCATAACCCCCAAGATTGAGAAGGCACTCCATGATGTGGATATGCGGGTTGGAGGAAAATTTGATTTTGAATCTCAGATGCCGTCATCCGACCTAAAAAGGAAATACTTAGTAAATTCATTGATGGAAGAGGCTATAGCCTCTAGCCAAATGGAGGGTGCAGCTACAACAAGGGTAGTCGCAAAACAAATGCTGAGAGAAAACAGAAAGCCACGAAACCATTCCGAACAAATGATACTGAATAACTACATTACTATGATGTATATTAAGGAAAACACTCAGCCAGATCAACTATTAACACTAGAACTTATTAAGGAAATTCATAAGAGAATAACCAAAGATACTTTTGAAAATAAGGCGTATGAAGGAACTTTTAGAACGGATAATGAGGTTAAGGTATTCAGAGGGAACCAGATTATTTATGAACCACCCGACTACACTCGTATTAATCAACTCCTGGAAGAAGTTTGCAATTTTTCTAATACTGAGCCTGTCGAATTTTATCTACACCCAATTGCCAAAGCAATAGTGCTTCATTATATGATAGGATATATACATCCCTTTAATGATGGAAATGGAAGAACTGCAAGAGCTCTCTTCTATTGGTATTTAATTTCCCATAAATATAATTGGCTCGAGTATATTGCGGTTTCAACAGCGATAAAAAATGCACCTGGTCAATATATGCGAGCATATCTTTACTCTGAAACAGATAATAATGACATTACCTATTTTGTAAAATTCAACTTGCGACAGCTCGATATTGCACTAATCTCTTTCGAAAAATACATTGAAAAAACAAGGTCAGAAAATATAAAGATTCTTGAAACAACTATAAGTAATCCAGACCTAAACTTCCGACAAGCAGACTTGATTATTAATATGAGTAAAAATGAAAGACCAATAACTTTTAAGGAGATGCAAGAATGCTATAATATAACCAACCAGACCGCAAGGGCAGACCTTTTAGGCTTAGAAAAATTAGGTTATCTACACAAACACTTGAGAGGAAGACAATTTATCTTTCTTTTAGACAAAGAAACCAAAATTAATTCACCACAAAACGAATCTTGACAGGTGTCTCCAAATGCCTTCTTTTACCAGCGACGAAACAGCTTCTATCGAGCTCCCCATCAGGCTTGTAGTATATGTGATCCTGACCGGGGCGATCATAGCCCTGACTGCTATCGGATTATCACAAATATGGCTGGGGATCACAAAAGATTCCATGGAAAAGCAGATCGGGGAAATAAAAGTTTCAATAAGCGCAATGCAAAGCGGCAGCGCACGCAATTTGATCGATTCTGATTCCCCCGCGGGAAATATTCGCACCTTTAAAATTACTATCCCGGAAGATGTGGATTATCTTGCTTTTGGAGCAGACCCCGATCCTGATAATGACTATAAGCTGACGAATACGCCGCCGGATTTGCTTACCGAAGGAGGAAATGTTATTTTTTACAGTTCCGCAAAAGCTGGAAAGATACGAATCCCCCTTGATGCATCCGTTGAACTTCGCGAAGGACTGCTTGATAATGGGAGATGGGTCATAAATAATATAGGGGGTAAACAATACGGCGCAGTCATCACTGAAAAGGGAAGGTACGAGTTGACATTCGAACTGGTCTATGACCCGATCTTGAAAGAAAAATACACACTTGTTCATTATACTGATGATCTGAACGCTTTTATAAATCCATATGATCCCACGATACTTCCAAACAACATCTGGGTTTCATTAAATCCCGTCTCCATTCCTGCGGATGGGGTTACAAATGCGGATATCCTTGTCAAGTTAAAGGATAAGAAAGGACGGGATGCCTCGAAGGATGGAGTGGTCATAAACCTGTCAGCTTCGCTTGGAAATCTTTCTGTTTTGAACCTGACTACCATTAAAGGAAAGGCTGTGGCAAACATCAGTTCAGATCTTGTCGGAACGTCTTTGATCACTGCAACCTCACCGGGTTTAAATCCGGGCTCGGCTCATTTGACAATAACACCAGTTCCAATAATCTTTGAATACAACAGATGGATCTTGAATGAGAGTGATATACTGACCGGAGAATTTTCAACGAATCAGGATATGGAATATACGATTTCGTTCTCAGGATATGCAACAAAGTTCCAGGTGCCCTTGGTCGAAGTCTGGTGGCCCAATGCAAGCATAGAGATCGATGGGACAAAGATGGGGGAAGAAATTATAGACAGCGAATCCCTGACAACGAGAACGTTCAATAAGACAATGATTCTTGCTGGAGGCCATAGCTTGAAAATCAGTTTGAAAAATGACAACTATCTTCCACTGTTGGGGGATACAAATCTGTTTGTTGAAAAAGTTGAAATAACAGGGTAAATATGAAATTTTCAAAATGGCTAGATTTAAGCCATGCGACTTGATTCTAGATATTATGCTTCAGCGCAGAGTAGTTGTCACAGGTATCGTGCAGAGCGTGGGGTTTCGACCCTTCGTTTATAGAACTGCAAAGAAATGCAACCTCAATGGCCATATAATGAATGCTGGCAACAGCGTTGAAATTCTCCTTGATGGCAGCGAAGAGAACATCCGGGCCTTCCTCCAGAAGCTCAGGCAAGAACACCCTCCGCTGGCACAAGTCCGGGAAATTGCCGTAATGAACATTGAGGCCGGCAGGAGATTTGAAGATTTTGTTATCCTGAAAAGCAGGAAGGATGGAGAAAGTAATTCGATCATCCCGCCTGATGTATCCTTATGCAAAGCATGTGTGAATGATATATTTGATATTAATGGGAGGAGATATCTATATCCTTTCACTGTCTGCACAGATTGTGGCCCTCGTTTTACAGCAATAGGAATGCTTCCTTATGACCGTGAAAACACAACAATGAGAGATTTTTCAATGTGCAAAGCGTGCGCATCCGAGTATCTGGATGTGCAGGACAGAAGATTCAGGGCAGAGCCTATTAGCTGTCCTGTTTGCGGCCCTGGATACGATTTGTATCTAGGAGAAAAGAAACTTGAAGTCTCAAATCCAATAAAGGAGGCAGTTCATGCAATAGAGAACGGGAAGATCGTTGCGATCAAAGGTATTGGCGGGACTCATCTGGTTACTAAGACCACAGAGGATGAACCGGTTTTGAAGCTTCGTTCCATACTTCATAGAAAATTTAAACCTTTTGCAATAATGGCAAAAGATATTGATTCTGCCATGATGCTTGCTCATATTGATCGCAAAGAGAAGGAGCTGCTTGAATCTTTCCAGAGACAAATCGTCGTTTTGAAGAAAAAGGCAGGTGCGGGGATATCAGGACACATCGCTCCAGGACTTCATAATATCGGGATAATGCTCCCTTATTCCGGTATGCATCATCTTTTATTCCATTATTCGAAGGAGCCTGCTTTAGTCATGACATCTGCAAACATTCCGGGTGAACCCATGGCAATTAATAAAGAAGATATCCTGGCGCTGAATTCTGAGTATTCCCTGTTCCATAATATGAGGATAAAGAACAGATGTGATGATTCTGTCATGAAGATCGTTGCTGACAGAGAGGTTTTTCTTAGAAGGTCAAGGGGTTTTGTTCCACAATCTATCGAACTTGGAATTGAGAATACAAAAAATGTCCTGGCGCTGGGCGCAGAGCTTGATGTTACAGCATGCATTTTAAAAGGCAAAAAAGCATTCCTGACCCAGTATGTGGGAAATACGACAAGGCTAAGAACACTTGAATTCCTGGAAGAGGCGATATATAATCTTATGAAAATCAATCGGGTCGAAAAAATAGACCTGATAGCAGTTGACATGCACCCCGGGTTTAACACCTCAAAACTCGGGGAAGAGCTTGCAAAGAGGTTTAATGTACAGCTTTTCAGATGCCAGCACCACCAGGCGCACATTTCTTCCCTGATGGCAGAACATGGTATCGATAAGATAGTGGGCATAGCTTCAGATGGCGCCGGTTTCGGCCTGGATGGAACTGTATGGGGCGGGGAGGTTTTTTCCGCAGGAACTGATTTTAAGAGGTGCGGCAGCCTGATGCCTCAGCTTATGCCAGGAGGTGATCTTGCTGCAAAATATCCATCCCGAATGGTAGCAGGGATACTGTCCAGGAAATATCCTGTTGAAGAACTGAGGGACATGATGGTCGAAATGAAAGGTTTCAGGAATGAGAGAGAAATAGACATAGTCCTGAGGCAGGTCGAGAGACGATTCAATACTCCGGAAACGTCAAGCACTGGCAGGGTGCTTGATGCTATTTCTTCGGTACTGGATGTTTGCCATGAGAGAACCTACGAAGGCGAGCCTGCTTTGAGGCTTGAAGCCCATGCTTGCGGAGGCATGACAAATGTCGAGCTGCCGGTTGTGATCAAGAAACATGATAATAGATATATGCTTGATACCACGGAACTGCTTGATGCGGTTTTGCTTGCAAAAGGGGATTACAGGCATGAGGATATAGCAGCATCTGCCCAGAAAGCCCTTGCAGAAGGCCTGGTGGAAATTGCCATAAGGGTAGCAAAGAACAAAGGCATCGATTCCATAGGGATTTCTGGTGGGGTCGCCTATAATGATGCCATAGTCAGGCATATAAAGGAAAGAGCTGTGGGGGAAGGATTCAGGTTTTTCACCCAGTGCAGGGTTCCGTGCGGGGATGGGGGCATATCGCTGGGTCAGGCTGTTATGGCTGCTTTGTAATCATATTTTTCATTATTGTTGTCCTGGTCGAGGTGCAGCAGCGTTTCGATACAAATATAATCCATCATTTACTACATACACTGCGAAAAGCCGCTGGCAGATTAACTGAAAAAAAAAACAGAGATTCCGTTGATTTACGAAAGATAAAATATGGCAAAAAATAAAAAATTACCCGACAATCAAATTACCGTTTATCAAACACCTGATGGGAATATCAACATTGAAGTGCTATACGCTAATGAAAACATCTGGCTTCCCCAGAAGCGGATTGCGGAACTGTTCGGTGTAGATCGTAGTGTTGTCAACAAGCACCTGAAGATCATCTTTTCTGAGAATGAGTTACAGGAAGATTCAGTACGTGCAAATTTTGCACATACTGCCGAAGTTGATGATCGGGAAATGAGCATGAAATTAGAGGACGAAGAGGCTGTATATGAATAAAGGAGATATTGTAAAAAAACAATCCGATTTCATCCTCTACACAGGAAAAGACGGAAAAGTAAATATTGATGTTTTTCTGCAGGATGAAACGGTTTGGCTAACTCAGAACGCAATCGGAAAGCTATTTGGAAAGTCAAAAGCAACGATTAGCGAGCATCTTACGAAAATATATGCAGAAGGAGAACTGGAGATGGATTCAACTGTTCGGAAATTCCGAACAGTTCAAGCGGAAGGCTCGAGGCAAGTTGAAAGAGATATAGAATACTACAACCTCGACGCCATCATTTCAGTCGGTTACCGCGTCAACTCCTATCAAGCCACTCAGTTCCGCATCTGGGCTACCAGAACCCTGAAAGAATACATCATCAAAGGCTTTGTTCTGAATGATGAACGGCTCAAGCAGGGCAATCAGGTTTTTGGTAAAGATTATATCTCCGATTTTGACAAAGAGATAAAGCGCATCACAGGAAAAAAAGATGACGACTAATAAAAATGCCGTGTCAAAAATCGAACCCTTTGCCATCCAGATGGCTCACGGCGCCGGGGGAGAGCTTATGAACAAGCTCATAGCCGAATCTATTCTGAAAAACCTGACCAGCGAGAAGCTTGGAGAGGTCGGACTTGCAGACCTTGACGACGGCGCTTCCATCTCTCTTGGTGATAAAGAAATTGTGGTGAGCACTGACAGCTATACCATATCCCCAATTTTCTTCCCTGGTGGTGACATCGGGAAACTTGCAGCATGCGGAACCATAAATGATATCTCGGTCATGGGAGCAAAACCCATCGCCCTTGCAAGCGCCATTATATTAGAGGAAGGTTTTCCAATAGCGGATCTTGAAAAAATAATACGCTCCATGAACACATCATGCAGGGAATCAGGCGTCAGCGTGATAACCGGTGATACCAAGGTGATGCAAAGAGGAGCTATTGATAAGATTGTAATAACCACTACAGGGATAGGATTTGCAGACAGGGGTAAAGTAATAAAGGACTCAAATCTTTCTGCTGGAGATAAGATAATCGTGACTGGTACTGTGGGTGATCACGGTATCGCGCTCATGTCTTTTCGCGAGGGTTTCGGCTTCGAGACAACTCTGAAATCAGACGTAGCTTCACTCTGGCATATGATAGAGAAAGTCCTGGAGATAGGCGGGATAACCGCCATGCGCGACCCGACACGAGGAGGATTATCCGCAGCCTTGAACGACTGGGCTCGAAAATCCAACACAGGTATAGTAATTTATGAAGAAAAGGTACCTCTCAGGGAAGAGGTAGTAGCAGCAAGCGAGATGCTAGGAATCGACCCGTTTACAGTAGCAAATGAGGGAAAAGTCATCATGGGTGTAAGACCTGACAAAGCGCAAGTCGTTCTCCGGGCAATTCGTGCCACAGAGCTCGGAAGTGAAGCACAGATAATAGGAGAAGCCACAGACAGGCACATTGGGAAAGTGATCCTGAATACGGCAGTTGGTGGGAAAAGAATTATTGAACCGCCATCTGGAGATCCGATACCAAGGATTTGCTAATTGAGCCTGTGGCAAATTAGCAACGAACTACAACAAACTCAAAACGAACTCACGAAGACTGGAGTTCGTTCCAGTTCGTACAAGTTCGTTGTTGACTTATTGATTTACAATATTCCCATATCTATACACAATGCTGCACGTCCCTTCTGTAGATACCATGCAAGCGCCAATCGGACTCTCTGGTGTGCAGTTTGTTCCGAAATTGGGGCAATCTTTCGGTCTTCCTGTACCTTTGATCACATTTGCGCAAAAACAACAGTCTTGATTGCAGGTTTCACCGGCTGGGGAAGGTATATCGAATTTCTTTTTCGCATCGAACTTCTCGAATTCTTTTCTCAAACTGAGGCTGGCTTGCGGTATTACTGCTAATCCCCTCCATTCCCTGCTATCTGCTTTGAACACTTTGTTCAACATTCCCTGGGCGATGGTATTACCCTCGTAAGTTACTGAACGCGTGTATTCGTTCTCGACTTTAGCTTCATTATTCCTGATCTGCTTCATGAGCATATATATTGCCATCAGCACATCAAGTGGCTCAAATCCTGCGATCACTTGTGGCATATGGTATTTTCTGCTCAATGGCTCATAGGGACTTACGCCGATCATGGTTGATACATGACCCGGATCTATTAGCCCGTCTATCCCTATTCCTTCTTTGAGCAGGAAGTCCAACGCTGGCGGTATCAGGCGGTGGGAACAAAGAATACTGAAGTTTTCGGGCGGTGAGTTCAGCAGGATCTGGGCAGTCATAGGCGCAGTGGTTTCAAAGCCTATGGAAAAAAATATTACTTCCCTGTCCGGGTTTTTTATAGCAATATCCACAGCTTCTACAGGGCTGTAGACCACTCTCACATCTCCCCCGGCTGCTTTTTTTCTTGCAAGAGAAATTGAAGTCCCCGGGACACGCAGCATATCCCCATATATCGCCACGATGTAATTCTGCGCAAGATATACGGCCTCATCTATTTCTTTTGCCGGGGTTATGCATACAGGGCATCCCGGCCCTGTGACTACTTCAATGTTTTCAGGGAGAAGGCTCCTTAGACCATGTTTTGTTATGGTCTGTTCATGCGTTCCGCATACATGCATGATCTTAGCCGGCTGATCCAGGGCTTTTATCTTCTCTACTATGCGCAGTGCCAGGCCATTTTCCCTGAAGAAGAACTTCATTCCTTTAGCATTTCCTCCCAAATTCTAAGTGTTTCCTGCGCTACCTGTGGGCTGATCCTGTGAATCGCGTATCCCACATGTATTAGCACGTAATCTCCTTTTTTCGGAGAATCTATGAGAGTGATATTTACATCTCGTTTTATTCCCCCGAACTCAACTGAGGCGCTGTCTCCATTTACTTCGATCACTTTGGCAGGAACTGCAAGGCACATGTGTTGTATTCAGTTCAGGAGATGTTTAAGTTTTCCTCTTTTACATCTTTATGGAAGTTCTTCTAGGATTTTGAGATCAATGTTCTCTTTACTGTGGCGAGCGCGGCAAATGCTGGCGTTTAATTCAAAGCCTACCAGCAATACAAGGGAGGTCATATATAACCAGAGCATAACCACTATCAATGTTCCAATGGAACCGTATATTTTGTTGTATTGACCAAAGTTATTTACAAAATACGCAAATCCTATTGATAAAATAATAGTAAGTAATGTTGCCAGGGTAGAGCCTGCGGAAATAAAACGGTATTTTATCCGCCTGATTGGCCCGTAGTGATATAGAAAGGAATAAGCAAATAAGAAAAGCAAAAGAATAATCAGCCATACTCCGATCTGGACCAGGATAACCGTAAATGGTCCTTTAAGCCATCCGTATTCAATCAGCATGTTTATGGCAGTTCCGCTAAAAATAATAAGTGAGACAGCGGCAAAAACCAGGGTGCTTAAAATAGCAATCATGACGATCGCGATCAATCTTTTTTGCCATTCACTTCGGGTTTCTGTGCTGGAATAAGAGTTGTTAAAAGCCGTCATCATTGCAATAATACCATTGGTAGAATAATATAAAGATAAAGCAAAACCTAATGAAAGTAAACCACCGCGTTGTTGCTTCAAAATATCTTCAATGGTTGATTTAGTAGCTTCAAAAGCGTTATAGGGCAATACTTCATGTAGTAATTTAAAAATTTCATCCTGAAAGTTTTCGACAGGGATGTAAGGAATAAGGGTAAATAAAAAGATGATCGCTGGAAAAATCGCCATCAAATAGTCAAACGCTAAAGAAGAGGCACGTATAGTGATCGCTTCTTTTTGAACGGCTCTTAGAAAAAAGCTAACCACGTAATACAGGGGTACACGATCAAAACCGGGGAAACTGGTCTTTTTCGACCATTCTATAAGTAACAGATATGGTTTTGAGTTAAGGATGTATTGTTCAATATTGAATTTCATCTGTTAGTACTTATTAGTTTGACTTTGTTACATTAATGTATCTGTTTCGGAAAGCTATTTATTAAAAAAAATACAATGACAATAAACAAACAATTCGAAAGAGTGGGTTCACATGCAGGACAACCAGTATGCAATTCTAAGAAAAGAAGATTTCAACAGCTTCATCTCCACACTTTCAAAGCTTCATAAACTGGCAGCGCCTGTATCCAGGGGATATAATAACTATTCATTTGAAGAAGTAAGATCGGGCGATGAAATTGCACTCAAATATATCCCTACTATCCTTCCCCCAAAAAAATTCTTTATGCCGGTTCACGAAACGCTGCTTGAGTATGATACAGGCAAGGGGTTGAATGCAGAAGCGGTCACAGAATATGAAGAAATGCTCCTCTTTGGGGTGCATACCTGCGATATTGCCGGGATCCAGTGCTTGAACATGGTATTTTCGCAACATCCGCAGGATCACAACTATCTTAACCATAAGCAGAATATCAAGATCATCGGTCTTGAATGCAATGAATATTGCGATGAATTTGCGAATTGCCATATTATGAATACACATCTGCCTGATGGCGGATATGATCTATTTTTCACCGATCTTGGGGCATATTTCATCGTCCACATCAATACCCCGGCAGGGGAAGAGATCATCGAAAACGCAGGTTTTTTCAAGAGCGCGCAAAGTTCCCATCTGAATGAGCTGGCATCGTTTCGTGAAAAGAAAAGAGCGATATTTAATAATGAACTTCCGATCGAATTGGATCTTATTCCTGATCTTTTTGACAGGTCATTTGAAAGCAAAGTATGGGACGATCTTGATGAAAGATGCCTGGCATGTGGAAATTGTACCAATGTATGTCCCACCTGTTACTGTTTTGATATAAGAGATGAGATAAACCTTCGCCTTTTTGCAGGAAAGCGGTATCGAGTTTGGGATTCATGCCAGCTTGGGCCATTTGCTAAAGTAGCGGGAGGTAAAAATTTCAGAAAAACTCGAAAAGTTAGGCAAAGACATCGTTATTATCGAAAATTCAGGTATCCGATAGATAGATTTTCAAGATTATTTTGCACAGGGTGCGGCAGGTGCAGCCGTAGTTGCATGGCGGGTATCAGGCTTAAAGAAACTTTGAAATATTTAATAGAAACGAAGGAGGGCTCAAAGGCTTAAATTGGATTATGGAAAAAATAATTTTAAAAGACTCATCATATAGCATAAGAAAAGGCAAGATCCTTGGCATACAACAGATGACAGAAAATGTGAAGCTATTTGAAATAGCGCCGGAAGGCGGCCAAAGGCTTGACCACGAACCCGGACAGTTTGTCATGGTCTCTGTATTCGGGGCAGGTGAAATACCCATATCAGTGTCTTCTTCCCCAACTAATAATGGATCTTTTGAAATATGTGTAAGAGCCGCCGGAAAGGTAACGAACGCACTGCACAAACTGGGGGCAGGAGATGGTATCGGAATTCGAGGACCTTTTGGGAAAGGCTTCCCGATCAGGATGCTTGAAGGAAATGATATGTTGATAATCGCATGCGGATTGGGTATTGCTCCCCTTCGGTCATTGATCAGATATGTCTTTGACAACCGCGAGGATTTCGGAAAAGTCCATATTCTTTATGGATCCAGAAGTCCGGGTACTATGCTTTTCCTCGATGAGATCAAAGATTGGAAAAAGCAAAAAGATGTATATTTTGAATGTATTGTTGACCAGCCCACCCCGGACTGGACGGGAAAGGTGGGAATCATAACAACCCTTATTCCCGGTGTCCGGATCAATCCAGAGAGAACATTTGTCGCACTGGTCGGACCGCCCGCTGTGTACAAACCTGCAATAAAAGAACTGCTATCCAGGAATGTTCCGGAAAGTCATATCCTGATATCCCTTGAAAGGCATATGAAATGCGGTGTGGGTAAGTGCGGGCACTGCCAGATACAGAATTTATACTGCTGCCAGGACGGGCCGGTTTTTAATTATGAAGCTATCCAACATTTGAAGGAGGCATTTTAATATGAAAAGACCAAAGGTTGCCTTTTTTGACTTTGCGTGTTGTGAGGGTTGCCAGTTGCAGGTTGCGAATATGGGAGAAATCCTCCTTGATGTAATGGAAGTAGTAGAAGTTGTGGAATTCCGGGAGGTCATGTCGGAAAAATGGAAGGGAGAGCTTGATATTGCGATCATAGAAGGGAGTATCACGGACGAGCATGCTGTTGAACGCATAAAACATATCAGGGAAAGATCCGCAATATTGATCGCTTATGGTTCCTGTGCGACTATAGGCGGGGTGAATGGAATGAAAAATAACTCTGATCTTGATGAGATCAGGGAGTATGTATATGGTTCAGATTTCCGCTTTTTTCCGACTGAAAAGACAAAGGCTGTCCATCAGGTCGTAAAGGTTGATTATTCCGTAACTGGCTGCCCTGTTTATATTCCTGAATTCTTAGAGGTTTTAAAAGCCGCTTTACAGGGTATTCCTTACTATGTGCCTGATTACGCAGTATGTGTTGAGTGTAAACAGAATGAGAATATATGCATGTTCGATAAAGGGGTTGGCTGCCTGGGTCCGGTTACAAGGGCAGGGTGCAATTCATGGTGTGTAAATAACGGGAATATATGCTATGGCTGCCGCGGTATTGTGAGCGATCCTAATGAAAAAGGGGCGCGTGATGTTCTTTCAAAATATAATATCGCGCCTGACCTTATATTAAATAAGATAAATATGTATAACAAATGCAGGGAAATTGATCAAAATGCACAGTGATATTAACAACAGGGATCTCAACATTAATTTAAAATATTTAACAAGGGTCGAAGGCCACGGTAATATAGTTGTAAATGTAAAAGAGGGAAGGCTGGAAACATGCCATCTGGACATTGTGGAAGCGCCCCGTTTCTTTGAAGGGCTCCTGAGGGGGCGTTCTATTTTTGAGGCGCAGCATATAACAAGCAGAATATGCGGCATCTGTTCCTGTTCGCATTCACTTGCTTCGATCCAGGCTGCTGAAGATGCGCTTTCTATCACACCTTCTGAACAGACAATAAAACTCAGGAAGCTTCTCCTTTTTTTTGAAATACTTGACAGCCACTTGTTGCACACATATTTCCTGGCAGCGCCTGACCTTCTCGGAGTGAAAAGTTTCGTGCCTTTGATCGGCACTCACAACGAAATTATCAGACGGGCATTACGGCTTAAAAAGACTTGCAATGATCTGTGCGAAATCCTTGCTGGTCGCCATATCCATCCCATCTCTATGACAATAGGCGGATTTACTAAGCTACCGAAGGAAAAGGATCTTGACGCTATGCTTGATCTGTTAGAAGGGATGCGGCATGATATTGAGGCTACAGTGGAGTTTGTTTCTGCTTTCAAATTTCCCGGATTTGAGCGGGATACAGAGTACGTTGCGCTTGTTAGCGATGATGGCGAATATCCGCTATTGACAGGAGATATGGGCTCATCTGATGGAGTGAGGATGAATAAAAAGGAGTATAAAAATGTCACAAACGAGTTCGTTGTCCCTCATTCTTCCGCAAAGCATACTAAACTGAGCCGGGAGTCTTATGCTGTGGGTTCACTTGCGCGGTTCAATTTGAATTATGACAAACTTCATCCGAAAGCTAAGGAGACTGCTTCCGCTCTTGGAATAAGACCCGGATGCATCAATCCATATCTGAATACTGTTGCACAAATGGTTGAAAGCGTGCACTGTTATAATGAAGCAGTTTCAATAGTACAGGATATAAAGGATATTGGAATAAATCAGGATGAAGAAATCCTGGTAGGGCTAAATGAAGGATCAAATATCCCTGTCAAAGCGGGCAATGGTGTGGGGGCAGTGGAAGCGCCTCGCGGCACTCTTTTTCACAACTATGAGATAGATGAGAAGGGGATCATACTGAATGCCAATTGCATTATTCCTACAAGTCAAAATCTCAATAATATCGAAAGGGATATGGAAAAGCTGGTCCCGGAAATACTTGATAAAAGCGATGAAGAAATAACCCAATCTCTGGAAATGCTGGTGAGGGCTTATGATCCGTGTATCTCATGCTCGACACACATGGTTGATGTGAAATTCATTAACCGATGAAAAGATATGAAAAATTGTTAAGAAAGAATGTGGAAAAAATGAGTTGAAGAACTAAAATGAAATGTGTAAGTGTTATTGGGGTTGGAAATAGCATCATGGGCGATGATGGCGTTGGGATACATGCTGTTTTGAAGCTAAGAGAGATCAAGTTCCAGCCAGGCATTGAGGTTTTCGATGCCGGGACAGATGCATTCTATGCTTTACAAGCCATGGACGGCAAAGATAAAGTCATCATTTTGGATGCCTGCAAAGGGAATAATGCGCCAGGCACCCTCTACAGATTTATATGCGACCCGATGCATGGGAAATGGGAACCGGCTTTCAGGTTGAGCATGCATGGGATGAACTTCATGGATGTCATGATAACTTCGGGAGCACTCAAATTACCCCATGAGATAGTGCTTCTGGGTGTTGAACCTGAGATGATCGACTGGAGCACTGAGTTATCTCCAAAAGTGAAGGAGGCTCTACCTGTGCTGATAGATATGGTTTTAAGGGAGCTTTATTGAACATGAAATGAAAGAGCACAGCAAAAAATAATACCTTTAAAATCATCGATTATAATCAATGATTTCAAGGTGAATTGTTAAATATAGTCTTCACCTGGAATTGCCAGACCAGCTATTCCTCTATCTCCAGTAAGGTTTCCTTAATTCAATATATGCATTATGCGCGACTGTAGCTCCATTTGCTACAGCGACCACAACAAGCTGCAAATCTGAAGCGATATCCCCGACCGCATATATTCCATCTATATTGGTCTTCTGGGTCTTATCGGTCTTAATATACCCTTTCTCATCCATTTCAAGTCCAAGCTTCTTGAATATCTCCGTATTCGGGATAAGACCCACAGCCAGCACCACTGAATCTACCACCTGCTGGATGCTTTCATCTTCCTTGAGGTCTTTCATTATCACTTTTTCAACTTTATCAGTGCCAGTGATCTCCACCATCTCGGTATTATAGAGAACCTTGACCTTATCGAGCGCTTTTAAGCGTTCTATCTTTTGCGGCACAGTCCTTAATTCGTCTTTTCCGCAGGCTATTGTGATAAGATCAGCCGTCTCAGCAAGGCTTAGAGCCGAATCAGCTGCAGAATTCCCACAGCCTACTACCAGGACGCGCTTTCCCATGAAATTCTGAGGATTTCTTACAGAATAATAAACTCCGCGTTCGTCCTTGCCGAATTTTTCTTCGCCCTTTACACCCGCTGATTTGGGGGAACTTCCCGTTGCAAGAACGATTATCTTCCCCTTGTATTCGCCGCTATCCGTAATGACCAACTTGCCTGCCGTGATCTCATTGACACGTTCTTTCTTAAGATCCACTTTAAGTTTCTTTGCCTCATTCATCCATGTTTCAACAAGGTCTGAACATGTTGCTTTTTCACATACCCCCGGAAAATTTTCGATCATCTTACCGGGGCACAGCCATGACAATATCCCGCCCCAGGCAGAACCTTCAAAAATGGCAGTTTTAAGCCCGCGGTATGCGCAAAGTATTCCGGTTGTAAGTCCGCCGGGACCTCCGCCAACGATGATAACATCAAAATCATATTTCTCCAATTCAAGTTTTGCTTTTTCCTCTTTATGAGTCATATAATCCTTGATGGCTGCATGAAGGGCATCTGCTGCCAGGTTTGAGCAATGCATCTTAATGGCAGGAAGACCGCCAAGTTCCTCTGCTACCTCGCCGCGAGTGATCTTGAGCGCTTCTTCAAGTGTTTTTCCTATGGCCATTTCAGTAATCATGCTGCTTGTAGCAATAGCAGAGCCGCAGCCAAATGTCTTGAATTTAACATCTTTTAATATATTGTTCTCGACCTTGATCTGGATCTCCATCAAGTCACCACATACCGGATTTCCCACCCTTCCTGTGCCGTCGGCATCCTTTATCTGCCCTACATTTCTGGGGTTCCTGAAATGATCCATTACTTTTTCTGTATATTCTAATTGTTCTTCCATATTATTTCCTCGGAGAAAGCGGTGATAACTCTCGTAATCTTGAAACTATTCTGGGCACGGATTCAATAACATGATCAACATCCTCTTGCGTATTTGTGCGTCCAAGCGTCAGCAGTAGAGAACCATGCGCTTCCTCATGCCTTAATCCCATCGCGATCAGGACATGTGAAGGTTCAAGCGTTTTCGATGAACACGCTGAGCCTGTGCTTGCTGTTATTCCCATGTCGTTAAGCTGCAGGATTATGCTTTCACCTTCAATAAAGCTGAACCTGAAACTTGCATTGTTGGGAAGCCTTTTTGTCCTGTGACCTGTAAGATATGTATATTCCGTTTTAAGTATATTATCAATAAGCCAGTCCCGCAATTTGAGAAGCCTTGCGCTTTCATCAAGCATTTCTTTTTGTGCTATCTCTGCAGCTTTTCCCATGCTCACTATTCCAGGAATATTCTCAGAGCCGCTTCTCATCCCGAATTCCTGACCCCCTCCAAGCATGAAAGGAATTACCCTGATCCCCTGCTTTATATAGAGCGCTCCCGTGCCTTTGGCACCGCCCATGTCATTCGATGACATCGTCAAAAGATCAATGTGCTCCTTTTCCACGTCCACTGGAATTTTACCGCATGCTGCTGTCCCGTCCACATGGAATATTATTTTTCGTTCTGATGCGATATCGCCAATTTCCCTGATCGGCTGTATCGTTCCTATTTCGCCATTGGCATACGTAACTGAAATAATAATAGTCTTATCGGTTATGGCGTTCTTTACCTGTTCGGGAAACACAAGCCCATCTTTATCCACAGGCAGGACTGTTACCTCAAATCCGTTCCTTTGCAGGTCTTTTAAGGTATTCATCACTGACATGTGCTCTATCGAAGTTGTGATAATATGATTCCCTTTATCCTTATATCGCATCGCTGCGCCGCGAAGCGCAAGATTATTGGATTCAGTTGCGCAAGATGTGAAAATAACGCTTTTTGGGTTTGGCGCGCCGATCAGGTTTGCAACACTTTTGCGCGCGTTCTCAAGCTCGCGTTTGGCTTTTCGTCCCGCCAAATGGAGCGATGAGGCATTACCCACATCTGTATCAAAAAACGGTATCATAGCTTCAAGCACCCGTTTATCCACGGGTGAAGCCGATCCGTAATCCATGTAAACCTGTCTCATATTGTCACGTTGTTATATGCTCGTATTAATATTGTATACTCTTTCTCAAAGTTATATGTTCTTATTTAATACGCCTGTCCCTGCCTTCAGGGCCTTCGCATTCCGGTATGTAACATGTGGCGTCAACAAAAGAGCATGCTTCATTACAACTTGGACACCTTTGCGGCGGTGAGGCTTTGCCTTCGAACTGGTAGCCGCACAGTGAACATTTCCATTGTATCTTCATATTGTCTCCTAAAACCACATAGTACCATCTGCTTCAAGCACAAGGTCGTTAAGCGTAGCTGCTCCAACGACTTCAGCTGATGGAATGAAATCACCAGTATTAAGATTTATGAGCTTGCAGCTCTGTTCGCATACCATGAGCTTGACGCCTGCTTTTATTGTCTGGTCCATCACTTCTTTGAGCGAAGGGAAGGCTCCCATCTTTATTTTTTCCGCATTTCCTTTTTTCAATACCGTAACTCCCATTCCCAGGAAATAGATTATTGCATCGATGTCCATCGCTTTTGCTGTCTGGGCAAGGATGAATGGTGAATAAAGGCGTTCAGGTCTATCGATTCCGCTTGTCTGGACATATAGAAGGTTTGTCATTTTATCTCCCAATCTTATAATATGATTAATAATAGATACAACTTTGCTTTTTAAGATAATATTACTTTTAAGTTTAAGATAACTTTACCTTACTGTCAATCACCGTTATATTCTGCTGCAATTCATGTTTCTTTGATCCAATATCTGTTTTAAGTAACTCAAGCTGTTTTCTTGAAGTGTCAAGTTCTTTTTCAATCATGGTGAGCTTATCCCGTAAAGTGGATAAAGCTTTCCTCAGGTCTTTTTCCTCCCCAATTACTTTCAAATTTGATATTTCACCATTTTTCCTTTCAAGATCCTGGCGGATCGAGTAATATTCCTTTCTCTTTTCACCAAGAGTCGATGCAGCAAGCTGTATTTGAGGAAGGATTTTATCTGTCTTCGGGAGATTCAAATCTCCGCTCTCGACGATTTTCTGGAATGTAACAAAGAATTCCAGTGGAACATCGACCGGACATGAAAGGCATAAATTCAATGCTTCACGATCTTTCGGCTTCAGGCTAAGTCTTTCGCTGTCGTTTAATTGCTTCAGCCTGTTTATGGCTTTTTTAAGAGGTGAAATTATGCTATTTATTTCAGATGATTTTTTTTCAGCATCGGTTTCAAGTAAAACAAGATGGTCTTTAGAGGATGTATATTGTTTCCAGGGTTCACTCTTTAGAAGGATATTCAGGGATATTTGATTTTCATCGAGTTCATTTTTCAATGAAATGGTCTTTACATAATTTTCTTTTATTGATCGTTCCATTGAATCAATATCCACAGTGATGCTCTTGATACTTCGAACTAGTTCCTGCGATTTATCCAGGGCATCTAGTAAAAGCTTTTTCGAATTTATGGGTTCTATGAGCTGATTAAGGAGCCTCCCCAGGGAATTGACATCTGCTATGACATTCTTTGATTCCTCAAAATACACAAGTTTTGAATACTGGTAGCTCTTCATCATATTCTCAAGACATACTCCCAGTGTCTGCATACCGCTTTCGTAAAAGGCAATTATTGTTTTGACATCTTTATCTTTCGGGATAATTATGTTCTCCATCAGCATTTTGACCTGTTTTGCCATGTTATCCCTGTTGCTTGTTGCGATCTTGACCATCTTAAGATGAAATCGTCCTTCAGGCTTTTTAGTTTCAAGTTCCGCAGTGCTATTCTTTATTTTAAGCAGCGTTTTTTCGATTCCTGGAAATATAGAAGATACTTCCTCGCTTGTTTCTTGCGATATTTTCCTGGACTTTGAATCAAGCCACTGCGGAAGTTGTTCAAGGCTAATAGTTTCCCGGCGGCTTTCCTTAGTCCCAAAGATCTTGTCAATCCATTTCAATTTGAATCCTTTATCCTAAATTATTTTTCAGGCTTTTTGTCACTTATGCATCCGGATAATGCCACTGAAACTACAAATAGCATAAATATGATCAATGAAGTCCGATTTATGTTTAGATTATACTGTTGAAAAGTATAAAGAGATATCGAAATAATGACAAATACTTCCTAAAAATCCCCAAGCGTCATCTGCCCTTTTTCTTCCGTCAAATTTGCAACTCTCACCCCAACCCTTCGAAGCCTGACCGGGTTTTCGGCAAGGAATTGTTTTGCAAGCTCATGAATATTGTTCTTTATCGTATCCAGGTCTTTTGCAGGCACAGCCAGTGTATGGCTTTTTGCCCGTGTTTTAAAATCAGTAGCTATGGCAATAAACGCAATAGATTTAAAACCCAGTTTTCGCTCTGTCAGTTTCCTGTGAACATCCCCTGAAAGGTTGTTGATCACTTCATTAATGATGGAAAGATCATCCGTATCTTCTTTTAATGTTGCTATCCGTCCGATCTGCCCTGTTCCTTCATGTTCCTCAAGGGGTGAATCATCTATTCCCCGAGAGGCAAGTTTTAACCATTCCCCTTTGGTTTTCCCGAATTCCCGGATAAGTACGTCCATGGAAAGTGTTGACATGTCACCTATAGTCCTGACATTCAGCTCATTCAGTCTATGCTCAGTCTTTTTTCCCACACCCACAAGATCAGTTATTTTAAGGGGTGCAAGGAAATCCAGGATATCATCAGGCTTCACTACGGTCAGCCCATCGGGTTTTTGGAAATCAGAAGCTATCTTGGCAACAAGCTTGTTGGGTGCCACCCCTATGGAACATGTCAATCCAACTTTCTCCATGATTTCCTTTTTTATCATGAAGCCATACAGCTTTGCTTCATCAAAATCATTAACTTGCCCTGTTATTTCGCAGAAAGCTTCGTCAATGCTCTTCTGTTCGAAAGCGTCACAATAACCTCTCAATATTCCCATTACTTCAAAAAAAACGCTTCTGTAAAGTTCCATGTTGACGGGCAAGAATATGGCGTCTGGATTCAATTTTTTGGCCAAGCTTATGGGTATGCCAGCTTTTATCCCGAATTTTCGAGCTTCGTAATTGCTTGTGCTTACAGCGCCGCTATCCTTGCTTCTGCCTGAATATACGCATATGACCACAGGTTTGCCCTTGATGCCGGGATTTTCTTTCTCCTCACACTGGGCAAAGAAATAGTCCATATCCATATGAATGATGATTCTTGTGCTGTGCATTTATGAAAATAATGACTTTCAGACATTATAAAGGGGTTGGAGTATGCAAAATATTTAGACTGTCTCCGTTTTCATGGATTTTCGTATCTGTGCGTATCCGTGTCATCTGTGCCATCCATGTGCTAGCGTAGGATCTGATGAACTCAAACATGCCCCGAAGCAACCTTCTGAAATCTAAAGGCGGTGTGCTCCCCCTGCCCCCATAACCGCCCCTGGGTCACGTCCGCTGTGATGCGCCTGAAAATCAAGTGAGGAGAGGCGCGCCGCGTTCTCCGCGAAAAAAAGAGTCGTGACAATTTGAATCAACAGATTCGCATATAATAAGTTCACTACAATCGATATGTTTTTTCATTTCTTTTATCGATCTTGATAATGTTAATCTCTTTCTTGCTCCAATCAATTCGATAGACAATCCTGTGTCTTGAAATTCTTATGCGGTATATGTCATCAGCGCCTTCGACTTTCTTAATATCGTATTCCTTTATCGGTAGCGGGGAAATCTTCAAAGTGAGAATAGCTTTCTTTGCCTTCTCCACTATCCGTGTATCAAGATCCTTTAAAGCCTTCAGGGCTGCATTGCTCAAGTAAATTTCAAACATTCAATTCAGCCAGTGCTTCATTAAGTCTGATTCTTTCACCGCGCCTCATTTTTGCATCAATGTCAAGAAATTCTGCCAATTCTTCGTCGCTGACCTTCTCTTCAGGGATAAGGGCAGTTCTTATTAATTCTACTTCTCTCCTGAGCGTTTTTATTTCAGCATAAATGGAATTTATAGAAGCTTTGGATTGTGCCAATTTGAAACCTCCAGATAGTAATATTTATAGTTCTACTTTGCTTAAAACTACCTTTTTCTATTTATGGCATGTTCCAGAAAACTTATAAGTCCATGATTTAATTGCAGCTTTCGTGAAATTCCAAGGGCGGCGCGTCCCCATGCCCCCATAACCGCCCCTGGGTCTTTGTCTGATGTGCCGCGCCGGGAATCTAACTGCTTGATGCGCGCCGAGCTGTCAGCAAATAAAAGAGCCACAGCAACTTCAATCCACAGATTACGCAGATTTTCGCAGATGTGAAATACCATGCTGGCGCAAACATCAGCCCTAATAAAGCCTTCCTGCTTTGCGAAATTTGCGCACTTTGCGGTGGAAAGCGCCGACTTATTTATTAACATTTTAATATATTTTTTAGGCGCGCGAATCTGCCCCCGATGCAGCTTTCGTGAAATTCCAAGGGCGGCGCGCTCCCATGCCCCCATAACCGCCCCTGGGTCATGTCCGATGTGCCGCGCCGGGAAATCAAGCGAGGGGAGGCGCGCCGAGCTGTCAGTCAAAATAATCTGCCTGTGCTTTACGAAACCGCAGATAAACGCAGATGCACGCAGATTTAATATGACATGCCGGCGCAAACATCAGTCCTAAAAAAGCCTTCCTGCTTTGCGCTCTTTGCGCACTTTGCGGTGAATAGCGCCGACTTATTTATTAACCTTTTAATATATTTTTATGGGCGCGCGAATCTGTCTCCGATGCAGCTTTCGTGAAATCTTGAGGGCGGCGCGTTCCCATGCTCCCAAAACCGCCCTGGGTCACGTCCGTTTTTGACGCGCCGGGGAATCAAGCGAGGGAGGCGCGCCGGGGTTCAAGAAAAATAAAGAGCCATGGCAATGATTTGCCCGAAGAAGAAGCATTTATATTCCTATTATGTTATTTTTTTATATCTTTCATTATCCACTGCATCTATGATTTGGACTTTAAATAAATCAAGCATTTCTAAGACTTTACTATACAATTCAAGAAATTCTCTTTCTTTGAGTTCATATCTTTCTCCATGAGCAATCTTATTTCGAGAATCTAGTAATTTTATGTTTATCAAATTCTCTTTAAGTTTGTAATGGGAATCATCTAAACCAAGAGTAAAGAGAATATCGCTTAAAATCTCATAATTAAGATTTGATGTAGTATCTATTCCATCTTTATGAGGAAAAACCGCCGTAGTTGATAATTCATTAATCAAGATATTAACGATTTCAGAATGAATTTCAGTTTTATTTGCTTGCCCACATTCTTTTATTCTTGATTTTAACGAGAGTGCAATTAGATTTACTTTGAGGTCACAATAATTTAATTTAAGATGTTTCAGATAGTTAATGTACCAACTTCCAACATTTTTGATATAACCTTGCCAATGAGCATAAAGAAATAAAATTCCGATTCTTATATACAAAGGCTTTACTGAATTAGATGCTAACGTTATTGAACTTCTAATGCTCGAAAGTTCTTTTTTTCTCCAAGCAAGGTCAGTGTCAATGTAATCAAACAAAGCTTCACTTGTATTAATATCCATTCTTACTCTACAGGCTCTTTCTTAAAAATTTCTTTTCCTAGAGGAACAATATTTGGAATTCTTTTATAAAAATCAACACCACTTCCAATGTTAGTATTATATCTTTTATCTTTCCAAAGTGCAATTACTTTGTTTTCAAGTATTCCTTTATTTTCTTCCTTATTCCCATCAATCCATTGATTGATATTAGATCCGACACCGATTCCAACTGCTTCAAAAGCTGAAAGAAGGAATTTCCCTCCAAATTTACCTTTTTCTATATCATATCTCTTGAAGGAATTTTCACCAAGTGTTTCATTCAAAAGAGTAAAAGTTGATTTAAAAATTTGTGCTTCTATTTTTTCATCAAATAGTTCTAGTTTTGCCATTATTTCCATTTTTTTATTGATGTAATCATCAAGAAGAGCAAAATTAATTTTCTTTAATTCTTCTATATTCTCATTCTTAAAAATAAAGAATCTCAAAGCTAATTCCAAGTGATATTGCTGTGAAATAGCGTTATCAGTCAAACAAATACAATTTAAGAAGGGGTCGTAATTACCAAGTTCTTTAAGCCAGTAAAAAAGTTTTTTATTTAACATTATCAAATAACAATTTCTTAATTCCTGGTCTGAAAGTTTTGTACCTAGAGAATTTAATCTTTGAAATAAATCATATTTAACATTTAAATCACTTTGCTTTTTTACAATTTCTACATTAATTCTAGCTCTTTTTAAATACATTCTTTGAGGGCTTGTGATAGAATTGTATACATTCAACTCACTATTTTTCGACTTAACGGTATAATCATCAGTTCTACCATCATCGATTCTTAGATTTACCTTGGTTTTTTCATCATTGAGTTTTAGTGATAGAGAATTTTTTTCAGAAAAAACTCTTATGGTCTTATTATCTTCAATTTTCTCGATTTTTGCTACCTTTATCCACTCAATATCAAATTTCTGTATTAGAAATTCCAAGAGTTTTTTGTTGTCGTTTCCAGGAACTTTGTCCCATATAAACAAGTTCAAAGATTTTTCATTATCTTCATCAGACCAGCTTTTACTTTCCAAAGAAGGTAAATATTTTGTTTTACACAAATTGCTTGGACTAGATAATTTTCCATCTTCATCTCTAAATTCACCAACGAATTCAAAAATCGTTGATAGTCTTTGTACTCCATCTATTACATCCCAAACCCCATCTTCTCTTTGAGATACAAAAATGGATGGGATTGGGATACCTATGAGAATCGATTCAATTAGCCGTGACTTTTGTTGTATATTCCACCTAAATACTCTTTGAAACTCTGGGTGAATATCTAATTCTTTATTTTGATATAAGCTAATTAATTCTCCAATTGACATTGTATATGACTCTTGGTCAATGTCTCTTGCTGCTTTGTCGATTTCATCCTGTAAAGACATAGAAAACAAATAGAGTTCGGAATTAATAAATGTTTGTAATGTATTAAAGAAATTAAAATCTAAAACCTCTTGCGCACTAAAATCCTTTTCAGAGGGCAAAATATATGTATGTAAAGCGCCACAAATTTATAATTATTAAAATATTAAATTTAGGATGCGATATACCGCCTCCTATGCTCAACATTCGAAATGGTTAAGATCAAAGCATTTTATATTAGCCCTCAAATGACTGGCGATATCAAGCTGACATGGAAAGATGTTGTAAAAGAAGCTCTCACCACGATAGGCAATTCTGGACATCTAGATGATATCAATTCGAAAATAGAGATGCACTGGAAGACAAAAACAAATCCGACATGGAGGGACACGGTAAGACGTACTTTACAGCAATATAGCATTTTTTATCAAGAGGAGAAAGGGAGCGGAATATGGCATCTAAGGGAAGAAAAGCCTTTTGAGGAATTTGACCCGAAAAAGAATCCGAATCCGGGGCATGAAGATGTTCAGGGAATGCTGCTTGAACTTGGGAGGATATACGGTTATGAAACCTCTGCAGCAATCGATGATGCAAAGAAGAAATTTATGGATATGCCGATTGAAGAAGTCGCAACAATAAAGGAGTTTCAAAGAGATATATTTCATCCAAAAGTTGCAGAAATAGTGAGCCATATAGATGTTTTATGGTTTGGCGGCGATACCGATATGCTTGTGCCTGAGTTTGCTTTTGAAGTTGAGCATACGACCGATGTGACGAAAGGACTTGGGAGGCTTCACGACCTTCACAGGTCAGGTCAGAGAACAAGGCTTTTTATAATCCTGCCTATTGACAAAATGAACAAGTTTGATAAAGAGATCGGGCGCAGTCTTTTCAGAGATATAAAAGGATTTTGCAGGGCAAAAACTTATGAGCCGCTAATCAAGCTCTATAATCTGGCGAAGGAGCATAATTTGCAGAAGAGTGATTTTTTTGGGGAGTAAATAGTAACCCAATAATAAAATATTAGAATATTTGAAAATAAATAACTTACCAAATTCAGTTTCTCATTGCTTACAATTTTACTTACAACTTACTTCCACTTTGCTTACAACTTAATTATATTCATACAATTAGATCCTATAATTTATATATTAGTAAATAGATCAATATCGATCCTTGAACGAGATCACAAGGACCGACTACAAACAATTCCTCCAATCCCACGCGGAAGTGGAAATCGGGGAAACAAAAATAAAACTCAACCCCAACTGGAAGATCTCACAATTCGCCCCCTCCACCTTCACCCCCGAAACCACCACCGTCTGGAGCTTCCCCGACCGCGGCGACTGGGCGACGCATGTGGGGAATTACAGGGGCAACTGGTCGCCATACATCCCGCGAAACCTCATCCTGCGATACACCGCGCCCGGAGAGATTGTTCTTGATCAGATGATGGGTTCCGGGACTACACTTGTGGAATGCAAACTACTTGGACGGCGCGGCATAGGCGTGGACATAAACCCGGATGCGGTCATGGTGGCGCGCAACAGGCTGGACTTTTCTTACGCGCCGCTATATGCTGATTATGTGGCGCCGGAAATAAGGACGTATGCCGGGGATGCGCGCTCACTTGACCTTATCGGGAGCGAGACCATTGACCTCATCGCAACCCATCCTCCTTATGCCAGCATCATTCCCTATTGCCATGACCGCGAGGGCGACATTTCGAGCGTGCACAACATCGCCGAATTCGCCGATGAGATGAGGAAAGTCGCGGTTGAGTGCATGCGCGTCCTTGCGCCTGGAAAGCACTGCGCCATCCTCATGGGTGATTCGCGCCGGAACAAACATTTCATTCCAATAACGCCGCGGGTGCTGATGAGTTTCCTTGAAGCGGGTTTCATACTGCGCGAGGACATTATAAAGTTGCAGTGGAAGATGAAAAGCACACGGGAGAAATGGTTCGGGAAGAAATATGATTTTTACCTGATAGGGCATGAGCATCTTTATGTTTTCAGGAAACCGGATGCACGGGAGAGGACGACGAAGTTCAGGGAGAGCATGAAGTGGTGGTAGACCATCCTTCAAGTCTGGAAATCCTTAAAAGGTTATTGAGCATAAAAGACAAAATTAAGGTTTTGTAGATGGTGAATGGCATTATCAGAGTATCAGAACATGCGTTGAAAAGAATAGAAGAGCGAGAGATAGATATTGAACTTATTCAACAAGTCATAAAAGACCCTCTTGAAATGATAGATGTCAAATTTGGAAGAAAAGCAGCTTATAGGGAACTCAATGATTATTATTTAGTCGTTATTTTTGAAGAACAGAAGGATGAAATAGTTGTAGTAACAGTATTAAAAGTAGATGATGTGAGATTGAATAGATATGGCTTCAATAGAATTTGACTCAGAAGTTAATGCGATGTATATTCGCTTTAAGAAAGGAAAAGTGGATAAATCCGAACCATTAGCTGACAATGTTATTGTTGATGTTGATAAAAATGGAAAAGCAATAGGCATTGAAATTTTACTTCCAAAGCAGGATCTAAGGGTATCACATATGGTTTCTGAAGCTTTGAAAGTAGCAGCTTGAAATAACATTTTTAAACGCAGAAAATCTCTCAATTCGCCCCCTCCGCCTTCACCCCCAAAACTACCACCGTCTGGAGCTTCCCCGACCGCGGCGATTGGGCGATGCAAATGGATAATTACACACGTATGGCACGCTTGCCATACGTCAAGGGTTGCGCCCCTTGAGGGCGCGTCCGCGTATGCCAGGGTGCGCTGGTCTGGTATACGTGTGCACGGCGCAACTGACGTGACGGTTGTTGGGAATCACAGGGGCAACTGGCGCCGTACATCCTGCGAAAACTCAGTCATGCGCTCGCAGGTGGACAGCGATAGGTTGATTCGGGCGGTTGTGGGGAAGCCTGCTGATTTTACTTTCACTCCGCTCTCTCAATCCTTTTAAACTCGAAAGACATCTTAACAATACAGAAGCTACCTCATTAAAGAGAGAAATAAATATGGACTCAAAAGATGCGCTTGTTGTTTTTGAAGGAACTAAAATAAGAAGAATATGGCATGATGAACAGTGGTTTTTTTCAGTGGTTGATGTTGTAAGGATTTTGACCGACAGCGCCGACCCAAAAGATTACTGGTACAGACTTAAAAAACGCGAAGCTGAGTCAAGCGGTATTGAGTTATCGACATTTTGTCGACAACTGAAACTGCCATCGTCTGACGGTAAGAAATACGAAACCGACAGCGCCAATACCGAATCCATGTTCAGGATAATCCAGTCCATCCCCTCAAAAAAAGCGGAACCATTCAAAAGATGGCTCGCCAAAGTCGGATATGAAAGGATACAGGAAATAGAAAATCCAGAGCTGGCGCAGGACAGGGTTAAGGAATATTATGAACTCAAAGGCTATCCAGAGGATTGGATCGACAAGAGGCTAAGGGGCATAGCGATCAGGCAGGATTTAACAGATGAATGGAAAACAAGGGGCATTCAGGAGAAAAAAGACTTTGCAATACTCACGAATGAGATATCAAAAGCAACATTTGGCAAAACTATTGGTGAATACAAGAAATTCAAAAGATTAGAAAGGGACAGCCAGAATCTGAGAGACCATATGACAGACTGGGAGTTGATACTTACTATGGTCGGTGAGAAAGCAACAACGGACATTACAATTTCTAAAGACTCCCTGGGATTTGAAGAATGCAAGGATTCTGCTGTTGAAGGCGGTACAATTGCAAAGAATACAAGGAAAGAGCTTGAGGAAAAAACGGGAAAAAGTGTAATTTCCAGTGAAAATTATCTTCACTTAACTGGAAAGAGACAAAAAAAATTAGTCCAGGAAATATCCAATGAAACTGGAAAAAGAGAAGAATAAAATAATATCAAACGGTGGTACCCATTTCCTTAGACTCCCTCCTCTCAACCCTAAAACGCCGCCGCTTGAATCCATCCAACATACACAGCCCCGCAACTGATCCTCGTAGGCGCAGGCAAGACCACGACCATCACAGCCAAGATCGCATACATGGCGAAAAGGAAAACATCGACCCATCGATTCTCGCCCTCACCTTCTCCAGAGAAGCAGCAAGGAGCATGTGCGAGTAGCCTTCCACCTTCACCCCCAAACCCCACCACCGTCTGGAGCTTCCCAGACCGCGGCGATTGGGCTACGCATGTAGGCAATTACAGGGGCAACTGGTCGCCGTACATCCCGCGAAACCTTATTTTGCGCTACACACAGCCCGGCGAGCTTGTGCTTGACCAGCTTATGGGTTCAGGCACGACGCTTGTGGAATGCAAACTTCTTGGACGGCGCGCAGTGGGCGTGGACATAAACCCGGATGCGGTCATGGTGGCGCGCAACAGGCTGGACTTTTCTTACGCGCCGCTGGATGCTGATTATGTGGCGCCGGAGATAAAGACGTATGCCGGGGATGCGCGCTCACTTGACCTTATCGGGAGCGAGACCATCGACCTCATCGCGACCCATCCTCCTTATGCCAGCATCATCCCCT
>JBAZOV010000021.1:0-50680 GCA_041648475.1 Candidatus Methanoperedens sp. | reverse complement strand
GTGATAGTAGTTGCATATCTCGTTCTGGCATACAACATTGATTTCTCCTCGTGGTCGAACCATATTTATTCCAAATATGGTATATGGTTTTAATCATTTATTAAGTATCGTATTCTAGGACACTACCGAATCTTTTCCAAAGTAATATCCTCATATATTTTATCTGCTTCTCTTTTTACTTCTTCTATTGAATTTAGTTGAAAATTCAAGTATTTATACGGAAAATGTATATCTTTGTGAGATTCTTCTACAATTTTATCAAAAAATTCATTAAGCTTATCACTCATATTTTCTCATTATGATCTTGGTACTCTTTAAACAATAGTTAGTGAATTTCTAAATTCAAGATATTTCTCACTACAGTTCTCTTATTTGACACAAGGCATCACCATTGCAAAAATAACATCAATATCTTTATTTTATTATGTAACCATTTTATTTCGATGAGTAAATCAAAAAGAAAAAATAAGCTTCGTTGTGAAGGACAAAATATTGACTTTTATACTGATAAAAATGAAAAAGGAGGTCTATATATTGGATTTGATGCAGCGAAAGGAAAACATATCACGATTATTCATGAAAATGATGGAATTTCGGTTCATTTGACAAATCCAAATGAATCTGACCCTAAGGATAAACACCAGCGAATGCTGAAAATCTCACCTGAAGAAGCCCGGCAAAAACTCTCATTTGAAGGACTCAAGATTGTTAATGTTGAACCCTCGTGGGAATTATGGTCTCCAAAAGAAAATATTGTTAGTATAACTTATGAATTAACAAATCAAGGGAAACTGCCTAAAACCTTCATTGATGCAGGAAAGAACCATTTTGATTCATTAGTGTCACTCGCCATTAAGAATGGGGTGCTGGATGTTTTATTTGAGCGAATTACCTATCAACAATTATTAAACGGAGAATATGTTTTAGCATATAAAGTTGATGTAAATGGAATAGCTACAAGTATTTTGGCGATTTCAACTACCTTGGCGGTCGAGATACCGTTATTTTCAAAAGAAACGGAAGACTTACTTAATAAAATTTTATGCATGAAAACTTTAATGCCAGAATAGCCACTGATTGGTGCTATACAAACATGAAATTGAAAATAATAGAAGGAGCGAAGCCGTCTCGTGAACTTACCGATGAAGATAAGCCCCATTATGACAAGAACTTTGTATATATCCCAATATGGTTTGTTTCCGATCTTGCTGAAAAACATCATGTCAGCAAAAAAAGTGCATTTTGGCAGATTCTAAACCATGAAATATTACATATAAAATTGGGGCATCGTTTATATGAGGGGCCATATCCTCGATGTGGGAGGGATTTTCAAATGTGGGCAAATTCTTATAGAAGAACACAATTGGCGGCAATGCCAAAACCCATAGATGAAGAAGTTATAATCTTAAACAATGATATGAAACAAATAATAGAGGATGTAATAAAAGAGTTTCATGATAGATTTAAAAAAAGTAAATCCCTACAGCAGCAAAAAAATTAATTCACAATTTGTGATAATTTAGGTGAAATGGAGGTGGTAAAGTATAAAGCAACTACACTTCCCTTAGAAGGCGAAAACCAAAGCCCCAGTTGCGGGCAACTTGGTCGACGCCGCTGCGATCATCAGACCGGCAGAACCCGGCACTGCCTGACGAACCGCCCCCCCGAACAACCCGTTCGAAGCCATTTACTTCCCATGCACTTCCATCTGTTGGGGCACCAACGTAGTTACCATACCATTTATCCTGCACCCATTCCCAGACATTCCCGTGCATGTCATACAAACCCCATGGATTAGGTTTTTTCTGACCAACTTCATGAGTCTTATCTCCTGAGTTTGCAGAATACCAGGCATAATCGCCAAGTACCGACTCATCATCGCCGAATGAATACCTTGTCTTAGTGCCTGCACGAGCTGCATATTCCCATTTAGCCTCTGTTGGAAGTCGGTATTTATCCGTACCTTCTTTTTGATTGAGCTTATTTATGAAGTCCTGAACATCATTCCATGAAACCTGTTCAACAGGCAGATCATCACCTTTATAAAATGAAGGATTGTTTCCCATGACATCACGCCATTGTTTCTGTGAAACCTCATACTTGCCCATGTAGAATGCATTTGAGATTTTTACTTGATGGAGTGGCCCTTCATTTTCGTTCCTCCCAACTTCATTCGATGGCGATCCCATATTAAACTCGCCAGCTGAGATCAAGATGAATTCCACGCCGATGGAATTAGTTAAGCTCGGTTGATCTGGAGCTGGTGTAATTACTGGTATTGAAATCGTTTGAGTGACTTTGGGCGTCGCTAAAGACGTTGATTTCAAGGTTTCGGAGGAATTAGTCGAAGCTGGTGCATCCATTAGAAGGCGAAAGCCAAGGCGGGGGGGCCGGTCAGTAACTGGATTAAAAGAACCGCGGCTCGCTGAACGAGAGTCTCTAGCGTTGTCAGACCAGTCGCCGCTCCGAACACCCCGGTTAGAGACATCTTCACTTAACCATGAAGTTCCATCTGTTGGGGCGTCATTGTAGTTCTCATGCCAATTATCCTGCACGAATTCAAAGACATTGCCGTGCATATCGTACAAACCCCATGGATTTGGCAGTTTTTGACCAACTTCATGAGTCTTGCCTTCTGAGTTTTCATTATACCATGCATAGTCACCAATTTTTGTTCCTAATATTGAATCATCATTGCCAAAGGAGTACCTGGTTGTAGTGCCAGCACGAGCTGCATATTCCCATTCTGCCTCTGAGGGAAGTCGATATTTATTCGACCCTTCCTTTTCGTTGAGCTTTTTGATAAATTCCTGAACATCATTCCATGAAACCTGCTCAACAGGCAGTTTGTCGCCTTTGAAATACGATGGGCTGGTTCCCATAACATCACGCCACTGCTTCTGTGTAACCTCATATTTGCCCATGTAAAATGATTTTCCGATTTTTACATGATGGACTGGACCTTCATTATTATACCTTTCTGCTTCATTCGATGGCGAACCCATGTCAAACTCCCCTGCATGTATCGAAATGAAATCCATGCCGATGGAATTTGTGATAATTTTAGGAGGAATAGAGATCGTGGAGCTGCTTGAATCCTGTGTACCATACCAGCCCAGCGCCAGCACCGCGAGTATTATTATCACTCCTAAAAACCACTTCCCACCTGAGGATTTTTTTTCAGGCTCAATAGGCATGCGCTCAGATTCCTTTTTCGCCTGTATGTGCATAACGTCTTCACTCTGCTTTCTATGGCTCTCTTCTTCTTTTTCCCTGCCCTCTCTTTCCCCTCTGTTCCAGGATGCAATATTCGACCTCTGAACCACACTATCCTCGATCACCACATTCCCACCGCAGCTTCCGTCCAGATCACAGAAGCTCAGGAGATTGCTTCTTTGGATAACGGAATCCTTGATAGTGATATTAAATATAGGCTGGACTTTCCCGATTTTCTCAAATTCCTTCGTGAGATTACGCCCCAGCTCGGCTAGCAACCCCGTGATATCGCCCGGATCATTTCCTGATGCAAGAACCTCGATGCTTTCAGTTTCTCTTCGAATGGCGCATTTTATCACGAGGTCTTTCTTAGTAACCTTTGTCTTCCCGTAATACCAGGATTCGTAGGTCTTTTCATCCGTAGTTTTGAAGGTCTTTATATGACGCACATCATGAAGCTGGATGACATCCCTGCATGACCTCAGAAGCTCCTGCAATTCCACCTTCTTCGGGAAAGTATAAACCTTGCTGTCGTGGAACCGAAGTTCTGCGAGTAGTTCCTTTAGCCTTCCAATATTGATTTCCTGCTCTGTTCGGAATATCGGGCAGATCACTTTTATTTTTAAAGGCTCCATCTGCACCATCTCAGACCTGCCATAAGCATCCTTATAAAAAATGCGGCAGTTGATATCTGTACCTTCTTTTGCGCATATCAGAGGGTCAAGATAGAAAGCGATCGTTCGGTCTGTGCCAGGATTGATGTTACCGAGGATTATCTTTCCTTTCTTCTCTGGATATTCTGGTTCGCAGCGGTCACAATGAAGTATGTTCTCGTCGTTCTCAAGCTCAAGGGCTGCTTCACCGATTATAAGATTGGATGTGTTTTTTACAGATATCTTGACACGGATGCACCCCCCGAAAAACTCGGACTCACGGAGTATTGTGGGTTTGATTGGAGTTTGAGGTGTGTCATTGTTGTTCATGAATCAATCTCTTCGAGTTATAATCGTTGTCAACTTCTACACTTCTCTCAGAAGGCGAAAGCCGATAAAGCCGATGCGGTAGCCCATGTCGTAGCGGCTGCGAAAGGCTGAACGGCAACCTCTGGCGAGGTAGTCCCAGCCGCCGCCGCGATAAACCTGGCCAGAGCCACTTTCCCATGAACTTCCATTTGTAGGGGCGCCGTTATAATTTGCATGCCAATTATCCTGCACCCATTCCCAGACATTCCCATGCATATCATACAAACCCCACGGATTAGGTTTTTTCTGACCAATATTATTAGTCTTACCTCCTGAGTTTGCAGAATACCAAGCATAATCCCCAAGTATCGACTCATCATCTCCAAAGGAATATCTCGTTGTTGTTCCGGCACGCGCTGAATATTCCCATTCAGCCTCTGAAGGAAGCCGATATTTGGTCACACCTTCTTTCTCATTTAGTTTCTTGATGAAATCCTGAACATCATTCCATGAAACTTCTTCAATAGGAAGATTGTCACCTTTGTTAATTGAAGGGCTGCTTCCCATGACATCGCGCCACTGTTTCTGCGTAACCTCATATTTGCCCATATAGAATCCTTTTGAGATAGTCACATGATGGACCGGCCCTTCATTATCTAACCTTCCTACCTCATTCGATGGTGAACCCATTTCAAACTCGCCCGGTGATATCGAAACGAATTCCATGCCGATGGAATTGTTGATTATATCCTGTGAAATTGCAGGCTTAGGTCCGGCTATTCTTTTATAATCACTATGATATTCGTATAGTTTATCCTGGGCTTTCAATATGATCCTGAAACCAGGCGTGATAACCTGTGCGTACATCATTCCCTCTTCCGGAAAGCCAAGGCCAGTATTAGGCCAATCTACTGCTTCTTCTTTGACCAGTTTTATATCTCCTATTGGAATACTCAATCTTTCAGAGAGATCTTTTTTTGCTATGTCCACGACAGGTGAATATTCAGGAACTACAGTCGTTGAAGAAACTATAGAAGTAACCTTGGGTGTTAGATTGGTTGTTGACGTTTTCGCAATCATTACAGGTGTGGTGGTTACAAAGGGAGTAGTTTCCTGAGGAGTCGCGGAACTGCTTGAATCCTGTGTTACATACCAGCCCAAAGCCAACATCGCAAATATGATTATCAATCCAAAAACCCATTTCCCACCACCTGAAGATTTTTTCTCGTTTTCCAGCCTGAGGCTCTCCTGTTCTTCCCCTTCCTTCCTTTGCCTTTCCTCCTCCTGTTTCTTTTTCTCCTCATCTCCTTTAAATTTAGTGCGCTGCACCACACTATCCTTAATATTGACTGATGCTCCGCCTTCACCCCCACCAAAGGTCGTCCTTTGCACCACGGAATCAATGATATTGATTACCTGCTCCTTCCTGATAACCCCTATCTCGCGCGCAGACTTTACCGTTTCCACCACATGCCGCAGGTCAGTCACAGTTTCGTTCAGGAAACCGTTCAATCCATACGGCTTATCAGAAACAGCCCTCAGCATCACCTGGGTCAAATCGTCTTCTTCTTTTATGAGGGCGGTCAGCAGGTAATATGCCTTCTCCCCGATCGACTCACTGGCAAGATAGAGCATCCTCCCGCCTTCAATAGAGAAATCGTCCACCTTATAATGCCTGCTCTTACAGGTATGCACAAGAAATGAGGTGAGACGTTCAACAGTTACACCCTTAAAATTCAGTCCCATCTCGGAAGAATGACCTGCGCTTGAAAGTTCAAGGAACTCAGCGCGCGGCATCTTCTTACCCTTCAGGAAAGGACAGACGCAGTGCACTTCCTTGGGGCGGATTTCAATCCTGTACTTCTTCGACTTTGCGTCACGGTAGGTTATCTGCCCCTCGATATTGACCTGATGCACGCAGCCAAGCGGTTTTAATATGAACTCTGCCGTGCGGGAATTCGCATTGGCAGAAGGAATAACTCCGATCTTTTGCAGCCGCTCCCCTTCAAGTTTGAATAGGGATTCGGTAAAATCAAGAATGACCTCCACATCAAATAAAGCAAGCTCGCTGATGTTGGTTATCCTGATACCAAACCTGATATTATTATCAGGCAAGACTTCATATCCGCGTTTAATTTCGATATCAGGCATTTACCACCATTGATACTGCAGATGCTCAAGAACAGGAAATAATTTACTATTCAAGAATTACTGTCCCCCAATCGTAACCTTTATCATTTTATCGCCTTTTGTTATTTTCTCAGCTATGTCCTGGCCCGCTATAACCTGTCCGAAAACTGCATAGTTTCCATCAAGGAACTTTGCATCTCCAAGGCAGATATAGAACTGTGAACTTGCGCTATTTCGATCCTGCGTGCGCCCCATGCCAACAGCACCTTTTATATGCGATAATGTAGCATTTATTTCAAGAGGTATTGTTTTGTTCGATCCACCTATCCCATCACCTTTGGGATCACCGCCCTGTATCACGAATCCGGGTTCAACCCTGTGGAACGTAAGACCGTCATAGAATCCTTTCTGTGCCAGATCGATAAAATTTTTTGTTGTTATGGGTGTTTCCTTTTCATACAATTCGAACTTGATCGTACCCTTTTCTGTTACTATAGTGGCAATCCTGTTTTTTTCGGAGATTTTGTTTTGAGTGATTATCTCCTGTGGAATTGCAGGCGTTTTTAAAACTGTTGGACTAACCTTTGGTGTTTGGATGATCGTGGCAGTAGGTGAAGGTGTTGATTTGAGAGATTGAGGTGAATCGCTCACCCCTGGCACAAGCCCCCAGTATCCCAGCGCCAGCAAACCAAGCACCAGTGCAACAGCAAAGAACTTGTTTTTAGAAGGCGTCGTGCGCTCTACCCTTATATTTTCTTTTCTTTCCTTGGCTATCAGCTCCTGCTCTTCCCTTTCCTTCCTTAACCGCTCCTCCTCGCGCCTCTTTCTCTCCTCATCTACTTTTATTTCTGCGCGCTGAACAACGCTATCCCGAACATTCACGGATGGAGCACCATCACTTACCGAGAAAATCGACCGCTGCACCACAGAATCTATGATATTAATGACCTGTTCTTTCCTTATAGTCCCTATCTCCCTCGCGCTTGCGCTAATCACAAGATGGCGCAGGTTATCCAAAATCTCATTCAAAAAACCATTTAGACCATAATTCTTATCCGAATTAGCCCGCAATAGAACCTGTGTAAGCCCTTCGTATTCCTTTACAACCGCAGTGAGCAAATAATACGCCTTCTCGCCGAGAGCATCTCCTGCAAGATAGATTATTTTCCCATTCTCAATAGGGAATTCATCAACCCTGTAAAGCCTGCTCTTACAGGTATGGGAAATGAATTCAACGAGCTTTTCAACCGTTATTCCCTCAAAATTAACACCCCTCTCTTCGAAAAACCCGGATTTTAACAAGGTAAGAAAATCTGCCCTTTTGATGACTTTCTCTTTCAGGAAAGGACAAACGCAATGAACTTCTTTGGGGTGCATCTCTATTGTATGCTTCTTCCACTGGTGATCTTTGTAGATGATCGTTGCTCCGATATTCTCTTTGTGGATGCAGCCCAGGGGTTTCAGGATGAATTTCGCTGTGCGTGGGACAGCTGGCGGGATCGTTCCAAGTTTATGGACTTTGTTGCCCGATAGTCCAAAAAGAGAATCGCTGTAATCAAGTAAAACTTCGACTTCAGATATAGCGAAATCGCTGTTATTTATGACCCTAATTCCGAACCTGACATTATTGTCAGGCAGTACTTCATATCCGCGTTTAATTTCGATATCAGGCATTTACCACCATGGATGCATTTTATGTTTTAGTGTGCAATATAATTAACTCTCTATTTACAAAACAGCTACACGTCCCTAAGAAGGCGAAAGCCGATAAAGCCATCGCGGTTGTCAGGTGTGCCGCCGTAGCGATCCTCCGGCTGACAGTCTCCGGCGTAGCAGTACCAGCTACCGCCCCGAGCAACCCGGTTAGAGCCACTTTCCCATGCACTTCCATCTGTTGGGGCACCGTTATAATCTCCATGCCAATTATCTTGCACCCATTCCTCAACATTCCCATACATGTCATATAGACCCCATGGATTAGGCTTTTTCTGACCAACATCGTGGGTTTTGCCCTCTGAGTTTGCATAATACCAAGCGTAATCGCCAAGCATCGATTCATCATCGCCAAAAGAATATCGCGTTGTTGTTCCTGCACGCGCTGAATACTCCCATTCCGCTTCAGAAGGAAGTTGGTATTTGTTTCCACCTTCTTTCTCATTAAGCTTCTTTATGAAGTCTTGAGCATCGTTCCATGAAACCATCTCAACCGGCAAGTTGCCGCTTTTGAAACTTAAGAGGTTGTTTCCCATGACATCTTGCCACTGTTTTTTTGTTACTTCATACTTGCCCATGTAGAATACATTTGAGATTTTCACATGATGGACTGGACCTTCATCATCGAATCTTCCTGCTTTGTTACCCATGTCAAACTCGCCCGATGGTATCTGCACGAATTCCATACCGATGGAATTTGTGATGGTCTTCTGGTCTGCGGAAGGTGGGACCACTGCTGCAGCAGATGGAGTAGCCTTCGCTGTCATTACAGGCGTGGCAGTTACAGAGGGGGTAGTTTTCTGTGGAGTCACGGAACTGCTTGAATCCTGTGTACCATTCCAGCCCAGAGCCAGCACCGCGAGTATTATGATCAATCCAACAAACCATTTTCCACCAGAGGATTTTGCCTCTTTTTCCAGCCCAATGCGCCCATTTTCTTTTTCTCTCTGAAGGCGAGTAATTTCTTCATTCCGCCTTTTCAGGCGTTCTTCTTCTGCCCTCTGTTTTTGAAGCTCTTTTTCTTTGTTCTCAGCCTCTAATTTTCTTTGCCTCTCCCTCTCTTCTTTTGCTTTTCTTTCTTCCCCCTCGCGCTTCTTTCTCTCCTCATCTGCTTTAATTTCAGCGCGCTGCACCACGCTATCCTGAACATTCACGGATGGAGTCCCATCACTTACAGAGAAACTCGACCGCTGCACCACAGAATCTATGATATTAATGACATGCTCTTTCTTTATTACCCCTATCTCCCGTGCACTTGCACTCACCACAAGATGCCGCAGATTATCCAGGATCTCATTCAAAAAACCATTAAGACCATAATTTTTATCAGAGCTTGCCCTCAGCAAAATCTGCGTCAGCCCCTCGTATTCCTTGACAATAGCAGTGAGCAGATAATACGCCTTCTCACCGAGAGCATCCCCTGCAAGATAGATTATTTTCCCGTTCTCGATTGGGAATTCATCAACCTTATACAACCTGTTCTTACAGGTATGGGAAATGAATTCCACAAGCTTATCAACGGTTATTCCCTCGAAATTGACCCCGCGCTCTTCCAGATATCCAGAGTTTGATAACCTTAAAAACTCAGCCCTTGTAATCGATTTCTCTTTCAGGAACGGGCAGACACAATGGACTTCTTTGGAACGCATCTCTTCTGTGTGCTTTTTCCACTGGTGGTCTTTGTACCGAACAGTCGCACTAATTTCTTCTTTGTGGATGCAGCCCAGTGGTTTAAGAATAAATTTTGCTGTTCTTGGAACAGTCGGTGGAATCGTACCCAGATTTTGTATCTTGCCACCTTCAAGATTAAAAAGTGATTCGTTATAATCCAGTATTACCTCTACATCAGAAATAGCGGAATTACTGTTATTAGTAACCCTTATTCCAAACCTGACATTGTTATCAGGCAGGACTTCATATCCGCGTTTTATTTCGATATCAGGCATTTACCACCATGGAATGTTTCATATGTTTGAGAAGTATAAAATTATATGCAAATTCGCAGCCCCTATATTTTCGCTTCAATCCTCCCCTTTTTGATTACCCTAATTCCTCCCCCGCTTTGCGACACCACCACCCCTATGGCATTCGTCACAGCCGTAACCGCAGCCACAGATGAATGCCTCGTCCCCAGTCCGCCCGGAAGATATGTAGTCGCCTCTGCTGTCAGATACCTCCCGACACATTCAATGAACCCATCACCAGATATCACAAATGCCCCGTCAAGCTGCGCAAACTCCTTGATGTTCTCCCATATTTCGGGATTGGTCACCTGTCTTTTCTCATGAGGATGCCCCTCAAAAGGATTCAGAACAAGCTGCTTTGACCTTGCAAGCACGGCGCTGCTGTCGCCTGTGAGAAAAGCTGTACCCATCGGCTTTCCTTCTCTTCCTTCATTTGATATCTCTATCGCGATTTCAAGCACTGATCTCAACACGTTTTCACGAACATCAGTACCTTCGATTATTTTTGATATCAGGTCAGGTTTTAATTGTAAATCTGTAGTTCTAACCGGACGCTGAGGACTCGAAACGGCAGAGTTAACCCCATAACTTTCACCGAGTTTAATAAGCTCGCCAAAGAGGTCTTCTTCCTTGCTTCTCTTTACCTGTTCTATCGCCATCCGGATCCATGGAATAATAGATGATCGCCTGCCTGACATTGTCTTTTCAAAATCATTTCGGACAAGTTTGCGCTGCACTTTTCCAACAAGCGCTTCCTGAAGTGGTATCTCTGATGCATCACTGCACACAGCCGATATATCAGCGCCTGAAAAGCCTTGCGTCACTCCTGCCAGGTATTTTGCATCAATATCAGCTTCTATCGGCAATTTCTTGAGATATATTTCAAATATCGCTTTGCGGGATTCAAGGTCAGGCGGCGGGATGAATACCAGCTTCTTCAAACGCCCTGGTCTTCGAAGCGCCGGGTCGATCGCCCAGGGCTCGTTCGTGGCTGCAAGCACGAGAATATTATCGTTCTTTGTCATTCCGTCCATCTGTTGCAAAAGCTCGTTCACTATGCGCTTGGCATAATCTTCGATCTCGCTGCGCCGCCCACCGACTGCGTCGAACTCATCGAAGAAGATGATAGCACGCTCGCAGCCTCTCGCAACGTCAAAAATATTCTTGATGGATTTCTCGGATTCCCCAACCCATTTGCTCATGATGGTGCTTGTCTCCACATTAATGAAATCTGCACCGCATTCGCTGGCGGCTGCTTTTGCAATCATCGTCTTGCCGCAACCTGGAGGGCCGTAGAGAAGTACGCCGCCGCCTGGCTTCTGATTATAGTATTCGTATAGCTTCTTATGGGTGAAAGGGTAAATGATGGCTTTCTTTAGCTCTTCTTTCACGCTGTCAAGCCCGCCAATGTCAGTGAACTTTATATTTGGCTTCTCCTTTACTATCAGATCATCCTTTGTCATCCTCTTTTCTTCCCTGCCCGAAGGCGCGCCACCGATGGCGCTTGGCTGATTTCCGAGGGTAAGGGCATGTTCATAGAAATGTTTCGCAAGCCCTGCCTGCGTATTTTTCTCGACTTTATCTGAAGTTAGAGAGCTTGCTTCGTTGAATTTTCCTGCTGCTTGCAGGTAAAGGGCGCGTGCCTGGTCGGAGTTGCCTGATTCTTCTGCCTGTTTGGCGGCTTTTGAGAGGCCGCGGGCTTCGGCGGCTAATGTTGATGCTGATGGCATGTTTCTCCTTTCCCTCTTTCCAATTTCCTTTCACAGCTTCTTCTTTCAATGAGGAGTAAAATTAGGCAATCCATAGTTACCTCTTTGATTTATAATTGTAACTCTCATCTTTTCCTATGGCATTTCCTTTCAAACTCCCTGCTGCACCAGGGGAATCGATTATTATGATGGATTGATGATTCTCGACTTCCCTAGCAGAGTCTATACTGGTTATATAATGTCTTAAACTTTTTAATATTTCATTTATAAAATTATTTATCCCCCCTTCATTATTAGAGCATGCTTTTAAACCAATTTTCGTTAAATTGTTTTCACTTCTAATAATCACAGTAATTAAATAAAATGTTTTGTCTTTTGCTACTGAGGATAAATAAATTATATGAGTTCCATTAACAAAACTATTTTTTACTACATACCGCTTGTTTTTGGCAGAGTCCAGGATGAAATTGGTCACCGCTTCAGGACTGATATCTTTGAAAACGATTCCTTTATCAAGGCAATTGTGACTTTCATTTAGTTCCGAGAACTGCTCTTCTGTCATAGGTTTTTCCGCAAGGAATGCACTGATGCAATGAACTTCTTTTGGACGCATTTGAACAGTAAGGGGGTTATCACTTGCATCCTTGTAACTTATTATTGCGCTTATTTTGGAGTTGTGAACACATCCTACAAGTGGCGTTAAAAAATATTCAGCAGTCTTTGGATTATTCTTTGTGATATTGCCAAGAATTATTACCTCCTTCTCCTTTAATGAAAAAAGGCTTCTATCGTATTTTAAGTGTACATCAACATCATTAACAGTATAATTACTTCTATTAGTTACAAGAATTCCAAATCGCAGGTCTTTATTATCAAGAACCTCATAATCGCGTTTTATTTCAAGGTCATCCGATTCGAGGAGCTTTTCTTCTATTGTTGGCTTAATATCCGTTTTTGATGACTTCACTTTTGATGGGTCACGTTTATCCACCATATCCGATCCAGTCCTGCTTGGCTGTTCAGGGGATTGTCCGGGAACATGTCCACGCCGCAGCTTGGAAATAACTACTCTGCCGATTGCTATAATGGCAACTACTCCTCCATATAAAACCCAGTTTGATGACTCTTGTTGTGGCATTGCCTCTGGTGGAACATAAAGAGGTGTTTCCACGGGCGCATAATTGGGTACTTGAGTTGCTTGTGTGCTAGCTTTTGCAGTTTGTGAGCCAGTTGTGGATATTGAGGGCGCGGAATTTGTTTGTATTCCAGAAAATGAGAACATAGTTTCTTTAAACTGTACCAATTCAGCAGTTGCACCAGAAAAAATCGCATCTATTTTTGTACTAAAAATATTCCCATAAGAATACTTTTCTCCCAGTGATACTATTTTATCATCAAGTTGACTGCCATCTTTAGATAATATTAGTCGTACTGTTCTAGGATTTACCTTGGCATTAATAGATTGTGCAATCAAAGCATAATTATTATCTAAATACCAGGTTTCCCCAACAGTCATGGTTTTCTTAAGAACAATTGGGAATATCAATGAGTAGCAATTGTTAGAATCATAAACTTCAATCTTATATTCGCCCTCCGATAATTTGGAGGAATTAGATTCTAAGAATCGAACAGCACCTAATGTATAATATCCCAAGCTTAATGGAGACTTTATTCCATCAGGATGGATTAGATACATATCAACATTAGTGTCCCCCTCATTTGGTTGACCATATCTCACGACAATATATTTTAAATTATTAATAGGTTGAACCAAATAATTATTAATATTAAATTCAAAAGGATCCCAGCCACCTGAATCTATATAGTTAAGACCAATTTGAATCCGATCAGAAGGTGTACATGAAGAACTATCAACAGCCACTGCCGCTTGCGTAAGCATGGATATGACAATCCCTACTAATAAGAACACATGTATTTTATTTATAACAGGATATTTGGTATAGTTATTTATATTTACTTTTTTCATATCTGTCTCATTACCTCATTTTGCACCAACAAGACAAGCTGACTTAAGCTGTCTACCACTCGTGTAATGCATTGCATAAACAATGCCTGGCAGAATTCGGATATTCTTTGCTATCGTGTTCAATTATGATCTCCTAGATTCCATTCGGAAGTAAATCTTAAAAGTTCAAGTCCCCACATATCTAGAGTTTGCTTTAGCTGCAACTCAATCTCATTCTCTATTTTATGTTGAAGTTCCCGGTTTCCATAAATATCATCAAGCTTCATATCGCTAACTTCAGGCTGCAAAACTCGTGTTAATACTTCGCTTTTTACTCTTTCATAAATATGATCTAAAGTTAGAGGCCTAATTCGATTTCCGTCATAAGTAGTACTGTAAGCGTATACCATTAAAAAAAACTTCTTTGGTTCTGCTATTTTATATCTTATGAGACCTTTTGCAGCAATTTTATGTTTATCACTAGTCCATAGTTCTCCTACTTGCCAGTTAGCATCTTTAGGTGATGTGTCCATCATAACCACATCGACATCCTTGAAATAACTATTAATGTTTAATAGACCACCAACTTTGACTTTTCCACTTTCCACAACCTTTTCCACTTTTCCATCTCTAACTATTACAGCTACTTCATTGGGTTGAACAATGATATTTTTAAATACGCCTTTCAGCTCAGTTTTAGGAATCAATATTGCAATACTATGTGGCGAATGAACCCATTTAGATCCACTCAATAATCCATCTTTTATTATTGAATCCTTTTCAATAGTTCTAGACTCATCAGGTTTAATATATTGTATTTCAGAATTTTTATTATCCCTTGCATTCTCTTGCTGAGATAATTCATCCTTATCCGAGTTGGTTTTTCGCACAATGCTTTTATCAATATAATCTTTGGATCCTCTGCTTGATTTGAAATTGAAACTTTCATCCTTCCCAAATGCATCCCTATCTAAGCTTGCTGCTGCACCTGGTGAATTCGTTATTTGAATAGATTTTGAACCATTGTGTGATGTCTTTAGTTTTTGTTCAACAAAATCTATATTTTGAATGAATTCGACATCACTAATTTTTATACCGCATACAATGCAAAATTTATTTTTAGGGTCATTATCAGATTTACATATTGGGCAATCCATAGTTACCTCTTTGATTTATAATTGAAACTTTCATCCATTCCTTTAGCGTCCCCTTCTAAGCTAGCCACAGTACCGGGAGAATTAATTATCTGAATCGATTTATTTATAGTTACATTTTCTACTTCTCTTGCCGACCGAACGCTGCTTAAATAAAACCTTAAAGCGTCTAACACCTGATCTATGGAATTGTTTATTCCGGCTTCATTATTAGAACATGCTTTCAAAGCAACATACGTGAGATCATCTTCATCCCGAATAATTACTGTTAATAAATAAAAAGACTTATTTTTAGCTTCTGAGGATAGATAGATTATGCGAATTCCATTAACAAGGATATTTTTTACAGTAGACCTGTCCTTTATAGATTTTATGAAATCTGTTACAGTTTCTTCGCTTATTCCTTTAAAAACTATTCCTTTTACCTGGCACTTATGATTTTCAAATAATTTAACGAATTCTTTTTCATCCATTGGTTTGGCGGCAAGGTTTGGAGCTATACATTGCAAAGTCATAGGTTGCATATGGATTGTATGGCTATTATTTTCAGCATCATTAAAATTTATAATTGCGTTAATCTCGGTAGAGGGAATACAGGCAGGAATTGGTGTTAAAATATATTCTACAGTCTTTTTACCACCCTTAGTAATATTCCGAAGTTTCTTGAATTGCGTATCCTTTATTGAAAATTGACTTTCATCGAATTTTAAAGTTACATCAACATCATTAATAGTATATCTGCTCATATTCTTGACAAGTATGATAATTTGCACGTCTTTATTGACCAAAGTCTTGTAATTAGGTTTAATTTCAAGTTCTGCCGATTCATGTAGCATATTCCCTTCTGATGATTTAATATCCGGCTTTGAGGACATCACTTTTGATGGATCACGTTTACCCACTTTAACTCTCTCAATAGGTTTCAATTGAAGGTCATCAACTGTATTCCTCTCTTCACGTACATTTTTAAGGAACCTGCTTAAAATTTGTTGAGCTTCATCAAATTCTCTCTTAGTAGCAATATCAAAAGCTTCCTCAATTATGCCTTCTGCTTTCTTTAAATTGTTTCTTGCTTTGGATAATTCCATATCCTCCCTGAATTTTACTGCTTCTTTGATCAGATTGCCCGCTTGCTCGGAAAGCTCTTCCACTTTTATCTTGTCAGCAGTAACATAACAACTGTTTATGTTGCTCTTTGTTTCGCTGATTAAAGCCTGCACTTTTTCGATCTCATCAGTATCTTTCAGTTCCTGAGCATCTATTAGTGATGTTTCAAAATATTCTATCGCCTTATTGTAAAGCCTTTCAGCTTCCTCACACTTTTCTTTATCGAAAGCGTTTTTAGCAGACTCAGAAATACCAATACCGAGTGCAAACTTACAGGCAAGAATATTCTTGCGGCTACTGATTATGTTGCTTTTGATAGATTTAGCCAATGAGGCATCATTCTCTGCGCTGTTCAACGCCATCAAAAACTTATCCCGCGCCTCGCCATATGTTTCTAAAGCGCCATCGTAGTCCTTCTTAATAAATAATGAAGAAGCTTTTTTTGAGAGTGCATACGCTGCATCTAATATATCTGATCCGACTCTTTCATGTTGTTCAGTGGCAGGTTTTGGCGCAGGATCGCGGCGGCGCACATAAAGCACAACAATGCAGATTGCTGTGATAGCAAGGAATCCGCCAATGCCTAAATAGATATTGGAACTCGATGACTCTATTATGGGTGAAGTAGTAGAAAATTCAGAACTCTCTGGATTATTTGACGCTTCCTTGACGTTTGCAGTGTATGTAAGACTGATAAATTGATTATCATCCTTTTTACTGCCAGGCCAATATGCTCCTGTGAAAACAAGATAATGTGAGCCTATATTTACCGACTTATCGGCCTTGATCACCGCGATAATTGTTTTTTCAGTACCTGGTGGAACACTGAATGTACCATATACCTGACTGTTACCTACCGCTTTTCCTAGACTTTCACCGTAAACATGTATGCCGAGGTCCATACTGATACTTAATTCCACGTTAAGCGCCACATCATTTAAAGATGGGTTTTTCATAATCAATTCCACAATACCATCTTGGTTGGCTCCTATCACATCGATTACTGGACTTAGTCTAACGGTCGGAACCACACGGAATTTTTCTGCCGTTGCTACAGATATTGGTACTACAGAGTCAGAAGCTTGTGATTGTATATTTTGGATGAAAATTATAGCAAATATTATTGAGATTACTAATGCAGGTCGTATTCTGTGAATTAACTTTCCTCGGGGTTTATTCTTAAAATATTTCATATTAGCTTCCTTCATAACTTCCCTATGCACCCTCTACCTTCATCCCTATCGCCTCTGCCATCTCCTGCGCCGCAACCAGCATCCTCAATCCAGCCAATTTTTCATCCCCCCTCCAACCGAATACTCGTCGCCGGTCCCTTCCCCACTTTCCTAACCGCCCCAATAATCATCAGCGCCCCTTCACCACACTGACATTCGACAAACCCGCTTCTTCGTTTTCTCCTATTCCGAGACGTTCAATCGATTCCTTTATTTTCATCTCACCACTAATCTCTTCTGGATGCTTTTGCAGATCAGTTCTTATAGTCACTATTTATCCTCTCTGAGCTTCGCTTTCGTATATTTCTTCACCTTATCTGATTTGAAGCTCACATCAGTAATGATTCCATTCTTCTCAAGCCCAACCAGCAGCATCTCCGCCCCCTCGATCTTCATCCCCATCACCCCTGCCACATCCTGCGCCGTAAAATATTCCTGCCCCTCAATAAACCTCTGCGCTTTCTCCCTCACCGTCTCAAACTTCTGCTCAGTATTGAACCAGAACTCATAATGCTTCGCAGCAGGACTCTCCATATTAAAAACCAGCCCCCCATTCATCTCATACAGATACAACGCAAGTTTCGGATGAGTAAACCTTGATGCAAAATCCTTACTCTCCTTACCCCATGCCGTATTCACAAGGCAGAGGCATTTGAACTGGTTCTTTTTAACATCTTCTGCATCTTCCTGCACAACTTCAACAATGGATCCATTACTATCCTGCCATAGCACCTCAAATAGAAGTGGAGTTGCAGAAAAACCATTTGATAATTTTGCAGTGACATTCCTGTCGCCTGCCTCATATTCCCATTTCGCATCCGGCAGGTAATCGCCAGTATGAAGCACCTCAGGTCTGTTATTTGCATATTTTGTTTGAAGTGCATTTAAATATAGATTCAATTCAGGAGAAGTTCCTTCAGGTATCTTCTTTCTCTCCTGCTCATCTTTTTTCCTGCTCTCGACATAAAGGTCTTTTAATTCATTTGAAAGCGGTATCCTGCTGCGGATAGACTCACCTGCAGAATCAACAAGCTGGGCTATTACCTTTACATCAACACTCTCTTTTGATTGGCGCTCAAGCTCCTTTGCCAGCTTTTCTGAGCTCTCGACAAGAGCTTTTTCCGCACTATTGAACTCATCTACAGTCGCTGATCTTTGTCCGAACTTTGAGAGATTCGGATTCTGTATATCAGATATGAGCGTTGTGAGCTTGTTCCTTAAATTGCGAAGCTCTGTAACTTCTGTTGAATCCTGGATCAGGCGGTCAAGGATTGTGCGAGAGTGATTAAGATCGTTCAGGGCTTTTCTGGTATTGACTCCCTGTATATCCCCAAGATTTGCACTCTTTCTGCGAAGCTGCTCAATTATCTTTAGAGAATAATGTATAATTGCCAAAACCACAAGGAACATTATGAGCATCCTCAATATGTTCTCATAGGTCAATCCTGAAACTGTCGATGTGGCTTCATTTGCCACAATGCTTATCAAAAGTGAAATGATTCCTTCTTTTGCTACACCAGGTACGTGTGCTGCAGCGGTTGTATCGTTTAAGAGATCACTTAAAGGTCTGAATTTTTCCATGTTTTACCTCCATATCCTGAAAATATCATAATTTAGCTCCACAGTCCATACAGAACTTTTTGTTCGAATTGACTTTCCTCTCGCAGGTGGGGCATTTTCGGACGTTTGCGCCGATGTTGGAGCGCTGTATCATGCTGTCTATTATTTTTGTTGAACTGTCTATATGACCGATATTGATAATAATATTAGAATCATTATTTATTTTTTTATTGGACTGATTGACCGTTCTGGAAGGATTGTTAGCCTTTGTTTGTGCTGAATATTTATGTGGAGATCTATGTACTTTACAGAAGAGACTAAACCATTTTTCATAAGGTACTTTTTCAGACTTATGTTCAGATCTATAATGTCCATCAAGTCCCCCCCAATAAGGTTCAAAAATTTGTTTACAAATTGGACATTTTCTTGGAAGAGGTGTTTGATCTTTACAGGGGCAATTTGGATTACAATTTTCTAAAATAGTGTTATTTGATTTCGAATTGATAACAATCTCGTTCTTTCTTTTTAAAAAGTCAAACATTTCAAAACCTTCCATTCAATGATTCTTGTTTCATAATTTCGCTCCGCATTCCAGACAGAACTTCTCATTAGCTTCAACGTCCCTTCCACATTCAGGGCATTTCTTCTTGCTATCGCCTAAGTTTGAGCGCTGTACAAACGAATCTTTGACCTGCGTGCCGATCTTGTCGCCGATTTGAATATGTTGCACGACATTATCGTCGATGAATATCTTAACATCAATCCTCTTCTCGATATCATCCAAAATCCTATGATAAAAACCTGTTAATGCATCATCTTTCTCAGCCCAAACTTTCAGTATAAGACGGGACTTCCGTGATCCTCCTATTACCTCGATGTATGCAGCATAACGTAGTCCTGTCACGCCTTCAGCATAGAACAGTGCAATCCCATTATAAAGCTGAGGTGTGGATGTAATCTCAGGTTTGAGCATAAACATGCCATTGTCTTTAATCGCTCTGGATGTGATATTAAAAAGATTTTCAGCAGGAATCAAAAGTTCTTTGATATTTTCCTCTGCTTTTATTAATTCATCTGTTATTTTCTCCCACTCTTTCAAATCTATTTCTTTTCTCTTCAGGACAGGACATATTACACTCAGGGATCTGCTATCAATATTGAGCATCTTGCGTCCCTTTGCACCATGATCATAGTATTCAATATTACCTGAAACAAAGCACTCACCACACTCACCAGTTGGACGGATTTCAAAAGTAGCAGTTTTGCTTTCTTTAGGCTCAAGCATGGAAATTGCTTTCTCTTTATTTATTATAAGGAAAACATCCGGCACAAAAAGATGCACTTTGATATCGCTAATTGCTTCTGAGGTACTATTCTGAACCTTAATCTTGTAAAAAATTTTAGCACCTTTGTATTCATAGGCCGATTTTATCTCGATTTTACCTTTTTCTTCGGGCTTTTTTGGAGATAAGTCTTTGGATTTTTCAATTATTTGCGATGGCAATGGCTGTACTATGATCTCATTTGAGCTCGATACAACGTCTTGAGGCAATTTTTCCTTCTTGCGTAATCGCATAATCCCAATTATTAGAAATGCGGCATATCCAAGTCCTAATAGAGGCAAGGGAATTATTTCAAAAAGTGGTTTTTGAATTTCTTCGTTATTCCAAACAGTTCGCTCTTTAGGAACATCTCGAAATTTTGTTACTTCACGAGATTTTTGAACATCCTTATATTTTGTTACAGTCCTTTGTTTTGCCACATCACGATAGTTTGTAAAGGTTTCACTAATTGTTTTTGTTGGGATAGATATTGGTTTGTATCTACAATATGTTATAATATTATTTGTCGTGAATGTAAAATCTTCAGATAATGAAGGTTGAATATATTTACCTATGGTTTCCCCCGTCTCAGACCCATCAGGTAGCGTAAAACCTACCCATATTGAGAAAGTTCCCCCTTCAGTATCGAGATTTTTTACCGTTTGTGTGTTTTTTGCTGGATTTGTAGTATCCTTTTGCGCACAATTTGTAAGTTCTATATTATATATCAAATTCTGTGTAGTGTACTTCGTATCTGCAAATGGCTCTTTCTCATAATATGTTTCTGTTGTTGCATAAGGCTCTGAAACTGTATAATATTCGTTCTCCGTGTAAGGTTCTTTTTCAGAATATGTTTCTGTAGATGAGACAAGTTCATTTGTATTCACCGGGATATTAAGAACCAGGAAAGATAGAAATATCGCAAATATAAACAGTACAATTTTCTTAATAGCCCCCATTTTAAAACCACCAATATTGTATCATAATTATCTATCCCATCTTACTTTCGAACTCTCCGCAATGTGAGCACTTCTTAACACTCGCACTCAAAGAAATATGCTTTGCAGTATCCATCAACATCGCATCTTGTTCCTGACTGTGATTAGCATCGTTATTTTTGAGAACCTCAACTTCCCTTAAAAATGTCACTAATCCTCCTGAATTGAAATATAAATATTCATAACTTTTCCCCACACTCATTGCAGAATTTTTCGTTTGCTCCAGCCATTTTACCGCAATTCGGGCATGTTCTTTCCGCTGAACCAATATTCGAGCGCTGGACGAAGGAATCTTTGACTTGAGTGCTGATCTTGTCACCGATGTGAATATTATACTGCATGATGCTGTCGTCTATGTACTCCTTTACCTTGATCCGTTTCTCAATTTCATCGAGAATACCATGATAAAAACCAGTAAGAGCATCTTCCTTCTCTGCCCATGCTTTAATTATGAGCTTTGATTTCCTTGAACCTCCAACTACCTCGACCTGAGCTGCATATTGAAGTCCTTTCACACCCTCGCCAAAGAATTTTGCCGTTCCCCTGAATATCTGAGCCTTTGTGCTGTTCGGCGCAAGTGCATAAAGATTCATGTCTTTCAATATTTCACAGATCATCCCGAACAGTCCTTCACCATCTAGCGGGATGTCTGTGGTATTTTCCTCTGCTTTGACAAGATTTGATATCTTTTCTCTCCAGGAATCTTCGCTTATTTCTTTTCTACGGAGCATCGGGCAGATGATACTGAGGGATTTTGATTCAAGTTCAATATCCTTTCGCTTCTTTAAGGATGTATCATAATAATTCACTCTGCCAGAAACCATGCATTCACCACATTCTCCAGTCGGGCGTATCTCAAAAGTAACCGTCTGGCTAGAATTTGGCTCGATAAGGGAGATAGACTTCTCCTTCTCTTTTAGCAGGAAAACATCTGGAACATAAGGATATACTTTGATATCACTCATGGGTTCAGGGGTATTGTTCTCGATTTTTACTTTGTATAATATTGTCGCACCTTTATAACCAAATGCGGATTTTGCACAAACAAGATTGGATGGACTCTGATTTTGATTCATCTTTTGAATGTCAAAATCGTTTATCAGAATGTTTGGGAATTCGTTTATACTCATGTTATTCGAATCAATATTTATGTTTTTATTGGAAGGAGTGACCGTTTTGAAAGGATTATGATCATTTGTTTGCGTATTATCCTTTTTTAGAGGCCTATGTACTTTACAAAAGAGGCTAAACCATTTTTCATAAGGTATACCTTTTTCAGACTCATGTAAATCTTTATAATGTTTATCAATTCCGAGCCATCCCCTTTCGTCGAAAATATGACCACAAATAGGACATTTATTTGGGAGTGGTGGTTGATCTTTACAAGGGCAATTTGGATTACAATTTTCTAAAATAGTGTTCTTTGAGTTGGTGCCATTTTCAAAAACATCTTTATTAGGTTTTGTTAAGCTTTCGTCATTGAGGTTTGTTTTATAATTTTGAAATTTGGATGCTCCAAAATCAAGATTGGAACTAAAATCCTTATTTTCACTCATAACCTCAACTGAAGTTTTAGTTTGCTGGTCTGATTCATTTATTAGTATACGATTTTTTCTTTTCCAAACCCAGTATATTGAAATAAATAACAAAACAATAAACAGTAAAAATAATATACCTCTGAATATCATAACATCTGTAGAAATAAAGGGAGACTCCATCATGTCTTACTTCCACACTCCCCACAAAAGCTCGCTTGCATCGGCACAGTCGCCCCGCAGTGGGAACACTTCTTCACGCTCGCCCCCGTAGCCATCGGTTTTGCCGCATCCATCAACTTCGCATCCAGCTCCTGCCTCCTATAAGCATCTCCTCTCTCCCTGTCTTCAACTTCCTTCATGAAACCGACCTTATCCTCCTTTGCACGTGCCTCGCTCTCCCGCGCCTTGGCGATCGCTTCAATTTGTGATGAAGTCATCCTGCTGTACTCCCTCCCTTCAGCAACGATGCGCGCCGCATCCGCACCCCCTTTTTCAAGAACTGTCTTGGTGCGCTCAATATCACGGGCATGCTCCTTATCAGCCACATCCTGGTCGATTCCCACCTCAGCGCGTCTCCCCTCGGCTTTTGCCTGTTTCCAGAGCTTGTAGGTTTCAATTCCGCGCTTTGCTTCAAGGGCATCCGACTCGCTTTCTATCTGGGCAATATCACTATCAGTCTCTACATCCCTGACTTTCTGGCGTCTTCCAAACTCAAGAACCTCACCCTTCACCGCATGCTGCGAGCGCACATCTGCAACCCCGACTCTTCCTACTCGTTCGTGATCGCCCTCTTTTGAAAGAGTGTCGAGTTCTTTTAATTCCTCTTCTTTCTCGAATCCTCTCCTTACTCTAACAAGACCAGTATAATCACCCAGATCCCATTCAGTTGTAAACTTCAGAAGCTCAAGTCCCCACATATCCAGCGTGCTTTTTAGCTGCAATTCAAGTTCATTCTCAACCTTGAGCTGGAAATCCCTGTTGCCATATATCCCCGCTATCTCCATACTATTTGTTTCAGGCTGCAAAACCCGTGTCAGGACTTCACTTTTTATCTTATCATTAATATCTTCAAGACTCAGGAATCTCTCACCCTTTTCATCAAAACTGCTATAGGCATATACCATTGAGAAAAACTTCTTTGCATCTGCTACCCTGTATCTAAGCAGGCCTTTTGCAGCCACTTCATGCTGGTCGTTTGTCCAGAGTTCTCCCACCTGCCATTTTGAGTCTTTTGGAGAGGTATCCATCATAACCACATCGACATCCTTATTGTAGCCATCGGTTTTAAGAAGTCCCCCGACCCTGACTTTTCCACTCTCCACGACCTCAACAACCTTCCCATCCTGTACAATAACAGCGATCTCATTGGGTGAAACAACAATATTCTTGCTGAAAATGCCGCTCATCTCGCTCTTTGGGATCGTCCGTGCAATACTCTGGCTCTGTCGCGCCCACTTATGATTTGTGCTGAATGTTCCTTTCTTAACCACACTATCTTTTTCAATCGTCTTTGATTCATCAGGCGCTACATAACTCATTTCAGGATTCTTATTTTCGTTCTTTTCCTTTTTATTCCAATTAAATAACATAATCCACCTACATTATAAAATCTAAAAGGTAATGCTTATATATATGGTTTTCTATTGTATACATTAGCATACTGTGAGGTGATTGCTATGGTCATAAGATCCTTTCCAATAAGTGCCAAAATATCGGAAGACCTGAAAAACTACCTGGAAAAACTCGTAGATAGAGGGATCGCGATAAACACCTCTGAAGCTGTCAAGATCTGTGTCAGATATGCAAAACAGAAAAAGATGGAGGAGGAAATATAATGGATATCTTTAAAAAGAAAATATCGCCAGAAGAACTGAAAACAAAACTGTCAATATATGAACAGCGCCTGAGCGCCCGTGAGAACGAACTCAAGCGCAAGCGCCAGAAATCAAGAGACGAAGCAAAGCAGGCACTCAGTCAGGGAAACGACCGGGAATACCGGGTAAATTCACGCAGGTATGGCATGCTGGACGGCCAGGTAAATACCATTAGCAGTATGGTTGAGATGGCTCAGAGCATGGGCGACGTGATCGAGATGCAGCAGGGCCTCAAAGAGGTAGTAGAGATTGGTGCTGATATCGGAAAATATCAGAAGCAGATGGGAATTGATACCAAACAGCTTGAGGGCGCGATCACGAATATTCGAACAAGCATGGAACGCGTTGGTGTCGCTACATCAACAATGACGTCTGCAATGGATGCTGCCATGTCCGGTAACCAGGAACTCTCAGAGGTCCAGGATTCGCTAAGAAGTGAACTTCTGGCTGAGATGAGTGTGGACCAGACGCAAAAACAGAAGCTGGGAGATCAGATAAAGTCTGAGATGAAACAGTAGATTTTATTTTTTCATTCGGATATCCGAATCCTAGCATTGCAATACATGTTGTTCTCAGAGTAGTCAGTGCGCACCTTCTATTCAAGGAAATAGCATATTCTAGGATTTGGCCATATAATGATTTTTTTTTTCGGATTTTTCGCCCATCCCTTTATTGTTGATGTTTACATGATACTCAATCCCCTTCTTACATAGGATTACTGTTCAAATAATTATAACGAACTCCCCCAACTCATCCGCACCACAAACCTTTTTCAAGTAGACCTCTTTTCCGCCTATGTGGCACCGGCAAGCAGGTCTATTGTGCCATATCTGCCAGAAAGGTGAGTACAGGGCAGGGTAAATATAAGCGATACTTTGAGCAGTGAGCTTTGCTCAGAGATGTATCGCAATCCAGGTCGGATTGATTACCCGATATGCAGGGTTGCGATATTTTTACTCCTGCCCTTTGCCATTGTTTTGGTCTGTGTCAAGTGTAGTTGTATTGGTTCTCAGGTTCAGGATAATGACCATAAGATTAGCCTCTTGTTCAGAACCAGTGCAACTGCATCTGGCAACTACATAGACAGGAGAAAACATATATGAGCAACGATGTGGCCGATATTCAAGCCACTTTAAAGAATATTGGTGTTACTGCAACACCGGAACAGATTCAGAGCAAACTCAATGCCCTTGGCAAGTTCAATGTCACCGGCAATGAGGCAAAACGTAATGTGGTGAGAAGCCTTGCGAAAGGCGCGGGTGTTGACCCGGTGGCCGCCTTTAAAGCAGGATCTACCCCAGTGCATATAAGCGAGATAAAGGAAGACGGGAAATGGGTTTCACTAAGAGTTAAAGTGATCCAACTATGGGATTCCACATCTGATAAGATCACCCAGTCAGGTCTTATTGGCGATGAAACCGGCGTGATAAAGTTCACTATCTGGCAGACTTCGGGCGCGCTACCTCTGGAAGAGGGAAAATCCTATGAGATCAAGAGTGCGGTGACTAACTTCTTCAATGAAAGGTACCAGGTCAACCTGAACAAGAATTCTACGGTCGCTGAAATTACTGACGAAATAACCGTAGCCCAGCAGACCGAAACCTTCACAGGAGTGATCGTTGATGTCCAGACCGGTTCTGGATTAATAAAGAGATGCCCTGAGTGTAACCGCCAGGTCAAGAAAGGCGCGTGCGGTGAGCACGGCCAGGTGGAAGGAATTTACGACCTGAGGATCAAAGCCGTCCTGGATAATGGAGTCGAGATAAGAGAGCTGCTATTAGATGCAGAAATGACCCATCAGTTAACTGGCATCAACCTCGAAAAGGCAAAGGAGATGGCTCATGAAGCGTTGGATCAGGGAGTCGTGCTCACTGAGTTCGAGGGAATGATCACAGGCAAGTACTTCGAAGTCTCAGGAAACAATACCGGTAGATACCTCATCGTCAAAAGTATCGCTCCGGTAACGATTGAGCTAAATGTTGCCCAGATCGAGGCTGCAGTGGAGGCGGTATAAATGTCAGATGATAACAAGTCACAGACACAGTATAAGAGAGAACCAGCAGTAAGGCTCTTTGCACAGGAATTGTCACAGACAACCGTAGCTGTAAGTAAGGACCAGGGAGAAAAGGCTGATCGGTTTGCGCCATCTTATTCCTATTCACCAACAGGTGCCAGGATAAATAGAGTGTTCATAGTTGGCACACTGACGGAGATAGATGAAGTGGGTGGCGACTCCAACTTCATCAAGGGGCGTCTTGTCGATGCGACCGGAGCAATCAACATCATGGCCGGGCAGTACCAACCAGAGGTTTCAGGCGTCTTGCGAAGACTATCAGACAAGCTCCCGGCATTTGTAGCAATAGTTGGGAAGCCAAACATCTATAAACCGAAGGATGGAGGCTCGTATACCAGCATCAGGCCTGAGAGTGTTCAGATAGTTGACTTGAAAGCCTTTGAGATGTTCACCGCAGAGACTGCGAAACGAACCGTGGAAAGGATAAGTCTGCTCAAAAAGGCGATATCGAGTGGTAATGGTTCAGATGATTTGAAAATAGTCATCGCTGCTTATGATCCCAACATTGAAGACCTGAAAAATATGGTCAGGGTCGCCATTGGAAAGATACCCCCGAATACGAATAGCCAAACCACGACAAACGGCGATGGCGGAGGCGTGAAAACACAACCGCCTGCGCCAGATAAGGGCGTAAGCAAGGAGGCAGCGAAGGCTGAGCCAACCAAAGACCAAAATGTCATTTCTGCGCATACACTGCTAAAGGATATGTGCGCCCTGTCTGAGGATGGGAGTGTGGGCGGTTCAGTTTTCGTTGACCGGATCGTCCAGCGGAAATTAGCATCAGCAGACACAGCCCTGACACTGATAAAGAGCGTCATGGACCAGGGACTGGCATACGAGCCCACGATGGGCAGACTCAAGGCGGTAGCTTAACCGCCTTCTCTTTTTCAGGAGCAAGCATATGATACCAGAAGAGTTGCCTATTGAAATGCAGGATGCTCTGGAACATCTTGGACGTGGCTCATCGACGATCGAGACCAATATCCATGTTGCACTCGAAGATGCTAACGATTTTGAGGATTTCAGAGAGCGTGCCGGGGTTTTAATGGACAGCCTGATCCAGGAAGCCAAAAGAACGAAGTCTGTCTTCTGCGGAATCCATGTGGGAGTAGTCCTGGACGCGGTGAAGTTCTTAGAATGGATCAACGGGACGAAGCGCCTGCATGTAGAATTCACAGACCTGGGGACGGTCAAAACGTTATGGGACGTCCCGGATACTGTGTTGCCGAATTACGTCTTTGCATCGGGATTTGAGGTTGCCTGCAAACTACTTTCACATGACTCCTCTATTGTAAGGATTGCAGACCAGTCTGCGAGACAGATTCCCGTGGAATGGGTGAATATCCCACAGGATTTGAATACAGAAAAGAAGGCAACCACAGATATTTCAATGGCTGCTGAGAGCGCCGACGCTGCAGCGCTTTGACAAATAAACAATGATCTCTCTAGATTGGGTGACCTCTACTGACATCATAGATTCTACTGGATAAATGGTCACCCATTCGTCTTTTTTCGATAAGATAGCAGTTTAAATAAGTTTGGTTTTTTTGAATTGTCACAGCAGCGGCAGTTCAGGAGAAATCTATGAACAACAAGAAGAACACATACACAGATAGCGCAGGCAGTACAGGTACGGGAAACGGGTTTTCAGAGGGTTTGTCGGAAGTTGACACTTTGCTGAGTCAGTTACTCCCATATCCGGAGGACGCCTCGATACACATCGAACCGGAGTCTCTCATGTATAAAGATATTCACAGGTTTCGTCTTAATACTGGTATCAATGCCGTCCAGCTTCCGGATGGTACCCTGCTGGCTAAGTCTCTGGATAGAAAAGCAGGTAGAGCTTTCTGGATCAGGGTGAGGAGATCATGAGCGAACTCCAGAATGTCCCTGTTTTTGATTACGTTCAGAATGGGGATAAGATAAAGAAGGTCAGGATTGGATGGGCAGAGCTTGTTCCCAGGGATATCAATATAAAATTGTTCCAGAGAACAGTGATCCGCACACCCTGCCCGGCAATGCCGGTCTTAAAATGCAATACCTGTGGGGGCCGGTTGGATTGCAAGCTCGACAGGGGATTCGTTGATCTGTGTTCTGCACCAAAGCCGCTTCCAAGAGGCACGATCGTTCTGGGAGGTCGTGCGATCATTTTCCATAAGAAGCAAGATGATGAGGAATCAGCTCCCAAAGACAAGAAGCCAGTCTTCAGAGAAGCGGCAGACATAGATGAGATAGGGAGGCACGTTTCGATGAAAGTGAAAGTGCTGAGGCTCTGGGTTTCAAAGTCAGAAAAGGTTGCACAGCTTGGGCTGGTAGGAGACTTGTCCGGGAATGTAAGGTTCACAGTATGGAAGTCGTCAGTTCAACCACCCCTGGAAGAGAACAAGTCCTACCATATCAAGAATGCTGTCACCAGCTTCTTTGGTGAAAGTTACCAGATACAGTTTACTGAAAGGACTGCAATCATAGAGCTGAAGAATGAGACGGTCAAGACTAAAACTGACTTTATCAGTTCGCCTTCCCTGAGTATATTACGGGAAGACTCGATCATACCAGAAGAGGCTTTGAGAGCGCCTGGTATAGATGAGCCCAGGACACGATTCGAGGATTATTCAGCAACACCGTTCATCAGCCTGAAGGATAATTACGGAGCGGGCGAAGAGTTCCAGGATGAGCAACTACCAGACGTCGCACCGGAGATAGACTCCATGGACTCAGGCTATAAACTGAAGAAGAAGCTTACCACCTTGTACGCGATGAATCAAGAGAAGGCCAGGGAAGCAGCCGCCAGGCTTACCCCGAACCAGTGGAAGTCCATTGATAAGGCTGGGGGTCTGCATTCTGATCTAGCGTTCGGGCTGTGCAGAGTATGGGAGGAACCTGAAAATGAGAGCAACTTGAAAGCAACACCAGAGGGCTTCAAGATCCTGACCAGGAAAGATAAAAAGGAGCAACTGGACAGATCCATTGAAAAGAGGCAGGAGAAGTTCATGATCGACCATGGTTTCCGCCTAAAGGATAAGCTGGATGATCTGGTGTTCAGGGACCCTGCCAGGGCTAAGGCATTCGCAGCCAGATTAACTTTGACTGACTGGCAAGCTATCAACAAGATAGGCGGTCTCAAACAGGCAGGAGCTACCGGGAAAGCATTGGCGGTGGGAGTATGAGAGCGAGAGCCAAATACAACTGGGTTGGCAACCGGATCGCCCAGACGGATATGGCGAGCCTCTATGCGATGAAGCAGAGCACGCGCCGTCCGATAACGGTGCTGGTGGCTGAGGCTGTGAGTGAATACATTAAGGCGAGGGGATGCAAGTCCCCCGCCCATGATAATAAGACAAGGAGGGAATGAACTATGGGAACATATCTGAGTTTAACATTAAAGGACAGGACTGAAGAGAATATCAATACTGTGAACAAGGTCTGGAACTATTTCAAAGCCAGAATCATCCACAACCTTTTTTCGAGTAAAGCGCCCGAAGCATGAATGATTACTATGGAATTACCAGAAATCACATCGACAATCATTGCCACAATCTCCATATTTTCAGTGGTTTATTCGGCAATTGTAATGAAGAAGGCAGGAGTATCTGTATTCCTGCTGCAGATACAGACCCCGATCAGCATTATAAAGCGGTTCCTGAGGTTAGGCGGAGGAAGACAGAGATTCCTTGTTGGGCGTACCAAACTACCCCCGGATACGATCTATCAGAAGCTGATTGCTATCGGATACCAGTGGGATTATTTTGCATATAACGATGACGGAGAACAGGTTAGCATGAGAAAGCTGTACAGGGACAGGCAGGTCCACCTTAGGGCTTTCGATGATGGTACGATAAGGATGCACGATGAATTAAATTATGAACTTGAACCCATGAAGCATCTCCAGGTGGCTTTAGTACCAGCATCAAAGGTTGAGATAGCAGCCGTCATTGCCGCACTTGAAGCAACCCCGGAGATCGACTCCAAAGAATACGATACACCGGTAGAATATGCGATGCAAAGGCTGGGTGAAAAAGACCTGCCCACAGGTTGATCGCATTATTTTTTTTTTCGTTTTTTGCATAGAAAGAGCGGCGTGTAAATGCCTGGCTGTTAAGCGAGAGCTTCAGAAACATAGAGGTCAGTGCGAAATCGGATGTTTATACTGTTATTGGAAATGAAAGGAGGTATGAGAATATGAGTGAAGAATGGTCAGTTAAGGAACTAACTCGGGATAATATCGAGGAGATAGCACAGCAACTTGGAATACCCATGGAAAGAATAAATGACGATGTCATCAGCGATATCGTTCATTCAGTCAGAAAAGGCGTTGACGCTGCTCTTGATAACTGGGGCGAAATTGTACGGTTAGCAATTAAAGAAAGCGTTCCGGACAAGGATGAGGATGAAGACGAGTGATTTGCGATAGATTTAATTTATCAAGAGGCAGGCAATTTAAATAACGAGGGTTCAGGTGATTGATTTATGACTACAATAAAAATCGCCTTTACCGGGCATCGTCACCTGTCATCTGCGCAGGTTGTATCGTATCTGAATAAGTTGCATCAGGATTATCCCGACGCTATCTGGATCACTGGCGGCGCGGTCGGGTTGGATACTGAGGCGGCGTTGTATGCGATGAAACATGCGATCCCACTCTGGCTGATCCTTCCATTTCCGCCACTGGTTATGTCTAAGTTCTGGAAAGATCACCAGAAGACCGCACTTCGGGATACATGGGCATACGCTGAGAAGACTTCTGTTCTTGCTCCGGCTTATGATGTGTCAGTTTATCAGCGCCGAAACGAGCGGATGGTTGACCTGTCCAATATGGTTGCAGCGTTCTGGGATGGTTCATCAGGCGGGACGGGGAACTGTGTCCGATATGCTCTGAAGGTCGGGAAGAAGATGGTTAGGTTTTCCGACTTTTCTGGTATTAAGCCACAGGAGGAGGTGACGCCCTCTTCCTCTCCTTCTTATCGAGAACTCCATGGAGATATCTTCACTTCGAACGCTGAGGCAATAGTCAATACAGTGAATTGCGTCGGAGCGATGGGGAAAGGAATAGCTCTTGAGTTTAAGAAACGGTATCCTGACCTGTATGCTGCATATCGGCAGGCATGCGCCAGAAAAGAGATACAACCAGGACATGTCTGGGTTTACCAGGCTAAGGATAGGATTATTTTCAATGCAGCAGTGAAAGATGATTGGCGGGATGCTTCCAGGATCGGATGGGTTGAGTCTTGCTTGAAAGAGCTGATCGAGAAGTGCAGAACGATGAAAGTGAAGTCGCTTGCATTGCCCTGGATGGGAGCGATGAATGGAAGGATCCCGGTCGATGAAATAAAAGCCAGTACACGGAAGATACTTTCTGGCATCACCGATTTTGATATCTCTGTCTATGAGATCAGGAAGAATATTTGAGGAGGTTCCGAAATGCTGAAAGAAACATACCTTGCAAAGATGAAGCAGACTGCAAAAGAGAATCCAGATGCTGCGTTTATAGTTGTGACCCGACGCACCGGGCATGTGCTGAGTCCATCGTGGAAGCTGCTAAATGACTACAAAGATGGGAGAATCGACTGGGCGCAGTACACAGAGAGGTTCAGGCGCGAGATGGAGTGCGATTCATGCATAGCAGAGATGAAGAAAATATGGGACTTGTCTCATACGAAGGATGTGTACCTTGTGTGTTTTGAGAAAGATGGAGAGAATTGCCATAGACATATACTGATAGAATTGATCAAGAAGGATTATGGAAAGAATCCAGGGGAGACTGTACAAGCTCACTTTTCGACATAATCTGATTCGAGTCCCTTTTTTTTGTCATCAATCGAAAAGATGGCAATTTTCGACCCTTTTTATTTTCCTCTTCACAAGGAATATCATACAGTGTTGTAAGAAGCGTTCAGAGCAACGTACATATTCAATAAATTAACAGAGTGTTTAGGATAAAAATTAGAGAAAGGTGAACACCAACATTGTATAACTTTTAATTATAATAATGCTGTGCCGCTCGATTTTTACACAAATTTTTGTACTTGTCACCCACTGTATAAACTTTCTTATTGCGGTTGAATGGTTATCACCAAATACAAGAACCAACAGTTCTGAAAAATATTTAGAATGACCTCGATTTTGATATAATTATTTTGATTTTATATTTGTTTTTTGATATATGCGCTCGTGGGAGTGCGATTACTGCGCGCCAGAGTAACCGAAACAGTTTTTAGAGTAACGCGGCTCTACTCACTGAGGTCAGTACAAAATCATGCCTATAAAAGTCACATTTAAACCAGATACAAGATATTTCGTTTTAAGAGATCTTGACGGCACAGAACGCGGTAGATATTCCATCCGAATACCCAAGGAAGGGCATCGTGGTCAGGGTCCGCAGGATGTGGCGCTAAAGATTGCATCACGCACCACCGGAACGAAAGACAAACCCATTGAAATACGATTAAGAGAACTGGGCACTGACAGGGTCCGCGTATTTCATGTCTGGACTGAACTCACTCCTTTTTCCAAGACCGCCAATCCTCTCTGGATAGGCAACCGTACTCACTACCCAAAAAGCTTCGCCAGATTCAAGGGAGAGGAATTGCTCGACGGCTCACCACCGCCTTCTTGTGTATTAACAGGGATATTTTTGTTGTACCACAAACGACTCCAGAATAAATACGAAGAACTGAAAGCAGCAGGGAAGCTGACTGAGACCATCGAGAAGGACTGGCAGGAATGGATCTCAGATAAGATTCTGGATACACCTACCACAGACCTGGTAGACAAGCTTTTCGTCCATCGATCGGAAAATGTGGGAAGACCAAGAGGCAAACACTGACCATGACCGATCGTTCACCCGCCTCAGACAGGATTGGGATAGGTGGACTATATTCAAGTTAACCGCCTGTCTTCAAACGCAGGTACAACCCGATCAATATTTTGGGTTAATGCCTGGCTCGAGGAAATATGAAGACAAATATACCATTACCCAAAAATAAAGGCTTAAAAGAAGCTTATATTTCAATTTTGAAAATGGTTTATTTTGAGCAGAGGGATGTCTTTTTATTTCAGGATTATGTTTATGCGGTTCAGTCTGACTGCGGGGTATCGACTGAGACTGCAACGAATAGATGCAAGCAGTTAAGTCAACTCTCTATTCTACATTATCTTTTTTCGGGAATGTCGGGGCATAGCTACAAGTGTTTTGTCTATAGCAACGACGGGGAGAAAATATCTTACATTGATAACCTGCCAGAGGCTAGCAGGCTTATTGAAGCCCAGTTTCCTGATTTTATGGAGACTGAGTTCTTACAAATAAAGAAAATGAACATCCAGGCCAAGCCATCTGAGATGCGATTCAACAGTATAGAAGCGGAGCTCAAATTCAGGGCCAATGAAATAGCACAACCTATCAAGACAAAGGATACAGACGTTTTGAATAGTTCTTTTGTTACAGAGAAGGTTTCAACCGAACAAATATGCGATGATTTCATCGCCAAGTTAAAAATGCGTGACGCTATTCCAGAGGAAATAAAGGTTAGTTCCGATTCTACCGTTTTTGGGGAAGAATAGTAAGGAATTTTTTGAGGATTATGCGTATATGCGCGTCAACGCGCATTACAAATCCCCAAACCCCTAAAACGCAAACGCTAAGCGTCGATGGAATGCGTCGCAATAGTGAGTATACGGTGTCATGACATGACGGCGTATGCGCACTATGCGCACGCATTCCGGCAAGAAAAAAAAAACAGTGGTATACAAGGAGAAAAAGAAAAATATGAAAGTAACAGTGACAATAGAAATTGATAAAGAACTCAAGGAAATGTTTGAGAAAACAAGATCAGTGCATAATCTGACTTTTGGAGAAGTGCTTGAAATGGAAATTAGAAATGTCTTGATAGGACTGAATGATTCTGCATTAATAGAGCAGGAATTAAAACGAATTGAACTTGAAATCCTATCAAAATCCCAAAAGTTAGCGAATCTAAAAAAGCTGCGTGAAGAAATCGTGAATCTCAGAAAGTAATTGAGATATCCAGGAGGAAGAAGCCAGATGAGAACAAGAGAATCGTTGAATACAACGGTAGTAAAGACAAACATTCTCTTCTTCCTGGGGCAGTGCCGGGGATAAGTCCCAGAACAGAATAAACAAATGGTAACATACGTAGCATCAGGGATCGAAATCATGCGAACCTCAATCGCTGTATGTCGTTCGCTGGATATCTCTGACCTGCGACATGTTTATTATCCACCTATCCCTGACCCATCGTTCATCGGTCTCAGACCGGATTGGGGATAGGTGGACTATATTCAAGTTAACCGCCTGTCTTCAAACGCAGGTACAATCCGATCAATATTTTGGATTAATGCCTGGATCGAGGAAATATGAAGACAAATATACCATTACCCAAAAATAAAGGGTTGAAAGAAGCTTATATTTCTATTTTGAAAATGGTTTATTTTGAGCAGATAGATGTCTTTTTATTTAGTGATTATGTTTATGCGGTTCAGTCTGACTGCGGGGTATCGACTCAGACTGCAACGAATAGATGCAAGCAGTTAAGTCAACTCTCTATTTTACAATATCTTTATTTGGGAATGTCGGGGCATAGCTACAAGTGTTCTATCTATGCGAATGACGGGGAGAAAATATCTTACATTGATAACCTGCCAGAGGCTAGCAGGCTTATTGAAGCTCAGTTTCCTGATGTGATGGAGACTGAGTTCTTAAAGATCAAGAAAATGAACATCCAGGCCAAGCCATCTGAGATGCGATTCAACAGTATAGAAGCGGAGCTCAAATTAAGGGCCAATGAAATAGCACAACCTATCAAGACAATGGATACAGACGTTTTGAAGAGTTCTTTGGTTACAGAGAAGGTTTCAACCGAACAAATATGCGATGATTTCATCACCCGGTTAGAACAGCGTAACGCTATTCCAGAGGAAATAAAGGTTAGTTCCGATTCTACCGTTTTTGGGGAAAAATAGTAAGGAATTTTTTGAGGATTATGCGTATATGCGCGTCAACGCGCATTACAAATCCCCAAACCCCTAAAACGCAAACGCTAAGCGTCGATGGAATGCGTCGCAATAGTGAGTATACGGTGTCATGGCATGACGGCGTATGCGCACTATGCGCACGCATTCCGGGAAGAGAAAAAAGTGGTATAGAAGGAGGAAAAAATATGAAAGATACAACAAACATCAGAATCGAAAGAGAATTGAAACAGTTATTCGAATCTACCAGAGATTTACATCATAAATCTATCGGAGATGCGGCAGAAATAGGAATCCGTACTATTTTGATAGGATTGAATGATTCTGCATTAATAGAGCAGGAATTAAAACGAATTGAACTTGAAATCCAATCACTATCCCAAAAGATAGCAAATCTAAAAAAGCTGCGCGAAGAAATCGGGGATATCAGAACATAATTGAGATATCCAGGAGGAAGAAGCCCGATGAGAACAAGAGAATCGTTGAATACAATGGTAGTAGAGACCAACAACTTATGCAACATCAGGGATTGATCTCATATCCACATCCATCGCCGTAGTATCCAGGGAAGAAATCGGGATGTTACAAAGTTAAGAAGTTAAAATGAAAACCAGAGAAGCTGTGAATACAACGATGGATATAGAGTTAAAACATATGGTTGAGGCGACACGGGGTATTCATAATATTAGTTTTGGAGAGTTGCTGGATAAAGCAGCGCGAGAATTATTAATCAGTTTGAATCAGGAACCGATCATCGACCAGCAAAGAGCACACATCGATTCGAAGATAAGTACGTTGATTCAGGAAAAAACTAAATTAGATTCCTTGAAGGAACAAATCAAGAAACTGAAAATTCCAGGGATCGAGAATAAAAATAATGGGGATGGCGACAAAGCCAAAGAACTCGAATCATACAGGAATAAGCGGTTCCTTGAAGTATATGCAGCTAAAGAAAAATTGGACTTGCTTAAAATAAATCTTAAAAAGGGGAACGTGAACTGGGAACGGGTCACAGAATTATATAAGTTCAAGGACAAGGATGAGGCGCGGACATGGATAGAGCGCAGGGTAGAGGAGTCAGAGGTATAATCTTCTTACAGAGCAATTCTTCTGGGACGACGCCAGGACAAACCCAGAACAAATTATATTTCTGATTATCCACACTGCTGAGACTGATATTCCACGCGCATCCTCCATCGCTGTATGTTGTTTGCTGAAGATCCCTGACCTGCAGTTCCACCTAACTCAGACAGGAAAAACGATGACTATATTCAAGCAGACTGTGTTTAACCATATGCTGGCGCAGCGATGTACCCAATAGGTTAGTCATTTACCCTTCATGCGCCAGCATTCTCCATCTCACGGGACGGCGCGGGGACGAGTCCCATACCAGGATAAATGGATGGTCACATGCTCTGCATCATGATTGAACTCATGCGCAACATCAAGGGTTGACTCATGCCATCCTCCATCGCTGTGCGTTGCTTGCTGATGATTCCTTGCATGCGCTTCGTCTTTTACTCATCCATCCCTGATCTGGAGATTCACCTACCTCAGACAAGACAGCGATGAGGAGAGTATTGGAGTGGATTGCGTCCGCACTCTCTTCTTCCTGGACGGCGCCGGGACAAGCCCCATATATGAAGAAATGGATGATCACATGCCCTGCATCATGAGTTATCTCACGCGTATCCTCCATCGCTGTATGTTGTTTGCTGAAGATCCTTGACCTGCATTTCCACCTAACTCAGACCAGAAAATCGATGGATATATTCAAGCAGACTGTATTTGACCATATGCTGGCGCAGCGATGTACCCAATCGGTTAATCAGTAACCCTTCGTGTGCCAGCCTTCTCCATCTCACGGGACGGCGCGGGGACGAGTCCCATACCAGGATAAATGGCTTGTCACATGCTCTGCATCTTGATTGAATTCATGCGCAAAGTCAAGGAGTGATCTCAAGCTCACCTCCATCGCTGTGCGTTGTTTCCTAAAGAGCAGATTCACCTACCTCAGACAAGACAGCGATGGAAGGGAGTATTGGAGCAGACTGCTCAAATTGTCTATTTTTCCTGGACGGCGCCGGGAAATATCCCGGACCCGAATATCTGCCAAAAAAAAATATTCAATGAGATTCAGTCAATTTCAATAATGGTGGAATAATGGGCAGGTAGTGGAGTGGGTGGTATCTAAAAAAAGAATTCTCCTGCCCATTATTTTATCTTCAAACATTCATGCTATTAATAATTTCCGATAGCCATCGTTGTCAGATATGATACTGCAAGATGAAGAAACCTGTCAACAACACACTGGTGATCAAGATGATTATCTGCGAGGAAGAGGCACTGATATGGAAGTGCGCGTGCAGGCATGTGTAATCTCGAACACGTTCACAAACAACGTTATATATATTAAACCTCTTAATTATGCATATTCAAATATGTTTAAGGAATTACAGATAATTATTCTCGTAATCACAATATTAATTGCGGTTATCGGACTATATTTTGCTTTTAAGGCATGGTCTTCATGGAGACATACAGACGATGAAATCATTAGAGCAAGAGCATTTCTTACGAAATCATTTCTGAATAAAAATTTTTTACTCGTTTTTTTAACAGGTGCTTTCATGGGTCTCCATACTCTTTTAGAATTTTTTGAGATTTTTGGGTATCCGTCAGCTTTGATGCAATATGTTCAAATATTTTACAATATTTACATCTTGACGCTGACAATTTCGCTCCTTTTGCTGGTTCTTTTGGCATATTATTGGCAAAAGTTGCTTTCTTGAGCCGCGCCCATCGCTGTGCGTTGCTTGCTGAAGATTCCTAACCCTAACCTGTTTATTGTTCACCTATCTCTGACCTAGAGATTCACCTACCTCAGACAGGAACGGCGATGGAGAGGAGTATTGGAGAGCAGAATGCGCCAACTGTCTCTTCTTCCCTGGATGGCGCTGGGACAGGCCCGACGTCAGGAATTGATTTCTTTTGTGTGCACTCCCATCGCTGTCAGCTCTTGCATGGGGTGCAGGGACGATTGTGCGACTTGTCCCATGTGAATTACTATGACGATTGGTTAGTCGTCCTTCCATCCTCTCATATGATAAAATGAATCTCTATACTTTAAATATTTTTCATTCAAATTCTCACTCTGTAAAAATCCCTCATAACACTTTTTTTCTTTAAGAGAATTTCTTAATTCATTCAACTTAACCTTTATCTCCTCTTCTACTTTTTTTATGTCTTCTTCTGCCATTACTAAAATCAACTCCTATTAATCAGACTTCCTCCTTATAACTATTAATCACTGGCGCTGGTCTCTATTTATCCACGAGCTCTTATTCGAATTGCACACGGCGCGCACCAGTGCTGTGTGTTGTTTGCTGAAGATCCCTGACCCGACGATCCACCTACCTCAGATAGGAACAGCGATGAAGAACAGGAGTGGAAGCAGACTGCGCCAGCACTCTATTCTTTCTGGACGGCGCCGGGACGAGTCCCCTGCATTATGATTGATTACATGTCCACCTCCATCGCTGTGCGTTGCTTGCTGATGATTCCTCCCATACAAATTGTCTTTTGTCCACTATCCCTGGCCTGGCGATTCACCTACCTCAGACAAGACAGCGATGGAGAGGATTAGCATCAAATTCTTTCCGGCGCGCGCCTCCGTCGCTGTATGTTGTTTTCTGAAGAGCCGATTCACCTACCTCAAACAAGACGGCGATGGCGGAGAGTATAAGAGCAGACCACAAACCGTATCTTCTTCCATGGACCGCGCCGGGACGAGCCCAATACCAGGATAAATGGCTTGTCACATGCTCGGCATTATGATTGACCTCATGCGCGCCTCCATCGCTGTAGTTTGTTTGTTGAATATCAAACTCATCACCCAGGCGCTCAAGCATTTTATGCCCAACAAGTGACGGATGCCTATCCCTGACAGAGTAGCCTAACAACGACGGCGCCTTTGGGCACAACAGACATTGCGCCGCCTCGATGAAGTCATCAAAGGTGAACTGGCTCTTTAAATAACGGTGAGTTTGGGTGAATTATCAGGAGGTGTACAACTATGAATTTACTACCAATGGATGTGCTCGTGCAGACGAACTGCATGTTTATCGACAGGTGTAATACACATGAGTCGATATACATTCGCAACGTCCGCTGTGAACACTGTATGTGGGAGCAGAAGATATCCAGAGACGTCATGATGGGGATGACGCTTCTCTTTACATGATACTGTTCTTTTTTTTATTGCCCGTTGTCCTTGAATAGCCTGTGCACTGCACGGTAACCATGCCCCTGTTGGGCACAGGCTACGCCGCGCAAGTGCGGAACGGGTGCGAGGGGATGGATTTTTAAATAACGACGGTGGCGGGTGAATTGATTCGACGACTTCGGACAATTCAGGAGAATATCTATGAGCAAACAAAATACCGTCGTATTGAGGACGCCCAGTGCGTCGAACAGCAAAGATAAAATGGTTAATGCAGGTGTCGGCTTCATCGATACCGTCAATCTTGAACGAGGCGAGAAGCGGACGGTTGTCCATTTCCTTCCAGACCAGCCCCTGACCAAAGGAAAGACGATCATGGTCTTCCCATCCAGAGGTCATGAATTGCCAGTCGAGTTGACCGGGCATACCCATGTCGGTGATAGAGATCCTGGTTTCGTCCTGTATAATAAGGATGAGCCGATTGGTTCAGCATGGCTACACAAGGGCGCTCGTACATTGTTTATGGTTGTTAAGGTCAACAAAGACGTAGTAGTCGGCGATGGCCAGGTGGACAAAAGAGTGACTTTGTTCCCACGGTTCGCAAAGGATTCGCAGACAGCGCCGGGTGTGTAAATTCACCCATTCTCTTTTTTTTTGCTGCCCGGTTATTTCTCATCGGATATCTGTTCTCTTTTGATAGCACGAGTTTGTTCGATCGAGAGGGGTATGATGTTAGTGCCAGGGATAGTAAGGATGAGCGCTGGGTTTTGCCCATACCATGGTCAGTGTGTGTTGCGCCATCTGCGGGTGGATAGAGCACCGCTGTTACGGCGGGAGCATTGAGCGCTTAGTTTTAAATAAAATTAGTTCTGGTGTATGTTTAAGCACGTTAGAACCTACACGAGCGTAGCCTACGCTGAATCGCAGGAAGAACTTTTCGACCAATTCGGTGATGTTTATCAAGCATCGTGGTCAGATATCCAACATTGCAGTCCGTTGGATGGTAGGTCATCATTGACCTATACTCAAGCCAGGAGGATTGCAGGCATGACGAAAGCTGGAGGTAACCCCTTTACTATGATCCTGAGGCAACAAGGCGTTAAAGCGCAATATGCAAGCCTATTGATTAAATGGAAAGTAATGGGACTCGACCGACCAACTGTTAGAAAATTTCATAGACTGAATATGGAGGATCGCGCAAACATAGTTGCAGATTATGCTGCAGGTCTCCCAGTCAAAGATATCCAGGTCAAATATGATTGCGCGGACTCTCAGATATATCGGTCAATGAGAGTCCTTGAAACCAACATCCCTCGAAGATGTGACCAGGTGCAGATCACGGCGCCTGAAAAATCAACGGTACTTGAATTGTATAGCCAGGGAAAGTCCACGACTAAAATTGGACGGATGTTGAATAGGCATCACAGTGTTGTTAGAAGAGTGATAGTGGAAGCCATTCACAGCAATCTTTCTTCCAGGAAGTTTGTGAGACTCACTGATGATGATAAAGCTAAATTGAAGGGGATGTTTTCAGAAGGAAAGACCTGCTCTGAGATTGCAAAGCTGACAGGACATTCGAAGACCACTGTTCGTAGAATTGCCGATAGTAGCCCAATGAAACATCACAAGACTTTCAGTGAAGTTGACAGGGAGAACCTGCGAGAAGCTTTCAAGGAAGGTCTCAGTTTAAGAAAGACCGCCAGAAAGTTCAATAGCGCTACATCTTCTATCAAGTTCTGGTTTGATAAATTCAAGAGAGGTCTATGATACCTCTCTTATTTCTTTCCATCAATTGTTTTCAGTATCGTGCAGAGTAATGGATTCGCACACCAACAGCCCATGCGAGAATATGCGAGATCCACTCTACCATCAGTTGGTTAGCCGCAACCACTGATGACTTTTTTTTGTTGCCCGGTTATTTCTCATCGGATGTCAGTTCTCTTTTGATGGCGCGAGTTTGTTCGATCGAGAGGGGCATGCTGTTAGCGCCAGGGATAGGAAGGACGGACGCCGGGTCTTTATCCAGGATAGCAGAATGAACTATGACCAGAGAGATAAGTTTAACATCGACAGGAGGTATGTGTGTGAGCCTGCCAGACGTCGCTCATAATCCTGAGTACTTGCCAGCGCTAGGAAATATCCATTTCACACAGCCAGACCCACCGCTGTAAAGGTAACAGTGGACTGATTTAAATAACGAGAGCCTGGGCGAATCGTCGCGGTAGCGGCGGTTCAGGAGAATCTATGAAAGTATTGAAAGGTAAACAGGGTAAGTCCGTGGCCGCATTGTTAGACAGCAGCGAAGATAGAGTCAAGCTGCTCAGGGCAGGTTTTTCAGGCAAGGAGATTGAGGCGCTGTATCTGGTTCTTAATTCTTTCGAGATCGTGGGCGTGAACTGGTTAGTCACAGACTGACCGCTCTTTTTTTTTGTTGCCTGTTCGCTCAGTGATCCCCACCCAGTTCAGCCCTGTCTCGGTGTCACCGAGCCAGACCTGAACAACCCTCCCACGAGCCTCTGGGCTCGACGAGCGATTTTTCCCAACGGACTGGATTTTAAATAACCGTTGGCTCTGGTGAATTATAAAAGAGGTTTGTATATGTATACGATGAGATTTGATGTGACCTGTGTAAGAGAATGCCTGATGAATAATGGAAGAGTGTTTACGGTGAGGACCTGGGACGGATCCGGGGTTGAGACAATGGTGAACGTGCCTGGGGTAGGCCAGTGTAAGAAGGTTCGGATCATGAAAGTCTCGAAGAAAGAGGATATAGCCAGGTATATTGGGTTATCCGGGTTCGATAACCTTGATGCGTGGTGGAAGGTAATTAATAGCTTCGGTGCTGGAAATGGTTGGCTGTTCCTGGTTGCAAAGGTGATTTAGTTTGAGCGTGCTTTGTAAGTCGGGAAACCACGCATGGACGAATCTGGAAGATGCCGAAAAATGCTGTAATGGATTCGTCAGGCAACTTCGGATATATCCGGAAGCATCCGGGGTCGATGATCTCTATGGCTGGTATGGGTATGTCTGGGTTCCAGTAACGGTCTGATATTTTTTTTTGTTGCCAGGTTGTTTACCTCCATGTGGTTGCTATGGCTTACTTGAATGGCCGGTACGCTGCACGGTGACCGCGCGCCTATTGCGCACGGACGGCGCGTGCTGCGGCACGGGCGCGCACCTGAAGGTGCGGACGTGGGAGTGTTCTGCCGATTGCTTATTCGGGTTTCCAGATCGATTCTTTTTTGTTGGATGAGCGTTTCTAATAGATTTCCCAACCGTTTTTGTTGCTTCCGAGGAGAATTGGATTCCTGGTATGAACCATCTTTTGTTATTATGGCGTATATCGCTCACGTTTCACGAATTTAACCTGACTATATCCCGGTGTAATATTAATATGTATACTGCTCCTGATGTTCGCACAAGTTTTTCAGCCCCTTAAACGGTTTTTATCAGAATTAACTTACACAATATTCGGATAATCCTATGCGGGATGATCTATTCAAAATTTTCAGGATTTTTGCGGCTCTTAAGATGATTTTGCGGAAGGATGATCACCTAACGTTAATGTCCAGATACCTGTCGGAGGACAAATCATAACTACTACGTCATTATATTCAACAAGACCAGCCGTTCGATTGTGGAATTTAGTCCGGCAGCAATCACTTATACAGAAGAAAATTATCTATAGAATAAAAGTTATGTTGTATGAGAATGGAAAAAAGAATCATTTGAGATGTTCTTATGCGAAACAAATTACATAGAGGTTAACCATGTTTAAAAGAATTGACCATATAGAAATTATTCCTCGGAATATAGAGAAAACCATTAGTTTTTACACAGAAATCCTTGATTTTAAAATTAAACTGCGGCAAAAAGTAGAAGTACCTCCCCTGGAAGAGATAGTTTACATTGAACTCAATGGTTCAGTTATAGAACTTATGAAGGTTAAGAATCCTGCACTTCCAACTCAAAATCCATGGCAGGCTGGTTTAAGGATGATAGCTATTGAGGTAGAGGACATGGAGACGGCTATAAAATATCTTACGAGTAAAGGGGTGGAAATAACCTGGGGACCGGTAACTGTTGGGAAATCAAAAAGAGCTGAAATAAAAGATCCGGATGGGATTTCAATCGAGCTGAGACAGTGGTAGAAACCGAGTAGCTCAGATTAAAGTATTGACTATCTTTGAAGTAAAAGGAAATCAGAAATGGTAAAAATTGAAGGTAAATACAACGAAATCATGTCTGTGGACATTAACCCTAACCGATCATAGAAAAAGCCCCCAAAATACAGAATATTTTCGTCGGAATGTGATAAATAAGTCCTGCACATCCATGTTCTGTGGGAAGCTCTTTGAATTACGTGGATTCAACTTCTCATTCGTTTCTTTTCATATTATCCGGGAAGTTCCGTGTCAAAAAGTCCATGCAAGCAATGCTCACAAGATCACTAACTGAACCAAATTGTTTGGTGTCATTGACGACGGATTCCAACTTGGCTTTGAGCCATGGACTGACTGTAGCGCATACAGTAGCTTTGTTACGGATCTCAGTAGTTTCGGATATGTCTTTTTTTTCTTTAATTGTTTTCATATTTTAGCTCCTGTTTATTGACACTAATGGTATTGTTATACTAACATATAACCTTTGTTATACGATTGTAATATAAATGACACTCATAAATGAAAAACTATTTCAGATTTAAATAACTATATGATATTTATACATTACTATTGTAATTCAAACGGGCAAACGAATAACCGATATGCATCGACAAATACAATGTCGTCAGCTATCACCCTCATTTAGAAAAGTATTTTCGAGTAGACCGTCTGGTATATTTAATCGTGTAAGGTCGGCACAGGAAATCAAACATGTCTACAAGAAAAATAAATGCAAGTACGCTTTTATGTTGGAACAACGAGTATATGATTCGTCTTCCCAAGAAACATCTGGATGCGCTCGGCATGCATGAGGGCAGCTATCTCAGGTTTGGGCTATTGAATAATAAGTTAGTCGCTTCTCCATTACTCGCGGGGAAATTACCAAACAGAGAGCGAATGGAGGTGGCGAAGAAAATATTCTTGTGTGAGAGGAAGGGCAGGCAGGACATACTTTTCAATCTGAGAGAACGTGTACGCAAGGAAGCTCGGCATGGTGTAAAGGCGATATCGGTTTTCTCAGGGAGTTCGACAATAAAGAACAATGCATCGGGAGCGGATTATTCTAAATGTCCTTATTGTGAAACTTATTTAGAGCAGAAGGAGTTTATAAAGAAGTCGTCCAGATATTATAATGACCCTTTGGTAAGGACATCAAGTCATAATGTAAAAAGAGGACTTTATTGTAAACAATGTGATGCAGAGATCACAGCGCTGGATTACACTGATATTGAGGCTAATCCGTGGATGGACCCCAACTCCCTGTTTTGCTCTCCAAAACTGAAAGATATAATTTCTAAAGATCCTCTTCCCGATGAACAGTTTACATCTGGAAAGATGCGAGCTAACAGCGCTGGCACGAAAGAAGTTGTGAGAAGGATTGGCGTCACATCGGTATCGATTTCGGGAGAACTCATAAGATCATTAGGATGGCATCCAGGGGACAACTTGGACCTTATTGTTGAAGACGGAGCGCTTGTGATATCTCCGGAACTCAATGGGAGTTCTTCGCCCCACGGTTTGTATTCAAGTGAGACACCGAAAAACAATCAGATAATTGGAGGCGATGCGATTGCCCGAACAGCAGCAAACTAAAACGCCCCCGGAGGCGCAAACAAAAGATACTAATTCATCGCCAATCGCCGTTACTGGACTTCCAGTTCCGCGCGATCGTATTGGAAAAGCGATTCGAAAGCCCAAGAAGATAGTTTATCTGAGACGGAATAAGATGATGCGCAAGGGCTACAAAGAACCTGAGAAGCATGAATTCGATTTCTGGACAAAAGAAGATGATGACCTTCTGAAACGGGTTTATCCTTGCCAGACAACAGAAGAGATCCAGAAACTCTTTCCCAACAGGACGCCAGATGCGATATCTGCCCGTGCCAGCAGGGAACTACATCTGAAGAAAGATCCAAAGACGTTTGCAATGATCCAGGGCATGAACTCCTCAAAGCTGGGGCTTGCGAATTTCGCAGATCACCCGCTTGAGGCTCTAGAACGGAAATACCCTGATCTCAAGAAGGCTTACGATGAGATGGTCGAAAAGCTGCTCATGCACCCTTCAGTTGACCCGAATAATATCCTTCAGGTCGAGATGATCAAGGAAGCAGTCCTGTCGAAGATAACACAGTTTCTTATGATGCGAGACAGGATCGAGAACAACTGCAAGGGAAAGACACTCATAATAAATCCAAAAACAGGTTTCGAGCAATGGGTCGAAAGCAGATATCTTCATGGACCTGATATCATGAATGATGCCAAGTTAAGCAGAACTATCCTGAAGGATCTGGGAATTATTCAGGAAAAGGAGCGCAAGGTTGAGGTCATCGGGAATCTCAAAATGTTATGGGAGCGTGAGTCAGATGACAGGGATGATGCTGTGGTAATAGATGCTGAAGCGAAACGGGTGGATTAATGCTATTATGAAGGCTGTTGAACACTATCTGGAATGTGAAAACACGAAATTCGTAACTTGAAAAAAGTATCATGAATTGTAAAAGGAACAATGGCGGAGATATAATGAATATAATCGATTTACCAATTCCATCTGTACTGAAAGAATTTTATATCCAGGATAAAATAACATCACTTTATCCTCCACAAGCTGATGTTGTTAAAAAGGGGCTGTTCGACAATAAGAACCTGTTAATCTCTATCCCCACGGCGTCCGGCAAAACGCTCATGGCTGAAATGGCAATGCTGAAGTCGATAATCGAACATCATGGTAAAGCATTGTATATTGTTCCTCTGAAGGCTCTCGCCTCTGAAAAATACGACCGTTTCTGCAAGTTTGAAGATTTGGGACAATTCGATGGAACAAAAATTACAACTGCTCAATCCACGGGCGATTTTAAAAGTAAAGGGGAAACACTCGCAGAGTCAGATATTATTGTTGTGACTTCTGAAAAAGCAGATTCTCTTATCCGCAATAAAGCGCCCTGGATTGAAAACATATCCATTGTCGTTATTGACGAAATACATCTTGTCGGCGACCAGGACCGAGGAGCTACCCTTGAAATGGTCATCGCAAAGCTAAGGCGCATTAATCCTAAAATGGTTTTTATCGGATTATCCGCAACCATTGGAAATCCAGAACAGTTAGCTGCATGGCTGAAGGCTGAATTAATTGTCAGTGATTGGAGACCAACACAGTTAAAGGAAGGGGTATTCTACAATAATGAAATACAATTCGAGAATACGAGCCGTCCCATTACAGTCCAAACTAAGGATAACATCGATGCACTTGTTATGGATATGGTCTTGGAAGGCGGACAATGTCTGGTGTTCTGTACTTCACGGAAAAGTGCTGAAAGTAAAGCGAAGAATATTGCAAAAAAATTATACCCGCTCCTTGATACAAACTCTAAATTAAAACTCGAATCCATATCGGCTAAAATAAGTGATTTTGCTGATAAAAATGATTCAAAGGCTGCGACAGTGGTGGCAAATAACGTTTCTTGCGGAGCCGCATATCATCACGCTGGTCTTATTGATGACCTGAGACAAATTATTGAATCTGAGTTCCGTACAGGGCTTATTAAAGTTATATTTTGTACTCCTACTCTCGCAGCAGGGGTTAATTTGCCTGCACGACGGGTTATCATACCGGGATATAAACGGTTTAATCAGACTTTGGGGGGCATGGATTATATTCGTGTTATGGAGTATAAACAAATGGCAGGCAGGGCAGGGAGACCCCATCTTGACCCCTATGGAGAATGTGTTCTCGTTCCCAGCGGGAAAAATATTGAAGCCGAAGTTGACCGTGTTGTTAAACAGTATATTCACGGAAATCCAGAAGAAATCTATTCGGGGTTAGCACAAATAAAACATTTACGCATTCATATTTTATCATCTATAGCGTCTGAATTTATAGATACCGTTCCTGAATTTAATAAATTATTACATGAAACGTTTTTGGCTTATCTGCCTGATGATGGGGGTAAATTAAAAACGCAGGAATTTGTCGATCGACTTGTGCAAGACGCTCTGAATTATTTAATTAAAGAACATATGGTCATTATGGGTGCTAATGGCGCAATATCAGCTACACAGCTCGGTAAAATTGTGTCCCGCCTGTGTCTTAACCCGACCACTGCTGCGCTTATAATGAATGGATTTAAGGAGATTGAGAATACCGGGATTATAGCAACTGATATGACTTTACTTCATCTTCTATCTTTATCGGAGGATATAGAGAAAGCCAGGCATTATAAATCCTCTGATGTGGATATAATCCCACAGGTATTTCGCACACATGAAAAGGAGTTAGTTAAATTTGAAGAATTAATTAAATCCAAACAAATAGATTATCTGAAAACGTCCATTGATGTTATAGAACCTGTAAAAATAGCTGATATAATCCGAATGTGGATTAATGAATCTAAAGAAGCTTCAATCGCTGAGTGCTGGAGTATCGGGGAAGGTGATGTTCATTCTATAATAGAACAGTCTAAACGAGTAATGTCCGCCATATACGATATTGGAATGTTATATAATAATGAACACATCGTCAAAGTGGCACAAGTGTTGAGGGTAAGAATAAATAAAGGAATAAAGCCGGAACTGATCGGATTGACTAAAGTGAAAGGGATCGGTCGGGCAAGAGCACGTCTATTGCATAATGCCGGAATTACTACGGCGCAGAAATACGAAGAATTGAAAGCATCCAACCCAGAATTAGTTCATAGTATCCTGTATCCTAAGAAGAATAAAGATAAAGTATATGATGATGCCCCGAAACAAACACTTGAAGTCCTTGCTCCAATCAAACAGCCGAAGGTATCGAACGGGCAGAAAAGTTTTGCGGATTATTAATCCTGATTCTCGTGCACCATAGGAAGAGCGACCCGGAACACTCTGGAAAATATAATGAAAAATAGAAACTATTGATAAACAGAAAAATAGGTGAAGAACTTTGATAACTGCAGATGAAATAAAGAAAGCAGTAATCGCAACTTATTTCTAATGCATTACGAATCTAATGACCATGTCCGAATATTCAGAAATGCCAACAGAACATCTGATACAGGAAATGGTCTCTCTTTGTCTGGAAGTTCCACCTGAACTCGCCCAGGAAATTGGTTCAAGAGACAACGCTATTTCCTTTCTAAGTGACATCCTTCAGGGTGATGAATACTGGAATCATGGCGGTCCGGGCGATGGCTGGGCGCCGTATCATGTTATTCATATTCTACCTCTGATAAAAACAAATGAAGCTCTTGAGCTTTTGCTAGAAACAACGAGAGATGAGCTTGATCTTTTAGATGGCTGGATTACAGAAAGCATCCCGACTTTGCTTGGCGCATTTGGTGAAAGTGCAATAGAACGATTGAAGGAATTGGTTCTCGATGAAAAACTTGACCTGTATATTCGAGGCTCGATCGCAACGGCTTTGAATGTGATAGCCCACCAGCATCCTGATAGAAATGAGGAAATAACGGCTTTTCTTTCAAAGCTTTTAGAGGATACCAATGATCAGACGTTTGCAGCATTCCTGATAGATGAATTGCTTTCATTCAAGGATCCGAACTTCCTGCCTCAGGTACGGAAAGCATTTGAAGATGGGAGAATTGATACGGAGGTAATAAGTGGAGATGATGTGGATTGGGTTTTCAATCTACCAGAAAAAGAGCAAAGCTATTTCAAATTCATGGAAAGCCCGCTTGAGCATTTTTCCAGAGAGAATATCAGCTACCTCAGAAAGATTTCATATCCAGAGAAAGAAACTCCCGCCAAAAAAACTAAGGGGAAAGTAGGGCGTAATGATCCATGCCCATGTGGTTCAGGAAAAAAGTACAAGAAGTGCTGCATGGTGAATTAAGATAGGATTGTGGGATAGAGAGGGGTTTACTCCGTAAACACTTTTATCTCGTTGAATACTTTCATCTTTTCTTTAGACTTCATCCTGTCCAGCGTTGCTCCAAACTTGCCAGCTATATGCGTATTCCAGGCATCCATGATCTTTTTCATGATAGCTTTCTCATCGTCCGTATCATCAAAACCATCCTTGCCTTTTACAAACAAATATTCTTGCTGTTTTAAGTCTACAAATGCCCATAGATCATCCATTCCTACAGGTGATTTTCCCATCCCGTATGCATTGGTGCAATCTTTGAGATTCTTCTTTGCAGACTCTTGAGAAGGATTGTATTTCAGGCAGGTCTTCCATGCATCCAGAGCCTCTTCCCTTCTCCTGGCTTCCCATAATGAACATCCGAGATTCTGATAAGCTTCAGCTATATCATGTTTATTCTTTTTGGGAAAATTCTTGATCGCACCCTGGTTCATCTCAATTGCCTCATCAAATTTTCCCTGTTCAAAGTAAACTATACCCATATGGCAAAGAGCTTGCGGATTTTCGGGTTCTATCGATAACGCTTTATCCAACCACTTTTCTGCATCACAGTATTTTTCGTCCATGATGTGAATATTAGCAAGAAGACACATCATACCCGCATCGTTGGGGCAAGCTTTCAAAACTTTACCTATTACCCTCTTTGCTTCGTTAAATCTCCTTTTTGTAACAAGATCGGCAGCCTGGATTAATCCATCAAGTTTAATTTTCTTCAAAGGATCATTTTCTATAGCGTTAAGTAAATCCTGAGGCATAATTCAGAATACATTCAGGGATAATATAATCTTTGTGAATAGTAGCGTAGAGCTATGGCGTCAATAAGTCTTCTGTCTTAAAATTTTTAAGCCATTTCTCAATATCCAAATCAGATATATCCTCAATCTCATCGCGAATTATGGCAATAAATTCCCGAAGAATCTCAGGTCTTCTGGCA
>JBAZOV010000020.1:0-54848 GCA_041648475.1 Candidatus Methanoperedens sp. | reverse complement strand
TTGGAACTTTATGGATAAGTTGACTAAAACCGATACTCCCGCAATGTTGGAGGGTTTGGCGGATCATCAATGGAATTGGGAGCAATTTTTCAATTTTCCATTAAGTATTCTAAATTAGGACACTGCCAAAGATTCCAGAATGGTCAATCCATGGTTATAATTCAGCCTTGATTAATATTATATCTGGTTTTGAATTCTTTTTTCGGGAATTAGTACAAAATGAAAATATCTTAAATTCAAAGCTAAAAGAAAAATATTATAATATAAAAAATGGACAATATACAAATAAGGGAAACTTTCAAAATTATGATCGTATTCGAGAATTCTTAAAGGATGAGTTTAATATAGATATTGAGACAAAATTGGAACCATTGGAGTTAGAATGGTTACAATTGCTAATATACGAACGACATCTGCTAATTCACAATGGGGGATTAGTTGATAAAGACCTCATGAATCTTCCTTTTTTATCAAAATTGGAAGTTTCGGGCTATTCGATAGGTAGAAGATTGTGGGTAGAATCGAAGCATATTGATATAGCGATAAAAATAGTCAAAAAAGTGGGACAAATTGTTGAAGAATATTTGAAAACGTTAGATGGATAAATCGTCTTTGAGAGGGCATAAAAATATATAAACGACAATGAAGCTCTCCTAACAGAGAGCTGAGAGGTATCCCGATAAAGATGAATAGTATATCCCAGAAGATACAAGAATTCTTGCTTGAAAAGAATTTAAAAGCCAAATCTGGAGAAGAGATGACGATGATAAAGTGTATGGAGAAAAAATTATGACAATGACAAAATTAAGAAATTTTACTGCATCGGAAAAACAAGAATTTGACCGTTTGGTAGCAAGGCTTGAATCTCCTGATGTACATTTAGATGCAATTAAATTAGCAAAGACAGCCCGTATTTGGTTTGGTAAAGGGGAGATATCTGAAAAGGACAGAGAACATTTACGTACTTATTGCAGAGATTCAGATAATCCCCCAAGAGAGTCAGCAAGAAAAATAGCTCGAGAAATCAGTCTGCTCGTATTCGGGAAGGAAATTAAAACCGAATATGATTAATGTGATGGAAACCAATCCTTCAAATTTTGAGGGAGATTTTCGTCCCGTTGAAAACATATCATGGAACGATGTTCAGGACTTCATCGAAAGGCTCAATGATAAGGAAGGTACGAACAAGTACTTCCTTTGAGGCTGAATGGGAATATGCTGCGCGTGCCGAAACAACAACTAAATATTCTTTTGGCGATGATGAGTCGATGCTTGGCGAATATGCTTGGTATCAAGCAAATTCAGGAAGCAAAACCCATGATGTTGGTCAGAAAAAATCCAATCCGTGGGGACTTTATGACATGCATGGAAATGCCCGAGAATGGGTGGAGGATAATTTGCATGGAGATTATAACGGCGCCCCAACCGATGGAAGTTCTTGGGAAGGTGGCTCGTACCGTGTCAGTCGCGGCGGTAGCTGGTACGCCGAAACCCAGCGCTCCCGGTCGGCGACTCGCGACTTCTACCTCCCCGTCTACCGCGACGGCGAAATCGGTTTCCGCGTGCTGAGGATTTCGTAGCTACTAGCTTTCTATGAAATTAATTCTTCGGTTGAAAAAGAGCGAATATTAAGTAAGCTAACTTACTCTGAGTGGATGTTAGAAAGAATTGATTTTATTTTAACTATGATGCCACAAAGGATATGTCGATATCAAACGAAATAATTTAGAACGGGTAAATTAGATTTGAGAGAAATTTAAACAATAGTGAGATATTATGGCAAGAAAGATTATTCAATGCAATGATAAAGAGGTAACAGTTAGTGGTGATGGGATTGAATATACTTATAGACTAATTGACAATCCAACTTTTCCATTCGATGATTTAGATAAACCTGCTACAAAATCTGGTTTTGAGATAAAAATCGTTGATAATGAGATAAAGGATATAATATACAAAAAATTAGATATATTCAATAAAAATGATGCACGGTCCGCAAATCTGGGAAAGACATTTGCCAGAAATTTGAACAATGAATCTATCTCATGGGCTGGATACAAATGGCTAAATTCACATTGCTATACAAACAAAACAAAAACTTGGCTTACGAATGGTAAATTAATGTGTGAAATAGAATATATATTATTTGGATTTAAATTAAAGGAGAAATTACAAGGACAATGTAACTATGAATGCGTCAATTACAATGATGAACAAGTTTTTGAACTGGTTTTCGAAAAAACCCATGGAAAATTCAGTCCATGTCCTGTATGTAATAAATAAATTAAAAATTAATTAATATATAAATTATAACAATTAATCACAACTCTGTATTTATCCAATGTGTCGCACTTTGATATAACTACAACACGAATTGAAACTGTTTACATTCAACGCAAAATACAAATAGCTCATCACTTATTCTAACCACATTTATGAACACAGCTACTGAACAGTCGAAATATCCAAAGGAGGTATTTTTCTTAGGTTCGGGAGCTTCCGCTCTGGCAGGGGTTCCAACATTTTCTAATTTTTATGAAAAAGCTAAAGATATTTGTAAAACGAAATTAATCAGCGATGAATCAAATAAGCAATTCGAGTATATCCTGAAATATTGGAAGAAAAATTATGATAAGTGTAATATAGAAGAATTTTATTCGGAAGTAGAGATGCGTGAAATGCTTGTTAATGATATTAACGAAAGGGTAGAAGGAAGCATCACAACGAATAAAATTGAACATTTTATTTATGCCACAATTAATAAATCAATAGAACAGGATAATTATGAGCATAGACGTACATATCGATTATTTTCTGAAAAAGTAACGAATAAATCGGTTATTATTACGACAAATTGGGATTTTTTATTCGAAACTTCGAGTTATCATAATCTTGAAAATGGTGGGATAAACTATCTGTTTGAATACCCAGACGAAAAAATTGCGTTAGATGATAGTGAACAAAGATTTAGTGTTCTAAAATTACATGGGTCTTTGAATTGGGGGTTCTGTAATATCTGTGAACGGATATATTTGTTTAACGAAACAGTCGATGACAAACTATTTAATAATGAACTATCATGCAATAAAAATAACTGCAAGGGAACGCTCTCTCTAATAATAGTTCCACCTAAACTATCAAAACTTATCAAACCAGAAACAAATGATATAAAAAAATCACCTTATCTTTATTTACATAAAATTTGGTCAAAAGCAAGTGAGTACGTTAATAATTGCGAAAGTTTATATTTTATTGGATATTCTTTTCCAGAAACAGATACTCAAATGAAGACTTTTTTTTCAAATGCATTGAGAGACCATAACAACTTAAAAGAAATTAAAGTAATTTCAAATCCGAAGAACGGTAACTCAAAGATTGAATTTGAAGAAAGATACATATCAATTTTTTCAAGGTTTATTAATCCTTCAAAAATAGTTTTTTATTACAAAGGGTTCAAAGAATTTTGCAACGAATTAGATGAATATCGATTAAGACATCCTCCTAGGCAAGCAGGTATTGAATCTTGGTAAATTAGCCTCTATCTTTTTTGTATGCTATTTAAGCCTTTTTAAGTCCGTTTCTCAAGTGGGCTATATAGCCTCTCCCGCCTTAACCGCGATATTTATTTCATTTCTGTACAAATCGGAAAGCTCCTCATGCTGCTATGCTTTATGTTTTTCAAAAACCCCCTGGCGTTCCCGGCGTGCGTCAGCCGCCAGCCCGTCTAAAATTGAAGTCCAGTTAAAATGAGAATATAACCTGAATTAAGGTGTGGAAATACCTATGATCATATCTCCATCAGCGCCTCAGCCTCAGCATCCAATAGCTCAGCAACCTCTATGATCTCATCGCTGAACTTCTTCAGTGTTTCTGTATTGTGAGATTGGATTAAAACACCAAATACCCTGAACTCTTTGCTCTTCTTTGAGTCAAGGAAACCAGAAAGGAACTTAGTCCCAATGGGTGCGTTCCCATCAGTGATGAATACCACATCAGCCTTCTTGAAACCCTGTTTTGAGATGAGTTCCAGAGCTTGACTCAGCGCAGGCTCAAACGCCGTTCCACCTGCATTCAGGAAAAACTCTGCTGTTTTGATTGCCTTGTTGAGTATATCCTTCTCTCCTGGTTCTATTTCTATGGTCTCCAGTGCATCCGACTGACCACCGAAATGAATACAGGCAAACCCTCTCTGCTGCATAGTCGCAATTTCCAGAAGAGCAAGAGCAACAGCTTTACTCCAGGTCTCACGGTCACCTGACATAGAGCCGCTATTATCAACACAGACCACGATCGGTCCTTTACCCTGCTTTTCAGTACCCTTCAGTTCATACTGCATCAATTTGCCTTCCACGAACTTGCGTTTAAACTCTGCTTTCAAGATCGGGTGGCGAAGCTGGACTAACTCGATCGGCAGCACTCGTGAGAGATCGTTCCCGATACCTACATTGTGAACCTCATCCCTTGATTGATTTAGTTTTGTTTTTTGTTTATGACCAGCCAGCCGCCGCATCCTTCCAATGACTTGTGCCATGAGCTTGAACTTCCTGGTTTGTAACCTCTTCGCAAGCTCCAGTTTCTGTTGAATAGGCATCTTCTGGAGCTCACCGGCGCCCAAACCCCATCCGTCCATTGTTTCCGATACATCCTTTGCATCCTTTAGCGCTGATTCGGTCGCAGCCCTGACGCTTCCCCTTATCTTGTTGGCACCAGCTTCGCAGGATTGTTCGAGGATGGCTTCAGCCTGCTGAAGTTGCGTCCTGTAAAGCTGTGCACTTTTCAAAGACTCATCAGCCTTCTTCTGGAAATCCTGGTTGCCAGACTTATCTGCGATCTCCTGGTATGTCTGAGCTGCTTCAATAGCTCTCTGGAGCTCCTGTTGAATAAGGTCAGCAGTATTCGCCTGCTCTGCCTGTTCCTTCAGTTCCTCTTTAAGCGTCTTAGCCATCTCCCCGGCAAGAGCAACTGTGGCCAGAGCCGAATGCATCTCATCAAGTCTTGTATGGACTCTCAGCTCCCTGTATTGCTGCATCTGAGTCATCTTATCCACAAGAGTCGCATTGAACCTGTGGCTCGGTGCTATTTCTTCGGACTTCCGAAACTCTGGGCTGAACTTAAACAGTGAACTCCATATATCCTGTGTCAGGGGTGGAAATGTCTTCAGGCTTTCAGTTCCTTCCTTCTCCACCTTCTGGAGGTTTCCACTTTGTTCCCTCAATTCAGTGAACATCCTGGTATCCATAGAATCAGAGCGAACGACCTGGCGCTCTTCTTTAGGAAGTAATGTATCTAATATACTCATACTACCCCTCACATTCTGGGATTACATTAACAAGATACAAACTGCAACCCTGATTATTGCATGATGTCGTACCATCACTGTCCTTTGCAAGCAGCTCAAAGCACTCCTTGCAAATGCGTTTCATACGCACAGCAGCGTCCTTTCTTAGATTCTCCATGATAAGCGCACATTGTATTATCGCTGGGAATCTTCCACCCTCTTCCGGATGATCACGCGCCTGCGATATCTGGATCTCAATCTCCTGACAGAGGACCTGATAGACTAATACGGGGTTTTCAGGATCCTGACTCTTCTCGCACACCAGATCAAATAAATCTGGTGGAAGATTGAATAAGTTCTTAGCTTCGGTCATTTTGTTATTCCCGTGATAACATTATAAATCTCATCCGAATACCCCTTGACCTTTGCTCGCGCATCATCCATGACCTTTGCAGTATCGGGTGTAGCTGCAAGCTTCCCCAGGTCTTCCTGAATCCTCCTCAACTTGACTGTTGCCTCAAACCCTATCTTGTTTCCAGTTTCTTTATCCTTCTGCGCATTAGGATCCATTGCCTGGTGGTACACCTCTTTTGCAACATCCAGAAGCTCCTGGATCTTTGATAGAACAGGATTCACCGTATTCAATACCAGCTTCTGCACCATCTTATACTCAGACGGCTGACTCCACAGCACATGCTGAAGTATTGCAAGATCATCTGGTGTAGCCTTAGTTCTGCCACCAAGGTATGCATTCGCCTTGATCAGCGACAATGCTTGTTTATATCTTCTATCTGAAGCGATGATATTCTCTTTCTTCAGAACTTCTCTCAGGTTAACGAGTGCGATATAAACTTCATCCGGCAGCGCTACCTTCTCGGTCTCAGTCTGCATCGCTGTTAATTCCTGCAGTGTGATCACGGTATTCGACAGCGATGGCTGTGATGCGAGCATATTCACGAAGTTCTGAGGACTTGCGATATATTGTGTCATGAACCTCAGGAGGAACCTGTCATACAGAGCAGACAATTCCCCGCTCTCTGGCAGCTCATTCGATGCGCCGAACAGACTGAGGAGCGGCACCTTCATTGGCGCACCATTATTATCGAACTTACGCTCATTCACAATCCGAAGCATTGTGTTTAGTATGCTGCTTGAACCCTTCCAGACCTCATCGATAAATGCAATATGCGCCTCAGGTAGCTTCCCGGTTATGATCCTTGTATACTTGTCCTGTTCCAGCGCCTTCAGGCTTATCGGGCCGAAGAGTTCTTCTGGTGTTGAGAACTTTGTCAGGAGCCAGCTGAAATAATTGCCTCCTATACGTGTGCATAGATCCTCAACCAACTGACTCTTTGCTGTCCCGGGCGGACCGAGCAATAATACATGCTGTCTTGCAAGCAGCGCCACGATCGATCCGTGTACTTCTTCATCTCTTTCAAAATATGCTTTTCTTAACTCAGCTTCTATCTGAAGCAACTTCTGTAATGTCATTTTTTTATACCTCTCTACATTCCGATTTTAATGCACAGCCAAGCTGGCATTTATTAGTTCCATCTTCTTGCGGATCAGCAAATGCCCCGCACTTTGGACACCTTATTTCATCCTTTTCGAACCCCTTCTCGCACTCGAAACACAGGTATTCACCTTTTGGATATGGTGAGCCATTCTCTCGTCTGACCTCTTCACTATCCAACGACGGTATGCGGTTCACAAAGTGCCCGCTTCCCCATGCTACACTACTCCCGCAGTTCCAGCACGTTTCTTTTGTTACTTCTTCGTCTGCGTCTTTGCTTTCCTCCGTCTCGTTGAACTCATCTAAATCCACATCCACTTTTTCATCAGTCTTTGTATCAGTCACCTGAAACACAGTGGCTGTAGATCCATGATCGAGATGAATGCGTCTTGCTTGCTTTGCAGCATCTACAGGATTCTCTGCGTCTATGTTTATTTTCCACTCAACCAAATACTCTGTCATAAATACCTCCATATTGAAAAATCAGTCAATGCTCAAAAAATCAGATAACAACTGGCGTGCTGTATACACCCCGGTTATATCAGACCCAATATTCTTATTTACGACATTTACAGAATGAACGGCGTTGCACTCTTTATTCCCTATACTATAACTTGCGCCGTTTGGATCGTCTGTCTTTACTGCTATTCCTGCAACATCCTCTCTCTTCAAGAATTTCTCCGCGCGTTCAAGATGATGCAGCACTGAGTCCAGCACTCTTCTGTGCTTATTCGATAGCTTCATGCAGCCGCCTCCGACATGTCCTTGCAATCAGCCATGATCTGTCTCTTTGCTGTAGCGAATGCCTCGTCCAACTTTCCCCAGGTGTTCTTTACCACAGGATGCCACACATTATTGATCTGTGTGTCTGGCTTCCAGTTGTCAAGCGACCATTGAACAAACTCCTTGACTTCTTCAGGCGGCAAATCTCTCCAGATATGCATCTTTACACCCCCATTGTTGGATATGCAAGACTGACCAGACTCTGTCCTTCTTCGTCGAGGTTGGAAATCTGCTTCGCAAAGCTAACGATCCGCTCGGACCTCTGAGGATCTCGCGCTTCTAAACGCTCAAATATCTCAACATCACGCTCGATCATCTTCATGAGGTCACAATTGAAGCAAGCCACACAACGCTCACAGTAATCCTTAACCTCGCCGGCGACCGCACGCTCTATTAGGATCTTCGCATGCTTTGGCGAGTGATATCCAATCGAGCCCTCAATAAGAGCAGCGACGAGCCAGTCCATTCCCTTCTTCTCGATAACACGGTTCAACTCAACCTTATCCATAGTTACCTTCCTGCACCGAACGATGCACTTTTATTATTCATTTTATTACACCTCTCAAATTTCGAAAGTGAAAGGAAAGTTGGAAAGCATCGTGTGTAATGGGTTCGCACATTTGCTTTCTCAAGCGTGCGAAGCCTGTCATAGTTTATTCTGCCTTTACCACGATGCGAGTCTGCCCGTCATGAGACTACGCTGAGAGGTCTACTTGAAAAAAGGTTGTGATAATATGTAAAAAGGGTTAGGATTTAGCTGCAGCGGAGTCAGGGAATTTTTATTGAAAATGCAGGATACATCGCTCATATAGGCAATAAGAATACAGACAAACAGCTTTCAAACGCTAAAATTAAGCGTTCATCAAGGATGTACAGATGATTAAAGGTTATATTAACTAAACGAAGACCTCTTAGGTAGTAAAAGATTAAGCAGAAAAAAGTCGTAGAATAACATAATGCAAAGTGTATTGAACAATAAGGAAATCTATGTTCAAGCAAAAGGAAGCTCATACGAATCAGAATCCAGATATGAAAGAGTTACGTGGAATATCCACACGCAATTGTTTAGGAGATAACCATAGTGGAACAGAACTGGTTTGAAATGAGAGATATTAGACGCCGTAAACTAGCTTCGGCGGTCTGGATTCCATTGCGTGCAATTGATCGTATTGAGGATATAGGCAAGTTTGGACATCTCGGAAATCAATCTGAGTTTTTTGGGGTCGGCACTTTGGCTGTCCCCACTGAAAGCAAAGATGAAATGCACAAACTCAGCTGGTCAGATATCGGAATCATGCATAACCATTGTGGCTGTGTTGAGGGGGGCAAGTATATTCCTTCCGATGTGGATGAGGGATATCGGGCCAAATATACCGGACTACATCTGGTTTTGGATCAACGGGGTAACAGCGCAGAGCTACCTGAGTGGCACCTCCATCAAGATTTTGTCATTACCCTCGGACTCAAACGTGAAGGTGACTCTTGGATACGCCCGGATGAGGGATACATTGAAGTGGCAAGACTATCAAAATCGAATAAAGGCGCTCCCCGAAAGCTTGAAGTTCGAGCATCCCATCTTAAAGACTATCTTTGCGCAAGAGGTATGGGGCTTTACGTGACTTCTTATATAGACCGCAGTGAAGTCGTCGAGGACGTCAAACATATTTCATGGCCACAGAATCCACATGTAGAGGCGGACGCAGGAGATCGTTGGGAAGGACGCATAGATGAAATCCATGAGGGAGGCATGCCGTTTGGTGAAGAAACCGCCGTCTTTCATTTTGCGAGAACAGATATCGACCCTTTAGATGACGTGCCAACATTATTAGGACTACCGACAAACGATAACTTGAAGAGCGAATCATGGACAAAGAAGGACTCTGGACGAAAACTATACAGGGTTCAAGGAGAGCTATGGCGCAATGAATGGATTGATCCCGCTTCGAAAAGTCCCATAGTCCGTGGAGACGAAATTCCTCCTACCGTTTTTTTCATTGTCGATTCAGAAGGTAACCAAGAAACAAAAATGACGCTCGATGCCGGAGGTCGTTGGCTTTGGTTCCGACCCGAAGTAATGGCAACACTTGCCCATCGCAGAGGCGGTTACTTGAGTTGGTATACAAGAAATACTGGCAAGGTTGCTTGTTCACCAGATTATGGGGTTCCTTTTGGAGTCAACGCAATTGGCCTCATAAATGTCTATGCAAAAGATATCGCCTTTCTGCCCGAATGGCAACAAAGAATCTGGGCTGGCTACAATGTCGGTCCAGAGGGCAAGGTATCCGACGAGTTGCTCATGTCCCAAGTTAATGCTGTTCCAGCGAGCACACAGGCGCCGGAAGAATTCCTCTCCAAAGGACTTGACGCTCTCAATGAAGCGTCCAAAACAAATCTCGGTTTTGCAATCCTCCGACAGCACGACCAAATCCCTGATTTAATTGCACGAGCCCATCGGTTCCGAGCTATAGATAAAGCGGGATTGTTTTCACTTGCCAAAGATCTTGCAAGACTCACAGCAGACAGTTTTGACGTTATCGCTATTCAAAAGCTCGTAATCCCTCCAAAGGATACTAAGTGGGGTTCATTAAAATCCTTGGAGAAACTTCTAACTTTGCGCATCAAAGAATCTTCCGCACAAAAAATCATGGGCCCGCTGGTGGGAATCTATAAACTTAGGCTCGCCGATGCACATCTTCCAAGTAGTGAGACGGAAGAGGCATTGGCTCTTGCCGGGATAGATCAGAAAGCGCCGTATGTTACGCAAGGTTATCAACTACTCTACGTTTGTGTCAGTTCACTCTTCACGATCTATGAGGTCATAGCACACTGGGAACGAGAAAAAATTGAAAAGAATCGGTAGCTACAATCATCTTAGCTTGTGGGTGTCCACTGCGTACACGTTATCCAAAATTGGCAAATGCCAAAAATCAAAGTTGAATCCTGAGACTTTGATTTGTATGCCTGCGTATTAGTTAAAAAACTATTTTTCAGGAATACAACAGAAGGATGCGGTATCGACCAGATGTGAAAAGTCCCAAATATCTTGAAAATAATATTGTCAATGGCAATTTGTTGACCAAACTTGTAATTTTATTGAAATTTTGATCAAAATCCATCCTTGAAAGGACCAAACCCATATCTCTAAACAAACATTTTCTCGACTTATTCAGGAATTCTTGCAAAACAAAAGAATAAAGCCGTTTTTGGGGAAAAAATGAAAAAAATATAGATAATGTGGCCATGCATTCTGTTTTTTGACAACAAACTAATGTTGTTGGAAAAATTAATTTTTAGAAAGTGTGTTGATTCTGAGAAAAAATGGGACAAATCGCAGTTGGTCGATACCGCATCCAGAAATGCCATATTCAAATTCTATCATTTGATTCAGCTTGGTTGTATTTTCCGGTGTTTGAGTATCAAAGAATCTGGTAATGTTTGGTATTATTCCCGCCTTCTCCTTAAAAAAGAAAGCATCATCTGATTTGAATGATAATGTATAGTCTTTTATCTCAATGTTGTTTATCTTCCCCTATCCTCATCAATCAATTCTATGTCCTCTTTCTGTATCTTATCCACAACATGCTTCCAGACGTCTCCAAGGTGCTCATAGAAACAGGGATCAGACTCCCAATTAGATGGATCTTTCCTTGCAAGTGCTCTGGAGACTTCATCTGTATCACTCGGATCCTTGACCTCAACCACGTAATATACATCACGGGTTACTGGAATCCGTACTCTGACTTTTACTGATTCGTTTTCTCTTTGTCTCATGATCCTCCTTTTGGAATAAATTTATGAACTTCTTTATAACAATCATCACATAATGCCCAAGGAGTCTCGCTTTTATCCACCATTTCTATCCATGACTTGAGCGACTTACCCATGATCTCACTGATGAAAGCCTCATCCGTTTCACCCATTGAATCCAGCATCTCGGCACTCTTTTTGAGCATTTCCTCAGGCCTGTATCCATGCTTTACTGCCCTTGATATCGCTTCCGGGGATTCTATATGTTCTATATCTTTCATTGGGCCAATCTCAATTGAACACATATCACATACTGCGGTCAAGTTGCCATCCACCTCCTTCATTCCTACAGTGGTGTCAAGGATCGCTACCCCATCCTTGCTGACCTCAAAAAGTACCTTTTCAGCAGGGATTTGAATCCGTTTCTCAGTCATGTTCTTTCCTCCGCCCGTCTCACGCCAACAGCGACTCTGACGTAAACTCAATCGGGGTATTCATCACGCTAACAGGTCTTTGTGGATTATGAGTATTGCTCTCAAACTGCGCATCCGCTTCAGACTGAGTCTCTATATCAGCCTCTACCTGTAGAACCGGCTTCGGGATAACCAGAACACCGCTCGTCTCGTCCACCTTTACATCAGACGCCGTCAATACCGATTGTTCTACCCTCGGAGCCTGTTCCGCCTTTGGCACTACAACGGTGAAACCGCCGACGATGTTATGCGCTTCTAGACTTGCCGGGGCTGCTACTGCAATGCCTTCTATGGATGTAGGTAATACAGGCTTCGCTGCCGCAGATTCTTGCGTCTGTTCTGGATGAGGTACTACAACAGCGATTGAGGGCTCGGCGGTCTTTTTCTCCTGCGCCGGGGGTGAAATGAGCGGTTGCTGTGCGACCTTTTCGACAAGCTTCTGCACCTGTTGGTCAAGAACCTCCACTTTCATCCTTGCAATGGACATCTCTTTGTTGAGCAACCCTTCATACCTGGCAATAGTCTCCTTTGACGCCTTTACCATCCCCACATATTTAGCAGCAGTCTTTGTTGTAGTATCAGTGCCCTGAAGAAGCTTGGCCAGTTCTACAAGAGTTCTATCTACGTCTCTTGTATTCTGTTCCTCGAATCTTACCTCAACGAGAGCTCTTGTTTTGTCAGCGTCTATTAGAGGGATGCTCTCGAAAGCAGACTCGTAATCAGTTATACCGTATGCGGCAAGTTCTTTCGACAGTACCTCCATCTTCTGAACCATCTCGGCATGCACATAGGGGATGAAGTAAACTGCACCGCTTGGCCTTACAAGAGTTGGCGACATGCTTTTTATGATCTCGTGGAACATCACCCTGATCTGTTTACCAGTCAAGTAAGAGCAGTAAGTCTCATACAACTGCTTGATCTGCGTTGTTATTGGCTGACTGTCAGGCTGGAGATCATAATACCTGACATCCTCTGTATCCTTGTCGAAGTGTACCCGACCTATCTCTGCGTAATCCTCCGAGGTGAGCGCTTTTTTGCTTGCATCCCTGACCTCCTTGACAATCGACTTGACAATCTCGTCATCTGTTTTCGCAGCCAGCCTGACCATGTAGACAGCATGCTTCCCCTCTCCAATATCAATCTCTGTCTCCTCGCTGAGCTCAGTCGTTGCTCTTTTGAATGCATTGATCTTGCTCGGCTCCTCTGGCATAAAATCCATTGGTATCTTTACCTGGGCGAAAAGCTTCCTTAAATCTGAAGTTCTAATCCTGGATTCCTTTACCGAATACCATATCAAATGCCCAAGGATAGGAACCTTCTCTCCGCCATGTCCCACAGCCTGATCTGCTGTGGCAAATACTTTATCAGAAAACTTATTATCCATTGTTGTTAACCTCCATGCAGTAACCTGCATTTGGTAATTTACGGTTTTTGAGCATCGTAAGTAATGGATTTGCACACCTTCTTTCCAGAGCGTGCGAAGCATTTCTTAGTATGGTTTGCCTTTACTACGATGCGAGCATTCTTCTCTGAGACTACGCTGAGAGCTTAGCTTGAAAAAAGATTCCGGTATAAAACTCTCATGCGGACTCACTATGAGGATTCCCTTCGCATGAGCCTTCTCTCTTCGGGGGTCTATCCCTTCCGCAAATCAAGCATACTGGATTCCTGGCTGAATATGCAGGGTTATGGTGGAACCGATGTCCATACAAAAGCTTGTGGCTTGGATACTTCAGATAGTTTCTACGGTTCGCTCTTTTCTTGTGAAGTTTCTTTAGGCTTGGGCGCATTATTTCACCAAAGGCAAAACGCCCTCCACTCTTCTAACTGGCGTAATTCGTTATCCCTTTGAACGCTAGGTTGACTGAGAACACTGTTATCGTTCTTTAGCGCCTCAATCCGCGCCCGAATCTCCTGCAGTTTTAATGAGTTCATATAATCCTATGCCAGCACTACTTGAATATACTTTTCTAATTAGACCGTGGAAGGCAAAGGAGACTACATGTGTCCGGCTTCCTTCATACTGAAGTGTCTGCCGTCTCCGATAATGACGTGGTCGAGTACTGTAATTCCCATAATATTTCCCGTTTCAGAGAGCTTCTTTGTGATCTCGATATCCTCCCGGCTGGGTGTTGGGTCACCTGACGGGTGGTTATGCGCTACGATTATGCTCGCGGCGGAATTGGCAAGTGCTTCCCGGAACACTTCACGCGGATGTACAACATTTGCATTCAGGCTGCCGATAGAGATTGTGGTTTCTCGGATTACCTGGTTCTTTGTATTCAGGCACAACTCTATAAACGACTCCCTCTTGTTCTCTCGCATATACGGGTACAGCCTCCTGTAGACGTCTTCCGGGCTGCTTATCTTGTACTTTGGCTCTGCTTGGTAATTTTCAAGCCGTCTTGATATCTCAAAGCAGGCCGCTATCTGCGCTGCCTTTGCGCCCTTTATCCCCGGGATATCTGAAAGCTCTTTGACTGATGCTACAGATAACTTCCGCAGGTCAAATCTTCTCAAAATATTATGACCTATGCTTAGCGCTGAATTATTCCTTGTGCCGCTGTTGATCAATGTAGCTAGCAGTTCCCCGTCACTAAGGGCTTGCACTCCTTTTGTCTCAATTCTCATTCTGGGTGATTGCCAGTTTTCATAGCTTTCGCTCATATTACCTCATGTTTAAAACCAAAACACCTAATTCAATTTCCACTTTACAGCCGTAGTATGCATTGCAACCACGGCTTATCGTCTCTTAATCCTGGAGTCGGGGCTATCCCCTTATCATATACCCAAACGTGAATGGATTCAAGTCTTTAAACTGTGCAAGATTCGTCTGAACCATATACCTGATCAAATCAAGTGGTGTGCTCTCGATCTTTCTACCCTTTTTCTGGAGATCATGCATGTGAAACTCAAAAAAATCCATGGCCTCGATGTGTGAAGTAAAGAGAATATATTGTCCGAATAGAGTCATAACTTCACAGCTCCGTTACAATCCGTATGTAAAACCTGCCTTCGCTATATCTGGTAGTTGCTTCCACTGGGTGTCCTTCTTCGCTCATTTTTCTATCCCCAGGCTATGTCTATCTTGCCGTTCTTTTCTAATTCTTTCAGGATATACTCTACACTATCCATATCATCCGGATGGGATTCAGCATAACTCTTTAGTCTTGATATCCGGTACTTATCATCCATCGATAGATGCATTCTGGTTGGTGTAACATCGCTGGCAATCGAATCCAGAAAATCCGCGAACTCTGAAGTGATACTACCAAAGTATGTATACTCTACTTTACTCAATGTTATTGACATATTTTACCTCCAAATCCGACAAATTAATCTTTCCAATTCCAAACAGCGTTAACTGTCGAAGGAACAATTCCTTTATCCTCAAGTATCTTACATCGTCTACCGAGTTCGATAGCCTGCTTTTTCGAAGAGTCTGAATAAGCCCCCCTGAGGGTGAAATGCTCTACCTTATTGCCTTTCCAGTAGACGTATCCCTCATGGTCAATTACCATATGCTCTACACCATGAAACCAGGGGCGTTTGTAAATCCCACCCATAATTTCCTTGTAAAGCCCCTCGAACGCATCATTTCCCACGTTGTTTAAGTGCCCGTTCACCGCAAGCTCGACCAATCCCAAAAGCTTTGGATCCAATTCATCTCCGTCTCGTGTCTTTTCCAGTATTACTATCGCCTTTTCGATGTCTGTGAGCTCTTTAGCCATTATTCCTCCTTCTTAGCCTCATCTTCTTGATCCTCTATGAACATGTTGTACTGATCGTCAAGGAATCCAGTCAGAGCGTCCTCAATATGCAGATAGAAGTCTTCAGTCTGCTTATCAAAGTCTGGACTAAGCTTGACTGACACCCCACCACGTTCCATTCGGTCTATCAGGGCGTTCCTTATCGATGCTTTGTCGAGCAAAACACCGCTGTCATGGCGGTCCGCGACTAACTCTGCTTGCTCCAAAATAATCTCGTTATCGCCATTCTGTTCCTCAACCAACTCACTGTATTCCTCGACTATCTTCTTGTCGGCAGCCTCTCTTGCTTTGTCCCATTCCGGGAAGATCTTTATCTCATGGACTATCCCTTGAAACAGATGCACAACTGCATACATTTCTTTTGTCATATTATGCCTCCGCTGCGATGGGTTCAAGCACCTTCACTATCCGTGTGCATGGTACTTCTATCTCTGCTACTCTGTAATTATCACAGACAGACTTGAATGCCTCGATACAGTCATCAACCATCTTATCGAAAGACTTGACGAGATCGTATCTATCCTTGATGGAACCAATATCCCACTCATCCTCATTTTCGAAATCAACGTCCTCATCCATACCGATACCTTTTGTATATATTCGTTGATGAGGGGTAGCAAAATTCTTCCGTGCAACTGCGCCGCATCTACCGCAGGTAGCGTCTCCTGAATATTCCGCCTTCTCTACTCTGACTTCTTTGATTATCTCCAGAACTCTTTCTGTAGTGAGACCATGTTTGGTGACCTCTTCCTGCTGGATGTATACATCCGGAGTCCACCAGTTCTTAATCCGGATGTAGTTCCTGACTTTCTCCTCTGGAGTCTCTGCAAGGGGCAAGACTTTCTTATAATTCAACTGACCGCATTCTGTGCAGAAAGACTGATATCCACTTGGCTCCCTGCCGCCCTGTATCAATACGATATATCCACTGCTTCTACCATTGAAACATGCTTGATATCGATAGCTGTTCTCTTCGCTAAACTCTCTTATCCTCTCATTTATTTCAAGGAACGTATCCTCGACATAGATCAAATCGAATGCTTGTAACCTCTGTTCTTTTGTGAGACCAAGATTGCTTATTTTTACTCTCCTGGCATAGCTTGTTGATCTATTCCATGAATTCATCGTATAGTACCTGAAATGACCTCTTAGAAAAGCGATCATCTCTTCTCTTGTTGGTTGCGTAGCGTCCGCTACATCATTTGTTTCACTCATAACGAATCTCCTCTATCTCTTCTTTTATCCCCTGTAAATCAGGTCTCCCTTATCGGCATCATTAGACCTATCTCAGAGAGGTAGCTGCCTATCTCTGAGTGAGACACTTTTCCTGTTGACGATACTTCCAACAGCAAATCAGCTCTCTGAATTGGGCATCCTGGTGGAATCCCCACAGAATCAACACCTCTTCCAGATAACCACATCTTGAATTCCACTCCAGTCATAAGCAGTGGATTATCAACACGCTCTGGATAATCGTCTTCGTCATACATTTTTCATTTCCTGTTGATCTGCCCCCAGAACACCGTATCACCTTTATATTTCTCCCGGTTGAGGAGCATCATTATCTTACTAATGAATATCTGCTCCTGCTGTCCGAGCACAATCCTCACATTGTTATACATGAGATTCATCGGCTTTATCTGATGATTTCTGGGCACAATGCACAGAAACGCCAGATTGCTGGGAACAGGCTTCGCATCCTTACTGTCATCCGGGGGCAATATCCTGTAAGCGTTGCCGTTCTGAGCCACAAAGAACTCCTTGTCCACAACATACCCATTCAGCCCGTCTATTGTTGCTGATACGACCCTTTGTCCAAGAGCTACCATGAACAACTCAAGGAATTCACTCTTTTGACGTTTTGAATACAGATCGTTGAAAAGCTTGATGAAAGGTTTGAAATCCTGCTCAGAATAAGCCTTCAAGATAGCTTCGCATACCAGTTTATCCGCATCAGGGGTCGTATGGACGAGCATCCCGTCATACTCTAGACAGAATACATATTCCTGAGTGGTCGGGGATATCAAACAGTTATCACCAATGTGTATCCTGGTATGGCTTCTTCCGACCATACCCTCAAACGAACCCTTCATCACATATTTCAGGGTGTTAAAGGTGTTCGCCGGTATCAATCTTGTAGTATCCTTTCCGTCTTCTCTGTGCTCAAGCAATAATATGGCATTAGGGGTGATATTCAAAACCCTGGTAAATCGGTCTTCCACAATCTACACCGCCCCGAAGAACTGTCCCAGAACTTCTGGCCTGGCTGATCTGCTTTTATGATTCACTGTCTCCAGCCTGAACTTAACCATCATATCAATAATCCTTATCAGTTCCTGGGATGGAACATCAATTATTGACACGATCGCCTCCTGATCCTTCAGGTCTTCCAGCATGAGTTTGGAATATATTAGCAAAGCCGTCTTATCAGGAGTATTTCCTGTTTTGATGTTGTAAAAACCCAGGACCTCTGCCAACTTTACTGAACCCACGACCTTCTTCTTCTGTGCATTGGTTTCAACATCCAGTTTATTATAATGAAGCACAGCCGCTACCTTGAAATAATCCCCATCTGTTAGAGGAACATACGTCACATCATCACGACTTCTAAGAGCATTTGTTAGCCTCAGGCCAGCCTCTTTACCCACAGAATGAAAGACACAAGACCTATCCGTTACAAGGTCACCTATTGGGATCTTTCCTTTGCTGGTAGCCAATGTCTGTCTCTTTGCCCATGCCACATAATCCTGGATAGGGAATATTTCTGAGTTCCCAGTCAGCCACTGGATTTGTGACCTTGTTGCCTTGAACAACTTGACATGACAGGTATGCATAGGCGCTTCAAGCAGGCTGATATACTCGCTTATGTTCTCACTTGCAGGAAATGCTACTGCTTTTCCTCTCTCAAGTTCAGCCACTTTACTGATATGTGTCGAATCCGAGCTTCTCTTAGTCTGCTTATTCCAGCTATAACCGGATGTCACATCCACGGTATGGGTAATTACCTGATCATTCGACTTCTCTATCTTCTCTAGCTCGACCTCAGACAGGTCCCGGAAAATGGGGATGTTCTCCTTCAAAGCAAGCGGTATTGCGGACAATGCCGGTGAAAGCAAGACGACATTGCCCCTGCGTTGTGCGGTCGTGCACCGGGTTCTCATGGAAGCTGATCTCTTTGCATTAACTGGTGCTATGTATACCTGATGCCCTGCTGCATTAATCACCTCTTCAATAGCCTCATGCATCGTATCCTTCCCGCCAGAGTTAAAGTGCCTGCGTCTGATTGATGAAGTGCCCCATTCTTCAACATGGTGGAAAAGACCGTCAAGAATAGATATTGTAGCAGAGGCTATGTGTTCCTTGAACCCGTTACTGTGATACAATCCCTTCCAGACTGCTTTCTGTGTAGTAGTCAGAGAGAAAAAGTCCTTATACGATTCTATCTTGCCTATTCCTTCGAAACTCCTTGGCTCTAAAGGCTCGCCTTTCTTGCGGCTATATAGCGACTCGCCGGGAAGCGTTGGGAGTCGTTCGACTATGTCAGAGTTAAGTTTCTGGATAAAAGCTGCTTTAGAGGACTCCTCAAACCTTTCCCTATCTGGCGTTGGTTTAGGCAGCCAGTCATGGCCTGTTTCCGACTTTATCCGAATAACCGCCTTTGTAAACAATTCAGTTACAACGTCCTCCGTAGGCATGCTGATCAGTAAAATAGATGCAACCCCGTCCGTGTTGCTTCTACTGGTCAAGTTCCCGTCAGTAACATTAACCTGTATCAAACCCCAGAATTCGTAATGCTCTGTGTCAAAATGGAGCTTGATATACTCCGTGGCATTCTCATCAGCCCTGTAACCAGTTCGTGAAGTATTGAGGTCTTTGATCTTCTTATTCAAGACTACCATTGGTGATACCCCTGATATTACGGTAGGTCCAGAGGGCGTGAGGACGAGCTCTGCAGGAACGGTTACGCCATAATGTCTTGAGTTATCTGGATTGGGGACCTTCACCGGACTTCCTGATATCGTGAATTTCACCGGGATTCTCACATACCTTGAAAACTCACCTATAGCCTTGACAACGTCCAGCTTGTTGAAGCCAGGATCGTGAATGAACGTAAAGGATGTACCATAGCCTCTTTCCTCATGAGGCAAAACGTCGAACCCGACCTTACGGGCATACATTTTATAACATTCATCCGTCTCTCTGCTTTTGGTATGGATTACCATGCTGCCCTTGTCACCGACGAGCATAACGAATGACTTTGCACCTAAGCCGAACATCCCTGAAACCGACGGATCAAAAGCGTTCCTTGACCTGCCAAAGTACCTGAATACCTCCATAAACATCTTCTTTGATAACCCGATACCGTTATCTTCTATTGTGAGGAGACACTGCTCTGGATTATACTCTATCCTTATCTCCGGGACATAGTTTGGGTCAAGCTTAAGCGTAGATATGCAGGCGCTTTCTGCATTTGCGATATATTCTCGTATCGTTGACTTCCAGCTTTTATATATCCTGGAAAGCTGATCCATAACCACGCCATACTCAATTTCATAGGGGATAAAACCAGAATCGAAGTCGTTCACCGTCTCCAGCTTTATTGGTTTCTGTGTATCTGCAACAGAGTGCGGTGCTTTCCATAACGGCGCTGTTACGGGCACCGCAAGGGCGGAAGCTGCGCTACCATCATTATCATCTGACATCATTTCACCTTCTAACTTATTATCGAAAAAAAAAATTGATGGGTTTATCCTCCCATCATTGGTTGCACGGTTACCATCTGACCTGAGTAATCTGTAAGGAAACAGGAGTTTGCGCTCACAAGATCCTCGGCATGAACTGCAACCGGTTCGCCATTATCCATAACGATCGGCAGTCCCATTTGCGGGAAGTCCATGCCAAATTGCGAAGCGAGCATCGCTGCGGACAGCCTTTCCTGCTTTACCTCATCTTTACATATTATCAAGGTCGGTGTCTTTACTACTCCCTTCAGGGGAGCATTGAAAACTAATTGTTGCATTTCTTTCAGATCCCTCCAATTGGTCTACTTGAAAAGGTGATTCCGTTGTGAGCCTGGTCTTGGAACTATTTCAGTGCCAATTTCAGTACATGACTGAATGAACGACCAGGTATCATAACGCAAACACTGGATCTTTGATGAGGCGCGGATAATGGCTTCGCACACTATCCTGCTCAGGTGTGCGAATCTGGTTTTTGGTGGGATTGCCTTTATCCAGCGCAAATCTTTTTTTTATGATAGAGAAGAAGAAGCCACGGCATGAAACATGGTTACATGCACTGCACACGATAGGGGTTTGTGTATTATTGACCTATCTTGAACCAGAATAACAATCGTGGCAGCAAAGATGAGGATGGATAAAACCACAAAAAAGGGACAGTGATGGAACGATAATAATTACCATATTTAATGCCGAATGCCACTGTTTACTATTTATTTTTAGATTATTTTCCTTGGTACGCATACCATCGCATTCGGTTTGCATACCATGTGGCAGCTCCCGTCTCCCACACAGTTACCAGCATTTACAGCGACTGAGATTTTTCTGCCATTTAATTCCTGAATCTCGTAAACTCCCCTTGAGCAGACCTTCACGCATAACCCGCAGCCTTTGCATTTTTCCTTATCAACGTATTCGATAAAGGCTGGAGTCCATTTCTCACCTGATTTTGTTTCTCCTTGATAATATTCAGCAACATCGCTGATTTCACAGCAACAACTTTTCATTTCTCCGCACTCACCATTTCAATGTTGCTGGATTTACATGCAGGACAGATAACGCTTTTTCCAAGTCCCTTAAATTTATTTTCACAATCCATGCAAATGTATTCTTTTAAGTCCATTTCTATATTTTCTATATTTAATTCAGGCATATCCCCGACCATGCACATATTTTTCACCTCAATTTCATGTGTATATCTGTAAGCGTCCATTTCTCATACCACGGTAATGATTTTAAGATATCCTCTATGTTTTTTCCAAGCTTTGCAGCATAATTACCCGCTCTATGAATATATTGATACGACATGCCAAGGAAACCTTCAGCTTCATGCTTCTGGGCTTCCTGTAAAGCCTCTTTAAGACCTTCTTCGTATGCAGGCATGAATTTTGGAAGCTCCCCTGAAATATCGATACCTGCTTTAGCTGCATAATTTATTGCATTTTCTATATACACATTCATTCCATAGATTTGTCCTTCTGATGCATATCTTTCTGCTTCTTTAAGCATTTCAGAGATTCCTTTTTCATATGCTGGCTTTAGCCTTTCAAGTTCGCCGCTGATATCCTTGTTGAGTTTTACGGCAGTCTCCTTTGCCTTTGATACATAAAAATCAACATCGGACAAAACATTCAGATCTGCGCACTGCTGTGCTCTATTAAAATATCTTTCAAGGTCGTTATTCCTGTCTTGCGGAGTCTTTTCCCTGTCTGCTTTTTCTTCGACCAAAATTTCCTCAAGCACCGAACCAGCATCTCCCATCGCTGTTATTTTGCCAAGCTTCATATGCGCAGTGCGGTCGCAAACATTCCTGACAAATTCCATGTCATGGGAAACTATAACAAATGTTGTCCCTGTCTCTTTTCTTGCAGTAAGTATCGAGTTTGCAACCTCGTTCTTTGTGATCGGATCCATCGTTCCTGTTGGTTCGTCAAAAATAATAATCCCCGGTTCTCTTATGAGAACCTGCGCCATTGTCACCCTCTGACGTTCTCCAACACTCAGTTCATATGATGTCTTCTCCAGGATCTCATGTGCTGTATTTTCATCAAAGCCCACTGCTTTTAAAGCAGCGACCGTTTTTGTTCTTGCGAGTCCAGGCTCAAGTTTTAAACCTATCGAATCGGTCAGATTAGATAATACATTTTTATGAGGGTAAAGTGAATATTCCTGATGCAAGTAGCCAATATGAGGTTTTGCGCGCCCCCTGAAATCGGTTCCTTTCTCGGCCATATCAACCCATGTTTCCCCGATCCTTACATCCACTTTTCCACTGTCTCTCTCCATAATGCCCGCTATGATCTTGGAGAGTGTTGTTTTACCTGCTCCGCTTATGCCCAGAATACCGAAAATTTCTCCTTCGTTGACTTCGAAGCTCACGCCATTCACGGCAGGGATCATACCTTTTGAATAAGAGTAATATTTTTTCTTCAAATCCTTAATAATAATGATCGGCTCACCGACAACTGTTTTGTCCTCATTCACCACTCCTGTCATTGCCAGGAACTTTTCAATAATTCCATCTGGATTTCCTATTTCTATGATTTCTCCTTTATCCAGAAGGATCGCTTTGTTTGTCAGATCATGTAAAACGCCAGGCAGATGCGAAGTAACAAGCATAGTCATGTTGTGTTCCTGTTTTGCTTTTAATATGCTATCATGCACCAGCTTTGCAGTTCTTGGATCAAGTGTTCCGGTTGGTTCATCCGCAAGCAAAAGCATCGGGTATTTCGCAAGCTGCCTTGCCAGCACTACGCGCTGTTTCTCTCCCCCGCTGAGTTCTTTTCCAGTGTATGTCATTCTGTGGCTTAGCTTCACTTTTTCTATTAATTCTGCTGCAACATAGGGACGTTTTTCTTTAGGAATATCAGAATATTCAAAGCTGCGAATGATATTCTCAAGAACAGTCTCATCGCCATATAATCCAAAGGTTCGCTGCATCATGATAGCAGTCCTTTCCATGATTTTCCTGTGCATGTCCTTCGAATTAAAATAATCCACTCTTTTCAATTCTGTTTTTATGTCACATTTTGAGCACGGTTTGCCTGCATTACCTGGAGGATTTACTCTACCGCATCTGGGGCATGAGGAAATGTTAAAAACGACCTCGCCAGTAATATCTTCAAATTCCTCAAAACCTCGAAGCAAATGTAAAAGAGTACTTTTCCCTGCACCGCTCTTTCCAATTATACCAATGCTATCGCCTTCATTTATGTCCAGGTTTATGTTCTTGAGAATCTGTTTGCCGTTAGCACTTATGCTTAAATCCCGTATCTCAATTAAAGCTGCCATTTTAACTCCTACTTTTGTTTTTTACAACCTCGCAAGAAAGAATTCCTTCAAACATTTCCTTCACATGCTTATCCGAGAGATCAAGAATTTGTGAGATAAGCTCGTTCTTTATCGAGTAAACCACAAATTTTCCGTCTTTCTCGGTGTTTACGAGCCCACAGTTTCGTAGACATGCCATATGGTGCGAGATGAGACTCTGATCTTTTCCTGTCGCCTCGCAGATATCATTCACGCACATTCCGCCGTTCTCTTTCAATGCATAGAGTATTGAAAGCCTGGTTTCATCGCTCAAAGCGCTGAAGAAATACTTTTTTGCAGTGGTTAAATCTCCATTTAACATATGTACATACGTTCATACGTCCTATTATAAATAGAATTTGGTTGATAAAATCTCGATCTCAAAGCTGCAATAGTTAAAGTTAAAATCTTCAACTCACCATTGCACTGATATTCCGTGATATACCGAGTCTTTCCGAGGGTTCCTTATGTATCTCTCTATTTACCACAGAGCTTTTTCACAGCCGCCATAAAACCAATCCCCTCCATCTCCATCACAAGCTGTATCACATTCCCCGACCTCCCGCACCCAAAACACCTCCACAAATTCTTCTGATGATTTATGGACAGACTGGGAACGTCATCGTTATGAAGAGGACAGAACACAAGCTTCTTGCTGCCGAGAATTCTTGAAATTGGATAGGACTTAGCCGTCTGTATTTCTTCTTTTGAGACGAATCTTCCATTCTTTTCCGCTGCCGGAGCTCTCCTCATCTGCTCAGCCCTGGTTTCCCTCTCTTCCTCCTTTTCTTTGCGCCTCTCCACCACAACTTCTTCCAGCTTCTTGAGCAAGCTGGGGATGACTCTGTCATTGATGCGGATGTTATCCTTGATAATAATATCCAGGTCAAGATCATACCTCGGCTGCTTTGCAAGCTGCCTGATATGGTTCGCACCTTTATGAACGTCCCTCGCATTCAGAGGTACACAAAAATACCCGCTTTTATGTGGTGTGTTCGGGAGCCTGGAGACTCTTGCGATGTCGCCCCTGACGCTGCCCCCATCCAGCGTTGATAGAATCAGTCTTCTGGATCCTGAGTATAATCCTTCGTGAACGATATCCCAGAAGAGTCCCAGAACCTCTTTCTTATTCTCAAAGGCGATGGGGGTGGGTGAGAAATCGATATAGTTTGCCGTGCCTTTCTGACCTGAGAAATATGAGTGGGCCTCTATGGACAAGTCCTGTAGAGCATCTCTTGTCAAGCAGGTTTCATAGAGAGCCATGTTGAGATCCTCCTTTGAATCGAAATCGAGGTACAGCCTGTCGATTATCGCGGTATCATAGTCCAGCTTGCCAGGGCGGTTTTCAGGCTCGAAGGCATATACTGAGACGTAGAACCCAGGTCTGTTTGAATATGCTCTGACAAGTCCAGCCAGCTTATCGAGGCTGCCTATCCTGTGAATCCTCACAAGATTCAATGGAGATTCGTGAGGCAGAGGCTTATAGGCAAACTCTCTCATGAAATTACCCTTACAGTGGGCGTTCCAATCCGGTAGGCACTTGTTAATGTTTAGGCTCATTCTGATATACCCTTATGATAAGCAGAGGAGTATGGGATTCGCATGCGTTCTTTCCTGGTATGCGAATCATGTCTGTGATGGGTCTGCCCTTACCCTCTGCTGTTGTATGGTTTTTAATATGAGACAAGTGAGCCAACATAAGCCACGCTTTTTCCGCATATCTGGTCAGGCTTCCAGAAATGCATATCCTGCGGGGATGGTACTCTCGTTGTGCCGTCTATTATGTCAGGCAGGCCATATTTTGAATATGCCAGGTCAAAGGTTTTGCCTTCCTTGTTTACTAGAAGATAACGATTATCGTATTTTGTATTTTTGACAAATATCTGATAGAATCCTGTTATCGGATTGACCGGGTTCATCTGGTCTACGCCTGATGTTATACTTGAGGTTATTACCATTTTTATTCCGTCAAGAATTATATTCTCATTCTGATCTCTGACGTATCCAGACACCACTTGCCCGACAACGCTCTCCATCCACGACTTGAAGAATACCCAATGTTTCGCCACCCAATCACGCCCGCTTAACGTCTCTACAAGGAACGATATATCACTGCCTCTGATCAGTACCCATATTTTGCTATAAAAAACATTGCCTGAAAGGACTTCTATTAAGTAACTCCCGCCAGTACATGAGCCCGGGTCTGGATAACCTGCAGTTGCGCGAGCGCACGCACGAAACAGGTTTATTGAAGGCGACATCATCCGGGGATTGGGTGTCGCCATATAAATAGAAGGCTCCTTTTGCAGGTTCCAAAATAGCTTATACAACTTAACAAATAGCCATATCGTGATATCATCGAAGATCGGGGTTTCCCTGCCATCTGCTGTTAGAATAGCCTTCCATTTATAATAATATCCAGTCAATCCTGTGGGTACTGCAATCGGTTCTCCAATCAACGTATAATACGTGCCGCTTGTTCCATCCGGGCCAGAATAGTTTGACCAGGATGTGCCATTATCACTAAACGCTAACTGGAATTTAACGCCTGTACCTGCTGGTGTTGTTGCCAAAAACAGTATTTCGTCATACGCTGAAATGTTAGGCACAGGGACTGCAAAATTACTGGTTATTGTTCCTGAACTTTTATATCTTGATATTTTAACAGTTCTCACGTCCAGGTATTCCAGCCCTGTTGCTGTTCCGCCTGTTGAACACCGTAGCCTCGCTTCAAATGCCAGGGACTTAAAAACAAGGGTCTGATGTTCCAGCAAATAAAACTTGACCTCCATAATATTTGCTAACAAGTGGCCTGAATTATAAGGCCAGAACATGAGTCTGATATATCTTGCAGTTACGACTGGAAACTCTAACTCACGCCATGTAGCGCCGCCTGCAGATACGTCCCAATTATCATATTGAAGCTCCCAGTATGACAAATCATTACTCGTATCCACATCGCAGTTAAATCCAGGGTCCAGACCTCGCCAGAATATCCGTGCGCCACCTACTTTAGCGCCCGCTCCTAAATCAAAAATAATCCAATGCACTTCATCTGTATAGTGTCTCCACTCTGTCGTTGTATTGCCATCTTTAGTATATGATGCCGGATATAATATTTCCTGCCCGCAATAAGATTGGATTGTGCCTGGGGTTGTCCATCCTCCTGTATTGCTTGCCCTGGTAAACTTTACAACTAAATCTTTATCGCATACCTCAAACGTAAATAATGAACCCCGGTTGAGTGCAAAGTCAAAATCCACTTGATAAAAACCAGTATCCACATAAGCCGCTGCGCCAGCACTCCATAACCATTTAAATCGTGTGGATTCGTTTAATGCAATTAATGAGGCCACCAACGTGCACCGCAATCTTTTAAGATTATCATCCTTGTCTGTTACGGTTGCCATACTGCCGTAGATATTGAAATCATCTGCATAAACCGGAGACACGACTTCTGTTTCCATAGTGGCAGTCCTATTCGTGGTATTTGCGCCGACTAAAACATTACTCAACGCAATGTCCACGGTCTCACCAACAAACCAGGTATGGGACAGAGGTGCTACTTCACGCATTGGCTCCAGATTCACCCAGGGATCGTTTTTAGTAGATCTAATTATCGGAAGTGATTTTCCTATTCCTTCATTCCAGCTCTCAAGATTGAATCTGTCACCAGTAGTTCCGCCTGTTACTGATACTGAGGTAATATCCTGTATTCCAGTATCTCCGGTATTCAGGGTTACTTCAATATGGTTTCCTGATGTGGTATTTGCGGCTACGCTCGTACTTACCACGGTGGTTTCTGCAGTGTTGCCATATTGGTCCACGTAAGTAATTGTAACGTCAAGCGGTGCGCCTGCGATGTTTGCGGTTGGTTTTATGAAACATCGCAGACCGCCATTTGAAATTGAAGCTCCATCAGTAAACCCGGTGCCTACTATATAACTTCCGAAGACAACTGCACTAAATGCCATCTACGCCACGTATTTTATCGCAAAGCACAACCTTGTAGTAGTATCCGGGCTGTCTATTGCCTTGCATAAAAACTTCGTGGTTTGGCCTTCAATGGCAATCACATCGCCATCTATTAATCCAACACCTTCCGACCACGGAAACCACAACTCAGCCTGAAATATAGGACATGCTGAAGTTTGTGTATTATTTACTATCGGCTTGACATAATATACCTTACCCGAACCTACCGCACTTTTAAATGCATAATACGATGGTGTCGGAATAGCACTCACACCATAACTTCCAGAAAGTAACTGTGCCGGAGTCAAAGTCATAGTACCTGTTCCATCAGGTGGATAAACATAAGCAAACGGTCTCATAACAACTCTTTGCTTTGCGTTACCATAATCCCAACCCCACATTACCCCCCAATAATTAGACATCCCGAAATAATAAAAGTTGGAGAATCCATCCGAATATTCTTTATTCGGATTTCTCTCGATCACAGCAAAGAACCCGGACTGATACGCATCGGCGTGTGCTTCTGGTTTTCCGGTTATTACAAATCCATTTTCTTCAAGCCATAAATAGTATTGAATCTGTAAGGTTGCCATATCAGCAGAAACAGCACCGGAATGGCCTTCAATGAGTAAATGCGTTTTCTGATTGGAACTTGGATAAGTATGATTTACACTATCCCAGCTTGCGCTAAACACTATCTCCAATCCTTTATAATAATATGCCCCAGGATATACATTTCGATATGTGTTTGTGACTGTCATTGAAAGGAATATTTCTTCGCTGCCATTCACGTATCTTAATGCTCTTTTTGCGCTATCTCCGGTTTTTGTGGTTGTAGTCCATGCCGTTGCGCCTGCATCATAAGATGTGATGTTTTGCCAATGAACTGTAGCAATAAGACCGTTTGCTATTTCATCAAGAATATCTGGAAGGGTCTTACTCCCGCTTGTGTATCCCATATTATCCCTCCAGAGGACGTGTTATTACGTTCATGTATTCCTCAGCAGTTACCCCGCAGTCGTTCGGGACTTGAATTTTTAACCGCTTACTTCTCTCTGATGACCATGGCGGTTTTACCTCTTCAATAAAAACAGTCGCACCATTGAGAATTTCAATGATTTCTTCTCGTGTTTTTACCATTTTAATCATCTCCGCCTTTTTTGTGTTTTTCAAGGTCTTCTTTTATATCTCTGTCCCTATTCTTGTCATAAATATTTCCTACAAGAGTACCTTCTATTAGTTTTCCAGCGTCTTTCATTTTATCACGCCACATATTTTATAGCATACAATAATCTGCTTGTACTATCAGGAGAATCAAGAGCCTTGCATAAAAACTTCGTAGTTTGGCCTTCAATCGCTATTACATCGCCATCCACTAATCCTATGCTTTCACTCCAAGGAAACCACAACTCAGCCTGAAATATTGGCGAAAGTTGGTTTGCCTGATTATTGATAATTGGCTTAACATAATATACCTTACCATTTCCACTGCTTTTGAACGCATAATATCCTGGACTCGGAACATAACTCACGCCGTTACCGTTTGAACTTACGTTCTGCCTCGAAGTGTTCGTGTTTGGGAATTGATATGCAAAAGGTCTTAAAATACATCTCCAGGAATACTTTGAACCGAATCCAATATCCTGAGGTGGGCCATATAAAACTCCCCATATATTACTAAGTGTCATTAGATAAAAATTACTGTAACCGTCCGAATATTCTTTGTTTTCATTTCTCTCCATTACAATAAAATTGCTATTTTGAGAAGTATTTCCAGTAGGTTCTGGCTTAAACATTAACGCAAACCCTGCTGCTTCAGTCCACAAATAATAGGTACATTGTAAGGTTGCAAGATCAACGCTATTCGTGGTACTATGTGCTTCAAAAGGAATATATGTCGATTGATTCGACACAGGATAAGTATGAGTACCGCTGTCCCACGTTGCGCTCGCTGTGATTACAAGTCCTCTTCCATATAAACCAGACCAAAAATATTGTTGCTGATTAGAAACTTCAAACGCCCAATATATTACCTCAGCGCCATTCGTATATTTCATACAACGCCGCCCATTCTCTGCTGTCTTAGTTGTGGTTGTCCATGTTGCGTCACCATTTGACCAATAACCGCCTGCCGAGGCCATTAATGCTGCACAGATTTCATCAATAATATCATAAATTATTTTAGCGCCACTTGTGTATCCCATTTAAATCCCCCGCTTAATGATTCTAAGATATTCATCCAGTTTCGTATCAAGTAATGGGTCTAATTGCGGTTCTAAGTCAATGACCAATGCATGATATGATTTCATCATTGTCGTTGGAATCTCTATTCGTGCCTTCGCATCTTTTAATTCCTGTAATACTTCTGTATCTGATCTTGACATTGTTTTATACCTCGTTCCTAAGTGTCTAATTCAAGAAACCAGCAGCCTGTGAGTATCTGGCCGCCGTTTGCAAGTGAATCTCCATCTCTCGATATGTTCTTTTCAACCGACCCAACCATTATCTTTCCAAGCTCTGAACCTCCGCTGACAGTGGTTACTCCCGAATCAATGGTATCCCCGACTACCGCCACTGGGCGCTCCACTTCCGCATCTGTAACGTACATGATCTTGCTTTCAATATCGAAAGCAGCGGTTGGATTTCCATCAGTGTATGCTTTATGCATCGTACTGTCTGAGACCACGCTGATACCTACCGAACCTGAAAGCCTTTCCAGTTCCCAGTAATAATCTCCGGCAGGGAGAGGATTGAAAGAAAAGTGTAAAACTGCACTACCAGGGTTCAATTGATACTCGTTCTCAAAGAAAAGTTTGGTTTTTGCTGGCGAATCCCATAGTGATAACCTCAGCCTGCTTGACTCGTTGACATTCCCTATCTTTATTTTTATCCTTCCCATCCAGCGGGCTGTTGAGAATTTCTGACCAATTGAATTGTTAATGTAATAGTTCGCTTTTACCATGCCGTTGTGTGTTTCTATGAAGGCAGCATCTTCCACTCTCACATGGACGAACATTATATCCTGCTGGCTCGATGTTATTTCTCCTATGACCATTAGATATTTTGATATCTTTACTTGAATAACACTTTCTATTGCCGTTTCACAATCACCTTCCCAGTCGCATTCACGACAATGGTAATTTCATTTGGCGCCGATAGCTCAAGCTTGTCTATCCCGATCAGCCGCCTCAGTACAAGTTCCCTGTTCTCCTCAAGGAATTTCCAGATCGCCTTTTCAAGGATCGCCTGCTGCTCATTAGTAAATGATTCCATGGTTATGCCTCTTCTTCATATCACTCGGTGTACTCCCAATCATAATTATATCTCATAGCGGTAATCGACTCAGAAACCTGAGGACCTTCGAAATAGTATCTCTGTTTTATGCATGTAAAATCTGCAAAATCATTCTGGAAATTATCAAACAGGGTGATTGTTTTGCCCATGAGTTCTTCCGCGCTGGAGTATTCGGGTTTGATCACTGTATCTATGTAAACCAGCGGTGCATGGTACATCCTGACCAGCTGTGCGCCGTAAGAATCAACTTTAGCCTGAGTATCGAAATTGATGTTCCTGATAGTCTTACCGCGTACTCCTACATCATTGATACTGCGTCCTCCCACGGAATATGAGGTTTCTTCTACCTGGATCTTGCACCCGGCCCACCCCTGAATAACGAATGCTTTTAATGAGGCTCCTGAGAGAGTTCCGTATCTGTTGTTGGTATAATGCACCTGCGCCTGTCCGGCTTTCACCCACATGAAAAAGCTTTCAGTAAGCTCGTGCATGTTCCCGTCGCCGCCGTTTATGGTAACGAATCCTCCTTTATCCGAACCTGTGGGATTGGTGATCGTAATCCTCAGGTAAGACCGTATAGGAGAGGGCTGAGAATCGGCATAGAATTCTTCCAGGTTCGTAACTATACTTTTTTCGTTGAGGATCAGTGTTGGTTTGAACCGTTCATTGACCAATGTTCCAGCTCCGCGAACAACCATGAAGTTAAGAAGTCTTGTATAATCCCTGCGGATACTCTTTGGAGTGGTCAGCATGTTGTCCTTGAATTTCTTGATGGATGCTATGTCAGTGTTGACCATCATTGGAATTATATAGATATTATAGTCTGATTGAAGCGCGTCCACTCTGACAGTCCACTCTCCAATATGGTAGGTTTCAGCAATGTCAAGTTCTTTTGTCAGGTCAGTAAGGGCTGACCAGATAGTGTCGCCGTAGGTTCTTGTGAGCGCAGTCCCGAAGACTACTGAATCGTAATACGGCAGCTTTGTTTTATCATAAACATAGGTTGCTTTCTTGGTCATACCCATATCATTTGCGATCCTGGCGAGGTCTGATAAGATGAAATCTATGGATTTCCCTGTGTACTGCACTCCTTCGGGCGTAACAAGGTCAAGCCGGATGGCTGCAAGTTCCTTCTCCCAGCCGTAAGCTGTGGTGACAAGATCCCGATATTTATTCTGCCTGTTATCGTATTTTGGCGCCCTGATGCAGCCGTCGAACAGCTTAACATTTTTCCAGTAGAAACGGACGGGTCTTACCCTGTCGATCTGGATATCCTGATTATTCCTTGTGCTTGTTATTGTCAGGAGATCGCCTTCGAACAGGCTGCGCTCGATTTCCACTGATGCACCTCTGAGAAGCCAGTGATCGTATGTTCCTGTGCCCAATCCTGTTGGCCGCGTATATACTTTGAACTCAAAATCCTGGGATTTTGTGACCGTCATCTTTCGATCCCCCTGTCAAGGTAATCCGTTACTATGCTCTGGACTGCTGTTATGAATTCATCACTTTCGAGAAACGCTTCTTTAGCCATATCGGATTTCTGCTGGACTGCTTCCTCTGAAACAGGCTCTGCAGCAGCAGGGTGAGGCAGGAATAGCCCGACTACATCTGAAACCGAGGGAAGTGTGAGGTTCCAGCCAGGCGACTCAACCCCATTGTAGCTCTCTAACGGCGATGCAGGTGTTTTTAGTGGCTTGTTCAATCCTGGAACAGTCGATTTTCTGCCCGTACCCATGTTTATCATTGCCACGGATGCCATAGGCATGAACGGGGATACTGCCCATCCTTCATTTTGTTTTTCAACGGGCTCTGGTTTTTCAGGCACTTCGGTTTCATCGCCCCAGATAACTCTTGCATACCATGCCGCTTTATCCTGTTTTTCTTTCCATTCGGGTCCTGATGGTTTCTTGATCGAATCCCGTATCTGCTTTGGGACATATTTTGGCAGATCGATTATGGCGACATCTTCAAGGATCACTGCCCGTTCAAGTGCGATCTCGTCGTATTTCACCATGCTCTTAATCTGCTCAGGATCTGCTAGAGTTGGGCCTTTACCGCGGATATTGACTTCCCGCTCTTTTCCCAGCATCCCCTTATCGTAATCCTCACCCTGAATGATCTGTTCAGGAAGCTCGAACTCCTTGACTTTTTCCTGTTCCCTTAGATTTTCAATAGCATCATACTGTGCCTGGTATCTGGGAATGAACCATTCGAGTGCCTGGATCTGTCTCTCTGACCATTTATCCCCTTTAAAATCCGGGTCTTTCCTCTTGCGATCCATAATGGCCTGTTCATTCCTGAGCCTGCGCTGTGCCCAATCAAGCTGCATACGGATCTTGGCAAGTTCCCTGCTGTAAAGCTGGATGTTTATGGACTTTTTAGCATCGTATTCCAGTTTTTCCCTGACGGCATCGTTCACCCATTTACCTTCTTTTTCCAGCTTCTTTGTGGTACTCAGGGTGGATTCAGCAAGTTTCGTGCCTTCCTTGACCTTCATCTCCTCCCAGAACTCTTCCTGTTTGAATTCTTTTTCAGGGAGTCCCAGTCTGAACAACTGAGAAGCGGTTTGCTCTGCATTCTCTTCTTTTGTCATGGTCAGGAAGTTTTCCATGATCGGCAACCCACCTTCAGCTACAGCCTGGATATGACCTCCCTGCAGTTCATCCGGTATTCCTGACAGGGGGCTTGCCATTTCATCCCTCTTCCAGCCTTCAAACCTCTGCTGCCATGTGAAATCATTCTTTCTCTTTAAGGCGGCATTGAACTGATCTTCGAGATATTTCCTTGTCTGTGCCTTATACCTGCTTGTGCTTGTGGTCTGTTTTACAGCAAAGTCTTCCACTTTTTGCTTATTCCCCGCTGTGCCGCCGTATTGCTGTACACCCTCAGCTTTCACTGCGGTGCTGTATGGTCTGCCGACGATATTCGACAATGCAGCCTCTGTTCCTGGCCCATAATCATAACCTGCAAAGCTTCCTGGCTCGTATGGTTTTTGAGCAAAGAAGTTCCATCCAGTAGCGACCTCAGCAGGGCCTTTTACTGCAGGTGTGAAAATCTCAAGCGCCTTCAACTTCCTGTATAGGTCTTCTTCTGTCTGCGCCGGGCTTGATAACGCATCTGTATACTGACTGAACTTATCCAGATCCGATGCTGGTGTCCTCAAGCCATAGAAGTATCCTTCACCTGCTGGCGCTGTTAGATCCCAGTTCCCGGTCCAATCTGGCGCGGTCTGGTTGCCCATAGCTGCCTGGTTAGCTTTGGCAAATGCTGCGTACTTGCCTGGCTGCGTAACTAACGATTCGAGCTGAAGCGGTACGTTACCTCTAAGATATGTATAGAACGGTATCATGCGCCTCATGTAGTCTCTCTCGAATCCGGTCTTGCCTTCAGGCATATACTCAAAGAGGAATTTCGTGACGAACGCTGCTGCATCCTCAGGCGTATCGCCTTTCATCAACCTATCGTAGAAAATAGAGAGACGCATCCAGTCTTCTTCTGTTCTTGCAACTGTCGTCGGTGAAACCTTATCCCATCCGCGCCCGATTTTGTCAAGAGTTTTGTCGCTGGTTCTGTATTTGATATACCCGCCAACATCTTTTATCTCCTTCGGGATATCCATCAAGCCCGGCTGGCCTGTAACACCAAGCTCCTCAGCAGCTTTCAGCACCTGCTCCGAGGTATATTCATCGCCTAACGCAGTCTTATGTATCTTACCCAAACTTTTCCCGGTCAGCATAGACAGGGATTCCCCTGCTGCGCGCATTCTCATCTCCCCAAGAAGCATGGTATTGAACAATCCGCCTGCTATGTTCTGGGCATGGTATGCTGGCCAGGGGACGGTCTGCCCGAACTTCCACGCAGTGAGTGCTTTATCGTAAGTCTTTAACCAGGAGGCTGTTTCTTTCGGGAATATCTCTGGCTCCAGGTGCTCTGCTATCTCTTCAGGCACCTGAGTTCTCATAAGATTTGTTCGCGCATAATTGGCGGCGTCCCTCGGTGTCATGTCCTCCATTCGTTTACCAAGGTAAATTGCCGTATACGCCAGCTCTTCCTTTCGTGTGAGCGGTGCAGCTTTTGTGCTTATTAGATTGAATGCCTCGACATCCTTCAGAATGTCCTCTGCCGTGAAAACTGCCCCCGACCTGGCTGTATATGACTTAAGCGGGTCGATCTGATTCAGGATGTCTTTTGCATCCTGCAATAGCGCAGTATCCGTGCCTGGCGGCAGGCGAGCATTTAATTGTGACAGGGATGTGTATATAAATCCTGGATCGGTGATCGCAGCTACGTCCTTGCCATAGTTATTAGCAACCCATTCAAGGAAGTCATATTCTTCGACTGCTTTCACATGTTCTGAAGCACGGATCCCGAACGCTGCAAAGACATCTGGCTCGAACAGGTCAAAATCTACACCCTCAGCAGCTCTATACTTCGCATTTATATTCTCAATCGTTCCCTTATATGAGCGCCCTTCTGTAAATCCTGCGAAATTCTTCAGGTCATATACTTCAGTTGATGCCTTCTTGCCTTTGCCCAGATACTCCCGCGCCTCTTTTGTAAGCGCGTGTCTCAAATAGCCCGGAATATCTTTTTCCAGGATGCCCTTTTGCTTCTCCTCAATTGCGAACGCTTTGTGATAGTCTTCTATCGTCGTCAGAATATTTTGTGTTTCCTGTGACAGCCCTCCTCTTGGTAAAACAGGAGTCTCAAGATATTTCATCAGTATCTCGTTATAATCATCGCCAAGCTCAGCTTTCGATCTCTTCGCCAGGTCTTCCGCTACCTTGACATACTTCTGGACGTCCAATCTGACTGTTTTTTTGAATCTCAGGAACTTGTCAGCATATTCAGGTTCACCCGGAGCAAGGGATACCGGTCTTGCCAGCTTCTTTATCTTGTAAAACGGCACCAGAGCCTCACCCGCTACATCCCTTACTCTTGCTGCTTTCTGTGCCGCAGACATTTCCACACCTTTTATGGTGACTGCTGCCTTCTCAAGCGGAATATTGCCTGAAGTGACCATCCGCCTGAGGATATCATCGTTAATACTGCCAGGTGCAGCCGCTATCCCTTTGAGCGTCTCCTTTGATACCAGTTCATACTCGAATTTCCCTCCGATCACCGGTCCCCATGAGCGTACTCCGATGCCTTCTACCGCATGAAACTTGCTATACAGTTTCGGATCGTTGAGCATTGCTGTAGCGAGCATACTTTCAGCCTGCACGCCGTGAGTCTTTTTTAACTGCGCAAGTGCTTTTACGCCCCTGCCGCTAAGAGCTATACGCTTTCCACCTGCTGCGCCTATCTTTACCGCCGCGCTGCTGCCCAACGTCAGATAAGTTGTCGGATCAAGGAATATATCTGCTGCAAGTCCTGCTGCGCCGCGCAATGAAAATAGCGATGTGTCCTTATCTGTGATGCCCAGCGATTCTGAGATACTGGTCTTGTCCCAGAAGCTCTTGCCTGATATCAGCGAACCGACGGCATAGTTAGGTATGTTAAGGATGTCCAGAATGCCCATAACACCCTCCATAGCTGTTTGTCCGGGTTGTGCTTGCTTTGATGATCCTTCCTGTTCATGAGATGAGGGGGCATAAAATGGTGTGATTGGAGCTGTTGTATTGTTTGGAGCTATGAGCGGTATCTGCGAAACTGTGGTTTTATCCTGTTGTTTTCCAGATAGCATCTGATATCCTGCAGCAGCTCCAGTTGCCCCAGCTAATGCAGTAAGTCCAGCCTTATTCCAGTTGAAGCGTGTTCTCTTGATCACTTCTTCCTGGTCTGCTATCTGTTTTTGCCTATTTATCCCAACTGTTGGAACATCATCAAGAGGCGACGTTAGTTGCTGCAAGTCCGCCGCTGGCATGTTCATTTGTGTATTTGAGACGTCTATTTCGGGGAACGGCGCTTTCGCTGCTTCAATTTTTTCTGTATCAACAGGTTTTGCTAACGCACTGGATGGTCCGGGAGCTTCTCCTGTCGATATTATCTTTGGAGCTGCCTGTGTATCCATGCTCTTCGAAGCTGGCTCAGCTCTCGAATGATAAGCTTTAACCCATTCCTCAAAGACTTCCTTATCATCCATCGATGGAATGTTCTTCACAGACCTTACGCCTCTAACCATACCTTCTGCAATACTAACTGCTGAATCCTGCCCACCTGTGCTCGCTTTTACTCTACCACTGGAAACTATCTTCTTTGCCGCCTCTTTCGCAGTCAACCGCTGAACTGACAGGTCCTCTATTTCCTGAGTGACACCCAGTCTCTCTGCCATTGCATATCGGTTGAGAATCTCTTCTTTGGCATAATCTGGCCCCTTAAACGTCTTCTTGAACTCTTCAGCTTCTTCCCCTGCTTTTCTATCTAATGCTATTCCTGAAACATATCCTTTCCTTGTCCTTTGCAAATATTCTTCTAATGGAAATGTCTGCAACTCTGGTGGCGGCTTGATCGGCTCATATTGAACGAACGCTTGAATCTTTATGCCTTTTACTTTACTTGCATACTCTGGAAATACTGAGCCTTCCTTGTACAGGGTCTCAGCCACAGCCTCTTCATATTCTCCTAATTTCAAGTATCCTGATGCGCGTGGAACACCTGCGTTCTTTATTCTTTCGATCAGTTTATTTTGCTCTTCCACAGGCAAGTCCTGGAACGCTTTATGACCTAATTCATGCAGCGCAGATCCTGTCGGATCTGTAGCATCAGCATTGAACTTAATTACGCCCGATTCTGTGTTGATCGACGCCTGACCTGAAAGCGGGTGTTTGTAGGGTGGTTCTATTATAACCTCTCTGATACCGCGTTCCTTCAACAAAGACTGGATATTCTTATCAAGCAGCATATCCTCGAACTTCTTTTTCTGAACCGGCGTCACTGCTGCTTCTGTTCTGAAAGTAATACCTTCAAGATCACGGAGTGCCTCATCCACAGAACCATCTGTTAAGCTGGCAAATCCATCGCCCTCAGTTCTAAAATTGTCAGGGTGAAGATCCTGCATAAATCCAGGGGTTGTCTCAGGTCTGGCTACTGGAGTATAGTCTGGCTTTATCCACAATGCACGCACCCTTTCTGCAAAGAAGGGATCTTTCTGGAGCTCCAAATAATCTGCGGCATTCATTATCGCTCTGTGGCCATCAGTATCCTTGACCACTACTGCGAAATCACCATGTTTAGATACAATATCTCCAAAATCCGACCTTGGATCCAAATACCCGTAAGACTTGCCTTCCAGGATATCTTTTGGAGATAGAATTCGTTGAGGTTGAATTGATATCGAATGACTGCCGACTGGCTCATTTTTTATGAACCTAAATCCTGCGGAATCATCCTTCAGGAATCCTGGCACCTCTTTCACTGTTGACTGCCACAGTTTCTCCATGCTCAGGTCTTTTAGCATGCTGAGTTTCTTTGTAACTCCAACTCCAATCCAGCTTGCAGGGTCTGTGATAACATCTGTGAGAAATCCTGCCGCTGCTTGTTCAGGTTTCTTCCATTCCCAGAATGAAGTGTCTTCATCCACAATGCCCAGTTCTTCCGAAACTATCCTTTCCTTCAGGATGCCTTCAAGCGGCCCTTCGCCTGAAGCAATACCTCCCACAGCATATCCCGTGTTGCTCAGTGGTTTCAGGATAGTTCCTACATCCCCCAGCATCTGAATACCTGCAAATTTCAGCCCTGTTTCATAGGGGTGTTGCTGAGCATACTTCTGATCTTCAGGGGACAGGGTTTCCAGATACTCCCTGGCTTCTTTTACCGTGAATATTGTCTTAAGCGGCGTGGCGCGATAGAGGTTGATGGCTGAATCAATGAGTTCCCCGCCAACCTTTTCGATCACCTGTATGGGGTTATCTATAATGGCTGAGACTTCTGCTGCTGTATGCTGCATCGAAGCCTGAACTGCAAGCTGTGACTGTTCTCTGAGTTCTTCCTTCGTCAGCCCTGCGCGAGCTTCTTCAACTGTTTGTTTCAGGTATTTCCTTGTCTTTTCTCGTGAGAATTCTTCTGGATTCATGCCCAGTGTGCCTATCGGAAGCAAGCCAAGCATGAACAGCTGATCATCGTCTATGGGAGTTTCATCTTCTATCTTGTTCAGGGTTTCGTCGTCAAAAGCCACTCCGGCTTTCTTTGGTTTCAGAAACGCATACTGTTTTGCATATTCCTTACCAGGTATCCGTTTTCCAGATGAGGTGATGACTATAATTTCACCATTCTCCACTGTGGTTGCCACAACAGGGTCGGAAACTGGAGAGATCTTTTGCGGTTTTGGAGGCTGTCCTTTGAACGGTTTATATTCAGTGGGATGGACTTCTGATCTGTATGTGTCCGCTCTGAGTTCTTCTGCCAGAGCTTTTTGCTCTTTGCTTTTTGCTTTTTGCTCTTTGCTTATTGCTGCTCTTTCCGGATAGATATTCTCAGGTTTTATATTGAGATTGAGTTCGATCTTACCCGTATTTGTCTGGAATCCCTGCAGCCATGCATTGTATATGGTATACGCTTCGTTCTTTTTCAGTACAGGTGGGTTATCTCTTGAGAATGTCGTGAATTTAACAAGTTTTCCATCAGAAGGACTTATCAGGTGTCCGTACTGCGCTGTTCCAGTTGGATCATTGACATCCACGACATCATAGACAATTCCCCTTGTCGTGATCTGCTGGCTTGGGAAATTTGTCTTTTCTACATTCTGCTGGGTGATCCGTGAGATGGTCTTTGAGCCTTCAATCGTCTCTCCAGGGTTCTTAAAAGAATACCTGTTGTTGTATTCCAGAATTGGAGGATTATCTTTTTTATAAGCGACGAACTGGATCTCTTTGCCTTCGTCTGTAAGAAGCACACCTTCCTGCGCTGCCCCGAATCTTGTTGGAGCATTGTTGAGTTTTATTACCCTGCCGATTGCAGCATCAGGATTTTTTATTTTTACAGTATTTGCCTGCTCTGTGATATCTTCAATCCCTTTCTTCCAGGCATCCTGCAATGGAGTGAAAGAAGCCATGCTCCTTAGTGGTTGAACATACCTGACCACCTGGATATCGTTCTTCATCTCAAGCGGGCTTGAAACCCTGACCCCTTTTGGAGTATCTTTTATCTTGAGAAAATCAAGAATATCACTTGATACTGACAGGCCAAGCCCCGTTTCGGGCTCCTTTGCTACAGCCTCGTCTATCTCTTCGCCCAGCTTTGTGAGGTATGGCTCTTTCCCTGATCGAAGTCCCTGGACAAACTTCTCATATTCTTTTGGGTCATCAGGGATATTGCGCCCCACTACATAGATCACTGTGTTCTTTGTCCTTTCTGGGGCCGCGCCTTTTACAACTTGTTCTATTTTAGCAGGCGATAGTCCAATGTTAGATAGTGAGGTCTTTCCCGGACTCGTTTCTAACAGATCCGCTGCTTCAGGCGGTAAAACTTCCGGGAGCTCATAACTTGACCTTGCTCTCCCGATCTCGTATAACTTACCCTTATATTCTATTTGCGGCAGCCACTTGCGCTTTAGAACTTCTTCACCCCCAAGTACATCGTTCAGGTATTTGAGTGTCTTCGGACTCGCAGCATCCAGCCAGGGCTTCAACTGATCCGGATGGTTGATCATAAAATTGATCACGAAGTCCTGCTCGAATCGGTCTACTTCTCTTCTGAGCTTGTCACTCTCGATAGGTAAGCCACTGTTCGAAAGAATAGTATCAGTATCATACTGTTCTTTGTCGTATGCTTCTGCCCTGTCCTCTATGATCTTCTTAATCTTCTGTGAATCGTAGAACGATAGATCTTCCAGTTCAGTATTGGGCGTTGCCTGGCTCAACCTGGATTCAGGTATTATGTTCTTATTGCTGCCTGCATACACAATAGTGCCATCCGGGGCGCGGAAGAATGTGTTCTTATAATATGTCTCCCCGTCCTCGCCTATGTGTTGCTCGGCGAAGTCCACAATATTGATCTTCCATCCCGGCCTACCCTTATTAATGAACAGGTTCTTTTCTAAAACTTCTTTTATTATCTCTTCCTCGTCGGCCTTTTTCTCAGCTCTCTTTATTGCTGCAAGCTGGCTCTCTGTACGCTTCTTCCTGATCGTTCCCAGTATCGAATACTTTGAATCAAGCGTGTCCAGGCGAGTTTCTAAATCCCGTGTGGGTGTGCCCACAATTACATCCGGGAAGCGCACTGGCCTATCTTTGAATTCTGTTCGCGGGAGGGATACAATACCCTGTGCGTCTTCTTTTGCTTCCTTGAGAATATACTGTCTGTACTTGAACCAATCTGCAATCGGATCTGGAATAGGAACCGGTTCCTTTAAATCGAACTCGCTGAACCACTGCGGTGCAAAACCAGCTATATCCACTTTCCTTGGCACTTCTACATATTTCACAGGTGAACTCAATCCGTAAGTGATGAATGGGAAGTTACCAACGTTCCTGCTGAATCTCTTGTCTGTGAGCGGGCTCAGGGGTGGGATTTCAGGTGCTTCAGTTCTTCTTGCAATCTCGCCAAGGACATTCAGTTCTTCTTCAAGCTGCCTTTTCCTGAACGCTACTACCTTTGCTGATTTTATCTCTCCTTCCTGTAGTAGCTGACCATAGCTTTCTCCCAGGTTCTTTCGAACCTGCGTGTTCAGAGCGATGTTTTCCCTGGCAGTAAGGACATTTCGGGACTGGGTTTTGTAAATGTTTTGTGCAAGAGATACAGCTTTTCTGGATTCTTCCTGAGTCAGGGAAGGTTTTGTGAGCAAATCCTTTAAATGAACAGTTTCAGGCGTGAGCTCCCTGAACTTATGGAAATAAACGACTTGCTCTGGATCAAAACCTTTCGGGTGCAGTGCGTTCCAGACTTCTATGAACTCTTCAGGGCTTTTTGCGCCTTCATCGAGATAATAATTCTGGGCTATGTCCCACAGGTTTTTCCTGGATACGCCTGTAAGTTCAAAGGATTTATCCCCTGCCTGAAAAGTATCTCCAATATTCCCATATTGCTTTGTTCTGGATGTTGCTGTTTTACTGCCCAGCAGCAGCCGTTCCTGAGACCAATCGTTAAAAGGTACGTATCTTGTGCCAGATAAAGGGATTTTGGCAGGCGTCTTCTTTACTTTTACAGGAACAGGCTCTTCTGTGAGCATCATATCCTGCTTTAACTTTACGATCTCTGTTTTGAGTTCGCTTTTTACCTTAAGTATTTCATCCTTTTGCGCTGCATTTTTCGGAAGCAGTTGCTCGGATTCTAAGAATTCAAGTCTTTCTTCACTTGTTCTTATCAGCTTCCTCAGGTAGCTTGAAGATGGAAAAAAACTCATGGCTTATGAGACTATTTGAAAAATTCACCATCTATCGGCTAACCCGATAGAATCTCTGCTATTGCTCTCTCAACCGCTGCCCCTATGGTATGATATGTCCTGAGAAGATCCTGCGAGGTCGATCCTCTCAATATCGAGATATCTTCGGGAGTGAGCTTGCTTCTGGCGATTATGCTGTTGATGAGCTTTGCCATGACCAGTGATTGGTATTCAGTCGGTGCACTCATATCTGCGTGTTCAAGAACTCTTGTGAGAGGATAGTCTTCAAATTTCAGCGGAGATAAAACGATAAGTCTTGAATGGATTATGACCTTTATACCGTCCAGCTGGGTCAGAAGCATCTTTTTTGCAACTTCTTCTGTGATCTCATCTTTTTCTTCAGCTGAAGATAGAGCCTCTATCTCTTCTGTTCCTGTTTCCTTTCCTGTTGTTTCCATTGTAACCTCTTTTAAAAAATAAGTGCTGCACTCTACCGTGCAGCAGGTTGTTCAGATTCTACCCGGTTATGCTGTCTTTATGTCAAGAGGCGCTTTCCAGTTGAAGGTCACATTTTCGTTCGCCACTCCTCCGGCTGCAATACCTGAACCGAAGTCCGCTACCTTTGCCTCCTTGAAGATGCGGTAGCTGGCAGGCGTGGTATTCTTGTACTTCACAGCTACGACCATCTCGGTATCGTTATTTGAGTTCAGGACAAGTTTATTCATGAGGGTGTGGTTCTTCGCCTGCGCAAAAGTGATGTCCAGCGTGCCCACTCTTTCTACAACATCCCTGGTTACGGCATCGTTACCAAGTTCCCTTATGTCTTCGGTCTTTGTTCCAACCTTGAACTTGACATCCTGCTGTACGCTGAATGCACCGTTCTTTGTGGTTGGGGTGTGGATCACCACAACAGCTCCCGTTGTCGGTGCTGCTGAAAGTGTTACAGTCTTTGTCGCTGTGGTTATGCTTGCGATCGTTACTTCTGCATTATCCACATACGCCCTGCTATATTTCTCATCAGATTCGGCTATTGCGCCTGTCATAATGAAATCCACATCAGTGCCGTTGCCTGTGAATTCTTTGCTTTCTGCGTCGTATGTCTCTATCGTTACATTCTTGCCTTTAGTTACTTCTACCATGTTTTTCTTTTGTCTCCTTTCTTAGTTTGTATTTTCAATAAAACGCATCTCTCCATGTTGCTTTTAGTATGCATGAATGAGATGAATTAACATCATCGTTGTAGGTAATTATTGCTGAACCGGGTTCAATGCGAAGGACAGAACCGCTTGCATTTCCAATGTTCATGCCGTTTATTGTTACAGTCCCGTCTGTTCTGAAAATCAGTACATCCCCGGCATCTATCACCCCTGTCCATCCCAGTTTATTTCCATCAGGATCCTTGATAGATGGGGCAATAACCTGGTCTGAAGTTGTGATTTCCCATTCTGGCATTGTGGGTGCTTCACCGTTGTTTGTAACCGTGATCTGGTCTCCCTGATCGATGACCGTGATCTGTGCTGTTGATTCCAGAACACTGTATTCCAGAGGGTCGGCAGCAAATAATGTGAGTGTTAAACAGGTTTTAGAGGCATCTTTCATATCCAGATTATCCTCAACTTTCAGACCGGTGATGTTCAACTGCCGATTGGGATTTAGTTTGAGTATCTTACTTCCTGAACCGAACATCTCTTTCCTGAATTTCAGATAGGTTGCTTCATCCATAATGTTCCCGATCCATGTGATCGTCCTTACTCCTGGACTTATCTCGGCCAGGGATTTTATCTCGATACCCAGTTCATTCAGGGCTTCAGCATCTGCTATTTGCAGGTTTGTTATCTTCTGGGAGAAGGGAGTCAGGTTGATCCCGTTGAGTTCGAATAATTTCAAGTCCATTTTAATCCCTCAACTGGTCGTACAATGAAGTCTTGCGCTTGATTGGCGTCAGGGCGCCCCTGATCGTTCCTGGCCGTGTCGCGGAAGTGCTTGATAAAAGATAATTTGCTGGAAGAGACTGGTTCCCCTCGGCTATTTCATTCAGTTCCTTGATCGCAAGATTCCATAGGAACGTCGCCATATCTGGATTTGCCACAACATCTGGCCTTGTACCTGCCATCTTGTAACAGGCAAGTCTCGCGCACAGCAGTCTGATCTGTTTAAGGTCTAAAGGCAAAGGTATTACGAATTTATTGAGATCATATCTCGGTCTCAGTTTTCCTTTGATCAGTTCAACAGCATCGTCTATGAACTCGTTAACTTTATCATCTTCGACAACAGCAGCTGTGAAGAGCGCATTCTGATTACGCACATCCTGCACACTGCACCATGAATCGTTCAATGAATAGCCAGTCATAATTTTGCCTCCTCAGGTTTAAAATAAAAATTAGATTTATATCTCATACCAGCCTTCAAATCCTCCCGAAATTGTAGCTACTGAATCTGATCTATCGGCATATCCTGTGAGTTTTACATCAGCTCTTGATGGAACCTTTATTGGCGCTGAAAATGGTACAAAAGCATGGTTGTTATAAACAGAAACGATATCCTTGTGCATGAAAAGTCCAGGAGTGAGGTTACCGCCGTGGTCGCTCGTGGTTCGAAGCATTATGAATGAGATCTTTCCCTGGGTCAGGAAAGCGCCGCATTTCCATGCTGTGAGATACAGGGTGTATCCGTCGGGTACTGTCCAGATGGCCTGAAGACTGGCATTCCTGGTAGCTGATATTCGTGAATATGTTTCTGTTCCTGCCAGGTTCTTGATATCGATGTTACCTGCCGAACATTTGCTGCTTCCAGCATCGGTGACATGGAAATCATTGATCCTCAGGATATTTGCAGCTACTGTGTTTACAGGAGTTGTTCCGTTAAGAGTGATGAATTCGGTATGTTCGACATAATTATTGTCCAGGTAGTAAATCTCAACCTGTCTTGCGCCTGATCCTGAAGAACTATCATTCGAGCTGCTTGATACAACCTGCATTCGCACTGGAGTCCCGGGGAATTTGTAAGCTCCACCGACTTCCCATAGTTCAACTTCAGTCTGATTGACGTTAAAGGCTCTTCCAAAGGATGAATGAGAGAAATGATCCGGGACATTCCCTTCCGCAATGTCATATACATATGGCATTGAAGAGACGCGTATTTTGTTATTGACGTGTTTTAATCCGAATGGAATTCCGTTGTTGTCGACCACTTTTATATTCAGTGGATCTGGCGCGGTCATATTGACAGTTATGTTCAGATTGGCTAATTTTTCTGCAATATTCTGTAATTCATCTACTATCCGTGCCATCGTTCTTGATCTCCTTAGATTGAGTGTATTTTTTATGAGAATAAATTTAAAAAATTAAGGTGAGGGATTACTTTTTCAACCCTCGCCGTGCTGGTTTTATGTTTTCAAAAATATTATCCGTTACCTGGGCAGTATCTTTACTTTCTTCAGACTGCAGTTCTGGCTCTGGTATTTCTACCTTCGAGATTTTGTCATCATCAACCAGTACAAGATTCCCTGCAGCAAGAGCCTGAAGGATCTCCACAGTATCCTGTGATGCCTTCATCTTCTGGCCTTTGTGAAGAAAAACGGCAGGGATGTACATCAGCAGCCCTTCAATTTCTGAAATATATGTCTTCAAAGAGTATCACCTTCAGTTCTTAACCCACGGTGAGTTTGAAGTTCTCGCCTCTTACAAGATACTTGGTATCAGTGATCGCAGCATTGACAAACGCTTTGATCTTGGCGCCCATGCTGTCATCATTCGTATCCATGGTGGCCTCGACGTGCTGCCAGGTACCTGACTTTCCAGGAACCCTGTCAAGGAAGTAGCCGCATCTGTTACGGTGGATGAGCCATGCTGCAACAGCGACTTTCTCTGCTACGAACTCTGAAGCCGCTATCTGCTCAGGTCTGTACTCTTCAGGGATCTCATTGACATCATCTGTAAACCAGTTTGGCATTACCCAGTTTCCTGTGGGCGCCGTTCCCGGATCTAACATGCTGCCTGCTGAATCGTACTTGACTGGCATCATTTCAGTGACTATGACACCGCCAAGGCCGCTTAATCCCTGCGGGATCTGGCCTTTGAGCAGCATCTCGGTCTTGAGTTGCGGCGCATTATCGAATGCCCCATCCTGCCTCAGGTTGAATTCAAGGGAACTTGGCAGAAGCAGGAAGTAGTCCTGAAGTGTCTTGATACCTGTTTTCTGTTTCAGCCGCAGTATCATCTTATCCAGGTGAGACATGCTGAACGGTGTGACCACGTTTCCTGTTGAGCCGTCATAGATATCTTTGGCTGTTGGCGCTGTGTTGAAAGCAAGCGCACACATCTCGTCTGTGGTAAGAGCAAGATCGTCCCTCAATCTCTCGAATATCCCTGCGGTCATGGCAGCTCTGATATTCTGGCTTACGCCAAGCAAGTCTTCGAGATAATTGTCGTACCTTCCCCCGATCTTGACTGGCTGGAGGAAGAAGCTGGATACACCGGCGAATACCCTTGGATACGGACCGCCTTTTGGAATACGGCTCACAACCCTGCCCTGGGACAGTCTGGTGAGGTTTACACCCGGGTCTTCGTCCGTGAGTTCTATCCTCTGCAGGAACTGCGAAAGGATAACTCTTGATTCATATCCCTTCAATGGGTCTTTCATGAGCTCTGCCTGTGCATTTATAGCAGTGAGCAGGTCTTTATCGTATACGCCTATGCCTGTACCTGTTGATGGATTGGTTGTCATATTTCTTGTCTCCTTATACCGAACCGATTATCACTTTGATCAGCTGCCCCGCTGTGGTTGCTTTTGTCATGGATTTGATCCTTGGAAGGAATGACTGTTTCAGGATCTCTGCTTCAACTTCAGTGTCTGAGAAAGTAGCGTTGAGGTTCTTGTATGTCCTTTTTGTGAAGCTGCCAGCTACTGTTGCTGAGAATTCAAGAAGATCGCCTACGTCCATTGCCCCATCTATTTTGATATGTGCAGGGCCCGCAATTACGACTGCGAGCTGGTCTGAATAGGATTTTGTCCCGTCAAAATTGTCTGAAAGCTTTTCCCTGTTTGCGTTAAATATTCCCATGAACGCCCCGATCTGTGCATTGGTTGGAGCGGCTGGCATTATTACAGCCTGTTTGTTCACGGCATCCCAGAGTGCAGCCATACCTGCTTTTATATCCTGGGTCTTATCGATTTTTACTGTTTCTGTACTCATTTTTATTTGTCTCCTTCGATTTTATTTTTATCTGACTAATTTTTTAACTTCATTAAAGAAATTGGATTGCGCCGCATTTGGGGTCGCCTGAGATTCCTTTACCCTTGGAGGTCTTTCGGTCTGGGATCCCTGTGATTCAGTGATTGCTGTTGGTGCAGCTTCCTGGGCTGCAGAGGACTGAACCTGCCCTTTACCCATCATGGTTTTCATCTCACCCATCATGCCCATCATATCTGACATCATTTTTTTCATGTCAGTGCATTCAACCAGCACTTTTTCAAGCGCATCTGGTTTGGGCGAAGTCTCCGGTGCTAATGGCGCAGCTTCGGCTGCAGGTTCAAGCTTAGCGGGTGCAGCCTCAATCACTGGCACCGCTGGTGGAGGTGTTTTCGGCGCAGCCTCAGCGATCTGAATTTTTGTTTCATCTTTTACCGTTTCTGGAGCAGCCTGAGTCACTTCTGCTGCGGGTTTTGATTCCACTGCAGCAACTGCATCAGGCGCATCATCCTGTTTTTTTGTTGTTTTCATATTTTTCATGTCTCCTTCGAGTGATTCTAATATTCTTTCGATCTTTGCAAGTGGGTCAGCGTCTGCGTGAACAAACACTGCCCTCTGTATAATCAGTCCGAAAGCCCTCTGCCAGCACCCATCGCCGTTGCAGGTTTTCTTGAAATTGCTGACCATTCCTTCTATGCTAACGTCCCTCACCAGGCCGAGCTTTATGCGTTTGACCATATCAGGGAACGTGGACGTGTTGTATATCCGGGCTTTTGATTTTAGCAGATCATTTTCCATGTATGTCTGGCCGACGCCAACATTGTCTGTAGCATCTGGTTCTTCATTCTGGTTCGGGTGTTTGCCCATCGCAAAAATAAGTCCACCATCAGAATTTAGTTGATCAGAGTTTTTCTGGAGGTCTTCCAGAAGGTACTGCCGTCCATTGCCTGTGACATTGGTGGAAAGTACTGCAACTTCAACATCTACAAATTCATCAATGGGAGCTGGTGATTCCAGTACCCTGAATGATTCTGCGATAAACCTGATTGGGGTGTTAAGTTGAGTTTCCCTGACTTTGCCTACAAACAAGTCTTCACAGAGAGGAATGATGTTTTGGGCTTTATTTCCGTCCTGCAAAACTATCATACTGCCCCCGATTTATCGACGTGAACGTCCATCTCAATACCAAGCTCGTTCTTAACGAACTTGCGCAATTCGGGAATCTGGATTACCCTGTTCCCACTGCCATCCACAATGCCTGATAACTTCGATAGATACGAAACCTTAGACTCCAGACTTACCTGAGATAACTGGCCCCATTTTGGCTCAGGAATCTTATCGTATTTTATCCCTTCCTTATCAAAGATGGCTGCAAGTATCTGCTTAACGGGGTTTGCATATACCTTATGCAGTCCACCGATTCTTTTCTTGCTGAAGATCTCCGCCTGTATTTTTGCGGTGCTTTCAGTAGATCCTGCTGCAACATGGAAGGAATCCGGAAAAGCCAGCCCAGAATAAACTGACTGGTGGATGTAATCAAGAATGTAACCGACATGCAAGGCTTTGTACTGCGTGCCCATTGTCATGATCTCAAGATTGTTCTCGAAGACCTGATCCTGCGCAGCTTCAGGGTCTGCCAGGCTCTTTGCAAAGTCATCAATTACTTCCTGGGGTACGCTCGTTCCCTGCCTGCCGAGCAGGTATACATATCTTGGAACAAGATAGCGCGTGACAAGGTGATCGAGATTTACTTCGATATTGCTTTTCAGGTCAAGCATTCTCGTTAGCGGCTGAAGTGGAGATGTGCCCCATGTTGAACCTGCAAGCCTGTTCACGGGTATGTGAAGGGTCTGCTCGATCGTGAGCGTGGAATCAAAATCTCCTTCCGTGTACTTCCATCCATCGTGCCTTCCGGTCTCACTATTCTTTTGAACAGTAATGTGTCTTGGACTCAACTGCTCCAGGAAGTCAAAGTCTGACTCCGCCGGGTCAAGTACCATAAATGAATTCCCAAATACCATGTTCGCAACAGTAAGCTCCGATATCATGGTATCCATTTCATACTCAGAGACCATATTATTCGCTTGGTCTGAGATGTCCCGGTCAGAATGGGTGAAGGACAAACCGGACTCAGACATGCTATCTGCTATGCATGTGACTATCCCGAACACATGAGAGTCCTGATAGAAAAAGTTCTCAAACTTCTCGAAATCAGCTGTAACATCGGAAGATTTCAGCTTCTTTCCCTTTCCCATCTTGCTTGCGCCTCTGTAGGCTTCGGCTACGACTGTTTGAGTTTTCCTGAAAAATCTGATTGGGTTTATGCTGAACATTTTAGTGGATTTAAACGGCTTTAAATTATAAAATACACTTTTCAACGGTCAGTATTAAATATATCGTTAATATAATTGATTTTTTATGTATTTGGAGTATTTTGGAACGTTTCAACATATCCAAAAGAGCAGAAACGATCCATTCCTGGCCGCACAGGATCAGGTTTACATAGATGAACTTTCCAATGAGAAGAGCCGCAGGTTACTTGTTTATAAAATTCTATCGATTCCATTCACGGAAACGTTTTCATTTTGCAGGATTTAAATGTATGATCCGACGAATGAATGTAAAGTATATAAGCAACCTCAATTAACTATATAGTTAATCTATATAAACACATAAAGTTACCTTCACAATCATGCGCGGAAAAGTAAGAGATAGAATACTCAGAGTTCTCACAAATAATCCAACAGGTGATATGAGTAAATACGAGATAGCAAAGCAGTCTGGCGCTACATACCCCTGGGTGCGTGAGTTTCTCTTAAAACTCGAAGGGCTCGGAGTGATAAAAGGTACAAAAGTCTTAAGTTACTCTGCCCTATTGTGTTTCTGGCAGGCATTTTATATCCAGCCTAAATATCGAGAGTATATGGTCAAAGAGCCTTTGAATCTTCTCAAAAACAGTGAATTACCCTATGCATTGACCACATACCAGGGGGAAAACCTCATCCAGAATTATTTGTTTCCAAGCAGGATAGATGTTTATATAAAAGAAGACGACTGGAAACAGTGGCATGATATTATCTCAAAAAAAGGACTGGTAGGTAAGGGAAATATGAGGTTATTACTTGCGGATGAGCATGTTTTTTATAAGGCATTTGAAAAGAATAGTTTAAAGATAGTTTCTATGCCACAGTTGATCATTGATCTGATGATCGAGGGAGGCGTATGTGTTGAGGCTGCAGAACTGCTTATTAAGAAGGTTATGAAAAATGTATGAACCGTATGAAGTAGATATTTCTTATAAATACCTTAAAACAGTTGTTGGCAGACTTGAAGAACCAATTTGTTTGATAGGCGGGTGGGCAGTTTACCATAACGTCAATAAGAATTTTAAGAAAGCAACAGGCAGAGATTACATAGGGTCAAGGGACATTGACCTTGGGTTTCATTTTGAGAAGGATTGGAGCGAGAAAGATCTGCATGAGTCCACATTTGCTAAATCTCTTCAAATTATTGAGGAAGATCTTGGCTTCATGCCTGTGGGATTCAGATACTTAAAGGAGTTTCACATAGAAACCGAACAGGAACTGAACAAAGAGGAAGCGAAAACAACGCCACAGCATTTCGTATTTCCTTTATATATCGACCCGGTTGTTGACATCATTCATCCAAAATTTTATGATGTTTTTCATTTTAACCCTGTCGATGAACCGCTGATTGAAATGGTTTTCACCGATAAAGCCAATAGGACGATAGAAAAATCATTCGGAAGAAATCTCTGGCTTCCAAAACCCCATGTTTTGTTAGCGACAAAATTAAACTCAGTAATGGGTCGGGATAAAGAACATAAAAGATTGAAAGACATTGCTGATATTTTCGCTTTGCTATGGTTTACCGATGTTGAAATTCTGGATATCAAATCAAACCTGCTTGAGTTCTATGATGGGAAAAAGATTAAAAAGATCATTGGCTCTATTTCAAAACAAGAGATCATAAATGTCGCATCTATTATTGGTTTTAGCTACGAGGAAGTTGAAAGAGTTTTATTGGAAATCACAAGATAAACAAGAAACTTTGATTTCCGTTAAGGAATATGACTTTTCTGGCAGTTCACGCGATCCTTCGCCGTGCAAACCTCGGTGCTCTGGTCATCACATTCTGATTGTACCCAGCCTCAGTGTAGTCCTGCGTGAATGCATAGGGAAGCAGAGCATAGGACAGGGCCGCATACCCATGTGCAGAAGTGATCGAGAACCTGCGCTGCTTTCCCGTTGAGGTTGAGACTTCCTCAGCATCGGCCTGCGATATCTCAAAGATAAACACATCCGTTCTGGCAGCCTGATCCGGGAAATAATATATTCCAAGATTGCGCCTGTTTATGATCGTTTCAGTATTCTCGCACATCGCTGTATGATTGATGCTGACATGATACTGCCAGTCATCCTCTGGAAGCGGAATACCATTTATCTCCTTGATCGTATTCCAGATCGGGATATTTGAACCCGAATTTGTGAACGCGCTCCATACCCTGCCGGGATAGTGTCTCATCAGTATCTGGTTCTTGGTCTTGCCGTATCCTGCATCGCATATTATCCATTTCGGGTTTTCCCGTGAGACCAACAATTTCAGCTTCTCAACATGCTTCATGGTATCAATGTCATCAAAAACCCCGGTATCTATAACATAGAATTTGTTCTTCGTAGTCCTTCCCACCAGAACCCAGCGAGTCTCATCGCCCCAGTCAACTCCGATCACTTTCTCATCGAATACTGAGTTGCTGAGTTCCTCCGGGCTTCTCACAAGGATCTGTAACAGCGTGTCAGCAGTAACAGGTTTAGATCCACCTGCTGCAAAGAACTGTGCAAGTACCTCATTGGTAAACATCCTTGGGGTCATGTTCTTGCGTTTGTACTCAAGCTGCTCCGGCGTAACAAAACTTGAAAATTCCTGGGTAATATGATACCCGCTTATTTGAGGGTCTGCATTGGGATTTGTGGGTATCCACGCTTTCCCATTCCACTCCTTCTTATCGCTTGAGAGCCATATCTCTTCAAAGAAAGAACCTTTATCCTTCGGCGTCCCTGCGCAAAATATCTGGGCGGGGGGCAGGTTCACGACTTCCTTGAATACTTCAAATGCTTCTCTTGTCCAGTCCTGCATCTCATCTGCAAAGCCGTAATTAACGTGAGGTCCTCTCAAGCTGTTGCCTGTAACCCATGCACCACTTGCAAGATACTTTGAGCCATTGGCAATATCGATCTCAGATTCTGTATTCTTGCCCTGGGAAATTAACGGAAGCAGTATCTTATCCCTGCTCTCTGTGAACCTGGGACGGATATGCTCTTTAGTGACACGCCATGCCTGTTTATCCCGTGGCGCTGCGACCATCGCTCCTGAATAGGCATTGGTGATGAGCTTATGTGTAAGAATACTTGCAATACTTGTTGTCTTGGTCATGCTCCTTGCCCAGAGGAGCACGACTATCCTTGCATTATCATGGAAGACCTGCTTCACATACGGGAAATCCTCAAACTTCATTGACTTCCCGCGCATGGTGAACAGTTTCTCTGAAAAGATGACCCCATCTTCCTGGAGATTCCTGTAATTTTCTTTGTCCTTATCCTGTTTCTTTGAATCTTTCTCACGAAGCTTCATAGTCTCTCTTGCCTGTTTCTCCTGCCGTTTACCTACTGAAGCCATACCTATTCTCTACAGTTCTTTAGCTCCTGTTTCCACATGCGCAGCTGGAGTGGGTCTCTGCTTTAACCGCATTACCAACTCAGGTTTCTTTTCCTTGATCTGCTCGATGTAATCATCAGCGTAATCGGACAGGATCCTGTCCTTCCATTCCTTATCCTGCGCCAGTGTATCCCATACCCCGACTAACATCTCAACCACATGGATCGAATTAGGATGCGAACCCTTCGAGCCGCGTAAAACCCGGACATTGTGTTCGGGCGCTTTTTGTCTGAAAGCGACACCAAGTTCCTCAACGAGGGTGTATATCCTGTCGCTGGAACTTACAAACGCCCTGAGGCAGGTCTCATCTGCGCTACGGCGTTTGACCTTTCGATCATTTCTCTCTGTCATTGAAACCCTCTTTTACCAGAACATATTTCTTGGCTCTCCATTCATAGATACCCCACAGTGCTAAAACGAAATAAATGAAAAACAGCAGTGCTTGCTGGTATTCTTGTACACTATAATCGTGTATGGACCATATTGCGTTGGTAAATGACCAGATATAGAAGCAGTAGTGCATCTTTTTGACATTCATCACCGTTCCTATTAGAGACAGAATTGTCAAACCCCATAAGAGCCAATCTGTGAGAGAAAATTGAATTAGCGTGTTTAGTAAGTCCATGAATATCACTGGATATTGCATCCATCTGCTCCGGAAATCTTTGTCAAGACATATTTGGCATGCTGCGGATGATCTGGCTTCAAGACATATGTGTATCCGCCGCGTCTCATTATGCAGCAGCCATATCGTTTATCTGCGGTCAAAAATGCAATGAGCAGTTTGCGTTTGGTTGAAGCAAGCCCTTCTATTGACGATGACCTGAACTTCATTGGCAGCTTCTCGAAGAACTCATTCAGAGTGTGAATCGAGAGGTAAAGACTGATATTATTCCCTGTTGGATAATTGGAAGTAATTCTCAGCCGTTCCTTCTCCTCGAATAACCGCACAGAGGTGCATTTAGTGGATAAAAGCTTTGGCTCACCTTTAGAATCCCATGCCGGAAGTTCGGTTATCTGGTACATTGGATCCCCCCTGGAAGAACAGCATGCATTGCAGTTCTAAGCAGCAGTCTGTTGACGCCATTTCTTCCCTTCACTTTCACTCGTTCGATCAATCCCTGTTTCTCGAGATTTAGTGTCCACCTGCATGTTCGCTTTAAATTTTTAGGCAGGTCTGTCCAGAAAACCTGTTCTTTTTGCTGGACGATGTGAAGTATCTGATCTTCAGGATGCTCAGCAAACGTAAGGTTAGAACACAGCGAAGGAGAGATATTCAAAAGCGTCCGCTCAGTTAATTGTTTTGTCATTTTATTCCCCTACTTTCTAAACGTTTGATGTATTTTCAGACAATTTCATGTTTACATCCCCTTGCTCAGAAACAATGTCTGGTTTTTCTCTCTGGATGATTATCCTTTTATTTTCATGCTTCACCCATAACTTTTCACCTTTTATTAGTCCCAATTCGTTGGTGATCCAGTGAGGGATGTGTATGTATGTCGAATTTGTTTTCATATTCTTTTGAATTTTCATTTGCTGCATACTATTTCACCTCTATTTGTTGTTGTGTATGATGTAACCAACTACTAACTTAAAAGGATATATAATTTTTCTACATAGTGGACTGTGTAGAAATGAAGGGATAAAAAAAAGGGCAGTGTCCTAATTTAGAATACTTAATGGAAAATTGAAAAATTGCTCCCAATTCCATTGATGATCCGCCAAACCCTCCAACATTGCGGGAGTATCGGTTTTAGTCAACTTATCCATAAAGTTCCAA
>JBAZOV010000019.1:0-55093 GCA_041648475.1 Candidatus Methanoperedens sp. | reverse complement strand
CATAGAGGATGTGCTTCTGAAGAGCCGGATGAGGGAAATCTTCAAGTCCGGTTCTGTGAGGGGGCTCATAGTATAACCTTGGGGCTATTACCTCATCAAAAGGTGGGCTATGGGCTCTACTCGACATCGGACGGATTTGCATGGATCCGGGTGCATCTGTGTCATCCGCATGCCATCTCACGATTTTTTTCTTCTCCAGCGCCATGCAAACAATAGTGCGCCAACCGCAAATATTACCGGAAGGAACGGCGTCTCCTTCACCTGGGTTCCCGCCGTGGAGGCGGTCGCTTCAGGCGTGGGGATGGCGCCGGAATATTGTTCGTCGAGGATGTTGGGATTAGCGATGGTGAATCGGATGGTTTGATCGTTCATACCTTTATTGAATTGAACTACGATGTTCAAAGGCGCGTTTCCACCTTTCCAGGCGCCGTTAGGTGCCACTGTCCAGGTATATGTCTTTGACCAACCAGATTCTATATTCATGTTTGTTAGCCATTCTTCTTCATCACTTGGTCCGTCTAAAACATCAAAAGCCCTGGTTACTCCCGGTTCTTTCAATTTTATTGAAGTATCACCTTTGATTTTGGATATAACTTCGACTTTAACTTCAGCAGGTTCTCCTATTTTCAATTGGACATCATATGCAGTTGCATTTTTTTCATTAAACCATGCTCTAACAATGCCATATTCATTTTCAGCTCCTGCAACAATTTGAAAATTTAAAAACAGTACGATTAAAATCAAAATTGAGTTTCTAAATGTCATTATTTCACCTTAAACCCTGAAGATTCTTCAATAATTATCCCATCTTTGTCCCCTATTCCTTCTATCTTACCCGGAGGTACTGCTATAAAAGTCCCTGTTGTGAAATTGAATTTTATGGGTGTATTATATCCAATATATGATCCAGTCACAGAATCGTATATTAATTTATCTTCCCTCACATACACCTGCACTTCATGCCCGAAAATCGGATCTGGATGTACTTCATTATCAATATCTTGCACCTCAAACCTTACAAACTCGCCCTCAACATCGATCGACCACATATTGAACGTCGCTATCCATGGCTCAAGGGAAGGCAAAATATGCACCCCAGTTCCCCCCAGCAGATTGGTGTTGCGCAATTTCAACGTAAAGAGCTTTTCCTTTCCATAAGGCATCTCAGGGTCAAGATAATTTGGCTCCTGATCCACAAGCAGCGTCACGCTCTCGTTCCACGCAGCAAGCGCCTCAGAGGGATAAATATTACCATCCTCATCCACATGGAATGCCCTCATTGGAACGCCAAATGGCAGTTTTAACTCCTGCTTCAAGAACTGTGAAGCATTTCCGTTAGTATCTTTAATTTTATCAGGGTCAGAGAAATTTTTCTGTATCATTTTATTAATCTCATCGCTCCCCCTGGTAAACTTATCCAGTACCTGATACATCACCTGATCCACATACCACTCACGCACAAGGGAAATGCTCTTCCCGCTTGCGCTATAATATTTACCCAAATAATAATTCGACTTATTAGCATACTGCGTCTCATTTGTCTCGATCTTCTTGATCAGGTCATCCCTTGCAGCATTCAGAAGGTCAGAAGGAACAGGATAGTTTTCATAATTAATATCTGGATCAAGATGAATGTCCTGTATCATATTTCCGGTAATATCGTCAACAGCAAACTGCGACTCTTCAGCGACCCATGCGGGTGCATCCACCGTATATGATTTAATGTCAGTATCGCCATTTAAGTCCATGTTCTTCAGGTTCGCATCCTTATTCGCATCAAAAATCGACCTGTAATCAAGATATGCCGGCTCAAGATTCGAATCTGTATATGTGAACCTGTATGTAACTTCTTTTGGATCATAAGTCCCAAACAAATTATTTTTCGAAGAAAAATAATTTGTAGAGAAATCAAAATAAATATCAGTATTTGAGTTCTCAAGTGCTTTCAGGGTAATGGCGACGTTGTCCACCCGTGAATCAATAGCGGTCATATATTGATAATTGGGTACGGTCTTTGTACAATCTTTACCACATGAAACCGTGACATAGTATGTATGCCGCCACTCATGGTTTCGCGTCCATGCAAGTTCCCATGTCTCACCATAGAGATTTCCGGGAACATACGAGTCTATTGGGATAATTCCTGTCTTTGTCATGCTATCCGGGTCGCCCCATGCATCGATACTGTAACTTTCCTCGTATCCGCCATGTGAACCCTGTATTTGCGAAGTTTGCCTGGCAACGCCAGTCGAGAATTTTGTGCTATAAACCTGCTGGATAACAGTCTTTATTTCATTGTTTACGATCGAGCCGCCAGGTTTTGAACCATTATTGAGATAATTGGTGAAAAGCGTGATATTGAAATCATATTTTCCTTTCCCTGATTCCTCTTTTGCTTTATCCGGGTCATCGGTCGAATTATAGGCATCTTCTTTCGGGTCAACTTTCAGGGAATTGTTATCAAGCGCAATATCCTCGTATGCCTTTTTCTTACCGGAAAGCGTAAGTGCGGTCTGGTTTGCATATTCCACAAGGCTCATCGGGTCAACAGAATTGAACACGAAACCCTGGTCAAGAAGGAGTGCGCCGTTTGTGATCAAAGCCATATGCGAATTGTTCACGATGTTAAGGGGCGTGCCTTTTCCATATTGCATATAACCCCTGCCCCACGTATATGCCATCGCAAAGGCGGTGGTCTCGGTCATTACCGCATTTGTGCTGTTCACACGTTCGCTGAATTCATCGGTGAGATCGCGAAGAAGCGGGTAGCGCGATGTGATGAGCGTTTCCACAGTGATATTTTGGGATAATAGCTCTGTTTTCATATCAAGATCGTTGATATGAATACGAACAGGCATCGATATTTTCCAGTATGTCTCATAACCATCATTGTCCCCTGGTTCCATAAGCGGCGGGCGAATTGTTCGGTTGAGTTTCATTTTTACTGGTTTGAATGTGATTGTGTCCCATGATCCGGGTGGGTCTACGTTCACGGAATATCCACCATACACGAATGCATCGTTGTTGTAGTTTGTCGCCATGTAGATGTCAAATGTGTGTAATGTCATGGCACGTGCCCGGTTTGCGTTGAATTTGGAGGGATCGCCGCCTGTGCCATTATAGTATTCGCTTGTGATATTTGGTTTGATAACAGGTGTTTCGCCAAGTTTTTTGAGGGCATCCATGGCTGCGTAGTTGAGCGCTCTTGCCAGGTCTGCCTGAGCGTAGGATAAAGCCTGGTCGGGCGCGGATATTTCGGTGCCTGAGGACATGGTCTTTGCCATCTTTATGTCCATGCGGGTCAGGTTGAGGGAGACGATGGTGGAGAGGATCACGAGGAAGATTCCGATCACTGCGAAGGGGACGCGGGCTGAGTCATTAAGGAGAAAAGAGGATTTATTGACTATGTCGTTTTTTTGTCTCATAACAGGCAAATCGTTACAGGACAGGAGTATTGATAATCTTTACTTTACGATTTTAAAATTCCATGCTCATTTTTGGATAAAGGTTTAATTTATGTGATTTTACCCTCAAATACTCGCTCTGCCGTGCCTTCCATATACGCATCATCATCGGCTATCGTTATTCTGAGTTCTCCGCCTTTTGTATTCACTTTGACTGCCTTATCAGTCTTCCCGAGCCTGTGGGCCAATACAGCGCATGCTACAGAACCAGTCCCGCAGCTCAATGTTTCCCCTTCAACTCCCCGCTCATAAGTGCGTATCGTAATTTCAGCGCTTGAGTTTAACTTGACGAAATTCACATTCGTACCTTTTGGAAAGATCGGGTCATAGCGGATCTTTGGCGCTGCCTGCATTAATCCGGGTTCATCCAGTGAATCCACAAAGATCACAGCATGAGGAACTCCTGTGTTGACCGCGCTGACTTTGTATCCGTGCAATGCTACATTGACAAAATCTCCTTCTCCCTTAGCCGGGATTTTAGCCCTCTCGAATTGCGGTTTTCCCATATTTACTGTGATCCAGGTTTTTTCCTCGATCCTTGAACTTATTGTCAGGATACCTGCAAGTGTTTCCACGCTTGCTTTTTCCTCGATATATCCCTCATCAAGCGCGTATTTGACAAGACAGCGAACGCCATTGCCGCACATCTCGGCTTGTGTGCCGTCTGAATTATAAATCTGCATCCTGATATTTGCCTTTCCAGATTTTCCAAGGTATAATACGCCATCTGCTCCAATTGCGAATCTGCGGTCGCAATATTTCAATGCAAAAGCTGCTTTTTCATTATCAGCAATGACTTTTTCATTAAATTCATCTATGAGGATGAAATCATTTCCATTGCCGTGTAGTTTCGTAAAATGTACCATATCACTTTTTCTCTTTCTTTAATGCAGAAGATATCATCTGGCCTGCTGTTCTTACCATCATATATGCCCCGCCAACTATCAATACCGCAGGAGCGCCAAGAGCTGCCGCCGCAATTCCTGCGCTTGCAAGAAGTGCAGTATCCTGGTTGGTCAGGAAACGCGATACTTTATCAAGCGTGGAAGGTTCGATATCCACCGCATCTGTTTCAAGTACGATCTCTCCTTTCTGGAATACTTTTATCCATCCGCTTTCTTCTGAGACCAGGACTGCTGTGATGCCGTCGTCGAATAAAGTAATACCCCTGGCAGCCGCGTGTTTAGTTCCAAAACCAAGCAGCGTTTCAGATTTCAATATGCGTGAACCATATGCGATCATTTCACCTTCGGGTGAAAAAATGATGGCACCATCAAGCATAGCAAGTTTTTCTACTACAGCATTCATTCCCTTACTGAGCAAATTCCCTGCAAACTGGATCTGAGGATAATGGTAGCGGTAATTCCCATCGATCTTTTGCCTGTCCGCGATGATAAAAAGAGCTCCCTGATTATCTTTGGCAAGCCTCTTTGATATATTGAGGATATTGCGCATTACTTCCGATCTTATCTCCGGATTGTTCTCCGTTCTGTTCATACCACTTACTTATTATCAAGATAAGTTATATGTTTTGGTAAATTGATTTCGATTGGTTATTTTAAAGAGAAAAGATGTCGCAGCCGAATAAAAAAGAATATGTCCAGAAAATGTTCGCAGGTATTTCCAGGAGATATGATCTCCTTAATCATGTGCTGAGCCTGGGATTGGATAAATACTGGCGTCGCTTTGCTGTTTCAAAACTGCCCCAAGGATACATTCTTGATGTTTGTTCGGGAACCGGGGACGTGGCGATCGAAGTCTCGAAAAATAACCGCGTCATTGCATCTGATTTTTGTTATGAGATGCTGCAATTGTGCATGCTTAAGATCAAAGATGAGGGCCGAAGGAATATAAGCTGCATCCAGAACGATGCTGAGAATCTTTCTTTCAAAGATGGGGTTTTTGATGGCGCTATTGTTGCTTTTGGGATACGCAATGTTGCAGATATAAGTAAAGCATTATCTGAAATGAACCGCGTGGTCAGAAATAGAGGACGGGTTGTGATCCTTGAATTTTCGTTGCCTGAGAATATGATTTTTAAATATATCTACTATATTTATTTTAAAAAGATATTGCCAGCGATCGGAGCTTTAGTATCCAGGAAAAAGGGAGCTTACAGTTACCTGCCTTCGTCGGTGATGGCATTTCCCAAAAGGAATGAATTTGTTGGGCTTATGAAAGATGTGGGTTTTTCGAAGGTCGAATATTTTGACCTTACTTTCGGTATAGTTACTGTTTATGTTGGTGAGTCCAGTGTTTGAAAAAATGGTGAATTATCGATCACAGATCAATGATACTCTGGCAGTATTGGTACTTTATGAAACCAGGTTGGAACATTGTAACTCTTTTCTGTCGCTAAGTAAAAATCTTAAAAATTCCGGATCAAAGATGGATATTGTAGTATATGATAACAGCCCGGAACCAGTATATGAAACAAAAGCCCGTTTTGAGAACTGGAACATCCATTATATCCACGACAGGTCAAATCCGGGAGTCAGTAAAGCATACAATGAAGGATTCAAGATTGGAAAAAAACTTGATAAAAAATGGCTTTTACTCCTTGACCAGGACACTACATTCCCGGAAGATGCTTTAATGAAATACTTTGATTCTATGGATTATTATAAGAATTCTGTTTTGTTTTCTCCTGTTTTAAGAGTAAATAATAAAATCTACTCTCCCTCAAGATATTACTTCAAAAGAGGTTTTCATTTGAAAAGCATAAATGCGGGATTAAACACAATAAGAAACAAGACTCTTTTAAACAGTGGAATATGCATAAGCTTGGCTGCTTTTGAAAAAATCGGGGGCTTTAACGAAAAAGTCAAACTTTATTTCAGCGATTTTAATTTTATCGATAGATATAGAAGACATTACACAGGTTTCATAGTATTAGATACGATATGTGAGCATAACATGTTTACAATAGAAAATAAAAATGCAAAGAGTCAATTAACAAGGTTCGTATATTTCTGTGAAGGCGCCAGGAATTCAAGCGATAACTGCGTTGACTTTTGTATCTATTTTTCTTTTGTCTTCTTAAGAGCGATCAAACTTTCGATAACATGTAAGACATTTGGATTTATCATGGTTTTTTTCCATAATTTCCTGAAAAATAAAAGGTATTAAAAAATGAGTAAGATCTCGGTTTGTATGGCTACCTATAATGGTGAAAAATATATTCGCAAGCAGCTGGGATCGATTGTAGGTCAAATTGGTGAATCTGATGAAATAATAATCTCAGACGATTCTTCATCAGATAGAACAGTTGAAATCATAAAAACGTTCGAGGATAAAAGAATCAGATTGTTAGAAAATAACCGATTTCATAGTTCAGCCTATAATTTTGAAAACGCCCTGAAAAATGCTGCAGGAGATATAATATTTTTATCTGACCAGGATGACATCTGGCTTGAAAACAAAGTAAAAATAATGATAGGATTGTTGCAGCAATATGAACTGGTCGTAAGTGATTGCATCATAATAAATGAAAATGAAGATATCTTGCAAGAATCATTTTTCAAGATCAGAGGATCAAAAAAAGGACTTCTGAATAACCTTATAAAAAATTCATATATGGGATGCTGCATGGCTTTTAATCGCAGGATACTTGATATCGCCCTCCCTTTTCCAGATAACCTTCCGATGCATGATATGTGGATAGGTATGATCGGGGAACTTTATGGAAAGACATATTTCTGTGATCAAAAATTGATAAAATACCGACGGCATGAGAATAGTGCATCACCGACTTGCGGACCAAGCCCATATACTTTAATAGATAAAATCAGTTTCAGGTTAAATTTACTATTAAGGATTATTGCAAGGCTTTTAAAGGGGCGAACAAATAAATGAATTATGACATAACAGCTTCCATCGTAACCTGCAGAAATGATCTTAAAATACTACAAAAAGCAATTAATAGTTTCTTAGATACCGAATTGTCAGTCAGGCTGATAGTGGTTGACAATTCACCCAATGATGAAATAAGACAAATATGTAATGACAATAGAATCGAATATGTTTTCAATAATGCGAACATTGGTTTTGGAGCAGGTCATAATATCGCTATCCAGAGAATTCAGGAGCTTTCAAAATATCATCTGGTACTAAATCCTGATATTTATTTTTCAAGAGGTAATTTAGAAAAATTATATAATTTTATGGAGAACAATAACGATGTCGGGCTTGTAATGCCAAAAATTCTCTATCCTGACGGTTCGCTGCAATATCTATGTAAAAAATTACCCACCCCTTTTGACTTGATATTGCGAAGATTTATACCGTCTTTTTTAAAGCCATTGTTCCGGAAAAGGTTAGATAGCTTTGAATTTAAAGATAAGGACTATAATAAGATCATGTCAGTACCTGGTTTATCAGGTTGTTTTATGTTCATAAGAACCAGTGGTTTTAAAGAGATCGGCATGTTCGATGAACGATTTTTTATGTACGCTGAAGATACAGATCTATGCAGAAGGATTGGGAATAAATATAAAACGATGTATTACCCTGAAGCTGTTATTTATCATGAATTTGCAAAAGGATCATATAAAAGCACTAAACTGTTGATTGTTCATATCAATTCAGCTATAAAATATTTTAACAAATGGGGATGGTTCTCTGATAAATATCGATAACCATCAGATATTTAACAACCAAAAGATAAACTACAGGTCATGCAATTTGGACTCTTGATTCTTCTATCCATAGTAAGCTTCATACTTTGCTTTTTCACTTTGCCGATGTGGATCAGAAAAGCAAGATCAAGAGGATTTGTAGGCAGGGATGTTCACAAACTGGATGGAAGAGAGATCGCTGAAATGGGGGGGATAATGGTTGTTTTTGGCATCGGACTGTCGATTCTGCTTTATATCGCCTTTGATACTTTTTATTATAAGAATCCTGATTCGATCCCGGAGATCCTTGCAGCAGTTGCAAGCTTATTGATCGCAGCAATAATCGGCATGATAGATGATATACTGGGGTGGAGGATCGGAATAAAACAGAAAACCAAAGTATTGCTTAGCCTTCTTATTCCTTTGCCATTAATGATAATAAATGCCGGGCATAGTGAAATGACTTTTCCTTTTATAGGAACCCAGGACCTTGGATTGCTTTTTCCGCTACTGATAGTCCCAATTGCAATAATAGGCGCCTCGAATGCTTTTAATATGCTGGCTGGTTATAATGGATTAGAAGCCGGAATGGGAATAATTATATTCGCTACGCTTGGTTTTATTGCATATATTACAGGCGGAACAGAAGCTACCATGATAGCTGTCATATCAATTTCAGCTCTTGTAGCATTCCTTCACTATAACAAGATTCCTGCTAAAGTTTTCCCAGGCGACACGTTAACTTATTCGATTGGAGCCCTTGTGGCAATAGTGGCAATACTGGGAAATATAGAAAAATATGCCGCTATACTGTTTTTTCTATATTATGTTGAATTTATCTTAAAAAAAAGGGGGAAATTCAAAGAACAATCTTACGGAGAACTTTTAAAGGATGGATCCCTGAGCGTGAAAGATGGTATTTACAGTATCCCTCATATCGCCATATTATTTTTGAGAAAGTTAAAAGGCAAAGCATACGAGAACGAAGTTGTTCTTGTAGTTTTATTTATGCAGACGATCGTCGCACTGGTCACGCTTTATTATTTCTATTGTTTCTATTTGAGTAGATAATTTATGAGAGTTAAGACGAAACAAATTTATACAATTATTGCTTTATTTGTTATCTTTACTCTGGCTTTATATCTTAGATTCCTCCCCTGGGACAGTGTTTTTTTCAACGGGAAAGTATTCCTGATAGACCCGGACTCTTATTACCACATGCAAAGGATCGTTGACTCTGTACGAAGCCCTGTGAACCTGTTATTTGACAGAGGAATGGGATATCCATATTTGTACGATAAAATGGTTGCTTTGGTCGCCCTGCTTATGGGTGGAGCGGATATGACTGAGCACGAAATAGAAGTTATAGCTGCTATTTTCCCTGCTGTCATTGGTGCTTTGACCATCATTCCTTTATTCTTCATTGGCAGGACATTATTCAATGATATAGCAGGATTTTGGGCAGCTCTTATTCTGGCAATAACACCGCTGCATATAAGTTTGACTTCCCTGGGTTATAGCGACTATCATGGAACAAACGTCCTTCTGTCTCTTCTTTCATTCTTATTTCTGCTTCTGGCACTTAAGAAAGCCAGGGAATCGGGAAACTTTTTTTCTAAACCAATATTTATTTGCGCTTCATTGGGAGGCGTATTTCTAGGTATGGAGATGCTGACATGGCACAGCTCATATATCTATTTCCTGCCAATTTTTTTATACATTGCTTTTCAGTTATTCATGGATATTTACAATAAAAAGTCCATTGAATACACAGGTATAGTGGGATCAATATTCGCTTTTTCTTCATTAACCATAGTTCTGCCTTTTTATCTAATTAATGGTTGGGAAATAAATATTCCATTGTCTTTGGGGCTAGCCTTATTTCTTATTTTTCTAGGAATATTAATGCTATCAAAGTTCAAAAACCGCCATATCAGGATTGGGATCATAGTATGCTTTATTCTTTTCAGTTTGCTCGTATCAATAAAACTTTTGGGGCAATGGATTGGCCTTTTCCGAAAATTTTCCAATTATCTGCAGGTAAGTGAAAACCTTTACATATACGAATTAAAACCACTTTTTTTCCCATCTGGCTTTTTTACCATTCAACTCGCCTGGCAGGATTTTCTGGTTCCATTTTTCCTGTCTTTGATCGGTCTAGGATTTTTACTTATCAAAATACTACAGAAAAAGGATTTTGGGTTGGAACTGTTTGTGACATTATATTTTGTAGAGCTTTTTATTCTTGTTTCTTACATGGTAAGGTTTGCCATTGATTTTGTACCAATGATGGCTCTATTTTCCGGATTTATATTTTCAGAAATTTATTATGCAAATATATTTAAACTTAAAAGTAAAATTAAAAATGAAATTAAAAATAGATATGTGACTAAAAATAGAAATATAAATATTTCGATATTAATAATTTTAACAATACTTCTATTGAGTCCAAACATAGTTGTCCTTGAAAAAAAAAGTACAAATCCTTATTTCTCACCCGAGTGGATGGATTCAATAGTGTGGATGAAAAACAACGTAAAAGGTGAAGGCACAGTCATGAATTGGTGGAGTTATGGATACTGGATAAACTATTACGCCAAGAGGCAATCTGTTTCATATGCATATCCCAATGATACAACTGCAAAATTTTTCACTGAAAATGATGAAACAATTGCTTCCAAGATCATGGAAAGCAACGCAGCTAAGTATGTAATCATATTCACACCTATGAGAGATTATGAAGGGCAGTATAAAAACATGATACTATTGTCAGGGAAAAAATTATCTGATTTTTTCATAATTAAGGATAAAACTATCGAACCCACGATCAATTATTTTAATTCTACTTTAGCCCGGCTTTATTATGCTGATGGAAACGAAATAGAACTTCCAGGCGAGACGATTCCGGCACTTTCGCATTTCAGGTTAATCTATGAGTCTTATGACTCCCAGGGAAAATTCTCTGGAAATGATATTAAAGGTACGAAAATATATGAATACGTACATGGAACAACTATTCATGGAAGAGCGCCAGAAGGACAGATTGTGATTTCAACGGCTATCAGAACAAATCAGGGACGAAATTTTGAATACATTCAAACTTCTGATTCAAATGGAAATTATTCTTTTACGGTGCCTTATTCGATTGATTCCCCATATCAAACCAATGCAGGTGAATATAGGATATCAATTGGGGATATGAATAAAACGATAACAGTAAATGAAGGAGATATATTGATTGGAAATCAAATTGAATTTAATATACTCTGACCTCCTTCTTTACTCTCTATAAATTATCGAATATTTTATGCCATTGCCATCATCATCTCACTTTTAAAGGATATTTCATCCATCTTTGTAGCGCCGAAGGTTTCCTGGATCGACAATAAAGCGTCTTCAGGTGTGGAAGCACTTGAAAATAACATGAAAACAGATGCCGGGTATTTCATTAGTTTGCTTATTTTTTGAGGGTTTTTATTGCTTGATAAAAACATTGATATCAATTTAGCATAGAAAATATTGATCTCAGGATCCATGCCTGTTATTTGAATGGATATTTTCCCGTTTTCAGTGCCTAGATTTACGTTTATGGGCCAGTTCAGGAATGATATTTCTTCATTTATTACTTTATTCAAAGCGTTTATATCGTAACTATTTATATTTTTATTTGAAAAAAGCTGTATTGCTTCATTTATTGGAGGAAGATTTCCTTTCCTATCAACTAATAACCACCGAAACATCGTCAAAGGTATGGTTACTCCGTATATGCGGTTCCTTGTTTCTTCCATTGCATGGTTTTTTTCCCTGAAAAGGTCTTTAGCGGTTTCAAGGCTTCCCATATTTTCTGTAACAAAACCAGTAAAATCAATAATATCCCGCATTGCTGCGGAGAGATTTCCCTGATGTTTTTTTAATAATGGATCGAGCATTTTTAAGTGCGTGTCGCTTATAGATACATTTTTTCTTAACATTTTTCCACCTTTTTTATCCTAACCATAAGAAACCGGGGCATTTATTAGGGCCTGGGTCTTATCATGATAATAATTAGTATCACTAATTCTATTTAAATCTTGTCCTGTTTTTCCGATATTATCTTTTCTGATTTTTCAATCCATAATGACAATAAGTTTGTGTCTTAAAAATTAGAAAAGCACTGTGAAACTATCTCAGGATTCCATGATCGCTATGCTCTCACCACATTCATGGCATTTCCCATCCTTTATCTTAACCTCGCTCACCCTGAATCCCATTCGGTCAATAAGCAAAGCATTGCACTTCGGACAATAAGTGTTCTCATATCTATGCCCAGCCACATTTCCCAGATATACGAACCTCATACCGGCTTTTTTTGCAATATCATAAGCCATCTCAAGAGTGCTCACTGGCGTTGGCTCAAGGTCATCCATCTTATACATTGGATGGAACCTCGTAAAATGCATTGGCGTGTCAGTGCCCAGATTATCATGTACCCAGCGCACGATCTGTGTGATCTCTTCAGGTGAATCGTTTTTCGTGGGAATGACAAGCGTTATAGTTTCAATATGCATCCCCAGCTCTTTTGCAAGCTTTGTGGAATCAAGAACAGGCGCAAGTCTTGCACCGCATATTTTCCTGTAGAAATCATTTGAGAAGGATTTGATATCAACACGATATGCATCAAGATAAGGGGCAATGCGCCTTAGCGCTTCTGGAGTGATGAAGCCGTTGGTCACATATATCGTTTTTAACCCCGCCTTTTTTGCAAGTACGGCGCTGTCATACGTGTATTCGTGCCATATAGCGGGTTCGTTGTATGTCCAGGAAATTGATTTTGAACCTGATGCCAGCGCCCGTTTGATAGCAGCCTCCGGGGTTATTTCCGTTGTATTTGAAACTCCGTTCAAATATTTTGAGATAATTGGAGTTTCAAAATTTGACTCATCAAGTGTCACCTGCGATATGTTCCAGTTCTGGCAGTGCTGACACCTGAAATTACACCCTATCGTGCCAAGAGAATACGAAAGCGTTCCGGGCATGAAATGATACAGGGGCTTTTTTTCGATCGGGTCAACAGCTTCACTTGAAACTGTATTATATATCAGCGTGTAAAGCTTTCCGTTCTTATTCTGCCTTGTCCTGCAAATTCCAAGTTTGCCCTCTGAAATAGTGCATCGGTGAGAACAAATCTGGCATTTTACTTTATTTTCAGGCAACTTCTCGAATAAAACCCCTTCTTTTATCATAAACCCCCAATTTTATTACATATTATACTTATATAGTCAATAACAAAATTTATTTTACTTATAGTTCGAACACTTTGCGTTCTTTGCTATTTTATTCATACAAGAACGCAAAGATAGTTTGAATAGTTTGGTTATTCTATTCACCTACTATACATATATCCCCGGACTTGACTCGATCTGCTTTGATCGCTTCTTTCGCAATTCATCCTTTAATTTTTCATAATAGCTCATAATATCTGGCGTGACTGAAGGGCCAGTATCTTCAACAGCAGCAAGGAAATGCTTCTGCTTCACTTTTTCGGCGTTGATGTTCTCACGCATAGCAAAGCGTCCCGCCTTCTTGCAAATTGCTGCAATATCCGCGCCCGTGAAATTTTCAGTTATCCTTACAAGCTCTCCTGTATTTACGTCACCGGCAAGCGCCATCTTCTTCGTATGGACTTTAAATATCTCAGACCTTGTCTTAGGATCAGGAACAGGCACGAGGATCATTTCATCGAACCTTCCGGGTCGAAGAAGAGCAGGATCGATTATGTCAGGCCTGTTCGTGGCGCCTATCACAACAACACCCCTGAGTTCCTCTAAGCCATCAAGTTCTGATAGTAATTGATTGACGATTCTCTCTGTGGCATGTGGCTCACCCTGCGCCGAACCTCTCACCGGAGCAAGAGCATCAAGCTCATCAAGGAATATAATAACAGGCGCAACCTGCCGCGCCTTCTTGAAGATCTCTGCTATATGCTTTTCTGATTCGCCATACCATTTTGATAATATATCGCTTCCCTTCACGGTTATGAAATTTGCTTCGCTTTCATTGGCTATGGCTTTTGCTAGAAGTGTCTTCCCAGTGCCTGGCGGCCCGTATAGAAGAACTCCTTTAGGGGCCTCAACACCTATCCGTTTGAATGAGTCACTGTACCGCAGAGGCCATTCTACAGCCTCGCAAAGTAGCGCTTTCACATTCGTAAGCCCGCCGATGTCGTTCCATGAAACATTTGGCACTTCAAACAATATCTCACGAAGTGCGGAGGGCTGGACTTCTTTCATGACATCTTCAAAATCTGAACCTTTGATAAGGAGTTTATCAAGCGTCTCTTTAGGAATTACTTTCAGCTCAAGGTCTATTTCAGGAAGAATCCGGCGAAGTGAAGTCATTGCCGCTTCGCGGCATAAAGCTGCGATATCAGCACCCACAAATCCATATGTCCGATCGGCAAGGTCATCAAGTTTTACATCCTCCGTAAGTGGCATCCCCCGCGTATGTATCTGGAATATCTCATACCTCCCTTCACGATCGGGAGCACGCAGTTCTATCTCGCGGTCAAATCGACCTGGCCTGCGAAGCGCCATATCAAGGGCTTCGGGCCGGTTGGTCGCGCCGATCACTATCACATTCTTCCTGGATTTCAGGCCATCCATAAGAGAAAGAAGCTGCGCCACCACGCGCCTTTCAACTTCTCCAGTCACTTCGGCGCGCTTCGGGGCAATGCTGTCTATTTCATCGATAAATATTATAGCAGGGGCATTTTTCTCTGCCACGTCAAAAGCCTCACGAAGTTTGTGCTCGCTTTCTCCGTAATATTTAGACATTATCTCAGGACCGTTTATTGTGATAAAATAAGCCTCGCTTTCATTGGCAACAGCTTTTGCCAGCATGGTTTTTCCTGTTCCGGGCGGACCATGCAAAAGCACTCCTTTTGGCGCATCGATCCCAAGCCGGCTAAAAAGTTCCGGATGCTTAAGGGGCAGCTCTATTATTTCCCTGATCTTACTGAGCGCGGGTTTTATGCCTCCCAGGTCTTCATACATTACTTCAGGTATTTCCTGGGGAAGCGCTACTGCTTCAGGCAAAAGTTCCACTTCTGTAACATCGGTGATCTTGACGATTCCCGAAGGCGAGGTGGCAACAACATGTAGTTTGATCTCCCCAAGACCAAATGAACTGCCAAAGAATTCCGGGAATACCTGCTCAAACATTACATCATTGCCAAAAGATTCTCTTGGCCGGCGCACGCTTGTGGTTGAAATGATATCTCCCTTTGAGACTGTCCTGTTATGGAAGATAGCCCGAAGGCTTTCACTGGGCGCGTAAATATGGATATTTTGCGTAACAGGGGCAAGCGTGACCTTTTTTGCTTCTTTCCAATTCGCCTTCGTCACTTCTACATATTCCCCCAGGCTTGTCTTGGCATTTGTGCGGATCAGCCCGTCCATTCTTATGACATCAAGCCCTTCATCCTGCGGATATGCCCTTCCCACGATCGCAGATGTTGAGCGCTCTTCACTTTTTAATTCAACAACATCAAATATATTGAGCCCTATGTCGTTTCGGAATTTCTCATCTATCCTGACAATGCCCTTTCCTACATCCCGCTGGTCTGCTTCAGCTACTTTTAAACGGATTGATTTTTCCATGTTGCCCCTGTTATTACAAGATTCATTTCATGAATTATCTTGAAAAACTATACAATTATAGATAGTTTTTACTGGAAGAAAAACTTAACGGAATTCGCAGACATCAAGGGGAATCTTGAGCTTTGCAATATGTGGTGCATAGATAGTTTTTTATACTGAACTTGCGTTTAATACAATGAACGGTGGTTCAATTGATTGAACTATTCAGAACATATGTAAAATGGAAAATCCTGGCTCATTTCCTTGCAAATCCAAATACCTCTTTCCACATAAAACAGCTTGCAAGGATACTTGATGTCAGCCCTGCAAGCGTAAGCGGCGCTGTAAAGTCCTTCGGGGAAGATGGGCTGCTTTCTAAGGAAGAAAAAGGGCTGGCGCATATTTACAGGCTGGATCCCGATAATAGCATGGTCGAGCCGCTGAAAAAGGCATATGGGATCACTTTTGTGCTGTCATCAAAACCAAAAGAGAAATTCCTTGAAATTGACTCAAATATTATTTCCCTTGCCCTTTTTGGAAGCTTTGCAGAAGGCAGTTTTGACGAAAAAAGTGACATCGATTTTCTGTTAGTGACAAGCGCCAGGAAAGAAATTTTCATAAAAGCAGCAAAACGACTGGAGGAAGAACTGGAAAAAGAGGTAAGTTTATCGGTTTTTAAATTATCAGAATGGAGGACTATGGCAAAAAAGGGTGATGCTTTTTATAAAAGGGTTGTTGAAAATCACATCCTGCTCTATGGGAGCGGTCTAAAATGAAAGATGCAATCAGGCAGGTCGAAGATGGGGTCATCCTTGAACTTGATATTTCAGCAGGATCAAAAGAAACCGCGATCAAGGGATACAATCCCTGGCGAAAGCGCATCGAAATACGACTTTGCGAAAGAGCGCAAAAAGGAAAAGCCAATGCGCAACTTTTGTCTTTCCTATCAAACCTTTTCAAAGTCCATTCCAGGGACGTAGAGTTAATTTCAGGTTCCACGAATAGCAAAAAATCAGTGAAGATCATCCGGGCACAGGCTGAAGATATTTTAAAAATACTCACCCAACAATGAAAACAAGTGATATCGAAGATAGGGAACGACTTTTGAAACTTGAAGAGCTGATCATGGAACTCCAGGAGCTTTCTGACAGCGGGGCAATTATCGTCGTAGAAGGACGAAAAGATATGGTATCCCTGCGGCATCTTGGAATAAAAGGAGAAATAAGATTAGCTTCACAACAGCCATTGCTTGAATTCACGGATCAGCTATCGACAACCAAAAAAGAGATCATCCTGCTTACAGATTGGGATAATAAAGGGGGTTTAATTGCTCGAAAAATTATGCAGCATCTTTCAAATTATGGTATTTTACCAAATACCGCTATCAGATCAAAGCTCAGGTCGCTTTCGAAAAAAAGCATAAAAGACATTGAAAGCCTCAATAATTATATCAACAGGCTGCGGTATGAAATTAATGGGATATCGGAATGAGAATATACATCGCCTATAACGGCAAATTCGGAGAACGCGTCATAGGGAATCTGTTAAATTACAGGAATTTCTGTATTTCCTGTGATAAATTATGCATTTTTTGCCGTGACGATAAAACGCTTAATTTTGCAGAAAATATTACTGGCATATATACACAGCCATCGGATCTGCCAGTGTATATTGAAGACCCGGAGAAATACCTGCCCTCCCGCCTGCCGGAAAACGATGTTTTGTTAGCCATAAATCTTCATCCTGATATTATTGTCGAATTCCCGGCTATTGCAAAAAAAGCTGGTACGCGTTTGATCATAGCTCCCATTGAAGAACCGAATTGGCTGTCTATGGGATTAAGGAACCAGATCAAAGAGAAATGTGAAAAAGCTGGCATTGTATTTGCTGCCCCAAAACCATTCTGTTCTCTTAAAAAAGGCCAAGATCCATTAATAGACCAATTTATTGACACATTTAAGATCGGCACCCCCAAATTCAAGATCGGCGTCCATCAAAACAATATCGTAACAGTACAAATATTCACGAGCCAGCCTTGCGGATGTGCTTATTATGTGGCACAAAAACTTAAGAATGTTCCTCTTGATAGCAAACTGGATGAGGTTATATCAAGCGCACATCATGCATATCCCTGCACCGCGAGTATGGATCGGGATACCGAATTCAAAGATACCATACTTCATAAGGCAGGATATATTATCAGGGAAGCGGTTCATGATGGCCTAATTACCAGAGATGGCCGATAGCAGACCTATTTATGTAATGATATTAATATATTGAAGATAAAGTATTCGTGTACTAAAATTATTAGATATAAGGAAGGACACATGCACAATAAGGATGTAACAATTACAAAAAGATCCGGAAAGTCCGGTCTTCCTCCTGGAACTCTTCTCCATATAGGCGATAAGAAAATGGAGAAGCCAAGGATAACATTAATGGACTATGATGAGTCACATTTTCTTGAAAAAGAAGTAAAACAGGTCGAAGAAGCGTTTCCATTCAAGGACAAACCAACGGTCACATGGATAAATATTGAAGGTATCCATGAAATAGAAATAATTGAAAAGATAGGCCAATATTTTGGTGTGCATCCTCTTATCCTTGAAGATATTTTAAATACTGAAAAGCGTCCAAAAATGGAAGATTTTGAAACTTATATATATGTAACATTAAAAATACTTAAACAAATAGACAATAATGATAAAATATTGTCTGAACAGGTCAGTTTGATCGTAGGTAAAAATTTTGTTATTTCGTTCATGGAGAATAAAGATGATATTTTTGATCTCATCAAAGAGAGAATCAGAAGTGGAAAAGGTCATATCAGGAAAATGGGGTCTGATTTCCTTGCTTACAGTTTAATAGATGCGATCGTGGACAATTATTTCATAATAATGGAAAAATTTGGGGATAAAATCGAAGTTATGGAAGAAGAGCTTGTGAAAAATCCAACACCAGGAACTTTAATGTCACTTCATGATACCCAGAGGAAATTGATGATATTGCGAAAGTCAGTCTGGCCTTTAAGGGAAGTAGTGAACAACATGCTTCGGGGAGATTCAACTCTTATCCATGAATCCACGCTTATTTATTTTAGGGATGTCTATGATCACACGATCGAGATCATTGAAATGATCGAAGGGTTAAGGGATATGGTTTCAAGAATGTTTGATATGTATCTTTCAAGTATCAGCAATAAATTGAATGAGATCATGAAGATATTAACAATTATTGCAACGATATTTATTCCCTTGACTTTTATTGCGGGTGTTTATGGAATGAATTTTGAAAATATGCCTGAACTTAAATGGCGCTGGGGTTATCCTGTTATCTGGACTATTATGATATTCATAGGTCTTTATATGCTGAATTATTTCAGGAAGAAAAAATGGATATAATCCGCTAATACAATTTATCCTGTCAAAACGGTCATATCTGGCTAAAGGAATAACTCATCATTTTCCGATCAAGCCTCTTATCCTCAGGCGCATCTTCCTCGTCAAAGTGCACAATCCCGTATTCTTCATTCATTCTTGAAATGATCTCCTCAACATCCGAACCGGCCATCAGTTCGCAAATCAGCGCTATCACCGGTGCGATCTTCCTGTAATCACAGAACCATTTATGAAGGATCAAATCCACGCCCCCGCCGACATACTCTCGAAAAATATCCCTGTAATACATCTCGCTTTTGCAGCAATCAAGATAGAATAACTGGTATGGTTTACGATCGGGATGATCAAAACTTTCCTTTAAAGCATCTGTAAAGTAACTCACATCATCGCTTAAACTCAGGTGCTTTCCATATCCAGCATGTGTTTTCAGATATATGAAATCCTCATGCGCAAGAGTATCGCGCCAGAGTTCCTGCAGGTCATTCCCATAATTTCGACCATGCACAAGACGAAGACGCGCTTTTATCTTTGCACCCTGGAAATTAAAATCTCTTGCATATTCCTCGATCCCGCGTTTGCTATTAATCATCTGCATGCCGGTAAGTCTCAACTTTCGCCTGGCTCCCATAAATACCTCATAATCAAAGGTTTTGCCAAGTGGGTCAGGTCCGATAAGCAGTGTCCCGTTAAATGTTCCTTCACCGAATAGCAGGTCATATCGTGGGGAAGTTCGGGTTTGGGGGGGCATGAATTATAGTTCTGTTTTTATGAATTGTTATTTCGTATTAAGAAGTTTATACCATATATATGACAACAATACAAGAGCTAACATAGAGGCAATAAAGGAACTGAAGTAAATAACATTAAAAAGCCCCTGTAGTGGAACTCCAGTGAGATGAACATATTCTATTAATGTAAAATGGATAAATACCAATCCTACAACTGCAATGTTAAATTTAAAATTTGTATGTAAAAATGATTTGTCCAGGAATACTCTTGCTTTGGCTGTATCTATCTCAATCTTCTTCCAGTGTAATAAGTTCTTTACAGAAAGATAGGTTGCAATTATTGCAAATATCAACAACAATGTAACTGATATTTTGGAATAGACTATCATGTGGCTTTATCTCTTTATTTATATTTTCAACTGAATCCCTTTTTTTAGAAATTATTTTATCTAAACACTCAACTATTATACCGCCGTTGAATAAATTCATATTATAAATGGTTTTTCCCAAACATTACCCTAATGACCATTTTAATAGATATTACGCGTCAGAAATCTAAATGCAAATATTTAAAATCTCACGTCACGATCTCTTCCACTCTTTCCTGGTCGATCGCCCTTCTTATTTCCATCGCCATCCTCCTCCCCGTACTCATGGGTTTGCGCCATAAGGTGTTGCCGTAAGGATGCCCGACAGATACATGGACATTTGTTCCGCCACCAACGCGCGGCGCAACATCGTAAACATAGAAATTAAGATCCTTGTCAACGCAGGTCTGGAGGCAGAAAGGTCCGATAATGCCGGGTTTGTAATATTTCTGTGTTGCTTTGACATATTTTTCGGCGAGTTCAAAAGCGTCCTCCAGCAATGATTCGCGAAGGGTCGCTGAATTGTGGCCACAAACAGTGTATTCGGGTGTGATCTGCCGTTCGTTTAACGATATTTGCTGCGGGGCGGGCAATCTTACGTGTCCATCCAGGCTTGTTTCAAAGCGCCAGTCGATGCCAAGGAGTTCTATTTTGCTCATCTCATCTTCCAGGGGTGAATAGAACATATCAAGGTTAAAAACCGGCCCTATTATGTATCTTTCAATTCTTGCTTCAGCCAGCGCAACTTTTGTGATCACTCCCTGTTTCAGGAAAGCTTCGGATTTCTTTTTAAATTCTTCAAAAGACGCTGCAGTGAAGAAGCCTCGTTCAAGTTTCTTTACTGCATGAGGCAATTTCACCATTACTAGGCTGTCTATGTCTTCGGGTTTTGCAATCCTTTCAGGGAAAGGCAATCCTGCTTTCTCAAGGAGCCAGTAATAATCTCGCTCCCCGCCGCGTTCTTCGCTGCGCAGAAGATTTCGGCTTCCGAACATAGGAACCCTGAAATTATCTTCTATTTCATCAATACCGCAATATGATGTGAAAGAGCGGTTAGGTATGAAGATCGTATTCTTTTTCCTCATCTTTTCCTGGTTCTCGTTTTTCATTATTTCATTGAATTTTGAATAGACATCAGCGCCATCAACTATTCCCCGGACGAGTGAACCATTTTCTCTTTGCGCCTTAAAGTATTGGGTGTATGTCTTTTCGCGTCCTTTCTCGCATACTGCATAAGTCCTGAACCCTTCTTCTGCTGCCCCGTCGCATACATCAAGCGCTGAATGAGATGCAAGAACGCCTATTGTAGCTTCTTTGAGATCATATTTGGATACTACTTCAATTATTTCCTTCGTCTCTATCATGCTTGCCTGTATGCTTTATATGTCCATGAATGTTACGATTTTGAAAACTTCAAAATCAATGTAACTGTAGAATACAAGTAGAAAAGTATATTGTATATAAAAAGAATATTTTTGGTATATGACAACCACGATCAAAGTAACAGATGAGACAAAACAGATTCTTGATATGCTCCAGGCAAGAATGACCCTTAAATTTCAAAAGAAAAAGACCCTCACTGAGCTTGTTGATGCAATAACACGGATTGCCCTGAAGCATGAAAATGAACTCATGGAATCTGGGAAATTACCACCCCTTGACAAAAACCCAGCGATGAAACCGCCCATTAATTGGGGAGTCAGCACAGATGCCAGTAAAGTGGATGAATATCTCTACACAGAGCCCTGAAAATGTCCATATTCGCTGACACTGGAGCATTTTTAGCATACAGAAATAAGAAAGACAAATATCATGAAACTGCTTTCAAACTATTCCAGGATGCTCTGACCGGAAAATATGGGAAGATTTATACATCAGATTATATTTATGATGAAGCTCTGACTCTTGCGCTTACCAGAACAAATAATCTAGCTGTAGCTATGGATATTGCGCAAGTGATCCGTTCTCCCAGGATCAGGATGGTTTTTGTTGATACAGAGCTTTTAGAAAAATCCACGAAAACATTCAAACAGTATTCAGACAGAAACTTGAGCTTTACAGATGCAGTATCTATTGAAATAATAAAAGAGCTCAACATAGAGAAATATTTTGGGTTTGATTCTCATTTTGATGGAATAGTCCAGACCATATCAGTTTAACGGGAGGTTAAATGGAAAAAGACATCATCAAAGGCATAAAGAAAAACGTATTCGTCCTGAGCCTTGTCAGTTTTTTCACTGATATCAGCAGCGAAATGCTCTATCCTATAATTCCAATATTTCTCACAACAGTCCTTGGCGCACCAATGACCATCGTGGGAATAATAGAGGGGATAGCGGAAAGCACGGCAAGTATATTGAAAGTCGTATCCGGCTGGTTGTCGGATAGATCGGGGAAAAGAAAACCTTATGTGATATACGGCTACAGTTTATCAACGATTTCAAAGCCCTTGCTGGCATTGGCAACTACATGGCATTTCGTTCTCGTGGCAAGATTCCTCGACAGGTTCGGTAAAGGTCTTAGATCATCTGCACGGGATGCCCTGATCGCAGATTCAACTGAAGAGAAATATCGCGGAAGAGCTTTTGGCTTCCACAAGGGGATGGATGCTATGGGCGCTATCATAGGACCACTTATTGCACTGCTGGCCTTATATTTTCTTAATGGGGACTACACCCCTTTGTTCATTATCGCTTTTATTCCCGCACTCATCAGTGTCATACTTCTCTACCTGTTCGTGTCAGAGAAGAAAGCTGAAAAAAAGGATACTCTGCAGTTTAAATTATCGGACTTTAGCAAGGATTTTAAGATTTTTCTTTTAATTACAATTCTTTTCGCAATAGGGAATTCGAGCAATGCCTTCCTGATACTACGTGCCAGGGATATCTTTGAAATATCGGGTGGCATCCCCTCAATTATCACTTCAGTGTTTGGTGCAATGGCTGTTACAGCTATTGTTATTTTAACATACGTTCTTTACTTTGTCACCTATTCCTTTGCGTCCATGCCCGCTGGGATCCTTTCGGATAAAATTGGAAGAAGGAACGTAATGGTGGGAGGATTCCTGATATTCTCTTTTGTTTATCTTGGTTTTGCCCTGGCAAATGAAGGATATCTTGTCTGGATACTGTTTGCGATCTATGGTTTTTACATGGCGATGACTGAAGGTGTAAGCAAAGCGTATGTTGTTGATATGGTGCCCCAGGATAAACGAGGGGCCGCCATTGGTCTGTATTATACTGCAACAGGGCTTCTTGCTATGGCTTCAAGTGTGATCGCCGGGCTTCTTTGGGATAAAGTCGGTCCAAGCGCCCCATTCCTGTTCGGAAGCCTTGCGGCGCTTGCGTCTGCTGTTCTCATGATAGTGATGTTGCCTGCAAGAAAAGTTTAAATATCTTGTGTTGTTTCGTGGACTCCATGGTGGCATCAACAGTGAAAAAAATCAGCCAGGAAATAAATAGCAGCGAGACGAATCAGGACATTAATGGCAGGATAGAATACATTGACCAGGGTTTAAGAAGCGTGGATAAGCGTCTCCAGGCTGTTGAAAAGCGCCTGTCCATCAAGACATTCGCACCTCTCCATGACGATTCCATGCCCGGCCAGGAAATCCATAGAAGTGTTGATGATGCACAGCTAAATGAAATAAAGGATAAGCTGAAAGAGATTAACAGTAAATTGACAATTCTTGAAAAAGCAACACAGGAAACTCATTTGAATGATTTTGGTTTCCTAAAATCACAGTTATCGTCTATAGAGAACAGGATATTGAAAACTGAGGATGTAAATAAGATCACCATCGGTAAAATAAAAGTCCCGATCGAATTCTCAGGCCTGGCGGCTGCAATCGTGATGTTCGTGACCGGGCTTCTTATATACAGCGATCACTGGAATATCATACGATCATCTTATTATCCGATAGCCATTGGCTTATTATTTTGTGCGGTCGTCCTGGTGAAGTTCATAATGACTAACAGGAAATAGGTCCGGTTCATCTGACCAACTTGACAGCATACTCATTGCTATAATCCTGGAAACCATTCGCTCTAACTTCAATATCCAGATAACCTTCTCCTGACTCCATATCGAAATCGGTCTTTTTGAATCTCAATATCGCGACACCATTTTCATCCGTAATATTAACGGCCGAAGTCCCCTCGCCTGTTAGAACCGAGCTTGCTTTTCTTACAGGTGTGCCGTCTATTGAATTAATTACCTCGACCATCACGTCGATATTGTCAGTATCATTAAGAGCGGATAATATGATTATATTTCCGCTCTTAACATCCGCATGCATCGATCCAGGGATAGCGCTTTGACCATTATCAATTATTGCAAGCATTGCAGCCAGCCCTGCCATTCCCACTATCGTGAGAACTACCATTTTTATTGGAAGTCCGATCGCCATTTTAGACCAATGATCCTATTTTTGATACAATGTCACCGCATTTTCATCTTCATAGTCATAGAAGCCATTGGCTTTAGCAACAAGTTTTAATGCCACACTCTTCTGGTTCGATCTCAGGTTAACCTTTGAGTTATCTGTTTCTCCAAGATCTACTAAGGCGTCACCATCAGTGTTTGTCTGGTCTACCCCGAATCCGCCCCCACCAGTAATGGTGACGCTTGCTTTATTGACAGGATTATTGTTCTTATCATATACTTTGGCTATTACCCTGACTTGATATTCTCCTGCTCCGGTCACGGTTTCAACGCTTCCTTCCTGCGTTGATCCATTGTCTATTCTAATAGATATTATGTCCACACTCAAATTCTCCTTGGATTTTGGTATGATGGACAGCAGCGCCGCCAGTGCGACCATGCCAACAACGAGCATAACTACAATATTTATTGGAAGCTCAATTGCCTTTTCATCATCCTTGAATTTTTTCATGGAGCTATTCATTTTTCCTGTACCTGCAAAATGTTTTTTTTCATTTATTGTTTTTATTTTCATAAAATCCTCTTTTTTACACCATTGAACTGAATATAATTCTTGAAACAACGGTCGTAACTGTGAAAACCATTATCGACACCGGCAAAGTCTGCCCCAGGTCGTACATGAACTGCGGCCTGTCATCTCCGTACTCTATCCCCCCTGCGAACCTTGTCAGGATGATAACAAGGAGAACCATGTATATTCCAACAACAAGCAGGAAAATGTCAGGAGGGACGTTCTGGGTCATTCCTGTACCCGCCTGGCTCATTAAACCCTCCAGATCATAATCGTCTGGCATATAGCCAGAATCTCTTGACATATTAAGCAATATCTTCTGGATAACTTCGGAGAGTGCCAGTGTCACGCCTGCGATAAGCGGGGCAAAAATAATGGCAGTTGACCTCATCGTCGAAGTTACATCATACAGCGATCTTTTGATATTAGTCTCAACATCCTGTAATTCCTTCAGGTGATCGGCAAGCTTTATGATCGCCATGCCCGCAGCCTCATGGCTTTTATGGACGCTTTCTGTTAGCAGCTTCATCATCGTGTGTACCCTTTCGGAGTAGATATCCTTGAATGCCCCGTACTCCTCATGAAAAATAGCTCCATGCAATGTGGTTCGCATGCACGAGAGGTTTTTTGCGATATCTGCGAACGCTTCCCCAATCTTTGATCCTTTCATGGTCTGTGATGTATGTGAAAATGCTTCTTCGGCAGACCTTCCTTCAGATATCCTTCTTCCAAGGATGAACATGGAGTCTGCGAACTCATTCTCCACCTGTTTTATCCCATCGCGAATTTTTTTGTATGGCGTATATACTCCAAGGGAGTAAATCGTGATCATTGCGGTAATTGCCCACACGATGGGGAATGTGGGTAAAACCAACCCTGCCATGGCTTCTATTGAGATGATATTGAACGGATTACCAAAATAAAGGAGGATGTATCCTGAAAAACCGATAATTAGGCCGGCTATGGCTGCGATAATAATTACATTTTTTCTAATTGTTCTGATGTTTGATAATTGTGGATGTTTGTCGGATATGTTTGGTGGTGAAAAAGTAGCTGGCCGCGAAAGTAAAATATATTCAGAGTAGAAAAAGGTGAAAAGAGGAAGACCGATGTTATAAATCAATATCAGGGTCAACGCATCAATTCTCACGCCAACAATGCTAACGGCTGGTATCAATGCCACAAGAGCAAGAGGGATCAAAATGAAAATAGAGTAAAGAACATATGTGGGTGTCTTGAGTTTAGCTGCAAACGCATCCATCATGGTTTTTGTACCTTCAAGAACGATATCGAGTGATTTATTCAGGGTCATGATCCTTTGAGCTTCATCTGGTTCACTCGTAGAGCTTTTCACTAGATGGAGTGAGCGTTTGAAATATTCGCTGTTTTTTCCCCACTGGCTGGCAAATTCGATAAGCGCTTCATCGACGTTGCTATATACGCGAATATGGATGTCCCAGATAAGTTTTTTTATATCCCTTGCAAGAGGCCTGTAGGAATTCTCCGCCGCAAAAATTAGGGCTCTTTCCATATTGGGAACAAGTTTCATTGACATCACCAGATAGCTCTGTATCTCAGGAATATCGCCAAGCGTGTGTATTATCATGAATTTTGCATGGATCTTTGGATATTCACTTATGTAAACCATCACAGCCACTGGAATGATCGCAGTGAATGCCACTGCAAAAATTATTGTATTTCGCTCATACGTGGAAACACGAAAGAGAATTAGATCAAGAATTGCCATTAACAGGAACAATAACAAGCCGCTCGTATAGGAAAGGATATGTGTTTCCCATGGCTCAAGCTCAAATCCGGAAAAATTTATTGCATCAAGGAACTCTTTGCTAACGGTTTTTTCGCTTTTTTTCTTGAAATCATCAAGATTACCCGCAAGCCAGCTAAAATGCTTCACTGATGCCTTGCAGGCATAGCAATAGAGACCTTGATCGTTATTTATATTATTCATACAAGGTCACCTGTTTTTTTCCACGAAATCCCGGTACCACTCGATCCATCTATCATAGACCTCCTGGAAATCCACTTTTCCTTTTTCATCCTGGCTTCTGTCAAGATAAAGGCAGAATGTATTGTTCGCTTTCACTACCATGTCAGATTCCAGGAACCTGGGATGCTGCAAGCCAACTTTGGCCATCGTTTCTTTGATCATTGCCCGCATTTTTATGTTAAGAGAAGCTTCATCGATGCTCATTCCCCATTTATGGGCAATTTTACTCACAAGCTGTGAACCTCCCCGATCCAAAATATCGGTAGCTACAAGCTTATCTTGTGTGGCATCAAATACCATGATATCATTAAAAATGTCATCCGCATCCGGATGATCTTCCCATTCCCCGCCTGTCACTTCGGCTATCTCTACAACTCGCTTTTTCTTTTTCATCGTGCCGCTTATTCTCACGTTCTGGGCTACTACTACGGCATCCGTGGCCCTGAAAGACGCAGCTGGCACTCCGAGGCTGTTGACGATACGTTCATAAACCGCCCTTGTGGATGCGCCATGAATAGTTCCGATAACAGAATTGCCAGAGGCGCCCACCTGCATTGCTTCGTACAATACCTTTACTTCAGGCCCTCGCACTTCACCAAGCACAAGTGTTGCATTCCCCATTCGAAGCGCTGCGCGAAGTGCTGTTTCAGGATTTACCTCAATGTTAGTTCCACATACGGCGGATTTTGTGTTCATTGCCTGGATCTTGCAGCCAAGTCTTTGCAAATTTTCAATGGGAAGCTCAGGAGTGTCCTCAATGGTCAGGATCCTGTATTTCTGGGGTATTTCAAGAAGCAGGGCTGATAGGAGTGATGTCTTTCCGGAACCAACACCGCCCGCTACAAGAACCGAGGACTGGCCATCCATCAGGAAACTCAACAGGCCTGCCGCCAATGGTGTTATCGAGCCGGTGTTTATGAGCTTTGGCAGCGTCCAGGGATTTCGTGCATGTTTTCGAAAGGCGTAAGCAAGTCCACCCGAAGATAACGGGTCTCCGATCACGGACACCCTTGTCTTGAACTCCGGCAGGTCCATATCAAGGACAGGATTCGCTTCCCCGAATGGTCTTCCGCTTATCGCCCGCAGCCTTGTTATCATGGAATCGATATCATCCTGGGACAAATATATGTTGGATGAACATTCCTCGCCGTCCACAACGACGTGTATCGGGTTTATGTCAGCCGGGGAATTCACATACACATCGCTGACGCGCTCATCAGAAAGCACATCTTCAAGGATCCCAAAGCCAGTTGTGTATTTTGCAAGTATGTCCGATAACACATGTATTTCATCGGGTGTAAGTTTCAGGTTTTTCGATTTACTTTCCTGCGAGATCATTTGCTTTCCCAATCGTGTGAAATATTCCCTGGAATTGGAGGTTTCGGCAAAATTGATATCCTTCGGTCGATGTTTCATCAGTTTCTTCCTGACCGATTCGATTAACTCTAATTCTATCGGACGCATATTATTATATTCAGCAGGGATCGTGAAGTACAAGCTCTCAGGTCGATCCGTTAGCCCATAAAGCGTTATCGGCATAACCCTTCCATCCAATCTTTGCACTTCGTATCTTTCAAGGAATTCCGTATTCGATGGCGGAGCTATGTATATTCTTGATGTGGAAAAACCCGGTCTCACGAGCGACTTGATTATATTGCGGTAATAATCCTGGCTTGTCATATCGCCTTTGATCCTGTCTGCCAGCAATGGTACAGAGGCGTGCATTTTTTCCAGCATTGAGATGAAACTGGCTTTGCATATTCTGTATTTTATATCTTTCTCATCATCGGATTTCAGCAGGCTTTTGATCTTTGCATTTAAATCCTGATAGGCTCTGATCGGATCAGATTTGCTTGCTTTTATGATCGAGAGCAGCCATTCATTCGATTTAGCTGCAGATCTTTCATGCTCGTCCCCGATCTGGGAATTTTTATAAATGTCTATGTTACTGATGAACCGTGCCAGGAGGTATAAAAGATCAAGATTTTCATTTTCATAATCCCGTTCAAAAAGATGCGAAAGTACAAGGCGATTTGCCGCTGGTTCAGTGTCCAGGATCTGGAAGATATATTTCCGGCATGTAGTGTCTGTTATAGAAGATGAACCATTCCTGCAATTCTTACAATCAAGAATTATTATGCGTTGATTCTTATATTTTCGAACCTTATATGAACAGGACTTTTCCTCTGGTTTCTTTTTCCGAGTCAATCCTATAATTGTAGCAACTATTGATGTAGCGCTGATTGTTGATATCGTATCCGTTTTTATTAAGCTCATTTTTATTATCTACTAAATTATTTTTTTAGGTCAAATCAGGATTATATTGAAACAAATCACAAAAAGACATATAGGTATCTTAAATAAAATATGCGCATTTTTGATAAAATAGTAACATAAAAATTAAATACTATTCGCAGAATATACTTTTTTATTTCAGGTTGCAACAGATGAATTTAAAGGAAAAACAAATCTCACATGATCTGACAAAGTCAGGAGTAACCCTCAAACAATATGTGATCGGAAGAAGGGATACGGATACTGATATAGGAACGTTGAACGTGGGAAGATACCTTGCACTTGACCGATCTATGGGTTCACACGTTCAAATGGATGCGTTAAGGCCCCATGCAATTCTCATATGCGGCAAACGCGGGTACGGAAAATCATATACAATGGGAACACTCATCGAAGAACTTGCCCTGCTCCCTCCGGATATTAATATTGCCACTCTTGTTATCGATACGATGGGAATATTCTGGACTATGCGCCATCCGAATACTAAAGAAGAAGATATTTTATCAAAATGGGATTTATCACCGAGGGGTTTCGATATGGAACTGTTCGTGCCCGTGGGAAGTTTGAAGCAGTATGAAAAAATGCATATTGAAGCAAAGCCATTTTCGATATCGGTGGCAGAACTTTCAGGTTATGACTGGTGCTCTTTATTTGACCTTGCGCCGATCAGCACTTTAGGGGTTTATCTTCTAAAAACAATTGAAGAGATCAAGGAAAAAGCCTGTGCCTTTTCTTTATTGAATTTAATAGATTATATGAACAGTGATGCACAGGTCGATCCAACTTTGCGTAACGCTGCAAAAAACTATTTCAGGACAGCCATTTCATGGGGGATATTTCATGAAAACGGGATCGACATCTGCGATATTATCCAAAAAGGCAAAGTGGTCATCCTTGACCTGAGCTCGATCGCGAACCAGAATATCAAAGCGATCGCTGTGAAAATCCTGGGTTCCAGGATATATGACGAAAGAATAAAATCAAGACGTTTGTACGAGCAGCGCAAAATGGGAAAAAGCCCAATCGAACAAGGCATTCCCATGGTATGGATGTTTATCGATGAGGCACATTTATTTTTGCCGGCAGTCGGGGAAACTCCTGCCACAGGAGTCCTTGTGAATGAATGGCTAAGGCAGGGACGCCAGCCTGGTCTTTCGGTTGTTTTTGCAACCCAAAGACCCGCTGCGCTTCATCCCGATGTTATGTCCCAGAGCGACATAATTATCTGCCACCGCCTTACGGCACAGGATGATATCAGCGCGCTTGAGGCAGTTCGTCCTACATACATGCGTGAAGGGATCGGTGATTCGCTTAAGAAAATGGGAATGGAAAAAGGCGTGGCATTTATCGTTGATGATAATTCAGAATCTGCCCATGTTGTGAGAATGCGCCCCAGGAAAAGCTGGCATGGGGGAGATGAACCAAGCGCGCTTGAGAAATGAGTTGAATACTAATGGCGCAAGATTTCAATGAGTTTATCTAAGACATCATCAATCTTTTTCATTTTAAGGTGTCCAACTGAATATAAAATTATACTGCTGTCTGCTGTGAAAATCCTGTTTGGCCTGATATGGCTTCTTTGATTGAGATTTCCATCATCGAAGTCCTTATTATCAATCATGATAGCATATTCATCATTAATCCATTGACTGGTTATTTGACATAAAATTACGTCTTTTCCTGTTAAATCTGCAATGACCAGCACTGGGCGTCTTTTGGATTGTGTTAGATCTGAAAATGGAAAAGGAACAACAACTACATCCCCTTTTATAAATCTTGCCAAGCTTTATCCTCTTCTTCCCTCAGCCAATCTTTTTTCAAGGAAGATTCACTGGCAATTGCTGTTTCCAGTTTCTCCTTCCTTGCTTTTGTTTTGAGAAAATGGATAAAATCCAGTATTTCATTGAAAAGTGGTTCTGGGACATGTTCCATTTCACGCAATATTAATTCTTTTTTTGCCAGATTTACCATGATATTATAATTCTATACCATTATTCTGTTATAATTGTTATGTTGCATTTCCTGCCGACTACCACATCATGCACAACGGAGCATTTCACTGCAAAGAAATCCTTCACAAAACAAACAGCGAGGCGCAGGAGATGGAGGAGCCCGCGAGGGAATCGGATATAAGAAAAACGAAGTTATCGCTTTAACTCATTCCTCTTCTCCCTCCACCTTCTCCTTCCTGCCCCTCTTTTCCGCTTTCGCCCCAGCCTGTGAAGCGAACACGTTCAGAAGGTCGGTCAATTTATCATACTGCGCGGTCTCAATATGCGAATAACGGATCGGCTTTTTGTGTTTGCGTGTATCTTTCTTGAGCTTCTTGTAAAGGTCATCCGAGAGTGAAGTAAGTTTTTCATCGGTTGTCCCTTCGATGAGCATGACGCCTGTTGCGCCGTATTCGAACGCCGCGTTCACGACATCCGCATCGAGGATATGGATGGAAGGAACGCTCACGAACATGACAAGCGATGAATACTGCTTCCGGTTAACGCCTGCAATATCAGCAGCTGCATAAGCATATGGGTCTATGAATACGACCACGCCAGGAGCTTCGTCCAGAATTCCTTTTAGCTGTGCTTTTAGCTGGTTGCGCGTGTAATTTCGTATCTCGATGCCCTTGATCGGACAGGCGGGAACGCATATCCCGCAGCCCGTGCAGTCAAGAGGCGACAGTGCCGCTTTTCCATTTTCAAGAGCAAGCGCATTATACGGACAGGCTTTCACGCAATCTCCGCAGCCATTGCATTCCAGTATCAGTGGCTTCTCGGGCGGGATAAGGATCACGCCTTTTCCGAGGAATTGCGAAACCTTATGGGCGGCGCTGATGCCTTCTGTAACTGAATCATGAATATCCTTTGGCCCAAGAACGCATCCAGCCGCGAAAACCGACTGGTTCAGCGTATTCACAGGATCGAGCTTGACATGCTTTTCTTCGATAAAACCATCATCGCCAAGAGACACGCCAAGCTTATCAGCGATCTCCTTTGTGCCTGCAGAGGGAATAAGAGCAGGGCAAAGAACTACCATATCGAATATCTCGCGTCCCTTCCTGCCAAGGTTCGTATCTTCATACTGCACCATAAGAGTGCCGTCGGATCTGGGTATGATTTCTGCAACTTTTCCCCGCACGTAATTGACGCCCTTTTCCTGCGTGTGATGATAGAATTCCTCAAACCTTCTTCCAGACGAGCGCATGTCGATGTAGAATATCCATGCCTCTGCATCCTCCTTCATCTTTTTCACAAGCTGCGCCTGTTTCTGAGAATAGATGCAGCAGACTTTTGAGCAGTGTTTCTTTCCTCTTCCTGTAAAGTCCCTGCTTCCTGTGCAAAGAACGAAGGCGACCTTGTTGGGGAACGTGCCGTCGGCTTTCTGAAGCCTCATGCCGGTCTTGCTCTTTGCGGAGAGCATCTCCTCAAATTCAACTGCTGTAAGGATGTTTGGCGAAGGATAATTATATTCTTCAATGAACGAGGGATCGATCGGCTCAAATCCTGTTGCGATCGCAACTGCGCCAACCGGAATTGTGCTTGTTTTCTCTTTTGCCTCAAGATCGATGGCGTCGCGCGGGCACACCTTGATGCAGACGCCGCAGTTCTTGCACTTTGACATATCGATCATGTAAGCCTGCGGTACAGCCTGGGCAAATGGCAGAAATATTGCCCCTGCCGGGCATTTTCTTGCACAAGCGCCACAGTTTATGCATTTTTCTATATCCACATAGCGTGGACTGTGTTTCAGGGTAATGGAGTAATCACCGGGGCTCCCCTCTACATTTAAGACTTCTGTCTGTGTATGCATGGTGATCCTGGGATTATTGTGAACTGCCACCATCTTTGGAGTCAAAATACACTGTGAGCAGTCAAGTGTGGGGAAAGTTTTTGAGAGGCCGATCATGTGCCCGCCAATATAGGGCTTTTTCTCGATTAAAATAACTTCATGTGAATCCGCAAGTTCAAGCGCTGTAGTTATTCCGGCGATCCCGCCTCCAATAACAAGCGTCTTGTCCACGAGCATTTTTGTAAGCGGTGTAAGCGGCTCTATCGAACTCATGCGGGCAACAGCGCCTTTTATCAAACCTTTTACTTTTGCATTCACGTTCTCCTTACTTTCCTTGTCATGAACCCAGCTTGCCTGTTCCCTGATATTCGTTATCTCAAGAAGGTTTGGATTAAGACCGGCATTTTTTGCCATGCCCCTGAATGTCTCAAGATGCAGCTTTGGTGAACATGAACCTATAACGACACGGTCAACTTTTCCCTTCTCGATATCGTTTTTGATCTTGTCCTGGCCTGCGCTGCTGCACAGGTAATCCTGAATATTTACAGTAACATTTTTGTCTTCTTTGAGTTTTTCCGCGACAGCCTGGAGGTCAACCACATCACCGATATTGCCGCCGCATTTGCAAAGGTACACGCCCAGCTTTGGCGAGGATTCTTTTTTGGATGGTTCTGGTTCATTTGCCGGAGGCATTTCATTTTCTGACATTATTGACCTCCTATTTTTGCTATCAATTTATCAACAGGAACAAAATGTTTTGAAAATCCAAGTTCCTTCGGATCAATACCAATGGCAAGTCCCATGAGCTGCGTAAAGTAAATAACAGGCATATCGATCTTGAGATTATACTTTGATTCCACAGCTTTCTGTTTACCATCAAGCATAAGATGACACATCGGGCATGTCACAACCATGCAATCTGCGCCTGTTTCTTTTGCCATGACAAAGAGATCCTTTGCAAGACCAAGTGCCATGTCTTCATTCGTTAAGAGTGCAGGTCCGCCGCAGCATTTGGTTTTATAATAATATTTTACAGGCTCTGCCCCAAGGGTAGAAATTAGAGAATCAAGCGATTTTGGGTTCTCAGGGCTGTCGAAATTGTTTTCGGGTCTCGTGAGCAGGCAGCCGTAATAAGGTACAGCTTTGATCTTAAGAGGTTTCTTGACTTTTTCGGCAAGTTTTGGCAATCCAAAGTCTTTCACTATAACTTCAAGAAGATGTTTTGGCTTAGTGTTGCCATCGTATTTTTCAACAAGAGCCTCGTTAACCTTTGTTTTAAGGGCGCTATCCGAAAGTGCAGTGGACGCACGCATCAGGTTTGAATAACAAAGATTACACGGCGTCGCCATATCAAGCCCTTTTGCAGATGCAAGTGTTCTTGCGGAAAGCGCAACTCGTACCGTCATATCAGGAACATGGAGAGCCCCGCAGCAGTTCCAGTTATTTATTTCTTCAAGTTCTATCCCAAGCATTCGAAATACATTTTCTACTGAAATGCGATAGTCAACGGCTGTTCCATGCTGGGCGCAGCCCGGATAATAGGAATATTTCATTTTTTCTCCCCGGAATTTTCGCCAAGCTTAAAAATAGCATCCAATTCTTTAGTATCTTCCATTTTATAAGTGGACAGAGGCAGTTTTCCTTTCTGGAAAAGGGAAATACCAAACGGAAGCTGCTTTATTATTCCCGGCTCCATTAAACCGTATTTCGATATCAGCAGGAATTCCGAAGCCCTGCCGTTATTCCTTACAACTCCTGAAAAAACGTTATCGAACTTTGAATCCTTATTCTCGATCCCTTCTGCTATCGCCATGGGTTTTAGCGTTTCCATAAGTTCTGTGGGATGAATTCCCCTTGGGCATCGGACTGAACATGAGAAACATGTGGTACATATCCAGATTGTATTGCTCGATAGCACTTCCTTTTTAAGGCCAAGCTGTACCATGCGTACAAGCTGCCGTGGTGTATGATCCATTTCATGGCTGACCGGGCAGGAACCTGCGCATATCCCGCATTGCATGCAAGTAGGGATCTTTTCTCCTACTGGTGTTTTTAAAATCGCGTCCCTGAAAGCAGGGTCTCTTGATTCCGGAATGATCGTTTCCTTTTTCATTTATCGCTCCATGAGAGGAAGTTAGATGAAGAGTTAATCATATATATATTCTGCTACAACATGCTCATATAATTATAAGCACCAAAACATTTATCCGGTTTGTTACCACAGTATTACAGGCGCATGTCTGAATATTATCATATCCTCACCAAAATAATGGCTAACAAGCAAATGTCAATTAGCAGCATAGCGAGAGAGTTGAAAAAGAACGGATATGACCAGCACAGGTTAATTCTTACAGGATATCTTCGCGCTTTACATGATATGGGACATATGGAAGAGATCGACATACCTCCGTCAAAAGTATATACTTTCAAAGCTGGCATGAAACGTGATGTTTATACTATATTGAAAGAACATCTAAAAGATATTGACATCACTGAGAGATTGGAAATCGCCGTTTTTATCCTATCTTCACTTTTTCATCGTCCCTGTTTCAAATATGAACTTGAATTATTGGGAATCGAAGCGCGAAAAACCGAAACAGTCAGGGAATCTAAGGATGCGCGCCTGAAAGAACATAGGATTGCGGTGACTCGCATAAAGATCCCTGCCGATGACCCGGCCTTTGAGTTGAACGGGGATCATGGTGATCAAAATAATATTTCGATCCGTGGAAATAAGGTATTGATCGAGGTCCTGAATGCCCTGATCGACCTTGATGGGTTAAAGGCAAAGTCCCAGCAGATGAAACTGGCATGAGTTTGAGGTTTTAAAGTATGGAATGTATCGAAGCTATCAAAGGAAGGCGGTCTATACGAAAATTTAAAGACCAGCCAGTCGAGAAGGAATTGATTGGACAATTGCTGGATGCAGCCCGGATGGCGCCATCTGCGGGCAACCTCCAGGCGCGGGATTTTATCGTCATTTCAGATAAGACAACAAAGCAAAAATTGGCTAATGCGGCTATGGGGCAGTCATTTATTGAGCAGGCGCCTCTTGCTATTGTCGTAATTGCCAATATTGAGCGGTCATCGCGCATATACAGATCAAGAGGGGAACTTTATGCGATCCAGGACGCATCAGCCGGTATAGAAAACATACTTCTTGCGGCTCATTCAATGGGACTGGGCACATGCTGGGTGGGTGCATTTGATGTAGCAAAAGTCAGCGAGCTTCTTGGGGTTCCTAATAACATAATACCAGTTGCCATAATACCTTTGGGGTATCCAGGTGAGCAGCCGTCTGCGCCGCCAAGAATGGTTCAGGACAGGCTTGTACACTGGGAAAAATGGTAATTTTCAATCCATTTCCACCATTTCTATCCAGTCGATCTTCCCCGGGAAAAATTCCTCCGGAATTTTTCCCTGCTTGATGCCTTCGATTATCGAAATAACAGATTTTACGACCGCCAGAAGATTCTTATCAGTTGTATTTATCTCAAAGACATTCTTATTCAATTCAACCGATTCCACAAGAATTACATCAAGCGCCTCTGCATTGGCATTTTCCCGGATTTTTTCAAATGAGTAATTCTTCCTTTTGCCAAGTCTCTTACGAATAGCCAGAGGATGCGCTCTCAGGACGATAATAGCATCCACTGGCAGCAGATGTGAAAGGTGTCCCTCCAGAATGACATCCATGTCCCGGGGAGCTTTGCGTATCTCTAATTCAATGCGCTCTTTGAGTTTATCCATATCAGCTTCATAGGTATCCCGCGCTTCATCTTTCCCGGTATAGAGCTTTTCACCAAGGACGATTTTATTAACATCTATGATATTGTATTGCTTTTTGTATTGGGAGTGATCTTTTATGACTTCACATACGGTTGTTTTTCCTGTTCCAGGTGTGCCTGTAAGCGCGATTATCATAAAAGCTCATGAAAAGCAGAAACGACCGATTCATTTTGCTCTTTTGTTCCCACGGTTATCCTTATCAGCGACTTGCCTGCTCCCCTGAAGGAAGTACAGTCCCGGACTATTATCCCTTTTTCCAATAATGATTCGCAAATCTGTTTTGCGCTTCGGGGAGAGACATCCACAAGGATAAAATTTGCATTTGAAGGATATACTTTACATATTTTCCCAAGTCCGCCTGAAAGCTGCACGCGCCCGTTTTTCACCATTTTTATACTTTTATCCAGGTATTTCTCATCATTCAGCGCTGCAATGCCTCCTGCGGTTGAAAGAACATCCATTGAGAACGGCGTCATCACTTTCATATAATCCCTGGCGATCCATTCAGGCACCACGGCATAACCCATGCGCATCCCTGCGAGCCCGAAGGCTTTTGAAAACGTGCGCCCAACGATGAGATTATCGTATTCCTTCACAAGTTTTGTAATCCCCGTATCTGCGAATTCCACATATGCTTCATCTATGAACACGATAGCATTGACTGATTCCAGGATATTTCGCGCATCCTTCTCAGAGATGGAATTCCCGGAAGGGTTGTTCGGAGAGCAAAGAAAAATCATCCGGGTGTTTTCATTTACCTTTTCAATAATTTTTTTTTGGTCGATATTAAAATCAGTTTCTCGTTCCACAAAAACCGGTTTTCCCCCATTAGCCAATGTCGCTATCTCGTAATAAGAGAACGTGGGTATAGGTATTATCGATTCGGCGCCAGGCGACATAAAAAGCCGCATCATCGTATCAAATATCCCGTCCATGCCGTTACCTGAGACAACGATATTGCCGGCAGGATAACCTGTATAAGCGCCGATAGCATTCCTCAATTCAAGCGCATCCGATTGTGGATACAGATGGACTCTTCCTGCCTTTTCTTTAATAGCTGCAATCGCAAACGGTGATGGACCAAGCGGGTTTTCATTTGAGCCCAGTTTGATAATGCTTTCTGGATCGAGTCGGTATTTGTTTGCTATCTCCTCTATGGATTTGCCCGGTACATACTCTTTTATATCCTTGACCGAAGGGCGAACCAGTTTTTCAAATCTCATTCAGCACCGACACCACCGTATCGATCTGTTTTTCCGTGATAGTAAGTGGCGGAACAAAACGAAGTACAGATTCTGATGTACAATTAAGGAGAACTCCGCTGTCGCGTGCTTTTGCCACCAAATCTTCGCATTTTATCGAAAGTTCCATGCCAACCATCAGTCCTTTTCCCCTTATATCCTTGACATAATCCTTCTTAAGTCCTTTAAGTTTATCAACAAGATAATTTCCCATATCCTGTGACCGTTTCACAAGCTTTTCTTTCTTGATCACTTCGATATTTGCAAGAGCTGCTGCACACGCAAGAGCACTGCCGCCAAAGGTTGATGCATGGTCGCCGCGCACGAAATTTGCCGCAACCTCTTCTTTTGCAAGCATTGCTCCCATTGGGAAGCCTCCCCCCATTGCTTTTGCGGTCGTCATGATATCAGGAGTTATTCCCGCATGCTCCCTTGCGAACCATTTCCCGGTTCTTCCAAAGCCTGTCTGCACTTCATCCAGTATCAACAATGTGCCCTTTTCATCACATATTTCCCTGACTTCTTTTAAATAATCATCCGAAGGTATGATCACTCCGCCTTCACCCTGGATGGGTTCAAGGATGACACCTGCCGTATCATTTGTGATCGCAGACCGTATGGCATTTGCATCGTTATACGGAACAAATATTGCCGGAGCAAGCGGTTCAAATGGTTTCCTGTATTTTTCTTTATGCGTTACACTTAGAGCTCCGCTGGTGCGACCATGGAATGCGTGTTCTGTGGCGATAAATTCCTTTTTGCCAGAGGCTTTGCGTGCAAGTTTCAGGGCGCCTTCAACTGCTTCAGCTCCAGAATTGCAATAGAATACCCTATCCATTCCCGAAAGAATAACAAGTTCTTGCGCAAGAAGCGCCTGGTTTTCGGTATAATAAAGGTTAGAAACATGAATTAACTGCTCAGCTTGCCGTTTTATTGCATCGACAACAAAGGGGTGGCAGTGTCCTACGTTATTGACTGCTATACCTGCCACGCAATCAATGTATTCTTTTCCATTAACATCTGTCACAAGCGCACCCTTTGCGCTCCTGATAGCTATTGGCTGGCGCGTATATGTCTGGAATATATATTTATCATATTTCTGAATTATTTCATCATAATTAAGTGCCATCATATCCTCATGGGTGGGCTAAAAATCTGTTCTTCTTGAACTCATTAAGAATAAGTTCGTTTACGGGAATGTCCTCTTCCTTGCATTTTTCTTCTTTCCACGCCTCAAGCGAGCGAAAAATAAAGAACATTCCATCTTTTTTCTTTGAAGCCGCAAGATTAGGGTCATCTTCGGCTTCAAAAAATGATTTGTATCCATCTAATACGGTCATTCTCATGTATCATTGAGCTAATTGGATATGAATTTTACTGAAAATATTACAACCCAAGCTCTGCACGCTTCAGATCGCTCTTCTTCTTTTCAAGGAACGAATAAACCGGCCCGTGCGCTGAACCTTCAAGAAGCATATTTATGCCAGTTCTTGCAACCGTATTCTGCTCAGGATACCCTATCAGGCTAATGGTCTTACCATAAACAGAAATATAAGCGTTGGTAAGGGTTTCAAATATTTCCCTTGTCTTTCCATCCTTTCCAATAATTCTGCCTCTTATCCTCATGAGGTCTTTCTCAGTCCTGGCAATATTTGAAAGATCTATCGTCTCAAACATTAGCATGTCATGGTCAAACAATTTCAAGGCTTTCTCAGGGCTAAAACCCCGCGCTATTGCCTGCACAACTTCTTTAGCCCGCATTCCCATGATTGGATCCTTCGGATTTGATATTTCCACATTTCCGCTCTCGCTGTCAATATTCAGGGTAGCAGTTGATTTTTCTTCGATCAATTCTTTTATCTGGCCTTTCGGACCAACAAGAACCGCTATTCTCTCATGCGGTATTTTAATAAGCTCTGTCATTTTTATTCCTCTTCTTTTCTTTTTATGATTGACATCATTTCTTCTTCATTTACCGGGATATTTAATTTCCCGAAATATCGTGCGATATTGGTAACATCTCGTTGCAAATAAGTCTGCGCATTGAAATGGTCGGTCAGGACAGACTGTCCCATATCTATTATCACAGGTTCCATCGAATCCATATCAACCAATATATTGTATTCGCTAAGATCCGCATGGACAAGTTTTGCCTTTATATATAACAGGTGCATATATCCGGTTATCGTTTCAAAAATATGCGTGGCTTCTTCTCTGGAAAGTTCCACATTTTTAAGCTGTGGCATGGGAACACCATCTTTCCCTATGAATTCCATTAGTAGTATGTTCCTCTGTGTAATATAGGGTTTTGGCACCCGGACTCCTGCCTCTTCTGCTCGCATCAGGTTCTTGAATTCTTTTTTTGTCCAGGCAAGAATTATATCCTTTCTTGCGTGCTTGATCCCCTGGAAACGCGGATCTCCCAGAATATAGTCTTTCATTGAATTGAAATTTGCAGTAGAGATCATGTAAATTTTTACAGCCACTTCAGGCATATCGTCTCTTTTCGTTATCGCATGGAAAAGATTTGCCTCTTTACCTGTACTGAAACAGCCCCCCAACGCATCAATATAACCTTTTTTTGAAAGGTCATATAGAGCCATCAATGTGGCATTGTCAAAAACATCGTCATAGACTTGCCTATTGTCAGAATCCTTTATCCGCGTGCGGAATTCATCAACTTTCTCATCCATGCGGGAAAGCTTCTTGTCACTTGCCATACGCTAATTCAACTTTTCAAAAATCCTTTTCTCTCAAGCCAGTTTACCTGGGGTCCGCTGTATTTCCAGATGATATCGGCTTTTTCAGTCTGGAAAGACCATGGCACAACTATAACCACATCCCCTTCCCGGATCCATGTACTTTTTTTCATTTTTCCGGGAATGCGAGTAAGTCTTACCACGCCGTCCATGCACCTGACACGAAGCTTGTTCGCCCCAAGCAGACTTTCAACAGTGCCAAGTACTTCTCCTGCTTTTTTCTGCGGCAGGCGAACTCTTGTAAATTCTTCCGGCTGCTGATTACTATTATCTCGCTTATACAGTATAACACCTCTAATTAATGACTTTATAGTCCCGATTATATGTAAAGGTTACTCATAATTATTAATAAAAAATAAAAAAACTTAATACAATTATCCGATACTTATTTTACAAACCAATTTAATGAAAGCATAAGAATAATGTCTGGAATTTCGATACTTGGAATTGAGGGAACAGCCTGGAACCTGAGCGCAGCAATTGTTGATGAAAATGACGTAATAGCAGAAACTACCGCCACATACCGCCCCATTTTGGGGGGCATCCACCCGCGTGAGGCGGCACAGCATCATGCCAATCACATAACGAAAGTGGTAAGCGAGACCCTCAAAAAAGGAGGACGAAAGATCAATGCGGTGGCATTTTCACAGGGGCCCGGACTTGGACCGTGCCTTCGTACAGTGGCAACAGCCGCCAGGGCACTTTCATTATCCCTTGATGTCCCACTTATCGGTGTGAACCATTGCATTGCGCATATCGAAATAGGAAGATGGAAAACACCAGCAAAAGATCCTGTCACCCTGTATGTGAGCGGAGCGAATTCGCAAGTTCTGGCATACAGGAAAGGCTCCTACAGGGTATTCGGGGAAACGCTTGATATAGGCATAGGGAATGCGCTTGATAAGTTCGCGCGGTCTGTTGGCTTAGCGCATCCCGGTGGACCAAAAGTCGAAGAACTTGCAAAGCAGGCATCGCAGTATATTGCGCTTCCATATACTGTAAAAGGCATGGATTTTTCATTTTCAGGATTAACAACAGCAGCACAGGAATCTGCAAAAAAATTCCCTTTGCCGGATGTCTGCCATTCATTCCAGGAAACAGCTTTTGCAATGCTTGTAGAAGTCACTGAACGCGCCATAGCGCATACGGGAAAACGTGAAGTCCTGCTCGCAGGGGGCGTAGGAGCCAATTCGAGATTGAGGGAGATGCTTACGATAATGTGTGAAGACAGAGGCATTGATTTTTATGTTCCCGAAAAGCGGTTCATGGGCGATAACGGCGCAATGATAGCATATCTGGGCCTGCTGATGTATAAATCGGGATACAGGACAACGATTGCAGAGTCAAAGGTCAATCCCAACTTCAGGCCAGATGAAGAAAAAGTCAGATGGATCCCCAAAGAATTTGATATGTTCCGGGATGAAGAGAATAAAGATTACGGGAAGATCGCAAGCGGCGCCGAAGCTGTGATAACTCTTGATGGAAATACGATCACGAAGACAAGGGTATCGAAACGCTACCGCATAAAGGAAATAGATGATACCATACGCAGGGAAAGGACACGTTCTGAAGCCAGGTTGATCTCAGAGGCGCGGCGATGCGGAGTCCCAACGCCTATCATAAGGGATGTAAGTGATTTTGATATTAAAATGGAATATATCGAAGGAACAGCTCTTAAGAAGATAATAACCCCAAATCTGGGTGAAAAAACCGGGGAACTGATAGGGCGGCTGCATTCGTGCGGAATAATCCACGGCGACCTTACCACTTCGAATATTTTATCCAAAGAAGGCAAACTTTACCTCATTGATTTTGGGCTTTCATATCTTGATAAGACAGTAGAAGCGCGAGGTGTGGATGTGCATGTGCTTTTCCAGACATTTGAGAGTACGCATGAGAGACATGAGGAGCTTATTGAGGGGTTCAAAAAAGGGTATGCATTGACATTTGCGGGTGCGAATGAGGTTTTTGAACGGGAAAAGGAGATCGGGTCAAGAGGGAGATACGCGTGAGATATGTTTATTGGTCTACAAACCGAAGTTTCCAAACTTTTATTAACATACCGAGCTAAACAATGAAATATATGGGACTATTTCACTGCTTAGAACATACGGCAAAGCAGATACGATGCAACAAATCTGAATTTGTTTTCATATGTTTTGCGGAAGATCATAAATGACACTTGCAAAAATTAAAAAATTAATACACAGTGGCAATTACGATGTGAAGTTACATACACGAAAACGAATGATTGAACGCAAAATAATGATAAAAGAGGTTAAAGAAGCGATAGATAAAGGCAGTATAATTGAGGAATATACAGATGATAAACCTCTCCCAAGCTATCTTAGATATGGTAAAACTTCAGAGTCAAGACCAATTCATGTGGTTGTCGGTATTGATGAAGAGGTAGTTGCGATTATTACGGTTTATGAACCAGACCCCAATAAATGGATCGACTTTACGAAGAGGAGGTAATTATGTCAAGACTAAAGAAATGCCCTGATTGTGGCGGAAAAATGAAAAAAAAGAAAACGAATATTATCACCGAGTCAGAAAATAGGCTAATCGCTATTGAAAATGTTGACGCAGATATTTGCAGTGTGTGCGGTTCTGAGTACTTAACGGCAGAATCTGATGAATATATAGAAAAAACAGTGGAAAAAATTCTCACAAAAAAAATACATGCCCATCAAGAAACGGTATTCAGGATCGCAGCAGAAGCTTAGATCCTCTTCGAATGCCTCAACTCCACAGCCATGCCCTTCCCGCATTCTTTCATTTCCCATCCGCTCATATTGGATCGCCCAACGCCTATGAATTTTTCACCAACCACTATCACTTCATCGCCTGGGCGGATCTGGGGGTCTGCTTCAAGCACTCCAGGTGCGAGGATGCTGCTGTGGGGAATGAAATCTCCTACCTTAACTTTATAATAAGGATGATCCTGAAGTCTTATCGCGCCATCAACAGTAAGGGCAAGAGCTCCATATTGGGGGATCAATGTCGCAAGCTGCTGCCTTCCCGCAAATAACTGGAATTTTGGGAATGGCGCTTTTATCATTGCATCTTCGGGAACAAGTATTTCTCCTGCGCCTTTACCGAACTGGTAATCAGCGATAGCGCGCATCATGTCAAGTTTTCCCTGCTCAGATACTCGTTTTCTTGTACTTTCAAATTCTGAAACAGTATTCCTGAGCAGATCAAGGGACTCATATGATGTAACTCCCTCATCTGCCGTATAAATAAATTGAAGTCCAAGCTCACTTGCTACTGATTCGCATATTTCCCTGTATGCCCCGTGGACATGCGCAATGATATTTTTATAATTGTTTTTTTGAAGATACTGGCGAAGACAGCTGCCGACCCAGGCTTTTTCTTCAAGATCCCAGTGACCTGTTACCGGGGTATCGTAATGCGCGGCAGGATACATTAATTCAAGTTCGCGCGGGACAACACCCATCGGAGAGGTAATTATCACTTCATGGACAAACCGGCGGTATTTTCCAAGAGCGTTGATGAATTTCTGATGTGACAGCGATATCGAATATGGTTTTTTCGCAGAACATGGCAAAAGCACAAGCGTATCAAGTTCAGGTGCAGTATAACGATCCAGCACTCTCTGTGCGAATCTTTTGATCTCCACCCTATTAAGCGATTCCGAGGTATTTGCATACAGTGTATTTGACCTTAATATCGGAGTCCTTTTTTCAAGAAAATCATACTGGACATCCATAAGGCGAAGCGCCGCCGTGAGCCAGGGGCGTGCCCTGCACTGGCGCTCAACATACTCGCGAAGGCTGCCAGCCCTTATTTGTTCACGGACGGCACGCAGCTCTTCGCCAAGCTTGCTCGAATTATGCAGTGCGAGCAATTTTGCGCGCTCTTTTTTGGTCAATTTGAGCAACTTCGGGGGTGTTATCGAGGTGCATACAGGACATGCACATGGGAATTCATACATCCTGTCAAGGTGGAATTCCCCGGAATTTGTAAGATAAATATCCTGGTATCCTTTGATCACGGGCAGGGTATCATCGACGAGATCTACGCCAAGATAGAGAAGCATCGCCAGATTTTCAGGAGTTGCAAGGGCGGGTGCGTAAAGAAGTGTATCCGCGCGGGTGTTTTCCTTTAGTCTTATTATTGACTCAACAACTTCCCTTGATCGGTTTTCAAGCTGCTTTGCTGCTCCCAGGATGTAGAGTTCCGATTCCGGGTATTCGTTTGTAAAAGGATGAACTACAAGACCAGAATGCGCCCATTCCGGGTGTCCAGTTGTCCCATTGAGGTCTTTTATAATTTCTTCCCTTGTTTGAAGAGGTATTGATATGTGAGGTAAAATTATTATTTTTTTTGTGCCAGGTTCGATATGTACGGCGTTTTCCCAGGGGGAGCCGGAATCGACTATCTGGCAATCAATATCGTGAAGATCTATGATAGCTGGGGTTGAAAGTTCTTTTTCCAGGATGAGTTTGCCTATCCTTGCTGCTGCGTCGCGATGTGTGATTTCAAATATTTTGCTCATATTGTTCTTTTTGAGCTGTTTACGTGAGGGTTTTATTTAAATATGAGCTAAAGTAAAAAATATAAATAGTAGGAATCACCATAAAGAATATTATGAAAGTTGTTTTCAGAATTATTGGCTCCGAAGAAGACCTCAAGGATATCGAAGGAAAAGAAGAAAACGTGCATTTTTGTTTCAGGCCATCTGAAAAAAATATATTTGAGCTTGTATCAAAAGCCACAAAATTAAAACGAATACAACTACCATCCTCCTACCAGAAAACAATTTCAAACACGACAAAAACACTTTTAAAATTGAAGAATATAAAACTTGTAATTGGAGATATCTGGGGCCACAGGACAGACATAGATCGATTTGCAGAGATTGAAGTTTAAATCCATAACGGGGGTTTAATTCATTTTTTGGCCATAGTGCCAGCTATGACCAGAAGTTCTTCAAAATTGTATCTTTCTTTGCTGATTTCTTCCACATAATAACCCAGTGAGATCATCCTGGATTTTACTTCTTCTATTCCCGTAAAGGATGATACCAGCATCAGGATCCGTCCATTATCCACAAGGTGATGACTTGCCTTTTCAAGGAATCGGTTAATGATCTCCCTTCCATCACTTCCGCCATCCAGGGCAACATTGATCCAGTCACTCGTTCTTTCTTTATCGTTTGTTGGAAGGTATGGTGGATTGAAAATTATAATATCAAATTTTCCCTTGATGCAGCTTAACAGATCCCCCCTTATCGCATCTATTCCGTTTTCTTTTGTGCATTTTGCCGCATGCGGATTAATATCTATCCCTGTTATCCTTGCATGAGTATTGTTCTTGATACTAGCCGAAATTATCCCGCTTCCACATCCGACTTCCAGTATATTTTCCGAATTTTGTATTATCGACAAAGCAGCTTGTGCCAGCAGAAATGAATCCTCGCAAGGCTCATAAACGTGAGGAATTATTTTTATACTGGTGTTTTTAAATTGAATATACATCGGAGAATTCTGATTGTTTTTGTAATATTAGAACATTACTGTATCAAAAAATATTGTATTTGTAATGTATTATAATGATAAAATATGAAAACTTTTAAGTACATTTATGTGAATTAGGAATTCATCCATATCTAGTCATTATTATCAAATTGTTTACAAGAATTGGAGAAAATAAATGAGCCTAAAGAAAGGAAGTTTTGTAATAGAAGGTTTGGAGAACGTCCAGATAAACATAGGTAAAGTAGGCGCGCAAGATGAACAGATTGCAGAAGGACCAACACCAAGACCTGAGATAATAAGCCTTCGTAGCTGGGATCATCGTATACTTGATCGGTATAATCCTGTTTATACACCAACAAGCGACATGTGCGATATGTGTACATACGGTAAATGTGACCTTACAGGAAATAAGGAAGGAGCATGCGGTATAGATCTTGAGGGACAGTCCGCTCGCCAGGCGCTCATGACAAGCATTCAGGGCGCAGCATGCCATTCTGCTCATGGCAGGCATCTTCTAAATTATCTCATAAAAAAATACGGTGAAGATTTTAAAATAGATGTGGGTCCAAGCAACCTGCAGGCCCCCATCACTGAAACAGTAATGGGTATCCAGCCAAGGACAATCGGTGATTTCATTCCCGTTCTTGACTATGTCGAAGAACAGTTAACGCAGCTCATGGCCACCACAAATACCGGCCAGGAAGGTTCATCACGCGACTTTGAATCAAAAGCCCTTCACGCAGGAATGCTTGATCTTCTCGGTATGGAAGTCTCAGATATAATCCAGATATCTTGCCTGGGATTTCCAAAATCGGATGAAAATGCCCCGATGGCAGAGATCGGAATGGGAATTCTTGATCACACGAAACCTGTTGTAGTATGTGTCGGGCACAATATTGCCGCACCGGCTTACATCCTTGATAATATGGATGCAAATAACCTGTTCGATAAGATCGAAATTGCAGGACTTTGCTGCACAGCCCATGACATGACCCGATATAATCGGTCTGCAAAGATCGTTGGCCCTATGACGAAGGAATTAAAATACATCCGTTCAGGTATTCCCGATGTGCTCGTGACAGATGAACAGTGCGTTAGAGCCGATATCCTGAAAGAAGCCCAGAAACTCCATATACCAGTCATCGCGACAAGTGAAAAGATCACATACGGGCTGCCTGACAGGTCAAATGACAATGTAGATGATATTATAGAAGACCTTGTGAGTGGAAAACAGGCCGGGGTCTTACTTTTGGATTTTGAAAAGATAGGCCAGCTTGTGCCAAAGCTTGCCATGAAGATGGGACCAATAAGGAAAGCAAAAGGTTACACTGCGCTTCCATCCGAGGAAGAGTTAACTAAACTTGTCTCAAAATGCACAAAATGCCTTCAATGCACCAGGGACTGCCCCCAGAGCCTTCCGATATCTGATGCGATGGTTGCAGCAGTAAATGGCGACCTTACAAAGTTCGAGGAACTGCACGATAAATGTATTGGCTGCGGACGCTGTGATTACAGCTGTCCCGTGGATATCCCGGTATTGAATGTTATTGAGAAAGCTTCACAGCGTGTGATTCGTGAAGAAAAAGGAAGAATAAGGATCGGAAGAGGACAGATCGGAGATCCTGAGATCAGGGAAGAAGGGCGAAATCTTGTACTTGGAACAACTCCTGGCGTGATCGCTTTTGTTGGATGCAGCAACTATCCCGACGGTACAAAAGATGTTTATGATATGGTTGAAGAAATGATCCAGCGCAGTTACATCATCATCACTTCAGGTTGCGCTACCATGGATATAGGAATGTACAAGGATAAGGAAGGGAAGTCTCTTTATGAACGTTATCCCGGAAGGTTCGTTAAAGGAAATCTCCTGAACACCGGATCTTGCGTTTCGAATGCGCATATTGCTGCAACGACCATTAAAGTTGCCTCGATATTTGCAGGGCGAAAGACAAAAGGCAACTGGGAAGAGATCGCGGATTACGTCATGAACCGGGTCGGAGCAGTAGGAATAGCATGGGGAGCTTATTCCCAGAAGGCATTTGCTATTGGAACTGGCTGCAACCGACTTGGTATCCCAGTCGTCGTTGGGCCGCACGGAACAAAATACAGGCGAGCTTTTATTGGTAAACCTTATAAAAAAGAGAACTGGAATGTTCTGGATGGAAGGGACGGTTCGGTCGTAAATGTTGAACCTGCGCCAGAGCACATGATGATAACTGCAGAAACTAAAGCTGAAGTACTGCCGCTCCTTGCTAAACTATGCTTCAGGCCAAGCGATAACAGTCTCGGTCGTGCAATCAAGCTCACGCATTATATTGAACTTAGCGAGAAATACTTAAAGAAAATGCCGGATGACTGGCATATTTATGTGAGGAACGAAGCTGACCTGCCTGTGGCAAAAAAAGAACAACTTATGAAACTCCTTGAAGAGAGGGGATGGAAGATCGACTGGGAAAAGAAAAAGATAACAGAAGGACCGCTTCGCAAAGTTGATGTTTCTTTCCAGCCTACCAATGTTCCAAGACTTTGCAAGGAGGTTAAGAAATGAGCACGAATAGCACGGACAAAGCAAAGGAAAAACAGGACGTGAAGGTCATCGATACGACCCGCCAGGCAGTACCATATAACACAGGCAATATCCCTGGCCCGAAAATGGCGCGTGCGGTGATGCCTGCCGTGCCCGGAAAAATGCTTGCAAAAGCAAAGCGACCTTTGTTGATCGTGGGTTCCGAAATTGACGGTGTAGATGTCCTGGCAAGAGTTGTCACATTGGGTAAGGCCGGAATCCAGATTGCTTCGGTCGGGGATTCTTATAAATACCTGGCAGATAAGGGACTTGATGCGCATTATATGAATATGCATGCTCTTGCATCATATCTATGCGACCCCGAATGGCCGGGACTTGACGGAAAAGGCGGTTATGACCTTGTTGTGTTTTTCGGGATAACATATTATTATGCATCACAGGCAATATCAGCGCTTAAGAATTTCTCAAATATTAAAGTAATATCGATAGATAAATACTATCATCCGAATGCGGATATGTCATTTGGAAACCTTAAACAGGATGTTTTCATTGCAGCGCTTGATGAAGTTATAGCACAGTTACCAAAGTAATAAGATACAAAAGACAAGTAATAGAAAAGGACGATAATAATGGCAAACGAATTCCCTTTTGAAATCTCACCCATGTTCGAGGGTGAACGTGTACGAAAAGACGATATGTTCGTTGAACTCGCAGGTCCCAAATCGCGTGGATTTGAACTTGTTAGGGCTGCAGCATTAGATGAAATAGAGGACGGAAAATTTACCCTCATTGGTCCAGACCTTTCTAAAATGGAAGAAGGTTCACGCCACCCCTTTGCGATGATATATCGCATAGCAGGAAAACTGGTAGAAACCGACCTTGAGGCGATCGTGGAGAGGCGAAACCATGATTTCCAGAATTATATCCAGGGATATATGCACCTTAACCAGCGCTATGATGTCTGGGTGAGGATTAACAAGGATGCGATCAAAAAAGGCTTAAATTCATTTGAGCAGATCGCAAAAGCCACTATGATGCTTTTCAAGAATGAGCTGAATTTTATCGAGAAAATTGAGGCAATCTATATCACTGATGCGGATGAAGTTGAAAAACAAAGGGCAGCTGCTATAAAAATATACGAGGCAAGAGATGCAAGAACACGCGGTCTTCATGACGAGGATGTGGATGTGTTCTACGGCTGCACATTGTGCCAGAGCTTTGCCCCGACAAATGCCTGCGTAATTACCCCGGACAGGATATCTCTTTGCGGAGCTATCAACTGGTTTGATGGTCGCGCTGCCGCTAAGGTCGACCCTGAAGGCCCACAGTTTGCCATTCCTAAAGGTGAGATCATCGATGCGGTGGGAGGAGAATATTCAGGCGTCAACGAGAAGGCTGTAGCGCTATCGGGCGGCGAATATACGCGCATTAAGATACATTCATTCTTTGAGTTTCCCCATACAAGCTGCGGATGCTTTGAAGTGGTAGGCTTCTATATTCCTGAAGTTGATGGGATAGGTTGGGTAGATCGTGATTTCACAGGTATTGCCCCGAATGGCCTTGCTTTTTCAACAATGGCAGGACAAACTGGCGGCGGCAAGCAGATCATCGGATTCCTTGGCGTAGGTGTGAATTATTTTCGCTCGCCCAAATTCATACAGGCTGACGGAGGATGGAACCGCGTTGTGTGGATGCCCAAGAACCTGAAAGATAAGATAAAGGCTGACATTCCTCCTGAACTTGTGGATAAAGTGCTAACTGAAGAAACGGTCACTGACCTTAAGTCCCTGAAAGAGGCTCTTGAGAAGAGCCAGCACCCCATAACACAGCGCTGGACAAAGGAAGAAACAGCTCCTGAAGCAGCGGCATCGGTTGAAACTACAGCCGCAGCGGCTACAGGCTGGGCTATGCCTGCAATGTCAATGCCTGCCGGTATGCCAATGTTGCCGATGCAGTTTGGCGGCGGGGAAGGAGTAAAGCTCTCTTTCAAGAATGCGAAGATCAGTATCGAAAGGATCGTGTTTAAGAATAAGGAAAAATGAGGGTATTTAGCTGTACCTTTATTTTTTTATTCGGTCTGTAAATACTCATTTTTTTGTGTAACTATTCATTGGGCATTTCCTGCAATCCATTTAGCAAGTTTTTGTTTGATGCGATTTAAACGTTCATTCGCAATTTCGCCTGTGGTACCGAAAAGTATGTCCTCGGAAACTATGGCCAATCTGCTAATACGAATGACGCTTGCTTTTTTTATTCCTGAACGAACAAAGTCGATTGAATCTTCGTAAACAATCTCATCAAAATTGTTTATGGCTTGATTTATTTGTGTCGATATCATGCATACCAACCAATCACCATATTTGCCGGGCAATGGTGCGATTAGCAGGGCGGGGCGAAGCTTACTTTCCTGAAAATCAGTTTGTGGAAATTTTATAACAATTATCTATCCCGCTTTTTTCATATCCATTTCTCTTTTAGATCAGCCTCAGTGTACTCTTCCTCATTTTCATCATCTATATCCTTCACAGCATTTGTTAGAGAAAGATGAGACCAATCCACTTCTTCCTTCCTTGCCTGTTCTAATGCCAACTTACTTTTTAGATAGCCAATATAATCCAGCACCTCTACTTGCATCTGATATGGAAAAGTCTGTATATTATTTACTATTTGCTTAAAAATTTCAGCTTTACTGTTTGTTTGCATAATAAATCACTTTTCGAACCTAATATCATCTAAATTTGATAATTAATATCGTACTTTAACTATTTTATCTGAATTTCAAGCTAATTAAATCTATCCTCGATAAACGCAAAACTTAATGCTCATATTCGAAAATAATTTCCAAACAGGTAAAAAGTCATATTTAATACAAACCAAATCATATATCAACCACAGTGACAAACACATGAAAGTAATCGCAATAACAGGTAAAGGCGGCACCGGCAAAACAGCCGTAGCCGGAATGCTTATCAAACAACTCTCCAAAGGGAAAAAGACCCTTCTTGCAATCGACGCCGATCCCGATTCCAATCTTCCTGATGTCTTAGGTGTAAAAGTGGACAAGACCATAGGTGACATGCGTGAATTCATGCTGCGGGAGCGGGATAAACTGCCCCCGGACACCAGCAAGGAAAGGCTACTTGAATCAAAAGTGTATGAGGTTCTTATCGAGATGCCGCATTATGACCTTCTTGTTATGGGACGCCCTGAAGGCTCCGGATGCTATTGTTTTGCCAATAATCTCCTGCGCGGGATAATGGACCGGATACTTAAAAACTATGACCTTACGATAATTGATACCGCTGCCGGTCTTGAGCATCTTTCGCGAAGGATCATCCGCGATGTAGATGAACTGCTTGTGGTCACTGATGGCTCACGCCGCGGGCTCCAGACCGCTGAACGAATACGTGAACTGGCAAAATCGCTGGATTTGAAAATCAAGAATATGCATGTAATAGCCAACAAGGTCACGCCTGAAAACCGCGCCAGGATAGAAGAATATGCGGTTGAGCTTAAGATGGACCTGGTGGGAGTTGTTCCTTATGATGAGGTGCTTGCTGAATTTGACCTTGAGGGAAAGCCACTGGCACAGTTGCCTGAGGACTCAAAAGCGCTGATCGCCGTAGGAGAGATAGTTAGAAAAATGGGATTTTAGGAGACTCAGGAATAGGATTATATTAAATCCATGCATTTTATCCTTGAAATGATCCAGTTATTATATGATATTGCACTTCGTCTCGGACTTGGTCTTATACTTGGCGTATTGCTTATGATCTTGATTACAATAATTGAAACAGCTTTTTATAATTACCATAAACAGATACATTTACTTATAGTTGCAATTCTTATTGCTCTTATCATTTATGCTTTAGGGGATATCGGGATAGATATCTTTGGGATTTGATTTTACTGGTTTGGCTTATTCCGTCTTAATTTTCCGATCAATGTTTTTAGCCGGTTCTTGCTGGCGTTCTTGATCTTTATCCGAAGATAACCCCGTTTTGAATTAATCACCATCTTAAACACAGAATCGTCAGGACAGGAATCAAGGAAATTCTTTAACTCTCCCACAGCAGTCTCTTTATTAATTTCTGTGTATTCTATACTCATACATTATCAGCTACAATCGGAATTATTATATATCTATCCTTTTAATCATGCAACATAAACTAAAGATTAATTAGAAATAGGAAACTGAGACGAAAACATGGTACTAGATAAATTGGGTAGCTCACTACAAGACGCCCTTAAGAAACTTGTAGGGGCGGGAAGGATCGATGAAAAGATCGTGGACGAGGTAGTCAGGGATATACAGCGCGCCATGCTGCAGGCGGATGTCAATGTTAAGCATGTGATGGCATTGTCACAGAAAATAAAACAGCGCTCTCTGAAAGAAGACCCGCCAAGCGGCATGAATCCCAGGGAGCATGTTATACGTATCGTTTACCAGGAACTTATCAATATACTTGGGAAGAGCGCAAATGTCAAACTTTCTTCACAGACAATAATGATGGTGGGACTTCAGGGAAGCGGTAAAACGACGACGACAGCAAAGCTTGCGCGTTATTTCCAGAGGAAAGGCTTAAAAACTGCTGTCATATGTGCTGATACTTTCAGGTTGGGGGCGTATGACCAGCTAAAAACCCTTTGTGAGAGGGGCGGTGTTTTTTTCTATGGTGAGAAGGATGTGAAGGATGCTGTTGCCATTGTGCAGCGCGGGCTTAAGGTTATTGAGAAATTCGACGTAAAGATCGTTGATACTGCGGGAAGGCATGCTCTTGAGAAAGACCTGATAAAGGAAATGGAAGATATACATCAGGTTGTCAAGCCGGATCACAAATTCCTTGTTCTTGATGCAGCAATGGGTCAGCTTGCGAGCGACCAGGCGAAGGCTTTCAATGCGTCAATAGGGATCACGGGTGTTGTAATAACAAAGCTTGACGGAACAGCCAAAGGTGGTGGGGCTTTATCTGCAGTTTCGGATACTGATTCTGCGATCGCGTTCATAGGTGTTGGAGAAACTGTGGACGACCTTGAGAAATTCGAGGCTGACAGGTTCATTTCGCGTCTTCTTGGTATGGGTGACCTCAAATCCCTTCTTGAAAAAGCCCAGGAAACTATTGATGTAGAGGATTTCGATATGGAAAGCATGCTCAGTGGAAAATTTACGCTTAAGGACATGTATAAACAAATGGAAGCTGTGAATAAAATGGGCCCTCTTAAGCAGGTCATGTCCATGATACCGCTTGGTAAATTCGGTATGAAGGTATCGGATGATATGTTCGCTGTTACGCAGGAAAAAATGAAAAAATACAAGTATATTATGGATTCGATGACGGACAAGGAGCTTGAAGATCCAAAACATATTAACAGCCCCAGGATTACGAGGGTTGCGCGGGGATCCGGGGTTAAATATGATGAGGTGCGTGAACTTCTGAAATATCATAAAACGATGCAGAAGACCATGAAAGGTCTTAGCGGCGGAGGAAAGTTCAACATCCAAAAAATGATGAAGAAATTTGGGATGTAAACTGTTATATACGATGGTGTAGTAGCTGGGGAAGCCCGGTAATTAACGTGCCAGGTCATATGTAATACAATTAATCCCGTAATCTGAACTATTTTGATTTATGGATTGAATAAAACTGTGATCTTTCACATTGAAATAATGTGGAAGGGAAAGTGTTATATACGGAAAAAAACATATAAAGAGCTTCCTGCGTGTGAAAACACAAAGGAAAACGTTGTTGAAAAACGACCTATATTTGTCCGTTAACAAACTCTCGAATTGTGCTAAAACCGCACGAGGAAAAGTGTTATATACGGAAAAGAACAAATAAGGAACTTCCTGAGTGTGAAAACACAAAGGTTTGTTGTGTTTTAGAATGCAACAGAATTTAAAATTAATACTTCGTGGTTAAATTTTGGCGTCGGCTCTGATTGACGGAAATACCTGAAAATGATGAGCTGCTTTCCATCCATGATACATTAAATGGAGACAAGAAAATATTTTTTTGTCCGACATTGTCTTGACAGT
>JBAZOV010000018.1:0-62093 GCA_041648475.1 Candidatus Methanoperedens sp. | reverse complement strand
ATTCGATAGGTTTAAAACTTGAGCCTGAACTCGCAAGAACAAAAACGATCGCTGCTTTAAAAGCAGTGGGCTTTGATGAAAATACAGCACATGATATCCTGGAGAAGACAACATATGAGCTCAGTGTAGGAGAACGTCAGAGAGTGACAATGGCGCAGGTTCTCATAAGAGAACCGAGGATCATTATTTTTGACGAACCAACAGGAACGATGGATCCGATCACAAAGAACGAGGTTGCAAACTCGATCCTGACAGCAAGAAAAGAGACAGGGACGACATTTGTTATAGTTTCTCACGACATGGAATTTGTCGGGAATGTTTGCGACCGCGCTGCGCACATGAAGCTTGGCAAAATAACAGCGATGGGAGATGCTGGTTCGGTGCTTGAGGAAATTAAGATCGAAGAAAAAGCAGACAGGGAAAAGACTCCGCAAGACAGAAATAATGACCTGGAAAGATTTCTTGAAAGAGCACAGCAGTGCGCAGATCTGAATGTTTTGTCCGATGTTGATTTTTATGTATCAAAGGCAAAGGAGACTGCCGTAAAACTCAACAAGGATATTAGCGGTGAACTTGAAAGGCTAAAGCCAGCATATGGAAAAGGAATCTCAAAAATGCTTGAAAAAGCTGAAGGATATGCATCAGAAGGACAGATATATGGAATGCATGTGTATATAGAAAATGCATTAAGTTATGCAGCAAAGGCAGGTATCGATATTTCAGGGGAGCTTTCTAAATTCATGCCTGCATACGAGACTGGTCTCAAAGAGGCTTTACAGGAAGCAGAAAAGCATGAAGCTGAAGGTTTCCTTGGCATGTCGTATCAATATATTCATAGGGCGGGTAATTATGCCGCAAAACTTGGAAAAAACATAGAGGAGATCTTAAAATCATTACCGTGGTATGAGAAATGGACACTGACAGATATACACATGAAATTGAGGTGAAAAATATGTGCATGGTCGGAGATATGCCTGAAATCAATATAGAAAACATAGAAATGGATTTAAAAGAATACGTTTGCATGGATTGTGAAAACAAATTTAAGGGACTTGGAAAAAGCGTTATCTGTCCTGCCTGCAAATCCAGTAATATTGAAATAGTGTAGAGATATGAAAAGTTGTTGCCATAAAATCAGCGATGATGCATATGTTCAAGGAGAAACAAAGTCAGGCGAAAAATGGACTCCTGCTTTTATCGAATACGTTGATAAGGAAAAATGCAGCGGCTGCGGGATGTGCGTGAAGGTCTGCTCAAGAGGAGTTTACGAGATCAAGGAATTAAATGGCAGGAAAATCTCAGTTGCTGTAAACGCTGGTAATTGTGTGGGTGATGGAAGTTGCCACATGGTATGCAAACCGAATGCGATGGAGTGCTTACCACGGAAAATAACATATCAAGGTTGTTGAGTTCGTTGTCAAGTTCTCTATCACATCACTGGCGTGCAAAGCGAAACGATGGCGCATCGCGTCTTGCGGACGCGCCATAAATTAATTCAGTGCATTTTTACTTCGTTTAACTTATTTTCCATAATATGGATTGAACTTATTCGTATAGATATCAGACGGCTTGAACTGCCCTTCTTTTATCTTTCCATCCTTTACAAGCCAGTCTATCCAGAACTGTGCATCGCTATCAGCCAGCAGCGCATGGTCTCTTACTCCGAAGCCTTTCCAGTACTTTGCCAGGTCAGGATTGCCTCCTTTATCCTTGAGTACCTTTGCAGCCAGTTCCTTAGCTTCTTTGGGATGCTCCTTTGCCCAGTCCGCAGCTTTTGCAATACCTTCTGTCAGGCGCTTTGCTGCATCAGGATTTTCCTTCAGGAATTTCTCAGATGTGAAAAGCACGCAGTGCGTCTGGTCCTGAATAATATCATAGTCAGAGAATAGCACTCTAACACCTTTACTGGCTTCGATCTTATCAACAACTATACCCAGAGGCGCCACAACATCCACCTGACCTTGTTTGAGCACCTGCTCATGTTGAGGAATGGGTATCTGGACAAGCTGCACATCATTCAATGATAAACCGCTTCTTGCAAGGTATTCACGCGTTACGTAGTCCACATGCGCTCCAACTGTATTTACCGCGATCTTTTTACCTACAAGATCTTTTGCACTCTTTATACTGCTATTTTCAAGCACGATCCATTTTGATAAGTATGGAGTGCCCTCATACCAGCTCGAAGGAGAATTCCCCATCGGTGCCGCGAAGGCTTTTATCTCGCTGCCCCGGGTTTTAGCATTGATTATCGCTACCCATGCCGAATGCCCGATATCCGTGCTGCCTGAGGCTACAGCTATTATATCTTCCGGGCCTCCAGTGTATGAACCAGCCCTTGTGATATTGATACCTTTTAAATATCCAAGCTCCTTTGCGAACTCGTAGGGCTCTACGATTGTACTGGAAGAGAGATACCGGATCGTGATGTCTTTCTTCGATACAGTATCACTTACTTGCGATGTCGGATTTGTTGTTTTTGTTTCCTGTTTCGGTTCCGCTGTGGTTTCCTTGACCCATAAAAGGCCCGCAGTCAATATTAAGGCGATACCAATTATAATCGCCAAATTTTTTATATTATTATTCATTTTATCTCTCCTATGTTATCGTAATTTCTTCCTTCCATTTCGTTGTAGTTTTTTCAAGCCAGACAAGGGAATAATTAGTGATCAATCCAAGAAGTGCAAGCATGACTATCGCTGCGTACATCTCAGGGATCATGAAATTATATTCCCAGTTGATCACCGAGTATCCAAGTCCTGATTTTGCCCCTATCATCTCGGCTGCCACAAGAACGATTATCGAATGAGTAGCACCGAGCCTCAAACCTGTGATTATTGATGGCAGGGACGAAGGTATGACAACTTTTCTGAATAACGAAATTGCAGATGAGCCCATTGAACGGGCAGATTTTATCAGCAGGGGATCAACGCTTTTCACACCGCTTATCGTATTCAATAATATCGGCCACTGAGCGCCCCAGAATATTACAGCGATTTTCGATACTTCGCCTATCCCAAGAAAAAGTATGAACACTGGAAAAAGTGAAAGCGAGGAGGTCTGCCGCATCGTTTGCACAAGGCCGTCTGCGACCTCCTCAAAGCCTTTATACCACCCCATTAAAAACCCAAGCGGTATCATTATTATTGCCGCAAGGCCAAATCCAGTAACGGCACGCTGGAGGCTGATGCTTGTATGCACCCACAGTTCACCTGATGCGGTTAGCCTGATAAGAGCCTCAAAAACTTCTGATGGAGGCGCAAAAAATGCCTTACTGATAATGCCGCTTGCGGGCAATAGTTCCCATAATATTAAAAAAACAAATAGCGCTATGAATTTTCTAGGAGTTCGCTGTAATCTTTGCTTCTTCCCTGACAATATACCCCACCTCCTGCCTCAGTTTTATAAAATCCTGAGAAGTCCTGAACTCTTCTGACCTTGGTCTTGATAGTGGAATATTGATTATCCGTTTTATTATACCTGGTCTTGCCGACATGACCGCTATCCTGTCAGCCAGAAAAACAGCTTCTTCAATATTATGAGTGACAAATAATACCGTTTTTTTTGTTTCTTCCCAGATACGCAAAACCTCACACTGTAGCGTATCCCTTGTCTGGGCATCAAGAGCGGCGAATGGTTCATCCATCAACAAAATATCAGGATCATAAGCAAGAGCCCTTGCAATAGCTACACGCTGCTTCATCCCGCCGCTCAGTTGATATGGATAATGATCTTCAAAGCCCGAAAGACCGACAAGAGAAATGTATTTTTTGCAAATCTCATTCCTCGTTTTTTTCAGGACACCTTTTTCTTCAAGCCCGTATGCTATGTTTTCTGTTACGGTTCGCCATGGGAACAACGCATAACCCTGGAAAACAATTCCGCGATCATGGTTCGGGCCATTCACTGCTTTTCCATCAATGTAGATGCTTCCGCAGGACGGTTTTATAAGACCACCCAGTATCTCAAGGAATGTTGATTTCCCGCAACCGCTCGGGCCAACGATCGAGAGGAACTCACCTGTTCTGATCTCAAGATTTATTCCACCCAGGGCTTCCACGCAACCATTCCCATTATTTCCATTTTTGCTGTGGAAGACCTTCGTTATGCCCTCTACTTTCACTTTTATCATGTTCTTCCAGCCATTTCATCAAAATACAGATAATTCCGTGACAGAGGAAGTTCTTTCAAATGGTCAACTGTGTAATCGTATTGCTGCCAGATATCTACGAGCTTCCTGCCAAGATCTAGGTGCCATGAAGGCTGTGGTGTCCTGTGTCCTTCCAGCTTTGAACCTGAATTGGGTGTCCACGGCATGGGGAAAGCAAGTACATTCTTTGATGCAAGATATTCTGCACCGCGAAGAAACGAGTCTTTTGATTCAAGACCTGAGACGAACATAGACCTGACTTTTCCATGTTCGAATACACTGCCTGCATATTCCAGCGCTTTGCGGTAATTCTCCCAGCCGATCGCTCTTGATTTTCCAGGGCAGATGCCTGCGAACAGGTTCCTGTCCCATACTTCGAGATTAAAGGCCACTGAATCAAACCCTGCTTTTTTTAAGTTTTCGATCTTTTTAAGGTCAGTCGGTGCCGATATGACAACAGTTCCGGGCACATGGTCTTTTCCTGTATGATCTTTTACCTCTTTTGCAACATCGATATAATACTCATGTTCCTTTCCGTTCGGATGCATGCCGCCTGTTAGAAGAAGCTTATCCACAACGCCTTCTTCTATTGCTGCCTGAAACGTTTCTGCGATATGCGAAGGCGTTTTCAGGCCAATTACATCTTCGTTATAAGTCTTCTTGGTATGCACAAGATTGCAGAACCAGCACTCCTCACCTGTCTTATAATAATCGCAATAGTTACTGTATGCGACAATGAGAGCATCTTTTGATACATTCTGACCTATCTGGGACATGAGAATATCATCGGCTGTCTTTTTATCATAGAACCCTGGCCTTTTGTTGTATTTTATATCAAGAACATATTTTCCATTATATTCCAGAAAGAGTGAGCCGTTGTTCCTTTTTACAAGATACGGTGATGCACTGCTCTTTTTGAATGGCACGAGCATTTTGTCCTCAAGTATGATCTCGGCAGGAAGCTTCTGGTGCTCATGGGATTCAAGGTCAAAATCAAACAGACCATGGATTTGCTCTTTGTATTTTTCTCCCACGCCAGAAAGGGCAGATGTATCTATGTTTATGCCATCTATAAGGAGTTCAGCTTTAATTTCCAGTGCGCTGAGCGTTCTTCCGTTTACCTGATATTCTTTCATTAATTCCTTGAAGGAAAGCAAAGTATATGGAAGTAGATAAATCAGCAAGTGTTGTCGTATTTATTCGGAAAATAGAATGATTGAGGCAAACATCTTAGATTTTTCGCCCGATCGGGCATACTATCATGCACTGGCTGCATGCTGAATATCCGTACATGCTGTTTTGTGGTTTAATCACTTCGTTGCACTTCTCCCACGCAATTCCATCATTAGAAAGGGCTTTTCCCGGACATGCCCTGATACATGCCTGGCATGAAAGAGGGCATAATTCCTGTGCTTCTTTTTCCGTTATCTTCCGGTCTGGTTTAAGCTGCGCATTGGTTATCACCGCTGCTACACGCTGCCTCGGTCCAAATCGAGGCGTTATCAGAAGGCGGCTCTTTCCAAAAATGCCAAGACCAGCTTCAACAGCTGCATGCCTGGTTGATATACCAAATAGCTTCGGATATATGTTCATATAGTCCCCACTTTTTCTAAGTTCTGGGTCAAAGTTGCCGATCCTGTGTGGTATCACAACCGCACTGTATCCCTGGTCGTCAAGAAGTCTGCCAATATCATACGCTATCTGGTTATGATACATATTAAGGGTAATATGATGCAGCGCCGAGAGTAAAAGATTGGGCTTGACTGTATCCAGAAGCACCCTCACGCCAACTACTATCACTGATTTTGCCCCCGGGAGCATATTTTCCGGTCTTTTATCCTCAGGATAGTCCTTGAACCTGTCTGTGGAAGCTATTCCCACGAGGTCTGCACCAGATTGTTTAGCTGCTCTTTTAACTGATCTTGCGGATATCATTATTACCTTCTATTACCTCTTATATTTTTTCAAATATATTTAAGCTCAGAGAAATCAGCAAGATTTGTCGTTTTTATTCGGAAAAGTGAAGGATTGCGGCAAATCTACCTATCGATATTTAAAACTGTAATGCGCCAGAACCCCTGCGATAACACCCAGCGCCGGATTTGTTGCCAGGCTCATAACCACAACCAGTAATGCAACACTTCTGTCTTCCTTATTCACATTTTTGAAAACACTTGCAAGTTCAAAACCACTGTAAAATAACAAACATCCAATTACTGCGATCGGTATGATCTTGAGAAATTCCAGTCCGCTCACTCCAAAGAATAATCCTGTGAAGATAAGCAGACTTCCAAGCATGATCGGTGCGATTGCTGTCCGTGCACCGAATTTGTAATGCGCTGCAACACCTCCGCTGCCGTGGCACATGGGCATGCCCCCAAGAGAACCTGAAAAAAGATTTGCTATACCCATACTTGCTGATAGATTATTGGCATTTACTCTTTTATGCCCGGATATATCTTATTGGATAATGCAGAGGTTGCAATGACGGCATTGGTCAGGGTCAAAGGAATCTGAATTAAGATGAAAGTCACTATGCTTGTACTGAATAGATCGCCAACATAAGGTAAGTTGATTTCCGGAAGAGAGAATCCGGGAACTATAGCAGGAAATTCTTTGATCAGGCCTGTTGAATATCCCAGCAGAATGCCAAGGATCAGGGCAATAATTGCAGTCGGAAATCGGCTCTTTTGAAAAAGCAAAAACATTATGATAAGTAAGATCAGCCCCAGCAGCAGTTGTTGCATAATGAATTTTATTCCAACAACGATAAGGGAAATTCCAAGGGCGGTCTGTATGCCAATGGAGACACTTCCCGGTGTATGCTTGACCAGCCATTTTACCGCACCACTTGCCCACAACACTAAAAGTATGACCCCGATAGCTATCGATGCTGCCGCAATCGCCCCTGGAGTTAACTCATAAGATATAGCATAAGCAGAAGCAGCTTTCATAGGCTGGACTGCCATGGGAAAACCGTAGAACATGCCGGAAAATATGTAAAATATGCCAAAGGTTGTAAAAACACTTGATGGAGACAGGTGGTTTATAGAGATCGCACTGATTACAAAAGGCAGGAATGTCCCAAGATCACCGAGTGCTCCAGAGGCTTCTGAGATTAAGAATTTGAGGCGATCTATTGGTTTCATTATTTACCCTGGCTGCGGATATAAAGAATGAAGCGAGGGTAATTATCAACAGAACGGTTCCCTTGCTTCTTTTGCTTATCACTTCGGGTCTGCCTGCGAACTATTATTGAAAGGCTTTGCAATTATCTCCAGTACCCTGAAATCAAAGAAATTATTTGTATGGGCTGGTAGCACTACAACCGCAGTATCCGCGCCTCTTCCTTTTGCTCCAGTGCCACCTACCGCAATTGTTTTATCAATAGGAATTGTGCCTCCGTCAAGAGCCATGATCGAACACTCAATTACCACCTTCATGCCAGGTGAGAAGAGTGACTTGAGGGATTCTGCTAAAACTTCGCTATGAGAGATACCTGAGAACTTACTTGTGAAGCTTTTCTCAAGACCTGAAAGCGCATGGCTCTGTCTGATAACTTTTATCCCCAGTTTCTCAAGTTCTTTCAGGGCTTCAGGGTCAAATTCCCATACACCCGGTGTTTTAGAACCGGGATGAGTTGAAACAACAACAAGATTTGTCTTTTTGCCCAAACTCCGTGCAAATTTTAATCCTGTCTTGCCGCTTGTGCTTGCCACAACCACGCTTTTTATATCGCCTTCTTTCAACCTGTCCTGTACAAGTTTGAGAACTTCATCTGTATTTTCTGCGCCGTTCTGTTCAAAATATGTTATTGATTTTTTTACCATTTTGATTCTCCTAATATTATCAAAATATCTAAGTGGCGTACAGGAATTTGATATATCAAATTCCCAATACATCCTCCATCGAGTATATGCCTCCGGGTGCATTCATCACCCATCTGGCGGCAAGTAATGCTCCGGAAGCAAATGCCTGTCTCGAATGCGCTTGATGTTTTATCTCAAGTCTTTCGCCATCTCCTGCAAAAAGCACAAGATGATCACCAATTATGTCGCCTCCGCGAATGGCATGAATGCCGATTTCGTTCTGACGAGGTAAAAGACCATGCCTCCCATATACGAAATCCTTCCCACCAAGAGTATCTGAGATGATCTTCGCAGCTTTCATTGCAGTACCGCTTGGCGCATCTTTCTTCTGATTATGATGTGTCTCTATGATTTCAATGTCATAATCCTCAAAACGCTTTGCAGCCTCGGCGATCAAAACCCAGAAAACATTAACGCCTATGGAGAAGTTTGGTGAAATTACAGCTGCGATGTTAGATTTCTTTATTGTGTGCTCTATTTCACGTTGCTGCTCCTCGGTAAAGCCGGTAGTTCCAACTACTATATTTAATCCATTATGGGCACAAGCTTTTATGATTTCAACTGCGCAGCTTGCGTTCGTAAAATCGATCAAAACATCCGGTTTTAGTTTTTCAAGCATGGTATCAGCATTTTTTGTGTCTGTAATTGGAATATTACCAGAATCAAAATGGGTTACTTTGTCCATATTTGCGACAATAGCAGCCACAAGCTGCATATCATTCGATCTAATTATGTTCCCTATAAGCAGCCTGCCCATTTTTCCTCCAGCACCGTTGACCGCGATCTTTATCATATTTTGGTAAATTAAATTCATTAGTTTACGTCAATATTCCACTTGCTGCTTCTATACCTGGCCCAATCGTCTTAAGAATACCATTCCTGTAAAGCACTATTTCCACAGCCTGGATTGTGCTTAAAATATCCAATTTGCTTATGTTGCCTATGCTACCGATCCTGAATATCTTGCCATCAAGTGGACCCTGCCCGCCTGAAACCGCAACTCCAAGTTCTTTTATCCCGCAGCGAAGCGTTTTGTCATCAATGCCATCCGGTATTTTCATAGCTGTCACTGTGTTTGAGTATCTGCTGTGAACATTTAACACAGGGAACAACTCAACATTCATAGCACCAGCAGCTGCTCGTATTGCTTCTGCAAATTTTGCATGTCTTTTTATGCGGGCTTCAAGCCCTTCTTCCCTTACGATTCTCAGAGCCTCATGCAACGCGAAAAATAACGGTATCGCAGGAGTATAAGGAGTTTCAGCTAAATTGCCGTTTGCTGATTTCCTGTAAGCTTTCAAATCCATATAATGCGGCGGCTTCTTCACTAATGACGCCCACGCTTTTTCACTTATCGAGATAGCAGATAATCCGGGAGGAGCGCCAATGCATTTCTGGGAGCCAACGACAGCGATATCCACACCCCATTTATCCACAAGTACTTCATCTCCCCCGATTGTGGTTGCACCGTCCATAATGAATAGGGCGCCGTATTTTTTTGCAAGCTCTCCTATCTCTTTTGCAGGATTCTTGATCCCTATTGATGTATCATTATGCACAAGACTGATGGCTTTTGCGCCCTCTGCCAGTGCCTTTTCAACTTTTTCAAGATCTATGGACTCACCTTTTGTCCAGTCGAATTTTACCGGATTAACTTTGCCATAGCGTTCGCCGACCTCCCTGAATCTTTCACCGAATTTTCCGTTCTCGATTGTCACAAGAGTATCTTTTTCATCGATAATATTACCTATAGCGGCTTCCATGGCGCAGCTGCCTGAACCACTCAGGACAAAGATTTCATTTTTCGTCCCGAAAAGTTCTGCCAGTATTTGCCTGGATTCAGTATAGATCGCGCTGAATTCCTTACTGCGATGGTTTATCATAGGTTTTGACATGGCGCGAAGGATTCTTGGGGATACAGGGACAGGTCCCGGTATCATCAGTAATGTATTTTCAAGATTCATATTTACCTCATTATTTTTTTATATTGAAGATCCATGACGTAATGAATAACATAAAGCTTGAAAACACAAGCAGAACCAATAGATCAAAATTCAGGGAATACTGGCTTTGATCTATTATGATCCCGCGGATAGCATCCACGCCGTAAGTCATGGGATTTAAGGCACTCAGGGTTTGTAACCAGCCGGGGGCATTTTTAAGCGGGAACAAAGCGCCGCTTAAAAAGAATGTCGGCATAATTATAAAACTCATTATAGTCTGGAATCCTTCAAAACTGTCCATGATGGAAGCTATAAAAAGACCAAAGCAGTCAAATCCAAGTGAGATCAAAAGCATTATCGGGATAATCCGGATCATATTCAGTGGCGATATATGGACGCCAACAATGAAAGATAACAGGAGCAACAAAGTTCCCTGAAGCAATGCATTTGTAGCTCCTCCCAATGCTTTTCCTATAACGATCGACGTCCTGGATATAGGTGAAACGAGTATCTCTTTTAAGAACCCGAACTCACGATCCCATATGACTGATATTCCGGAACGCATTGATGTAAAGAGAAGAGTCATTCCTACGATACCCGGAAAAATAAATACGTTGTATCCGGATGTTATCACGCCTGTCCGCAGGTTGATCCCCATGCCGCCGCCAAATATGATAAGCCACAGGAATGGGGTTGTCATTGCACTTGCGAAATGTATCCTTTCACGGTAGAATTTGATGATCTCGCGAAGCCATATTGAATATACCCCGCGCAATTCTTTTCTCATATTATCTACCCCTGCGCTTTCGCTTATACATACTGATGAAATTATCGTCCCCTTCCTCGCGGATCTGCCTGCCAGTGTGATGCAGGAAAACATCATGCAGTGTTGGCTCCTCAATATCGATCGAATCTACGACTATATGGAGATCCTGTGCACTATTGATTATTCGAACCGCATTCATTGAACCCTGTTTCACATTCAAGCTCAATGTACCCTGTGAAGCCTGCATTTGCAGGATATAGTCCTGCCCGAAAAGTCCGGTAGCAAGCTGATCCGGGAATTTTGTCCTTACAATGATATTGTCACCTGCAAGGAAACCTTTGAGGTGTTCCGGTGTATCCCTTATTTTAATCACGCCTTGATCAATGATCGCTATATCATTGCACAGAAGGTCGGCTTCGTCCATGTAATGTGTTGTCATAATTATCGTCAATTTTTCTTTTTCTGCAAGTGTTCTAATATAATCCCATATGTGTTCTCGTGTCTGGGGGTCTAATCCGATGGTGGGTTCGTCCAGGAATAATATTTCGGGATTATGAAGAAGCCCACGCGCCATTTCAAGACGCCGTACCATACCCCCGGAAAATGTCCTGACAAGGGAATCAGCCCTGTCCGTAAGTCCTACAAGCTGGAGAACTTCCTTTATCCGCCCGCCCATTATTTTTGATGGAACATCATAAAGCATGGCATGAAATCTCAGGTTCTCGCGAGCCGTGAGACGGTCATCCACGCTTATACTCTGGAAGACGATTCCGATGCTTTGCCTTACTTTAGCAGAGTCTTTGATTATGTCGTAGCCGTTGACAGTTGCAGAACCTGATGTGGGATTTACTATCGTGCACAGCATTGAAAGGATCGTGCTTTTCCCTGCGCCGTTCGGGCCAAGGAGCCCGAAGATCTTGCCTTTTTCGACCTTGATGTTGAGGTTGTTCACTGCGGTTAAGGTTTTGTATTTTTTTGTGAGGTTCGTTGTTTCTATTGCGTACATTTTTTATCCATAAAATCATAATCTAATACTGAACAATCAACCCTTCTTTACAAAAATATGATATGCCCCTTCCTTTGATTCAACGTCAAGAAATTCATCATCGGATTTGGTCAACCACACATCAATATTCTGCCACGCCTCGGGGTCGCTGGCTATGACCTTAAGTATTTCACCTTTGTTGAGTTTTTTTAATTCCTGAAGTGTCATTATGCGTGGATAAGGACATTTCTCTCCGCGGACGTCCAGCTTTATTTTTGGAACTATTGTCATTATTTACTTCCCTTTTTCTGGATATATTCTTGATAATAGGGATTAAATTCGTGAGTATATACATCAGAAGGCTTAATTTGGCCAGGTTTCAGTTTTCCCTCGGATTCAAAAATATCAAGCCACCACTGAACATCTTCGTCAGTAATGAATGGGACGTCTGGTGAAAATGTGGGTTCATAATACTTAGCTAACCTGGGATTTCCACCTTTTTCTTCAAGAGCATCAGCATATGCCTTTTTAACTCGTTCAGGATCTTTTTTATACTCGTCATATATTATTCGACGTACTTTTTCAAAAGATATTACAAATTTCTTAACTGTTTCAGGATGCTCTTTTATGAAATCATCTCTGAATCCTCCCCCATATGGCGTATTTGCGCCTTTTATATCATAATTCGTGGTACCTGGTAGTTCTCTAAGCCCTCCTCTGTCCATTGCCATTTTATAGGCCACACCACCAGTGGTAACCCATGCGGCCACATCAACCTGTCCTGACCTTAATACTTGTTCCTCTAGATTATTGTCAGCTATCACAACAAGCTCAACCTGATCTATCGAAATCCCATTTTGTTTAAGATATTGTCTTATCACATAGTCTGATTCAGCTCCCAGAACGTTAATTGCGATTTTTTTTCCGATAAGATCCTTTGCCGTATGGATGCTGCTATTTTCAAGAACTACTAAACCATTACCAGGACTATCTTTTGTTATGGGTGCGACACTATTAACAATCGTCTTTATTTTTCCCCCACTGGCAATGGCGTTTATCCGTGCAGGCCATGCCCCTCCTCCTGCATAGTCGACATGGTTTGCTAATTGTGCCTGGATCTGGCTGGTTCCGCCGCTTTGTGATGTAGGAATATATTCATACTTTACACCTTCTTCTTTTAGAATATCTCGTCCATTCAATTTTTTTACAATTTGCCATTGATCTGGCGTAGAACCAGAATCAAGCAATCTAATCGTCACCGATTCATCTTTTGGTTTTTCATCCGCCGTGAAAAATAATCCCGCTCCAACAATAGCAACAGCAATGACTGCTATTGATAGAAATTTTATATTATTACTCATCTTTATTACCTCATTTTTTTTCAAAGTATCGCATTATCAATATTTCCCTTCCAGTATGTTGCCTTCTTTTCGACCCATACCAGAAGATAATTAACCGCAAGCCCCAGTATAGCCAGTGACAAGATTCCTGCATACATTTCAGGTATCATAAAATTATACTGGGCGTTCTGGATAAAAAAACCAAGCCCGGATTTAGCACCAATCATCTCAGCTGCGATCACAACCATTACCGCTATTTTTGCCCCAAGCCTTGCTCCTGCAACTATGGATGGGGTGCTTGCAGGAAGTATGATTTTACTGAATAGGTCCTTATCCGAAACTCCCATCGACTTGGCAGCCTTTATATAGATAGGATCAATGTTTTTCACCCCACTTATGGTGTTTATCAGAATATGCCAGGTAGCGCCATAGAATACTATTGCTATTTTTGATGCCTCGCCAATACCAAAAAATAACAGGAATAGAGGAAGCAGGGCAAAAAGTGAGGTGTTTCTCAGGCTCTGCACCAAAAGGTCTGTGTGCCTTTCAAAACGATTGTACCAACCCATTAAGAAACCCAAGGGTACTGCCACCAGCACGGCAAGTCCGAAACCTAAAATAGATCTTTGCATACTTGCCCATATATGTACCAGCAGTTTACCCGATACAGTTAGGTTAACCAGAGTTGTAACAGTTTCCGAAAACGTCGGAAGAAACATTGGATCAATGACACCTATTCTGGGTAAGATCTCCCATAACGCAAAAAAAGCAAAAACAAGCCAGATTCTCTGCAACCCTGTGCCTATTTTTTCTTTAAGATATCTAATTCTCTTTATATTGGTGCCAATAGCGATATTTCGTAATTTAAGCACATCTTTATACTCAAATATTTCTCCAGACATTTATATAGACCTCAATTTTTGTAGTTAGTGTTAACTATCTCAAGACATATATCATATTTTAGAAATCAGCAACTATCGCCCTATTTATTCCTATTTCTGCATGATTGCGGCAATATTTTCCGAATAAAATCCATTTTTTCGAACCCCCACTATCGATTCTTATTGCCGACGCTTCACCCCTTCTTCACAAAGATGTGATATGCCCCCTCCTTTGTCTGGACATCGAGGAATTCATCACCGGATTTAGTCAGCCATACGTCGATATTCTGCCACGCCTCAGGGTCGCTGGCTATCACCTCAAGTATATCGCCTTTTTTGAGTTTATTTAATTCTTGAAGTGTCATTATGCGTGGATAGGGGCATTTCTCGCCCCTGACATCTAATTTAACATTTGGAACTATTGTTGTCATTTGTATCACCTTTAGTAATTTTAATTCTTTAACTCCGAAACTAAGAAACTCTTAACACCCAGGAATCAATATTCAATTCTCCGTCCAGTAACTTATTCGTCCTCAGGAATTCCACTTCACTTTTTAAACTTTGAATTGTTTCATCAGTGATTCGTGGATTAAGATAGAAGGTTGTGATGTTAGCAGGATATTTCATTCTAATTACTTTTTCCGCCTGTTTTGTTGAATTTGAATAGATTTTTATTGTCTCATCAGGATTTTCATCTGCCCATTGTGCTGCTTTCAGATCGATTTTTAAAAATCGTTTCACAATATCAGGATGTTTCTTTGCAAAATCTCCACGAACAGTTACAGCACTTGGTGCTGATTTAATTTCGGGATGATCTTTTCCTTTCCAGATTGCTCTTGCTTGGCCTGTTGATGTGAGTGGAAATGTGGTCGACTCACCTTCTGCAAGAGCATCAATATCACCCCTAATCAATGCAGGTCCCGAATTTGCAAAATCGAGATTTATCGATTCGATATCTTGTAGAGTCGACATCCCCTCAGAATTTAAGGCTTTTTCAAGACTTGAATGACGTCCAGTTCCTGTCAAATAACCAACTTTTTTACCTTTTAAATCTTTTACAGATTTTATCGCTGAATCATTCCGGACTATTATTGATGAACCACCAACTGGATTGCCAAAAGATGCTATAGCAATTAGTTTGGTATCCGCTCCAGCCGCAGCGGTACGCAACGATGGATTACTACCTGTATAAGCAAAGTCGAGGCTTCCACTGGCTAAAGCTACCTGAGCCGCAGCGCCCCCCGCAAATGTATAGTATTCTACTTTTATCCCATCCTTTGCAAATTCTTCATCCATCCACCCCTTTTGTTCGAAAAGTATAAATTTGAGGTAACTGCCAGCATCGCTCCCGATACGTATTACAGATAATTTTTCTTCACTGCCCTGTGAATTACTCAAGGCAATAATTATGCCAGAAACACCTGCTATCAGCACCAGTCCTATGATTAATAGTGATTTGTTTACCATATTTTTCTCCTAACCAAGTTTTTGTTTATATAAATCGTTTCATATTTTTTTCCAATATTTTAATTTACTAACATTGCTGTATCAATATCCCCTTTCCAGTAGGTTGCTTTCTTTTCCAGCCATACAAGTAGATAGTTTAGTGAAAGACCAATTATTGCAAGAGTTAATATTCCCGCATACATCTCAGGAATGCGATACATTAGCTGGGAATTCTGGACAAAATACCCTAATCCGGATTTTGCAGCCAGCATTTCAGCAGCAATTACAACCATCACAGCCGTTTTGGCTGAAAGCCTTGCGCCGGAAATTATCGAAGGAATACTCGCTGGTAGTATGATTTTTTTGAACAGGTCTATATCCGATATCCCAAATGATTTTGCAGCCTTTATGTAAAGAGGGTCAACGCTCTTTACTCCACTTATTGTGTTAATTAACATATACCAAAGCGCTGCGTAAAATACTATAATAATTTTTGAAGTCTCACCGATCCCAAACAACATAATGAACAGTGGAAGCAAAGCAAATAGTGAAGTGTTTCTTAAAGTCTGAATAAGTAAATCTGTATACTTCTCAATACTTGAATACCACCCCATTATAAGCCCCAATGGGATAGCAACAATCATGGCTAATCCATATCCTATAATAGACCTTTGTAAACTTGCTTCTATATGAATCAATAGTTCACCTGATGAAATGAGATTCATTAGAGCCAAGACTGTTACTGAAAATTTAGGGAAAAATATAGGACTGACTAACCCTGTACTGGGCAGAATCTCCCATGCAAGAAAAAGGACAAAGACAAGCAGGAAACGTCTTGACCATGCGCTAAGTTTTTCTTTCAAATTCCGAAATCGCTTTGTATTGTTACTGATTTCTATAGGTCGTAATTTAAATTCATCTTTAGAACCGAATATCTCTCCTGCCATAATATATACTCCTTATTATATTCCCTCTATTCTGCTACTTCGCATACACTGATGCAAGCTCCCAATCTTTCTGTGCTTTGATTACTTCTCCTTTGAGTAAGTCCCAAACCTTGTGCCGGTTATCTGCAAATTCAGGGGTTGATCGTATATTCACATCTCTTGGCCTTGGAAGATTGATATCTATTATCTGTTTAACAGTTCCAGGTCTGGCAGTCATTACAGCAACCCTGTCTGCAAGGAATATCGCCTCATCTATGCTGTGAGTTACAAATACAACAGTTGTGCGAGTTCCCTCCCAGATTTTTATAAGCTCGTTCTGGAGAATTTCCCGTGTCTGGGCATCCAGGGCTGCAAAAGGTTCATCCATCAATAATATCTCCGGATTGGTTGCGAGGGCTCTTGCTATGGCTATTCTCTGCTGCATACCACCGGAAAGCTGATAGGGAAACCTGTCCCAAAAATCAGAAAGTCCAAAAAGAGAAAGCAACTTTTTTGCAATTATTGTTCTCTCTTCTTTTGGCATGCCTTTCACTTCAAGTCCGAATTCAATGTTAGAAAGAGCGTTTCTCCATGGAAAAAGCGCATATTGCTGAAGCACATATGCGCTCTTGAGATTGGGTCCTTCTATCTTTTTTCCGTCCAGATAAACACTTCCACCCGTGGAGTTTGTCAATCCTGCCACGATATCAAGAAATACCGACTTTCCACATCCACTCGGTCCTACCATTACAAGGAACTCCCCGTTTCTGATATCCAGATCAACCCCATTAAGCACTTCCACTTCATTGGATATAGTGCCGTTGTTGTTCACCTCCTGCCCATCTTTGAGCTTGAATTTTTTCTTAACGCCCTGTGCTTGTATTTTGTCCATACTCAGTTCACTCTTAATTTTAGCATCTCTATGAATGACTCAGTGCGGTTTTCAATTTGTTCCGCTCCTTCTACACCCGGGGTTGTTTCAAATATTACTGTTGGCACTCCTGTACGCTCTTTAATTGTATCAGCCAGAATTCTTACAACGGCGCTTGAATAATTGCATCCCCAGGCAATTGTAACCACAACACCATCCGCTTTTGATTTTTTTACTTGTTCAACCGCCAGCTCTGCTCGCCTTTCAATAGGTTGTTCAAGAGGAAGTGAAAGCATTCCGTTTGCCAGATTTTCATATGGGTCTCCACTTTCTTTAACATTAACACTTATAGCATTCCACCCCTGGTCAGCTCCTACCAGCAAACCACCCATTCTATCAATGCGGCGTCGATTTCCTGCGCCCATCCCACTTACATAGAGCCTTATCGGATCGTCAACAAGTCCTTTACCTTTGATTGAGTGTTTAACCCTTTCTTTAATCTCTTCTTTTGTTTCCTCGAGAACTCCAATAGCTGCCAATGGATCTCCCCTAAAATCAGTAGCAAGTTGTGACACTTCACCTATATCTACACTATTTGTTGGGGGCACCTTAGCAGACCACCAAATATCGTAAATATCCCGGGCTAATTTACGCGCTTTATTCTCAAGTTTAATTTCCTTAAGGACATCATTGTCTGTTATTTTTTTCCCGGATAAGTCACTGACTTTTTTTGTTAGTGTATGAAGCTGGGATGAAAGATAATCCACAGCCCATTCTTTATTTTCATAATCTACTATCGGGCAATCTAACGAAATGTTTGGGAATTTATCGCGATACGACTCAACCATACGTGCCATATCCGAGCAGCGTATGCAGTTGAATGGAGCAAGCAGGTCAATCGGGACAAGTCCTTCATCAATAGTACCGCGCATCCTTAGCGCAGGACCGCATAGCTCATAACTGTATGCCCTTTTTCCTTTTTCTTCAAGTTCCTGGGCATATAAAGCTACCTTGCGCAGATTCGCCCCATCATGCGGGCTCCTGACCGCCTGACCTACTAAGGCAGTTCTAAAAGCTATCCCACCTGCCGCATAATAAGCATCCATGATCTGTCCGCCTATTACGTGAACCAGAGGTGTGCCTTTCTTATGTGCATTTATTAAAAAATCTTTCAAGCTAAGTGTCAGATAACCCGCTTTGATCCCGCTGAAATATTCCACATCTTCTGATAATAAATAGTTATTATTCCTTCCAAATTCGAAGGCATACGGAAACTTTTTCGGTGCTTCTTCAGTCATGTATTTCCAAATATCAGCAGCTGTAACGATTGTGCCATCTCTGTAATTCAGGTCATTTGTTTCAATAAACTGTTGTTTCAGTTCTTCAGGGTAACTAAGTGATCCATTATTACTCATGTTTCTACCTCCAGAATATTCTTATTTTTTATTAACTCCACGAAAGCCCCAACCCTTGTTCTTATTGCTTCGAAGTCAGAACCAGAATATTCTGTATGAATTTCAAGGAGCGGTATGGAATCTTTTTTGAGCACGGCACCTGTTTCGTTAGCGTTAAATGTGTATGGATCGCAGAAACGGAGTGTATGATATATTACACCCTGCCCCTTGGATTCATGAACTAATTGTTTCAGGTTATTAAGTCGTCTGTCTGTGTTCACATTCAAAATATAAGGCTGTGATGCATGAGGAATACGGTTAACATATGCATCTGCTATGCCTTTTATAGAAGGATCTTTGATATTTACGTTCAATGAAGGTGTAAGACCAGACCAGAGATCATCGCCTACGATCCTGCCTCCGACCTCCTCGATAATATTTATCAGCTTTGTATCCTTTGGAGGGATTATGCTCCCTGATAGGAATATACGGGCATCACCGTTTAAGCTTCCAATTACAGGAAGGCCATGTTTTTCTTTCAGTTCTTTTAGCAGCTCTTTGAGCAATGAAAGATATTTCTCTCTATCGAGGTAAAATCCCGAATGTACTACGTCAAAAACCTCACGCCATTTTATTGGTGATTTGTCAGCTGCCTGGTACTTGTATAATTCTTTGATGGCTTTCCTTATGCCATTATAAAGTTTGATGGATCCTGCAAGCCTATTCGTATCAAGTTTATTTCCTGAAAAGTCTTCCAATTTATGTGTGAAAAACTCAAGCTCTTTATTGAAATATTCCTGCCCATCAGGCAAGTAGAAATTCCTCGGAACTCCTAAAACAAGAGGATTTATCTTGAAATAATATTTTATTACCTCCACAGCTATGTACATCTGAATGCAGGTTGTATCCACAGCAACTAAGTCAGATTTTTGAATATAAGGGTCTTTATTCTCTGCAAATAATCCAACGGTTTCTCTGGTAAACACACAGTTTTTCGTTGAAATATATCTTGCTCCAACCTCAACTAACCTGTCGTCCCCTCCTGTACCAAGTCTGACGGGAATTAATCCCAGAGCATGGATTATCTCTTCAGGTATATTGTAACCTAACCATCCAACAACCTTTTCTCCTCTTTTCTTTGCTTCTTCAAGCTCTTTAGGTCTTTCCTGTATGGCTTCCTCTATCTTTTTTAAAGTATCCAATACCATCTTTACACCTTTGAGCCAAAGCCCTTTGCAATTACAGCCGCTCCGAGTGCTCCTACTAACTGCGGATCATATTCAGGTGCAACTATTTTAGCCTTAAGCACTTCTTCGAGTGCAGCTTTCATACCCACGTTCTTTGCAACGCCTCCGGAAAAGAAAACATCGCTTTCCACACCGACGCGTGAAAACATACCTGCTACTCTATTCGCAATAGCACGGTGTATTCCTTTAATGATGTTTGCAGGATTCTCTCCTCTTGCAAGCAATGAGACGGTTTCTGACTCTGCAAATACAGTGCATGTGCTGCTCATTGGCACTATTTCTTTTGCGTTTAAAGCCATAGGTCCCAGATCGTCCAGTTTAACCTTGAAAACATTTGCCATTACTTCAAGAAACCTGCCAGTTCCTGCTGCGCATTTGTCGTTCATTGCAAAGTCAACAACGTTTCCTTTTTCATCCAGGCGGATAGCTTTGCAATCCTGTCCACCCATATCAATTATTGTTCTTGTTGCAGGGTGCAGATAATGTGCTCCCTTCCCATGGCAGGTTATCTCAGTAACTGTTTTATCTGCATATGGCGCAGAAATTCTTCCATAACCTGTAGCGACTATGTACTTCAGGTCATCTCGTGTGAGCTTTGCATTATCCAATGCTTTCTGGAGCGCAAGCAAACCGTTCTCTTCTGTATTGATCCCAGTTGGAATAAGGCTATAGCCAAGTATCGTACCGTTTGATACAATTACTGATTTAGTTGCTAGCGAGCCTACATCCACACCAGCGAATGCTGGTTTTTTATTATTTTTTTCTGTCATTTTATCCTCCTTATTTAATAAGAGTAAGCTCATTAGTCCCTGTGGATATATCACATTTTAGAAATCAGCAACTATCGCCTCATTTATTCTAAATTCAGCACCTTTGCGGCAATAATGTCCGATTCAATTCTGTTTTTTCGGCCTTCAATGAAAGTAAATAATGACAGGATGCCGAAGAGAGGTATAAAAGACAGGAAAATTGCCTGTATGCTGAAAAAATCTCCTATTATTCCTCCCAGCGTTGGTCCTAATATTGAACCCATGGCGAAGCCGAAAGAAAAAATGCCTGCTATCTTTCCCTTCTCACCTTCAATATTTCCGACCTGTGTAAATGTAATAAGTGTAATCAAACCTGAGCTCATTCCAATAACGACAGATGCTATTGAAAGCTGCAATATATCCCGGCTCATTCCTAACACCAGCAGAGCGAGAATGGTTACAATAAAGCTGAGTAAATACAGATTAGTATTATTTTTATGAAGCAACTGCCCGCATAAAAATACCACACAGATCGTTGCTCCACCTTTTAAGGCTATTAACATAGCAGCTACGCCCGGAGATAAACCTAAGTCTTTGATCACAAGGACAATGATGAAAGTTGAAAAAGTAATAAATAATGCACCATTAATACTCTCAATAATAGTTGCAGATACTAAAGACCTGTTTTTCGCAAGTGCCTTATAATGATCTGAGGCATCTGCGAGCCCGAAATTTTTTTGTTTAACAGGTAAATTACTTCCACCATTTGTACGGGCAAGAATAACTAAAAAAGGTGCAAGTAAAAATACACTTGCAAGTGCAAAATAGCTTTTAAAGCTCATTGCTACTAATGCTATCCCGCCAAGAATAGGTCCGATCAATGCACCACCCACACTCATCGAGCCCTTAAACCAACCTCCTTTTTTAATGCCAATGACGGTCATATGCTTGAAAAAATCAGCATTGAGTGATGTTGTCCTTAGAGATCTTGCCATACCGAAGAATACCATAATGAGAAGAAGAAGTTCAATACTGGATACATATGAGATGAGAACAATTATTGAGGAACCCATCACAGCACTTGCAGAGTACATCTTTTTCGAGCCTAAATAATCCACCATGAATCCCGCAGGTAATACTATAAGTAAATCCCCTATTCCAGCTACCCCTTTAATCAGGCCGATCTGCGTGGAAGAGGCGTTTAGACTGAGTGCGTAAATTGGTATAATCAAATTCACCATACCCATCGCAATACCTGTGCTAATATTGATGAGCATAAATTTTAAAATAAGTTCATTACCCTTGAAAATTTTCACGGCTAAACTCTAAAAATCAGATATATAGCACTATACAAATCAGCAAGGGTTACCGTATTTATTCGGAAAAACGAATATTTGAGGCAACTATTTACTGGACTGCCTTTGAACTTTATAACCCGTGTTACCCAACGGTATTTTCTTCAACATTTTCAGGTAATTTGCTGATGTTTTCGGAGCCAATTCTTTTACCGCTGATGAAAGTATGAATTGCCAGCGCGCTAAATGGAATTATAAAAGCAAGAAAGATCGCCTGTACACCATACACATCTGCGATTATTCCACCTAGCATTGGTCCTATGATCGCGCCGGCGCCGTTACCAAATGAAAAGAAGCCTGCTATCTTACCTTTTTCTCCATCAATACTTCCGACCTCTGTAAAATTGATCAGGGTGATCAGACCTGTGCCTACGCCGTTTATCAACGATGCCAGACCAAGCTGAATTGTATCTGTTCCAATTCCTAAAAGAAGAAGTGAAAGAATAGTTGTAATGTAAGCGAATAAATATAATTTATTATTGTTCTTCTGCAGGTATGCACCCCCGAAAAATGCTACAAGCAAAGTGGACACACCTTTTAGAGAGATAAGCGCCGCTGCTATACCAGGAGATAAACCAAGGTCTTTAATCACCATCACAGTAATAAAAACTGTAAATGTCATGAATAATGCAGTATTTAAGCCATTTTTTATAGTTGCGCTAACCAGGGCCTTGTTTTTTGTAAGAGCCTTATAGTGGTTGGAACTATCGATCAAACTGGATTTCTGTGTTATCACATGTGAACGGATCTCATTCTTTGAGCGGGCATTTATCACCATGAATGGTATGAGTAAAATTGCGCCTGTTAAAAGAAAATAGCTTTTAAAACTAAAAGCTATCACAGCTATCCCGCCAATTATAGGTCCGATTAAGGATGCTCCTATGGTCATTGAACCTTTGTACCAGCCAGCTTTTTTTATACCAATAGTATTCATATTATTAAAAAAATCAGCACTTAGCGCCGTCATCCTGAACGTTTTTGACACACCGTAGATTAACATCGTAAATAAGATAAGTTTCGAAGTAACAGCAAGGGATAAAAGCATTATTATCCCGGCACTACAAATGCAGCTTACTGAATATGTCTTTCTTGAACCTAAATAATCCACAATAAACCCGGCAGGCAGAACAAAAAGCACGTCTCCTATGCCGGAAAAGCCTTTGATCATACCTATTTCTGAGGAAGTTGCATTCAGGCTGAGGGCATACACAGGGATTATAAAATTCATCATGCCAACGGCAATCCCGGAACTGATGTTTATTAGCATGAATCTGAAAATAAGTTCGTTGCCCTGAAAGATTTTCATAATCCGTTTTACCCCGCGGTATTTTCTTCAACTTTTTCAGGTAATTTACTGATGTTTTCAGATATAATTCTTTTACCACTAATGAATGTATGAATTGCCATCGCGCTAAATGGGATCATAAATGCAAGAAAAATCGCCTGCACACCATAAATATCTCCGATTATTCCACCAAGTGTAGGCCCAATAATAGCGCCAATTCCGTGACCGAAATTAAAGAAGCCTGCAATCTTACCTTTTTCTCCATCCAGAGTTCCGACCTCTGTAAAATTGATAAGGGTGATCAGACCAGTGCCCAATCCGTTTAGCAACGAGGCCAGCCCAAGCTGAATAGTATCTGTTCCTATCCCCAAAAGAAGAAGTGAAAACACAGTGGTAATATATGCAAATAAATATAATCTATTATTGTTCTTCTGCAGGTATGTACCTGCGAAGAATACAACAAGCATGGTGGACAATCCTTTTAAAGAGATAAGCACAGCCGCTATACCAGGAGATAAACCGAGATCTTTGATCACAAGCACGGTAATAAAAACCGTAAATGTCATGAAAAATGCGGTATTCATGCCATTTTTTATAGTTGCGCTAACTATAGTCTTATTCTTTGTAAGGGACTTATAGTGGTTCGAACTTTCGATCAAACTATGTTTCTGATTATTCACAGATGAACTGATACTATTATTTGAGCCAGCATTTATCACTATGAGTGGTATGATTAAAATTGCGCCTGTTAAAAGAAAATAGATATTAAAACTGAAGACTACTGCAGCTATCCCGCCGATCATAGGTCCCAATAAAGATGATCCTATTGTCATTGAACCTTTGTACCATCCAGCTTTTTTTACACCTATAGTAGTCATATTTTCGAAAAATGCAGCACTTAGCGACGTTGTTCTGAAAGTTCTTGCCACACCGTAGAATATCATGGTAAATAAGAGGATTTTCGGACTTGCAGCAAGCGACAATAACATTATTATCAAAGCACTGCAAACGCAGCTTACGGAATATGTTTTTCTTGACCCCAAATAATCCACGATAAATCCGGCAATGAGCACCACAAGGATGTCTCCAATACCGGAAAATCCTTTGATCATACCTATTTCTGTGGACGTTGCATTCATGCTGAGGGCATACACCGGGATTATAAAATTCATCATGCCGATGGCGATCCCGGAACTGATGTTTATTAGCATGAATCTGAAAATAAGTTCGTTGCCCTTGAATAATTTCACGGCTAAACTCTAAAAAGCTGATATATAGCACTATACAAATCAGCAAGTGTTGCACTATTTATTCGGAAAAGCGAAGGTTTGAGGCAATGCCTTCCAGATATTCTACATTCTTTTCTATGCTGCTTCGGATGTGCAGATTATATGGACATCGTGTTTCGCATTGCCCGCATTTGGTGCAGGTTTTCATGCGCTCATGGATTTCTTTTCCTTTATCATTAAAAAAGGATTTCGCACCAAGCCGTTTTATGGACGCCTTTGCATTCATGGCCCGAATAATCTGAATGTCTTGAGGACAGGGCATGCAATAGCCGCATCTTCTGCAAAAATTCTTGTCGAGTTCATTGGAGATCTTTGATATCTGCTTTTTCTCGATCTCTGATAAAGTTATATCCCTGTCAATAATACTGCATATTTCCTGTATTTCTTCAATTTTTTCTATGCCCGGAATGGGTACCACGTTTTCTTGATTCAGAATGTACTTGATGGATAGATTTGCATTATCAAGCATCCCCCCTCCGAAAGGCTTCATCGCAATGATACCTGTCCCCATTTTTCTTGCAAACGGGAAAAGCTCTTTCTCCGGCTCAGTTTCAATATAATTATACGGAACCTGCACAGTTTCAAATTCGCCTGTCTTCAAAGCATCCACCAGAACATCAGCTCTATGACCAGTGATCCCAATAGCGCCAATATGCCCTTCTTCCTTCATTTTCTTAAGAGCCTCAAGCGCCCCTCCTTTTGCCATTACTGTTTCAAGAAGTCCAGGATTGTTAATGCCATGGAGCTGGTAGATATGGATGAAATCCACATTCATCCTGGAAAGACTTGCAAATACATCTTTCTCCATCCCGGCAGCATCCCTTGATTGGGATTTTGTGGCAACAATAATATCATGATCTGAAATCGCTTCCCCGATCTTTATCTCACTATCCTTATATGCAACAGCAGTGTCTATGAAGTTGACCCCCATATCAATACATGAATGAACGACCTTCACACCTGTCGCATATTCCAGACGGGATATGGGTATCCCGCCAAATCCGATCCGGGAGACTTTATAACCCGTGTTGCCCAGCGGGATTATTTTCAATTTTTTCGATGCTCCTTGTATGGAAAATCCTTTGGTTTAACAAGATACTCTCTTAGTTTTATTTCAAATAATTTATTTGATGAATTCGCTTTGATAACGGCGGCAGTATCCGCTCCTCTACCTGTCCCGGCAACTGCGATAATATCAGAGAATGGTATCAGTCCGGCATCCGCGCTCATAGCAGTTATCTCTATGACGACTTTTGTTCCCTGTCCGAATATCCTGAGTGTATCAGCCACTATCTGTTCCTGGGATTGACCACCTCTTTCTTTTAATGCAGCGCCCAATCCTTTTAGCACCATGGTGCCTGTATGAACTTTTCCTCCCAGTTCCTCTATTTTCTTTCTTGCTTCGGAACTGAAAGTCTGCAATCCCTCTTCCCTGAAGCCTGTATTGTGTGTGACAACTACGAGGTTTATTCCTGTTCCCTTTAATAATTCAGCAGCAGCCAGCCCTGTATCTCCAATCGTGGATGCAACGATTATATGCCTTATCCCCCGCTTGATAGCTTCTTCTTTTGCAATCTGTAACGTTCTTTGCGTATTCTCTTTTCCTGCGTTTTCAAAGTACATAGGGGAGTAAAGATTTACTAGCATATATATCAGATTTTAGAAATCAGCAAGTGTTGCAGTATTTATTCGGAAAAACGAATGTTTGAGGCAATAATTACAGCACTTCATTCATGCTGCCGCTCCTGAAACCCTTGTTGAAAATATGCATACAAAGCATCATAAACTGCAAATTGTTTTTGCATATTTTCATGGTCATCTCTGGAAATTAATCGAAAGCCATCTGCAATAGTTAGTAGACCGGCTGATTCCGGAGTCTTGCCAATATCTTTTGTTACATCGGCGCCGTGAACAACTTTAGCTAATTTTTGAATTGCTTGATCTTTTATTTTGTAGTGGTCAATTAAAACTTCAAATGTACATTTCCCATCGCTGGAATGATTAAATTTAGCTCCAGGAGCGTCAAAGGAGAGAGCATTTTCTTTCTCAGCCACAGTAAGAACCTGATCAGGAGACACAAAAATAAACTCTGCCTCTTTATCAATGAAATTCTTGATCAGCCACGGACATGCGATCCTGTCGACTTTTGCTTTTTTTCTTGTTATCCATTTCATTCTAAATTATCTCCATTTTTATTTCTTTACTGCCTTATCGTTAATGTCCACTGAAATGTTGGGGCATCAGTTCAAGAGAGCTTCCGTTACTCTTTTATATGCCAATTCTGCGACCAGGTCATCAATACCAAGAGGATCTGAATATAAAAGGGTCACGTCTTTACCGTCAAGTTTTATGTTTGCTTTTCGCGATTCCTTACTGACGCCAAGAATCTGGGGTATATCTTCCATTGTATGAACGCCATGAGCAAGGAATATAGGAACAGCTACGATAGTGGAGACGCCTGTACCTTTGAAAGCCTCAAGACCTTCTTTCATGGTTGGCGTATTCATATTCATAAAACCTATGCGAACAACTACATTTTTGTATTTCCTGGCAATCAGTTCTGCAACCCCATTAACTACTTCTTTATTGTGGGGATGCCTGCTTCCATGTCCGAGCGCGAGTATTCCGAGTTTTTCAGTCATAAAAAATGTCCTCTTCAAAAATCCTATAGCATCTCAACTCAAACACACGTATATATCACTATTCAAACCAGCAAGGGTTGTCGTATTTATTCGGAAAATCGAATGTTTAAGGCAAGTTATCCGTATCTTTTTATTCAAATACCGACCAAACAAACACACCCGTTATTACTACTGCGAGGACAAAACTTGCAAAAAAGCCAGCAGTGAACCCTGCCACGGTAATGATCATACCGCTCACGAGTGGGCCGGTCGAGTGCCCGATATCCATTGTCGATGAAAGGGCTCCCATGGATGCGCCGATCTCCTCCTTTTTGGCAAGATCAGCGACATACGCACTTGTTGCGACTGTGGACAGGGAAATGCCCAAGCCTGCCCCAATGCTGATTACGATGAAATGGGGGAAGGATGAAGAAAGCGGGATGGCGGCGATCGCGATCCCTGACAGGAGAAGACCAACGCATATCTGTATGCGCTTGTCAATACGATCGGCGATCCAGCCGAAAAAAGGTTTTGTTGTGGCGATCATTAACACCTGCACCGCAAAGATAATGCCGGTCTGGTAAGGATTAACGTCCCTGGATGCGAGGAATATCGGCAGGAATGTTTCGAACGTTCCGAATGCAAAATATGTCCCCATATCGACAAGGGCGATCCCCCGAAGCCTGCGATGGGAAAAGAAATTAACAAAGCTTTCTTTAAATACCGACAACGTGATAACTTTCAGAGGTCGGTCGTTTTTCTCCCGATAGAATAAGGTCATCACAAAGACGGGAACAGCAGCGAGAGCGGCAGCAACATAGACTATCTGGAATCGAAAAAGACCCGGGTACGCCGCAAAGAACGATAGGATTACGCCGCCAGCAAGAGGCGCAAAGGTCCGGCCAATCAGGGTTGATGACGCGTACTTACCTAACATCTCCCCTTTTCGGTCAAAGAACCGTTCGACAATGATGGCAGATATGACCGGACCCAGGATTGCAGTTGCAGTGCCATGAAAGAACCGTATTGGGATCATCCAGAGTGGCCGGTCGATGAATATATAGAGCAATGGTGCGATCAGGAAGATTGCTCCTGCCGTGATAAGCAGGCGTCGGCGTCCGAGACGGTCTGAGAGGACTCCCACCGGAAAGCTGAACAGGATTCCAGCAAACGGTGAGATTGCAGAAATCAGCCCGATCACTGCATCGCTTGACCCGATCGATTGCATAAAGAGGGGAAGCACAGGGTTTTTCGAGATCGTAGTTGAAAAGATCGCAAAAAAACCTAAAAGAGAGATATAGTACATCAACCGACGGTCAGTGGATGTCGGTGCATTTACTTCATCAGTTAATGTTTTTGACATAGTGCTCTGTCATACGGTTTCTCACTTAACCGATGACGAATAGGTAATATATCCCAATTGGCATATATTTCCTTTCCTTCCTCCTCAAACTACACCAACCTTTTTACGATGCCCGACCAGTCCGCCATCAGCCAGTATCTCTTGTAGGAATTCAGGAAGTTTTGTAGCCTGGTATTTCACATTCCCATGTGCAATTATTCCATTTTCCGTATCGATTTCAATAATATCCCCTTCTTTGCAATCAATCCTGGCTTCAATGATTGGCAGACCCACATTGATTGCATTCCTGAAAAATATCCTTGCAAATGAACTGGCGATTACACAGGCTACGCCAGCATATTTTAATGCAAGGGGCGCCTGCTCTCTGGATGAGCCGCATCCAAAATTTTCACCCGCTACGATCACATCGCCTTTTTGCACTTTTGTTGAGAACTGCGGGTCTATTCCTTCCATTACATGGGCTGCGAATATTCCAAAATCAGTGGTACGCAGGTATTTTCCTGGAATAATTACGTCCGTATCTACATTATCGCCAAATTTCCACACTTTTCCAGTGATCTTATTAATATTATTAATATTCTTATTATTATTTTTATTATTGGTCACCATTTCAAATAACCTCCCTCGGATCTGCGATTTCACCACGAAGCGCGCTTACAGCTGCGGTCTGGGGCGAAGACAGGTAAATCAATCCTCCTGCCCCCATACGTCCCTTAAAATTCCGGTTGGATGTGGAAAGACAAGTCTCGCCTTCGCATATCACTCCCTGGTGGGCGCCAAGGCACGGCCCGCATCCCGGCGGCGCGATAACGGCGCCTGCTTTAAGAAGAGTCGAAATTACCCCGGATTCTGTGGCTTTTATGAGTATTGAACGCGATGCCGGAAGCACGATTGTCCTGACTTTTACTTGCTTTCCGTGCAGGATCTTTGCAACAGCCTCAAGATCTTCGTATCTGCCATTAGTACATGAACCAATGAAAACCTGGTCAAGCGGTGTACCAACGACTTCGCTTATATTGAAAACATTATCCACTTCATGCGGTTTTGCGATCTGCGGTTCAAGGTTTGCCACATCATAATATAAATCTTCACAGTAATTGGCATCTTCATCAGCATAAACCGGTTCATATTTTTCTTTTGCTTTCCCATTGAGATATGTAAAAGTTTTTTCATCAGCCGGCACTATACCGGTTTTTGCTCCCATTTCTATGGACATATTGCACAATGTCATACGCTGCGCCATCGAAAGACCTTGAATTGTCTCCCCATAATATTCGATGGCTTTATAATTAGCGCCATCGGTCCCTATATTTTTTATGATATTAAGTGTCAGGTCTTTTGCCGATACGCCCTTTGAAAGCTTTCCTTCTACCGTTATCCTGATAGTCTGCGGAACGCGAAGCCAGAGTTTTCCTGATACAAATATCTCTGCCATATCCGTCGCCCCGACACCTGTTGCAAATGCCCCGAAAGCCCCGTATGTGCATGAATGCGAATCCGCGCCTATTATGAGTTTTCCAGGCAGTGCAAATCCATTTTCAGGAAGCACCTGGTGACATATGCCTTCGCCTATGTCAAAGAAGTTAGTAATTCCCTGTTCGCGAATCCATTGCCTTATTCCCTGATGCAGTTTTGCACCAGTATCGGTATGAGCAGGCGTATAGTGATCAAATGGTATGATAATTCGCCCCGGATCCCATACTTTCTTTACACCCATCTCTTTAAAGGCTTTCACTGCCAGCACGCCTGTACCGTCATGCGCCATCGCATAATCTATATTGGCTATTACAAAATCATCTGCAACAACTTGTTTTCCGGCTGCGCGGCTGAGAATCTTTTCGCTGATCGTTGGCATAGTTATTTGCCCATTGTCTTAGAGCGGATATATAGCACTATATATATCAGCAAGTTTTGTCATGTTTATTCGGAAAAGCGAAAGGTATGGGCAAAACAGCTAATCCAGATCCTCCTTCAACTGCGCCGCTTTCGTAAAAAAGCTATCCGTGGAATAATGCAGCACCAGGCTTGATGCGATCATCCCCGCCACAAATATCGAAGTGAAAATCGCTATCTGTATCGATGCAGCCTCTATCGGGTCAGCGCCTCCAAGCAGCATGCCAGTCATGACGCCGGGTATCCAAACAATACCAAGGTTTTTCATATTGTCTATAGAAGGTATCAAAGCTGAAAGAATGCCCTGTTTGAGGCATGACGCTGCTGCAAGCTCAGGTTTGGCGCCCAGGGCAAGATATGCTTCAACTTCTGACCGTCTGTTCTTTATCTCACCTTTATACCGGTCTATAGCAAGCGAACTCACGTTCATGGCATTGCCTATCAGGATGCTGCCGGTAGGGACAATATATCTTGCCTCCAGGGGGAAGATGCCCATCAGAAAAAAAGGGATAAGCAGCAAAAAAGACGCGGCAGCTATCGACACGATAGTGACTGGTAAACCCCTTTCAAGCTTTCCCGATCTTGAATACGTGGTATGTCCAGCTATTGCAGCCATCGTCATGAGAACAAGCAAACTCCAGAAAAGAGGCTTATCGAATAATATCAGTATAATGGAGGCAAGTATCAGTATCTGTACCAGGGCTCTTGTACCTGCCAGTAATATTTCCTTTCCTATGCCAAATCTCTGAGCATAAGCTGCTGACAGTATAACCAGAAAAACCGTAAGAGCAAGCGCAAGAACTTCAAGCATGATAATCCTCCAGCCTGCCATTCTTGAGGATCAAGCTCCTTCCTCCTATCCTTTCAACCTGCTCTTTTTCATGGGTGACCCAGAGTATGGTCAGATCCCGCTCCTTCTGCAAACCCAATAGTAACGTCTCGATCTTCTGCGCGGACACTGCATCAAGAGATGAAGTTGGCTCATCCAGAAGAAGAACTTCTGGTTGGTTTGCAAGTGCTCTTGCAATGCATACCCGTTGTTTTTCTCCAATAGAGAGTTGGACGGCATCCGCATCCAGCAGCTCTTCAGGTATGCCGGCATCCCTGGAAAGATTCTCAATTCCAGTATTTCTGCCCCATAAATTCATACCAAAAGCCAGGTTATCCCGTACACTTCCTTTGAAAGTAACAGGCACCTGGAAAACCATGCCGATCTTTCGCCTCAGCTCCATGGGAACAAGGCTCCTGATATCATTGCTGTTTAACAGGATGATTCCGGAATCGATCTCGGAAAGCCTGTTGATCAACCGAAGAAGAGTTGATTTTCCAGAACCTGAAGCTCCCATAATAGTGACAAGTTCACCTTTATTGACCTTAAGGTCAAGGCCGCCTAATATCTGCGTCCTGACCCTTGTATTATTTACCTTGCGAAAGACAGCTTTTGATACTTTTTTCAACTCAAGGTGAACATGACTCATCTATCCTGAAATGTCTTACACTTCTATAAACAATGCCATCACTTCCTCAGAACCAGATATCCTGTGCCTACAAGACCTGCCACAGCTAAAAATATCCAATCCCATTGCCGGGGTTTGGCCGTATCACCAGGTGTTGTTACTGGCGAACTGGCCTGGACTGCGCCAGGCGAGGCTGCCTGTAACGAAGTGGCAGGAGTTGTTGAGACTGATGCCAATGTTATAGATGAATCAGTGGATGCAACAGATGCAGTGGTTGCAGGCGCATTTGCAGGTTTTAAATTTATTTTTGGTGCGTCCTGGATCACCTGTTCAAAATATGGATAAAATCGCAGTGCAGTTGAACTGTCAGCCACCTTGAATTTCAGTCCATTTGCAAGATCAATAATAGCGTTCTGGCCAAGGTTTACGGGCTTATCCTTATTGTAGAGCAACACATAATTCTCATTTGCTTCTTTTACTTCAAATACTCCGAACTTGTCTCCCGCTTTTACTTCCAATACATTCTGGGAAATAAGCCAGGTGTATCTTAGCTGCACAAATGTTGCCATGCCTTCAGCACCTGAAAATATACTCTCTACGTAGGTAACGAATACAGGCACATTGGACTCTCCTTTCACGTTTTTCTCAGTATAAGTGTATACTTCTCCTTCATTTACTATTTTAGTATCTAACGTTATTCCATCTTTTGTCAGGGAAAGTGATGCCTGTCTTGGAGATGTTCTCACATCAAGCGCATCAACGGTAAGATTATAGCCTTCACCAAGGTTCCATGATGTACCAAGCTTCAGTGTCTGCTTTTCCTGTTTATCCTGTTCCTTTATTATTTTGGCTAACTTGTTCGTCTTGCCATTCACGGCAACATAAAGCTCACCGAACCAGCCAAGGCGTGCATAGTAGCCTCCATTCCTGCTATTTATGAACGTCTTTGTTGTGCTATTGTACTCAAGAGCATTCTCAACTTTCAAGCCTTTTTCACTGAATACCTTATATTTCTGGTCAGTTCGGGATGTATTATAAAGCAGCTTTTCTACCTCAATAGTCCTGTTCGTATTGGTCAAAGTTGATGCGCTCTGATCAACGAGAAGAGTTTCACTTGATTTTCCTCCACCAGATGCATACCAGAATCCCGGAAATCTCTGCGCATCCCATACAAGAGTCTTATACTTGCTTTCGTCATAAGCGCCGCCTCTTAATTCATATTTTCCAGGTTTTGTTTTTTCAAGGATCGGATAAAAGCGAAGCGCTGTTGCGCTATCGGCTACTTTGAACTTGAGGTCGCCATACAGCGTTTGTATCGAGTTCTGGCCAAGGTTTATGGATGTATCTTTATTATATAGAGTAAGGGAGTTTTCAGTTGCTTCTTTTACTTCGAAAACACCGAATTTATCTCCAGTCTTTATTTCAAGCACATTATTGGATATCAACCATGTGTACTTAAGCTGGACAAAGGCAGCCATACCTTCTGCACCTGTGAAAATGCCATCAACATAAGTGACAAATAGCGGCACGCTGGATTCTCCGGCCAGGCTTTTCTCGCTATATGTGTATACTTCACCCTCATTAACTACCTTATTATCCAGTATTTTTCCATCCTTTGCCAGAATAAGCCATGCCTGTCTTGGGGATGTTTTTGTATCAAGGGCTTCCAGACTAAGATTGTAACCTTCTCCGATATCCCAGAGCACACCGAGCTTTAATGTCTGCTTTTCATCTGTCTTTTGTTCTTTTACAAGTTTTGCCAGCTTGTTTGCTTTTCCGTTCACAGCTACATAGACGTCACCAAACCATCCCAGCCGTGCATAATATCCACCCGTAGTATTTCTTGTAAAGACCTTGCTGGTACTGTTATACTCAAGACCGTTCTCTACCAATTTGCCTTTTTCACTAAAAACCTTATATTTCTGGTCTGTGCGAGCGGTATTATACAGGAGTTTTTCTTCATTGATTATTCGACTGCCTGTTTTCAGGCTTGACGAAACCTGGTCTATCCTGAGCGTTTCGCTTGATTTTCCTCCACCTGATGCATACCAGAAACCAGTAAAATTCTGGGCATCCCATAGTAATGTAGTATTATATTTATTTGAACTCTCATCAAAAACCACACCTCGTATCTCAATTTTAGTCACGTTGGCGGCTGTCACAGGTATTGCCGAAATTAATATGATCGCAAGTATTGCCAATAATTGTTTCATTTTTATATCCTCTTTGTTCCAAGATTTTTCCCAATCTATATAATGTTAGAGAAATCAGCAACAGTTGTCGCAATTCATCCAAAAATAGAATCAAACGGGCAAAGGAGTCCGCTTTGGTTCCATAATGCAAGAATTCAAAAAAAAATCAACTTTTTAGCAATAATTGAACATCAGGGAAAAAAGGAATTACGAAAAGCCATCCATCTGCCAAGGAACGCGGATGACACGGAACGGACGGATTTTCACGGATCCAGGCTCGTCCGTGAAATTAGTTTCTTTTTCACGATTTTTCTCTTAATTTCAGTGCTTTTTGATGATGACCTTAAAATCGCTGCCGGATTCCTCGATCCTGACTACTTCATGCCCATGCTCCCTGGTCCATTGAGGAATTGCATTTCTTGCAGTAGCATCATCTGTTAACACTTCAAGTTCTTCACCGGTTTTTAGCCCATCTATCTGTTTCTTTGTATAGAACAATGGCAGCGGGCATACTTTACCTCTTGCATCTATTTTGTGCATATATGATAGTTACGGATCATGGTATATTTTAGGTTTGCATAAAGGCAAAAAATGTAAGAACTATTGCTATATTAGAACACCAGCGTTACTTCACTCTCCAGTATCCTGTTCGTGAGGTCATCGATGTTAAGTTTTGATATTCCTTCAATAATTTCGCTGTCAGATACACCTCTTTTCTTCAGGTCAGCCTCCAGTACATAGAACTTCACGCTATCCCTTGCCTTAGTGATGCTGGCTTCGACGCTAGGCACATCCTTCTGCCATACAGCAGCATCGCCATAGCTTGTCTTCTGTCCCTTCACCACAGAGTGCACGCCTCCACTCACAAAAGTGATGGAAGGGGAATTGCCTGCCGCAGCCTGCGTCTCAGCGAGGGGAATTGCGCTAAATGCATCTTCCTTTCCGTAAGGGGGCTGGGTCACGATTATGTTTACTTTCTTGCTCATTTTTATCACCCTAATAATATGGTCTTATCTGATTCTGCTGTCCATTCTCCAAGGTCATAGAGTCCACCGATGACTACACCTTCTGTCTGCTGTTTTGTTACGCCGCGCGCATCTGTGCATTTAATGCATGCTATGGCATCAACCTTGGGATTTTTGAGTCCTTTCTTAAGCACTGTACCAAAGAGCTGCTCCACGACAGGAAATTCTTTTGGTGCCTGGTCGCGGTGCCCGATCAACGTGCCATCCAGGTAGTTGAAGAAGTTGACATTGATCCCTTTTTCCTTTGCAGCATGGGCGAGCCTGATAAGCGTGTATGCCGCTTCATCGCGATATGGGCCGTTTATCGATACGATCGTTAAAGTTTTATTATAACCGTTGTTTGCCATTTTAGTCACCTTAGAACCATGCCACTCGTGTGTTATCTTCAACTATGTGGTCAAGGAGTGTGCCTATTTCCTTTACCTGCACCCAGTCAACCAGGTTGCCATCAAGTCCCCTTGACTGCACAGCCTTGTCGTCTGCAAGGATTTTGATGCCTTTCTTTTTTGCATCCTGGAGTTTATTCCCGAATTCACTTTTCCTTGCAGCGGTAACTCCGTCCTCCACAAGATAAAGAGAAACATTGTTGCCTTTTGCTTTAGCATTTAATCCGATATCCAGAACGAGATTTGGTATCTCGGTCGTATATGGATCCTTGGATAATACCAGTAATAGATTTGTCATACTTATCGACCTCTGAAATTTATTGTTTGTTTATTATTCAATCCTGCCGCCAATTCGTTCTCAATTCTTAATATCATAGAATCAAGTGTTTCAAGTATCGGTGTTTTTCTTTGCGCTCTTGAATACTCAAATTCACGCCATTCCCTCAAGGTATTGAGGACCGGGGTTGTTTTCTGTGCTTTGCCTTTATCGGTGACAAAGGCGATTCCTTCTTTTTATTTGATTCATATTGTATCACCAGATACCTGATAATTAATTCAATACTTATATCAGTTCAGAAATCAGCAACTTTTGATGGTTCTATTCAGAAATCGTAATAATAGCGGCAATTTTTGTTACGAAAAATTGGAACATTCGTAAAAGGAACAAAAACCATACTAATTTACATTAGAAAATAGACCTGAATATTGCTCATTTTATTCATGGTCAGTTTCCTATGCGTTGAAAAAATGTATGCACAAAAGATGGAAAATCACTTGATTTTCTTAATTATTTCATCAACCATCTTGCTTGATTTTGCATTCCCTCCGAGGTCGTAAGTCAGGTATTTACCCTCAGAGATCACGTTTTCAGTAGCCTTGAATATCGCTTCTGAATTCTTTTTCTCACCCAGGTAATCAAGAAGCCACGCGCCTGCAAGTACTGTCGCCACAGGATTTACCTTGTCCAGTCCCGCATATTTCGGGGCAGAACCGTGCGCAGGTTCAAACATCGCATACTTGTCACCGATATTGGCTGAATAGATAAGACCAATGCTTCCCACAAGCGCCGAACACTCTTCGCTCAATATGTCCATAAAGAGGTTAGTTGAGAGCAGGATTTTCTGGTTGAATATCTGCGGGTTCTTGATGAGTTGCTGGGCAATGTTATCGATATGGTATTCTTCAAGCTCGATGCCCGGATAATTCTTTGAGACTTTTTCGACTTCCTCAAGGAATGTCCCGCATGTCATTTTGAGAATATTGCTCTTATGGATCGTCACAACGCTTTTCCAGCCATGTCTTTTTGCTTCCTCAAATGCGTATTTTGCGACATTTCGACAAGCTGGGCGCGTGATCTTCCTGATCGCGATAAAAACATCATCCGTAAGCTGGACTTCCTTTCCGAAATAAAGCCCCTCCGTGCCTTCTCTTACACAAACAAAATCAACATCCCCAAGTGGTTTTGGTGTATTTGGGAATGTTTTGATCGGCCTGACATTGGCATAAAGGTTGAACTTCTGCCTGATCGATACTGCTACACTTTTTGGCGAACCGGCGCCGCCAGGGGTTGTTGTGGGACCTTTAAAACCCGCATCGGTATTTGCAAGCACATCCCATGTCGCTTCAGGGATCAGTGAATCCCCGCCATTTTCTTTCCACCACTGCTCTCCCCCTTCACACATAACGAACTCAACTTTTGTGCCGACCGCTTCTGCTACCCTGAGCATGCTGTTAACAAGTTCAGGTCCTACGCCATCACCTTTTATTACTGCTGCTTTCTTACTCATGACCCCTTCATTTACCTGAACCACTATTAAATTTATCCAGGTAAATTTTCAAAGATATCAATGTCAGAGTTGTTGAAATAATATCTTTCCAGCTGCCGTTGTTTTCCTGTTTTCCAAGAAGCCAGGTGATCGACGGCGCAATCTCCTGTTCCTTTATCCCTGAAAGGATCAGGGCCTGGATAACGAGGTTGCTTGTAGCGATATATTTCCAGCCCCCTTCTTCTCTCTTTGAAATGAGCCAGTTTGCCCTGTCTGCAATAAAATCCTCGTACCTGGTTTTGTCCTGCTTTGAGAGTGCAGTGATTATGAGGCTTGTTGTGCCGGGATGTTCCCACTTCTCCCCATAATTGTGAACCAGCCACTGGCCTCCGGTTTCATTTTTTATACCAAGTTCTCCGAGGGCTATGAGAGCATAAGCAGTATCAATTTCATTGTTGTTCCAGTTGTCATTTTTCTGCTGGTTTTGTATCCAGCGGATAATTTCAGGTTGGATATTCCTGCATCTGGAAAGGGCGATGCATGCCCTTGCCGTATCGTTGATGGGTGTTTCGGTTTCCCAGTATCCATATTTTTTCATGGATATCAATTTTTCAATGAGGATAGATGCGGATTCACCCCACAAAGACAGCGCCTGGATCGAGCGTGAGATATCCTTGACGGTTTGGGGTTCCTGTTCTTTTAACCATGCAAGCCCATGCGAAGATGCTGTGACAATTCTTGTGGCATCAACTTGAAAACCTGTTCCTGTTGTATATTCGGACAGGGTATTTAATTTGCATTCTGCTGTGTTTATCTGCGGTTCCATTTTTTCAGACTTCTTTTTGAGGTGGTATAGGGGGTGGCATTGGATCACCCATTATCAATTTTTTATTGTAATGGAGTATTATGGCTGTGGTACTTCCAGGTCCTTGCATATCTTTTTAGCAAGAGCATCCACAATCTCGGAATGGCGGGGAACAGTAGATGTTTTCATGTTCAATGGATTATAGAAGACAGTATGCCTCCCCCCCTCTCGAAGAAACTTGCACCCATGCTTCTCCAGGTGGTTAAGCAGTTTTCGCCGCTTCATCAGATAGCAACCATTATTTCTTCTCGAACAAATTCCTTACCCATTAAGCCATTCTCTGCAAGTTCTCTGTTGGAGATCAAGATCAATTCAATTGCTTCGTGAAGATTTTCACGAGTTTCTTCGAGAGTTCTTCCCTGAGTGTTAGCCCCAGGCAGTTCTTCAACGAATCCGATATACCAATCATCAACTTTCTCAAATATTGCGGTATATGTGCTTTCCATATTGTTTTACCTTCTTTAATGTTTTTTATGACGCACTTTGATATAGCGTTTTTCGTGTATATTTGTATTGTTAGATTTTCTTCTTTGAATACCATATTCATCATTAATAATCAATACATTTATTTCAAACTCTTTAGAAAGTCTTAAGTATAGAATATCTAATAATCACTTCTCTCATGCTTTCCTATCTCTTTTTAGGAATAATTGCAGCATACCTCGTCGGGTCTGTATCAGCCCTGATATTAAATAAAAAAGATCGCTTGTGCACATACGCATCATTTCTTAGTGCCGGTATTGCATCCATCCTTGGTATTGTTTTTTCATTTTCAGTATTATTTGGTAAGAACTATGAATTTACAACATCAAGCGACCTGCCTTTGGCCTATGGCTTATTTGTGGATAAACTGTCCGCATTCTTTATTCTTGTCATATCTATAACAGCATTTGCAGTATCGATCTATTCGATCGGATATGTCCGTGAATATTACGGGAAGAAAAATATCGGATACCTAGGATTCCTGTATAATATTTTCATTCTCTCAATGATCCTTGTCGTTTCAGCAAATAACGCTGTCATGTTCCTGATAGTATGGGAATTGATGTCCATAATATCTTATCTGCTTGTTCTTTTTGAGCATGAGAAAGAGGAAGCAAGAAAAGCAGGCTTCATATATATTGTGATGACTCATATCGGCACCGGGTTTATCATTTTATCATTCCTGATCCTTGCAGGTTCAAGCGGAAGTTTCAATTTCAATACCTACAATGCTGCTGCGGCAGCATTGTCTCCCGGTCTTAGGGATGCAGTATTTATTTTTGCACTTATTGGCTTTGGTACTAAAGCAGGTATCGTTCCTCTTCATATCTGGCTTCCTTATGCTCATCCCGCCGCCCCAAGTAACGTATCCGCGCTCATGTCAGGTGTGATGATAAAAACTGCAATTTTCATGCTTATCCGGGTCTTTTTTGATTTCCTTGGTGCAGGCGTTGCATGGTGGGGCATGCTTGTGTTGATACTTGCGTCAGTTTCAGCGCTTCTTGGTGTATTGTATGCCCTTATGGAACATGATATGAAACGTCTTCTTGCTTATCACAGCGTTGAAAATATTGGAATTATCCTCATTGGGGTCGGGGTTTCTATGATCTTTATGGCTTCAGGACATCCAGACCTTGCAGCATTTGGATTAATTGCCGGGCTTTACCATACGATCAATCACGCTGTTTTTAAATCGTTGTTGTTCATGGGAGCTGGATCAATCGTTTATGCAACGCATACAAGAAACATAGAGGAATACGGGGGGCTTATCAAGAAAATGCCCTGGACAGCGCTCTTTTTCCTTATAGGTGCGATATCCATCTCAGCTCTACCTCCGTTTAATGGCTTTGTGAGTGAATGGCTGACTTTCCAGGCACAATTACTCAGTATCAATCTTTCAGATAATATAACCAAAATGCTCGTGCTTTTTAGCGGCGCTGGTCTTGCTCTTACAAGCGCCCTTGCAGCCGCATGTTTTGTAAAAGCCTTCGGGGTTAGTTTCCTCGCCCTTCCAAGAAGTGAACACGCGCAACATTCAAAGGAAGTGCCAGTTCCAATGCTGATAGGAATGGGTATTCTGTCACTGATGTGCATTGTCCTTGGAGTCTTGCCTTTTTATTTCATCCGGATCATTGATTCCATATCTTCACCGCTTGTGGGTGTAAGCATAATTTCCAGGATCGATGCCAATCTATCGATCGCAACGCTATCAGCATATCCTGCAACCATTTCGACTACATCCATTGCCCTTCTCGTATTTGTGGTTTTGCCGCTTCCGGTTATCATGTATTTGCTGCTAAAGCGCACCCCAACACCGAAATATGAAACATGGGGGTGTGGGCAGCCCATCTCTACTGGAAGAAATGAATATACAGCCACAGCATTTTCAAAGCCTTTCCGCATATGGTTCGGAGGGCTATTCAGGCCTCGAAGAGAGATACAGACAACGTATTCAGATTCGCCATTTTTCAAGGAGAAAGTTATATTTGCTTCTGAAATTGAACCAATATTTGAGAGATTTTTGTATAATCCGGTCACATGGCTGGTTGTGACAGTATCACGGTACATGAGGATAATACAGACCGGGTATCTCCAGACTTATCTGCTCTACATACTTATCACGCTGGTAATCTCATTGATATATGTGGGAAGCGGGGGATGACCTTTACCCGGATATTGTTGTACGTGGAAATCCATACGATTGAGTAATCTGGATCTTGCATTAAAACGGAAAAAAAACTGGATCAGATTTTATATCCAGCACGAGCATTTTTTCATCATCCCACCTTACAACTGCTACTACTTTCATTATCATATCATAAAAGGTGTGAGGAATATAAACACCGAGGACAAATACAAACACAACCAGTATCACCATCGCACCCAGCGTCCACCTGCTCACTTCACCCGGAGTTATTCCCGGGTTTGGGTTTCCGAATAGCATTTTACTGAGGTTATAGAAAAAACCTGCGAAGATCATTATTATAAATAGCAGGAATAATCCGGAAGCGATGATATGTCCCTGGAGGAATCCCGCCCAAAGTATAATGAATTCACTGATAAATATGCTAAATGGAGGTGACCCTGTGATCGCAAGACCACCTATTAGCAGCATGGCTCCTGTTACAGGCATTGATTTCACGACCCCTTTCACTTTATCTATCTCTTTTGTCCCATGTTTAAGAAGAACGTTTCCCGCACCAAAAAACATGAGTGATTTTGTCATTGCATGGTTGAACATGTGAAGAAGCGCCCCAAAAACCCCATAAGTACCTCCAAACCCTATCCCAATTGCGATAATTCCCATGTGCTCTACGCTACTGTACGCAAGCATCCGTTTGTAATCTTCCTGCAAGATTATGAAAGGCACTGCAATTCCAAGGGATAGGAGCCCAAATATAATCAGAAGATTGCTGGTGAATTCTATCCCGGTTGACTTTGTTGCGATTGAATAGAATCGAATGATACCGTACATAGCGCAATTCAGGAGAACTCCAGAAAGCAGCGCACTGACGGGACTTGGAGCTTCGCTATGCGCATCTGGAAGCCATGTATGCATTGGTGCAAGACCTGCTTTTGTTCCGTAACCAATAAGGATAAAAATAAACGCGAGCTTCATTATAGTCGGATCAAACTGGTCTGCAACCTTGATAAGTGAAGTCCAGTTAAGAGCATCTCCTGATTCACCCATTATTTTGACAGCACCATAATATGTGAGAATGGTACCCAAAAGGGCAAACGTTATGCCTACCGTGCATATTGTCATGTATTTCCAGGCTGCTTCCACCGAGGATTTTCTTAAATAAAGGATTAACAATAGAGTCGAGACAAGCGTTGTCATCTCGATGGCGATCCAGAGTCCGAGATTATTGGTTACGCCTACAAGAAGCATTGTAAACATGAACATATGGAAAAGTACATAATAGAGTCTCAATTTTTTTAAATCCAAAATGCCATGTTTGAATTCATGCCCCATGTATCCAATGGAATAAATTGAAGCCACAAAACCCACAATGGAAACGATCAGGACGATGAAAGCGCTGAACATATCAGCGAACAATGTATTCGTCCATGCCATTATGATACCGTTTTGGTATACGTATTTCACAAGGTTCAATCCTAATATGAGCGTTACCGTAGAACCTGTGAGGCTTACCACCTCAACCTGAGTCTTTGATCTAGTCAAAAAGCATAATACTCCGGTTAATATAGGAACAAGAAGTAGATATTCGATCATATTTATCAACCTAATTCTGTTATCATGTGTTGCCTCCTGCTATTATGAATATGAACCTTTTTTCAACTGTTCAGCGAATTTTTCTGCCTCTCCTTTTCAGCAGCATCAACTTTTGGCTGTTTGGTTTTATTGGCTGTCTCAGCCTGATCCATTGACCTTTCTAAACCTACCATTTTTCATCGCCTGGCAAATGCCTGCTTATTTCTATTGCATACTATACGTTAAATCTTATGCAAAATTTGAAATAGATTTTATTAATAATTCAAAGTTAATTGGATTTCTTCCTAAAATAGTCTAATCTGAATTAGTTTAATGAATTTGATGACCTGATTTCCTGCCCGATAGCGGCCTCTCTTCGTGCACAGCATCCAGCGCCGTGATACACCGTGATATAGCCATGCGTTAACCATTTAAAAAATAGAAGGCACTACTGTGCCCTCATCGACTCCACTGCCATCTCCACCATTGCCTTATATTGCTCCACATCCGTAGAATAATGCTCCCTCGCCTTTACAGCATCAGGCTCATTTCCCTGCAATCTTGCGATCCTCTTTGCGGTCAGGTTCGCGGTCTCAACGACCCACCAGTCGCGTGTTGCGGCATCCACAACATGCATGGACTCAGCCCGTATGGAAGTGAGGACATTTCCTTCTTTGGTCGTGAATATCGTTGGCTTCCCGATGACCGCAATGAACTCAGGCGGGGCGGTCTTTGCAAGCAACTGCGCTGCTTCGGGCTGGTACTGTCCGGCGGTCACATAGAAGACGCCAGTAGGGTCAACGATGCGACCGCGCCAGAAATCAGAGTCCGTCCCCACATTTTCCTTTTCTGTGAGTGTGCCTACGATGAAGACGCGGTTGCATTTTGCTCCAGTAGGGGTGATAAGATACTGCTTTGGAAACTGTTCGTCCTGTCCTTCCTTTGTTTGGAGATTTGATTCCTTTAATTCTGCTGCGAACACACGGTGCGCTACTTCACGTACATATCCTGGTCCATTTTCAGCCATGATTACGCCTCCATTGCAACAGGAGTCGAAGCAAGTATCCTTGCTATGTCCTCATCGATCGGTTTTATATCCAGTTTGATTGAATCAACAAGTATGAACCTGTCAAGTTTCCTTCCAACCACTACATAATAGCGTCCCACGAGCTTATTTTTCATAACATCAAGAACAACACCCTGGTCAAGCGCTTCTGTTGCCATTTCCTTTGCCTTATCAAGGGTGATACCGGTGAATGCTTCGGTTATTTCCCTGTTCATCAAAATATCCTGCACTTTTTCACCATCATCAAGGACAGCTTTTATTCGCAGGTCATAGACCCCTTCAACCTTTCCATGTTCACCGCATGCGCCTTTTACAAGCGCTCGGTTGCATTCGGGGCATCTCTTAATCAGGCCCGAACCGCTCTGAACATCCACGATCGCGCCAGTGAATTCGGTCAGTGTGTTTCCGACCTCGATATCTTCAGGTATAGGAATAATTTGACTTGTTTTATTTAAACTGATGCTAAATCGCCCCTGCCATTCAGAAGTGGCCACATTCTTGAATAGATAGCTTTTTCCTTCTTCCACGGATGGAAGATTCGCTTTTGTCCATTTCTTGAATGCTATTGTTCCCGATTCATCGCCAAGCAGTCCGCTCTGGGAAAGAGATTCATGATTTGTATCCCACAATTGCACAACTTTACCGCGCAATGTCACCCACTTACCATCCTCTTTGATCTCGGATGCTTTTACCTGCGGTGTTTCACGCGGGGTGAAAAATTCAGATTTCGGGATGTTGTGTTTCTTTAAAAAGTAATTTATTACATTCCGGCGAGCTTCTTCTGGCGGGACCTTGAACTTGTTGATCAATTGGTCAAGCTTTGTATCGATTTCGCTCGTCTCTACCTTTACGCCCAGTTCTAAGAATCTGGCTTCTATTTGTGTTGTTATTTCGCTCATATTTTTTCTCAAGCCTCAAGTTTAATTTTTGTCTTTGAGAGGCAACTCTACTATATCTCGAAAGGATATAAACCTTACTAGAGCGGGGTGAAAGTAATATTTATGTAAAGGAAACAATAGGAACGCGGATTGCACGGATGACGCGGATACACGCTGATTTGGTTATCCGTGCAAATCCGCATAATCAGCGTCATCCGCGTTCTATTCGAAACCCAATCTCAAAAACAAAGGGGTCACTTTATCTGTATCCCAATCTTCAAATCAAGTATTTTAAGGAACTCACCCATTGCTTCACGGGGTATAAAAGCCCCCGCCGCTATATCATGCCCTCCCCCAGTCCCACCTACTGCTTTCGCAGACTCGCTTATGGCTGCTCCGAGATTCAAGCCTTTCCTCAAAAGGTCATGGTTTCCCCGTGACGAGACCTTCACCCCTCCATTTGAATCCGCAAAAGCAATGATAGGCAGCTGCCTGTTAGTAACAAACGATGAACTCATCCCTGCAACGATTCCCACGATGGTTTCCCTGATCTTATTGCCGGAATCGAAATATTGCAGGTTCTTTAATTGTGTAATACCTTTTTCTTTTACGAAATTCAGCCCTTCCACCAGGTTCTTTCGGTGTTCGGCAAGAAGAACACAAGCTTCATCATAGCTCTTTCCCCGGTCGCCCATGCATACTGCAAGCCCGATATCAGCATGGTCATAACGGGCTGTGGAATTAAGAAGCGTGGAAAATTCAGAGGCGTCCCTGACCTCGGTGCCCTCACGTTCGCATAATAATGTATATACTTCGCCAATAAGCCTCTCCACTTTAAAACCGGGGATCCCGGATGTTAGACCGAACTGGATGAGTGCTGATACGACCTTTTGTTTTTCAGATGCCTCAAGGTCTATCCATCGTCTCCACTTCTCACCCTGCTGTCTTATGCCCAAACGTCCCAGGAATTCTATGCTTGCTTCTTCGCTTCCGGTCAATCCCGGAAAATAGATATCAGTCGAATATTGAAGTAATTTGAATACAGGACGCGTCTGCCTTCCGAAAAGCATAAGATCTTTCTCAAAAAAAAGAACTTTATTCTTCACTCCTTCCTCAAGTATTGTCCTGTTCAAACCAACCAGGTGCCCATGTTTTGAGTGCTGCAGATCTCCAACTGCTCCCACGATTGCAAGCGCTGCAAGGTCTCCATTATCACCCATTTCTTTTGCTATGAAATAAGCCATCCCGGCGCCGCTTACTTCCAGTCCCCCATTTATTCCGAAAAGATGGGGATTCAGATGAAATTCATAACTTCCCTGCGGCTGGTGATGATCCGCAATAACTGCATTGATCTTAAGTGATTTTATCGATTCAAGCATTCCACTGCCAAGATCGGTGAAAATAACAAGTTGATGACCCTGACCTGCTATTTCATTAAGAATTTGCTGGTCGAGTTGTTTAACAAAATTTATCTTGTACTGGATGCCGGCACGTTCCAGGGCTTTTGCCATGATAGCAGCAGATGTAAGCCCGTCGGCATCGATATGTGACACAACAAGAGCCGAGGAATGTTCCTTTATCCTGTTCGCACATTCCTTGGCTTTTTTAATGAGGGTCATTTGTAAATCAGGTAGTTATGATTATTTATAAAGCCTTTGTGAATTAGGTTCTGTCAAGTCTATGGCGTCAATAAAGCTTCTTTCGTTCAACAAAAAATAATTTACTTGATTCATTGATTATAAGCCTATACACAGTGAATTTTACACCACTACATCATTATTCTAATGAATAATAGGAACAACTTGTATTGGTGGCTGAAGACATAATATTTTGAATCGAAACTCAAATAATTATGTAAGAATCAAGAATCTATATTCAAATCGAGATAATAATAGGTCTAAGTGTACGAAGGTCTTTATATATACAGATCAAATAAGAAGGTAATCGAACTTATTTATGTATGATGATGACCAAGATGAATGAAAAGATATATATATGGTGGTCATCATAGCATTTGATTGAGTATTTGATATTGCTAAATGAGCTCAATATAGCAGTATCTTAGAAGATATTAGGATTTGGAGGATATTAAAAATGGCAGAAATAATAGAGCACATACCAAAACTTAGAGGTAATGATGCTAAAGTATTCTTAGAGATGTTAGAAAGGGACATCACCGATGAAGAGATTCGGGACGTAAGAGCGTGGGCTTTAGCTGGATCTATTCAATAATTATTTTCTATTTTTTAAATATATGCCACTCAACGGATTTGAAAAACACCTGTTGAGCATAGAGTATTCGGATGCTATAAAAGATTTTAATTGTTGTGTTTCGAAAAATGATAATTTTGAGAAACTGAATATATTTTTAAAAGAAGAAGGAATAAAATATAATCAGGATAATTATTCAAAAACTAATATATATGTTAAAAATGGTATATGCGTAGCATATTATAGTTTAGCTATGGCTTCCGTAGAAAAACCGAAAGTCAATAAGAAAAAGATACGCAACATGGAGGAAGAATATACTAAACCAATAAGGGACATTCCAGCTATATTTCTAACACGCTTTGCTGTCGATAAAAACAATCAAAATAGTGGTCTAGGAAGAGCAATTCTTAATAATATCATCAAAAAAGCATACGAAAATGAAGAAATAGCTGCAAGATTTATATTTCTAGTTGCATATCCCGAATCAATTTCTTGGTATCTTAGAAATCCCATGTTTAAAATAATATACACTCATTTAAATGATACGATAGAAGATTATTGCGAGAAAAAAATCATTGAAAAATTAAACGCGCGTTTAAGACAAGGCCACGTTTTAGAATGTGAATTAGGTGAAGATACTGATATAAGCACCCATAAAAAAAATTGTGAAATTATTTTAAATAAACATATAAATGATATATTCAGTGAATTAGCTCCTGAAAATTCTCTTCTTAAAACATGTCATTCAAAAATAAAATTAGATTTTGAAGACAATAAACCAAAAATCAAGTTGGTTGGTTTCAATAATACGCAAAATGAAGATATAATTCACAATTGGTTAAAAAATAAAGAAAATATTGTAAATCTAGATATTACAATTCCCCTGTTTGCAGATATCAATAAATTATATAAAGCGTTAGAATTATTGAATTAAAATTTTATTGAAAAATAAATATTTCAGAACATAATCTTTATATTCATCAGCCGAATTTTGACAGGGTATTCTATAAACCTAAGACTTGACAGAACATGGGAATAACAATTTTTTTATAGATGGCATTATATCAGGAAACCTTATGAGTCACGATTACAGGGCGCTCGGATTAAAATCTGGGCTTGAGATACACCAGCAGCTTGACACGAAAGAAAAACTTTTTTGCGGTTGCCCGACCCTTCTTCGCGACACCAAAGAATCAAATTTTGAATTTTTCAGGTACCTGCGCCCCACGCAGAGTGAAATGGGGGTCGTTGATAAAGCCGCGCTTGAAGAAGTAAAGCTCATCAAGAAATTCATTTATAAAGCATATGACACGACCTGCCTTGTCGAGAACGATGAGGAGCCGCCGCGTGAATTGAACGATGAGGCTGTGGATATTTCATTGATGGTTGGGCGCATGATGAATATGAAGATCGTGGATGAACTCTATACCATGCGAAAGATCGTTATTGATGGCTCAAATACGTCAGGCTTCCAGAGAACAGGACTCGTTGCTACACAGGGATTCATTGATTCCAGCGCAGGGCGCGTGGGTATAGATGTGTTGTGCCTTGAAGAAGAAGCGGCGCAGAAAGTGGAAGATAAGGGCGATTCTGTTATTTATTCCCTCGACAGGCTGGGTATCCCTCTTGTTGAGATCGGGACTGCACCTGATATCGTATCTCCGGCGCATGCGAGAGAAGTCGCAGAACAGATCGGTATGATATTGCGCTCAACCGGGAAGGTAAAGCGCGGCATAGGGACAATAAGGCAGGATGTAAATATTTCAATAGCGCAAGGTGCAAGGGTTGAAATAAAAGGAGTGCAGGAGCTTGCGCTTATTGAGGCCATTGTAGAGAGGGAAGTTACAAGACAGGCAACACTTTTGGAAATAAAGAAGGAACTCAATATATTAAAAGCAGCAGTTTCAGATGAGATCATTGATGTCACATCTGTTTTTGCCAATACTACCTCCAAAGTGATCTTAAAAGCGCTAAAAGGAGGAGTGGTTTATGCTGTGAACCTGCCGGGTTTTTCCGGATTCGTTGGAAAAGAGATCCAGCCCGGAAGGCGCCTGGGGACAGAGTTTTCCGACCGCGCCAAGAAATCAGGCGTTGGGGGTATATTCCATACAGACGAGTTGCCCAATTACGGGATCACGAAAGAGGAAGTGGAATCGCTAAGGAATGCTGTAGGCGCAAAGGATATGGATTGTGTTGTTATGGTCGCAGATTCAAAGGAAAAAGCGCAGGGGGCAATGGAAGCTGTAATAATCAGGGCTGGTGAAGCGCTAAAATTCATTCCCGAAGAAACAAGGCGAGCGTTGCCTGACGGGAATTCAGCTTATATGAGGCCGCTTCCGGGAGCGGCGCGCATGTATCCTGAGACGGATGTTCCCCCTGTTGTTATAACAGAAGAAAGAATTCAAAGTATCAAGCTTCCAGAATTGATAGGCGAGCGAAAAGCAAGATACATGAAACAATTCAGTCTTAATGAAGAACTGGCGAACCAGATCGCACGCTCTGGCAACTTTGTGGTTTTTGATAAAATAATGAACCAGATACCACAGGCTAATCCGAATTCAGTCGTTAGGGTTCTTGAGACCATCCTGTATGAACTTGAAAAAGAAGGTGTTGAGGTCAAAAAGATAACAGAAGATCACCTGATGCAGCTTTTTGGGCTCCAGTCTGAAGAAAAGATCCCAAACGAGGCAATAGGAAATATCCTGAAAACAATTGCATCAAAGCCTGAACTTGCAGTTGAATCGACATTAGGATCACTTGGCATAGGTGGAGTTGGAAAAGGAGAGTTGGAAACTGCCGTTGATAAGCTCATTGAAGAAAAGATGGATTTCATTAAAGGAAAGGGTTTGAATGCTGTTGGGCCTTTGATGGGCTTGATCATGAAGGATTTTCGGGGCAAGGTCAGCGGTGAGGAAGTCAGCAGTATTTTAAAGGATAAAATATCGAAGAAACTGGGCTGACTAACTTCTTCTATCTCCCTCCCTGCTGATTTCAACTCCTTACCGAAGAACCCGCCGCTTGAAGCAAATCTTTATAAAGCTAATTACTCATTTTAATATATGGACTTCAGGCGCGCTGCTGGGGCATCATTCTTTGTGGGAGCTGTGCAGTTTGTAATCGGAATGCATCTGGCAGAGTTTCTGTATCCAGGTTACAGCGTGTCTGGAAATTTTATTAGCGACCTTGGTGCAACCTGCCGTGCGACATGCATCATCTATCAACCCTCTGCTTCTATCTTCAATTTCTCAGTCATTCTTCTGGGCATTCTTATCCTATCAGGTTCATACTTCATCTGGCGTGAATTCAAAAGTTCCCTTATGACCTCATTGTTTTGTCTTTCGGGGCTTGGCGCCATCGGTGTGGGAATGTTCCCCGAAACCGCTGGCTTTCTCCATGTGATCGTTTCGTTCATAGCCTTCTTCTTTGCGGGATTGGGCGCAATCGCAGCCAGCAAAGTGGTGAAAGCGCCGTTTTCTTATTTTTCTATCCTGATGGGAATAGCAAGCATCACAGCCATTGTTCTGTATGGGACTAATATCTACCTTGGGCTGGGTCCGGGTGGTATGGAGCGGATGATGGCATATCCGGTTCTTCTCTGGTCGGTAAGCTTTGGAGGATATTTGATGTCTCCTGGGCATACTGACTGAACCGGCATGTTATTCATCAAAAAGGGCTGGGGTGGAGTATCTATCCGAACATGGGATGAAGTGATATGGAAGAAAGAACCGAGGAACAGTATTATGACCAGCAATATCCATATCACATGTAATTTAGAGGATTCGGTTGAGTATGAAGATATTTGTTAGTTCGACCTTTCTGGATTTAAAGGACTATCGGATTAATGCGAAGAATGCTATTGAAGAAAGTAAAAACGAATTTGTTGGAATGGAAAATTTTCAAAGCCACACGCATGAGCCTACGGAATTTTGCCCTGAGAAAGTGGAAGAATGCGATGCTCTGGTTCTCATTGTCGCATACAGATATGGGAATATTCCTGATGGGCAGACAATTTCAATAACACAATTGGAGTATGAACATGCGCTGAAAAAAAAGATTCCAGTTCGAATTTATCTGATGGATGATAATCATCCGTGGCCTTCTACCCCAGATTTCAGGGATAAAAATCAAGAGTCTATTGCTGGATTTCGTAATTTACTTAAAAAACATACATGCTCATTTTATACCACTCCTCAGGCATTTTATGATAAACTAAAGCAGGACATACAAAAATTTCCCATTCCACCCGCTTATTATCCTATTTATCCAATGCATGAAAACTTTACAGGCAGAAAGCAAGAGAGAGAAATCATAACAAATTGGTTGAGGAAAGATTCTCATCCAATGTTGGCTCTTATTGCTATGGGAGGTATGGGAAAAACAGCTTTGGCATGGCACTGGCTCACAGAAGATATTAAAGGAAGTGATGAACAAACAAGGAAGATTTTATGGTGGTCATTTTACGATAGCGAGGCAGGCTTTGACAGATTCCTCAGGAAAGCTATCGAATACTTCAGCGATGATGAAGTTGATTGGAATAAGCTTGTATCGACAAGGGGCAAGATGGAGTTTCTTTATGATATCCTGTCCAAGAATCGCTATCTACTGATGCTTGACGGAGCTGAAAGGGTTTTACGCAATTACTACAATTTGGGTTCTCCTTATCAGGGCGATGAAATTAAAGAGGATGCAAAAGGGGATTTTCGTTCCTGCATCGAGCCAAATTGCGGTATGTTTCTTCAGTGGCTGACGGGTGGCGATACGAAAACTAAAACTTTGTTGACCAGCCGTTTATATCCAAAAGAACTTGACGATTTAGAAGGATGTCTGCGAAAAGATCTAAAACAGATGGATAAAGAAGATGCTGTTGAGTTTTTCCACCGTCAGGGCGTTAAAGGAGGAACAAGAGCAGAAATAGAAATTGCCTGTGAAAGTGTTGGTTATCATCCACTTTATCTCAGACTACTTTCAGGTATGATTGTGTGTGACCCCAAAAATCCGGGAGATATTCAGGAATGGATGAAATACGATTTAATACCAGAGTTGAAAGGTAAAGAAGGTCATAACATATTAGAATTTGCTTATAACTCGCTGGATAAGAAAAAACAAGAGTTCATAAGCAAACTTTCGGCATTTAGAAACCCAATGGATTGGGAAGCAATTGTAATTTTTAATGAGTTTGGCGGTGAAGGAAAACTAAACAAAGTTTTGATTGAACTTGTGGACAGAGGAATGCTCCTCAGGGATAAAAAAAGCAATAAGTTTGATTTGCATCCACTTGTGAGAAAATACTGTTATGAAAGGTTAAGGTATAAGGAAGGGGTTCATTTCAAGCTCAGGGATTATTTTGCTGTGATTCCAGCGCCGGAAAAGGTCGAGTCTGTGGATAATCTTGCGCCTGTTATTGAGTTGTATCACCATACAGTAAGGGCTGGGAGATATGATGAAGCAGCGGAATTGTTTAGCCTTAGACTTCATCGATTATTATATTATGAATTTGGAGTCTATCAAATTACAATTGAACTTCTCCGTGATCTCTTTCCTGATGGTGAAGATAAACCGCCGAGATTGCATACTGAAGCTGCTCAGGCATGGATGCTGTCTGCATTTGCTAATTCTTTTTCCCTTTTAGGACAATCCAGACGGGCAGTGTCCCTGTATGAGAGGTCAAACAAGATTTATGAAAAAATAGGGAGCAAAAGAGATGTTGCTATTGGTCTGGGTAATCTTGCTCACATGGCTCAAAAACAAATAGGCATGCTCGATGTTGCCGAATCCAATCTAAGGCACTCAATAGAAATCTTATGTGAGATTAATGATTTTATAGATGAGTTTGAAGCAGTTAGTCATCAGAAACTTGGGTGGATTCTTGCAATTAGAGGGAAATTTGAAGAATCGAAAAATGAACTCACAAAATCAACAAAATTCTGGAGAGAACAAGGCAACGAAGGAAGAATTTGTCTTGATGAGACAATTCATTCCATCAATGCACTCCTCATGTCCAGCGCTCAAGAAGCCCTCGAACATGCTATAAAAGCCCGTGATTATAGAAAAAATGAAAGGGACATCATCCGCACAGAATATGTCCTAGGTGCAGCCCACCTCATGAAAGGAAATCTCTCCGAAGCCGAGAAGCATTTAACCGAAGCCTTAATCAGAGACAGAAAGATCAATATGTTGGATTTAGAACCCGACATCCTTTTAGAACTAGCAAAACTCAGGTTCAAACAAAACCACAAATCTGAAGCCTTAAAATCCGCACATGAATCCCTTCAAATTTCCAACAGATGCGAATACAGGCTGAATCAGGCTGACATACACAACTTCCTGGCAGAATTCTATCTTGATGCTGGCGATCTTGCGAAAGCGAGACAGCACGGCGAGAGCGCAAAGGAGAGGGCAGGGTGCGGGTATGTGCCTGCGATGGAGAAGGCAGAGAAACTTTTGAAGGAGATTCAGTTAAAAAGTGGTTAGAAGTGCTCATTTAAGGCTTAAAAAAAACCTGCCATCCTTTTTCTTCCAGCCTGTGTAAAGTTAGGTTGTGTCCAACAAATCGTGACCTTTGACAGGATTTACAGGATCGACAGGATACGATTTTGGTGGCAAATCCTGTAAATCCTGTCGATCCTGTCTAAAAAAATCGTGATATAGCCACTGAGGTGCAAAGGCAGGATTTAGACTCAAATCCCTTTTATCGCATCTGCGATCACCGGCGCCACACTCACGACACTTACTCCTTTATCAATAGTATCAGTGGCAATTATCCCTTTCACTCCCGCTTTAAATAATTTCAGGATCGCATTATTAGAAAGAACGGGATGCACGCATGCTGCAAAAACTTCATGCGCTCCCTGTTTCCTGAGCAATGATATTGTTTCCGCGATGGTTCCGCCGGTTGAGATGATATCGTCAATAATGATAACATCCCTGCCCTGCACTTTTACATTCTTGGGCTGGATCGATACGCTCTCACCGCTCAATCTTGTCTTATCAAGATAATCATATTCAATACCAAGTTCTGCCGAAGCGCTTTTTGCAATACCGATAGCGCCATCATCGGGTGCGATAATAAGAGGATCGTGTAATTCAATAGTTTTTATGTATTTGCCCATCATCGGGGTTGCATCAAGGTTCACGGTTTTTGCATCAAAAGAGTCAAGAATGCTCTGGTCATGGATGTTTATGGTAAAAACATTGTCTGCTTTTATCGTTCTTGCAAGTGCGCGGGCGGTTATTGGTTCTCCGCTCTTGAATCGTTTATCCTGGCGGGCATAACCCATGTATGGGATCACGACATTGACCTGTGATGCATCGCTGCATGCATCGATCAACTGGAGCAGGGCGATTAGATCGGTATCTGTGACCGTGCTCTGGATTATTGTGACCTCCTCTCCTATATCGTCAATGATCCTTGTATAAAGCTCTCCATCAGGGAATTTCCTGAACTCACTGATAAGTAGATTGGATCCCGATGATACGCCGACTCTTCCTGCGAGCAATTGGGAAGCAGGACCTCCGATAATGTTCAATGCTATACCTCACGCCTTTAATGGATAGATGTAATATAAAGAATTTGGATGAGACTATGTAATGTATTATCGTTATATTTATGTATAGCCAGAACTATTCTGAATCTTCGCTTATCTGGAGAAATGCAAACCCTTATAGAGAAGCGGATAATTAAATCAAATAATTTAACCATGGGAGAATGATTCATGACCCTATTTATTGAAATCAAAAATCTTCGTGTAGGCTATGACGGAGTCGATGTTCTTAAAGATATTAACCTTGAGATTAAAGAAGGAGAGATCCTTGGTATCCTTGGAAAAAGCAGTGCAGGAAAATCCATTCTTTTGCATGTCCTTCGAGGTGTGGAAGAATTTAATGATATCTCCGGGAATGTGATATATCACCTTGCCCAATGCAGTGGATGCGGATTTATCGAGAAACCAAGCAAAATAGGAACTGCATGCCCCAGATGCCAGGCTGCATTTACAAAACTCGATGTTGATTTTGTAACATTGCCGCTTCATGACCCGCTAAGAAGGGACATAACAAGAAGGATCGCCATAATGCTCCAGAGAACATTTGCCCTCTACGGAGATGAGAGGGTCATCGTCAACGTTATGAACGCACTTCAAGAGATTGATGAAATGGGACCCAATGCTATTCATAAAGCAGCAGATCTTCTTGACCAGGTCAATCTTTCCAACAGGATGATGCATGTCGCAAGAGAACTCTCAGGTGGCGAAAAACAGCGTGTTGTTCTTGCAAGACAGCTCGTTAAAAGCCCCATGCTTTTGCTTGCGGATGAACCGACAGGTACCCTTGACCCCAAGACAGCAGAACTTGTTCATGAAAGCATATTGAACGCAACAAAGAATTTCAATATGTCGCTTATTATCACCTCCCACTGGCCAAAGGTCATTGAAGAGCTTTCCCACAGGGCATTGTGGCTTGATGAAGGAAAGATCATCATGATAGGGAAACCGTCCGAAATCGCTTCTGCATTTATGAAAGAAGTAGGCACGATTGGTGAGCAGGAAGAAGTCGAGATAGGTGAAACTATAATCCGGGCGCGCAATCTCCAGATGACTTATTTTTCACTAGACCGGGGTATAGTAAGAGCTGTAAATGACGTCAGTTTTGATATCAAAGAAGGTGAAATATTCGGAATAATCGGTGTCAGCGGAGCTGGAAAGACCACGACTTCCAAGATAATTTCCGGATTGTTAAGACCTACATCAGGGTCTATCGACGTCAGGATTGGAGATGAATGGATCGACCTTACGCAGCTTGGTCCGGATAAAAAAGGAAGAGCTACGAAATATATCGGCGTGCTTCACCAGGAATACAGCCTTTATCCGCACAGGAATGTAATCAATAATCTTACTGAATCCATAGGTCTTGACCTGCCATTTGAACTGGGAGAAAGAAAAGCTATCCAGACGCTGATAACAGCTGGTTTCATTGAGAAAAAAGCGGCTGAGATCCTTCAAAAGATGCCAGATGAATTAAGCGAAGGCGAAAGGCACAGGGTGGCAATGGCCCAGGCGCTTATCAGGGAGCCAAGAATACTTGTATTCGATGAACCCACAGGAACAATGGACCCGGTCACCAAGATCGAAGTTTCAAAATCAATCCTGCATGCAAGGAAAGAACTGGGTGAGACTTTTGTCATAGTATCACATGACATGGATTTTGTCGCTGAAGTATGCGACAGGGCTGCGCTTATGCGTCTTGGCAAGATCGTTGACATAAGTGAAACAGGTGCAGTCTTATCAAAGCTTTCCAGTAAAGAGCGCGAAGAAGCTCTGGAAGGGGTGACTAAAGAATTAATATAGTTATATAATATTAAATATTGGAGGATAAGTGATCTCGATAGAGATTAACGGGCAAAAATTAGAGTTAGATGATAAAGCACTTCTAAAAGACGCCATAAATGCATCAAAAGCATTATACATCCCTGGCACGACCATTGGCATTCTTAAAACAGGCGCAAAGGTAGAAGAGGCGACATCGGAATATAAGATCCATACAACAAAAGGGGAGTTCAGGATCGAACTTTTTGGCGATCATACACTATGGACTAAATTCAATCATCTTTTCCAGAACACAAAAGTGCACTGGGAAACAAGAAATGCCATTGCTTTTGGTCCGATCGCTACGGATATCAATATCCAGAGGGGTGAACAAAAATACAATCGCTATGATGTGTTTCTGGGAACGGGCGGGTATGATCCGGGAAATACTTACCTTATGGTAGCAAAAGACAAACATGTTTCAGATTACGGGGGCCCAAAGGATGCAGTTATTGGGAAGGTAATAAGCGGAAAAAATATTGTCGCAAACATCAATCAGGGTGATCCCATACTTAATATCGAACCTGTCATAAAATGGGAAACACTTCTTGATAAGAATCTCACACAGGATATAAATACCACACTTGAAGACGGGATGAAGATATTCACGTCTTTCCATGTAGAACTAATAAATGAATCCCCGGAGGGCGCAGAGCATTTCCTGGCACTCATTCGAAGAAAAACCTTTAATGTGGACACATTCTCAAACTCTTTTATCTCCGATAATATTCTTATTGGTGAAGGATGTCCATATGAACACTGGGATGCCCGGTCTGAAGGCTCGGTAGCAGTAAGGACTGACGGGCAGGGAAATGGGCGTATATATCTTTATAAAGAAGACAGGACATCAAGTCCGGTTCACAGCATTGTCGGGCATATTTCAAAGGGTATAGAGCTTGTCAAGATCGCATCTTTTGGCAGTAAACTTGCTGTTACTTCCGATCCAGAAAGGGTCATGGTTCAGGGCATGACATATTCTGACGCAGAAAAAATACTGAATGATCGCGGTTTGAAACTTGAAAGAAGCGGGTACACTGGCGATGATGGTATAATTGTGGAGCAGAATCCCGATTCAACAATAGGGATCATCAAAGAAGGGGGGGTCAGGGCACTTGGAGTGAAATCCGATAAGATAATTAATGTAAGATTTTACTATGATCTAGCGCCGGTAACTCTTGATTTCTTCAGGCATTCCCTGCGTCTCAAGGACAGGCCGCTGGGTCCGTTGCCAGTAATTTATACATATGAAAATACATTCCTTTTCAGATCTGAAAAAGGAGCCGAAGCATATAAAGAAATAAGTCCTGAAAACATTCCAAAAGGGAAAGTAAATGCAGGTGAGATCGGTGTAACCAACCAGGCGGCAAAACGCTATGGAATGATCGGAGTCAAGCTTTTAGATGATGAAAAATATGGGCCTACAGGCGAAAAATTTGAGTGTACGAACATTATCGGAAAAGTCCTGGAACCCGAACGTCTGAAAGATTTCAAAGTCGATGATATTATTTACATTAGAGAGGTCTTTTAATGGATACAATTAATAAAATGATAATTGTCAAATCCTCTAAATTACTACCAAGCGATATTGCAATGAAGCTTTATGAATCAAAACCTGATATAATGGTAAAGGAAACTTGTTATGGTGTACTGGTAACAGGGGAACGCGATGTAGTTGAAACACTTATTCTGGACATCCGGAAGTTGGACCCATACGGTATTTTCATCAAGGAGAGGGGGTTTTCCCCCGGTGAACCATTTCGTTGCAGATCTTACAGGCACGGTGGATCAAAACCTGGATTTCATAATCTCCAGAATGATGATGCAATGTTGCCATATATTGCTGCTGGCTTGAAAGCCCTTGATAAAGGTGAAATTCCCGTTGAAATAAATAGAAAGAAGAAACTTGACATCGATAAATTTATGGAAATTATAAAAGGATCAGAGGTAGCAAAATGAAAGTTTTCATTTACCCAACAAATAGTCTTATACTTTCAGACCTGGTTGAACGTTTTGGACATAAACCGCTTGCTATGATGCAGGTGATAGGAAAAAAGGTCAGGACACAGGGATTAGATTCCCCGCCGCTTAATGTCACACCTGAAGACCCTAAATTCGGATTGAAATATGCAGCAGTGGAAGTACCTTCGGGAGTAAGGGGAAGGATGGCGCTTTTTGATCCTCTTCTTACACAGGCGGAAGCTGCGATCGTAGTTGTCGACCCCGTATTATCTTTTGGCTGTCAGGGATGTGCAAGGACGAATGAACTTGTCAATTTTCTCTTGAGGGGAAAAAAAATACCCCTGCTTCGACTGGATTATCCAAACAATGAAGAAGAAGCAAAGTTGTTTGTTTATAAAATATCTGAATTCCTGAAATCATTAAAACCGCAAGATGTTAAACCTGTGGAGGAAAAGAAATGACCCTTACCGAAAATCCTGTAAGAATAGCAGAGCTCTCCTGCGGTGCGGAGTATAGCGGGATACAGCCTGAGATCGATTCTGCAGTAAAGCAGGTAAATGCTGTAATGGTCTATCCCGAAGTGGAAACATCGGAGATTGAATCCATAGAAGAGGAATTCGGATTGAAAGTCGCAAGTCCTGACCTTAAGCTAATGATGGCGCGGGCAAAATCCATCGTCACAGGCAAAGTACATGTGGATGCGGTTTTTATTGCAACATGTTTCAGGTGCGCTGAAGCTGCGATCGTTAGAAGTGAGATTCGCCGTTATATAAATGAAAATACAAGGATCCCTGTAATAAGTTATTCTTTTACTGAAAGAACAACAGCTGCGACCCTTCTTACGAGAATGGAGGCACTCACCACCACGGCCCGAAGAAAGAGTCTTCTTGCAAGAGAAAAGCAGACTGGTCTTACTGCAGGAATAGATTCCGGGTCAACCACCACAAAAGCGGTTGTAATGAGAGACAATAAGATCATTGGAAAAGGATGGGTGCCAACTATCAAAGTGCTTGAGAGCGCAGATGAAGCTTTTAATAATGCTATGAAAGAAGCAGGTGTTACCCGAAGCGATATCCAGGCACTTGGAACGACAGGATACGGTCGATTCCTGATCGGCGAACATCTAAAGGCTGACCTGATGCAGGAAGAAATAACCGTAAATTCAAAAGGTGCGGTATATCTTGCTGATAAACAAAAAGGGCAGGCGACTGTTCTTGATATCGGTGGAATGGATAATAAGGCGATATCACTTATGGACGGAATACCCGGTATGTTCACTATGGGCGGTATTTGCGCTGGTGCATCAGGAAGGTTCCTTGAGATGACTGCTAAAAGGTTAGGTGTGGAAATCACAAAGCTTGGAGCTCTTGCTGTAAAAGGTAATGCAAAGAATGTCAAAATGAACAGCTATTGCATAGTTTTCGGGATCCAGTCCCTAGTCAATAATCTTGCAGCGGGAAGCACTCCGGAGGATGTGGCTGCAGCAGCCTGTCACAGTGTTGCTGAACAATTATTCGAGCAGCAACTTCAGGAAGTAGATGTCAAAGAACCTGTTATTATGGTGGGGGGGACAGCCCTTATTGAAGGGTTACCAAAAGCAGTAGAAGAATTGTTAAAAATAAAAGTGATTGTCCCACCAAATGCACAGTATATCGGTGCAGTAGGAGCGGCGCTACTTGCATCAGGGTTCATTTCAAAATTTGAAACTCCAACTACATCAAAAAATTTGAACGGAGTTTCAAACTGAGAGGACACGATGGATCTTATTGAAACTTTTATCGTTGAAACACCAAATGATGAGGTTGGGGCAAAAACGACCCGTATGCTTATACAAGATACCATTGCTGACCTTTCGCTTACAAGAGCAATAGGAAGATTGAAAGTTTATGTTGATCCTGAACTACCTCTTTTTATTTTTGTTGCGCTTCTTCGTCTTGGAGCGCCTTCAATTAAGGTCAAGGATTTCGCAAAAGTAGAAATGGGTGCTCTTGGAAAAGATGAAGTCAGGATTTTAGTAGAACAGGAAACGCATATCGGGAAATTACAGAATAAACTCTGGGCAAAATATGGCAAGGACAATATCGAGCAGCCCGACAGGAAGATATTTATTGTGAAAACAGATCCTTTTAAGGATATGGATATGCTTCGTGAGATGGTTATTGAAGAGCCAAAACAGGAAGTCCTGGACAGGCTCATTGATGCTATTGCGCTTCGGATAATACCGGAGGGCTTCAGGGTACGAAAACATGAGCTTACAAATGATTACGTAATTTTCGTGGCTTCAGAGAATACGCTTAAACCTGAATGGATCGCAAAAGGAAAAGAAATACTGGATTTCCTTAGGAGGGAAGATCATGCTTGAACCTATGATGTATATTGGCGGGGCGTATAAGCACAGCCAGCTCATTGAGCTTGTTGAAGATCTTGGAGGTTATATACTTCAGAAAAACATCATGCAATCAGAGGTTGTTATCCTGATGCTTGTTCCGATCAATGACCTTACTATTGTTGAAACTAAATCAAAGGAACTACTGGGTAAACTGACAAGAGCTCCGCTTTCAGGCAGCGAAATTGCAACCATTGCACCAACGCTTGCTTATCATCACCTCCCACATCTTGATTGTGATGTGGCAGAGTTCCTTCGAAAACAGGGCGCAAAGACAAACATGATCGGTCTTGCGCGGGGTGTTGGAAAAAGAATTTGTGAGATCTCAGCTTTTGAGCGTGACTTAATTAATGAGCATGATATCGCAGTTTTCATCCTTGGGAATTATAAGCATTGTATTATTGAGAAATCAAAGAAGCTTTACGAAGGGATCGAAATACCCATAGTGGTAACGGGCGCACCTGAACTTAATACCGAAGAAGTCCCCAATGCTACAGCATATGTGGGAAGTTTTGGGAGGATACTGCATCATATGAGGCACGCTGAGGAATTAAGAACCCTTGACAAACTTTCAGACGTTATTGGAAAAGTGCTTGATAATGTCAGGGTAGAACTGGCCAAAGATCCGCCATCCGTTGCCCCACCCCGTATCAAGAAGGAGATCGAAGAGCAGATACCTGATATAATTGATAACTTGCATCCATTGCCCATCACATTGCAAATGAACGGGGTGAGGGTCAAGCTGCCTTATAAAGAATATCATGAGCAGATAGAAAATATAAAATTCGTGGAAGGTGTGACCATGAAAGAGGTCGCGCGGATTTTACCTTCAAAGATGAGGGATTTCATTTTGATAAAGGCGCTGCCTAAGAGTGAGACCGGGTTTGTGATATGAAAAAAGCTGCATATGGGAAATCTGTATGTGCAGTTTGATGAGGAAGGGGAAATTGTAAGACCTTTTCTTTACTCTAGTATCCGCACAATCAGCGGTTCTTTGTTTCCGAAGAACCGGATCGACAGGATACGATCTTCTTTGAAATCCTGTTATTATGTTATTTTGTCGAACGGTTCCGTTTCTTAGGATTTTTTTTATACAGCTCGCAAAGAGCGCAAGGCTGTGGTGTCCGTTTATTCTGGGTTCAAGGCTCCTTAAGAAACTCGTGCTCGAAGGGCTACTCATATCGAAAGGAACAGGACGCAACGCACATTATGATATTAATCGCTCGTTTAAATGAGCGCGCACGTTTAAATGAGACAATTCACAATTATCAATTATGAAATGTAAACTTCCGGCGAATCATCGCTATAACGGCGGCCAGTTCACCCAGGCATGCGCCCACAGAAAACATCACATAACTGTTCTGCACACCCTTTTAAGCTCATATCCCTTGCGAATATCGAGCGAAGCAATGGTGCATAAAATTTTCGATGGATGCTGTCAACAACTGGGTATATGTATAAATGAAATTCCCCATCTCGATATCGAAATGCGTTTATAAAATCAGAAACGTTAAAAAAAAACCTGTGGGGCCTAAAAAAGCCCCCTTTTTAAAAAAAAATTAATATCTTGCTGGTTTGTGCTTTGCGTAGCATTCTCTGCAATAAACAGGTCTGTCGCCAGATGGTACAAAAGGTACTTCTGTTTCCTGTTTGCAATCTGCACAAGTTGCTTTGTGCATTTCTCTTGGTCCGCTGCTAAAGCTTCTGCCTCCGCCGCCACCGCCGCTTCCGCCACCGCGGAAACCGCCTCTTCTGTCATTATCCATTTAATTCACCTAATATCTCGCTGGTTTGTGTTTTGCATAGCATTCTCTGCAATATACAGGTCTGTCACCAGATGGTACGAAAGGTACTTCTGTTTCCTGTTTGCAATCTGCACAAGTTGCTTTGTGCATTTCTCTTGGTCCGCTGCTAAAGCTTCTGCCTCCGCCGCCACCGCCGCTTCCGCCACCGCGGAAACCGCCTCTTCTGT
>JBAZOV010000017.1:0-63675 GCA_041648475.1 Candidatus Methanoperedens sp. | reverse complement strand
TCCTGGGCATTAACGTCATGCTTTGTCATGATATTTGTAAGTTTACCCAAATTATCATTTGTTTCAGTTTTAAAATCGACCAGGGTACGAGTATTTTCTTTCAATAGGGATGTATTTTCTTTCAAAATAGATGTATTGTGATCCAATTTTTCGATCATTACATCCTGCTTTTGCGTCATTACCGTCATTTTAGCATTCGCTATATCAAGTCGCTCTCCCAGTTCTTCGGCCATATCGCCGCGTTTAATTTCAAAATATTCAAATTCCCCTGTCGCATCCTCGAACTTTACATCCAGATGTTCCACTTCAATGGGGTATTCATTAATTCTTATTAATTTGATAAAAGAATCCAGGCTGGTTTTATCCCCTTCGCAAACAACCCTTACATCGTATGGTTTGATATTTTCCACAAAGCCGGTGAGCTTCAATTTTCGTGCAAAACGCTCAACAACTCCTCTATATCCAACTCTCTGTACTTCTCCACTTGCTGTGATTATTGCTCTTTTTTGCATAGCTTTCAATCTTATTTGGTACCTTAACCAATAAATACATTAGCCACAAAACGAACACAACGAAATCGATACGAACTCACTTTACCGGAGTTCGTTTTAGTTCGTACCAGTTCGCTGATTTTTTCATGCTCATTTATGAACCATAGTTCATGGCCGACTTTGCGGTGAATAAAATCGTGACCTTTGATAGGATTTACAGGATAGACAGGATACGATTTTTGTGGAAAATCTTGTAAATCCTGTCGATCCTGTCTAAAAACGCCCACCATGCTCCTCGACTACAATGCCACCGGCGCCCTCACATTCGCAGCGCATAACACAAAGGGAAGAGCATGTCGTGGCCTGCGGGCACATCTCCTGCGAGAAGGGCGGTGGGGGAGCATAATTTAATAATCCAGTGCGCATTTATATACGGTTTTTCAGAAAAAGAATTATTTATTGATCAATTTTTCAAGGATTGCTTCGAGGCGTAGATTGTGTTCATCGAGGCGGGTGTTTTGTTCCAGCATGATTGTAGTCATATTATTTATCCCGATCTTGATATCATTGAATCCGGTCTTATTATCATTGAATCCGATTTTATTATTCACTATCAGCGTGGATAATAATTCATTAGCTCTATCGAACTTTCTTCCAAGATCGAACTCATCATCTGAGGATACCTTTGAGAACTCGTCAGGTAGATCAATATTAATGGCTAATGTCTTTTCTTTGATGCTTGCAATTTCAGTTCCATTCTCCTCCCCGCGTACCCTTATTGTCTGCGTGAAATTATCGACTACACTATCTCACCAGAACAAAGGATCTTAACACTGCCATCCTTTGCATTAAAAACCAGGCCAGGAATACCAAGTGACCTTCCAATATGTTCTACAATAGACCTAAAACCAATATCCTGTACTTTACCAGTGACAATTATGCTATGACATTTTTGCATTAGTTTATCAATACATACCACTAATATATAAATATAATTCAGGTTTCTCATTATTGTCTGCTTCGGGAACAAGTCTTTATTCCATCAGCATGTGTGGGTGCATGTTCGCGCGCAATAAAAAATATATTAAAATTTTTATAAATATGCTGCGCTTTTTTGATTCATATTTGGATTACCTGCAGATCTGATAAACATTGTAATAGCCATCACATTAATAAGAGAAAATATCATTGTGGATATAATATGGTAGAAGACGATGAACTTGCAAATCTAAAAAAGAATATGCTTGAAGAAATGAAGAATCGCCATCAAGAAAATATACAGCCAAAAATAAAGATATTAAATTCAGGTACACGACCTAAACCGAAGATTTCTTTTATAAACTGGCTTATTTCTTTGGTGAAAAAAACCCCTTCTACAGTAGAGGTTTCTAAAAATCAATCTATTGTTGAATTAAATAAAACTAAAAGAGAACTTGAAGAAAAGCAGAAAACTATTTCAGAATTGGAAAAGTTGATTGAGGAGCAACAGGGGATAATCAAGAAACAAGAGGAACACTCCGAAGTTGCACTCATTCCAAACAAGGAACAGGAAGAAATTATAGAGAGATTGAATCTGGTGATCGATAGTTATCAGGAAATAATAAGGACATATGAGGAATCTGCAAATAAACCGAATGCTGAGCTTGAAGAAATCAGACTGTTGTACCAGAATGAAAAAGTAAAGTCTCAGGAAGAAAATGAAAATAAAACATCTCAAATCCACGAGCTTGAGAAGTCAGTAAAAACACTAAAGAATAACTTCAAGGAGATAAGCAATAGGTACCATGAAGTAAATGAAAAATATGAAATAGAAAAAGAGAATGCCATTCGCCTTGAGATGCTGATTTTAGATCTGGATAAGATATTAGGGTTAATAGATATTGCTGAGAATATTAAGCCAAAAGAGGATGAAACAATCGGTCTTATGATTATAAAATCAATTTGAGTTTTTGTCAAAATGTTGGTGAAAAATTCAACGGTATAATGATGCCATTTGGCTCTGGATGCACAACAAATCTATATATACAGCTATATCATTAAACTAAAAAAAAAATGAGTAAATTTAAACATGAAGTACTTAACACCTGAACTTAAAAACGAGGATAAATGAAAAAAATACTTGTGGTTGAGGATAATCCCTTTAATCTGGATTTTTTGTTTGAGCTACTCACGATGAATGGCTTTAATGTTGATGGGGCAAAAGAGGGAAACGAGGCAATACAGAAGGCAAATAAGGAAATTTATGATTTAATACTCATGGACATAGCCTTACCAGGCATAGATGGCGTAGGGGCTATGAAAATAATTAAAATGATTCCCCTATATAATTCTATTCCTATAGTAGCTATGACTGCTTTTGCATTGAGAGGCGATAGGGAAATGTATCTCAAAGCAGGGTTTGATGCATATATTTCAAAACCAATAAATTTTCCTGATTTGATGAAAATAATAGCTAAATTCAGGGGCAGCGGAGTATAAAAAATCGGAACGCTCATTCTCCCACATATGGTTCTGGTTATGTCTATCGTTTAGCTTTTCTTCATATAATTTTTACGATATTAAGCGATGAGATATTTATTATGGCTCTGCCATATTTTCCTGCAGGCTTTTCGTGCTTATTGGTTCATGAAGCTATAGAACAAATAAAAACAAGCAGCAACCGATAAGTTCAAATACCACAAATTAACATATATATATCAGATTATATATCATTTAAATAAAATCTTACCCAAAGGGGATGCAAATAGACGAAAAACAGATCAAACAATTCAGAAGTATTCAATATTCAGCATGAGGCGATAGTGTGAGTGGAGACGCTGGGGCCATTTATGCTGTCAAGGATAAGCAAAATCAATCCAAATTAGGTAATCTGTTGAATAGTATCATAAATTATCTGCTGCATAAACAAATTAGCACTCCGGAAAAAGATACCGAAGTTCACGAAAATAAGGCTGTGTTTGATATCAAAGACAAAGACTTTGTCGATTCAAACAAAGAAGAGATGAAGGTTCTCAAACAATATAAAGAATTAGAAGAAAAAAATGTGGTAATGAAGGAAGCTGCATTGAAGGAAACAATAGTAAGGGAAAATGCATTAAAAGAAACAATATTAAGAAAAAATGCATTAAAGGAAGCAGCATTTAGGGAAACTGTATTAAAGGAAGCAGCATTAAAGGAAGCAGCATTAAAGGAAGAATTTGCCAGAGAACGCGAAATCCTAGAACAATCACACGCACGCGCGCTTGAACAATTCGCATTAAAGGAAGTATTAACCAGAGACCATGAAGTCCAACACCTGAATGAATCGGTTGGAAGAGAAATAAAAGCTACATTTAGAGAAAATGAACCTGATCTAAAGAGCTCCAGGTTAATTCAGATTGACCAGGGAGGCAGTTCAGTTCTAATTACCCAGCAAGGGAAACTTAACATAATACCCACAGGTATAACCTCATTTGATCCTATAATTATGGGGGGATTCCCCGCAGGTTCACTGGTATTGATGATCGCAGACGCAGGGGCAGGAAATACAGAATTTGCCTATACTTCGGCTGCAAACCTTTTCTGGTTAAAAAACGATCAGGCCAGATACAATTCTATTAGTAATCAACTTCAAGGTTATCTTGTGAAAGAGGGAAATTTAAAAATTCCTGATAGTATTTGTTATATCTCTTTAGCGCACTCAAAGGACGATATCTTTAAAGAACTGAGGTATGCCTTCCCCCCTGATTTCATAAAATACTGGAACGGAAAGAGCTTTTTTTTCAAGGATTTCTCCTCATTTTCCGCCCTGACTCCCACAATGGAATATGAGAAAGACTGGACGAGTACAAAAGGACTGAAGGGTGATGGAAAGTTGTCTCTGTTAAGGGAACTTATATCAACTCTAGAGTTCCAGGCGCCCAATAGTCTTGTAATAATTGACTCATTGAACCGGCTCATAAAAGCATGTGGCTTCGAATGGAATGATTGTTTATCCTTCCTTGAAGACCTGCAGAAAAAATCCAAGAAATGGGATGGGCTTGTGTATCTGCTGATGGGAAAAGGAATTATTGAAAACCCCAAAGAAGAGGAGATCATGGATATTGCAGACGGGGTAATGGCGTTTAAATGGAAAGAGGATGGTTTTGTAAATCAGCAAACAATGCAGATAATTAAATTCAGGGGGCTTATGCCACGAATGGCGAAGGAGAATATAGTAAGATTTGACATCTCAGTAACAAATATAGATGGCTTTGCGGTGACAAACGTTAAGCGCATTTCAGGACGCAGATAATCTTTATCGCTATATTCCGCAGCTCTGCTGATCCCAAACCAAAAAAAAACCAAATACTAAGTTGAAAGACAATTCAGAATGTTATATAAGCTGTAAGTTCCATGAAATTGTGAATATGAAACAAAAGGTCGAAAAAGGAAAAAGTCATCTCGCACACCAGGATAAGCATTTCCAAGCGATATTCGACCAGGCTGCTGTTGGTATAATTCTTGTTGAGGCCATAACAGGCAGGTTCTTAAGAGCCAATAAGAAATATTGTGACATTGTGGGTTATTCGGAAGAAGAATTGTGCAATATGGATTTACAATCCATCACACATCCTGATGATTTAAAGCACAACTCTGAAAAAATTGAACTTCTGATATCCGGAAAAATCCGTGAATTCAGCATTGATAAACGATATATCTGTAAGAACGGAGAGTTTATTTGGGTGAACGAAACAATTTCTCCAATTTGGAGTCCAGGGGAGAAGCCAAGTCATCACATAACTCTTATTCAGGACATCAAGTCTCGCAAGAATGATGATGCCCTGCAGAAAAGCGAAGCAAAGACCAGGTTGATTCTTGAAGCGATACCTGACATGTTATTCACGATAAATAAAAGCGGAGTGCTTGTTGGATTCAAAGCGGCGAAGGGAATTGAGCCCCTAATGCCTCCAGAAGTTTTCATAGGCAAGAATATTTCTGATGTGCTGCCGTCCATGTTGGCAGAAGAAAACCTGAATCACATCGAACTGGTCATCAAGACTGGAAAAGCCATATCATTTGAATATGAGCTACCAGAAAAAGGCATTATTCATAATTATGAAGCAGAAGTTTCACCTTTAAGTGGGGATGAAGTACTGAGTATCGTACGTGATGTAACGGATCGCAAAAAGGTTGAAAATGCCCTTCGAGAAAGCGAGGAACGCTATCGCAAGCTTGTGGATTTCTCTCCATATGGAATCGTCATTCATTCTGAAGGTAAAATCATGTTTATGAATTTAGCAGGTGCAAAAATTTTTGGTGCACCAGATGCTTCCGTATTAATCGGAAAAACAGTAATGGAATTTATTCATCCTGACCATCATGAAATTGCCAGGGAACGTATTCGTATACAGGGAGTAGGAAAAATGGCACCCCTCATTGAAGAAAAGTTCGTGAGGATCGATGGCACTTATGTGGATGTAGAGATTGTATCAATTCCATTTACCTATATGGGTAAACCGGCGATGTATGGTGTTTTCAGGGATATAACAACGCGCAAGCACATTGAAAAAGAACGTTTCGAGTCAGAAAGACGGTACGGGAAGACGCTTGAGGACGTAAATATGGTGGCAGTAACCCTCGACACCGATGGAAAGATAACCTTTGCCAACGATTTCCTTCTCGGGCTTACAGACTGGACAAGGGATGAAGTCATGGGCAAAGACTGGTTCAACATTTTTGTTCCGCCTGAACAGGGAGTGAAAGATGTATTCATATCTGCAATCAAAAAGAAATATCTCCCACTTCATTTCATTAACCACATTATGACCAAAACAGGAGAGTTACGCCTGATATCGTGGAACAATATAATGCTGTTCGACATCGATGGCAGGATAACCGGAACTGCAAGCATAGGGGAAGACATCACTGAAAGAGAGATTAAAGAACAGCTACTTATTGAAAACGAGCGACTTGAAGTTGCAGACAAAGTAAAAAGTGAGTTTATTGCGAACGTGAGCCATGAACTCCGCACTCCTCTTATTGCTTCTATTGGTTTTTCTGAACTTCTAGAATGGGTAAGGTTGGAGAATTAAATGAAAAACAGAAAAAATATGTGGATTCTATTCTTACAAGCAATCAATTTCTGCTTGCCCTAATCAATGATATTCTTGATATAAGCAAGATAGAAGCTGGAAAAATGGAACTTTTGCCCGGAAAGATGTTCGTGCCCTCAACCATTAAAGAGGTGCTATCCCTCCTTGAAGAACAAATACTTAAGCATAACGTGCTCCTGAAAACGGAATTAGATCCGGAACTTGAGTTTATAGAGGCTGACAAGCTGAGATTTAAGCAGATTCTTTTCAATTTATTAGACAATGCCATTAAATTCACAAAAGAAAAAGGGGGAACAGTAACTATAACAATCAAAAAATTCGGCGATATGGCGAAAATTTCTGTTTCAGATACAGGCATAGGTATCAAAGAAGAAAATCTTAGCAAGCTTTTCAACAAGTTCGAGCAGCTTGTATCTGAAACTACCCACAAATATGGTGGAACAGGTCTTGGACTTGCGATCATAAAGCAGCTTGTGGAACTGCACGGGGGAAAGATTTGGGCAGAAAGCAAATACGGCGAGGGAACAACGTTCACGTTCACGCTGCCGATCGAGAAAAAAACGCAGGAGGGAACTTGAAAAGCTATCCCATGTCGCTGCGCAAAAAACATTGCTGATTAGGCACTATAGAAACCATTTCTCATACTGTTGTTTCGCAGCTTTTCGAAAAATATAATTTTACCACCGTAAACTTTGCCTAAGAAGACAAAGTAGTTAACGCTGCATATTCTTCATCGATAAGGTCATCCACCAAAACTCTGTTCTCAATTGCAACGAGTATGGCGCTGACCTCTATCACTACCTGTTTTGAAAGCTCTTCTTGTTTTTTATTTATCATTGAGATTACTTTTCTTTTTTCTATTCCTGTACTGGTTATTATCCGTTCAATGACTTTTTCAAAAACGGTCTTTTTCTCAATAGCGACGGTTTGCGGCTTGAATCCTGATGGTATTTCTATTTTAGAAAGATCAAAGGAAGGTCGTACTAATTCCCCGTCACGTTTTAAAAGCCCTGACCTCTGGGCCTCTGACAATACTGATCTTGCCTGCTCAGGAGTGAACCATTTAAGATCCATAGAGAGCGCCATAACAAATTCCATGTCCTTTAGCTGTTCTTTTCCCTTTCTTTTAAAGGGCATAGATATTGTATAGGTAAGTTCAGACATCTTATTCGTTTCTTTTTATCTCTTCAACAATGGTATCTGCGATTCGTTCACAATCAGTCCTTCCATTACCATCAGTAAGATGGATATTCATGGTAAGGACGCCATTATCAAGGTTAGTCCTTACAAGATATGTGTCCCCTTTAAAGCCAACGCGGTTATAGTTCGAATCAAGTACTGAGTATTGCAGAATTACCCTGAAATCAATAATTCCTTGCGGTGTCACATCCTTGAGGATATCATCAAGAGTGTTCTTGTTGAGCGGGACAAAATCAACGCTTCTATCAGTTATTTCAATCGCAATGCTTCTCTTTGCTTTTATGGGAGTGGCTTTTCGGTCTGGACCGTCCGTGATGAATTCACCAGATTGTCCATCCATTCCTGCCATAATTCTTACCAGAAAAGGAAAGTATTCCTCGAATCTAAATTTACGTTCAAATTCCGGGTCTTTTGGGTAAAGGTGATACATTCGTCTCATACCAGCATGTATCGTTATGTTTTCTTAAAAGCTTATTGCTCTGGTATGTATTTCCTTTAATGACATAAAAGTATATTTATGGTAATCTTTGAACCTCTCCCACGGCTAAAGCCGGGAGATTCCTGACGTTCATATAAGCTCTCTATGGCTCTCATCCGGGAGGATTACAGCATCCATAGCCTCACTTATAATTCGTACAGGATTAACGAGCGAACCACTCTGGCTCTGAGTTCCGTTGAACCCAAAGCTGGCAGGACAAACCTTGCCTATCGCAGTTTGAGAAGCCCTTGAAATCGCTTCGCTAAGGATAGATTCCATACCTTGCCAGAGGTTTTTCGCTCTGGCAAATTCAAGGGCGCTTGTATCTGTTCCAACACATTTAGCTAAGAATGCAGAGTACAAGTCCCGCTGCATCTGGATACCACAACAAATATGCCATCTCTTGCTAAGTCGTTTCTTAACCTGCTGCTCGCAGATATGGCATGTTTGGGATAATTTGGTTTTCTGTGTTGGAATTTCAAAAAAATAGCCACCAGCATTTTCAGCTTTTCGTTTGAGGCTATTCATGAACATGGATGGGGCACGCATACCGATTGACCTGCCGTATCGCTTTTGCCAGCCTTTGTATGATACATTCTCGGTTTTGATCTGCGTCCCTGTTGCTATTATTTCGTTTATGTCTTTGCCGTGAAGGGATTTTCGGTGTGCGGCTAAGATTCTATCGGTTTCAGCTAAGACTTGGCTTATTGTTTTATAACGATTTGACTTTTTAAACTTCTTTCCTTTCTTGACTGTTCCGTTTTTATTATAATTATCAGGATTGGTTGAACGCAAAGACCTATCGAGTTTTCGTTGTAGTTTTCGTTTCTTTTTCTGATCCGGGATTAATTCACTGCAAAACTGTTTCAGGGTAGCTTTTGTATCTGCTACTGTTGCTATTGTACCCACTCCTACATCCAGCCCGATCTCTTCTGTTCCTATTTTGTTTTTCGGGTTCTGGAATGGTGTTCCTTCGCAAATAAGTTGAAGATAGAACCTGTTTTTACTATTGATAACTCTTCGGACTATTCGACAATACTTGAGTTTGTGATTTAAGCCGTATGCGATTACATCGTTATCCGGGTCGATGATACAGGGTATTTCAAGACCTGACCAGAGAAGGGTATTGTCTTTGAATCTCAATCCGGTTTCGTTGTTCTTTCCTTCCAGAGAATCCATCTGGTTTTTTCCTTTGAATCTTACATTCTTTGCCATTCCAAAAGCCTTTTTCTGGACGGCTTTGAAGGCTCTCGTTGCTAATTTCTGAGCTATATGAGTCCCAATATGTTCTTCAATCCAGCTATTCCTGATTCCTGTTGCATAATGCTGAATAGTATAATCGGTAAACCCTTCTTTCTGATTGAGTTCTTTGAATGCTTTTGTTCGTTCCTGATTTGGTTTACCGTTAATGGTTTTCGGAAGTTTCTGGATTTCCTGATACTCTTTTGATTGCCTGATAAGTCCAAGGCGTTTAAGAGATTCTCCAAGACATGCATGATACAACTGCCTACCAGTATCCAGACGTACAAGTATGGTTGCTTCGTCTGCCGATGTGGTTTTTAAGGGCAATTCTGTTACGAACGATGGTGTTTCTGATTTAGACATTTTCTCTCTGATTCTTGACAAACTTTATATTGTTTTGATACTACTTATCGTTGCCTATCCCTTAAATCTGATTCTTGACAAATCTTTTTTCGGGATAGGTAATCGCGTTGAAACTGCGACCTATACCAAGGGGTTCGCTATCCCCACGGCTCAAGCCGGGGGCTTGCGCTCACCCCTTGACCCCACGATTATGTGATTACAAAAAAAGAAGGAAATGAATATGAAATCTACAAAATCATTCAGGAAATTAACACCTATAATTATGACGCTATTCATCCTCAGCTTATTCTCTGGAGTCGTTGCAGCACAGGCAACAGTTGGGGAACAGTATGAAAAGACAAATGAAATATATCAGGCAAATAAGGACAAATACGACAATGCTAAGAAGAATTTTGAAGAAGCTAAAGATATATTCGAAAAGGCTAACAAGCAGCTTGGCAAATTGAAGGACGAAAAATCAACGGAAGAGTTAAAACAAAACACAAAAGACTATTTATTGAGGGCGATCGAATTCGCGAAATCCCAGCTTCAGGTCATAAAAAGCAGGATGGATAATTCCGAAAAAGGATCTATTCCGTTTAATGCTGTAACAATCATTGATGGTCATACAGCTCAACTGGAGCAGCTAAAAGGAAAAGTGGAAAAGGCAAATTCTACACAGGAATTAAGAGATGCCCATAAAGAATTGAAAAAAATAGTGGTTGATATAAATCTTGAAACCCGTTATTATATGGGAATTGTGCTCAACAACAGGATAGATAATTTTATTATCAAGGCCGATAACGTTTCTATAAGACTTGACTCCGCGATCAGCAAACTGAAAGCACAGGGAAATGAAACCACTAATCTTGAAAAAGAATTTGCCGATTTCAAGAATGCAGTAAAAGTAGCAAAAGAATCCCAGACAAAAACAAAGGAATTGTATGCGATCCATACTGGTTTTGCTAATGATGGGACTGTAACAAATGAAAGAAATGCAAATAAATTCCTGGAACAGGGGAATAAGCTGCAGAGAGAAACATTGAAGAATTTAAGACATGCAGGTAACCAGGTGATCCAGTTTGTTAAATATCTGAGAAAGCTTGTTGTAAATAAAGTGAAAGCCAGTACGAATAATGAGCAGAATGTGACTGAAGAAAAAGCTGGTACGAATGATGAACCAGATGTGACTTACGCAGATACAACGACTCTTGACGATACGGAATAAAGGAGATAAAACATGAAATGGATATACATATTGATCGTGCTTGTGATATCGGCTTTTACGTTAGGTTGCGTTGACAAGAACCAGCCAGATACAACCACAGGAACTTATGGTGAAAGAGGAAATATTGACTTCGCCCCGGACGTTAACCAGAACCTGGCAGAAACCTCTTCGGAAGTGCCCCTGACACCTGAACCCGGTGAAGACCTTGGGACATATAGTGACCTGGCCGAAATGGATAACATATCCAGCGACCTGGATATGCAAATTACTTTATCAAATGAAATTTAAGGCTAAATGGATTCAAAATTAACTCAATCATGTTTATGACATCGGGACCTAAATCAGATATTCAGACTGCGAGACCTCCTTTCCAAAAAGATCTACCACATCTTTCGCATAAAGGAATTTCTCTTCATTTCTATCACGCGGACCAGTGCGACCCCAAAAAGTGCACTGGAAAAAAGCTCGCCAGATTCAATCTCGCAAATCTTCACAAAAATCCCAGGACACTTCCACGTGAGGCGATATTTCTTGACCCTTTCGCCCAGCAGGCACTCTCACCTGCGGATGATGCCGGGAAAGGTATCGTTGTACTTGACTGTTCGTGGGAAGAGGTAGAACGTGTATTTCCGATCCTTCAAAAACTGATGATGAAGCATCGTGCTCTTCCATACCTGCTTGCGGCAAATGCAGTGAATTTCGGGAAGCCATTCAAATTGAGTTCAGTTGAGGCTTTTGCTGCGGCGCTCTACATACTTGGAGAAAAAGAACAGGCAGCGCTTATCCTCAATAAATTCAAATGGGGGCCGGTATTCCTGGATTTGAACCGGGAGCCGCTGGATAGGTATTCGCAAGCTAAGGACAGCACTGAGGTTGTGAAGATACAGGCTGATTATTTGGGTTAATGGGAAATTCCCCCTCATTTATCATTTATTCCAACCCAACGGAATAAGTGATCATTTTTCTATCCAGTTTCATATCCTCAGGGTCATCTTCCAGATCAAAATGCACAATCCCATATTCATCATTCATCTTTGCAGCGATGGCCTCAAAGTCCGATCCTTCCATCAGTTCCCTGATGAGAATCTTAACAGGTCCAACTATCTTATAATCGCAGAACCACTTATTCAAAAAAAGATCGACGTTCTTACTTCCCACAAAGTCGCGAAACACATCCCGATAGTACATCTCGCTCTTGCAGCAATCAAGATAATATAATTGGTACGGTATTCTATCCTGAAGATAAAATCCCTTTTTCATGGCATCGGTGAAATAGATCACATTATCACTGAGGCTGAGATGTTTACCGTATCCTGCATGGGTTTTGAGATATACAAGATCTTCATGCTCAAGGGTTTTGCGTAAGAATTCTTGCAAGTCCCCTTCATAAAATTTGCCAAGCACAAGACGTATTCGTGCCTTTATTTTTTTATTATCATAACTGAACAGCTTCTGGTATTCCTCGTACCCGCACCTGCTCTGTGTCATCACAAGACCAATCTCCCTGAGTAATAACCTGGCCTTAAGAAAGACGCTCTGGTCATAATTTGCACCAAATGAATCCGGTCCTATTAACATAGTACCATTAAACACACCGTCACTGAACAGCATATCATAACGAGGCTTTGTTCGCTTCATGGATTCCCTTAAATAACTTTATTTAAATTGGCTTTATAATAATAAACTGATAACTAAAAACCTACCACTTTATCATATTATTCAAAACAACATTCCGCAGGGCTAGTTCGTGCAGGATCTTCACAACTTCTTCTTTTGGGATCGTAATAAATCTCCTTGAAACACGGATCACATCTTCCACTTCTACCATCCCATAGTAGCTCAGCAATTTCACGACCCTCATAACCGTATTTTTTTGCCTTTCATGCTCTCGCGTCTGGAATGTGCGAATCGCGCGGAGAAGGTCTATCTTTCGGAATTCCGGCCAGAATGGGGCACAGAAATACGCAGCGCATTCATTACCGTTTGCCTGCCAGGGAAGGAAATTTGATATCCTTTCATCCCCTCCAGTCCGTATTATCAGATCCACATACGGCACCGAGCCGCTTGTTGGATATAAATTATTTGAGATAGTATCTTCATTAATGTCATTCAGGGATAATTCCCCGTTCTTGATCTTGCATGCCATTCTCTGTGCTGCATCCACAAGTTCCTGGCGCCCTCCGTAGGCAAGCGCCACATTAAGATACACGCCATCATAATTCCTGGTTATTTCCTCGGCATGTTTTGCTGAGGATTTTAGCCCTGGCGGGAGTAGGTCGATATTTCCCAGTACCCTTACTCTCATCCTGCGTTTATGTGTTCGTTCATCAGCGCATATTTTATCAAATTTTATCCCGATAAGTTCAAAAAGCTTGTTTTTCTCAACATCGTTCCTGTCGAAATTCTCTGTTGAAAATGCATAGACTGTAAGCTGTTTGATCCCAATATCAAAACTCCAGTCCAGAACTTTTTCTGTGGTGTCTGCTCCCTTAAAATGACCATAATATTGTGCAAGTCCGCGTTTTCTTGCAAACCGCCTGTTCCCATCCATAATAATTGCAACATGCGATGGGACTGGCTTGTCCTTTATTTCTTTTGCAAGTAATGCCTCGTAACCACCATACAATATTCCCGATAAACTCAAAGTATCACTCGATTCTTTAAGAGTTTGAGATGTATTTAAACTTACCCAAAGTCTTCAAGCCTGCGCTGTTCCTCCAGTTTTTCTTCTGGCGGCGGCGTGGAGCCGATTTGCTTTAAGACTTTTATTGCCACTTTTGTGCCTATTATCTTTGCAACTTTACCTGGGTCGACAGCCCGCAACGCTTCCATATCCCTGATCCCTGCATTATACAACTTGCGTGAGCGCACCCGGCCAATGCCGCGGATCTGGATAAGCTCTAGAAGTTCAGGGGCAGCTCCGTACTCAACACGCTTTTCAAGTTCACGCGTTTTGGTTGCAGACGATAGCTTCTTGAATGCTGCAAGTTCCGCCATTGAATGCACAAGCCACAATGTTGTCTCGGAAAGCGCCCTGATATCGCCTTCCCCGATCCCGAATTTATTAACGATATCTTCTTCTTTCTTTTCATTTATCCAGTCAAGCATAACGGATGCGGTCTTGACCTGCGACAGGAACCACTCATAGTTGATTGAACTGGACTGCGGCGGTATCGTAATGAATTCGCTATGGTGCTCCATAACAAAATCACTTAACCACAAATAATCGTTTGAACGCAAATAAAGTGGGCGCATATTGGTTGTCATAGAAACAAGATGGATCAGTGTCAATTCCGTGTACTGGATGCCTTTCTCTTCGATCTTTTCCAAACCTTCGATGATTGTTGAGGCTGAAAGCGGATCTATGTACAGGCGGGATACAAGCTCACCGAGGCGTGTGGAAAAAAGTCCGTCTTTTTGCACTATCATCTTTTTTTCAACAAGGAAACCTATTATTTTGTCAATTACGATTTTCAAACTCCACGGCTCCTGTTGGGTGGAAAAAAAAGTGTTTTTCATGAATCCGAGCAATTCATCCATGGTTCTTGCAAAGCCTGTAACAATTATTGAAAGGATATGGGTTCGTAAAGCATTTTCCGTGCCGAGTTTTGACCATATTTTTTCAGCGCCAGCAAGTACATACTGATTCATCAGCTCTTCCATTTCATCATAATTCTTTGCTACAAGAACAGATTCGCCATAAGGATCAAGCCTCGGACGCCCCGCTCTTCCTGCCATCTGCTTGTATTCAAGGACAGGTATGGGCACCTGCCCGAAATTCACATCATAGCGCCTGTAACCTTTGATTATCACCCGCCGCGCCGGAAGGTTTAGCCCTGCTGCAAGCGTCGGGGTTGCTGCTATTACTTTGATCGTACCATCGCGAAATCCATTTTCGATGATCTTGCGTTGCTCTGAAATAAGTCCTGCATGATGGAAGGCGCTTCCGTTCTCGATACACTTCGCAAGCTTTTTTGTGGTCTCAACTTCACTTGTTTCAATGACCTGCGCTGCAAGGTTTTTAAGTTTTTCCCTGGTGTCCCTGTCTATCAGTTTCGATATTTCTATTCCTGTGCGACCAGCTTGCCCTTCGGAATTCTTTCGGCTGCTTTCGAAAATAATACACTGCCCTCCTTCTTTCAGGGTATCAGCCACAAGCGATATTGTGCTGTCTTTATGGAATCCTTTAACCTCCCGCTGGCTCCTGTCCCCAAAAGTTATGGCGTTCCCGAAGAAAACTCCTTCTTTTAACACTATTGGCCGCCAGTTGCTGACTACAAGTTCAGCAGACAGCCATTTTGCCACGTCCCCTGCGTTTCCGATAGTGGCTGAAAGTGCAATTATCTGAGGTCTTTGAGTCATCAATTTAGCGATTACTATTTCCAGCGTTGGTCCGCGGTCAGGAGAATCAATAAGATGAATCTCATCAGCTATGACCACGGTTACCTCATCGATCCAGCTGCTGCCGTTTCTAAGGAGAGAATCGACCTTTTCAGATGTGGCAACTATAATATCAAATTGTCCGAGCCAGTCATCAGGTGAATCAAGATCCCCCGTTGCAATACCTGCTGAAACACCCCTGCCATCGCTTTTCTTTATCGCCTCAAATGTCCTGAAGCGCTCATATTTTTCACTCGCAAGGGCGCGCAGTGGAACGATATAGAGAGCTTTTCCCTTCTTATTCTCGTTCAATACTGATTTTAGCATGGCAAATTCAGCAAGAAGGGTTTTGCCTGAGGCTGTGGGTATGGCGGCAACGATATTTTTTCCTTCGAGAAGCCCGGAATCGATTGCGGCTGACTGCGGAGGGTAAAGTGAGGTTATGCCTGAATCAATGTAAAATTGTTTTATTGGAGTGGAGAGGTTGAGGTCTTGAATATTTATGCTTTTTAAGCTTTTTTCTGTATGAACAACCGGTTGAATTTTATTCGCTGCAATGAATTCTGGTTTCTGGGCGAGTGGTTCTTTAACAGGTGTTTTTTTTTTGACCATATTAGTTAAATGTAAAAATAGTCATTTCTAGAGTGGTTTAAAAAATAGTTGAATCTCGATTAGTATAATCGTGTTTCAACTATTTCACAGACACTATCTTTACAATATCCCCATTCTTCAACTCATGCTTCTCCCCAAGCCTCATCTTCGTGCGCGCATCCACAGCGTACAGGAAACTCTTTCCGATATCGCTATGCACCATGAACGCAAGGTCTTTCGGAGTGCTCCCTTTTTTCATCAGGAATGCATCCGGAAGGACTTTTCCATGTTTGTCTGTAAACCTGTTTTCATCCTCGACCGGATAGACCACAATGAGGTCAAGAAGCTTAAAAACCGTTTCATTGATGCATTTCTGGATGCCAGTGCCGCCATTTTTCTTCATCAGTGTGCGGATCTTCGCAAGTGCATCTTTCTGGGCATCGGAAAGTTTGGGCGATTCTACAAAATCAATATCTCCGGGAATATATTTTATCGCGCCGCCCTTATCGGCAAGCCGCAGCACAACTTCTGTCGCGCCGCTAACGGGTATTGCCCCAGCCTTTACAAGGTGGTCAATATTTTCCTGCGATGCCAGATCGATCTTATTTGCTGCTAATATCATGGGCTTGCTCTGGGCTCTGAGCTGGTCTGAAAGTTCGACTATCTGTTCTTCAGTCCATACCTGGGGTTTATCGCGTGGTAATCTCATGGTTGAAAGCACGGTTTTTACATGACCTTCGGTGATCCCTGCGCCTTCAAGTTGTGCAGCGATTGTTTCTTCGATCTTTAATCCTTCTGCATTCACCTTTCTTGACAGCCTCTCCCAGTTGCGCTTCAGGATGCCAGCCATCCACATGGTTATTTCATGCTCAAGGAACGCTATGTCGCCAAGAGGATCATGCGAACCCACTGGCACAGGATTTCCTTCGATGTCAGTGCCGCCCGATGCATCAATTACATGGATTATAGCCTTTGCCTGCCTGAGGTTATCAAGAAATTCATTGCCAAGCCCCTTTCCCTTGTGGGCATCAGGCACAAGCCCTGCCACATCGATCATTTCGATTGGCACGAACCTCATGCCTTCCCTGCAATTGCCGCAATCAAGTTTTAACTCCCGGCACGGACAGTTTGTCCTGGCATACGCTACGCCGTGGTTTGCATCGATGGTCGTAAACGGATAATTTGCTATCTCTACGTTTGAAAGCGTCACGGCTTTAAAGAATGTGGATTTCCCGGAGTTAGGTTTCCCTGCAAGAGCTATTGAAATTGCCATGCACTTAATAGAGTTTTCTTAAACTTAACTTTAATCTATGCTTGGGATAAACTACATGTATTGCTTAAAAGATATAATACAATATGACAAATACCGAGCAGAATTGGATTATTGGGCATTCACAGGAGCTATTTGAAAAATATCATGGCAAACATCTTGCTATTATAGGTGAAAAAATAATTGCAATCGGAGAAACTGCTCTGGAAGTGTTTAATAAGGCAAAACAAAGCAACTCCAGAGGAAAAATATCAATAATCTATATCCCTACTGAAGAAGAAACAGTTACACTTTTATAACGAGGTAGAGCATGGATTATCCATATGTTCCGTTTAAGAATAAACATCTTCCAATGATCCCAATTGAAATAAAAAGCTCTGAGTGGATATAATTCTATGCCTACGTGGATTCAGGCGCAAGCTACAGTGTATTTCACTCAGATATAGCAGAAATTTTGAATCTCAAATATGAAGAGATAGATTTATATTCTGTTTTAATGATAAAAATAAAATCCTTATAATAAAATGATCTGGCATTCATCACATCATCCGTTACTTCCACTTTTTCAACATCCTTGTAGTATCGCTAACAAATCCTCTAATTCCTCATACTCGTTATCGGACTTGGCATCCTTCCTCCCCTCAAAATAAAATCCTTCGAAGAAAAAGCGCTAATCTCCATTACGTAAGTCTCGCCAAGAAGCCCACCGAAATTCACATAATCCCCTGCCTTCTTTCCAGGCACAGGAATGAGCCGCACGCCTGTTGTCTTATTGTTAACAACACCTATGGAAAGCTCATCCGCGATTATGGCTGAAATAGTCGAAGCCTGCGTATCTCCGGGGATCGCTATCATATCAAGACCCACCGAACATACCGCTGTGAGTGCCTCAAGCTTTTCTATGGAAAGTGCGCCCACCCTCACAGCTTCGTTCATGCAAGAATCCTCGCTCACAGGAATGAAGGTACCGCTTAAGCCGCCTACATTGCCTGATGCCATGGCGCCGCCTTTTTTGACTGCATCGATAAGGAGAGCAAGCGCAGCAGTGCTTCCAGGGGCTCCCATTTTCTCAACGCCCATCATTTCTACAATCCCAGCCACTGAATCCCCGACTTTGTTAGTTGAGGCAAGCGAGATATCCACGATCCCAAAAGGTACGCCAAGATTTGATGCCAATTCCCTTCCGATCAGTTCTCCAGCGCGTGTTATCTTAAATGTTGTGCGCTTTATTACTTCGGAAAGCTCAGTGAGGTTGCAGTCTTTGTTCTTTTCAACCACGCTTCGAACTACGCCGGGACCGCTGATCCCAATATTAAGTGAAAAATCGGGTTCTCCGACGCCATGGAAAGCACCAGCCATGAAAGGATTATCCTCAGGCGCATTTGCAAAAACAACGAATTTGGCGCATCCGATACCATTTTCAGTCCTGCTGGATATTTCTTTCAATGTTTTCCCCAGCCTTATGACAGCGTCCATGTTCATACCTGATACTGTAGAAGCCACATTCAGGAATGCACAGACCCTTTCCGTACTTGAGAGCATTTCGGGGAGAGAATCTATGAGACGTTCATCCGCCCTTGTCATCCCCTTCTGTACAAGCGCCCCATATCCGCCAATAAAATCAATACCAACATCTTTTGAGGCAATATCTAGGACTTTTGCTATTTGTACGGGCGCATCCGGCTCAACACATGCTTCGATTATTAATGCGACAGGTGTCACCGAGATCCTTTTATTGATTATGGGAATGCCGTATTTATCCTCAAGTTTAGAAGCCTCAGTGATCAGCTTTTTTCCATAACCTGAAACTCTTTCATATACATTTTTTTTGAAAATATCAAGGTCAGAATTTATGCAGTCCTTCAGGTTGATCCCCAGCGTCACTGTCCTTATATCAAAATTATGATACAGGGTCATCTGGACTGTTTCCATAACCTCTTCAAGAGAATATTCCATTAGTTACACCCGGTGCATGGCTTTGAAGATATTTTCATGCTGCACCTGTATTTTAAGACCCATTCTTGCTTCTATTTGCGAAAGTTCTTCTTTTAACTGGCTGATCGTTATCCCGGAATCGGTAGTGTCTGCCAGCATGGTCATCACAAAATAACCGCCCATTATTTTCTGGTTTAGGTCTTCGATATTGATATTATGTTTAAAAACCGCATTAGAAATATTTGCGATTATTCCTTTCTGGTCTTTCCCGATCACAGTTATGAATACAAGGTCTTTTGTCATGTACATTTTCTTGATATACTCAAAGAAGCTTAAATAATTGGTTGAGTTGATTAAATAACTATAATATATAAATTTACATATATTATTGTTTCTTCGATAGAAAACTTTAAACCTGATAAAGTATTTATGCGCTGGATTTATCATTAATGAGGACGTGAATTCTAATTAAATGTGGAAAATTGAAGATGCAATAGAACTCTATGGAATAGACCGATGGGGTAATGGGTTTTTTTCTTTTAACCGGAATGGAAATTTGATCGTTAAGCCCACAAAAAATGATACGCAGGTCATTGACCTTAAAAATGTGGTTGATAATCTTGTATCCAAAAAAATAAATTTTCCAATATTATTCCGATTCCCCCAGATTCTTGAGTCCCAGATAAAAACATTAAACGGCGCCTTCTCTAATTCTATTTCAGAATATAAATACAATAACACTTACCAGGGTATTTTTCCCATGAAAGTGAACCAGCGCAAAGAAATTATTGAAGAAATAGTGAAATCAGGCAGAAAATATGATATCGGTCTTGAAGTTGGAACAAAAGCGGAGCTTCTGGCCGCACTATCATTCGATTTAAGCAACAACGCACTTCTTATCTGCAATGGCTTCAAGGATAATGAATACCTGCATCTTGCATTGAATGCAATAAAATTGAATAATAAAGTCGTCATAGTCATAGATGAGTTCAGCGAAACAAAACGCCTTCTTGATATGGCGAAACAATTGAATGTTAAACCGATCATAGGCATAAGAGCCAAACTATACTCAAAAGGAAGTGGAAAATGGGCAGAATCAGGCGGAGAGTCGGCAAAATTTGGGCTTTCGACCACGGAAATTCTTGAGAGCATTAAAATAATAACCGAATATAATATGCTTGACCAGCTCCAGATGCTTCATTTCCATATCGGCTCCCAGATAACTGAGATACGAAGGATCCAGAAAGCGGTAAAGGAAGCAGCAAGGGTATACGCAAAAATTAAAATAAAACACATCAATATTAAATATTTCAATATCGGTGGAGGTCTCGGACTTGACTATGACGGTAGTAAGACTTCATCCGATGCAAGCGCCAATTATACTATACAGGAATATGCCAACAATGTGGTTTATTCATTGAAAGATGTATGCGACGAAGAAAATGTAACTCATCCGATAATATTATCCGAAAGCGGGCGTGCTATCTCAGCATATCATTCCGTTCTTGTCATTAATATAAAAGGAAACAAGAGCGGTGATTTGAATAAACCCATCGAACTTCGCGGGAATGAGCCTCATATTATCAATGAATTGTTCGATGGGGCAAAAGAAATAAATATAAAAAATTATGAAGAGTATTACCACGATGCTCTGCAGCATCGTGAAGAGCTTCTTTCCCTTTTCAATCTTGGTGAACTTGATCTGGAAGAAAAATCCATGGGTGAGATGCTTTTCTGGCAGATTTGTGAAAAAGCTGTCGGATATGCAAAAGAAACACAGAATAAATCCGATGATTTCGATGACCTGAATAAGCTTTTGTCTAAAAAATATATCGGTAATTTCTCGGTTTTCCAGTCGGTTCCGGATTTCTGGGCAATAAAACAATTATTTCCGATAGTGCCTGTGAGCAGGAACAATGAGAAACCCACGATATATGGAACTATCGTGGATATAACATGCGATTCCGATGGTGAGATCGACAAGTTCGTGGATCTGAAAGATGTAAAGGAGATCCTTGAACTTCATGAGCTCAACAATGGTTCATATTATCTTGCCGTCATGATGATCGGAGCATATCAGGATACGATAGGCGATTATCATAATTTATTCGGCACAGCTAATGAGGTACATATCATTGTGGATGAGGCAGGCGGATGGCATATAAAACAGATCGTGAACGGCGACCGCAACTGCGATGTGCTTGGTTATGCAAAATATAATAACAATTATCTTCTTGAAGCCTTTGAATCAGAAGTGAACCAGGCGGTAAGGGAGAGCGGATTATCAAAAGCAGATGCAGAAGACATCATGAATAATTATACGAATGTCATGAAGAGGTATACGTATCTGGATATATGATATCTATCGGCATAATAACCCGCGGAAAATATGGTCTGCGCTTAATTGAAAACGTAAGAACTAATTCCAATTTTAAGATCTCATCAATAGAACTCCCTGAGAAACTTCCCGATTTTATAGAAACACCGGCTGATCTTATAAACGAATTGATCCCCGATAAAAGTATTTTTTCAAACGACCTGATAATCGCGTATACTCTTCATCCTGACCTGGCGCCCCAGATCATTCGCCTGGCAGGTGAAAATGGAGCAAGTGCCGTGATTATAGCAGGAGGTGTGGCGATGGCAGGCGGGCAGTCTGAAATAACAAGACTCTCGAAAAAATATAATATTAATGTGCAGGTACATGAGATATGCTGCGATATCGAATGCAACGGGGACAAAACAATCGATGAATTCGCATCATGTTTCGGAAGACCCGAAGTGAGAATTAATACAAATAACGGCTTGATATCGAATGTAAAGATCATTCGCGGCGCGCCATGTGGAAGTACATGGCACATGGCAAAAGAACTGGTGGGAATAAAGATCGAAGATGCTCCTGCCAGGGCTGGTCTTCTTATCCAGCAATATCCGTGCAGGGCAGTGAGAGGGAACAAAGGCGGAATACATAAAGCTGCAAAGCTTCATAAGGAATCAGTAGAAAAAGCATTACAAAAGAGTGGTTAGATGACTGAGTCAATATACGAACGCTCACTAAAATTCCATGAGCAACATCAGGGAAAAATAGAATTAAGAAGCAAGGTCAAAATAAAAACAAAAGATGACCTTAGCCTTGCATACACACCAGGAGTGGCACAGGCTTGCCTCAACATCCATAAAACTAAAGATGACATTTACCGCTACACTTCAAAAGGAAACTTTGTGGCAGTCGTAAGTGATGGAACATCCGTTCTGGGTCTGGGCGATCTGGGCGCTCATGCTGCCCTGCCTGTGATGGAAGGAAAAGCGATGCTTTTTAAGGTTTTTGCGGGTGTGGATGCATTCCCGATATGCCTTGACACGAAGGATACGGAAGAGATTATCAAATCAGTAAAGTTTCTAGCACCTGTTTTCGGGGGCATCAATCTTGAGGATATCGCTGCACCCCGCTGTTTTGAGATAGAAACACGCCTCAAGAAATTACTTGATATTCCGGTCTTTCATGATGATCAGCATGGCGCTGCTCTGGTCATGCTTGCTGCACTCATAAATGCCCTGAAAGTGGTGGGAAAGAAATTCCACGATATAAAAGTCGTAATAAGCGGCGCGGGAGCAGCAGCCACAGCAAGCGCAAAACTCCTCCTGGACGAAGGCGTGAAAGATATCATAATGTGCGATTCAACAGGCATAATTTACCAGGGCCGAAAAGGATTGAACCCATACAAAGAAGAGCTTGCCAGGGTCACAAACAAAAATCGTATTTCAGGAAATCTCAGTGATGCGATGAAAGGCGCGGATGTTTTCATAGGTTTATCCGTAGGCGGGCTTGTAAATGAAGAAATGGTGCGTTCCATGTCAGATGATGCGATAGTTCTTCCTCTTGCGAATCCCACGCCAGAGATCATGCCAGAAATTGCAAAGAAGGCGGGCGCTCGCATTGTGGGTTCGGGGAGGTCTGATTGTCCCAACCAGATAAATAATGCGCTTGGTTTTCCCGGAGTATTCAGGGGGGCGCTTGATGTCAGGGCCAGGGACATCAATGAAGAGATGAAACTGGCAGCAGCAAATGCGCTTGCTTTGCTTGTGCCTGAACCATCACAGGATTGTATCATTCCAAGTATTTTTGATCCCAGGGTTGCGCCGTCAGTTGCCTCTGCTGTGGCGCGCTCGGCAATGGATAGCGGCGTGGCAAGGCTTCAGATTGACCCCGATCAAGTGGCAAGACATACGATAGAGCTTGTTAAAAACCAATGAAACTCACAAACTTCCTGATATTATTATGTGTGTCCATCACGCTATACGCCTGGGGCGCGAAAGAAAATCTTGCATTCAGTGAATATGCTCTTTTTCATGGCGGCTACTATACAATTATCACAGGGCTTTTTGTTCATGCCAATTCAGTCCATCTTGTGGGGAATATGATCTTCCTCTATGTTTTCGGAAACAGTCTTGAGGAAGAAGTGGGCGCATTCAATACTGCTCTTGTTTTCTTCACAGGCGGCGTGCTGACATTTCTCCTGAGCGTACCATTTTATCCCGGGGCGAACATGCTTGGCGCCTCAGCCGCCATATTTTCAGTTATGGCTGCGCTGCTCCTTGTACGCCGCCCCGATTACTCTTTCCGATTCATATCGCCAATTGGCCCTATTGCGCTTCTTTATTTCATTTTCAATATCATGGCGGTCAAGAATGCGGCTGGAGGTAATGTTGCATATATGTCGCATGTTCTCGGATTCGTTATCGGGCTTTTTTTTGGCGCGCGGTGGAATAAAAAGTGGAGAGAAAGCCTGATGCTTACGATTTTGCTGCTTGCAGGGTATATAATATTGTACTATTATATTTTTTAAATTCTATAAAAATTAAAATCGCTATGCATTGAGGCAATAAGGTATATAAGTCATGAACGCATTTAAAGGCCGAAGGTAGTAACAGACTGAAGGACATAAATTGTATCCGGAAATAGTTGAAAACGGACAATTTTCAAATAAAATATTAATATATTTATTTAAAAGGTATTCGATATGAACGACGTTAATACAGAATATGGGGCAGGACAGATACAGGTGCTTGAAGGACTTGAAGCCGTACGCAAACGTCCAAGCATGTATATCGGAAGTACGGATGCACGAGGGCTCCACCATCTTGTTTATGAAGTTGTGGACAACAGCATAGATGAGGCGCTTGCGGGTTATTGTACGAATATCGAAGTGACCATAAGACCCGACCACAGCGTAAAAGTCGTGGATAATGGAAGAGGCATCCCAATCGAGGTAATACCGAAATACCAGAAATCTGCGCTTGAAATCGTACTTACGATGCTCCATGCAGGTGGAAAATTCGATAATAATGCTTACAAGGTTTCCGGCGGTCTTCACGGCGTAGGCGTTTCAGCAGTAAACGCACTTTCCGAATGGCTTGAGGCGGAAGTTAGACGTGATGGTAAACTCTACAAGCAAAGATACGAATGCGGGAAACCTGTAACCCCTGTAACCACAATAGGAGAATCTACAGGAAGCGGGACAACGATCACATTCAAACCAGATAAAACTATTTTTGAAACCCTTGAATATGATATTGAAACCCTGGAAAACAGGCTTCGTGAGCTTGCATTCCTGAATAAGGGTGTTAAAATTACCTTGAAAGAGGAATTCACCCAGAAAGAGCAGGTGTTCCAATACGAAGGAGGCATTGTATCCTTCGTTGAGTTCCTGAACAAGAATAAGAACATGCTACATGCTAAGCCCATTTATTTCCAGAAGCAAAAAGACACGACGGTTGTTGAGATCGCAATGCAGTACAACGACAGCTATACCGAGAACGTCTATGCCTTTGCCAATAATATTAACACTCACGAAGGTGGAACGCATCTTGTAGGTTTCAAGGCTGCGCTTACCAAAGTTTCAAATGATTATGCCAAGTCAAAGAATTTCCTGAAAGGCGACGATAAGCTTTCAGGTGACGATGTGAGGGAAGGACTCACTGCGATCATCAATGTCAAACTCCAGAATCCTCAATTTGAAGGGCAGACAAAAACAAAACTTGGGAACAGCGATATAAAAGGCATCGTGGAAACGCTCGTTTCAGATGGACTTTCTGAGTTCCTTGAAGAGAACCCTGCGGTGGCCAAGACCATTTTAATGAAGGCTCTGGAAGCGGCAGAGGCTCGTGAAGCAGCTAGAAAAGCCCGTGAACTCACGCGGAGAAAGAGTGCACTTGAAATAAGCGCGCTTCCAGGCAAACTTGCGGATTGTTCGGAGAAGGATCCGGCATTAAGCGAGATATATATCGTGGAAGGAGATTCTGCCGGCGGCTCAGCAAAACAGGGACGAAACCGCAAATTCCAGGCCATCCTTCCGCTTCGCGGCAAGATATTGAACGTCGAGAAGGCGCGCCTGACAAAAATATTGAAGAATGAGGAGATACGCGCGCTCATCACTGCCATTGGTGCAGGGATCGGCGAGGGTGAGGAATTCGATATACTGAAAACCAGATACCATAAAATTGTCGTAATGACGGATGCTGATGTTGACGGAAGCCATATCAGGACACTGCTTCTAACTTTATTTTACAGGTACATGCGCCCGCTTATCGAGAACGGGTTTATTTACATTGCGCAGCCCCCGCTTTTTAAGGTGAAGAAAGGCAAATCTGAAACTTATGTTTACAATGAAGATGAATTAGAAAAATGGTTTAGCAAATCCACTTTAGATAATATTACTTTATTTTCAAAATCTGATGGAAAAAAATACACAAAAGATGAGTTATCTAATTTTTTAAATCATCTAATAAAATATAAAAATTATTATGAAAAATATCAAAAGCAAGGTTTGCCGGCAGAACTGATTAACGCTTTTATAAAGAGCAATACTATTAGAGGTGAAACCACCCAATCAAAAATTGGCAATTTGGTTGACCAAATATATTCTCTTATTCCTAATGCAGAAGTTAAAACTAAACCAAAGAGCACCAATAATGAAATTATTATATATGAAGTAAAAGGTGAATTTGACGGCGAAGCAATTAGTTTTCCAATTGATGAAAAATTTGAAGAATTATATGAAATTAATCAAAAAATTGAATCGATGGGTAAACCACCTTATATTATTATTGAATCGGATTCAAATAAAGAGCACAATATTAATTCACCATTTGAATTAGCAGTTTTTTTGTCAGAATATGGTAGAAAAGGAATCACCATGCAGCGATACAAAGGTCTTGGTGAAATGAATCCGCAGCAGCTTTGGGATACAACTATGGACCCAGCGACGCGGACTATGCTCAAGGTAACACTTGAGGATGCCATCAAGGCTGATGAGATTTTTACGATCCTTATGGGCGACAAGGTTGAACCGCGGCGCGAGTTCATCGAGAAGCATGCGAAGGATGTAAGGAATCTGGATGTGTGAATATGGTTGGATGGGAATCAATTCCGATTTTTTATAGAGTTTATTCTTATTTTAAGAAATATATCGATTTAAAAGAACGAGAAAATATTTTGGTTGCCAAAGATGAACAACTAAAGAAAAAGGAACGAGAATTGACCAATTTGAGAGAAATTAGTGAGGAAAACTCACTTAATTATGAATCAATGATAGAATTGAGTTTTCATGATGGATATATCAGGGCTGAAGATACTTTTCCAGCCCCTTATTTAGAAATAAAATATTCTATTACAAATCGCAGTATTTTTGATTTTAAAACAGAAAGAATTTCTATGAATATTATTGATCATAACACTGGTCATAAACTGGGCCAAATTGAAACACCTAAAAATATAAAGCTTCCTCATCAACAAACTCTACATGACCAATCTATGCTTCAATTACATCCAAATTTTATAAGCCAATTAAAATCAATAAAAAAAGAAGGTAGATCACTTTACATTACACTTGAAGGCGTGAAGATAGATTTCACGGGTTATAAAGATTTTTCTAAATCTTATGGAAATCTTCGCTTTATAGTGCCCGCTGATGATATAATAGTATAAATTACTTACTAAAAAGAACATGCAACCAATAACCAACGAATTTATTCAGGAAATCAAATATTATAGGATGGAAAAATTGACATTTAACAAACCGCAGATAAACGCAGATGAACGCAGATTAATTTTCCTGGTTTTTTTCGTAACCTCTTCGGCACAAATGCAATCAAGCTATCTTCTTGACCGAATTACAATGAAGTGACCATACTTATGAAATCCTCCGCAAAAATAACAAATCCTGAAAAATGGAAAATAGAAGGACTTGCCCTCAGCAGTTTAAAAAAATATAAAGAAGCAATAGAATTGTTTGACAGGATTTTGAAGCTTGAGCCAAAAAATGTTGACACCCTGTTCAATAAAGGACGCGCTCATCATAATTTGAACGAATTTAATGATGCAATCGCATGCTACAACAGGGTTTTAGAGGTCAATTCCAAACTGGCAAAGACATGGCGCTGGAAGGGATTTGCGCTTAGAAGCCTTGAAAGGTATGAAGAGGCTGCAAAGTGCTTTGATAAAGAGATCGAACTTGATCCAAAAGGCAGTTATTCATGGTTTATCTGGTACAACAAAGGGCTAATGTTTCATATCCTGGACAGGTTCGATGAAGCGCTGAGTTGTTATGAAGTTGCAATCAGTTTATATCCCGATCATGCTGATTCATGGTACTGCAAGGGACTTGGATTATATAATTTAGGAAAATATGACGAAACGATAAAATGCTGTGAAAAAGCACTTGAGATCGATCCGGATTATTTCTATGCATGGTATGGCAAAGGGCTTGCGCTTCATAGTTTGAATAAATATGATGAGGCGATAAAGTGCTATGAAAAGGTTATCGAGAATGATCCGATGCATATCGATGCGTTGTATAATCAAATGCTTGCCAACCATAGTGCAGGACGACTGAAAGAAACTAAAATATAAAAATATCATGGAATCCATAACCGATGAACTTATCCAGGAAATCAAAAATCGCATCATTAGCGGAGTTCATCCTGATAAGATAATACTTTTTGGTTCTTATGCATATGGAACCCCGACAAAAGACAGTGATCTGGATTTGCTGGTTATAATGCCATCGGATGAACCGATGCATAGTCGAGTGACAAGAATTAGGAAACTGGTTCGGGATATTCCAATTCCTAAAGATATAATCGTTTATACTCCGCAAGAGGTAGAGAAATGGAAAGATGCATCCGTGGCGTTTATCACTTCGATTGTGAGAACGGGGAAGGTTATATATGGATAATTATAAACTAATATCTTCAATTGTAAATGCAAAACCGCAGATAAACGCAGATGAACGCAGATTTGTTCATCTAAATAGAACATGGATGACACGGATTGCGCGGATTTTCACGGATCTGTGCGCATCTGCGTCATCCGCGCAATCCGTGTTCTATTGCACACCATTTGCATACATTTCCGTTCATCTGCGGTTAATTAAATCGATTTTTCGACAACTAGTACCTCACAATTTTGGAGAAGGATTACTTTAGCCTACGAGACCTCTTATGTATTTAAATATCACAAAAATTTCGAAAGATAAGAATATTCAGGATTCATTCGCTGATATCATCCAGAGCATAATCAATAACTATGCGCCCCAGAAAATTGTGCTATTTGGTTCATATGCAAGAGGAGAAGCGCATGAAGGAAGCGATATAGACCTTATGGTAATAAAAGAAACCTCAAAAAGGTTCATCGATAGAATTGCAGAAGTTATACAGTTGAATAAAACTCTCCTGACACTTGAACCCATGGTTTATTCACCTTTTGAATTTGAAACTATGAAAAAAGAGAAAAGAGATTTTATAATGACCATTGAAGAGGAGGGCATCGAAATTTATGATGAAAGAAGCAGAAAGATGGCTTAGTCAGGGAAGAAATGACCTTGAAGCAGCTAAATGGAATTCAGAAGGCAAGTTTTTTGCACAGGCATGTTTTCTCTCCCAGCAGGCTGCTGAAAAAGCGTTGAAAGCCTATCTTTTCTACATTGGAAAACGAAAGATTATCACACATTCCACTTATTCACTTGCAAGAGAATGCATGCAAGAAAATAATTCGTTTAATTCTATTTTATCTTTTTGTGCTGAACTTGATAAACACTACATACCTTCCCGTTATCCCAATGGACTCCCGGATAGTACACCTTCTGAAGTCTATCTAAAACAAGATGCACAGGCTAGTATAAATAATAGTCAAAAAATTTTAGAATTTATTTCACATTTAATAAAAATTTAACATATACAAATTTGAGCTGATACCATGACCGACCCCGAACCAAAAAACCCACAGCAACAACTTTTTATTGAAAAGATCACACCCGTCAACATTGAAGTTGAAATGAAGCGCTCATATATCGATTACGCCATGAGCGTCATCGTGGGGCGCGCCCTTCCCGACGTGAGGGACGGCCTGAAACCTGTCCACAGGCGCATCCTGTATGCTATGAACGAGAATGGGATGACACACGATAAGCCTTACAAGAAATCAGCAAGGATCGTGGGAGACGTGCTTGGTAAGTACCATCCGCATGGTGATATTGCGGTTTATGATTCTCTCGTAAGGATGGTGCAGGAGTTCTCGCTGCGATATCCGCTGATCGATGGGCAGGGAAATTTTGGCTGTTTTACCGGGGATACAAAGATCAAGCTCTTAGATGGTACTGAAAAATCATTCGAGGAACTTGCCACTTTAAGCCCCGATGAAATATTTTATGTATATTCCGTTGATGAGAAAGGACAAATCGTAGTTGGAGAAGGCAAGAATGCGCGCATAACAAGGCGCAGCGCAAAACTTATTGAATTAACAATCGATAACGGTGAAAAAGTTCGCTGCACACCTGATCACAGATTCATGCTGCGCGATGGCACTTATAAAGAAGCGAAAGATCTCAATCCAGATGACAGCCTGATGCCAGGGTATTTTGAAATGGCTTCTATCAAGGAAGGGCTTAATGATTACCTGAGTGTTTTACAGCCTGCATCTGGCGATTATGTTTTTGTGCATCACATGGCTGATGAATTCAATTTCCAACGAGGGATGACAAGAGAATTTGGGGGTGCTTTTGTCAGGCACCACAGGAATTTCAATCGTTTGGATAACCGTCCTACCAATATCGAGCGAATGGAATTTCTTGAACACTTGCATTTGCATTCAGAGTATATCTCGGAATTATGGAAGGATGATGAATTCCGCGAAAGACAGAAACAAGGTGTAAAACAGTACTATAATGAGCATCCGGAAGTAATTGAAGAACGGCGTTCAAGATTCAAGGAACAGAATCAACAAGAACAATTCTGCAAAGAAAATGCTCCTCGCAGCGCAATCGGCATAAGGAAATATTTCATAGAGAATCCTCAAGCCTGCGCCGACATTTCAAAACGTATGAAAGCGTTATGGCAGGATGAAGATTATCGCGCAAAAATGAAAGTTGCACTTGCCAATATTGAGAAACGTGAACTAACGCCTGAGGAAAAAGCAAGAGTTGCACAAATCATTTCTGAAAAAAGCAAGAAAATGTGGGAGAATGAAGAAAAGCGCTCAGAGATAATTGAAGCTATTTCGCTGGCCTTGTCCTCCGAAAAAGTACGGGCAAAAATAAGCGAAAATTCAAGGCGCAATTGGGAGAAACCGGAATATAGAGCAAAATACCCGCAAGATCATTTCTCTAACATGGCTCGAAAATGCTGGGAAAAACCAGAAACAATAGCCATGCATAAAGAAAAAATCGCAGGACAGCGGCAGGATAAAGCCTTCGTTGATGCTCACAGGAATGGGGTAATTAAAAGTAATGAGCAACGAATGCAACAAAATCCTTCAATGATGTCAGAACTTGCACAACGTGCGGCTTCAAAACTTGTTGTGAAATGGGTAGACCCTGAATACAAAAATACGGTCATGCGCCAGAAAATCGCAGGATATGTCGCAAGATTATTAAAGAATTACGATGAGGTCACACCAGAAGTCTATGAAGCTCATAGGGATATGAAATGGATTCCGCGTATTGAAAATGCTCTAAAATATTTTAATGATTTTGACCACCTTCTTTATGCGGCAAAAAATTATAACCATCGCATAATATCCATACGGTTCCTTGAAGAACGTGTAGATACATACGATATATCAGTTGATAAATATCACAATTTCTTACTTGCATGCGGAGTGTTCGTTCACAACTCAATTGATGGTGACAGTGCCGCTGCGATGCGTTATACTGAAGTCCGCCTCGGAAAAATATCTGATGAGATCCTCGGTGACATTGATAAAGAAACAGTAGATTTTGTCCCTAACTACGATGATTCATTAAAAGAACCCTCAGTTCTTCCATGCAAGCTCCCAAATCTTCTTATCAATGGTTCTACAGGAATCGCTGTAGGCATGGCTACCAACATGCCGCCTCATAATCTTGGGGAAGTCATTGATGGAATTATGATGGTCATAGATAATCCCGCTGTCGAATGGACAGAACTCATGACCGTAGTCAAAGGGCCTGATTTTCCCACAGCCGGATTTATATACGGACGGCAGGGCATCCGGGATGCGTACTCGACAGGCCGCGGCTCAGTAAAGATGCGCGCCAGGGCAATAATAGAGGAAGTAAAGAACAAGGAAACGATCATCGTTAATGAGCTGCCCTACCAGGTGAATAAGGCAAAATTGATCGAAGACATTGCAAGCCTTGTAAGGGATAAAAAAATCGCAGGAATAACTGACCTGCGTGATGAATCCGATAAGGACGGCATCCGTGTCGTTATGGAAATATCAAGACAGGCGCAGGCAAATATCATTTTGAACCAGCTGTATTCGCACACACAGCTTGAGACCACTTTTGGCGTTATCAACCTCGCACTTGTCGATGGAAGGCCAATGGTTCTTCCTCTCAAGGAAATTATCGTTCAGTATATTTCACACAGGAAGAATGTAATAATAAGAAGAAGCCAGTTCGAGCTCAAAAAAGCACAGCAGCGTGCCCATATCCTCGAAGGTTTGATAATTGCGCTTGATAATATCGATGAAGTCATCAAGCTCATAAGAGCTTCAAAGACACCCGATGAAGCGCGCGATGGTCTTATTGAAAAGTTCAAACTCAGCATTGAACAGGCAAAGGCTATTCTTGACATGAGACTTCAGAGGCTCACAGGTCTTGAGCGCGAGAAGATCGACGCTGAATATGGTGAGCTCCAAAAAACAATAGACTGGCTCAAAGAACTCCTGGCAAGTGAAATAAAATTACTTGCGCTTATAAAAGAAGAACTTGCAGACATCAAAGCCCGTTTTTCTAATAAAAGAAAAACCGAGATCATTGATAGTACCGGAGAACTTGTTACTGAAGATTTAATCCCGAAAGAAGACGATGTCATTACGATAACAAATAGTGGTTACATCAAACGCATAGCTGTGGATGCATATAAGCAGCAGCGCCGCGGCGGGAAGGGTGTCATGGGCATGGAAACCAAGGAAGAGGATTTCGTAAGCGACCTCTTTATCGGGAATACCCATGATTACCTCCTTTTCTTTACCGATAAAGGCAAAGTTTACTGGTTGAAAGTATATGGGATACCTGAGGCAGGAAGACAGGCGCGGGGCACTGCTATTGTCAACTTGCTGCAGCTGGAACCGGGTGAGAAGATCAACGCATATATTCCGATCAGCAAGTTCGATGAGAATCACTTCCTGTTGATGGTCACGAAAAAAGGAACTGCCAAGAAAACGCAGCTTACTGATTTTTCAAATGTCCGAAAGACTGGGATAATTGCCATCTCTCTTGATGAAGGAGATAAACTTGTATCTGTAAAGCTCACAGATGGGACCAAGGAAATGATAATTGGCACAAAGCATGGAAAGGCCATCAGATTCGAGGAAAACGATGTCCGCGACATGGGGCGCAGCGCTTATGGGGTGCGAGGTGTCCGGCTTGTAGGCGAAGATGAAGTTGTGAGCATGGCAGTTGTCGAGGAAGGCGCAACGCTTCTTACTGTTACCGAGAACGGTTTCGGCAAACGCACCACCTTTGATGAATATCGCACAAGCAACCGCGGAGGACAGGGCGTTATCACCATCGATGTCAATATCAGGAACGGAAATGTGGTTGATATCAGGACTGTCCGTGAGGATGAAGAGATAATGATCACGACTTCAAACGGCATTATCATCCGCGTTCCTGCAAGCGGAATTCGTGTGCAGGGAAGGAATACGCAGGGTGTCAAGATAATGAATGTCGGTGAGAAGGACAAGGTCGTTGGCGTGGCTACGCTTGCGAAAGAGGAGGGAGCGCCAAAGGAGGAAGTGGCTGAGGAGGAGAAGGCGCCGATGCAGGTGACGCTGGAAGAGGTGGAGGAACATAAAGAGGAACAGAAGCCTTAATTAAGATAAATCGCTGATAATAAAAGACGCCCCTAAACACCACCGCCCCCCATTCGTGCTCGCGCCCTCCGAATCGACGACAGGTCGGCGCCGCTATTGAAAAATAGAAAAATTGAAGATAAAGGGAAAAATACTTGGGGAGGATTTAAGTAATTAAAAAGAGAAGGATATATATTGAAAATCATTGGTCTTATCTGGTATGAAAATATTATCGAAAAGCTTGAGCAAAAATAAAAATTCAGTATCAAAAGCACAGAGCTACAAAGAAATTGGTGAATACTGGGATAAGCACGACATCGCTGAGAACTGGGAAGAAACAAAACCAGCCGAATTTGAAGTTGATATTAAATCCGAAGTTACATATTATGCTGTTGACAATAATTTATCTGCAAAGGTTCAGGAATTTGCCAGGCGTCACGGTGTATCACCCGACACTCTTTTAAATTTGTGGTTGCAAGAGAAATTACTAGAACAAAATAGTTAAATGACATTGGTTTCACCTGGATCAGTGAAAATACGTGTCATCCGTGTTCGATTCAAACTAATCTCAAAAACATGAAAAATTTATAACTTTTTGAATAACTGTGCAGAGCAGGCAGATCATATTTCTTAATCCCAGACTGATGATTTTGGATTAGAAATCTGCGCCACACTTGCCTCCCCCTCATTCGTGCACGCCCTCCAAATCGACGACAGGGCGGTGCCGCTGACCAAATAGCACCAACTTTTAAAAAACTATTCCTTGATCTACTCTTCCTGTTGAACTGCTATTGTGCAACTGTTACACTTTTGCACACTTATATATAGTATGAATGCACATATTGTTAATTGCAATACGAAATTAATTGCAGAAGGCGTTTTCAATATGAATGAAACCCCGACAATAGAAATGATAGAAGTAATACTTAAAGAAATTAGCAAGGCAGGAGGGATCGAAGCAGCAGCGATCGCAAGCAGGGACGGTCTTTTAATACTATCAACATTATCCGAGCAGGACCAAAAGCATTGCTTTTTGTTATGACCAGACAGGATGCAAGTCTTGGATTAGTACTTACCGAAATGATAAAAGCTTCTGAAAAGATAAAAAAGGTCCTTGGGGAATAAAAGGTTCATTTTGGCCTGTGATATTCCCACTTTCCAAGAGCCTGTTTTAACTCACGGTTCTTTTTTGCATATTCATCAAGGTCTATGTTTTCCATTGTCGCTTCAATTGCCTGCATCACAGCTTTTGCTCCCGCTCTTGTTCCTTCCGGGTGCCCATGAATGCCGCCGCTCACAAGCAATGTGCAATCATTTCCCAGGATTTTCATCACCGATGGAATAAGACCTGGATGAAGCCCGCCAGAGGATACGGGAAGTGCGGGTTTAATTTTACCCCAGTCCTGTGAGAGCATATCGCCCGATTTGATTTTTGAGTCCCGAAGCACGCTTGCTATCCCTGCGACTTCTTTTTTGCTCCCCACAAGTTTTCCTATCGCTGTACCGCAATGTATTTCATCAACGCCTATTAATCGCATGAGTTTGGCAAGGAAATACATGGTCAACCCATGCTTTGGATTCCTGTCAAAAGCAGCATGCATAGCACGGTGAGCATGTATGGCTAAACCAAGGTCGCTACATTCATCCCTCATTGTCTGGACAGAAGCTGTCCCGCATGTGACAACATCGATCATGGCAAACCTCCAGCCTGAATCATGAAGTAATTTTGCTTTTCGGATCATTTCTCTTGTTTCACCCGTAATATTCAGAAGTGCATCTTTTTGTTCGCCGGTTTCTTTTTCGGCTTTGTCCCTGAGTTTTGCCATTCGCGAAAGTCGGTCTTCAAAACGGTTAAAAGAAGTAGAAGTCAGGTTCTCATCATCCTTCACAAGATCAAAGCCGCCCATCCATGTTTCATATGCCACGTCGGCATGTTCGGCTGCGCTGAATCCGATCTTTGGTTTTGGGACTGCGCCTGTTATAGGTCGTTCTTTTATCTTCAATAAGGACCTGATCCCGGCAATGCCATGGTTAGGTCCCTTAAAAGACCGGATATAGTTTTGGGGTAAAGATACATCCAAAAGGCGCAGATTTTTAAGAGCCTTCATTCCAAAAATATTCCCGGCTATCCCGCTTAAGAGCTGGGGCGCATTTCCAGGCTCCCAGAGATCGGTGGGATAAGCGATCTTTACATACTTGCCATTAAATTCGAATGCACGGGCTTTAATTTTTTCAACTCTTTCCGGCAGGTCATAAAGGGTCGTCCATGTTCCTGCCGAACTCTCGGATGCAATTCTTCCTGCCGCCTCTTTTTCTGTGATCCCTTTTGAGGCTTCAAAATAATACAAACATACCAGGTCATCTTTTGCAGGCGTGTAATTCATGTCCACGAATTCATCGTACCAATCGATTTTCTTAGTCAAGTGATCACCATCAAACGTGTGTATATTACTTTAAGCCTTAAATACAATCACCCACATAAATCCCTCAATGAAAAATTCCGACATACTCACATGCTTCCAGTGCGGCGCATGTACGGGAAGCTGTCCCTCAGGAAAGTACACAAGCCTCAATGTGAGAAGAATTATTAAAGATTCAATAAAAAAAGACATTTCAGACCAGCTTGACCTCTGGATGTGCACAACATGCTATAACTGTCAGGAACGATGCCCGCGCGGAATAAATGTCACAGATGCCATATTATCCCTTCGTGCAGAAGCTGTGAAAAAAGGGCATATCCTGCCGGCGCACAGGGCTGTGTGCAATTTCCTCATAGAAACAGGACATGCAGTTCCTATCGATGAAATCCATATCATAATAAGGGAAAAAATCGGGCTTTCTGAGCCGGAAACAGTCCGTAAGTACCCAAAAGCGCTAAAGGATGTAAAAAAACTCCTTGAATCAACCGGTTTTAATGAGCTGATACACGAATGAAAGAATTCTCTCTTTATCTTGGATGTCTCATCCCTAACCGTTACCCTGGCATAGAAAAAGCCACAAAACTTGTACTTGACAGGCTGGGAATAAAATGGAGTGAGCTAAAGGAGGCTTCATGCTGCCCTGCGCCTGGGGTTTTTAGGTCTTTTGACCAGACAACATGGCTTACGCTAGCATCAAGGAACATTGTTCTGGGTGAAGAGAAAAAAACCGATCTGCTGACGATCTGTAACGGATGTTTCAGTTCGTTGATGGATGCGAACAATATTTTGAAAAACGATAGCTTGCAACGGGTGAAAGTAAATGATCATCTCAAAAAAATAGGTAAACAGTATAAGGGCACTATTGAAGTAAGGCACATAATAGAATTCCTGGACAAGGAAATAGGAACAGAAAAAATCGACCAGATGATCGAGAGACCTCTTAAACTCAGGGTCGCTGTGCATTACGGATGTCATCTTCTCAAACCCACGAAAGAAAGGAAACTGGGGGACGCAGAATATCCCCTTTTTTTTGACGGGCTAGTTGAAGCAACAGGTGCTATAAGCGTCCCGTATGAAGGGAAGAACAGCTGCTGCGGCGCTGGCGGAGGTGTGCGGTCTGCAATGCTTGAAACTTCGCTCAAGATGACCGAATACAAGCTCCAGCGAATAAAAAAAGCAGGTGTTGACTGCATCGTGGAAGCATGCCCCTTCTGCCATTTGCAGTATGACAGCGGCCAGGTAGAACTGGCAAAATCTGGAAAAGTATTCAATATTCCTGTGGTTCATTACAGCCAGTTGCTTGGGCTGGCGCTGGGTTATTCATTTGAAGATGTAGGGCTGCATCTTAATGCAACCAGGAATCCTGAATTTGAAAATAAAGTTGCACAGATACAGAAAAAGGATGCGTCGATCAAATAATTAAAGAAAATATAGGAGTTGTGGGCAGATTGTGTGGTGGTTCAAAAAAGATCTGCCCACTAGTTCGTATATAGGCGAACATAATATATATAGTTTACGAATGGATATATTTTTATTTTCACATTTAACAAATGATTTATTTGTCTTTGTCTATGGAACAAAAATGGAACTAATTTATTGTGCTACTTGACCCTTTTTCATCACACCAGTATAAGACCGTGTTTTTTATGCTTTTCAATATTATCTTCCAGCGAAGTCATATAACCCCCCTCATTTTTTTAGGAGTCTGCCTGTTTATAGGTAAAAACCTTACACTCTGAATCATAGCTTCTGATTTACAGCATGGTAAAATTATTTTTATTAGAGGGCACTTTTTAGTTAGGTTGAGAATACTCACATCTATGTAACCTTTATCGACATTTTTTTGACATTTTTTATTTTCACATCTAACAAATGACTTATTTTCTATCTTAAAATATGCTATAAGATTTTGCATTCAGAACACCATTCCGCAATCAGGGTATGAACTATTCATTTTAGTTTATCAGGTTATATAATTTTAATAATTTTTATGGAGATCCGGGCAAGGTAGGTGTAGGAAGTGGTAGCGTTGGTGTAGCAATTGGAGTTGGTAAAGAAGGTGTCGGTGCTGAAGTTGGTAAAGTCAGGGTAGCTGCAGGAATTACATTAACAGTAGGGATCGCTGTTGGAAATGTGAAAGGCAGTTCTTCTTTATTTACCAAAAAGAGCATTGGCTTATTATCAATCATGGTAACTACCACTTTGAAATTGTATTTGCCAGCTATTAATTGCGTTTTCTCAATCAACTCACTGTTTAATCCTGCAAGCGGCAGTTGACCCATTATTGGAGTCGGACTGTCGGCAATTGCAGTCCCCTGGACATTCACATCAGCAGGTATCATTTTAACCACTTCTCCAAGTCCTGGATTAAAAGCACGAGCTACCTTTTCAGCAACTTCTTTTACTGGAACGTTAGCGCCAAGCGCATATCCTGTGATATTCACTACTTTCCCATTATATTTCTGACCGCTATTTTTAGTCAAATCAGTAATTAAGTCTTCAATGCTAACCGACACTAAATCTTCTGAAATACTTTCAACAATCAGCACTGGTTTAAGTTCTTTGACTTCATCTATACCCTTTTGAGCAAAGTATTTCACTATTTCTTTTGTTGGGTAAATAACAGTTCCAGTTACCTTCCCTTTTCTAATCTGCCAATCGGTATTAACAGGATCTATTGACATAATCAGTTTATTATTATCCTCTGGTAAGAACTCGTCACCCATTAGACCGGCGCCCAAATGTATTCTGAGGTCTTCTTTTACCGTTTCTTTCCCATAGCCTAATTTGCTTGAGCCAGTAACATAAATTCCACCAATGATCACTCTTCTGAAAGCATAATTTTCTGGATTTTGATTAATTTCTTTGACTGTAGCTGGAATTGGATTAACTTGCATGATTTCATTTGCGATAATAATTCCTTTGAAATCGGCTGGCAGGAAATCTTTACCGAGTTGAAGTTTATCTGGGGGTGTTTTAATCAACGTTCCAGTAACTGTAGCCTCTGAAAAGTTAAGCTGAGGGCTTTTATGAGGATTCACAATCAGATACAGCCCTTCTTTATTGTATATCACATAAGTATGAATCTCTTCAATCGGAGAACCGGGAACAGCAATGTATGAATTGAGTTTATTTTCTACAAATGCTGGTGGAGATGCAGCAAGACCCTGAACTTTGACAGCAACAAAGGGATTAGGTAATTTAATCCCTTCTTCGACTGATGCAAGATTACCTTCCAACTTCTGTGAGTTTTGGACTGCAAGCGTGTTTTTCTCTGCGTTATAAATGCCAGTCATCTTATAGAATCCATCGCCTATACCTGAAAGTCCCTCTATCTTAATTCCACTCCCACCGTCTATTATGTAATTTCCAGGATTTGGAGATATTATTACCTGTCCATCGACTGTTATAGTTTTGCCATCGTAGTCGCTTGAATGCTGCGCAATATAAGAGGCACTTTCCTGCTCGGTAGATGTCAAGACTGAAAGTGTTCCCTTAATTTTTTCTTGTACTTCTGTTATAGCTGTCTTTACTTTTTCATCGATTTGCTTCTTCGCCTCATCTTTTTGCTTAAACATATCAACTGGAATTTCTGATTCAATTTGAATTGGAATTGTGAAAGTGTAAATGTTTATAGAAAACAACTCAATCGGGAAATATATTAGCAAATCAGTGGTCATCGAAATGTTTGCTTTTCCTTCTATAACCATATCTGCCCCATGCCTTGCCGCTACTGTCTGAAGAACCTCTCCAAGCTCCTCGTACTTTATTACAACATCTTTAATCAAAATGGTGGTGTTTTGCTTTGCTGGCAACTCATAGGCTGGAATTGTGCCTTTGGTTAGATGTTTTCCCTCCATAGACACATCAAAATCAATTTTTATGGTTTCCGTGTCTTTTGCTGATGGATTACGAATGATTATAGGTATGTCCATTATCAATTTGTCTGTATCTGCATTAGTAATTTTAATGTCTGGAACTGATGTTTCGTATTGTGCCATTTGCACCTTTTTGTAATCAATGCAGTTATTGCCACAGTTTGCTAATTCAGATAATGGAGAGTATTTTTGATAAACTGTGTAGCCAATTGCACCCAATACAATCAAAAGTAATATCAATATAATACTTGAAGTTTTGTATTTTTGGGGTGGTTTGATTTCAGGTGTCGTTTTTGGAGGGGCTTTTGGTGCCCTCTCCTTCAGCTTATACAAAAGCAAGATAATTACACTGATTAAGACTATTGCAAGGATTTCGCTCACCAGCATCCAGTCAATTTGTTCTTGAAATTCAGATAATTTAGGAGGGGCATCTGTTGGGGTAGGGGTTGATATGGGAGTTGGAGTTAAGTAGGCATTAACAGCGGGATATTGACTAGAGGAGACGTATACAGAAGTTGAGTATTTATCATATTCCGCTTTGGATATTTCAACAGTATGATTACCAGTTGTTGTAGATATGAGAAGATACTGGCTGCTATCTGTTATCCCTTTATTATTTCCATCAACGTATATACTTCCTCCTGCAGGACTTGACCAAACATAAATATAACCTATATCAGGTGGAGTCGTTGGGGTTGGTGTAGGTGTAGTTTGTGATGTTGGAGTAGCGGTTGAGGTTTCTATGGGGGTAGGGGTTGATATGGGTGTTGGAGTTAAGTAGGCATTTACAGATGGATATTGACCAGAGGAGACGTATACAGAAGTTGAGTGTTTATCATATCCAGCTTTGGATATTTCAACAGTATGATTACCAGTTGTTGTAGATATTGCAAGATACTGGCTGCTATCTGTTATCCCTTTATTATTTCCATCAACGTATATGCTTCCTCCCGCAGGACTTGACCAAACATAAATATAACCTATATCAGGTGTAGTCGTTGTGGTGGGTGTAGGTGTAGGAATTTGTGTTTGTATTGGAGTAGGCGTTGGAGTTAAGTAGGCAGTTACTGTAGCATATGGATAGACATAAGCAGACTCAGAATATTTCTCATATCCCGTTTTGGATATTTCAACAGTATGATAACCGATTGTCGTAGATATAAAAACATATTGACTGCTATCTGTCGTTCCCTTATATATTCCATCAACGTATATGCTTCCTCCTGCAGGACTTGACCAAACATAAATATAACCTATATCAGGCGTAGTCGTTGGAGTGGGTGTAGGTTGTGGAGTTGGAGTAGCGGTTGAAGTTTTTGTTGGGGTGGGTGTAGATGTAGGAGTTTGTGTTTGTATTGGAGTTAAGTAGGGATTTACGTAGTAATATTGACCATAGTAAACATATACTGATGTTGAGTATTTTTCATATCCAGCTTTTGATATTTCAATAGTATGATATCCAGGTGTGGTAGATATGAGAAGATACTGGCTGCTATCTGTTATCCCTTTATTATTTCCATCAACGTATATGCTTCCTCCTGCAGGACTTGACCAAACATAAATATAACCTATATCAGGCGTAGTCGTTGGGGTGGGTGTAGGTTGTGGAGTTAAGTAGGCATTTACAGAGGGATAGTTAACAGAGGAGACGTATACAGAAGTTGAGTATTTATCATATCCCGCTTTGGATATTTCAACAGTATGATAACCAGTTGTTGTAGATATGAGAAGATACTGGCTGCTATCTGTTATCCCTTTATTATTTCCATCAACGTATATGTTTCCCCCCGCAGGACTTGACCAAACATAAATATAACCTATATCAGGTGTAGTTGTTGGCATAGGTGTCGGGGTTGGTGTAGATGTTGGTGTTGTAGCAAGGGAAATCTCTATTAAGTTAGAGAAATCGTTCTCGAAATTTGGTGGTAGGCTGTCGTCAAAGCTTGGAGTTTGTGAATAAGTTCTCAAGCCTATTCTCACTATGCTTTGTGCCAGTATTTCCTGGCGGCTGATGGCAAACTCCCAAATGCGGTGTGATGTTACCGAGTTCATGGAAGGGCCAAAGCCTACACCGAGTTGTGAGGTAGTGCTAGAAATAGTTGTCCATACGCCAGGGCCGAGGTGATATGATTTGCTTAATTTATATTCACCCCAAGTTGAACCATAACTTAAATCCACGTTGGAAGTTATTGCTTTATCAAGATTTACATCGAAATCAAGCGAGAAGAAATCCCCCAATTCAGATTGTGTCGTGCCGGGTGGATCGTTAGTGGTATCTCCAGTGAGATCTACCAAAAGGTAAAGGTATGAGTTATCGTTTTTCACCAACATTGAGCCATGTCCTAATGGGATACTGGCAGCATTATCCCATTCATTTCCTGTTACTTGGCCATCGATTGTAGGAGGCGTGGCAGTAAAAACACTCATAGTTGAACTCGCAGATCCCACTGGTATTGAAGATAGCATCAATAGAAGCACGCAGACTACTTTTATATTTGAGATTTGCCTTTTTGCTTTTTGAGTAGAAGTCATTAAATCTCCTTTATTGTGCCTTATCATCTGATCCCACATAGATCATAGATCATAAATTGTCTTATCAATCATTTTACTACTACTCTTCCAGATAATTTTGTTTTATCCAATTGTTTCACAAAATTTTCGATTCGATTTATGCTTTCATTTACAAAATCGACGTCATTTTCAAAAAAATCTTGAATATTCTTACCTAACCATTCCCTTTTTGGTATACCAAGTTTATCACATAATTGAACATTAATTTCCCCTCCTCTATGAACAATTATGTGGCGAATCTGTATAATTTTTATTATGTTTTCTTTGTTTCCTGTAAGATTCAAAACATCTTCTATCCCCAACTCTTTATACATTTTTGTTATAAACTCTGGACTTTGACAAACTTTTTTAAATTCTAAAATTCTTTTTTCAATCTCTTCATTTGATTTATTTTTGTATTTTTCAATAATATAACGATCTCGTAAATACGACTCTAAGGCCGTAACTGCTATTACTACGGCTTGCTGTTGGAATGTTTGGGTGTTGATATCTAAGTGTTTATCTATTTGTGGCTTAATTGTTTTTCTAAAAATATTAATGATGAAGTCTATTACAACAGTAGGTGATTGTATATTTAATCCAGGTAATATTATGGGTGGACCTTGCAATAAAGGAAAATTATTTTTTAGTCCTTCTCTAACTTCATCTACAAAATTCTCATCCGCGCCGTTCACAATTTCATCCCTGAACTTTTTAAGTACTAAAAGGTCTAATAAGCATCTTGCCTTTTCGATAGTATATTCAAAGTTTTCGTAAACATTTACCATCTTTTTCCCTACATGTACTTCAATTAATTATTCTTCTTTTTACTATTTAAGTGTTATTATTTACACCTAATTACATTTTTATACTATGAATGTTTATATTGGTATTACATGTCTGCCGAGTTTGTTACAATAAAAATATCCAAAAGCACCTTTGATCAACTAAAAGAATATCGTGAAAAAAATGAATTAAAATCAATCACTATAGCGATACAAAAAGGTGTGGATTGTTTAAGTACTATAGAAGAATTCCGGAAAAAATTACGCGAACAAGAAGAAAAACAGGAATATTACGAAATACAGGATAGAATAATTAAAAATTTAATTGAAAATACCATCAAGAACTGGCTGGAAACTGTTGATGAGAAAAAGGTAACGGAATCGATTCGGTATGCATTGGAATCTTTTAATGAAATTGAAAAAACATTAGAAAACCCTTCATATGATATTTATAAAAATAAAGACAAAATAATACGTGAAATATTTGAAAGTTATATTAAGATTATAATAACAACTTTGGAAAAAACTGACTTCAAAAGTGAAACAAAAAACAGAATTTCCGCTATGTTTCTTAAGCAGTTATTAACATTTGAAGATCATATATAGAACAAATATAAATCATTTGGATACTCACTTTTAAAGAATAGATGGGAGGATATTATATGACAGAAACAAACAAAGAAAATGATGAAAAACATTGTATAAAATGCAATGAAAAAATAAATGATACAAATAAATTAGATAAATATCCGGAAGAATTTTCAGTTTATCTGTGTCCAAGATGTGATCATGAAAATGATTGGTGGATATTATATGATTTTGATAAAGGTGAAAATAGAGAATCTATAATACGCGCATTATTTTTAGATTCATTTTTACAGGGAACAGAAATTGTTTATGATCAAGTCAGACAACATATTAAAGAAAAATACAAAGAAATGACATTATCAGATGATGCCATTCAAAATGATCTTAATCGTTTATTTCTTGAGGTACTTGAAAAAAAAGGAATTAAAGCACAGAGATATCCAATAAGTAAATTACATGATGAAAAATACAATAAAATTGTAATTTCTCATAATAACACTTTAAACGATTTTTTTAACAAAAGAGTGATTCGCCAATGGGATTTAAAACATCTAACAATTGATTTAAAAGAGCTAAAAGAGAAAATAAAAAATAATGAAAAAATAATATGCAAAAATCGATGGATTGTGGCATTTGATCATTTTTTAGACTCCCCCTGAAGAAAAAACATATGCGTCCCTTAACAATCGGAAACCTGAAATTAAAAGGAAATCTTGTTCTTGCGCCGATGTCAGGTGTAACAAACCTGCCGTTTCGGCTACTATGCAAGAAGTATGGAGTATCTCTTGTTATTTCGGAGATGACATCTTCCGAAGCAGTGGTGCGACAGAACCCAAAAAGTATAGAACGGGGATTTACCTGCGCCGATGAAAGACCGATGGGGATACAATTGATGGGATCTGTGCCTGAAAACCTGGCACGTTCGGCATATTTCTTGCAGGAAAGATATAGACCCGAACTTATTGATGTCAATTTTGGCTGCCCAGCCCAGGAGATCATAAAAAACGGATGCGGTTCAGGACTTCTAAGAAAACCTGAATTGATCGGTAAGATCATAGAACAACTATCGCAAACACTTGAGGTGCCGCTCACAGCAAAAATGAGAATTTTGCCAGACTTTGGCGAGACTTTGAAAATCGCGCGGATCATTGAGAAAGCAGGAGCTTATGCCATCACAGTTCACGGAAGGACACAGAAACAAGGTTATTCCGGAAAATCCGATCTTGATTTTATAAAAGGCATTAAAAAGGAGCTTTCCATTCCCGTTATAGCCAACGGGGATATTTGTGATGAGAAAAGTGCAAGTAACGTCCTTGAATATACGGGTTGTGATGGGCTTATGATCGGGCGTGCTGCTATCGGGAATCCCTATATTTTCAGGAGAATATCTCATTATCTTGATACAGGGGAAATATTACCAGAACAGGAAAAATGTGAACGATTAGGGGATTTTTTCGAGTATGTGGCAATGCGCCGGAATTATGATATGCTTTCGTTCAATGATCTGAAGCTCAATGCCATGTGGTTCATAAAGGGGATGGAAAATGTGAAAAAGGTTCGTGTGGAAATAAACAAGACGCAAGATATTGACTCTATTATTGGGATCATGAGGGGGCTGGATGATTGTGCGGATATGCACGGATTTGAGATATTTGAGCCCAAGGTAAATCGGATAAGATAGCTAAAAATCAAAACCAAAAAAACGTCAACAACGAACTTGTACGAACTGAAACGAACTCCGGTCTTCGTGAGTTCGTTGTTAATTTCCACTGATTATTCTTTCCTGCAACGTTCAATCACTTTTCGCATTATCGCCGCGCTGCTGCACAGTTCACATTGCCTGAATGATTTGATCCTTACAACCTTTGCCTCTAGCCCATGAACTCTCAATTGTTCCTCAAGATCCTTTTCCTTGAAAAACTGATTTGGCCCCAGCGCTATAATATCGGGTCTTATTTCGCGAAGCGGCTCAAATATATCGATCTTGCTTCCAAGCATTGCCTTATCCACGACACGAAGCGTCTGGACCATCTCCAGCCTTTGCTCTTCAGGCACGATGGGTTTTTGTTTGTGCTTAATCATGGAGTCACGCGCCACAATAACATAAAGCTCATCGCCAAGAGCTCTTGCCTCAGACAGATAAAGCAAGTGGCCTGGGTGCAGTATATCAAAAGTTCCAGTAGCAAGGACTCTTACCATAGGATTCAGATTATTTTAGTTTACTAAAAATGTTTGTAATTATGTTGGTAATTAAACGTATATCGTGCAATCAATATCCAGATACATTACACAGCCTTTTTCCTTCCCACCCCAATTTTTCGGGTTATCAACATCGACCGTTACGCTGGGCAGGTTCTTGACTGCGTTCACAAGATACTTATTCATCTCCTGTTCGCATGAGGGAAGACATATTATGTGTTTGCTGACCTGTTTGCACTCAAGCAAAAGCTCATAGAACGGGTCTATGACTTGCCAGGCATAATCTATTTCCTTGCCCATAAATTCGCAGAACTCATCATAATTGCTTTTCTGGAAAGCATCCGAGAGGGCATCTTTTTCAAGAAGAGCAGTAAAGCACTGGATATAAACCTCCTGGAATGATTTGGGTTTGAAGGGGAGGTTGAAGGCATCGCAGCATACCACCTCAAGCCCCTGTATCTTTGCCTGTTTGCACAGGTTCATGTTGATGTCTATGCCTACGAAGAGCTTCCATTCGTTTCCTTTTGTCTCATAAAGCTTTGAATGGCTTCCGGTGCTTATTTCCAGGATGGAGTCGGGGTTGGTCATAATCAGTATTTGATTTATTGATTTGCGGACATTTATACATTCTTTTGAAGTTCACACCCACGTGTATATTTTCGGCGCGCCGCCGAAAATATCAGAACAATTTCAAAAACCTTATAAATAACCCTGACGATTTTCACTATTGTGATCAAATATGGTCGTTAAAGTAGGATTTATAAAACTTGGAAATTTGGGAACCTCACAGGTGATAGATTTATTACTTGATGAGATTGCAGCAAGAGAGGGAATTGCAGTACGTGTTTTCGGAACAGGAGCAAAGATGGGTAAGGATGAAGCGGCAGAAACGGCATCTTTCAAGAACTGGGCACCTGACTTCGTGGTTCTGATCAGCCCTAATTCGAGTGCACCGGGCCCAACAGCAGCACGCGATATCTGGAAAGACACACCAACGATCGTGGTCTCAGATGGCCCGACGAAGAAAGAGGACAGGGAAAAGATCGAACAGGCAGGCTTTGGATATATAATACTTCCAGTTGATCCGTTGATCGGCGCAAAAAGGGAGTTCCTTGACTGCGTTGAGATGGCAAACTTCAATACCGATGCTTTAAAGGTATTGGCAATATGCGGCGCAATAAGGCTTGTCCAGACTGAGATCGATAAGGTAATCGACCAGGTAGCAGCAGGTACAAAACCACTTGTGCTCCCCAAGATCCTTGCAAAACCTGAAAAATGTGTTGAAAGCGCAGGATTTTCTAATCCGTACGCAAAAGCAAAGGCAATTGCAGCCCTGCACATAGCCACAAAGGTAGCAGAAATCGACTTCCAGGCATGCTTTGTATTAAAGGAAGTAGATCAGGTAGCTACAGCCGCAGCCGCGGGACATGAAGCCATGCGCGCAGCAGCTAAGCTTGCTGATGAAGCTCGCGAGTTGGAAAAGGCAAATGACTCAGTTCTCAGGAAGCCCCATGCAAAGGATGGCAGATTGTTGACTAAGACAAAACTCCTTGATAAACCACAATAAATAATGCAACATATCAGGAAGTTTATTTACTTCCTGGTTTTACTTTTTTGATTCCCGAAATATTTCATTCTTGATCCGTGGCATGCAAATAAAAGTACACTGCTTTTGAAATTGCTTCTTTTATATGCGCTTCTTTGGTTTTCTCCTTCAGTGCAATAATATCGTCTTGTGGTAAAATGGACTGCACATGAACAAGATTTCTCTGATCGTATGATCCCTGGATAAATGCAATGTTCTGATTCCGGTTATTAACGATTTTATTTCCAAAAGGCAATCTCTGTCTGTGCATCTCTTTATCATCTTTTCGTTTTCTTCTTTCGCGCTCTTCGATGATCTTTATAGCACTTATTAGTTTCATTTCTGATTCCCCGATATTATCACTATAATCATAATTAGCACATTAAGATTTAAAAGGATTTCGCTAGAGCATCAAAGTACAAAAATAATTTAATATTTAAAAATTAAAAAAACTGAGTTATCCGATAGTATTGATACTATACAAACACCCACTTACACCCCAAAATAATTTATACCTTTATTTGTTCCGGTAAAAATCCTTTTTTAATTAGAACTTCTTTCATTCTGCTTTTATGATTACCCTGAAGTTCGATAACATTATCTTTAATTGTTCCACCGCATGCGAATTTTGACTTCAAATATGATGTCAATTCCTGCAAATTGATCTCGTTCGGGTTAAGACCTTCAATCACAGTCACTTCTTTTTTATATTTCCGAGTATCTATCTTTACAACTATTCTCTGTTGTTCTTTTGCCACTTCTTCACATATGCAAAGTTCTGTTGGCAAACCGCATACAGCACACATTTCTGAACTCATTTATTGGATTAATACCTCCATTGTTATATTACACAAGATTGTTATATAGCTACTTGATGCTTCCCGTATTAAAATATAATGGTGTAATGATAGCAACGAATATTGAATTCGCACGAACAACATTTCAGCATGCATTGGGTTTGATGTTTCGCAAATGTATCAAGTATGATCATTCGATGATATTCATATTGAAAAAACCATCACAGATAAGCATTCATATGCTTTTTGTATTTTTCCCTATCGATGTAATATTCTTAAATGAGGATAAGAAAATCATGGGTTTGTCCCGATTAAGACCATGGGTCGGATATAAAGCGATGGAAGATATCAAGTATATTATTGAAATGAAGGCAGGAACGATCGAAATGTTCCATCTTTGCGCCGGCGGACAAATAGAATTTGATGAAAATTGATTATATGGAACCTTATGACACTAAAAGGAAAATTAACTGATGATGTTGTAATATTCGACAAACTTGCGATCGAAGAATTGCATAACAGGAGCTTTTACGGACGACCAAAAGGTGATACGCTTGAAGTTTCCCTTACCGAGAGCGCTTACCTTATTTACATGGGAAAAATAATTGTTGAATACAAAGGGAATGATCTGGATTTTAAAGATTTTTTCTTGAAAGCTTCATCCCTTTTAAAAAATTTTGAGTTGTATTATATTGTCTATAAAGACTTAAGAGAACGCGGCTATTATGTCCAGCCTGCAGTCACCGGCTTTCGTGTATATCCACGGGGTGGGCATCCCGGAAAGACACCAGCTGAATTTTTTATACATGTTACATCTGAAAGGATACCGCTATTACTTTCGGCCATAATAACGCATCTTGGGACAGTTGAAAACTTAAAAAAGCGTTTAGTTCTTGCGATAGTGGATGAAGACAGCGACTTAACCTATTATGAAGTAAAAAAAACCGTTCCAAACGGAACATATAAATTAGATTCGGAAAAAAAACTGCCAACAGCAAGCCTGCTTGAAGACAGGGTTATGGTATGGGATCCAGAGGCTTCTGCTGACCTCCAAAGACAGGGATTTTTTGGAAAACCAATGGATGAAGGACATCTACAATTATCACTGGTAGAATCATGTTATCTATTGAAAAATGGTGTACTGGAAATTGAAGACAGGGACAAATTGAAGCTGGATTATACTGATTTTTCAACAATAGCATCGAAAATAGAATCTAATTTCATGGTGAAATATGCGGTTTATGAAAATCTGAGAAACAACGGGCTTGTGCCAAAAACCGGCTTCAAATTCGGGACACACTTCAGGGTATATAAGAAAATCGAATATCTGGAAAAGCTGCCACACTCTGATTATCTTATTCATGCCATAGAGCATGACCATATCTTTTCGCTGCAGCAACTTTCACGTGCTGTGCGCCTTGCAAACAGCGTTCGAAAAGATATGATATATGGTGCAGTCGATTCGCATGTCCAATTTTTCGTTGTTGGGCGAATGCGACTGTAAAAATTTTTTACTCCTCTTCTTCTGCTTTCTGTTTTCTTTTAACTACTTTCTCAAGTTTCTTGGCCCACATATCCTCAACTTTTGTGTACTCGCACTCAAGATAATGACTAACGGCCTTGGCGATCGCATCCTTTGTGCTGCTTTCACCAGTCTTTGTTTTAAGCGCTTCAATATCATCTTCCGTAAGAACTGTTTGTGCGTGCATTATTTTTACCATTTTGATCTCCTTAAAAAAAAGCAATACTGAATAATTTACAGCATACTTTTAATTAGTACCTCATTATCATAAGAAAGTATTTAAACATTGCTGAGAGGGTCAAAAAAATACTATGGTTCCGGCCCCTTTGACCTTAAAACCATAAAAGAACTCAGTATTATAAGTACCAGGTATGCCACTCCGGGAGCAGGAGATTTTTCAGGCGTCAGAATAACCGTTTCTGTAGGCATTATCCGGGTTTTTCCAGCGGAGGAAAAACTCTTCTCTGCAAGGTCTAGTTCTTTTTCGGCATATCCTACAAATTCAAGAGCAGATTTCTCATCTTTGGTCCAGAAAGAAGATAACGCGGAATTTGCATTATTCGTATTAAAATCCTCAGCATTCTTCAGGTGCATCTGCGCTTCCCCAACATCCAGGCCCTTCATGTTTGCCTCTTTTATGCGTTTGGATAAGATCTTTGACCTTTCATCCACATCGGCTATTTTTTTCAAAATATCCGAAAATGAGCCTTTAAGATCAATAGTATCTGTGAAATGAATGGGATATTTGTTTATTTCTGTATCTGATGTCCATGTAGGTACCATAAGACTGTTCTGGAAAAGAATCCTGAAAGGTTTTGGTGTTACTGATATCACTTCAATTCCCTTTGGGAGGAATACCTGGCCCCGCAGATCAACATCTGAAGAAATAATCATATTTGTGGTCTTCCCGGATGTTATAGCTTGCGGGCTATTTAAAGGGATTTCAATTGTATAATCATCCCCGGATCTCCTGGCGAAATTCTGCGCTCTAAAACCGATACGTCCATTCCATGTCTCACCACCGTTCAATGATGAATTGAAATTCACGATCAATTTTATTCCATTCTGGACTTTAAGCTGCTCCACGACCTGGCCTTTTGAACTAAAGGTATGATCGAAATCATATATGACAGTTACACTGGAAGCCGGCACCACAAATGAAAAACCGTCAATTGGTGATGAACCCGCATTTCCTATTTCAACCTGTATTAGCTCATCTACCATCCCATCTTCATTCAATGAAACGTTCAATACCCAACGGTTAAGGGTTACATCACCAGCGGAGGCCGGAAAAGCTGTCAGCATAATAATAAAGAAATAAACAAAAATCCTTTTCATATCCATTAATATCGCCAATCTTAATGGATTTTTAAAACAAATAATGTTTGCGCTTTGATCAACCATAGAGTCGGCTATGAATCTTCAGTTCGTAGATGAACATTAAAAAAACAACGAACTGGTACGAACTAAAACGAACTCGTGTGGCGTGAGTTCGTATCGAGTTCGTTGTGTTCGTTGCTATTTTTTTTCATACCAGAAGATAATAAAAAGGCTCACACTGCGAACGGTACTATTTCTCCAGTCCTTTCATATGCCGCAAGACCCGATGGCAATTTTTCCCTGAACTCTTTTGATCTAATTGCATCAAGGAATTTCCTGATCTCCTTACTGTCCATCAATCTTTTCGGGATAACAAAATCATATTCCTCATCGGCAATTTTTATAAACTCCAACCCATTCAATTCAGCCGCCGTTCTAATCCCCACGCCCACATCAGCTTTTCCAAGCTTTACCGCAGCAGCGACCGCGCTATGCGTCTTTGCTTCTGTATTATATCCCTTAATACTATTGATGAGTTCTTCAAAAGATACGTTACGCATCCTGGCGATATCCTTTAGTAACATGTCGGTCATCACTCTTGTTCCAGAACCAGTATTCCTGTTGATGAATCTTGCATCGATGAGATCTTCGAATTCCCGTATTTTGCTGTCAGGCCTGATTATCAGTCCCTGCTCCCGCAGATATCCTTTGACAAGAACCGCATCGTTTATCCCGAATTTTTCAAAAAATGGGATATTATATACCCCGGATTCATGTAAAAGGTGCACTCCAGCTATATCTGCAATGCCATTTTTAATTGCGCTTAAGCCGCCGGTTGAACCCACATTTATTATCCGCATTTTAAGGTCAGCCAGATCTGCTATAGTATCAAGACCGAAACATTGGCTGCCCACGAAGAACATATCCGGATCATCCATTTCCCTGTAAAGCGTGACTTGCACATCTTCACCCGCATCCATTATTTCAACTGTTGAGAGAATCTCGATAAAACCATCAGCTTCGGAAAGCGTGGTTATAGCTCCTGAACCTTTCTCAATGGGATAAGCTATGCCCCTTATAAGTCCCACAGGTAAAAGCTGGCTTCTGCCATCTGAACGTATCCTGATAGCCAAATTTGCTTTTATTTTATTATGTATTATTTTTTTCCCGGTCATTTTCCTTATCACTGGAGCCATAAATTCATTGAAGATGGTAAGAGCCGATGCCGGATATCCCGGAAGCCCAAAAATAATTTTACCAAATATCTTTCCGATAATTGCAGGTTTTCCCGGCTTGATATCAATCCCGTGTGCAAAAACTTCGCCATTCTCTTCAATTATCCTGTACATGACATCGCCAGAACCCGCAGATGTGCTTCCTGAAGTGATGATGATATCGCATGTTTGAGCAAGTTCTTTTAATGCGTTCTTTATTTGCACGTCATCATCCTTTACTTTGCCATACCGGACGGGGGTGCCTCCACACTCTTTAACTCCACAGGAAAGCGAAAACGAATTAACATCATAGATCTCACCGGCCTTGAGTACAGAACCCGGTTCCTGAAGCTCATTTCCGGTTGAGATTATCCCCACATTCAAACCATAGATATTGATCTTGCGTTTACCGATCGCGCAAAGTACACCGATTTCACGCGTGCCAAGATAAGTTCCTTTTGTCAGAACCCTTTCACCCGCCATGATATCCGAGCCCGCCTGCATCACATTTTCATTAATTGAAACGGGACGATGTATGAAAACATCTTTATCTATATTCGTATATTCAACCATTACCACAGAATCCGCGCCTTCTGGCATTACTGCCCCTGTTGCGATCTCGGCAGATTCTCCTTTTTCCAGAACCAATTCCGGATTTATCCCGGCAGGTATTGAACCTGTCAGTTTAAGCCTGATCGGGCTGTCCTCGCGAGCTGAATAGGTATCTGACGCACAAACTGCGTAACCATCCATTGAGGCTCTCGTAAACGGAGGCACATCCACTTGCGAAATGGCATCCTGCGCAAGAATATGCCCGAAAGCATTTTCAATATCAACTTCTTGTGAATGCGGCTTTATATCAAGGTTTTTGATAATTCTCTTTGCTTCATCCCTGGTTACGAGTTTCCTGAATTCTTTTCTCACAGGCGTTATCATGGATGCAGAAGTTAAAACATTTTTCCAGGAATTAATTAATATGTGAAATATCGGTTAGAAATACTTTTGTATAACTTACACAATATAAATACTATATGTCAAGTGTAACTTTTCTTGGAACTGGAGGAGGAAGAATGGTAGTCCTTAACCAGTTGCGCAAAAGCGGGGGATTCTGGCTTAAACTTGATGATGTGAATATTTTAAACGACCCGGGACCAGGCTCCCTCGTAATGATACACCAGTTGGGATTAAGACCAAGAGACCTTGATGCAATTATTTTATCTCACAGGCATATTGACCATTCCAATGACGTAAATGTGGTCACTGAAGCAATGACAGGAGGCGGTTTTACTCCAAGGGGGAGGTTGATCGCCCCATCAGATTGCTTTGCTAATGACCCGGTCGTACTTCAATATGTGAGACCATTTGTTAATATCACTGAAATAAAACCGGGATTGGAAACAACGATCAAATATGTCTGGATCAAGTTTCCGATCGAAAATCAGCACCCAGTAGAGACTTATGGCGTGATCTACACTTTCCGGTCGGGACGACTTGGATATATTCCTGACACAGAATATTTTCCAGAACTTGTAAAGGCATATTCTGGAATAGATTACTTAATTATAAATGTCGTAAGGATGAAGACAGACAAAAGGATACGCCACCTGAACATGGAAGAAGCGGGGGATTTAATCGGTAAAATAAAGCCAAAAATAGCGATACTGACACATTTTGGTTTGCAGGTATTGAATTCATCACCTGAGCACCAGGCAAAGATGATCTCGCAAAAAACAGGTGTAGAAGTAATTGCCGCACAGGACGGTATGGTATTTGATTTTGATAACAGGAAAAAATAATATGAATGACGATGTTAAAAAGAGAATTGACAAACTTGTCGCTTCTGCCGCAGTTATCAGCGATCCATTAGAACGCTCAAGAAAATACAAGAACATCGTGGGTTTAATATCCCAGGAAGCTGCGCGTTCAAATGACTTCCAGGATATTGAAGAAGCAAAAAAAATAGCAGGTCTTGTCACAGATGATTCATCCAAGGCGTATCTTGAAATCGTCCGCGCCATCGCAAAGATGAATCGAAAAGACAAAATTTTATTTGATGAAGCTGTAAAACTAACCGGGAAGATCGATAATGATCTTGACCTTTCTGTGGCACTTTCACATATCGTTACTGGATTCGGAAAATACGGGATCACTACAAAAGATGATGTTATCTATTCAGATTCTCTTGACCTTATTGAAAAGATACCTTTGAACACTTATCGTGCAATGGCTTACCGCAATATTTCACAGGCAATGGCTAGCATTGATCCGGGAAGAGCACTTGAAATGCTGGATCAGTCCATCGATATACTGGAAAATAGCAAAGGGAGCAAAACCGAATATCTTGTTAAGGCATTCTGCGAAACAGGTTCAATACTCGCTTCACTGAATGATGAACGAAGTCGCGGATTTATAAATAAAGCGATAGAGATTTCAAGTGAATTAGTTGATGATTTTGACAGATCGGCAGTTTTGTTGAAGATAGTTGAAACTGAAATGGAGATCGGCATGAAATTTAAGGATCAGGAATTGATCAAAGAAGCTTCTGTTATCTCAAAAGATATTACAAAAGAGTATTATAAGACCCTTGCTGAATATGCGATGATAGAAAAAAATGCTTGAAATATATTAAATAGTATCTTTGCCTATCATACCCTATTAAAGTCAAAAGCACAATATTGATAACATATCAACGCTTTGCGCTCTTGCGTCCTTTGCGGTGCACGTTTTTTCACCGCGTGGTCGGCTATGAACTGTGTTTCATAAATTAACATGAAAAAAACAACGAACTGGTACGAACTAAAACGAACTCGTGTGGCGTGAGTTCGTTCGAGTTCGTTATGTTCGTTGCTAATTTTTTTCATACCATAACGCAAAGATAGTTAGAACAGTCAGGTAATTGTTTGGTTTTTGACTATATCCCAAAACAACATGAGCACCCTTCAAAAATCATCTACAACCATCAAAAAAAGACCCATTCTTCTTATTATACTTGACGGTTTTGGTCTTAGCGATAAAAAGAAAGGAAATGCTATTTTATCGGCAAAAACACCAAACCTTGACAGACTGTTTTCAACCTATCCCCATTCGATCCTTGAAGCATCAGGCATGTCTGTAGGTCTTCCTGAAGGACAGATGGGAAATTCCGAAGTGGGGCACCTCAATATCGGCGCGGGAAGGATCGTGTACCAGGATTTGACAAGGATAACAAAATCGATCATGGATGGCGATTTTTCAAGAAATGTAACACTTATCAAGGCTATTGAGAATGCAAAAAAAAACAATTCGTCGCTGCATCTTTTAGGTTTGCTTTCAGACGGCGGCGTTCACAGTCATAATACACACCTTTATGTGCTTCTTGAACTGGCCAAAAAACACGGTCTTGAGAAGGTATTTGTTCACGCGTTTTTAGACGGCAGGGATGTCCCCCCGAAGAGTGCCCTTTCATATATCGCTGATGCTGAAAAAAAGATGGAAGAACTTGGAGGACAGTTCGCGACCATTTCAGGCAGGTACTTTGCCATGGACAGGGACAAAAGATGGGATAGGGTTGAAAAAGCATACGATGCCATGACCATAGGGGCAGGCGCTGTTTCAGAAAGTGCAACCGTTGCAGTACAAAATGCCTATGCGAGAGGAGAAACTGATGAGTTTGTCATTCCAACCGTAATTACAGGAAATACTGGAAATAACAAAAGAGCTACAGTAATTTCAGATAATGATTCTGTGATATTCTTTAATTTCCGCTCAGACCGTGCCCGCGAGATAACGCGCGCACTTACGATCGACAATTTCAGCGACTTCAGGAGAAAGATCTACCCGCACACTCATTTTGTGTGCATGACACAGTATGATGAAACATTTAATTTGCCTGTTGCTTACCCTGCGGAATCCCTGAAAAATATTCTTGCGGATATCCTGTCAAAAAGACATCTGCGGCAACTTCGGATAGCTGAGACCGAGAAATATGCCCATGTCACCTTCTTTTTCAATGGTGGGCGTGAAGCACCCGTAAAAGGAGAAGAAAGGGTACTTATCTCATCCCCGAAAGTGGCGACTTATGATTTGCAGCCTGAGATGAGCGCATATCCTGTTACTGATGAAGTGGAAAAAGCAGTATCCTCTGGCAAGTACGATGTTATAATCCTGAATTATGCGAATCTTGATATGGTTGGGCACACTGGTGTTTTTGATGCTGCTGTGTCTGCAGTTGAAACTATAGATAATTGCATCGGGCGAGTGGAAAAAGCAGTCTGCACAGAAGGCGGATTGTTGATATTGACAGCAGATCATGGAAATGCCGAACAGATGCTTGACGATTCCGGTGGCATCCAGACAGCACATACATGCGACCCTGTGCCTTTTCTTTTTTGCGATACCAGCGCAAGGCTCAGGAACGGAATACTTGCAGATATAGCTCCGACTCTCCTTGAAATCCTGGAAATTGAAAAACCCAGAGAGATGACGGGGAAGTCCCTGATTTTGCATTCATAAAATCTTTATACTTTTCAAGCATTTGATTTATATATGGATGCTAACGGCGATCTGACAATTCTTAATGGAAAGCTTACCATTCTTGTGGCTTTCGGGCATGGGGGAGAACTCGACAAGACACAATTAAAAAAATTCATCGGTTCGGAAGCAATAGCGGAAAGATGGAATAAGCCCATTGAGGTTGAACAGGCCGAAGGCATGGCAGTGATCGTTGCGGGAAGTGAGAAAATAACCTGCATTACGAATATTTATACCGATGTTTTTACCGCTGGCGTTTCAATACTTCGCACTGAGATCGAAATAAGGGATAGGATTTTGTTCCATGATATTCTTGTCGCGCTTCATTCAAATACGATTATAGTCGAAGGACTGGATTTCCAATCATTTGCCGCCAAAAAGATCAGCGAGATACGTGAAAAACTAAATCCTGGAAAATCGATCTCATATTATCCCAACCTGAAAAAATACACGCTTTTGCGGCTTCGGGATTTCACTCCCAAACTTGATGAGAAAGGCCTGAAAGAACATTATGGTGAGATAATTACAAGATTCCTGTCTGGTGAAACATCCATCCGGGCGCTGCATAGAAAGGAAATCACAGAGAAACTTGCAAATGACCTGTCGTATTACGATGAAGATCTTTTCCTTGCTTCAACGGAAGGCGTGTTGATTTTAGGATGCGATGATTATATAAAGGAACTTCGCGAATTGCTTGAACTTGCCATATCGCTTTTGCTATTATTCCAGATATATGACAGGAAGATCGATACTGAGATAAGCAATGCTTTTGAAGCGATCAAAAAACTCAGCAGTTCAAGGTATTATTTCCTGACACAGGCACCAAGAAAGCTTGAAAAAGCTCTCTTTAAAGTGAGTGAGATCGGTCTTGTGATCCTTGATGATATCGAAGACCTCATGAATCCTCACAAAGTTACGCAGGACTGGTATTACCAGTCAGCTTACCAGAAAATGCTAAACACTCTTCGAGTAAATGACTTTGGGAAAGTTGTAGAACACAAAATAAATTCTCTGCAGGATCTATATAATACTGCAAGGGAACTTTCCACAGAACAATTGACTCTGATGCTAGAGGTCGTTGTAGTTGTATTGATCCTGTGGGAAGTTGTTAAACCTTTTCTTTTTCCCTGATTTTTTCCTTAATTATTCAGGTGCTTTTTCCTGGAGGATATCCTGGTTATATTTCTCAATGTAGGCTATTTCTCTAATATCCGTATTTTTGATGATCTCACGTGCGATTTGCATCTTGGACATGAGCCATCTCTGGTTATAAGTCAATTCAGGTTCGATTTCAATGGTGGCAGAGCTGTCGTTTATCTGCACAGGCAGTTCTCTTCCAATATATAAACCAAGAAGGCCTTTGATCTTTCCTTCATTATCGTCTATTTTCTCTTTTATTTCATAATCATATGTTAAGGTCTGGCCTGCAAGGAACCTGTTAAAATCCACCGTTGTCATCCTGCCAATTACCTTAATTACAAATCCTGGTCGTCCATCCACTTCCACTGGCATCCCGACCTGGGGTCTTTCTTTGAACTTGGTGACGGGTATGCTTTCAATGAGTTCAGGATTCCTGATTCCGAATGCTTTCTCAGGAGGCATGGTCACACTGCCTGTATAACCAACATCTTTTCCTACAAGATCCTCATCTAATCCCGCAACTGTATGCATTGCGCCAACGATGATAACATCCCCGCCATATTTTCCTTTTTCGTTATAGATGTTATTCGCTTTTGCCACATCTTCGTTGGTGGTGTCAAAAACACGGCCTTCTTCTGTTTTTCCGGTATATGAAACTCTTATGAAATCGCCTTTTCCAATGCTCATAATATCATTTCCTTTTTTTTGCATGTCATGTATCAATGGTATAAAATACTTACTTAGGACACAGAGATCACAGAGTTGTAGTAATTCTTTGTGTCCTCTGTACGCTCGGTGATTATTGTATAATAATTATCTCGTCATCGATTTTTTTATAAAAAAATCGTGTGGCATTTCCTTGATTTACTGCAATTTCAAGATAGCCATGGCTTCCTATTAGCGCAAGGGGTTCTCCCTCTTTGCAAAATCCATACGAGTTAAGGAATGGAACTTTGATATCCTCGATTTCAAGAATATCACCAACCTTCAATTCAACGCTGTCTGAAGAAATGTTCGTAACAATATTTCCGAATGGATCTATGAATATGACTTTCCCCTGGATCGAATCCTCAGTCTTGATCACAACCCCGAAATCCAGGTCAATGAAATCAAAAATCTCCGCGCCGACTTCTTCAATCCCTGACCCCATCGAAATATGCGCACCAACTGGAGCAAAAATATCTCTTCCATGAAATGTGTGGGAAGGGATTCTTCGGAAAAAATCCCTATTGGTTATCTCATAAACCTCAAATTTCCCTATGCTTCTTGCGGCAGGGATCATAAGACCATTATCAGGACCGATAAAATAATGGATATCACCGTCAGGCGATTGCGCCCTTGCCGCGATCGGACGCCTGGTCGTTCCGACATCAGGATCGACTACGGCGACATGGACTGTGCCGGTGGGAAAATATTTCGCAGTTGTCATTAAAATAAACGCCCCTGTGCGAATATCATGGCATGGTATTGAATGAGAGATATCAATAATTTTTGCATCCGGGTTGATACCGAGTATTACACCCTTCATGGACGCAGGATATACATCCCCGAAATCTGAAAGCAGTGTTATTACCATACAAGGAACATTAATACCTGTTGAACTATATTTTTTTCGTTGTCTATGATTGGAACTATTGTATGCGCATCTTGATGGTTTGCTTCTCTGCGCCTTCGCAGAAATATACCATTCCCGCCCGCAGGCATTCCCGCAGGGAAAAATTTCATTTTGGGCGCACCGCATCGTCGCCAGAGTTGACCAGCTCATGTCCCTCTGCGATGAGCTCGAAGCCGGACTCATGCGCTCCCAGGCGGACAGCGAGAGGCTGATAGAGGCGGTTGTGGGGAGGATGCTGACGCAGATGGCAATCATACAATATAACCTTTTTATAGTATCATGCCCGTTTCACCGCTAATTAGTTAAAACAGGAAATTAATAAATTGAATAAAAAGTATTAAAAATTTATTATTTAATACCTGCTAAACTATAAAACCCATTGTCAATCCCAATGGACTCGTGGGGTAGCCTGGATATCCTGGCGGGCTTCGAACCCGCAGACCCGCGTTCGAATCGCGGCGAGTCCGTTAAATTTTTTTTTGCTAAAAAAAAAAGAAATTCCGGTTACGCCGGAATTTATCTAGTCAAATACCAGAGCAAAACAAGTATTATAACAAGTATTAATGCATACCAGATATAATTATTGCCCTTTTCTACTTCCACTTTTGGTACTGGCCTGGGAGCCTCGATCTTTGGAGCATGCTTTGGTTTTGGCGGCTCAGGCTTTGGCTCGGGCACTGGAATTGGCTCAGGTGCAACCTCTTTTACCTTTTCGACAGCGCCTGTTATGAATGGACTTTCAACACCGGTCATAACTGCCATCACACGGACTTTGCCAGTGAGATTATTGTCAACTTTTGCGCCCCAGATGATCCTCTTGGTATTTGGGACTTTATCCATTATCAATTCACCGGTGACCGCTACCTCTTCGAGTGTGAGGTCTTCGCCTCCAACGATATGAATAAGGACGCCATAGCAAGTGTCAAAGTTAGTAACATCAAGCAATGGAGTAGCGATGGCCTGGGAAACCGCTTTGATTACCCTCTCAGCGCCATCTCCTTCACCGATACCAATTGACGAAATACCGCCTCGTTCCATGACCGCTCGAAGATCTGCATAGTCAAGGTTAACAAGACTTGGTTGTGTGATCGTATCTGTAAGATTCTTCACGAATGCGCCTACAAGGGCATTTGCGACATTGAGCGCTTCCTTTAACGGAAGGTTGCCCGCAACTTCTCTTAATTTTGAGTTGTCTATAATAACAACTGAATCACAGGATTCTGCAAGCAGTTTTATTGCTTCTCTTGCTTTCTCCCTTCTTGACATTTCGATAGTGAATGGAATTGTTACGCAGCCAATAGTAAGAGCATTAAGCGAGCGTGTTATCTCCGCTACAACAGGAATTGCGCCTGTTCCGGTTCCGCCGCCCAATCCTGCTACAAGGAATACAAGATTGGATCCTTCAAGTTCAGCTCTTAACTCTGCAGTATTCTCTCTTGTTGCCTGTGCGCCCATTTCGGGGTAGCCGCCGCATCCATGTCCCTTACACAGTTTTTCTCCAAGCAGAATTACTTTATCTGCTTTTTGTACATAAAGGTGATTTACATCTGTATTTGCAGCAATAATCCTGCCGCCCGTGATACCTTTTTCTGCTATCCATGTTGTAATATTACAACCGGCACCACCCAGGCCAACGACGGCAACAGATGGTTTCGCTGTTTTTGCAAACTCTTTTAGATCAGTAACCATATTTAAAAAGCCTCCTTCGAATGATTGGCTTCACATTTTAATAGTTATTTAACTATATATGCTTTTTCTGTTTGTTCAATTCTTATGTACATGAGATTATTTCATTGCATAATTTTATCCTGCAAAGTTTTAAATTAATATGCAATATATAAGTTTCCATGAAGATCGTAAAATTGAACAATTCCCCATATGATGCTAATGCGTACCTTTTTGACGGATCGATACTGGTAGATGTTGGCATGGACGGGAGTTCAATGATATCTGAACTTAAAAAATATATCCAGCTATCTGAACTTAAAACAATTATCCTCACGCATTGTCATTATGACCATTCAGGGGGAGCAGGAGATGTAGCATTAGTCACAGGAGCTAAGATTGCTATTCATAAAGACGATGGGGTACTACTTAAAGACTCAACTGCCACAGCATCAAAGTTATTCGGGAAAAAAGCGCCAGAGGTCAAACCAGATATTTTGTTGAAAGGTGGCGAAACATTCGGGTCGCTTGTTGTTATCCATACTCCCGGCCATACTCCCGGCGGCATTTGCCTTTATGAAGCTGCCACAAAAACCCTATTCTCAGGAGACACAGTGTTCGAAGATGGAAGTTTCGGGAGAACTGACCTTTACGGAGGAAACCAGAACAAGCTGATCAAATCTATAAAGAAGCTTACGCATCTGGATGTCCGGATAATGTATCCTGGTCATGGCAATGTCGTATTGAACAATGCCAATGAACAAATCAAGCTCTCACTTGCAATGGCTTCCCAATTTTAACTGCTTATTTGGATTGTATCAGTATCCCGATAGCAACAACAAGGATCAGCGCAATGATGGGGAGAATTATAGTCTTTATCGTCCCATGTATTTGATTCAATGTTGAATTCAGGCAGTTTATTGAGTCTATAAGAGATTCAAGGTCGATTTTTAGAGGAGGAGTGATCCTCTCAATGACTGGTTCTGGTATTGCCTCAACCGGAAGCGGTCTTGGAATATCTTTTTTTACCGGGGCAGCCTGAGGTTTCGGCGGCTGCTGGGGCGGTTTATTCTTTAATAAAGCTTTGAATAATGCATCTTCGCTATAAGCCATTTTAATGTACCCTTCTGCCTCTGGATTTATAATTCCAGAAACAAGAATAAGATTACTTTTTTTCTATTTAAACCATTTGCAGAGAACATCCTTGCACTTTTCAAAATAATAAGCCGTCGGAGGGGTTTGAACCCTCGATCTGCTGATTACGAATCAGCCGCTTTGCCGGGCTAAGCCACGACGGCATAGGATGGACGTGTATATTGGTATTTTCATCTAAATAGTTTGCCTATATAATCACATAATTTTATATGTATATAAAATAATGAAAAGAATATGCTCGATATATTGAAGATATTGTTCTGTATGCCTTTTTTGCTGTATTCATGTTTCTCAGATATCAATACCCGACGTGTGTCAAATAAATTATGGCTTGTAATGCTTGCGCTTGGATCTGTATTCGTAGTATATGATATATGGAATTATGGTTTACTATACTTATTTTGGATATTTATTTCAGCTGGAGTGACGTTTGCTTTCGTATATATTCTATTTCAACTTGGAGTTTTTGGCGGTGCTGATGCAAAATCACTTATCGTGTTATCTATTATTTTTCCAGTATATCCTGATTTTACAATATTTGGCTATGTCTTTCCACTTAATGCCCCATTGCCTTTTTTTAACGATTTCTTTGCTTTTGGGATATTTGAGAATGCAGTACTTCTCACGATCGTTGTCCCTCTTGGTCTTGCGTTCTATAATCTATCAAAAATGGGATTGCACATCGATAAACCATTGTATGCATTCATAGGTTATAAAACTAAAATTTCTGAACTTTCGCAAAAGCGCCATATTAAATTAATAGAGGATTTTGAATATATAAATAATGAATTTAAGTTCTATTTCAAACGAGGCGGTGTTGAACTCGATGAAGAAGTCATAAATGAATTGAAAAATGCCTCGGAAAAAGGGTTGATCAAGGATGATATCTGGGTTACACCAGGTTTGCCTTTTATGATCCCCATCACCTTAGGTTTCTTTGTGGCAGCTTTTTATGGTGATTTGATCACTGAATTGACAAAGTATATATTATTTTATTAAAAAAAATCTATCTGAAAAAAATATACTGATTAAATTATTATAATAAAAATAATTTGAAATAAGTGAGCATAGCGACTTTCTACAGTTCCCGAGAGTTCGCACATCTTAGTACAATGTAAAACGTTGACAGGCTTAACTTCTGTGTTCGGAATGGGTACAGGTGTTGCC
>JBAZOV010000016.1:0-65814 GCA_041648475.1 Candidatus Methanoperedens sp. | reverse complement strand
AAATGTTATAAATAACCTCGCCAGTAATATCTTCAAATTCCTCAAAACCTCGAAGCAAATGTAAAAGAGTACTTTTCCCTGCACCGCTTTTTCCAATTATACCGATGCTATCACCTTCATTTATATCAAGGTTTATGTTCTTGAGGATCTGTTTGCCATTAGCACTTATGCTCAAATCCCGTATCTCAATTAAAGCTGCCATTTTAACTCATCCTTTTGTTTTTTACAACCTCGCAAGAAAGAATTCCTTCAAACATTTCCTTCACATGCTTATCCGAGAGATCTAGAATTTGTGAGATAAGCTCATTTTTTATCGAATAAACCACAAATTTTCCATCTTTCTCGGTGTTGACAAGCCCGCAGTTTCGTAGGCACGACATGTGATGTGATACAAGGCTCTGGTCTTTTCCAGTTGCCTTGCAGATATCATTCACGCACATTCCGCCGTTCTCTTTTAATGCGTAGAGTATTGAAAGTCTGGTTTCATCGCTCAAAGCGCTGAAGAAATACTTTTTTGCAGTGGTTAAATCTCCATTTAACATATGTACATACGTTCATACGTTTTATTATAAATAAGTTTTGCTCAAAGATCATTTTTGTGTATATGATCACCACCAATATTTTTTTACACCAGATTGTATTTATCGTTTATCATTCTGCATAACCCCCTCTTCTTCAAAAGAAAAGGCACTGCATTATTAAAAACAATATGAGGTATATAATGGTTCATGCCCAAGATGTGTAGTAGGCGTTCTTGACGGTTTTTTATTTTTAATAGGTGTTTAATCCCGGGACAGGTATATTCCTTGTTCAGTATCCCTTTTGCAACCTCCTCCCCGGATAGAATTGCCTGGTATATCCCTTCCCCTGTCAGTCCCGATGCAATTCCAGCCGCATCGCCGGCCAAGAACCTGTTCCCAAAAACAAATCCCTTATAATCAATGTTAATACGTGCCGCTTCGAACCTTGTTCTTTCAATGGAGAGCCTCTCACACAGATCATCAAGGCTGCGCCTCATCAATGCAGCTTTTCCAGTCGACCCACCCATCCCTATCGAGGTAAAGTCCCTGTGTGGAAATATCCAGCTATACTTAAGAACATTTTTAAAGTCGTCTACAAAAACCTCAAAGTCCTTTCTCAGTGTTTTGCTTATATACTGGATTCCGATTACAGTCTTATTAACGGGTATATCCAGGGATCTCCTGACAATCGAGTTAGAACCGTCAGCACCTACTATATGTTCAAAACATATTTTTTCGCCATTTACGACGATATGGTTTCCATCAACAGCACTGACGCGGCATGAAGTCCTGATCTGGGTGCCTGCTCTTTGGGCTTCTTTTGCCATCCACTGCCCGAGTTTTTCTCTGTCCACCATAAACACAGGGTGGCTGCCCAGGTCAACATCGTATGATCCTTTTGCTGTATGCAGGAGCATGTAATTAAATTCAGCATCAACAATATTTTTTGGAATAAATTCCATATCCCTGATGGTTAGACCGCCAGCGCATATTGTTTGTCCGATTGTCCTGTTTTTCTCCACTACCAGTATATTTTTGCCTGCTTCTGCCAGTACCCTTGCGGCCCTGAGCCCGGCCGGACCTGCGCCAACGATAATTGTATCATACTTTTCCATATTACTCTGCCTGTTTTTAATTTTTATTATTACATCTGCAATATTAAAGCAATTTTTGGTTTAAATTTACAAGATTTCTGATGGGATTATTTATGTTTTTCAAAAAATTAAATTTTTTATTATAAAAAAATGGGAAAAATAGTTGGTTTATGTGCCTTGCCTATTTTTCCCATTTGTCGCTATTAAGCTGCCATTTTGCGGCATTCTTCAGCACATTTCCTGCATTCTTCTGCACACTTCTTGCAGTGCTCAGCTTTATGTTTTCCACATTCGGCTGCACATGCATCACAGATATCAGCACAAAGGGCACAAAGTTTCTTTGCAAACGGACTTTCTCTCGCCTCGAGCCTTACACACAGCGCACAAATATCTGCGCAGTCACGGCAAAGCTGTATGCATTTTGTCATCATCTTTATGTCGTTCTCGCGAAGACAGGCTGTAATGCATGCTTCGCATGCTTCGACACAATCGTTAAACCAAAATGTACTTAAAGAATTAAAAATAATTTACATCACATTATTTTTCTGGTTGTTGGCAATACTTCCTGCAATAGTAACACGCTGCTGTCCACCTGATTATTCAGCATCATCGGAAACATTACATTTTCAATCCTCTAAACACCCATGACCATCGCTAGCAAGTTCCTCGCACCCATTGAAAACCCAAGAACGATTAATGTGAGTGCCATCATGTATTTTTCATCCTCCTTGGTGTCTTCCCTGGATTCTTTTTCAAGCAAAAAAACTATTACAAGGACTAAGATCAAAGACAAAGGGATCAGTACAGCCCCTGTTCCAAAAATGGACGTCAGGAACGAACTGAAAGGGTGTTTGTTTATGTAGCCAAATAAGTCTACACCAATATATGTTGTAAACGAATCCAGCATAAATGAAAATACTACAAACGAATACATCTTGCTTCGAAGATATGTCATACCGATTGCAGGTGATGCTCTTTTGACAATTTCTGTCAATATCACGGCAGGCACGAGACTGTATACCAGAATACTGGGATTCCAGTTAGAAGAACCATAATTTATGAGGATAGCAATTCCTACCAACGATAATGCGACACCGGCAATTGCATATGCACGAATGTATTTCTTTATTTTCTTGAGCTTTTCAAGGTATCTTGTGAGGAGAAGGGTCCCAAAACATATTGCAAAGATCACAAAGAAAATAAGTGGTGTAATGAAAAAATATTTAACAGGCGGCTTCAGGATATCTGCATCCTCGATTACCCTGAACACGGAGCCCATGAAAATATAGGGGATCGTGGCTATAACAAACTCCTCATCAACTTTGATCCTCAATTTATTCAGTAATTTTAGAACTGCATATACACCTGCAAATAAAATAATGACATATGTGATCATGTCAAAATGATTGTAACTGGTATCACTGATGATACCTTCAATATAATTCCTGTTTATAAAATCGATCAATCCGTTCATTGTTATCCTCCGCAGAACCCATAAACAAAATCAACAGTATCCCCATCATGTAACTCATGATCCAGCATATTTCCAGGCGCTGAACCATTAATAAAAACCATGCAAGCATTCAACTGATCGCCTGCCAGGATTGTTTTATAAGTAGTCTCTATCCCCTCATTCCTCCCTGCTTCTATAATCCTGGCATCTATTAACCGCAACAAATCTCCAAGTTTAACTTCATCAGCAACTTCAATAATATCTGAAGCCCCAACCAATTCAAAATGAGTAAAATCATAATTTACTTTTATTTTCATGATTACCTCAGTATCAATCTGTGAAATTCTGTTCTCATCATCTTCATGACACCATCTATCATATCAGCAACCTCAGGCAGCTTTTTTAGAACGAAATAAGAAATCAACATCAAAGCCAGCAACGAGCCTGCCTTTGTAATAAAATGCTCTGAAATATGGAAACTTTCATCAGGTGTGCCAAACCAGCTTAATCCATAGGCTGAGGCTGTAAAAGAAACACGGATAATATTCAGCATATATACTACAGGCACTGAGATCAAAAACGCCTGGACTTTGCGCGTAGCAGTCGCACCTGTAGCAGAAGAGATTATGCCTGAAAATAGGGCGATGCTCTCGATCGCGGTACAGGCAAGTATTATTTCAACATCCAGTCCATTTACTGCAAGCTGGTTCCATGCCACATTCGTAACAGGAAAATCGAATTTCCCGATCAACCATATCCCCTGTCCTGTGACCGTTGATATTATCCATGTATTTAATAATGCTACCTCTGCAAACAGGAAATAGATCAAACCGCCAATTGACGCAGCCCTGGATAATGAAATAAAAACTTCATAGTCGCCTTTATCATTATTATCCTTCGCCTGAAATGTTATATAAGCTATAAATAAGGATATAATGGTCGCGGCGATGACCATAATGATATTAACATAATCCTTAAGTTCAATGTAACCCCCAAGTTGCCCTGGCCAGTATATTGCAAGGAATATCCAGCCAGAACCAGCGAAGATGAACCTTGAATTAAATGATTTCGGAAGGAACGATGCAATGACAAGAAGTCCGAGGGCTATCCAGAGCGTTAATGTTATAAAATCACCTGACTTGCCATACTTCTTCTCAGAGATGGCAAAAACATCGGCGTCTGCCGTTTATACTCTTCGTATCTCCCCCCAAACACCTCCATAGCCTCCCTTTCTTCTCTTTTTGCCAGCCTGTAATACATCAAAACAAGAACAGGCCACATTGCAAGCGTGATTATGGTTGGCCACTGGATGAGTAGCCCAATGGTCAGTACTATGAGACCCAGATACTGCGGATGCCTGACATACCTGTAAATTCCGCCTGCCACAAGTTCTCCGGAAGATGAATGTATCATGCTCCAGCCTTTTGACATCAGAAACAGTCCGAAGAATATGACCGCGCTGCTTGTCACCATCACAAGCGCCCAGCCAGCTTCCATACTCATTAATCCCGCTTTAGAAAGGAGTACTCCGAGCAGGTGCCCCTGCGCATGTCCAAAAGAAAGGTTCAGCCCGAAAACTGACGAGAGAACATATATCGTAAGCGGGAAGCCATACATCTCAGAGAACAGCGCTATTATGAACGCCTCATATATTCCCAGGGTGCGCCAGTTCTGCTTCTTCAATGGGGTAAGGAAGCTGATCACAAAAAAAGAAAAAATTCCCACGCTAAAAAGCATTGCTGCCCAGTTGCCATAAGCGTATCCTGTCATGTCATGAGGGTCTCCACCCTCGATATTTTCAGGTTTTTCAAAGCCAAGAAGCACTGATAATCCTGAAAATACAGCCAAAGCCATGAGCGTAATAAATCCAATCGCAATAAGGTCACTGAAGACTTTTCTCATGAAGAACACCTAGATCCTTTTTATAGATTCTTTTACGAAATTTAGCCTGTAGACTTCATTCGGGTTATCTACCTGTATCCAGAACACTCTTTTATCTTTAGCATAGAAGTAATGATACAGACCGAGCTCCGGCTGCCCTGTAACAAAATAAACCGTCACTCCTTCAATAGTCATTGGTGTGGAATCGCTGAACATCCCTGTTTTTCCCACGCCGCTGTTCATAGACACAAGAAGCGAAGCTGCATTCTCGCTTGTTTTAGACTCCGACATCCAAAATTTAGCTTTATTTGTGGGCGTACTCCTGTAATCTGCTATATATGCGCTCTCTATTTTTACAAGAGGATTATTGCCATGCAATTGTTTTACCGCTGACATAGCTATTTCGCCATCCCTGTAGAGAACCAGGTTCATATCGCCCAGTTTTTCAGGAAAGATAACTGTGCTGCTTTTTTCCTGCGTCTGCATGTAAAGGAACACTGTTGCAGCTATTACCAGGATTATGAATATTGCAAGGTATATTTCAGATTTATTTTTTCTCATAGTTCTTCCTATATATCCATTACAGCCTGCTTCACAATAGACAATTGATAGCTTTCATCAGGAGAGTCAAAAATTATCCAGTAGACTCTCCCCATGTTATAATTCATTTTAAAATAATAGTAATTAATTGAATTATTTGTCCTCATCATATAAACATCCGGGATCGAAAACTCCATGATATCAACTTTTACAGGTTTAGAGAAAGATTCATTCATCATGCCAGTATTGCTGTGCTGGTTATGACTGGCTGACTGTCCCACGTCACCTGAGTTTTCATGCTCTTCGTGCCCTGTTGAACCTCCGAGCATAGAGTTCATGGCCTTGAATGCATCGTTTGCGACATTATGATCTGGAGGTTCGGCGACCCACATCCGCATGGTGCCTTTTCTGCTCTTATACACTGCTGAATAAGCTTTTGCCAGTGGTATGTCCTTCAATCCAGACATGCCCGATATCTGCTGTGATACCGCATCGCCCGTTTCATAACCTGTCAACGTCATGTCGCCCACTTTCTCTGTAAAGATGCTTTTCTTTGCATCTGATGGGTATAGAAAAATTACTGCAAGCATGGCAGCCACAACAATTATAATATGAATTTTTTTCATGATTTCACCTTTATACCATAGATTTTCCTGCTTCTGCAATTATTGCTTTGTCTTTCAGGATCGCCCTTGCAATATAAGCGCTCCCTATCACATTTGCCATTAATCCAATTATGATTATGGTATCTTTATACCGGATAAGGAATGAAGATGTTGCCAGGATAAAACCAACTGCGGGCAACAGATCGCTTACATGGTGCAGGCAGCAGGCTACCATCGTAAGGGAAGAAGTGGCAGAACCAGCCATGCCCATTTTTTCTGTGCCGCCTATGTTTCCAGTAGTAATATTCCTGTGATATCTGAAAAGCCCCATCTGAATGCCTACTGCTAAGGGAATCAGATAAACAAATATACCGTTTGTAAGAAATACCTGGTATCCGTTCTCAATTGAACCTTCTGCCAAGGATGCAACAGAGATATTGAAAAGTATTACAAATATCCCTATACCTGATCCGAAAATAAAAGGATTCTTTAAAAGACTTTTAATGCCCTGTTTTTCTGACATAGGTTTACCACTTAAAGACTCTCTCTTCTACTCCTGCAATGTTCTTGATCACAAGGTCAAATCTTTTGCTTTCAATCTTAGGAAATCGAAGTGTGCCACTTGCATGATGTCCGCCTTCGCCTTCATAAGAAATGGGTTGGTATATTTTGCCACTTGAATCCCGAAGGTAAGAGTTCTTCTTAAAATCATCGTCATAGTCCGTATGTGCAGTGACTTCAATTTCAAAAGCAGTGGCATCGGTAATATCAGCTAAATAGGTGGCTGTGATTTTGATTCCCGCTTCTGAATTCTCCCTGGGCTCCAATAGATCTGCCGGGGGCTTGTCATCTCCTGATAAGCATCCGCTAACTGCTGCCGTAATCAATATCAAAAGCGCTATTATGATTCCTGTTATTCTCATGTAATTCTCATTTTCAATCTTACTTTCATTCATTCACTTCTGATTTTGTGAAAAAAAATTACCAGAATTTCCACCAGGGTTTTTTCTCACCCATGCCCACAGGGCCGCTTTTCTGGTATTTTTCGGGATCAGAATCAAATGCTTTCTTGCATCCGGGCGCACAAAAATAAGTAGTCTTCCCTTTATATTCTGATTTGTACTGTGCAGTATTTTCATCTACCTGCATTCCACAAATTGGATCTATCTGCATATTTTTCATATCTCCTTTTATTGTTTATACTGTATTTGTACTTTACGTTTGATGTAAAATAAGTATCTTATGGTGGTAGTGACGTATTTGTTCCAACGCCCCTGCCTGAATACTTATCATCAATGGTTTTTCTGACATCTTTCAGCGAATGTCCAGTCATCAACAGGTCTCTGGCCTCAAGTGTTATGTCATTGCACAACTTGCATTCAGAAGCATGCGGCTCATAGCTGCCATCAGACTTTATGTAGCAGTCCTTCAGGCTCTTATGTGATAGGAGCTTGTCGGAATGCTGCATGCCAGCGCAGCCACAATAGCAGGCGAGGTACATGACCTTATCCTGATTCTGTGACGCAAAGATATAGGCTTCAGCCACTCGTCCTGTTTTCTGGGCGAAATCCGGAAGTTCGACTTTCGCTGGTATATTGGTACCGTAAGCTGCTGATTTTTCAAGACTTGTTTTGTTCAATATTTGCGAGTCACTGGATACTGTATATACTATCATTAAGATCGACAGAATCGAAATTGCGCCAAGAATAAATTTAAATTTCATGAATTCTCCGTATCAAATTATTTCCAATATCACAAATCCCATAGCCACCATGAACGACCCCATCAACAGTTTCATTCTCATTTTGTTCCTTGACTGCCATGCTATCATTTTATCTACAACAGATCTATTGGTGGCTGCAATAAGAACTGCAACAAGAGGCACAATAAGCATCAGGTTATATAACAAAAGGTACAGTATGCCCTGAGCCAGCGTTGATTGAAGTGATAACAATCCTATAACTGCAAGATATATTCCGCCGCTGCATGGCACTGTGCAAAGACCGACAAGGACTCCAGCACCAAAGACACCTGGCGCCGAGGTTTTTTTTATCCAGTGGTTTACCGATGTATGCAAGCTCTCAGGTATTGCCAACCCGAAGCTACCAGGTATAAAATAGTCCTTCATGACAAGAACGCCGAGCATCATAGAAATGAAAGCTGCTGCCTTGCCCACAATGTGCGTTGCGGAAAAGAAGGATATGGCGCTTAAGATACCTACTCCTATTAACACGTAGGTTACGAATATCCCGCTTATGTATATCGAGCCGACCTTTAATAACCCGTACCTGTAATTAGCTTGCAGTTGCAGCATGCCCATGGTAAAGGTTATGAAGAGCAGTAATACGGCAAACGCACATGGGTTAAAGCCGTCAACTAAGCCTGCAATGATCACAAGGGGAAAGGTTAATGTTTGAGGGTCAATTGCCATAGCATTTCCTTCAAGCCACTATAAGGGTTCCAAGCATGCTTGGATTCTCCTTGCCTCCGCAGCATGAATCGCAATACCATTGATATTCTCCTGCCTGTGTGGGCGTGAAAGTGAATACCTTCTGGCTCTCAGGTAAGACTGTGATATTTACATTGGCTAAGCCGGCTGTTAGTTTGAAGCTGTGGATACCGCCACCATCTGTATGCATTGAATTGTCGGGGTTGATCAGGTTTATGGTGACAGGCTGCCCTGCTTTTGCCCTGATTATATTTGGTTCAAAGCCTGCCATGGTGATGGTCATTTTAATGGCATCCTTGTCAACGGGTTCCAAAGCCGCTGATTTACTTATGACCAAATATATCGCGCTGCCAAATATCGCAATAACGATAAAAATGAACAGAATGCTCATGTATGGCGGCTTTTTATCTGGATTTTCTTTCGAAATCTTTCCTGTATGTTTTTTTGATCTTGACACTCTTAATCCTCCGTTTCAAATTCTATTATTCGGTTGTTTAATCCCCTCTTGCAAAAGTTCGGACTGGGCTTTTCTTTTAAAGTTATCGATCTTAATACAAATCTGGATGGCTTTCTGCCTGTATTCTTCCATCAATTTCTGGTATTCTTCCGAGATTTCAGTTCCTGCATGTTTTTCAAATCCATGAATTGTACTGTAAATGTTTATTTTCTCATTTTCAAGCTCTTCCAGGGTGTATTCTTTTTTAGATTTCCTGAAGATTTTTCTCCTAAAACGATAGATTAAACCAATTGAAAACAATGAAAGAACTCCAATTCCTGCATATAGGTAATCCGGTTCCTTTGTCATTTTAACTGGAATACTTACAGTCTCTCCTGCTTTGATATCATTAAAACCGATGATTTGATATTCATTTCCTCCAAGCGTTATAGTCTCATTTGATCCATCTATGCGCATGCCGCTTTTTTTATCAATGAACATCAGAATTGAAGTGGTATTATAGATGGCACTTTTATTGAACACATATTCTTGATCCTGAAGAGTAAGTGCATATGATATCTGCATCTCAAAATTAGCGCCCGGTGCGATTGACTGCATGGGGTCCATATATACCACCCCTTCATCCTGAACGAGGCAGCATTCCATTGCCTGAGCTTTCAGGTTTTTTATATCGAGCGGAGTTGATATGGCAAAGAATGTATGGTTATCCTTACTGTAATGGATCTCTTCACCCTCATTCCTGAATACAACGATCTCAGAAATCTCAATTGAATTGTTTTTCTTCGAGATGAAAATATGGTCAAGAGCAACACTTATATTGTAATTTCCAGCATTATTTTCATCTGATATCCTTTCATCAAACTGGGCAGAACTTATCCCTGTGAAATACAATAGCGCTATACAGATAGAAATGGACCCCTTCACAGCTATCACTATTTCTCCTCCAGCTTTGAAGTATCATTAGATGCATGTTTTTCATCCTTGTTGGGTTCTTCAATTTCAGAAACAAAATTCCTGTATTCTTCTTCAAACTGCTGTTCATACTTTTTCATATCGGGTGTAATATCCATTTTCGTTTTTCTTGAAAAAATGTATCCAAGAAACACAAGTAGAAGGCTTAATGCTGCACCAATGACCCATAATTTTGATGAGTTGTCTTTCTCAGGAGGAGCCAATATCTCCTTTCCGTATTCTGCCTGAAGGGCTGAGAATATCTGCTTTTCAGAAAAGCCTTTTTCCTTCATCTGGGTAATTTCTTTCTTAACCTGTATTGCTGTAGTGCAATCGCATGTTGAAATAACCATGGTGCATTCGCAGGGGCATATCAGGTCAGAAGTCATATCATCATCCGCCATGACAGGCTTAATTCCTGATATTAGAAGTGTAAAAAGCATAATTACCCTGAGCATTATTTTCCTCGTATCGGAGGGCATTATTGAACAGAGAAGCGGGTCTTTCCCGCAATCTCATGCATTTCTACTCATTGCGTTCGATATCATCTATCCTCTGTTCAAGAATCTCTTTTAATTCGACCCTGTTCTCTCCTTCTTTTTCTCGATCCAGCAGCTTTTCCAGGATATCTATGTCACCAATATGCGCTATTGTTTTTTCAAGCGTTTCCACAGGCTGATCAAGATCAAGATTTAACGCTGTTTCTTTTAACTGTTTCAGGACAAGCGTTGCATTTTCTTTATGTGCTTTCTTGAGTTCCTTATATTCTTTTTTCGTAATTTCTCCTGCATTGGATTTATTTTCAAGATCAAGGATCGATTCAAATGATGTATTCTTTACAACAAGCAGTTCATCGAATGACATTTCAGTGATATCTTTTCCAGGAACATTCTCTGAAACAGCATTGGACTGAGAAATAACTTCATCTGCTTCCTGCAGTTCATTGACAGAAGAATTCGTTACAGGTACTGCCTTAATAAAGCGTCTTTTAGGTTTTTTGCCAATTTTGTTTTTAAGGAATGGGTATGAGACAGCTCCGATTAATATTGCTGCAACCACAGGGATAAGATAATTGAAATCCTCGCTGCTTCCTGTCTTTGAAGGAATATACCCGGTTATCCGGATATCCAGTCCCTGCCCTCTTGGCATATTATTGAAGCTTAAGACTTCGAATTCTTTCCCCTCCCTTGGTACTATTTCCTTATTGCCAAATTGGCTTTCTATCCCAAAACCGTTATTTTTGTCAGATAGCAGCGTCAGGTACGATGTATTGTAGATAATACTTTTGTAAAATATGTCTTTCGAGGATTCAGGATTAAAAACATATGAGATCGAGACACTATATGTTCCACCCGGTAAAATAGGGTACATCGGGTCTATCCATGCAGAATCTTTTTCTCTTTGCAGGCAGCATTCCATTGCATCAGTTGTGAATCTGGTTATACCCTCAGGCGTTGAAATGCCAACATATGCCCTGTCTTTGCTAAAGAAAACCTTATCTCCGGTATTCACGAATTCAACGTATTCATCAACTTTTATTCCACCAGATGCCGAAGAAAGGACAATATGGTCAATACTTACGGTGAGCACATCCCCATCTTTTGTGCTATCGTAAACACTGAAATCAGCTTTTTCTGAAGAATTCACCTGTTTTGTGTAGGGTACGTCTGTATAATTTGTTTCGACGAAATAAATCTTTCCGGCATTGACATTGTTGAATGAATAATTACCATTCTTATCGGTAGCGGTATTCATTACTTCTATCCCGATCTCATCCATAAGGCGTACCGGTATCCCTTCAATTGTCTTATTTGCTTTCTGGACAGATCCTGATATTTTCTCTGAGAGATTAAAATCCACTACAGCTTTTCCCAGGACTCCGATATTCTCTCCATAAGTTATGTCATTGTAGGTCACATTGATACGGTACATACCGTCATTGAGGTTACTAAAGATATAATTTCCATCTTTATCTGTTGCAGAATCCGAGAGCTGTTTGAAAGTATAAACAACACCTGCTTCCGGGCTCTGTGTGGCGTTTACGCTGCTTAGTGTGACTTTCTGGTCAGCAAGCTTTTTCCCGTAAGATATTACATTGCCGCTGATCTCTGCCGCAGAAACGGCGCTTGTGAAAATTACCAGTATTATAAAAATTGATAATAATTTATTCATGTTTTTTTCTCCTGCAAGAATTTTTCATATTCATAATCAAATTCCTCGTTCTCGTCCATTCTCTTCCTGCTGATCTTATAGACAACAACCCCTCCCACGATGATACCAGCAGGCAGGGCAAGCCACACTATCCAGTCAAATCCTTCTTTGGGTGGAGTGGCAAGAACACCTTTTCCATACTCTGACACAAGGCTATTGTAGACCTGTTTCTCGGAAAGACCCTGGTCAAGCATCGCCCTGACTTTATCTTTTATTTCAAGCGAGCTTGGGCATGTACAATCAACAACGATCATAATGCATCCTTCTTTATCCGGGCAGTTCAAATTTGAGAAAATCTCTTCTTCGTTCACTGCCAGTACCGGTACTGCAAACACAAGAACGAGAAACCAAATTGCAACCATTTTATATTTCATGTATACTCTCCACTGTAATTTTTTTCAATGTTTTTATTTATATTTATATCATCAGATGTTATTTTTCGCCTTATCGGTACAACTGTTGACAGGCATATCAGGATCCCCAGTATAAGCACATGGAATCCACCCAACCACATCAGGAACATCAATGGCATCACTTTGATCTTAACAGTGGCGCTGTTGGCTGTTATGGCCTGGGCTGAGAAATAGAGGTCATCGATGCCCACAGTGTAAGCCATGGGTTTGACATTGGTGTTATCCTGCTTTGCATAATAGTACATTAGCGCAGTGGCTTTTGTTAAAATTCTCTCGCCGTTCTTATACACATCAAAATAAGCAGCCTGCACTTCTCTATTACCTTCGGCATACTGGCCGATATTCGTGAGCTTGAATTCATAATCTCCCAGACTGTATGTGCCGCCAATCCTCATGTTAAAGGTCTGTGCCTGCTCATACACCACGGCACCAGCGGCAGCTACAATTATCATAAGGATTCCAATATGGCACATGTAGCCGCCAAAGGTGCGGCGGTTATTCATGAACGCCCTGTAAATATTCTTTAAGGCTCCTGTATCGTCAATCTTTTTCTGCTTTTTCACTATCCTGGATATATCCAGAAGATGAGTGGCGGTAACCAGTACGGAGCCAGCAACCGCAACCTGTGCATAAAATTCACGTATCCCGATGATGAAAGCGATTATCATTGCAATAACGGCCAAAGCAAGTGGTTTTGTAAAGTTCCTCTGGAGATGGGAAATGGACGCCTTCCGCCATGCTATGAGAGGACATATACCCATTAGGAATAGAAGCGCTATGCCAAGCGGGACATTTATCTGGTTGTAGAAACTCGGACCTACCATCACCTTGTAACCCCTGAATGCTTCAGATAAGAGAGGATATGTAGTCCCCCATAGCACTGACGTGGTCGCAGCCATGAATATCCAGTTGTTAAATAGAAAACTTCCTTCCCTGGATACAAAAGATTCTAAAATTTTCTTGCTTTTTATCGTGTTGTATTTCCATGCCACAAGAGCCAGGGTGGCTGCAAGTACCACAATCATATAATTGATATAATATTGAGCGGTCACAGACTCCCCGAAAGTATGTACAGAAGCGATTATACCGCTGCGGGTGAGCAGAGTGCCATAAACCGTGAGTTCCCATGTGAAAAGGATAAGAAGGATATTCCAGAATTTCATACCTCCTTTTCGTTCCGTTATCATAGTGCTGTGATAGAATGCGGTCATGGTGAGAAAGGGAAGGAAAGAGGCGTTCTCAACAGGATCCCAGCCCCAGAAGCCGCCCCAGTTGAGCACAGTATATGCCCACCAGCTCCCGAACATGTTGCCAAGAGCCAGTCCAAGCCACGCCCACAGCGCCCACCGGCGTGCGCGGTATATCCATGTATCGTCTGAGAGATAGATACCTGCGACCATCAGGGCGAACGGGATTATTACCCCGGCGTAACCCCAGAAAAGTGTGGTTGGGTGAAACAGCATTCCAGGGTCCTGGAGCAGCGGATTGAGACCATTTCCGTCCACAGGCATGAAATCAAGCATCCTGAATGGACGGGATACGGTAAGCAACATGTAGAAGAAATAAGCAAGAGTGATCAGGATTACGGGCATTGCATGTTTGATGAGGTTATCATAGGATTTTCCCCGTGCTGCTATTATTGCTATATATATGGATATCAGCCATGCCCATAGCAGTAATGAGCCGTCTGCGCCTGCCCAGAAAGCGGAGATGGTATAGACCAACGACAGGTCAAGGCTGCTGTACATCGCCACATACTCATACTGGAAGTTGCGGGTTATGAAGAGATTGAAAAGCCAGATAGATGCGATGGTGGTCAGCACCGCGATACCGATGATGGCAATCCTTGCGCTGTCGAAAAGTTCATCTTTCTTTTTCCATATCCCGATTATGTGTGCAAAAAGGGCGTATACGGTCAATAACAGTGCGATAATTAATGTTGTTTCACCTAATTCCATTAAAATTCTCCTTATGTTTCGTTATGATCTCCGTGATCAAGATCTCCGCCGTATTTTGAGGGACATTTTGTGACAACCTGGATTGCCTCGAAAGTGCCATTTATGAAAATACCTGTTACGACTGCAGGGATACCCTCTTTGTAATTTCCCGGCATTCCCTGATTTGATACAACAGTGATCGAAGCGTTTTCATCTGCAAGTTTAAATGTCAGCAGGGCTTTTTCCGGCACCCAGATCGTCGAGCCTTTTAGTATGGTGCCATTGACATTCACGATTTTACCGTCTAATGTATCAGCTTTCTGGACGAATTCATCGACTTCATAGTAAAATGAGAGTGCATTGCTGAAACTCTGCGCTGCAAGAAATAATATAAGTGCAACCACGATCCCGATACCGAGCATGTTTTTTTGTTTTCTGTTCATTCAGGTTCCTCTTATTCAAGCACAACTTTACAAGCCATGTAAAATAAGTCAATTACAAACCTGCTTTTTTAAGTAGGTTGTGGTTTATAAAAAACAAATTAAAACGATATTTGTTTAAAAATTTGTAAACCTGAATTCGAGAAAATGATGGGATAGGTGTGACCGGAATATAGGAGTACGGAAAAAGATAAAAATTTTTCCGGCCACTAATTTACTATTACAACATACTTTTTAATGTGGGTTGTGCTTTAAAAATGAAAATAAAAGTAGTATTTCCTTTATAAATATACAAACATATATAGTCAAATAAGAGTTTATGCTTTTTATTAATAATGAAACTGGTATTAAAATGATTGATAACGAAAAGACCCAATTCATCATAAAGGCTTTCAAAAATGACCCGGAAAGTGTATACAACACATGGTTCATCAACAATGAAACCAGGTTAAAAGCATTTGGAGCAATTCGAAGAGGTGTTGAACAAGTTATAAAGGACATTAAAGAAGGTGTTTTCCCTAACGATTTTAAGGGTTCTTCCCTTGAAGTGGTCCTTACTGCCATAACAGAACAAAAACAGGTTTTTGAAGGAGCAGCTCATCCTTTCTACTGGAAACCAAAACTCAGGATCCCCGATATTTATGAGAACGATGCAAATAAAACTTTTTTTGGCCAGTTCCTGGAATCATGCCTTAAATCCAAAGACGATGAGATTATTAAAGAGATCATTAAATTATCTCATCAAAATATCAAGGGTCTGGGCCCCTCAGTAGCAAATATCCTGTATTTTATCCACCCAACAATCATTCCACCCTTTAACACAGCTATAGTTAAGGGATTTAACTTATTATTTAAAGAAAATAAAAAACTGGGTTCTTGGGATGATTATTTGGAAATGAGGGATACAATCCTGCAGGTTAATGATCAGTTTAAGAATTTACTATCTAAGGATATGGGAGCAATATCGGGATTACTTTTTGATATCGGCATTGGGCAAATTGTTGTGGATGAGAATGTTCAGATAGTCATAGAAAAAGAGGAAAAAAAGAGAGAAAAACTCATCCAAAAAAGACATCTTGATGTCCAAATTGAAATCGAAGAAGAGCATACGCATACAAAAATCCAATATCTATTGATGAAGATCGGGAAATCTCTCGGCTACGATGTTTTGGTGGCTTCAAATGATCAGACAAAATCTTACGACAACAAAAGTTTCTCATTTATTTCTTTACCTGAACTTCCAGAAATAGAAGCTGGCGACGACGTCAAAAAAACTATTGCTCTCATTGATGTAATCTGGTTTGAAAAAGGAACTAATAAATTTGTGAGTGCTTATGAAATAGAAAAAAGCACATCGATATATTCTGGTATCTTGCGTCTCACCGATTTAGCACTGACGTTTCCGAATTCAGAAAAGATTTCACTTTATCTTGTTGCTCCTGATCAAAGAGAGAAGGAAATAATCGCGCAATTGAAAAGACCATCTCTTATTAAGCGGGATGGTCTCAAAATAGCATATATTTTATTTTCCGAACTCTGCATGCATTGTGAATCTATCTGCAAGCTTGGTGAGGATCATACCATCATGAATAAGGTAGCAAAGGGCATAAAATGAATTACATCATACTTTTCGTATCTGTACCGCCTGAACCCATGTCAGATCCCATATCTCCACACTGATTCTCGCTTGCTGTGCCAGTATTTTCCCATAGAGGCTTTTCATTGCCCATCATTCCACTATGGCCTTTTTCACCATCCATCATATTTTTGCATTCGCCAGATTTCATCATCTGCTCCGGGCAATTTTTTGACATATCCTTCATCATTTCAGGAGTACATTCATGATTTTCGGTATCCTTTTTTTTCTCACTTGAATTCTGGGCAAGCGCAAGAGCAGCTCCTAATACCATAATTGTCGCCAGGATTCCGATAATCAAGACAGTCTTCTGTTTCATATTTATGTTTCATCCCTTGGTAAAATATGATACGACTAAAACTATGACGACCATCAGCACAATGTGCAGCAACATATCTTTGGTGCCGCCTCCACAGCAGCCACCGCCATGTTTTTGCTCCTTTTCAACAGGATTTTGTTCGTTGCCTGTTTGTTCTTTTTTTATTTCTTTATCTGTTTCTTTTGGTTTACTTGATCCGCAGCAGTCCATTTTTTAATTCTCCGTATTAATTTTTTAGCATTTTGTATATTTATCGTCTCTATTAATGGTCATTTTGCTTTAAATTTTGAAAATATTCTCAACATTAATTTTCTAAAGCGCAAACTATATAATTTACATGGCTTGTAAAGTAATTAATTTACATTGGCATAAAGCTTTGCTGGAGATATGAAATCGATAATTAAGCGAGAAAAAGAAATATGACTGAAGATGACATAGAAGCCATTGAAAAAGAGATGCTGGAGGAACTGAAGAGGCCACATGGCATTAGGATACTTGTCTGTCCCGTCTGCGGCTCCACCGATGTCACATATTATATGGGCTTAAAAATGGGATATCAGTACCAGTGTAAGAACTGCAATTATGTGGGAGCCCTGATACTGGAAGAGGATGTTACCTCTGGTGCTGAAAAATAATCCTGCTACATCCTTTTATAGTACAAAAATCAAATGTTATTAGTGGAGGTCAAATATGCAATTCGGAATGATGGACAGTTATGGTAATGGGATGGGTTATGGAATGGGAATTCTTGGTCTGGTATTCTGGATACTGGTAATCATCGGGCTTGTTCTTCTTGTCAAATACCTGTGGGAAGGTGGCCAGGGCAGGAGAGAACAGGAATCTGCAATTGAAATCCTGAAGAAAAAGTATGCCCGGGGAGAGTTAAGTAAAGAAGAATTTGAAGAGAAAAAGAAAGACCTGATATGAATAAGCTTTATAAAAAAATCCTGATAGCGACAGATGGGTCAGTGCACACTGAAAAAGCAATAACCCATGCAATCGAACTGGCAAAGCTCACGGGAGCGCAACTTCATGCTGTTTATGTGGTGAGTCTCGTTCACCCGCCTGACACCCTTGATATAAATTCCAGTCATGATCCTGGATCGAGCATTTCCATAGATGTATCTATAGAGGGTTTGAAGAAAATTTTGAGACATGAGGGTGATGAGGCAATAAGATACATTGAGGAACAGGCAAAGAGGGATGGCGTGGATGTCAGGAAATGGATCATAGAAGGACAGCCAGCAAAGGAGATTCTGAAACTTGCTGAGGAGGAGTCTGTTGATATAATAGTGATGGGTACCCTGGGCAGGAGTGGGATTGAAAAATTCCTTCTCGGAAGCGTGGCTGATAAAGTTGTCCGTGGTTCAAGGATACCTGTGCTTGTCGTAAGAAAATAAAGAAAGAAACCACCAATAAGATTTTGCAAATTTAAACCAAAATCCAGATAAAGAATCAAAGAAATCTGTATAAGGAGAGGTGAAAACAGTGAAGATTAGAAAGATAAAGAAAATCTCAAGAGTAACATGCAAATGTCATTCTTCTTGCGCTTAATCCTGTACAAAAATTAGACATTATTTTGGGACCACGTTTTGTAAAGCTCCCAACCGCAGCAGAGCTGCGGGGTATAACGATTAAGATGAATGTGCCTTTAAGCTTCCTTTCTATCAGGCTTTGGAACAGAGCCACATCTTTGGTTATTTTATAAAGAGAAATGGCAATGATAATGAAAGAAGTAATCGAAGAAATAAAGAGGTTCATAGATAACCACGAGAAAACAGATTCTCCATTGTTCGTTTACTACGAACCCATAAAAACCAATGAAAAAGGTAAAGTACTCAAAAATACCGGATTTCTGACCACAATAGACGAGTCCATAGCAGTAAAATCCAATAGTATGTATGTAACATTTTATGGAGAGGAATATGAATGCGAGTTGGATATGAGAGTGTGGCTTCGTGGTATAGTGCCGCTATCGGAGATTGAGACCCTCGATATATTTGAAATTTTATTTGTGAATGGTGACGAAATAAATGAACATTTTAGATAGATTGTTTGGTAAGAAGAATAAAAGAGATACAATGGAGAATAGAAATAGAACTATAAAGGTTAGACTCTCAAGTATGGTAGGAGATACAAATAGATTAATGACTATTCAGGAACTGAAAGAAGATTATATAGACTATTTAATTATAGATACTAAATCTGGAGAAAGTATAGATATAGAAAAATTGCAGAATTTAGATACAGAAGAAGTAGTAGTCAAAAAACGTGAAGAAGAATGTTGTTAGACTCTGAATATATATTAAACTTCGGGGTATTCATGCCCCTCGTGTCCTGTTGAACCTCCGAGCATGGAATTCATCGCGCTAAAGGCCAATGTCATTAAGTTAGTGACGAAAGCAGCCCTGTCAACGGCCAGGAAGACAGTTTAAGAGGAAGATTGAGACTCCTTCCCGGAAATTGAAGTTTCATAAATATGGCAAGAGAGTTTTGGCTTAACTTAATGACATTGGCCCTTGAGGGTAAAGACTCGTTCAACAGCGCCATGACTCTCTTGAAAATCGCGCCTGTGCTTATACCACCGAACACTTCTTTTTCTACCTGTTCTATGATCTTATCAGATATTGCCCTGTCAACTCTTGCCCTCGTAAGCGAACCTCTGATTTTTTCAGGGTTGAACTCCTCTTTTTTACCGTTTGCTTTTATTACATACATAATCACGTAACCGCGTCAATGATCAGACCTTTCTTTCGAATTTGAATCTCCTGAGCAACGCAGAGTTTGCCACAACAGAAAGTGAACTTATTGCCATCGCAGCAGCAGCAATTATCGGATTCAATAGCCCGACGGCTGCTATGGGTATTGCTGCTGTATTATATCCTAGCGCCCAGAACATGTTCTGCTTTATTTTTTTCATCGTAGCCTTGCTAAGCTTAATTCCTGCAACAACATCGCGAAGGTCGTCTTTAATCAGAATTATTCCACCCGTCTCCTTCGCCACATCAGAGCCGCTGCCTACTGCTATGCCGATGTCTGATTGCGCAAGAGCCGGAGCATCATTTATGCCATCACCGACCATTGCAACAACCTTTCCCTCAGCCTGTAATTTCTTTATTACGCCAGCCTTTTCTCCGGGAAGCACATTTGCAATAACGCGCTCTATTCCGACCTGCAGTGCAATCGCTTTTGCAGTTCTCTCGTTATCCCCTGTGAGCATGATGGTTTCAACCCCGATCTCTTTTAGTTCAGCCACAGCTTCTGCTGAGTTATCCTTCAGGGTATCTGCAACTGCTATTATGCCCATCACCGCTTTATTTGCAGCAACCAGCATTGCGGTCTTGCCCTGGGTCTCAAGGGCCATGATATTCTGCTCAAGATGCGCTGTGTCGATACCATTGACCTGCATCAGCCTGCGGTTACCCACAAGCACGTCCTTCCCTTCTATGACCACCCTGATGCCATGTCCTGGGACGGCCTCGAAGGATTCGGCATCCTTTACATCCATACCTTTTTCCCTGGCGGCTCTCACTATCGCCTCGCCAAGCGGGTGTTCCGAGCCTTTCTCAGCGATTGCAGCCAACCTCAATACCTCATTGCTATTCTCCGAAAGTATATCGGTGACTGAAGGTTCTCCTTTCGTGAGAGTACCAGTTTTATCAAATACCACGATTTGAAGTTTCTGCGCCCGCTCAAGGTATTCTCCGCCGCGTATCAATATCCCGGCTTCAGCTCCTTTTCCCACACCTACCATCAGGGCCGTGGGTGTGGCAATACCAAGCGCGCACGGGCATGAAATGATAAGAACCGCAACGAACGCAAGGAGTCCGCCGGTGAAATTTCCAAGGATGAAATACCATACTGCAAATGTGAGGATCGCCACACCAATCACGGCTGGCACGAAATATGCGCTGATGCGGTCTGCCATCCTCTGGATGGGCGCGCTTGATGCCTGTGCTTCCTCCACCATCTTTACGATCTGCATCAGCGTGGTATCAGCCCCGACCTGCGTGGCTTTGAACTTCAGCATGCCCACCTTGTTCATTGTGGCTCCAAACACGTTATCCCCTGCTTTCTTTTCAACAGGCATGCTTTCGCCCGATATCATTTTTTCATCCACTGCTGATTGCCCTTCCACAACAACGCCGTCGGTAGGGATTTTCTCTCCAGGGCGCACCACAACAATCTCGCCTACCATGACGCTCTCTGCCGGAATCTCGACCTCTTCGCCGTTCCTGATAACCTTTGCCATGCTGGGACGCATGTCCATTAGTTTTCTTACCGCAGCCGAGGTGCTTGTTTTCATATAATCTTCCATGAATTTCCCGAGCAGCACAAAAGCGATTATGACTGCGCTTACCTCAAAATAAACATCCTTTTCTTTTACAGGTAAAACATCGGGGAAAAACAGCACAAACACACTGAAGAAATATGCGGTCAGGGTTCCAATTGAGATCAGGAGGTCCATGTTTGCCCTTCTCGCCTTTAGAGCAGTATAAGCGCCTGTATAAAAACTCCATCCCCCTATGAACTGGACTGGCGTGGTCAGTATGAACAACCAGTAGCCCCAGGTGAACCAAGGGAGCGAAGGAATTGGCGCCCAGGTGACCAGCGTAACTCCCGCAGCCAGAGTTAACATAGCTGCTACCCGCAGTGCTGCCAATAACAGTACTCCCGATAGGGCTATTGTAACCCTGCGTTTCATGCTCTTTAATTCTCTTTCCGGATTCTCGAATGTTTTAAGGCAGCTCTCACTGCAAAAATGGTAAGTTCTGCCTCCGATCTCTTTTTTTATGGCGGTCTTTTCATCTACATACATTCCGCATACAGGGTCTTTTGGCATATTTTACATCCTTTTATAATAATTATTTTAACTTTTCTAAGATATTAAGTTCATTTCTTAATGCCCTTCGCGATTGAAACAGGCTTAAAATATATGCTATCAAGACAATCCATACGATGCCGAAAGCAGTATATAAATAATTCATATCAACCATTCTATATTACTTATACTTATTTTCTTACAGTCAAAACAGGAATCCTTGAATTTCGAATCACTTTATCTGCAACGCTTCCGAGTAAAAATCTTTCAATCCCGCTACTGCCCAGTGTACCCATTACTATCAGATCAACTGACTGTTCCTCCGCAAGTCTCACTATCTCCTCAGCTGGGTTCCCCTCAACTATCCATCTCTCGGTATGGATACCTTCTTTCTTTGCTAATTTCTCGATATATTTTATGGCTGTATCTCCCTGGCATCCCAGAATACTTTTCAACCTTTCAGGGGATGTATCGGTAAGAATGCAGGATTCTGGACCACAACCATATCTTGTATCCACAACATAAATCGCATGAAGATCTGCTCCGCAAAGCTTTGCGATTTCTATCGCATGTGCTGTCGCCTTTTTGGTATAATCTGACCCATCTGTTGCTATTAAAATTTTTTTATACAGCTTGCTCGTAATCTTCTCTCCTATATAAACCAATTATCTTCTTTTTCATTTAAGTGGTTTTCCCTTTAAATTTTCATATTCGGCAGGGTATTGTTTTTCAAACCCTGTTTTCCTTGAAACACCTTCATTTGCAAAAATACCGCAATCCTTATATGATTTTACATGCATCGTAAAGTTAAATGCATATTAAGAAATGGATCCTCGTATTTCTTGCCTTGATTGTACTGTTTTCAGTGGTTTTAGCCATTAAATCAGATACAGGCGATGCCGGTTATATTACATTAAAAGGATTAAAATTCCAGACAAATGTTACGCTGGCTCTGGAAGCTGCTAAAGTACAGAATAAGCTCATATTTGTATATGCAAGGTCCGAATCCTGCGGCTGGTGCAAGAAATTTGAAGACGAAACCTTCACGAACCAGAGCGTAGCCAGGATATTGAATGAAAAATTCATTCTGGTCTCTATTGATGTGTACAAACAGAAGAATGAGACCAGGAATTTCAGGGTGCGAGGTACACCGACTGAGATTTTCCTTGATTCAAACGGCACAGAGATAAAAAGGATTCCGGGCTATACAGATACAGAAACATTTCTAGATTCGATAAATGATATATCAAAATAAATAATGAGTTGAGAAAATGAAACCTGAAAAGAATGTCAAAAATTTCAAAGCGAAAAGCTCAAGAGTTTCGAAAACGAAAGGAAGTAATACATTAATAATAGGAATTATAGCGGTAATCCTGCTTGCAGGAATAGCCTATTTTGTTTTTGCCGGGAGTTCAACTCAAAAACCGGACAGCCAGGCAAAAACCGACGCTAATTTAAACCTTCCAAGCTTTGCTTATACTAACCCGATAACACTTAAAGCATACAAATATGCAACGGAGCACCCCGAAATACTTGAACAGATACCATGCTACTGCGGATGCGGAGACCATGGCAGTCAAGCCTCAGATTACAAGCCACATCGCTTTTTGAGGGACTGCTACATAAATGATAACTGGAAATATGATGAACATGCCTCATTCTGCGATGTCTGCATAGGAGAAGCCAGTAAAGTTCAGGCATATCTCGCCCAGGGCAAGACGCTCAAGGAGGCAAGAGATCTGATAGACCAGGAGTACAGCAAAATAGGGGGAATGATGACAAACACACCTCCTGTAAGAGATGATTATATACCAATCCTTAAACCGAAACAGGCAGCAGTACTGGCAACACCAGCCCCGACAACAGCAATCGACTTATCTGCACTATCCCTGCCTGATAATTTCAAGTCATTGAGTGATGGTTTAAAACTTATTCCATCCGGGATTACCTGGGCATATTTTGTCAATCTGAAACAGGGAATAGGGTTTGAGGAAAAATTTATTCACGATACGAATTTATATGGCATGCCGATTATAGGGATGCTGAATTCAGAATATTCCGACGGCTCATGGGTGGAACTGCATGATGTTGGCAAAGCAGACAGTAATGTACAATCTAATTCAAACGCTGAAGTTGATAATATAATTAATACACGGCCGTATATATTGGATACCAAAGATAAAACAAACAGTGTAATGGCTCTCTTTAATAATTCAACAACTAATGCAAATGCATATAATTCGTTTAAATCAATCTTAGAAAAAGTGAACGATGAAAATGCGGGATTTGCTATGGTAAATACTACAGCACCTCCATTTGCAGATGCGAGTTATATCGGACTCATAAAATCTGAAACTGGCATATTGGGAGAAATAAAGGGAGAAATCGCGTTTAGAATCAAAGATAACGGATCAGTACCGTTAGCAAAATACAACGAATTGAAAAATTCCAGCCCAGCTCGTGGCTTTAAGTCTTATGAGGTGCGACAGGAAAATAATATTTTGCTTATAAAAACGACCTCTAACCTGAATAATTTTATTGCGGAAGCCACTCAGCAGTACGGATTTAAGATATCAGTCTTTGATTAATGTCGGCAGCTTCACACATCTAAAGACACGATTCATTCCTTATTCCGTAAACATTTGATACTGAAATTTCAAGGGCGTATGAATACAAATTATAGGAACTAAAAATCACATGGAAAAAAACAGAAATGATGAGAAATATGATCTGCTTGATGTTTATTTCTTCAAGAATCTTGTGAATAACAGATTCTTTAGACCTGCGATCAACTTTCTTTTGTTCATTTTCTTGCTGATTATAATTTACTTCGGTCTTTCAAGCTCATCCGACCTTCGTTTCCACGGGGGAATACCATTTGCAACGACAATGATCTGGGATCTCTGGCATCCGTTACTTGCTTTTACCCTGATAATTGTGGGAAGGTTATGGTGCTTTGCATGTCCCATCGGCGCTATAGGTGATTGGACTCAATCCTTTTTTAGCCTCAAAAGGAAATATCCAGAAAAGTATCGCAATCTCTGGATAGCAGTAATACTTTTCCTGATAATTTTTGCAGGAGAGCGGCATCTATTCCAGTTCACAAGAAATCCTCCCAATACCGCATATCTTCTTATATTCTTCACAGGACTTGCCGTGGTGATGGGAGCCGTTTATGAAAAACGAAGCTTCTGCCGCTATATCTGCCCCATAGGGCTTGTACTCGGGATATTCTCCATGCTCTCGGCAATTGAGCTTCGATGCAAATCAAGAAAAACATGTCAGGATCATAATATCAAGGAATGCATATTGGGCAGCGAATCTGGAAAAGCCTGTACCGTGGGTGAATTTCCACAGACAATGGAACGCAATAACCAGTGCCTCATGTGCATGGAATGCGTAAAATCATGTTCAAAAGAGAATATTAGAATAAGCCCAAGAATTCCGGGAGCTGATATCATCCGTTCAAATAAAACGCATCTTGATGAAGCATTTCTTGTTCACGGGATAATCATTATTTTCCTATTTGTCATGGGTATGGAGCGATTGCAATTCAGGAATGTTATCATAAATTTTGTCAAATCGACCCTTCCTGTTAATTCAATCACTTTCCTTGACCTGTACTGGAGAAATATGTGGGCAATCATTATATTCATCCTGATAACACTTGGTGCGGCAGGATTGATGTATCTGTCCACAAGGACGGCATTTTCCGGAAAAAATACAAAACAGAAGTTTATTGAATTATCCTATGCGTTCATACCTTTGAGCTTATCAGTTTATCTAGCTGAAAACACATTCCGCCTCTTGAAAGGAGTGTTTTATATAGCGGCTAGTATTGGAAATTTTTTCGGGAGAATCTGGGAATTCTCACCTGATTTTGATACAATTAACCTCATGCAAATACTCTTGTTGGTTGCAGGATTTTTCTTCACCTTATGGGCAGGGTATCTTATCAGCAAGAGGGATTTACAGGATGAAAACGAATTGCATCAGAGTATGATCACAGTCGGATTTACAGCTGTTGTTTATTTGATCATTGGATTTAAGATTTTGACATTACCCATAATATAAATTTAGTTTACACACACCGTAAAGTATATAGTAGAATAGGAGAAATACAACTAATATTTACAGCTTAATAAAGGAAAACTCAAGATAAAAACATATAGCCAATATTCGATTCAAATCATTAGGAAAAAACATATGAGAACAAAAAAACTGTTGTCCATATTTGTCCTGGTATTAATTTTATCATTCGCATATTTCAGTTATAAAACTGCACTTAATAATTTCACCTTGAGCGATAAGAACAACAGCTATCTTGGCGGAATACAATTTCACCGTGCGGCGGAAGGACTCAAAGAAAGTTTCCAGATAGCTCAGAAGGAAAATAAACCTGTCATGATGTATTTCTGGGCGATCTGGTGCCAGTATTGTGCAAGATTCCAGACAGATACTCTTGGGAATCCCCAGGTCAAGAAAATCCTTGAGGAAGAATATGTTCTTGTAGCAATGGACCTTGATATTGATAGGGAAGTCGCTCAAAAATATGGGGTGAGTTATCCTCCATATCTTGTTTTCATGGACCCGCAAGGAAATGTCCTCCAGAGAGTTCCAGGTGCTGTTGGACCAGAATATTTGCTTCCAATTGTTACTCAGGTAAGAGACCAGGTCAGGAAAAAATAATATGATACCATTAGGAGACTTATTACTTTATGCAAGTCTTGCAGTTAGTTTTATTGCACTTGTTGGATTGCTGTTGAAAGATCTGAAAAACATCGAATTTTTAAATCGATTTGCAACACCTGCAATATTGCTGGTGGCAGGGCTTCTCACATTCGCCTATCTTCTCCTTACATATTATTTTGTAACAGGCAACTTTGCCTTTGATTATGTCTGGCAGTACTCAAGCAGCGACCTTCCTCTTGTTTATAAACTATCTGGTACATGGGCGGGGCAACCGGGTACATACCTCCTCTGGGTATGGGTAGTATTCCTGTCAGCAGCGTGGCTTGCATGGAGTACAAAGCATAGCTCTGCGCTTGCAAGAAGAACGCAGATAATAACTCTTATTACAGGAATATATTTGATAATACTTACCCTCGTACAAACTCCATTTAAACTTATAATCGAGCGACCTGAAGTCGTTGAATTGATCGCAAAAGGGTCCATGACATCTGATTTTGTGCCACTTGATGGAAATGGCCTTAATGCATTGCTTGTTAATTTCTGGATGATCGTGCATCCGCCTTTTATGTTCATTGGCTATGCTACAATGACGATACCATTTGCCGCAGCTATTGTTTACCTGCTCACTAAAGAGGATGGCTGGGAAGAACTCGGCAGGCAGTGGGCGCGATTTACCTGGTTGATCCTGGGAATGGGTATAGCAGTAGGTGGCGTCTGGGCATACCTTGTACTGGGCTGGGGCGGTTTCTGGGCATGGGACCCTGTAGAAACAGCTTCGTTCATACCATGGCTCACACTCACAGGTTTCCTGCATGCGGCAGCTCTTCACAGGAAGGACAAAACTACATTTTCAATTGCCGCTCCCATACTTGCTGCGGTTTCATTCATCCTTGTCCTATACGCTGCGATCGTTGTTCGAAGCGGGCTTTTTAATTCAGTCCATGCTTTTGGGGATTCATCTACAGGAACTCTTCTCATATTGTCCATAGTAATTACATCAATCGTTTCCATCATTCTGGGAATGCGGCGTTACCTTGAAGAGCCAGATAAAGTTGAGGAAGATCGTGGATTCTGGAATAAGACGAATATTTTCTATGTTTCGTTACTTTTGTTCGTGGTGCTGGCATTCATATCTTTCTGGGGTATTACATTCCCGGCTTTTATCCAGCTTACGCAGGGTCTTAAAGTTGGAGTAGCCTCAGATACAAAGAATTTCTTTAATGTCTGGAGTTATCCTTTCACGATAATCCTGTTGCTTGCGCTTGGTTTCTGTTTGAATTATAATGAAAAGAAAAAGGAAGAACAGAAAAGGACATTGTACATGGTAATTGGTTTGACAATAATTACCATGTTCGCTCGAACTGAAACCTTCTACGTACTTGACCATAGCAGTCCCTTCTGGGTAAGGGAGCCGCCGTTCTATAAATTAATAGGCAATATTTCGGTAATATCTCTTTTCCCATCCATGATATATGCAACTTGGGCCATAATAAAACGCAGTCTTGATTATTTGCGGATCAAAAGTCTAAGACCAAAGATAAAAGGAATGGGCATAGCGATCGTTCATTTTGGCGTTATATTCATTCTATTTGGAGCAGTAATTAGTTCAAATTTCACCCAGAAGATTGAGGGGATCAATATACCTCTTTCGGCAAAAGGAGAAAGGGTAGATATCGGGCATGGTTATGATATTAAGATAATTGACTTTACAACTCGCAGCCTTGCTGGCACTGCTGCGGGTGGATTAAAGATCTCGGAAATATTTGCGAGTCCTGAGAATTATGTAAATAACAATGTTAAAGTTAGCGGAAAAATCACAGATGTGTTAAATGTTCCAACCCCGCCTTCTTATACAACATATATGCAATTAGACGATGGCACAGGCAGTCTCTGGGTCGCAACCCAGGCGGATGAGGTGCTGAACATCCAGAAAGGAATGGAACTCACAGTGAATGGTTTCATGATGACGAATTTCAGGAGTAACTCAACAGGGGCAACGTACGATCTCATAATATTCACAAAACCGGATCAGATAACGGAGGCAGTTACCTCAGGTAAATATACTGTCCAGAGCGTAGAACTGGAAGTTTACCAGAATGATAAGAAAATAGGAAGCGGAACCGCCGAGTACCTGGAATCAAAAGGTGGAAGCGGAACATTCCCGCTTGTAGATAGCAGCATAACAGGAACGGATGTTTATGTTATTTTCCAGGGTATTGGTGGTGGAGTGATTCCTCTTACGCTGAGGATTATACCTGCGGTGAATTTTGCATGGATCGGCATCGTACTCTTCGCGATTGGGATTATCCTGATAATGGCAGTAAGATCAAGACCAAAAAAATCATTAGTTTAGTTGAAGGGATATTATGTCTGCGACCATGCATTAGCCAATGCAAAGGATAAAACATGCATGATTCACTCCAGTGCATATAAGCGAAATAAAGGAATACGGGAAGTGGGTTTCGCTAAGAGTTAAAGTTCACCATCTGGCAGACGTCTGGGGCGCTACCTCTCGAAGAGGGGAAATCCTATGAGATCAAGAGATGTCTGAACGCAACAAACAAAAAGATATATCGAAAACGGGGTACGGGGGTGAATGATGCCGATGGAGGAAAGGGAGCAATTTGAATTAAGTTTTAGGGAATCTCTAATATGCTTCAAATTAATAAACCCAACAAATATGCAATATGCAATCGAAACATCAGCAATAACAAAAAATTTTGATGAGATCACCGCAGTAAACAACATCAGTATAACGGTCAAACCTGGAGAGCTGTTCGGTCTGCTCGGCCCGAACGGGGCTGGAAAGACCACATTGATAAACATGCTTTCCACAATGATAGAACCATCGTCGGGAAGCGCTCTTGTCTGGGATCATGATGTAGTAAAGGAGGCCGACGATGTGCGCCAGAATATTGGAGTAGTGTTCCAGGACACAACACTTGATGACCGTCTCACCGGAAGGGAGAATCTTGACCTTCATGGAAGGCTTTACGGGCTGGATGGAAAAATGAGAAAGGACAGGATCAAAGAAGTCCTTTCTCTCGTTGAACTCACAGAGAGGGCTGATGCTATTGTTAAGACATATTCGGGCGGCATGATGCGGCGCCTTGAGATCGCACGCGGGCTCATGCATCACCCGCATGTCCTGTTCCTTGATGAACCCACGCTTGGTCTTGACCCGCAGACGCGCCTCCATATATGGGATTACATAAAATTATTGAACAAAGAAGAAGGCGTGACCATCATGCTGACCACGCATTACATGGAAGAAGCAGATAAGCTGTGCGACAGGATCGCGATAATCGACCACGGCGAGATTGTTGCCCTTGACACCCCGGAAGCACTGAAAAGCATGCTCGGTGGAGATGTAATTACACTTGGACTTGAAAACCCCGGTGATATCGATAGATTATGCAGCGCGTACCAGAAGGATGGATGCGCCAATATTGTTTCAAAAAAACAGAACGAGGTATTTATAACAGTGACAAATGGTGAGCGCGAGATCCCGCATGTGCTGGCACTGGCATCAGGCGCAGGAATTCCAGTAACCTCGGTAAGCCTCAGGAAACCCACGCTTGATGATGTATTTATTCACTATACAGGGCGTGCGATACGGGATAAAGAAGTGACTGAAGTTGAAAAAGTGGGTTATAAGATGAGATCAAGGAGGAAATGATGGCAAACACCTCATTCAACAGGGCAATGCAGACAGTATATACCATGTGGCTTCGCGAGATGATACGATTTTCCCGTTCAAAATCGCGTATCATAGGCGCACTTGCAACGCCTCTTTTTTTCCTTGTTATCCTGGGGGCGGGATTCAGTTCGTCTTTCCAGGTAAAAGGCGGTGGATCGTTTGACAAGGGTTTTCTCGCGCCGGGTCTTATCGGGATGTCAGTGCTTTTTGCTTCATTGATGGGCGGAGTTTCCATTATCTGGGACAGGGAATTCGGTTTCCTGAAGGAAATATTGATAGCGCCGGTCAGCCGTTTCTTTGTATCGCTGGGAAAAGCTTTTGGAGGCGTCACAACAGCTATGATACAGGGGATATTGATAATGATAATCGCCTGGATCATTGGCGTGAGATATGTATCGATATGGGGAGTAATCCTGGCGATAGTTGTCATGTTCATTTCCGGCATCGGCTTTATCGGACTTGGAATTGCGATCGCATCAAAAATAGAGAGCCATGAAGGCTTCCAGATGGTTATGAGTTTCCTCACAATGCCTCTTGTGCTTTTAAGTGGCGCATTTTTTCCGATTTCAAATCTCCCAGGCTGGCTCAAAACCCTTGTTTATTTAAATCCCCTCACCTATGGGGTTGAGGCGCTAAGATGGTGCCTGCTTGGAAATTCAACAATACCGATATCGATCAGTATAATAGTCCTAGTTCTTTTTTCCATTGCAATGACAGTGCTTGGTGGAAAATTGTTCGGGAAAATGAGGGTTTAACGTGATAGTACTATCGGGCGGCACTGGTACGCCAAAATTGTTACAGGGTTTGAGAAAACTGGTGCCGGATGAGGAAATTACGGTAATAGTGAATACAGCGGAAGATATTGTCATATCAGAAGCTTTTGTTTCTCCTGATATTGATACCGTATTGTATCTATTTTCAGGATCACTTGACGTCCAGAAGTGGTGGGGCATCAGGAATGATACTTTTCATACGAATAAAGCCCTGAAAGAACTGGGCTACTCTGAAAAACTCATGCTGGGTGACGCAGACCGTGCTACCTGTATTTTCCGCTCGCAATTTTTGCGGGAAGGAAAAAGCCTGACAGAGGCTACATTGCAGCTGTGCAAGTCGCTCAGAGTAAAAGCAAGAATTCTTCCCATGTGTGATGAAAAAGTGGATACGATGATCAGTACGCCAGAAGGGGTCATGCATTTCCAGAATTTCTGGGTTGGCAAAAAGGGTGTGCCTGACGTATTAGATGTGAAAATCGAGGGGATTAAAAACGCAAAGCCGACAAAAGAAGTTATTGAAGTATTGGATTCGCAAGATTGTGTAATAATTGGACCCAGCAATCCAATTACAAGCATCGGACCAATTCTTGCATTACAAGGGATGAGGGAAATACTGGCCAGAAAAAAAGTTATTGCTGTAAGCCCTGTAATAGGTCATTCACCGGTTAGCGGTCCTGCGGATAAACTGATGGCAGCATGCGGATTTGAGGTTTCATCGCGGGGAGTTGCCAAATGTTACGGGGATATTCTGGATTTCATGGTTATCGACGAGAAAGACACGGCAGATGAAGCGAATTTTGATATGAAAACTGTAAAATTTGATACCATGATGACCTCAGTTGAGAAAAGTGAAGCGCTGGCAAAGAGGATAATTACATTACTGGGATAATAATTGAAGACTATAATGATGATAAACCACTTCCAAGCTGGGGTGATGAAAATTTGCTATATCAGGCAACTTTTCTAATGTAAACTTTTACCGTTTTTGTTCCTTTTTCCGCGTGTTTAATTTTTCAGGATAATTTCTCAATCCAATCCTGTTGATCCTGCCAATCCTGTCTGAAATTTATAAAGTTAACTATATTAATTTATGGCGCTTCTGTAAAACCCGATGCGCTGTCATATCGCTTTGTGCGCCGACGATGTGTTTGATATATTATATCATAATCACAAAAAACAATATCTATAGATAGACACTATTAAATCTTGACGATGTTTTCCAATGGTATTTTGACGCAATAGAGGCTGAGTCCCAGCTTCAGCAATCCTGCAATGCCAACGCCAATAAGATAAGGTCTGGCGGGATTTACTATTAAAATAACTGCACAGAATTTCTATATATCTTTTATCCTCCTATAAAGAGGATAATTTATATAGATGTAAATAAATAGGTGGTAGTGGTGATACGGTGTACCTGATCCTTGCAAAATACTCGGACGAAGCAGAGAGAAAGAGAATAGAGTACGCCATGGAACGCTGGGGTAAAGAAATGAAACTGGGGAGACCAGATGGCATTTCGATAATTGTGGATGAAGAGAACGAAAAGGTGATGGAATTCGTTGATGATCTTTATTCTCGGACATCAAGAGATAAGGTCAAAATATACAAATTAAGTGAAGCATCTTTTGAACTTGAGGAGAAAGAGGTACAGATAAAGGCAGAACTTGACGGGGGACTTGAAACTGTTGATAAGTTGATCGGATTTATCCTTGCAAAGTTAAATGCCTTTTTTCAACGCGAGATTCCATCTGGAAAATTATACAAGGTATCTACAAAAAAAGGACAGGCTGAGATATCAACACGGCTAACTGTTAGTAATAATAAAGTGATGGTGGATATACGAATTAACGGATATGGTGATGCTCCGGATCTGATTTATAATAAGATCAATAACGAATTAAAATATTTTAAAGAGGTGTAAATATGGGTATGATTCCTGATACGAAATTTGAACATGTTAAGGAATGCTTAAGAATTGTTGATCAAGTAAATTTTAGCTACGATCTTGAAAGGCTTAAACGAATGGATAAAACAAAGCGAACAGAATTGTGGAACAATATTAATGCTAATCAACAGAAATTCGAAGATGGTATATGTGGTGAGATGACGAGGGACCTCATTGAGAATATGTCCGGAAGGTTCAGCCTGGCAAAATTACTGCTTGCTACAGCCGCTTTTGAGAATAAAGAGGACAGCCATATAATAGGAGAATTTAATGAGACAGAATTGAACCTCATAAAAGAATTGGAAAGATTTGCCCTGTTCGAGCATCGCTCAATAGAAGATAATGTTAGCAGTATATACAGACACCAGGAAGGATTGTATGAGTTGATCACAGATTATTATGAAAAGGGCTATTCCAATCTTGATAGTATATGGAAAAACCAGTCCATTTTGATGGATCTAAGACGTGCGATCAATAATAGATATGGCAAGATACAAAAAAGGATAAAAGAAATAACTATCGCCTGTATTGATCAGTATGGTTTGTCATGGGTAAAATCGAGTATTCTTGTCAAAGTAAAAGATTCGGAACAAAAAAGGGGAGAGATTTTCAGGGATGCTGTGGCGAAGATCGAGAAACTTGAAAATGAACTAAAAAAATATGAATCTATAGGAAATGAAAACCAGTCGCTCAAAGACAAACTCTCCCAGCTTGATTCAAAGCTTTTCAGGAAGGAAATCGAAAATGATGCTGCTCAAAAAATCCTGGATTCTCTAAAAGCCGATAAAAACCATCTAGAACAGAGATATTCAGAGATGGGTGATCTTCTTGACAGCCAGATGCGAGGCATCGATGATAAGAGACGTGAGCTTGATACAAAAATAACTGAACTTGAGAAAGAACGGCAGCAATATAAAGAGAAGATGCAGGAAGAGAACCAGAGGATAGTGGAGAACGAACTTAAAGAGATAGCACGTCTGAAAGATGACCTCCAGAATAAAGAAAACACTCTACTTGCTGAGAAATATCAGGTTGATCTGAAGAAAAATGAGGTATCTGAGAAGCTGAATCAGATTACGGATGTCATGAAAGGCAAGTCCGTGCGCTTTGTTGCAAGAGAAGATGCCAAGTGGTGTGAAATGAACTTCATAGCCAGGTTCGAGACCAAGCTGCGTAACTTCCCTGTTAAGATCTTCAATCCACTTGAGAATAAGAATTACAACATCAAATCTTGGGAAAATCATTATCGAATTGATTCAAAAGAAGAGATATTTTCCGGGAACAATACCAACTATGCTGAAATAGAAGCAAAGAATCCAATAAATGTCAGGCTAATTTACCTTGTTGAAGAGAAACAGTTCAAGCTCTTCGGGGAAAAACAAAAAAAGATGGCTATAGAGGCTATTTCATTCAACCATCTTAAAGAATTTGCTAATTATGGTTTTGATACTAATCGAGCCACATTATCGGAATTCCTGACAACACTCTCAACTTCAATAAAGAGCGCAGAAATTGGAAAGTATTTCCATGTTGTGGGTATTGCTTCTCCCACTGGATGGGATGAACGGGTGATTGAGCATCTGAATTCAAAGGACTTTGCCTCCAGGTATGTGAGCAAGAATGTCTCGGTTTGCATTATAGATTCGGTAACTGGAGATGTGTTCTATAATCCTTTGGATAATGGGATCACTGGTTTGATAGACTTGTTCAGGCAGGAATTTGACCGGGAAAAGTTGGAACGTGTCAAGAAACATGTACTGGAGAAGCTGAAATTGAAGGATTATGTTGTTTTTGGAGATATTCTGGAGGAAACAAAAGTTGGACGAGAGATCGTGAATAAGGCTTTTTATGATCTGGAAAGAGAGGGCAAGGGAAGGACGAGGTATATTAAGGAGGTTGGGCTGGTTCTGGGGATAGGAATATGAAACGAAATTTCAAAGGTATTAGCGGCGAAGAAACTCTTCAAGCAGGTTTTGAAGCTACTGAGCTGGCTTTGAGTATGCTTCGGGCTTCAATTGAGAATGCAAATCCGGGGTTTGGTGACAAGGAAATTGAGGCTGAAATGACAAGAATAATACAAATGCAAAGAAAAGAAAAAGATGAATTTGCAAGGAAGTTCTATGCTGGCAGAACTTGAGTCTGCTGTGAAACTTCTGGAAAGGAATTCGACAAAAATGATGGTGTTTGTGTGGTAAGGGGCAATGATGTTGTAGAGACTACATTCAGGTTTCTCATGGCAGATGCAAGCAAGGTGAACATACGGCTTTGGGACAATATTCCCCTAAACCCCTTTCCTTGGCCAATGAGGTGTTATGGTAAACAACCCACAAAAATCGTAGTCGATAACAATAATATCGAACATCGATTGAAGTAAAGAGGATAGCGATAGGACAAAAAAATGAAACCGAAATTATTGATATGATAAAAGGGTAGCTAAAATGATTAATTCTAAACTAAAATACAAGTGGATAAAGTGGATAGGGGTAATCATAAGTGGTATTATCGGATTAATAGTAGCTGGAATACTGAAAGGATATATCGAGTTATATCCCATGGGTTTGTTTTTTTGGGCTGCAACTGGTGGAATTATTAGTATAATAATTCCTTGGATATTTTTAGGTGAGCCTGACGATATAAACAAAATAGAAAAAGAAAATAATATGGAAATCGGACAGATTTGTTGTGCAATTAGTTTGGTGATTCTGTTCGCGATTAGTGGTTGGAGTAATAATACGGGAATTGAAAGAATAATTTATGCATTTGTTGGGGTGCTTCTTGGTGGATCTGTCGGTTATTTTTTAGGGTGGATTCCTTCGATCATTCTTAAACAGATCAGTATTTGGATTGATTATGATGGTACTATTTTATCCATGATGAGAATGGCTACAGGTAGCATTATTATTTATCCTTATATTGGTGCAGGGGTTATACCGCACCACAAAGTTGAAATTGAGACTTTACTATTTCCAATTCCTATAATATTGATATTCTCATTAATTGCTTACATTGTTTTTGAAATGTCCAATGCTAACCCGGAAAATATAGCCTTTGATGAAAATTTGCGTTTGTTTTTTAAAGATTTTAAGATTAGGAGACGGGAGCGTATGACAACTAAGAAAATGCTAACTGAGAAGCTGCTCTCCCAAGCCAGAGAACTTACAATAGATGCAGAAAAAAGCTTCACATCCAGAAATTACGAGAACGCCATAACCCTCTGGAAAAAAGCTCTTGAAGAGTACAGCCGGGAAAAAGAGCTTTCAGTAGAAAGGAAGGAAAACGAAATTACAGAAAAACTTTCTGAAGTCGAGAAGAAAATAAAAGAGCAAATCTTGAACGCAGAAATATCCATCGATAACAGAGCCATGCATGTTCTTATTGACAGCGGAAACAAAGCCGCATCGGAAGCGAATAGACTTTATAAAGATGGAAAATTTGATGACTCGAAAAATGATTATGAAAATGCAAAGAAAGCATTTACTGATGCTCTGTATCTTGCACAAAACAGAAATTTTGCAGACGATAAAGCAAAACTCGAAGAGTCACTCAAAAGCATAGATAAAAGCATCGAATCATCACTTCTGAGTAAAGGAGAAGCAATGCTTCGGGAGGCAGAGGAGATTTATCAGAGAAATGAGTTCGGAAAAGCCGGCCAAGCTTTTTCATCATCCCTTGAATATTTAAATAAACTCCAGATTTCAAGGAAAAAAGAGCTTGAAGATATGATTGAACTGGGAAGAGAGGGGCTAATCAAGTCAAAGTTTGAGCAGGGAAAGGAAAAAATACGCAATGCAGACAGGCTTTATAAGAGCAATAAATACTATGATGCAAAAGAGAGTTATAAACAGGCAAGGAATTTCCTTGAAGAAGTAAGAGATGAATCAACTACATATAAACTCTCAAATCTTGCTAATGAACTTAACAGCCTCGTACATGCTTGCAGCCAGAAAATAACTAATACTTCAAATGCTCTTCTGGATATAGGAACGAAAAATCCGGATATTAAATCTGCCGAAAAAGTAGAAATTGGGGAGGCTGATTTCAAAGGAAAAAGCAAAAAACCTGTTCCAGTAACACCATTTCCAGAACCAAAGCCAAAAATACAAGAGTCAGAATCATCATATTCTTACATCACTCTCGAAAGAACAATTTACGAACCCGTAAGGCGAGATTTTATCATTTCATCTCAAAGACCACTCGTAAATGTAAAGGACTGGATAGATAGGAACGACCCTTCAATGTACTGGTTCATAATATGCATAAACAATAATTCCGATAAGCCAATAGAAGAGTGGGGAATTGAATTAGAAACACCCCCCACATTAAAAATTTTAGACGCCAGAGTAGAAGGAGCCGAACATGTATTTAATGTGACAAAATCTCTTTCAAAACCATGGCTTGTAAACTGGATTTTGGGGGTATCGCATCATCTTGCAATTGACATTCCAAGGAAAGGTTCGAAAAGAATTTATTTCAAACTCGGTTCAGATGCTTGTGGTGTATCTTATTCAATAAAAGGAAAAGTATCAACTTCTGATTGTGAAATTCCAATAAAAGAAAAACATTTCAAATTCTCGTGTGACGCTGCCAACTTAAGAGTGGCTATAAAATCGAATCCTGAAGAAGCACAAAGATATGCACAGACTATTCTCTCAAATACTTACAGCAAGGACACAGCTCTGAAGCTGCTTAACGCCTTCAAAATTGTTCAAGAAATAGATCGATGCTGCGCCAGTGGTAATTATGGAGATTTAATAGATAAGCTGAATCTGCTTAAGAATGCTCTGGAGAGTGCGAAAGTCGGGGAGCATCTGATTGGCATAGTAAGAGACAATCTGGAAAATGTAAGCATTATGGGTGAAACTGATGAATCTGCACAGAAAGCTAAAAAACTATGCAGCAATCTCATAGACGTATGGATAAATGAAGTTTTAAGGGTGTGATTTAGAAATGAAAAAGAAAATATTTATAAAGGAGGCTCAAGATGCAAACAAAAAAACTATATGAGGAGCAAATAAAAGATGTTTATTCCAGTAGAAGATCAACCAACAGAACGGAAAAGTTATTAAAACCTGAATATATAAATACAATGCGTGGGTGATAAAATGCCGACAATGACGTTAGCTATACCGCATGACTTATACGATATAATGAAATCACACAAAGAAATAAAATGGAGTGAAATAGCTTTCAAGGCAATGATAGGACAGGCAATAAAGCTAAAATCGCTGGATAAAATCGCGGAAAAAAGTGAATTCACAGAAAATGATGCCATGGAAATGGACAAAATAATTAAAAAGTCACTTAGAAAACATTATGAGAAAGAGGTTTCATGATGAGGCTGGTGCTGGATGCCAACAGATTATTTGCTGCTTTGATAAGGAATTCAATAGCAAGACAAATTTTGGTTCATCCATCGCTGGAATTCATAGCCCCGGACTATATTTTGATTGAATTTTCAAATCATAAGAAAGAACTTCTTAAAAAAAGCAAGTTACCTGAAGATGATTTTGATATTTTATTTCAATCAATATTTGAGAATATTATTATTGTTCCATCGGAAGATATCAAACCCTGTTATGAACGCGCAATGGAAATAATGAAGAATATCGATCCCGATGATGCCGTATTTCTGGCCATTTCATTTTGCAGTCCGAATGACGGAATCTGGACGGAGGATGCTCATTTTGGGAAACAGGATGTCACAAGAGTCTGGAAGACAACGGAACTGATGGAAGTATTGGGTATGATTAAGAGATGAGATATGTGATGAGGGGGATGAATGGATTGAGAAGGCTGATCTAAAAAATCGAAAACATGAAATTTAACAATTTTAAAATAACACACATTGAAACTTGGCTGTATATTTTACCCTCCAAAAAGGAGAAATATTTATATATCAAAAAGTACATTGAGAAAGTAGGACAATATTAAGTCTGATCATTACAAAAAGATGAAATACTTACGCTCACCAGAACCGGTGATACAAAACAAACAGGAGGAAAAAATATGGGAATCTTAGACAGAATAAGGGGAAATCCCTTTGAAAAGCTGAAGAAAGATGAACTTTCTGCTGAGAGAATTCAGCAGGAACGACAGGAAAAATTGAAGCTTGCAGAAGTAGAGCGTCTCAGTTCGCAGAAAAAAGAGCTCTTCGATAAGGGCTTCAATGCCAGTGAGGGTGAAAGACGGGCGATCGCAAGACAGGTCTTGCAGCTTGATCAGAAGATAAAGCTGGATAACATACATCTCAAGAAAATAAGCGATAATATCCGATTAGTGGATAACATGATCTTTATCAATGATAACAAAAAGATGCTGGAAAGCCAGGGACTGATTCCCAAACTCGCAAAGATGCCTAAAACCAAGCTTGATGAGTTCCTGACAAAAGTCAATCTGAAAGACCAGATGATGAGTGGCAATATCCAGGAGATACTCAATACCACCGGGAGTGATATTGGCATAATTGGAGATGTTAAGGATGATAAAGAAACAATTGAACTCATGGATATCTGGTCAAAATCCGATGTGACCGAAGCCGATGACGTCTTTAAGAAATGGGATAAGAAGAAAGCTGCAAATGAAAAGATGGACGAGCTTACGGTATAGCTAACATGGACCTGATAGATGAGGTCAAGAGCTCATTTACAAGAGCCCATAAATTAGCCAAAAAATATTACAATGAAAGTGATACAGCTAAAGCCAGAGTAGAATATTTAAAATGTGCTCAGTTTGCAGAGCGTCTTGCACAACTCAAACCGCAAAACAAGAAAGAGTTCAATGAAAAGGCTTCAAAATTTAAAGAAATAGCAGAGGGCTTAAAAAACGGAAATATAAAAATCTATACCGAAGGTGCAATTCCAAAAGATGAAATTGAAGCCGGGATGCCAAAAGAAAAGGATACAGAAAAGGAAACTGATGTAAACCGGGCAAAAAACCTTGTGATGGTAGAAAAACCAAAAATAAGTTTCAATGACATCGCAGGTCTGGAAAAGGTAAAGGAAAACATCAAAGAAGCCATTGTATATCCTTTCAAAAACGCCGATGATTACAGATGGTACAAAGTAAGACCGGGAGGCGGGATCCTTCTCTACGGTCCTCCTGGATGCGGAAAAACAATGCTTGCTGCAGCCGCAGCCGCAGAATGTGACGCTGTTTTCATCAACCTGAAGATCAGCGATATCAAGGATAAATTCGTTGGGGAAAGCGAAAAAAAGATAAAAGAGATTTTCAATCTCGCCAGAAGCTATGAAAAAGCAATCCTTTTCTTCGATGAAATAGATGCTTTAGCAGGTGAGCGCTCAGGTTCTATGGAAGGGCATGAGCGCAGCCTTGTGAATGAGCTTCTTTCCCAGATGGACGGCATTGAAGCAAAAGGCAGTGAGAAGCGTTTTTTGGTGCTGGGAGCCACAAACAGACCATGGGATGTGGACATCGCATTGAGAAGACCGGGGCGATTCGATACTACAGTGTTCATCCCGAATCCTGATCTTTCTGCCAGGAAGAAGATATTCGAGTTGAGCCTGAAAGGCAGACCCTGCAATGTGGATGCTTCGAAATTAGCTGAAATGACAGAGGGCTATGCAAGTGCCGAGGTAGTGGATATCTGTGATAAAGCTGCAAAAATACCTTTGAGAGAGAAGATAAAGGGGAAGCCCAGGCGAGAAATATTTTTGAAAGATTTCGAGAGCGCGATAAGTGAGAGTAAATCTGTCCTCAGTTCCTGGTATCCTAAAGCGATAAGGGAACTATCCAATACAGAGGAAGTGGAAATTTTCGAGGAATTGATAGAAGCGGGGAAGAGATACCTCGTTGGTATGCCAATCACAGAAAAAGTTGAAAAAGAAAAAATCAATGTCAACCTCTCTGATGAGATCGAAAAAATAATAGCTGGAACAGACATCAAACCTCCAGTACTGGAATCCACTTTCAAGATCGCCTGGGAGATCGCAAGAGAAGGAAGAGAAGGGCAACCAGTAGGCACTTCTTTCGTGATAGGCGATTCAAAGAACGTGCTTGCAAGATCACGTCAACTGGTTACGAATCCATTGGGCGGCGTTCAGCCATCCGAGAGAATGATCACAGATCCGGAATTAAATGGTACTATAAAGGAATTCGCTCAAAATGATGGTGCGTTCGTGATAAGTGATGATGGTGTGGTGGAAGCCGGATGCAGACAACTTACAGCAGATGCTACCAATGTAAACATTCCCAGAGGACATGGAACCAGACATTCTTCTATGGCAGCTATGACAATGGCTACTAAATCTGTTGGTATTGTGGTATCACAGAGCGGAGGGAAAATAACGATAATTAAGGATGGAAGGTTTGTGAAATCGTTCAGTCCTTAGAAGGAGATTTCGTGTGGTTTTCATATCCAAAGAGTTATGAGCGGAATATAGACTGCAAGGGTTGTATCAATTGCAGAGAAAAATTGAAAATTCATAAAATATAATTGGAATAGATAAAATAAACAAGATGGACTGAAATGCTTAACCATATAAAAAATTTGATCAAAAATGGTATTATGACATTAAATTACATACGAGAAAAAGAATGATAGAACTGATATAAAAATAAATGAAGTCAAAGAAGCCATCCAAAATGGGATAATAATTGAAGAATATACTGATGATAAACCACTTCCAAGCTATCTTATTTATGGAAAAACATCTAACTATAGACATATGCCAAGATTAAAAAAATGCCCTGAATGCGGCGGTAAAATGGAACGAAGCAAAACTAAATTTATAACAGATACAGAAAATGGGCTGATCACAATCGAAAATATTGATGCAAAAATTTGTTCTATATGTGGTGCTGAATATCTGACAGCAGAAGCTGATGAGCATATCGAAAAGATAATTGATAAAATCCATGCTAAAAAAATCCTTGCTCATCAGGAAACTGTATTTCGAATAGCAGCCGAAGCATAGATTCAGAATTCCTGCCAACGTTGCGTTTTTATGATCAATGCGACATGTAATACATACTCCAATCATGACTAGAAAACTGAAAGTAAGTATAGACCGCAAGGGTTGCATCAATTGCAGGAATTGCTGGAATACCTGTCCAGAATTCTTTGAACAAAACCCGAAAGATACCTACAGCCAGGTTTGTCCCAAATACAGGATCGAAAATAACCCCGGTGAAGGGGAAATATCGGGAAAGCACACGGAAATGGTGAAAAAGGCAGCAGATTTATGCCCGGTCAGGATAATTCGAATTTATGTCTTCGCCAGTTGATGACCCGCTCCTTATCAAGCATATAGGTTACTTATTGAAAAGCTACCTGCGATGGACAGGACGCGAACTTATCCCGCCCGCATCTTCGCCTAATGAGCGTGCTAAAGCGCTGTTTGACCAGCCGTTCGTTGTTCTTTCTCATGGAACGCAGGCTGACCCGATCCTGAACTACGGCAACAAGGCAGCGCTTGACCTGTGGGAGTTAACATGGGAAAAATTCACAAAAATGCCATCCCGGCTCACGGCAGAACCCCTCAACCGCGAGGATCGGGATCGTCTTCTTGAGCAGGTGAGGCAAAATGGTTTTATCGACACATATAGCGGAGTGCGCATTTCGGGCAGCGGTCGGCGCTTTTTGATAGAACGGGGAACGGTCTGGAATATTGTGGATGAGAAAGACAGGTATGTCGGGCAGGCCGCGACGTTTAGCGAGTGGAAATATTTGAAAGGCATCCTGAGTTAGATACAAAATGCAAGACAATATTCAAGCGATCAAAAGAGCTCTTCCAAAGGAAGTTACGTTCATTGTCGTGACCAAGACCTATCCACCCGAAATGATCATGCAGGTTTACGATGCAGGGCACAAAATTTTCGGTGAGAACAAGGTCAACGAGATGCGAGAAAAATATGAGGCTTTACCTAAAGATATTGAATGGCATCTTATCGGTCATTTACAAACCAATAAAGTAAAATACATCGCATCATTTGTAAAACTGATCCATTCTGTAGACAGTTTAAAATTATTACAAGAAATAAATAAACAGGGTTTGAAGAACAACAGGGTGATCGATTGCCTCCTGCAAATCTACATCGCCAAAGAAGAAACTAAATTCGGAATGGAACAAAAAGAAGCAGAAGAATTGCTCTTATCGGAAGCATTCAAAAAATTACAAAATATTAGAATAATCGGTTTAATGGGGATGGCAACCAATACCGACAATCTGGAACAAGTACGAAATGAATTTCGTTCACTAAAAACATTTTACGATAAACTGCAAAACAGAAACCATAATTTTCAAACCCTTTCAATGGGAATGAGCAGCGACTATACTATCGCCATTGAAGAAGGCAGCAACATGATCCGTATAGGAAGCGCCATATTCGGGAAAAGATGATCTTACTACCATTTGTAAGCGATTTTGCCGACCGATAATATTATTCCACAACGATCCCCGCATATCCTACAACAGCAGAAAGATCCCCTGTAACATCGCCGCTCGTACTGTATTTTAGCAAACTCGCTTTTTTTGCACCAAGCGCCTTAGTAGCAGCAAGCATCGCAGAGATTGGACCATATCCGCATACGGAGGCTTCACGTTCATACAATTTGCGGTAAAAACCCGGAATATCCATTTCAAGGATCGAACGTATGAAATAAGCGTCATCTTCACGAGCCACTTTTTCCGGTTTATAATGGGAGAAATCACTTGATGCTATTATCACTACTTTTTTATTCATTTTGCGCACTGTCTCGGCAATTTCCATTCCCACATCGATCGCTGTTTCCTCATCCTGCATCATCATGCAGATCGAAATGATCTTAAAATCACTGAACCGGTGCTGGAGAAAAGGAAGCTGTACTTCAATGGAATGCTCGTGCTGGTGAGCGCTTTCATCCATATCGATGATCCTTTTAGGAAGAGCTTTTATGAATTCAAGATCAGAGCTTACTACGCCAAGGGGCGTGCTCCATTTTTCGCTTGAAACCGATACTGGAGAGCCTTGTCCCGTATGATTTGGCCCCAATAATACAAAAGTATCTGCTTTGGGCAGCACAGAATAAACATATGCTGCGATATTTCCGGAATAAATATAACCCGCGTGAGGAACAACGGCCCCTAGAACCGGTTTTTCAACAGATGGCACTTTTTCAAAGCATCTGCTGATCTGCCGTTCCAGATCGTTTTTACTTCGCGGGTAGAATTGCCCCGAAACTGCCGGAGCTCTCATGGTATTTTAAAGTTCAGCCTCGAAATCCGCTACTGTATGTGTTATTGTATCCCCTCTTTCCTCAAGGGTCTTCTTTGCAAGAAGCCAGTATATCAAAGCAAGTGCTTTTCTTCCTTTGTTGTTGGTGGGGATTACGAGATCAACATTCGTTAATGAATTGTTGGTATCACAAAGACCAATGACTGGTATTCCCACATTCACTGCTTCATTTACCGCCTGCATATCTCCTGATGGATCTGTTACAACAAGTATATCGGGTTCGATGAATTTATGTAATTTCGGATTTGTCATCGTGCCGGGTATGAACCTGCCCGTTTCTGCTCTTGCGCCTATTACCTTTGCGAACATCCCGGAAGGATAATGACCATACTGCCTTGCAGATACTACAAGTATTTTCTGCGGATCATATTTTGCAAGCAATTTTGCTGCAAGCCTTATTCTCTGGTCTGTTGCCTGTATATCCAGCACATACAGTCCATCAGTCCTGACGCGATATACAAAGCGCATCATTTCTTTTGTTTTTTGCTGTGTACCGATATGTATGCCTGCAGTGAGATATTCATCCTGCGGGATGATCGATTCATAACCAGTATCCTGCTTTACATCCTGTTTTATATCAATAATATCTTCCATTTAATTCACACCTTATGAAACGTTTTTCAATGTTTTCGTTATCCTTTTCACTGTGATAGGGATTACTCCCAGTCTTAATTCTTCCATAGCTAGATCTATGGGTTCTCCTCTGTCAATATCTAACAAAACCGGCGCCCCCAGAGAAATCTGAAGAGCTCTTGCACCGATAATTCTCGCGCGCTCATATCGCGTTAATTTGAGTTCACTCACTAAATCACCTCAAAAACAACTTTTGTACCTGAAATTTCAATGAATACAATTTTTTTCACATAATGTTTCCCAGAGTCCCTCTGGGAGTGGTTCATGTTCTATTCCATAGCCGTGTCCTGAGAGATATGGGGTTGCTGAGATTTGAACTCAGGTCACAGCGTCCCGAACGCTATAGGATGGACCAGGCTACCCTACAACCCCTCCTACTGGTACGGTGCCAGCAGGTCCACCAGCTCTACGTGTGTGAGCAGCATTCGCCTGCAGCAGTATCGTTCAATCCCCAGATCGTCAAGGACTTTACCTGCGTCCTCGGTCTGGGTTCGTTTCTTATATTCATCCCATACGCTGGAGACGACTTTACCGCATGAAAAGCATCGTACCGGTATCATGTTTCACCTGTATGATTTCTGTCTTCTCTTTCTGGCACCACGCCCACCGAATTTCTTTGGCAGTTTATAACGAGTGTCATTCACAAGTAAACTTCGATCATACGTTGCCATGGCATCCCTTAGGGCCATGTCATTTGTCCATTCTACAATGCCTCTTGCAATAGCGGTGCGAACAGCGCCCGCCTGCCCGAAGATGCCGCCGCCATGTACATTCACATCTATATCAATAGATGGAACGACATTACCTGCAAAATCAAGAGGTTCAGACATCTTTAACCTGATAAGTTCAGGTTCAAGGATCTCTATAGGTTTCTTATTTATTCTTATGCGACCTTTTCCTTCCCGTATGGTTGCCCTGGCGATCGCGGTTTTTCTTTTTCCGGATGAATTAACGATTTTCATTTATAACACCTAATATTTTGACCCTAATCTCGTACTCAAATCACCAAGCACGGTATAATTAGCAGTACTAAGACGCATAATACTTGCTTCATTTATTGTGCCTGCTTGCTCTTTACTCAGTTCAGGAGGAACGCCAATATAAACTCTTAACCGATTATAAGCTTCTCTACCTGTCATTTTTGTGTGTGGGATCATACCTCTTATAGTCCTTGCGATTATCTGGTCAGGACGTCTTGGAAAACGAGGGCCGAATTCACGTGAACCCCTATCTACATAAGCCTTATATCTATGGAATGTTGTATCCTTCCTGCCTGAGATTATTGCTTTTTCAGCATTGATGATATTGATCTGTTCGCCATTCAATATTCGTCCAGCTACAATGCTTGCCATTCTTCCCAGAATAAGATTACTTGCATCTATTACTATCATATTATCACCCTATTATCCTTACTCTGGAGCCATCCGGATTCCTGTCCATCAATTCTTTGATAGAGAGGCATGAACCTCCGGCTTCTATTATCTTGTTCCTTGCCCCTTCGCTAAAATTCAAAGCAGCAACGGTCAACGTATGATTCAATTCACCTGCTCCCAATACTTTTCCCGGCACAAGGATCAGGTCTTTGTCTTTTGTATACCTGTTGATCCGGCTGATATTAACTTCAGGTGTAATTCGAGTCGGGCGCTCAAGCCTTCTCGCAATATCTCTCCAGAGGGGAACTTGTTTCTCCCTGGATTGCTCTTTTAGACCTGATATCAGGTCTAACAGTCTTGGATTTGTCTTGTAATTATTTTTCATTCTTTTCCTCCGTAAGACCATTTAAGGTCCGACTCACGCAAACCCGGTTATGGAGCGTTGCGTTCGAATTGCTTCAATTCATACGCCGCAGGCATTGCCTGCTACGGTTAAATTTGAACCATAAAATTTGATTCAAGCTGCCTTAATACTTATTATAATACATAAACTTACCGTAGCGATAGTTTTATATAGCTTAGCGTCAGACATTGTGTCAGACAAGCGGCATACAATCGTCGCACAATAGGCGTACGATCGTAGGCAAAATTGATGACCCCGTCTAAAAAAAACGAAAAATCCCGGGTACATCAACCTCCCACAGGGAGATACCAATATGCAAAGAGTAACACTAAGGCTCCCGGAACAGCAATTAAAAATGATCGACATGTTCGTTCAATATGGCGAATTTCCGTCCGCAAGTGAAGCAATCAGGACGGCTATCAGGGATTTGATCGATCTACGAAGCGAAAAATTGGTTGGCAGGATGAAATTATTCGATAAAGCACAGGAACAATCAAAGAATGTTGAAACATTCTTGCGATTAAAAGAGGAACAATAGAAGTAATTACAACAAAATCATCTGAGGGGATGAATATGATGGAATCATTTGTACAAGACGCATTGAAATTCAAGGAAAAGGAACAGCTTTTCAAGCAGGCGGCATGTGGCTCGTCTGAAGAGATAGAAGAATTCGGAACACCAAAGATCGTAGTAGTCGGATGTGGCGGAGGCGGCAATAATACTGTGAACCGTCTTTATAACATTGGAGTCTCAGGCGCTGACACTATCGCAATAAACACAGACAAGATCCACCTGGATATCACCCAGGCTGACAAGAAGATATTGATCGGCAAATCAATAACCAGAGGACTGGGCGCAGGCGGTTTCCCGGAAGTTGGAAGAAGAGCCGCTGAACTGGCAAGGGGAACACTTGAAGACGTTCTTAAGGACGCAAACCTTGTATTCGTAACAGCAGGCATGGGCGGCGGAACAGGAACAGGCGTTGCACCGGTAGTCGCACAGGTCGCAAAAGACCAGGGCGCGATCGTTATCGGAATGGTTACAAGCCCATTCAAGGTAGAACGCTCAAGGATGTTCAAGGCAGAGGAAGGTCTAGACGAACTGAGAAAAGCAGCAGATACCGTAATAGTTCTTGATAACAACAGGCTGCTCGATTATGTCCCGAATCTACCTATCGACCAGGCATTCTCGGTAATGGACCAGTTGATATCTGAGACCGTAAAAGGCATAACAGAAACAATAACCCAGCCATCATTGATCAACCTTGACTATGCAGATGTCAGGGCAATAATGAAGGGCGGAGGACTTGCAGTAATGCTTGTCGGTGAAGCAAAAGGACAGGACAAGGCAAAAGAAGTCGTTAGAGCGGCATTGAATCACCCGCTTCTGGATGTAGACACTAAGGGTGCAACAGGCTGCTTGCTCCATATCACTGGCGGAACGGATATGTCCCTCTCTGAGGCAGAACAGATCGCTTCCTCCTTGACATACGAGCTTGACTCCCACGCGAACGTTATCTGGGGCGCAAGAGTAAAGAAAGAATACGAGGGCAAGGTACGCTGCATGGCGATCATGACCGGTATTCACTCGGCACAGATAATGGGTCCAAGAGCTGAAAGCATGTCGATGGGCAACAATTCTCCTGTGGAACAGAAGATAAAAGTGGCAAATGCTTCAACCAGAAACAACACCCGGAGCAGCAGGGGCTCAATAATCGACCAGATAATGTAAAAATGGCTTAACCTGTAATTTTAATAACAAAAGGGTTAACGAAGGCATAAGTCCGGCAATATTTATTGCCGGATTTTATTATTATTTTTTATTATTTTTTAACGATCATCTCATCCAGAAGCTCTTTAGCCCTGTCCGCTCTGACTTTCTTTTCCCTGACCATCATCTGAGCAATTTTATCAACCATATCACCGGTAGCTCCTGCCTGTATCGCTACATTCCTTGAATGGAGTTCCATGTGACCTCTCTGGATACCTTCAGTGGCAAGAGCCCTCATGGCTGCAAAATTCTGGGCTAATCCCAGCGCTGCGAATACTTCTCCCATCTCGGTGGCAGTCTTTACGCCAAGGATCTTTACAGCAGCGCGGGCTATCGGGTTCGTTTTCGTAGCCCCGCCCACTAGACCCACGGCCATTGGCATCTCTATTGTTGCCACAAGGTCGCCATTTACGTTTTTCTCGTACGATGACAAAGGACGGTAAACTCCGCTTCGCGAGGCATAAACATGCGCTCCGGCTTCTATTGCTCTTGTATCATTGCCTGTTGCAAGCACAGCAGCACTCACACCATTCATTATGCCTTTATTATGGGTGGCTGCCCTGTACGGGTCACCTGCTGCAAAATGATATGCTGCAAGGATGCCGTCCACAACCTCTTCTCCTCCTATTGTTTCTTTTGTGAAAACCGCTTTAGCTCTCATAAGGCGTTTATCCGCAAAATTTGAGATGATACGAAGATATACACGCCCGCCGGTCAGTTCCCCAATATAAGGCGCTACAGTTTCAGCCATCGTATTAACGGCATTTGCGCCCATGGCATCCCTGCAATCCACTATGAGATGGGTTATGACCATTTTTCCTCCGGGCGTGTCTATTACCCTGACTTCCACATCCTTTACACCGCCACCGAATTTTACAAGTATCGGGTCAACTTCGTTAGCCCGTCTTATCAATTCCTCTTTTTTCTCAAGGATGTTTAATCTTGCACCATTGGGGTCGGCTATCCCCACCGCCTGTATCTGTCCTATCATCACCGGGCCAGTGCTGCTCGTGGTAAAGCCCCCGCCAACACGCGCCATCTTTGCAGCGTTGCTGGCAGCAGCTATAACTGATGGCTCTTCGATCGCCATGGGAATTAGATAATCCCTGCCGTTTATCAGGAAATTGACAGCCACGCCCATGGGTACTTCCATAATTCCGATAAGGTTTTCTACCATCCGGTCTGCCGCCTCAAGTGAGAGAGCGCCTGTAGCACTGACACTTGCTGCTTCTTCTTCCGTGAGACCTGAGTATTCGGTTACGATCTTGAGCCTTTCTTCGGGACTTAGCTTATAAAAACCCGATATCTTTGAGGACTTATTTGAGGACTTTTCCATTATGATCACCCTGAGTAGGTTTTAATGGCAGGAGGGTATAAAAATCTATCCAAAAGCTTTATCAATGAATCCATACCTAGAGGACATTCCAATTCAAGTTTATTTGGTGAATTCTTATGACTCAAAGGACAAAAGCAAAGAAGAAACGACTGGCAAAACACCAGAACCAGAATCAGCGCCTCCCCGCATGGGTTATCGTGAAGACAAAAAGAAATGTAATGACCCATCCAAAGAGACGCAACTGGAGAAGAAGCACGCTTAAAGTTTAAAGTGATTATTATGGCAGATATTGAAAGAATTTATACTATTCCCCTTTCTGATGCACGGAAAGTTCCGCGCTGGAAGAGAGCGGAAAGCGCAGTTAGGAAAGTCCGGGCATATCTCGGAAAACACCTGAAAACAGACATTGAAGAGGTCAAAATCGATAAGACCATAAATGAGAAACTCTGGGAAAGAGGCTCCATGAAACCGCCATTAAAACTTAGAGTAAGAGCTGTAAAGTTCGAGGCTGGCGGCGTTCAGGCAGAACTCGCCCAGGAATAATTTTTTTTTAGGGGCAGAATTGAAACGAAAGTTGAATATTTTAGGAAGCCCCGTACTTGGGGTTTTTGCATCATGCAACGATGAACTTGTATTTGTTCCGCAGGATGCATCTCCCGAAACAGTAAAAGATCTGGAAGAATCACTTGGTGTTGTAGCCTGTCGTACTTCCGTGAGCGGAAGTTCAGTTATAGGTTCACTTATGTGCAGCAACAACAATGGCGTGATCGTCGCAGGTTTTATTCTTGATAAAGAGATCCGTGCGATCAGGAAACACATAAAAGCGGCAAGATTAACAGAACAATTGAATGCTGCGGGAAATCTCATCCTTGCCAATGACACCAGTGCCCTTGTTAATCCCGATTTTTCAACTAAAACAATCAAGATGATTGAAAAAACCCTGGGTGTAGAAGTCAAACGTGGTACACTGGGCGGCTTAAAGACCGTCGGAATGGCAGGTATTGCTTCGAATAAGGGCGTACTCGTACACCCCAAATCAAGCCCTGCAGAAATCGCATTGGTCGAAGAGCATTTCAAACTGCCCGTCGATATCGGCACAGTCAATTTCGGTTCTCCGCTCGTGGGTTCAGGGATACTTGGCAATAGCAAAGGCTATGTTGTAGGCCTTGATACCACCGGTCCTGAAATCGGCAGGATCGAAGATGCGCTGGGTTATCTGTAGAAATAATGAATTTCTTGAATATGGCGTTAACTTATGCAAAAGCAGGCGTGGACATCGAAAGAGAGAACATAGCGATAGCAGCCCTGGCAAAACAGCTTACTTTTAAGCGCAAAGGTATCGGCGCCCCTATAACAGATGTGGGACACTATGCCGGCCTGATCGACTTTGGTGAACATGCTCTTGCACTTACTACAGACGGTGTGGGTTCAAAGGTACTGATCGCAAACGAGATGAAAAGATGGAATACCATAGGGATTGACTGCATAGCCATGAACGTGAACGACCTGCTCGCTATGGGGATAGAGCCTCTTGCATTTGTGGATTATATCGCCATACATGAACCTGACAATGAGATCATGAGACAAATTGGGGAAGGACTTGCAAAAGGTGCAGAAATCTCCAAAATGACCATCGTTGGAGGAGAGACCGCGACCCTTCCGGACATAATCAATGGCTTCGATCTTGCGGGAACATGTCTTGGAATGGTGAAAAAAGATAAGATCATCACAGGTGAGAGAATAGAGGTCGGGGATACCATCGTGGGAATTCCTTCTGACGGCGTTCACAGCAATGGATATTCTCTTGTCCGAAGGATCATAAAAGATTCAGGCTATTCATACAGCGATCCTTTTCCTTATAATGAAGAAACAACGATAGGGGATGAATTGCTCATTCCCACAAGGATATATATGGAAATACTGGATGCTGCAAAGGAGTTCGACATTCATGGCCTTGCCCATATAACTGGCAGCGGACTCATGAAACTTCACCGCGTCACAAAATTAGGGTTTGATATCAGCGATCCGTTAGAGCCCCAGCCAATCTTTCGGTTCTTGCAGGAGGAAGGAGAAGTAGAAGAGCTTGAGATGTACAAGACCTTCAATATGGGCATGGGTTTTGTTGTTGTTCTCCCGAAAAAGTTTGCAAATAAAGCGGCAGGAATGATGGGGGGCAAGGTCGTTGGGGAAATTGTGGAAGAAGGGATAAGAGTTGGCGGACTTGAAATATCTTGATACTTATTCTTTTCGCTTTTATATTAATATTTTAACCCCTTTATTTCCAGTGGAAAATATTGTCAAGCAACTTTTAATATTCATGAAGCATAAAAATTAATGGAAACACTTACATAATTAGCAATTAGTGTGAAGTATCATGTCCATTAATGAGAAGATGCGATCGATCGAAAATGCAATCGCAAAAAGAGGAAGTGTCCTTATTGCTTTTTCAGGAGGAGTGGATAGTTCTGTTCTTGCTGCCCTTTCACATAGGGCTCTCGCAGACCAGGCGATCGCTGTCACTGCGGATTCACAGACACTTTCTCCAGGGGAGCTTGAAAACGCAAAATCTGTTGCAAAAGAGATCGGGATCACGCACAAGATCATCCAATACGATGAACTTGGTGAACCCGGTTTTGCTAATAATCCTGTGGACAGGTGTTATTATTGTAAAAAAGGGCTTATACGTGAGCTGAAAAAATTCGCCGCAGAACATGATGTGAAAAGCATCATCGAAGGAACAAATATTTCTGATCTGGAGGGCCACAGGCCTGGCCACAGGGCAGTAATTGAAGAAGAAGTCTATAATCCCTATGTTGAATTCAAGGTTACAAAGGAAGAAATCCGCGAGATGGCTCGAAAACTTGGTTTATCGGTCGCAGATAAGCCTTCCATGGCATGCCTGTCTTCTCGTTTCCCATATGGTCAAACAATAACCGCTGATGCTTTAGCGCGGGTGGGCGAGGCAGAGAAATATCTTCACATACATGGATTCATGGTTGTTCGCGTGCGCGATCATTCCGGTATAGCCCGTATTGAGATCATGCCAGATGAAATGACGCATTTTATGGAAATACGGGAAGGGGTCATAGCAAAGTTTAAGGAACTTGGCTTTTCATATATTACGCTTGACCTCATGGGTTTCATGAGCGGCAGCATGGATGAAGTGCTTGAGCACCAAAACGAAAATTAATAATAATGGATTTAATTATAAGAAGTCGTATATACTTTAAAAACATTAAGGATTGTAATTGTTGTAATTCAAATTTATTAACCTAACTGGATTTGAAGATGATAAATAAAATAAGTTCAGAAGCTAATATAATAAAAAAACAGGTAAATAAAATATTTAAAGAGGTTGGAGCATCAGCCCAGAAAATCGTTCTTTTTGGTTCAAGAGCTAGGCAGGATTTCACTCCATTGAGTGATTACGATGTTCTCATAATAACGGAAAAATCATTTGAAATAAATAAAAAAATGAGTATTTCTAAAAATATCAGACAATATTTAGCGCGCTCAGGTTTAGATGTCGATGTAATAATAAAATCCGAAAATGAAGTCAATATTCTAAAGGATAAGCCGGGAAGTATAGTACGCAATGCATTGAAAGAGGGCTTTGCTTTATGATTGATGATTACATTGAAAAGTGGATCATAAAAGCAGTTAACGATTTGAAGGTAGCAGAGCATGAACTCAGGCAGCCTGCAGATGAAATTGTAACTGATGCTATATGTTTTCACTGTCAGCAAGCTGTAGAAAAACTATTAAAAGCGTATCTGGCCTCAAAGAATATCGATTTCGGAAAAACTCATAATCTTGAGTTTCTTTTAGAAAAGTGTTTGGAAATAGATCCGGATTTTAAAGAGATAGATGTTGGAAATCTATCATTTTATGCTGTGGAAATAAGATATCCTGATGAATTTTACATTCCATCTATTGCTGAGGCTAAAGAATGTTTCAGCATCGCCTCGAAAGACAAGGAATTCTTATTAAAGAAAATTAACTAGTAATGGCAACAGTAACGATATATTCTAAAAAAGAATGTCATTTATGTGACATCGCTAAAGAGGAACTCGAAACGCTGCGATGTGATTTTAAGTTCTCAATCAAAGAAGTGGATATCGAAAAAGACAAAATTGTCTTTGAAAAATATAAATATCTTATACCTGTTATTGAAATGGACGGCGAGATCATCTCAACTTATAAAGTTAATAAAAAAAAATTAACTGAGCTTCTTAAGGTTAAGTCTCAACTTTGATAAATATCGGCATGATCCCGATTATTCCTCCAAGCCCGAAAAGAAAGAGGGCAAAATAATAATTGCCCTTTGCCACATTATCAATGCTCACAGCCAGCAGCACGAGTCCTGTGAGTTTTGATACTGCATCTATCTTATTATATTTCGATCTTGAGAGTTTCATCAATGGTAGACTATACTGAAGTATGTGAAATACAGAATTCCAAGGAGTGCGATCACTCCAAGTGCCACTGCGACCTTTCTTTTCCTGATATCACTTGATGGATTCCTGTCAATAAAGGGTACAAGGAAAAGCAAGCCATACCACAATACCATAGGTAAAGTAACGCCTATCATTTTTGCAGGAATTGGTCCTATATCCCATGTCCAGAATTTAAGGAATCCGAATACATAAAGGAAATACCATTCAGGATATATTGGCGTGGGGGTATCGAATGGGTCAGCCGGTTTTTGAAGCCCTGCCGGGTAAATTGACGCCATCAATATCAGGCTGCCTGCAATGAAGCACATCACAACCACTTCACGCAGAAGGAAATGCGGGAAAAACGGAAGGCCGCGTATCCTTACAGGTTCCGGGGCTTTTTCCTCTACTTCATGTTTTTCTATTTCGATCAATGACATATTACAGCCTCCCTGAGATTCCCTGTATCCTGACCATTGCAAAATGCAATATCATGAGAATTGCGGTAGTTGCAGGAAGGACCATTACATGCAAGGTAAAGAATCTTGTCATTGTCTCTGCGCCGATGTCGTTTCCGCCCACAAGGAGCAAAGAGATATATTGACCCATAATGGGAATAGATCCTGCGATCCCTGTACCTATTTTTGTTGCCCAGAATGCAAGCTGGTCCCATGGCAGTAAATATCCTGAGAAACCAAACGTCGTGGTGATCAATAGCAATGTTACACCAACGACCCAGTTCAATTCACGCGGTTTCTTATAGGCGCCCATGAAATAAATCCTCATCATATGCAGCATTACTGCAGCTATCATTGTATTTGCAGCCCAGTGATGGATGCTTCTTATCAGGCTTCCCATAGGAACAGCGGTCATGATATGCTCTACGCTCTTATAAGCCTCAAGTGGCGTGGGTTTGTAGTACATAGCCAGGAATATTCCAGTTCCAACAAGTATCAGGAAACACAAAAATGCAATTCCTCCAAGACAATACAGTGGATTTGTCACTGCATATTCCGGCGCAGGATGCTTCACAATCGGAGGTATCAAATCCCTTAATTTGAACCTGTCATCGAGCTCTTTGTATATTTTATCTAATAAATACATGTTTTTACCTCACGCAGCTCCTGCATAGAACGAAATTGTTTTCACGTAGTTCGGATCTTTCCATTTTAGCGCAAACACTGCGCCATCTTTTACGACTATGTCAATTGCCGGCAAAGGAGATGGTGGTGGTCCTGATATTACAGCGCCTGTATTGGGATCGAACTTGCCGAGGTGGCATGGACAGAAGAGTATATTCTCATCTTCTTTCCAGTAAGCGATACATCCCAGATGTGTGCAAACGGAACCAAAAGCCCTGAATCCGGCTGGCATATGCAGCAAAACAGAAGCTTTTCCATTGAACATGAATTTCTTTACACTTCCCATGGGCACTTCATCTGCATTTGCTATTTTTATTTCAACTGATTCACCTTTTGCTGCTGTCGCAGGCCATAAGTATTTCAATATCGATGCTGTCGCTCCCCCAGCGAAGAATAATGCAACTAATCCCATAAAAATTTCAGTGAGTTTTCTTCGTGTAATAGTAAAAGTAATCTTATCTTCCATGATCTCACTCCAGTGTCGTAACGTATTCATCTTGCAGCAATCCTTTCACATACAGGTATATGATCGCCCCCAGATCAAACAGGAGATATGCAAGCAGCTTTCCAACATCTTCTATGAATGTTCTTGTTGATGCGGTTGGGGCATCGCTGGAAAGTATCTTCCAAAAAAGATTACCGGTTATTACGACTGCGGCAAGTGTCAACAGAATAATTAATGCAAATGCAATTTGCGACCATAGCCCAGTTTTTTCATGTCCGTATTCAATTTTTTCTATATGCATAAGATTACCTCACAACCGTATTACATACACAACCGCAAGAATGAGCAGGATTAATGCCAATGCTCGCAGTCCGACATCCCATGTAGTCATGTGAACGCCTATCTCTATTTCTTTTGTTGGTTCCGGGGTTGGTGTTGCCTTCGGTGTCGGGACATAGCCTTCGACCGAATGATTGTGTGTCACATAATAAACGCCAATCTCATTAAGCTGTGGAGGGCCATCTCTTGTGTGACAGAAGGGACAATTCCTGCTTTCTTTAACAGCATATTCTTGTTTTGCGAAAGTCAAAGAAGGCGAAAATACCAGGAGAACTAATGCAATCAGTAAGATGATTTGATTTAATCGTTTTTTATTCATTTATATTTGCACCTCTTTTATTTTCGTCTTATTAACAGGTATATTGAAATCAATCCTGTTAATGATAATATTATCCCGAATCCGGGAGTTTGTGGTTTTTCCGGTGGCGATCCAGAGTCAGCCTGTGAACTACGAGCATAATTTACGCCTTTATCGGTCACATTTTGAAAGTTCGGCAAATTAAAACTATGCCATAATACGGGAAGATTATCCTGAATAGCTATCGCATTATCAAGTTCTTTCTGTGAAACTGTGACATCTTTTCCTTGCTGTTTTGCCTGTTTTATGGCAGATTCCGCTTTTCTTATCTCTGTCTTCAGATATTGCGCATTCTCGATAGCTTTTACGGCTTTTTCCGGGATGTCGGGGGCAATTTTCATTTCAGAATTATGACAACTGCTGCACAAATCCTCGAATTCAGTGCTATTTAATATCTTGAATTCATGCGGACCATGGCATGTATCACATGTTGGAGCCTGTTTAAGTGCTTTTAATCTTTGATAATGTAAGGATTCCTTAAATTGATTTAATTCTTTTATGTGACATTTTCCGCATGTTTCCGGCACATTCCTGTAGAACACCGAACTGTTGGATTCTGATGATCTTGAAATTCCTATATGGGCATTATCTTTCTGATCAGAGGAAGGATCACCGCCATGACAATTGTTGCATGTTACATTGAACATGGCATGTTTGGATTGTGTCCACTGCTCATAATTGCTTTTTGCAATCTTATCTAGGATGGTTGCATGGCATTCAAGCGAACATGCAACATCCCTTTGCAGATGTTTTACTCTTACTTCATTAAGTTCTTTTTCTTTTTCACTGAATGCTGTAAGTTTTTCATGGCAATCAAGGCATGAGTTTTCTGCAGCCAAGCTGGGAACAGCAAAAATTGCCAATAAGAACATGAAACCTGCTAATATGATCGTTTTTCTTTTATTCATTCAATCACCTTATTTTAATTATTGACGCTTAGATAATGATTTTTCAATGCCTCTTTATTAAATATGCCGCGATCAGACCTGAAATCAGCATGAAAACCCCGAACCCTGGCACTTTTGCAGGCGCAGTTTGTGTAGCGGTTCCTTCAGGCATTACTTTTTCTGCATTCTTTGCATCTTCAATTCCTTTCTGGACTTCAGTGTCAAAGTAAGTCAGGTTAAACCTGTGCCAGACCGAAGGAGAATCCTTGAGGATTTTCTTTGCAGATTCAAGGTCACTCTCAGCTGCTGTTACATCTTTACCCATGGCTTTAGCAGAAATGACTGAGCTTCTTGCTTTTGATATCTCAAGCTGTAATTCTTTCAATGATACTAGAACAGTCTCGGCTTTTTTGGGCACGGCTGGATTAATTCCTGTTATGCGATTATGACAATTACTGCAGAAATCCTCTATTTCAGATGATGACAGGACACGGACGCTGTGCGCCTGGTGGCAGGTAATACATGCCGGAGCTGGTCCTTCCTGGTTTGACTCCAATTTCTTGTAATGCTGGGAACTCTTGAACTCATTAAGTTCTGGCTCATGGCATTTACCGCACATTTCGGGAGTATTGGCACGTAAAATGGTTTTATTTGATATGCCCTGGTGCGCTTCCTGCTTTAAAACCTTTGACGGATCTCCTCCATGGCATTTTTCACATGTTACCTCAAATAAGGCATGCGTGGATATTGACCACATGGCATAATTGCTGCCTGTTGATTTATTGAGTTTATCTTCATGGCAAACGATCGAACAAGAAATACCACTTTCTAGATGTTTTATCCGAATATCGACAAATTGCTTCTGTTCCGCTGAACTAAAGAGCATTTTACGATGGCAATCTGCACAAGAGTTATTTGGCATATCGGGTGCTTTCGCTATTGCGGGTTGAATCGCCTGCAATGCTAATAACACAAAAACTATTCCTATAATCATCTTTGAAGCGTTTTTATTTTGCATATGATACTCCTATCATTATAATTACCATTATTTAAATCATTAATAATGATATATTTACTCACTTTTATCTGCAAAATACTTAAACTTATCCTTCAAAAATAGTATATTACTATAATGATAAAAAAAATTATTCTTTCAGCTCGCGCCGCCGCTCACTCCTATACTCATCCACAAGCGACTTGAGCCACTCTTCCTTTGCAGCCATCCTTCGTTTTTCAGCTTGGCGATTCCATAATTCAATCGCATTTGTAATATCCTCAGGATTTATTACTGCAAGGTCTTCTGTCGTGTCAAACTGGACCTTAACATCCTGTGCTCTAAGAACAGGCACATCAAGGTTGAAAAGTTCTTCTTCAGCAGCATGTGACATCTCATTGTATACTATCAATGCGCGAACACCAAAATCTGCCACCATTTTAGCGGTAACTGTACCTCCACCGCTTGCGTCCTTAAGCAAAATAATGTCATCTTTTTTTATCCCCACAGTTTCCTGGGTTTTTAGGATACTGTCCTTTGTAAAGGAATAAATTATCTTCACAGGCAGGACACGCCCGCTTATTTCAAGCCTTCTCACACGTTTTAGTTTATGGATCCTTTCATTCAATTCAGAAATTCTCTTGTTCTTCTCAGATATTTTGTCCTGGAAACGCTGGATATCCATGTCTTTTATCTGGATAGTTTTGTCTTTCTTGAGTTTCTTATAAACCTCTGACCTCTGCTTTTTAATTAGCTCTTCAAGTTCCCGGATCTTATCTTCTTTAATGGCAAGTTCATTTTTAAAGAAATCCTTTTGATCCTTCATCTCACTGATAATTTCTTCATATTTCCTGATGGATGCCTTCAAATTAAGTGCTTCATCGTCTCTTTTTTCAGAAACATCGCTCGTAGGCATCTCTTTTAGTTCAGGCTTTGTTAAACCGCAGATCACAGATTCCATGGATTTGCCACGAACGACCTGCGCTATCACCTCTCCTGTATCCATCCCCTGAGGTATTTTTTTTCGGATCTGTTCCAGCTTATTCTTATTTTTCCTGAAAAATGATACAGCTGCTGCGATAGCATCCCGTTCATGATTGTTCGAGTATCCGTAAGGTGTTGCAAACTCGATCTTACTTTGCGCGGATAGTACTTCAAAAGGAGAACTCGATACCGCATTAAATGCCCTGCGTATCTTTTCAACGGCATTCGGTGTAGGGAATACATCGCTTGCAATCACAAGCGGTCGTCCCTGTTCTGCTATCATTTCAATAACTTGCGATATCGAAATAGTTCTTGAACTGTGAAGCATTCGCAATTCGCCGTCAAGTGTCAGTACTGCGATAGCGGTCGTAGTGCCAGGATCGATCCCAACGATAATGTAATCCCTTTTTTTTGTTTTTAGCGGCTTAAAAACAAGAGCGTCACGTTCAATGCTCTTGACGCTCACCTGCACATCCCCATATTTTCCGGAACTGATGTGAAGCTGGCTTCTTGGCGCATCTACGAAGAACTCTGCTTTTGAATATCCCCCGAATCTCTCTGTTATGTTCTGTGAAAAAGTGAACCCACTGGTTTTTGACTGTTCATTCAGGTGATCTTCGACATCCCTTGCCTTCTGGCGCACATAGCCGTGCATTTTGCGCCTGTACCTGTTCTGGCTCCAGCCACCTCTACCAGGTGAGCGTGCCCTGCTGACCTTGATCATGGTTTTGTCTTCAAACGCCGACACTTCACAGCCAATATCCATCTGCGCGAGCCTGGCACAGACAAGAGCCTCTGCATTCGGGTCAAACCTGTCAAAAGATAGTCCATGCTCGCGGGCAAGTTTTGTAAGCGGCAGGAGTTGCTCGCCTCCTGTGACCTGGACAAGTTTTGTGCTTGCAGGTAATCTCTGGAGAACTGAAATGAGATCACGCTTATCGGAAACTATTTCGTAAATATTATCCACGGCGATCATTGTTGGTTTTTCCATTAAGACCATTCGCATGATTTTATGAAAGCTTACCATTCGATGATGCTCTATATCCCCATTTCTAAGGATCACTACCGCATAACCCGGTTTTTCCTTAGAATGTAGCGAACCTTTTGCGATGTCTATGCCAAAAATTATTCTTTCGTTAGTCATTTACATTTTAGATAAATATTCATGTAATTACTGATTAATTATTAATGTGATACTCATGAATATAAAAGATGTTATCATGCGATTATTACATATAGGTGAAAGAGTTGGATGATATATCTGATATTTAGGTTAAATAATTAGGGGAAAATGGGAAGATTTTACTGGATGTGAAAACACGGACCGAAGCGACCTGATATATGAACTAAAAAGAAAACTGGTACACCTGACCTCTCTCATAATAGTCCTTACATATTTTTATTTCGGAAAACAATCAGTGCTTCTATTGCTTACGATTTATTTGATCGTGATGCTTGAGCTTGAGTATTTCAGGCTGGAGTGGGGGAAAAAATTACCCCTGTTCCATTCCCTTTTCAGGGCTAAAGAAGCTGACAGGCTGGGCGGACATGTTTTCTTCACTATAGGCAGCATAATTGCAGTTTCTGTTTTTTCAAAAGACGTCGCCTCAGCAGCAATCCTTATGACAACATTCGGGGATGCATCAGCGGCCATTTTCGGGAAAGCCTTCGGACGCACATGGATACGCGGGCTGAAAAACAGGGCTATTGAAGGCTGTGCAGCCGAGTTCCTTGTAGATATTTTGATCGGGGCGCTATTTATTCAAAGCTGGATAGCGATATTTGTAATGGCAGGAACTGCTACCTTTGTCGAAACCATAACGGATAAGATGGATGATAACTTGTTGATACCGCTTTTTTCAGGATTTAATGGGCAGCTTATTGTTTTCCTGATGACTTTAATCTAAAACGAACTGCGGTGGCATGAGTTCGTATCGAGTTCGTTGTGTTCGTTGTTTTTTCATACCATTAACACACCAAAATTTATATCACATCTTAGCAACCAGTATAACCATAATGGATATCCAGAAAATCCGCCGTGACTTTCCCGCACTATCGAAAAAATGGAATGGCAAATATCCCATCTATTTTGATAACGCATGCATGACCCTGAAGCCAATTCAGGTCATCAATGCAATGGATGAATATTATAATGAATATCCAGTATGCGGCGGGCGCTCAATTCACAAGATGGCAAAGAAAGTGGATGAGAAAGTCACGCAATCCAGGGAGAAATTCCAGAAATTCCTTGGCGCAGCCTGTCCTGAAGAAATAATATTCACGAGAAACACCACTGAAGGACTCAATCTTGTCGCGAATTCAATGGATTTCAAGACAGGGGATATTGTCCTGACAACTGACAGGGAACATAATTCAAACCTGATACCTTGGCAGGTGCAAGCTCAAAAAAGAGGAATAAAGCATCTGGTTGTTTACTCAAATGCTGATAATACGTTCGATATGCCTGCTTTTGAAGATATATTTCATAAAAACAAGAACGTGCGGCTTGTTAGCATGGTACATACAGCCAACCTCGACGGTTATACGATCCCTGCAAAGGAAATAATAAAGATCGCCCATGACCACGGCGCGCTCGTTATGCTTGACGGCGCCCAGAGTGCCCCACACAAACCTATCGATGTAAAGGCGCTTGATGTTGATTTATTTGCTCTTTCAGTACACAAGATGGCAGGACCGACAGGCATGGGCGTGCTTTACGGGAAGCACCAACTGCTTGAAGAGATCGCTCCTTTTCTCGTTGGAGGCGACACTGTCAGCGATAGCACTTATGAGAGTGCAAAATTCCTGCCGCCGCCAGAAAAATTCGAGGCAGGTCTTCAAAATTATGCAGGTATCATAGGTTCGGGCGCAGCAGTGGATTATATCAGCAGCGTGGGACTTTTGAATATTGAAGAACATGAAAAGCGGATAAATACCATTATTACGAAGGGAATAAAAGATTTGCCTGGATTGAAAATCATAGGTCCGCAGGAGCCATCTAAGAGGGGGGGCATCATTTCATTCACGGTCGAGCTTCCAAAAGGCGGCGATGCGCATGATATTGCCCTGGTTCTTGATGAGACCGAGAACATCGAGGTGCGCTCAGGGGCTTTCTGCGTGCATTCGTGGTTCAATTTCCACAAATGCGAGGCGGCTGTGCGGGCTTCGCTTTATATGTATAATACCGAAGAAGAGGCAAAGAAATTTATTGATACGCTGGGGAAGACGATTGGATTGTTTAATCCATAAGAAAAGTTCTCCCATCCAAAAATATAAATTACCCCCAAATGCATTGGATGCCTGTGCAAAAAAAAATCGCAATTACAGCCCTTGTCCCGCCAGAACTCATATATGCATGTGGGGGCGAGCCTTTTGATGTGAATAATGTTATCCCAGGATCAAAAAAATATCCGAGAAATAAATTATGCGCATGGACTGCCATCTGGCAGGAGATGCTCTCAAAGAGAGAAATAAAAATCGACTCTCTTATCGTTGTCGCAGGTGGTGATTGCCATAATGCGCTCGTTGACGGTCAGAAGGTCGCAATGAGCGGGATCCCAACACACTTTTTCTTTTATCCGTTTGATGGATCGTCCGAATACCTGGAATCACAATTGCACAAACTTGGTGATTTCCTGGGAGGCATTAAATTTCCTGAAAAACCAGGGGAGATCAGGAAACTTAAAGATTTAGGGTTACAAATAGATAAAAAAAGAGCGCAGGGAAAGCTCTCATCTGCTGATGCATTCAATATCCTTATTTCTTTTAGCGATCTTGCCGGCGATCTTGAGATATTCCGGGAAACTATTTCTTCGGTCAGGGAAACTGATATTGAAATGAATAACAGGATCGCATTGATCGGCGTCCCTCCCATATACCATGATTTCCATGATGTTGCGCAGTCTCTGGGGCTTCATGTGGTATTTGATGAACTGCCTTACGAATTTATCCGCCACTCTGGGACAGATATTCACGAGCTCGCCAGGGATTATTGCAATTACACCTTTGCAAGACCGCTTGATTACAGGATCAAGTTCCTCCAGAAGGAACTCAAAAAACGAAAAGTGGACGGAGTTGTTCATTATACCCAGTTCGCCTGCCACCACATGCTTGAGGATGATATCATGAGGTCAAATCTTGATTACCCCATTCTCACGATCCAGGGAGATCTGCCAGGAAATACGCCTGAGCAGATAAAATTAAGGCTTGAAGCCTTCAGGGAGGCGCTTGAACGATCATGATCGGGCTTGATGTGGGCAGCACAACTGCAAAGAGGGTCTCAATTGAAGACGGTGAAATAAAATATCAGATAACAGGGACTCACAACTGGAAAGACCTGATTTTTGGGATCGATGGAAATGACATTATTTCAACAGGATATTTTCGAAACACGGTTCCGCATCGTGCGTCGGTGACAGAGATAACCGCAGCGATATATGGCGTTCGCCATTACTTTCCTGATGCGGATGTGATCGTGGATATCGGGGGACAGGATACAAAGGTCATTGATGTCAGGAAAAATAATTTTATCATAAATGATAAATGCAGCGCAGGCACAGGCGCCTTCCTTGAATTCGTAGCGAATTATTTTAAGATTGAGCTAACGGAGATGGGATCATATCACAGCAAAGCTATGCGAATTCCTGCAATAAATAACACATGCGGCGTATTTGCTCTTTCTGAGATGATCTCACAGCTCGTTGCCGGATATACCAAGGAAGAAGTTATCGCAGGAATGCATTATGCTTTTGCGCGTCGGATATCATTCATGATACCTGAGGCAGAATCGCTTGTTCTTATCGGCGGGACTGTGAAGAATAAAGGGATGGTATCAGCGCTTAGTGATATACTTAAGAAAAAGGTGCTTGTGCCTGATGAGCCGCAAATCGTGAATGCTCTTGGGGCTTTGAAATATTATTTGTAGGTTATGTGGCTTAATTTCATGATGTTAATAAGAGGAATTCGATATGGATGTTGCAATAAAAGCAATAGAAACAACAGGAACTATTGACGTACAGCATAGGCTTTTTTTAGATGAACCGCTGTCTGTTCCCGGCCCGACACGGGTTCGTGTCATTATCCTGCTTCCTGAAGATGCAGACATTGACGAGAAGGAATGGCTTTATGCAGCAGCCTCCGATCCGGCTTTTGATTTTCTGAAGGAACCTGAAGAGGACCTATATACATCCGAGGACGGAAGACCATTTCATGATCGGTAAAGTAGTCCTTGTCCCTTTTCCATTTGATGACCTTTCAGGAGAGAAGGTACGCCCAGCCGTATGCCTGACCAATCCTATAGCGTGAATTGGGAGAGTTATCACCCAAAATGCGACATGAAGTGGATGAGAAACTGCACAAATTGTTTAGTTTGAACCGTTAATAAAAGGGCTGATTCCTCCCACCATCGACGGGGATAGGGAAGGCGATTGTGGGGGATTCAAACATTCACCTCAAGCCATGTACTTCTCTATCAGCTTGATCTCTTTTTTTCCTCCAGCATATACCGGAGTGATGTCATCTATCGCCCTGGGTTGGATCGTCAGTATATTCGTTCTCCCGTTACTTATCGCACCACCAGCATCTGATATGATCTTACCAATGGGGTTAGCTTCAAAAAGCAGCCGCAGCTTTCCTTTTTCTTTACCCTTGAAGCCGGGATATGTGAACACGCCGCCTTTATGGAGTATCTGGTGCATGTCAGCCACGAATGAACCGCTAAAGCGCAGCTTATAGCCGTCATTTTCAAGATCCGCGATGAATTTTGCATGCGCAGGCAGGTAATCCCTGCGAAGTGCTCCGGGCGCGTATATTTTCGCGTCAGATATCTTAATATCCTGCACGGTCAGGTTGAATTCGCCGTTTTCGTCCATAACAAAGTCACAAACACCGTTTCCCGTTGATAATGTAAGCGTCGTAAGTGGACCATAGAGAATATACATTGCTGCTATCATATTCTCACCCTTATCAAGGACACTCCCCGGATATATTCCTATAATTGTTCCTACAGCAAGATTCACATCAATAAGCGAAGAACCGTCGAGAGGATCGATCACGACCCCGAACTGGTTTTTAGGGTTGTCAATTTCAATAATTCCGGGCTGCTCTTCTGTCGCAATATAGCGAACCAGCCTTGTTTTCTTTAATCCATTGATAAGGACATCATCAGCCCATTTATCCAGCGCCATCTGCTCTTCGCCATAAATGTTTCGCGTCCCTGCCTTATCCTGGCGTTTTAAAAATCCACTTTTTATCATTTTTCCATTCTCGCCAAAGAAAAGGATCAACTCTGATAATTTCGGGTCAGTGTTTTTTTGCAATAGGAAATCTTTAAGTTTAATACTCTCACACTCTTGTTTTTTATTTATTCTTTTTAAGTGAACTACGCAACCCTAAAGGGCTTGCGCGTCCCGCTGCATCGGCTCTCTGCTTGAGAGTCCTTCACGGGCGTTAATTCCCATAGTTCCTATGGTACATATTGGTTCTCTTATCTCAATTAGTTTTGCAGATACTTGATCTCTTTGCGGATAAGTGAAACTGTTATATCTATTTCTTCCCTGAAACCGGGGATAGCCGTACCCTTTGAAAAAGTTAATGAAGCTGCGGTCAACTCTTTTCAGGACATCTTGAAGCACCTGAGAGAATA
>JBAZOV010000015.1:0-70588 GCA_041648475.1 Candidatus Methanoperedens sp. | reverse complement strand
GCCAGAAGACCTGAGATTCTTCGGGAATTTATTGCCATAATTCGCGATGAGATTGAGGATATATCTGATTTGGATATTGAGAAATGGCTTAAAAATTTTAAGACAGAAGACTTATTGACGCCATAGTATTACCTGTATCCATACTCTCTTTTTGCCTTCATCAAATCCCCTATTTTTGTAGAAGTCAGGAGTTCAAATATTATAAGCAGCAAAAAGAAATAAAACAGATTCCATGCTGCACTCACTGCGCCCTTATCAAGCGCTATCAACGCTGCGATCAATGGCGCTGCAAGAGTTCCAATTACACCTGTTAAATGCATAAACGCGCGTTTCCCGCCTGATGCCTTAAGATATGAGATTTGATCGATGCGCAGCGTTGGCTCAATGCGCGCGGGACCATTGAGGTAATAATGTGTGAACCTGATCCCGCAAAGCCATCCTGATGCATAATGCGAAAGCGGATGAAGTGTTGCCATCAGGACAAGAGCGCTTGCATAAATGAAAATATCGCCTTTCACCATGAAAGGGAGAATTATGGCTGCCATCGTAGCAAGAAGTTCCATTAAGTTACCGGCTGCAATTGGGAGTGTCAAAGAGACGTTCATAATAAACCTATTGCGGCTTATGCTTTCGATTTGCCTGAGGAGGTCATCATCATTTATTCTGTCCTTCTTCACTTTATTCAAGATAGACATGAACTCTTTACCATTATAATTGGATTTGAGTTTGTTCAAGTTGTCCTTTATTGCCTCATCCATAATGCTTTCTCCCTAATGTTCCCCTAAAAAATGCCCCGTCGTCTTAGGTGCGCCTCATGTGTTCGCAATTCCCCGCCACTATTTTCTCGAGATGACCCTCGGAAGTTTCAACAATGAGCGCCCCTTCATTATCAACGCCTATGGCTTCACCGTATATCGTTCGCGCCTGTACAGTTATCTTCACCCATTGTCCGATAGTTGCAGACATGTTTCTCCACTCTTCCAGTATCTGTGGGAATCCGTCTTTCTGGAATTCAGTATAAAGGACCTCAAACTCTTCCAAAAGCTTTTGGACAAACTCAACACGATTTATTTTATGCCCCATTTCTTTTTCAAGAGATGTCGAATTGTCCCTGAACTCTTCCGGGAATGTTCCTGTATCCACATTTGCATCAATCCCAATTCCCACAACGAGATAATCAATGATGTCCACTTCAGCCCCTATCTCCGTGAGAATACCGCACACCTTTTTTCCATTTATAAGGATATCATTAGGCCATTTTATTTTTGCAGGAAGCCCAAAACCCTGCATGGTCTTAGCCACAGAAACACCTGCCATAAGCGTGATCCTGGGGGCATAAACAGGTTCTATCTTCGGCTTTAAAATTATAGAAATCCATATGCCCCCCTCAGGGGATATCCATTTGCGCCCCATGCGACCGCGTCCGGCTGTCTGTGATTCAGCAATAACAATAGTGCCCTCACCCACTGAGGCTGCTATTTCGCGAGCTATGATATTTGTACTTTCTGTCTCTTTAAAATACTTTATATCTTTTCCGATAACTTTTGTTCTAAGTCCCGCTTTTATTTCGCCAGGCGTCAGCGTATCTGGCGTTTCATTAAGCGAATAACCGATATTTGTTGATGAATCGATCATATAACCCTCATCCTTTAAGACCTTAATATGTTTCCAGATAGCAGTTCTTGAAACCGAAAGCTCACTTGCGAGCTGTTCCCCGGAAACCGGTTTTCCTTTATTCTTAATTAGTTTCTCAAGAATCTTATCTTTAATGGTCATTTAGCCCCCATGACTTTTGCATTCTGGATATACGTACCAACAGCTGCGGTTATTGCCGCAACCTTCTTTTCATCCTCGCCAAGGGCTGATGCAAGTGTTGCTCCCTTCTCTTTTTCAGCCTGGATTATCTTCTCAACTTCTTTTATGATATTATGATCCTCAATAAAATGCGTGGTAAGCTCACCGCGCTGGAAATATTCATTATTCATGACTGCTTTATGGAAGGGGATGTTCGTAGTCACGCCCACGATTATGTATTCATATAATGCGCGTTTCATCCTGGCGATGGCCTCGTTCCTGTCCCTTCCCCAGACTGTAAGTTTTGATATAAGTGAATCATAGAAAGGGGTTATGGTAAATCCAGTATGCACTCCGCTGTCCACGCGAACGCCAGGGCCGCCTGATGAGCGATAATGTCGCAATTTTCCGGGCGCTGGTGTAAAGTTATTAAGCGGGTCTTCCGCATTCAGGCGGCATTCAATAGCCCAGCCTCTTTGCTGGATGTCCGATTGTTTGTAACTTAACTCTTCACCCGATGCGATCCTTAATTGCTCTTTAGCAAGGTCAACCCCGGTTACGATCTCTGTTATCGGGTGTTCGACCTGGAGCCTTGTGTTCATTTCCAGGAAAAAATATTCCCCTTTTGAATATAAGAACTCAATAGTTCCTGCATTTGTATAATTAATAGCAGCAGCCGCTTTGATCGCATCAGAACCCATGCGTTCCCTTAATTCAGGAGTCATTATGGGGGATGGTGATTCTTCGATCAGTTTCTGGTGCCTTCTCTGGATAGAGCATTCACGGTCACCCACATGGATAATATTGCCATAATTATCCGCAAGTATCTGGAATTCAATATGGCGCGGCATTTCAAGGTATTTTTCGATAAAAACAGTTGCATCCCCGAATGATGATTTTGCAACCCTTTGCGTGGATTCAATGGTTTCACGAAGTTCTTCGGTTTTGCGGACAACTTTCATGCCAATACCTCCGCCGCCAGCTGATGCCTTCACAATGACAGGATATCCTATACTTTCCGCGACCCTGACGGCTTCATCAAGGTTAGTGATTCCATTCTTGCTTCCCGGAATGACCGGGATCCCCGCGGCTTTCATGGTCTTCTTGGCTGCGATCTTGCTCCCCACGCTTTCAATGGCATGGCTTGAAGGGCCTATGAAAATAATTCCTTCTTTTTCGCACCTGTCTGCAAATATCTCATTTTCCGAAAGAAATCCATAACCCGGATGGATAGCCTCTGCACCAGTTTTATGCGCCACTTCAATGATTTTATCTATGTTCAGGTAACTCTGGGCAGCAGGCGCAGGACCTATCGGAAATGCTTCATCCGCGTACTTTGCAAAAAGGGCATTCTTATCTACTTCGGAATACACTGCAACTGTTTTCACGTCAAGCTCCCTGCATGCGCGCATGACGCGAATAGCGATCTCACTTCGGTTAGCGATCAGTATTTTTTTAAACATTTATCCCACTACCATCAGCACATCCCCCGCGCTTACAGTGCTTCCTTCTTTCACAAATATATCTTTCACTGCACCCCCATGAGGCGCATGTATATTATTTTCCATTTTCATAGCTTCAAGAACAATCACAGCATCGCCTTTTGAAACCTGGTCTCCCTTCTTGACCTTGATCTTAAGCACCATTCCCTGCATGCTTGCAGTAATTGCTCCGTCCATAACTTTAGGTCTTTCAGCTTCAGCGGAACGAACTGACATGGCACCGCCAGATGAGATGATCTTTACATTGAATAAGTCGCCATCAACTTCGACCTTGAACTCAGTAGGCAAGGCCTCCACCGCTTTTCCGTTATTTGGTTTTGGAGCTTCAAGCGTTTCTTCTTTGATTTCACCGCGCAGGAATTTCGGGGCAATTGCAGGATATAATGCATAAGTAAGAATATCTTCGGGTTTCTTAACGATCCCCAGAGCCAGTGCTTCTTTCGTGACTTTATCAAGTTCAGGAGCCAATAGATCAGCGGGGCGGCATGTTATTTGTTTCTCATCCCCAAGCACTTTTTTAACTATTTCTTTGCTGACCGGGGCTGGTGTGCGCCCGTAAAGCCCTTTAACATAATCTTTCACTTCTTTCGGGATAACTTTGTAACGCTCACCCATCAAAACGTTAAGAACCGCCTGTGTTCCTACTATCTGGCTTGTTGGTGTGACAAGAGGCGGATAGCCCAGCTCTTCGCGCACCCTTGGCATCTCGGCAAGCACTGCCTCGTATTTATCAAGTGCATTCTGTTCTTTTAACTGTGAGACAAGATTTGATAGCATGCCTCCAGGTATCTGGTATTTTAAGACGTTTGTATCTATTCTTTCGGATATCGGGTCAAGGATGCCCCTGTATTTTTCCTTGATGTCCTCAAAATATTTCTTTATCTCTGTAAGAAGGATCAGGTCAAGACCAGTATCGTAAGGCGTGCCACGAAGCGCCGCAACCATTGTTTCCGTGGGCGGCTGTGAAGTTCCCCAGGCAAATGGCGAAAAAGCCGTATCGAGTACATTAATTCCTGCCTGGCATGCATAAATATAGCTCATTGGAGCCATTCCGCTCGTGCAATGGCTGTGAAGGTCAACGGGGATGCTTATTTCTTCTTTTAGCGCCCTGACAAGGTCATACGCATTCTGGGGTGAAATAAGTCCTGCCATATCTTTTACGCACAGGGAATCGCATCCCATCTCCTCAAGTTCTTTTGCCATCTTGACATATAATGGAATAGGATGAACAGGACTGATAGTGTAACAAACAGTTCCCTGCACATGAGCGCCGACACGCTTTGCGGTCCTGATGGAAACTTCCATGTTCCTGATATCGTTCACGGCATCGAATATCCTGAAAATATCAATACCGCTTTCGGCTGCATGTTCCACGAATTTGACCACAATATCATCTGAATAGTGCCTGTATCCTACAAGATTCTGGCCACGAAGGAGCATCTGGAGCGGTGTTTTCGTGATTACCTTCTTAAGCGCGCGAAGCCTGTCCCATGGGTCTTCATTAAGATACCGGATCGATGAGTCAAATGTCGCCCCGCCCCACACTTCAAGTGAAAAAAAGCCAACGTCGTCCATCTTTTCGGCAATGGGGAGCATATCTCTTGTCCGCATTCGTGTCGCAATAAGTGATTGATGGGCGTCTCGTAGGGTTGTGTCGGTTAGTTTTACTGGTGCCATGGTTTATGTGGGCTTAATTGGTTGCGGGGTTATTTAATTTATGGTATTTTTTTGTTTATTCTTGTTTTGGAAGGAGCCATTTCCACGGAGGTTTATAAACTTGAAATAATTATATAATGAGTATCTAATCAGGATTGTTGAAAAAAAATGTAATTCTTTGACAACGGAGCAGACTATTTTCAATTATCTGGTCAGTGATAAATTTGATTGGGGATTAAAAGCTGATTTCTGACATGGCTATTGTATGAACTGCTATGAAAAATATCCTCAACATAAAAAGATACTTATATAAAGAAGGGAAGCATCCAATTGTACTAAATTGGTATCGAAAAATGTGACATTGGTGAACTAATTTGTAAATACTTATTGATATAACTGTAAAACAGAAGAAATCAATTTACTTAAGAAATATTAAAATCACATAAAATTTAATGGTAAATAATTATGAAAATAGAATTTGTAGAAATCCTAAATTTTAGAAAACTAAAGTCTTGTCGAGTAGATTTCAATGAAAAGGAAACCGTTTTTGTAGGAGCAAATAATAGTGGGAAGACTTCTGCAATGGATGCACTAATTCTATTTCTGAAAGATAAAACAAAATTTTCAACAAGTGATTTTACGATATCTAATAGGAGGGGAATTAATGAAATAGGTAAATCTTGGATAAACGAAAGTAAAGACAATCCAGCAGATTTATCTTTAGAAAAATGGCAAGAATACTTGCCGCATTTAGATGTATGGATAAAAGTTGAAGAGAACGAGATTTATTATGTTAGTCATATAATTCCGACACTTCAATGGCAAAGTGGTTTATTAGGAATTCGTCTTAGATTAGAGCCTGAGAATATAGAAATTTTATTCAACCATTTTCATACTTTATATAAATCATCAAAAGAAGCTATAGAAAAAGCAAAAAACCCAACTAAGAATGAACAATTTTCGCTCAAACTTTGGCCGGCTACAATGTGGGATTTTTTAGAAAAGAAGTTACCTGGCTATTTTAAGATCCATGCTTATATTCTTGACCCATTAAAACTGAAAGAACCAGAAGGAGGTCATGCACGACCCCAAATTATTCTTTCTGGTAGTACTCCTTTGGATAGTGATCCCTTTAAAGACTTAATAAAGATAGATATAATAAACGCTCAAAGAGGGTTTTCTGGTCCTAATACTCCAGATAACAATATAGGTAATCTTTCTTCTCAATTAGGGGACTACTTTAAAAAACACCTAAATCCTTCCGACCAACCAAATCCTTCCGATATTGAAGCCTTACAATCAATTGAGGACGCTAAAATTTCATTTGATGCAAAATTAAAAGAGAGTTTCCAATCTTCGTTAATGGAGCTGGAATCACTTAATTATCCTGGTTTTGGGAATCCTCGAATTACAATTTCAAGTTTGATTAATCCTATTGATGGATTAGATCATCCATCTGCGGTTCAGTTTGATGTTTCAAATAAAGATGATGTGTCGTTGGATTCGCCTTTACGTCTTCCTGAAAAATATAATGGACTAGGATATCAAAATCTTATATCTATGGTCTTTAAGTTGATTCGTTTCCGAGATGAATGGATGCAAGTTGGGAAGATTTCAAAAATAGAAAATCGTGTCTTTGAACCTTTGCATCTAGTTCTAATTGAAGAACCAGAAGCTCATTTACATGCACAAATTCAACAAGTTTTTATTGGTAAAGCCTACGAAGTTCTTCGAAATCATATTAATCTTAAAAAAAGCAAACAGTTCTCAACACAACTTGTTGTAAGCACTCATTCAAATCACATTGCTCATGAAGTTGATTTTGTATGTCTACGTTATTTTCGAAGGAAACCAGCAATCAAAAATGGTGATGTCCCCACTTCAATAGTTGTAAATCTTTCAAAAACATTTGGGACAGAAAATGATACGACAAAATTTGCTATTCGTTATTTAAAAACAACCCATTGTGATCTCTTTTTCGCAGATGCGGCAATTCTAGTTGAAGGACCTGCTGAAAGAATGCTTGTTCCCCATTTCATCCGGCATAATTGCCCTGAGTTGGCAATTAGTTATATTTCTTTATTAGAAATTGGTGGGAGTCATGCTCATCGCCTGCGACCTCTAATAGAGGATTTAGGGTTGATAACACTTGTAATAACAGATATAGATTCTATTGATTCGAATGGTAAAACAGCTGTTTTGCCAGAAAAAAATAAGGGTTATAAGACAGGAAACGATACTTTGAAGAGTTGGTTACCTGTGAAAGAAAATCTCGATGAGTTATTGGCTTTAAATGACGAATCAAAAGAATCAAAAGATTTTCCAATTAGAGTAGCTTATCAATTTCCTTTAAATATTAAATTCCAAGAAAACGAGTATGAAGCTATACCATATACTTTTGAGGATGCTTTAGCATTTGAAAATATAGCACTATTTAAAACTATTGAAGGCAATGGGCTGATAAAAAAAATTAGCAATGCAATAAAAATGAATACAAAAAGTGCTGGAAAAGATATGTTTGATGCATTAAAGAATGGGAAAAAAGCAGAATTTGCACTTGAACTATTATTTTTAAAAGAACCTGAAACCCTAAAAGTACCAAAGTATATAAAAGATGGTCTTGACTGGATGAATGGGAAATTGAAAATTAAACAGGAAGATTTTATTGCTAAATAAGAGAACTAAAAATGACTTTAGACATTCAATATAATGATATTGACAATCATGTAGATGATGAAATATATGATTGTTTGAATTTAGACTTCCCAAAAAGTTTTTTCCTTTTCGCTGGTGCTGGTTCTGGTAAAACGAGATCACTTGTTAATGTTTTGAAAAGGATGCATAAAGAAAATGGTCAGCGTTTAAGGATGAGTAGACAACAAATCGGCATTATCACATATACAAATGCAGCGTGCGATGAAATAAAACGACGTCTTAATAATGAATCCATTTTTTTTGTATCCACTATACATAGTTTTGTTTGGGAATTAGTAAGAAACTATCAAGATGATATAAAAGAATGGCTTAGGAATAATATTGCCAAAGAAATTAAAGATTTAAAAGAGCAGCAGTTAAAAGGGCGATCAGGAAAAACTGCATCGGATAGAGAGAAAAAAATAGAATCAAAGTCTAAACGATTAAATAAACTTGATGAAATTAAACGCTTTACTTATAACCCAAATGGAGACAACATTAGCAGTGACTCATTAAATCATAGTGAAGTAATTAATATAGGGGCTTATTTTTTATTAAATAAGCCATTAATGCAGAATATCCTAACGAGGAAGTTTCCTATCTTACTAATAGATGAAAGTCAGGATACCAAAAAAGAGCTTATAGATGCATTCTTTGCTGTACAAAAAAATAACTCCAAACATTTTTCTTTAGGTTTATTCGGTGATACGATGCAACGAATTTATAGTGATGGAAAAGAAAATTTGGGGCAAGTTTTACCAGAGGACTGGGTTAAACCTGTTAAAAAGATGAATCACCGCTGTCCTAAACGTATCATTACCCTAATTAATAAAATTCGTTCAAGTGTGGACAAACAGGAACAATTACCTCGAACAGATAAAGAGAAAGGTATAGTTAGGTTTTTTATTGTTCCTCCAATTTTATCAGATAAAATTGACATTGAAAATGAAATTGCAAAAAAAATGGTTGAAATCACTGGCGATACATTATGGAGCGGTTCCGATTCTGTTGTTAAAACGTTAACTCTTGAACACCACATGGCAGCAAGGCGAATGGGGTTTATTGAATTATTTGAGCCTCTGGCTAAAGCCGATCGATTAAGAACTGGTTTGTTAGACGGAACACTGCCTGGGATTCATTTTTTTACTCAATTGATTTTGCCTATAATCAAAGCGAAGCAAAGTAGTGATGAATTTGCTGTTGCTAGAATTGTGAGACAATATTCTCCATTATTTGATCGGGAAATTTTTAAAAATAGCCCTGTTCAGATTGACATAATAAAACAAGCTAATGATAGCGTAACTTCATTGTTTTTATTATGGAGTAATAATGCAGACCCATTACTTATTGACATAATACGGAATATAGCAAAAACTGGTTTATTTTCGATTCCGGAGAGTCTACTACCAATTGCTTCCCGAACAGAAAATGAGCAACTAATTGCTAATGCTTTTAGGACTGCCCAAGAAAAAGATGATGAAGAAAAAGATGATCAAATTGAGGCTTGGGATAGTGCATTATCTAATCATTTTAGCCAAATTGAACCCTATAATGATTACGTCACAGATAAAGCACAATTTGGAACACATCAAGGCGTAAAAGGTCTTGAGTTTCCTCGAGTAATGGTTATTATTGACGACGAAGAAGCACGGGGTTTTTTGTTTAGCTATGAAAAGTTATTTGGAGCAAAAGCTCCATCAGACACAGATCAGAAACACATTGTAGAAGGAAAAGAAACCAGTATTGATAGAACACGTCGTCTTTTATATGTGACATGCAGTAGAGCTAAAGAAAGTTTAGCAATTGTTGCATATTCTGCGAACCCAGAATTGATTATGAACCATGTTTTGAAAGAAGGTTGGTTTCTAAAGGAAGAAATTGAAATTTTTAGAAACAATGAGTTGTGTAAAGAATCCTAATATCTATTGATGGAATTATAGACAATATCCTGATTTCGATATTGGATGCCAAATTGATTGTAAGTTATAAGATTAAGAATTATATTTTAGGACATTTCCGATTAAAAAAACAGTCAATATAGTTACGAATTCGAACCTGCCAGCTCCCTCACAACCCCCTTTATCTCTTCCATCCCTGCATCAGTCTTGAACGAGATCCCGGAAAAATGTGTCCGTGAAGCCTGGAAGCCTCTCTCCCTCAAAGCAGAAAGAAGCTCCTCCGTTGACATAGCAGTTATCCCAAGCATTTTACACACTTTATGAATGTCGTAATGCATCGGGATCTCAAGCTCGTCCCTGCATGTTGATATGAGTTTATCAACACCTTTGAACTCCCGTTTTATGACCTCATCAATTACAAGATCGCAGAATTCCCTGTCATGCAATCTGCCAAGCCACAAAGGCCCTGCAAGCGATGTCTTGTGACCGCAAGCAGGACATTTTTCTTCAATATGGACTGCAAGCCCGTACTTCCATTCCCTTGCGCCGCAGTTAAAACAATGTGCGATAAATCCCATGTTATCCAGACACTTATCTGCCTCTACTATGCCTTTTTTTACCTTTACGAAGAGCCTGACATAATGTGCCGAAGCGTATGATAGTAAAGGCGTCATGGATTTATCGTATTTTGCCAGCGTCCGTGCAACTTTGCCCATCAGGATCCTGACTCCCATCTCAGGATAATATTCTGTCTTAAGAGGAACTGCTGAATAGTTCCTGATGCCTGCTTTCTTGTGGGCGCCGCAAAGGGGTGCGGTATCCGTGGCAGTAACGCAAAGCAGCCGCTTTGTTGAGTAACATGCAGCATCTAAAAATGGCGCGGGGGTTCCGAATGGGTCAAGGTCTATGATGTCGAAGCTTCCATCAAACATCACCACATTGGCATTCCGTCTTAAAGCCGTGCAATTCGTGAGATTGTTTAGCTCGATGTTTCTTTTTATTAACTCAACGGATTTTTCTTCCCAGTCGCTCATTGTGGTATTAAGACCCACTTCATTTGCGATGCGCAGGCCGCGTATCCCCGATGCTGAGAGAGCATCAAGATATGTGTAATCAGGGTTGTTTTTCGAAAAACATGCGATGGCAGCCACTGCCAAATCCCTGTTAGTTTTCATTGCAGGATTATAGAATACTGCTGCTGATGAAGGCGGAAAACTTGAATTTTCATCAGGCACGGGGACTTCGATATTTGTAGTGCCTTCTGTGATGATCTTTGTGAGCATGGAATGGCACATTTAGCTTGAATTGCTTATATAATGAATGGGTAGCAAGAATTTATGCCATCGCCCCCCAATATGAAAAATCATGAGAACGCTCTCAGACCTCGATAAAAAAATCCTCGCAAAGATCGCTCCTGAATTCCAGGGCGCAACCGGTCCAGCGCCCGGCCATGATTATAAGTTCATCCTGCTTCCTGTTTCGCATAAGTTATCTGACTCCCCTGTTGACTTTGCGAACAGGATCAACAATTTAACAGATGATGAGCTTACTTATGTTATTGATCTTATCAAAAAGGGCGATGAAGATGTGCGCTCGCTTGCAGAAGGGGATTACGATGCGCTTCTTGAAATGATCGAGAAGAGGATGCCAGGGAAAGCGAAGGAATTGAAACAAAATATATAGAATATAATATTACCAATAATAATTTAAACTATAAAAGCGCATTAGTGAAAATGATGGTGGAACAATTCAGCAAAAATATATCAGCTTTGGATTATCATTATCCAAAACTTAATCCTGCAGATTGGTCAGGAAGTTGTCTGGCTGAGGAAAGTACACTCCACCAGCTGTCTCCATACATCGGAAAAATAAAGTCTATTTTTGCTAGAAAATTAATTACAACATATACAAAACCAGAAGATGTTGTTTTGGATCCGTTTGCAGGATCGGGAACAGTAACTCTGGAGTCATTAATAGCTGGGAGACATGTAATTGCAAATGATATTAATCCTTATGCACTCACCCTAATAAAAGCAAAATTGTTTCCTCCAGACTCTTTGGAAGAAGCGATTAATAATGCCAAATATTATATTTCTTTGAGTAAAAAAGAATGTGATGAGATTAATTTGGAGGATGTGCCGGATTGGGTACGGAAATTCTATCATCCCGACACACTAAAAGAAATTATCTCACTCAGTCAATTACTGAAGAAAAACCATGAACATTTTTTTCTAGCTTGTCTCATGGGGATTTTGCATCATCAACGCCCCGGCTTTTTGTCTTACCCTGCAAGTCATTTAGTACCCTATTTAAGGACAAAAAAATATCCTTCAGAAAAATTTCCTGAGATGTATTCATACAGAGATGTAGAGTCAAGATTTATTAAAAAAATACATCGAGTTTATAAGCGATTTTTCAAATTAGATAATACTCTGCGGAGGACATGTTTTGAAAAAAATGCTGAAGAACTGGTTCTGCGAGATAATAGTATTGATGCTATAATATCGAGCCCTCCATATATGAATGCCTTAGATTATGCTAGAGACAACAGGTTGAGATTATGGTTCTTGGGGGAAAATAATTGTGAAAAATTTGACAATAAAAGTCCGCGAAACATTGAAGATTTTAAAATTTTAATGAAAAATGCAATGAAGAATTTATATCCTGCATTGAAACTAAATTCATATTGTGTATTTGTTCTTGGGGATGTGAATAAATCCAAGAAATCTATTAATACAGCATTAGCGGTTATTGATATTGCAAATAGCATGGGTTCCTTTGTTTGTGAGGAGTTCATTCGAGATGAAGTCCCATCTTTTAGAAGGGCTAGAAAAGAAGGGGCTTGTACTAAAAATGAATGGATAATTGTGTTGAGGAAGGTGGGGAATTGAGAAATTCAAATCTTCCGCCGTTTAATCAATTAAAAGGGAGAAAAATTTTCAACTACGAATTAATTGAAGAGATTGGACATGGAAAAGTTGGAGTTGTTTATAAGGCTTATAATAAAGATATTAATCATTATAGGGCAGTAAAAATTATTCCTAAGAAAAAATTAAGGCAGAACTGGCAGATTGAATTCATTAAAGTTGCAAAATTAGAAGGAATAGCTCAAGTTACTCAATACCATGATCATAAACCCCATGAAAATGAACCTTACGAAATATTTGATGGTGAGTCTTTTGCTTGTATTTTATGGGAGTATGTAAACGGGGATAATCTGAGAGATTATATACGAAAAAATCCAAAAGCAATGACACTTGAGGTTATATTGAACATTACGGATCAATTACTTCAAGCATTTCGTGCAATGAAAGAAGAAGGCATTTCGCATAATGACCTGCATGAAGGAAACATTTTAATTTACTTTGATAAGAGAATGAGTAATCCTGAAATTCCAAGAATCAAGATAACAGACTTTGGAATAGGAGGTTCTCATGATCAATTAAAGCCCAAAGAGGATTACAGAGAATTAGCGCGCATATTACATAACCTATTAGAATTAATAGACCCATCTGATTTGAGCGACGGTAAGGCTCTTTTTCTTTATGATAAGTTAATTGAATTTATTCAAAAGAAGCTATTGGAAAAAAATCCTACCGAGGGAACTTTTGTCCAAAATCCTCCAGAATTATTAGATATTTTGAAACAAATTCCAAACGAATACAGCTCTATAGCAGTTGCAAAATCCAATAAATTAAGTCATCCTTTTGATTATCTTAGATGCGAGCAAATAGGTAATTCTTTTGAATTGCTTCAATTATTATATTCTCAAAATTTTCCAGGATATGACGACCTCCTTAGAAGGAACAATACTATTTTAACTGGACCAAGAGGTTGCGGGAAAACTACAATTTTTAGAAACTTGAGTTTGAAAACCCAACTAATGGCAGGAAATAAAACAGGGATTTCTGATAATTTTATAGGGATTTATTATCATTCCTACCACCTATATTTTGCATTTCCTTATCTAAGGTCACAATTGAGTGATGAGAAAAGACTGGCAATAATACATTATTTCAATTTATCTATTTTGTATGAAATAATAGATTTATTGTTCATTGCTTCTGATTCTGAAAAATTTGGACGTTTAGTTAATGTCAATGAAATTAAAGAGTTTCAATTTTTTATTAAAGAATATTTAGATATGTATACATATCCTCCCGAAGGAGCAAATATTCTCAGGCATTTAATGTCTTTTATAGTGGGGGAGAAAAAAGCTTTGAGGGATTGGTTTGATAGAAAAAAGGGCGCTATTAAACCATATTTCATACCAATGGATTTCATAAAAGAGATGACTTCTTTTTTACAGAAAAATCTAAAGCTCTTTAAAGATAAACCAATATATTATCTATTGGATGATTATTCCCTACCAACTGTATCAAAGCAACTACAAGAAACTTTGAATGATTTTATTTTATTCCCCAGTGACAGTTCAGAACATTTCTTTAAGATTTCAACTGAAAGCATTGTCACTTTTTACCCTATAAATTCCAAAAATAAACCACTGACTGAACCTAGAGAATATGTTGTAGTTGATTTGGGTGATTATTTCCTAAAAGAAGAATCATCTAAAGTTGAAAAGTTTATATCAGAGGTCATTAATAACAGATTGAAATATTCAGAAAAAATAGACCCAAAATATAATGATATAAGATTGATCTTAGGAGATAATCCATACGAATCATATAATGAACTTGCCCGCCAGATTCGAAATGAAAAAAATGAAACACAAGATGGCAAAAAAAGAAGAGTCTTGTATTATGGGTGGAAAACAGTTGTTGACTTATGTTCGGGGGATATAGCAAATATTTTAGAACTAATTAAAAAAATGTTTGCGATGGTGGGAGAAAGTAATTTTTCAGATCCTAATGGAGTAATAATTCCTTTGAGTTATCGAGACGATGATAAAATTAAAGCGACTCATATACAGGATAAAGCCATTAGAGAAGCGGGAAATGAGTTTCTTCAAAAAATAGGAGCAATTCCAGAGGATCAATATGGCCCTAAACTTAAGAAAATAGTTGAAGCATTTGGTCGCATAGCTCACTGGTATCTATTAAATGAAAATTCTAAAAACTTAGAAGGAAATCCCCCTCACCAGGCATTCAGGATTGAAATGCAAAAAGCTCCAGAGTTGGATGATGTTTCAAAAAATATCTATGAAAACCTCATCAAATATGGAATATTCCTCAGAGATATAAGAGGTAAGAGTCAAAGAGGTAATGTCGTAGATAGACTTTATCTTCGTAGGATTTTGATACCCACATTTAAGTTGACTCCAAATAAAAGGGATTCCATACGATTAGGGGAGGAGGAATTCTTATTATTATTGAACAAACCCGAAATATTTGAAGACATGCCTACTTTAAAAAAACATGCAAAAAAAGCAAAATCTTTGCTTGATGAGAAGCAAATGAGGATTACTGATGAATGAATTACTGATTTCGAGTTATTTTCCGAAAATAAAATTCTTAGATATTTCAATAATCCCTAAAGATTCTATCTATATAGGAATCGCTGGATTTGAGGATAGATGTTTTATATTTCTTGAAGAATGCAATAAAAATGATTTGAAATTCACTAGAGTCATCGGGATAAAATACGAACCCTTCGATGAAAAGAATAAAGTCGATGAATTTGAAAAACTAGCAATCAAGTCAACCAATGAAAGCAAATTAGAATGGATGACTTATGATCGCCATAATCCTGAAGATTTTTCTAATTCTATTAAGTTGATGGAAAAACTACTCGGTTCATCAGAAAATGTAATCATTGATATCTCTGGAATGTCAAAATTTTTGATAGTAATATTGCTGCATGGACTTAGAAATTATCCTGGAAATATTTATGTTATATATTGTGAAGCAAATGTCTATTTTCCCCAAGAAGAAGATTATAAATCTCTAAAAGAAAAACTTCCAGAAGAAACCCCATCATTTCTCACTACTAATGTTTATAAAATTGTCACTACGACAGAGCTATCCAGCATTTCAATGCAAGGGTATCCATTATTGATAATTGCTTTTCCTACTTTTAATTATAAAGAGATGTATGCATTATTGAATGAAATAACTCCCCAATATCTAATTAAAATTGATGGAATTCCAAGAGAAGAAAATAACCAATGGAGACTGGAGGCCATACGCTGGATAAATAAAAAAATATATAGTGACTTTGTTCCAAGAATTCGCATAGATGAAAAGGAATCCAGTACCTTTAATTATATACAAACAATCGAAGTCCTAGATGATATATATAATAATTCCCAATATAAATATACACATAAATGCATTATTGCCCCAACAGGTAGCAAACTTCAAACATTAGGGGTTTTATTTTTTAAACAAATGTACCCGGAAATACAGTTGGTATATCCGGTAACTGCAAAGTTTTCAGAAGAATATACCAAAGGATGCAAAAATATTTGGTATATTGAGTTTAAAAACTTTTCTGAGTTTATGAAAAAAATTGAAAATTTTAGAAAAATAGGATTAAAGCAATTAGAAAATGTTTTGCGTGAACAGGATGAGATTTATTGTGGAACTAATGTGAAGAAATAGGTACAAAATATAAGTGGTCTAACACACCGGTATCTTCCCATACGCCAGATCCATGCAGAACTCCTGTATATTTGAAAGCTCCCTGTCAATAACCTCACTCACTTCTTTCTCAACGCTTTCAAGTGAGCCCTGCGCCATGATGACCTGCGCCGCCGCTATCTTTGGCTGGTCTATGGGTTCACCTATCTGGCTCAAAAGCCACACATAGACCTCTTTGATGTCTGGGACATTTACATATATCTCATTTGCGATCCTGTGGCTCAGGACATTGTAGATCTTCCCCACATGGCTTACAGGGTTTTTCCCGGCTGCAGCTTCACTGCTTACCGGTCGGTTGAGAGGGATGATACCATTCACGCGGTTGCCGCGCCCCACCTGTCCTGAATCCGCATCTTCAGCAGAAGTTCCTGTTACTGTGAGATATATCCCGCCCATTCCGCGTCCTTTCCTATCAAGTGTATTCAGGAAGATCGAAGGTTTAAACTCAGTCTTTTCAATAACATAACTTCTTATCTCTTCCTGCAATTCATCCTTTTTCGTGAAATACTCACTCTCTGATCCGATGAACCTGTCAATTAGAGGGTCTGCGATTGTCAGAGTGAGATTATTCCTTTCACGCAATCCCATGACCTTGATATCCTCGCCCGATTCAGGAAATCGTTTCTTAAAATCCTGTGAGTTCAAGTATCGCTCAGTATCAAGCACCAGGGTCTCAGTAGGCGTCATTGGCGCATATCCAACAGCAGCCGAGGTATCATTCGCACCCAGAATCAAATCTTTTCTTTTGAAAATATCGGTAAGTTCGGCAGAACCCCTGGCAAGCTCAACCTGATAATGTATAGAATCACTATTCACAAAGCGCAGGTTTTCATTTATCCATTGTTTTGCGGCATCTATCGCTATTGAATTGACGTCCACAGATTCGCCTTCCACTTCAAAAGTAGCCCTGTCTCCGAAAATGATTCGCATGGGCTTGAGGATCACTCCCCCGCCAAACTTCGTTTTGACTTCACCTGCAACAAGCATACCCTTATCGATATTATGATGCATGATCACGCCGAACCTGTCAAGGTATTCCCTGCATAGATTGACAGAAACCTGGTTCATTATGGAATCACATATATAATCAGGATGCCCCAGTCCTTTTCGTTCTACTACCTCGACTTTTCGTTCGGTTATTGGGGTTGCTCCGAGTTCTTCTATTTCTATATTTCGCATTTCATCGCCCCATCTCCTATTATGTTCAAGTTCCCTTTGTGCAACTTCCCATTATAACAAGAACCTGTTTGCTTAAATAGATTATCAGGTTCAATCGTTATTCTTATATAGAACTTCAAACATTGATTTGCCAAATTCATATCTGGAGGATAATTATCTATGTCAGCACAACTTGGTGGACAGCCAATTATAATTTTAAGAGAAGGTACTGAAAGAACACGCGGAAAAGAAGCCCGCAGAAATAATATCATGGCGGCAAAAGCAATAGCAGATGCCGTTAGAACAACGCTTGGGCCAAAAGGCATGGACAAGATGCTGGTAGGTCCAACAGGAAATGTCATAGTTACAAACGATGGCGTCACGATCCTTCGGGAAATGGAAATAGAGCATCCTGCCGCAAAAATGCTTGTTGAGGTTGCAAAGACCCAGGATGACGAAGTTGGAGACGGAACAACGACCGTGGCTGTTCTTACCGGAGAATTACTGGACCGCGCCGGGGAATTGATCGAACTGGATGTTCATCCCACGATCATAGCTTCAGGCTACAGGCTTGCAGCAGATAAGGCGATCGAGCTCTTAAAAGACATCACTCATGAAATTTCAGAAAATGATGAAGAAGCACTGCTTAACATTGCAAAGACAGCCTTAACCGGAAAGGGAGCGGAAGGTTCAAAAGATAAGCTTTCACAGATCGCAGTTTCTGCCATTAGATCCATCGTCGATGAAGAGGATGGAAAAAAGATTGTGGATATCGATAATATCAAGATCGAGAAAAAAATCGGCCATAGCGTGGATGAAAGTGAATTGGTAAAAGGTATAATCCTAAATAAGAATAAAGCGCAGGACAATATGCCAGACAGGATCATTGATGCAAAGATAGCGCTTATCACAAGACCAATCGAATTCAGCAAGATGGAACTTGAAGCAAAGATCGATGTTTCATCACCGGATGAGCTATCTCACTTCCGTGACCAGGAAGAGAAGATCGTTCAGGATATAGTTAACAAGATCGCAGCTACTGGCGCGAACGTTGTGCTCTGCCAGCTTGGTATCGAGGATATAGCGAAAGATTTCCTGTCAAAAGCAAACATCCTTGCAGTAGAACGCGTAGAGAAAAAAGACATGGAGAAAGTTGCCAGGGCAGTAAGTGCAAATCTTATAACCAGTCTTGATGATTTCGAGGATTCTGATATCGGACAGGCAGGACTTGTGGAACTTAAAGGTCATGGCGAAGATAAGATGATATATATTACCGATTGCATCAACCCCAAAGCTATATCAATACTTATCCGCGGCGGCACTGAGCAAGTGGTGGAGAGTACAGAACGTGCTATTGAGGATGCATTGAGGGTAGTCGGCGTTATGATTGAAGATGAAAAGATGGTCGCAGGCGCTGGTTCACCTGAGATCGAGCTTGCATTACGATTGAGAGAATTTGGTTCGACACTTACAGGCAGGGAACAGCTTGCAGTCATGAAGTTTGCTGATGCTCTTGAAATAATCCCCAGGACACTTGCAGAAAATGCCGGGCTTGATCCTATTGATAAGCTTGTGGAACTTCGAAGCAGCCATGAGAACGGAAATAAGGATTTCGGGCTTAATGTTTATGAGGGAATTGTCGAGGATATGTGGAAAAACGGAGTCGTTGAGCCTCTTCGCGTAAAGACCCAGGCAATAAATTCAGCCACCGAGACAGCGATCATGATCCTGCGTATCGACGATGTGCTTGCAGCAACCGCTGGCAGCGGTATGAGAGACGGCAGTGGAATGTCTGGAATGGGAGGGATGCCCGGTATGGGCGGAATGCCCCCCGGTATGATGATGTAAGAGTTCGGGATTTATAGAATCCCGATAAAATGGGTATATCGGAGTGTTCATGATACCAAATACCATGATCAAAATTGTTTCGAGCGTGCTCATTCTAGCGTTTTTCCTCGTCATTGCCGGATGCATAAGTACATCTTCACAACCTGACTTAGCAAAAGCGGAACTTAAATCGGTACCAGTCGGAGACATCACAATCGCTTATAAGGAAGTCGGATCCGGTGAACCACTCATCCTGATTATGGGCTACTCGGGAACCATGGATGTCTGGGATCAACGCATGGTGAACCAGCTCGCAAAACAGTACCGTGTCATTATGTTCGATAACAGGGGAATGGGCTATTCAACATCCTCAGACAAGGAATATACCATCAGGCTTTTTGCTGATGACACCGCTGGGCTTATGGATGCTCTGGGGATAAAAAAAGCGCATATCATGGGTTGGTCAATGGGTACGAATATTGCACAGGAATTGACCCTCGATTATCCGGAAAAGGTGGACAAACTCATTCTCTATGCAGGAGACGCCGGGGGTAAGGAAGTGATCCTCATGGCACAAAATGACCTGGACGTTCTCATGAACACGACGGGTACAGACAGGGAACGCGGTGAACGACTATTTAGGGAACTATTCCCTCCTGCATGGCTGAAAGAAAACCCTGACCCTTCAAAATACTTCCCGCAGGATACATCAATGAGCCCTGCAGAAAATGTCAAACGCCAATCAGATGCGATGATTGCCTGGAACGGCTCTTACTCCCGGCTCTCGGAAATCAAGCAACCGCTCCTGCTGGTTACGGGCGACCAGGATGTTCTTACCCCTCCTAGCAACTCGCTTATCATCGCTGAAAGAGTGCCCCATTCTTGGGTTGTCAGAATCCGGGATGGCGGACATGGAGTGATGTATCAATATCCCGATGAATTTACCCCTATCGTTCTTACATTCCTTTCCCTGGGAACCTGATGATCCTGGTAAATCGGCCTTCCGTTAAGTAAAAAAATAAAAAACTAACTCGTGCGAAATCAGTTTAATTCCCTTTTTAATATTTTATGTGCAACATTTAGCTGCTTAAATTTCTCAGTGTCTCCGGTAGGCATATCCGGATGTAATTCTTTTGCTAAAGCTTTATATTTTGCAGTAATTATCTCCATATCGTTCGAATCAGGGGCAACGCCAAAAAACTTTCGTGCTTCTTTACGTTTATCCTCAACATCTTTCTCCTCCCTGAACTCTGTAATAAAGTCGCTAAAAGTTTTTTGTTCAGAAAGAACCAGGTTTGACTCCTTCTCAATTACCTTGAATAGAACATGAAGATTATCAACATATTTACCTTGCATGTTATGACTGTAATACATTCGATGGCCTGAATGATACCAGGTCGCAGAAGCTTTGGCTTTTTTTATCGCTACATTTTCAACAGGTACATCAATGTCATTTTCGTTGACACCAATATTTTTTAAAAGCATAACAATATTGTTTTTCAATTGTAATGCCTTTCGATTATGAGCATTCTTAACTATTACCGTCTCTATTTCGTGTCCTTTTATTATTACCATTTAATTCACTCAAATTTGATAACTCACATTAAGCGAGTCAGCTCTTCCTATAATTACCATTAGGGCTTAAACTTATCCATGCATGCTTATAAACCCCTGATCACAACAGCTTCAAATTTCCCGTGATCTTATCCAGTTCCCCGACCTCAGAAGGTCCGATCCCAAGTACAGTCGTCGTCCCTGGAGGCACTTCGGTCAATCCCGCATCAGTGATAAGCACAGCCGGAAGATTATGTCTTCGTGCAAGCTCCCTGAATTCAAAAAGTTCCTTCAGCCCCGCAACCCTTAATACCACTTTTTTCTGTCCCCCTTCTTTCCAGGCTTCACGCGCTTTTGGATTCGCAAACTCATACGCAGAAATGGCTGCATGTGCGACCTGGACTGCCAGTTTGCCTTTTGACAATTTCAGGTCATCGCGCACAATAATGCATTGCTTATAATCTGCCATTAAGAACACCAGCGCATTATCACTGGATCAGCATCCCCTTTTCATCAAATTTCATTACGTCTTTCCTTTCTTCCCACTCTTTTCCAAGTTGAAGTGCTTCATCCCTGTTGAAATCTCCAACCGATATGGTTTGCTCATTCTTCAAAATAGCTTCAGCCGGAATAGACAGGATATTTTCAGGACTTTTTATTATGATCCTTCTGCCTTCAACGCCTATGCTTTCCCCGATTTCTATGTAATCCTGCTTTACAAATTTACCTATATAGGAATGAGCACTTAAATTAGCGGCTTCTTTTTCCCGGGGCTTTATCCCAAAAAAACTGGAAATCTTATCTAAGATTGACATGGATACCTTTTATTGTCTATTCTAAAATAAATACTATTGGAATAAAGTTCTGAGAATTAAGCATTTTTATCAAAACACGCAAAATACAGGCACCCTTCCCTCGAAATCAACGAAATTTCAACGCTCCCATCGATAAATACAGCCGGAGCATCCCTGATAAGCACAGCGGGCGTGCTCTCATCAGCCTCGCCCATTATTACCTGCGCCGCAGAAACAAGATTATCCGCGGTTGCACGCCTCGTAATTAAAAGCGGTTTTCCGAAAAGGTCTTTTCTGCCCCTTATGTCCTCCACAGGCTCGATCCCGGCGCAACCAAGGGCAATGCCTACGCATCCGAGGCGCAGGGGCTGTGTCCTGCTGTCGCCAACAATAACTGCGATATTGCAATTGTATTTTTTCATTAGCTTTTTTCTTATTTCAATTGCGCTCTCCCTGGGATCGGCTGGAAGCAGCACAACATATCCCTCAGGCGCATTTGAATTATCAATGCCGGCGCTGGGTGAAAGCACGCCTTTTGTGATCGTTACCACGACTCCTGGTATTCCTCCAAGAATCTCTTCGGATTCTCTTATTATGAGCTCCATCTTCCTGGGGTCGTTTTGATATACCTTCGAAAGTTCGATAGCTTTTTTTGAGGGCTTTACGTCCTCCAATTTCACTATGCGCCCTTCTGCTGTTGCTACCGCGGATTCTGCGAGGACGAAAATATCGTTGTCTTGAGGCGTTATGCCTGCGGTTTTCATTGCATCGCACAGCACTGCAGCGAAATCATCGCCGGGGACTATGAGGGGGGTTTTTATTCCGATTAATTGCATGTTATTTGTTCCTTTTGTATTGTTTTTTATTTGTTTGGGTAATATTGAAATCGGAAACTATTTATTTTATGGGAAAGCCATGTCTTTAGACATGGATATGCGATAATATATCGTCCCAGGATTTTTATTGTCACAATATACTTTTTTATTTCTGCTGGTATTTATACACATGTGAGTAATAAAGATTTAAACAAAATAAAGAGTCCTTCGGATAACATAATGCGAAGTGTATTAGGTATAGACGAAGTAATGCGTATATGAAGGAGTTTTCAAAATTGGCAAACAACGATATAAAAACATGAACGCTTTTTGCCAACTCTGCGCCCCCCTTCAGTCGCTTTCCCTTCGGGTCGGATAACATGTTCATATCTGGCTTCGCCTTTGGCTGTGCCCAAATCCCTCACGGGATTTCAGTTATGAGCGTGACCGTTAGCAGCAATTATTCATTAACGTGGTGACTGAGTGAAAACAATATCAATAACAAAAGATGCAAAAGACTATTTGCGAATTATTCCAAAACATGAATCGGATATAAAAGCTGGAATAAAGTTCAGTTTTATAGACAAAAATTTCGTGGTTCGTTCTTTTTCCGAAGACAAGAAGGGAAATCTACTTAGACTTGTTTACAATGATTTTGGTTTAGTAGAACATGAACTGACTTATCATAGTTCAAATTCTTTAGATCAAAATCCTGCTCTGTTAACTAAATCAAAAAATACTATTACACGCCAAACCATAACTAATGAAATTATAGATCTTTGTATTTCCAACTTGATATTACCAATTCCTATTTGTAGAATTACAATTAATAAAGAAACGAATAAAACTTACAAGTTAAAACAGGAGCATTTGAATATCGATTTAGGTAGTCACAACAATACAACTGAAATATATATTGCTTCAAAAGAATACAACTTTGAAGAAATGAGTAGGCGATGGCCGATGCTTGTTGATTGCCTATTCCCAATAATTACTATAGATTTTCTTTTGTATGGCGCTGGATTTAGTGTTGAGCCCATTATGAATAAAATGTTCACACAAAGCACTCCAATAGCAGCAATGGAAGCAACTGAGGTTAATAATTATCAAATTTTTTATAAAACTTATGAGCTAGTAAAAAGCGATAAGTTTCGACTTTATTCAACAAATGATGAATATGACAAATGTAATATTATTGAGTTCTTTAATAATATTGATTATCTCGATCTTTTAGCGACAACTAAAGTTGGTTTTAAAGCTCCAGCCAATAATAAATGTAATTTATTAAAATATGCCTTTGAATATGATATTCAAACATTAATTGAAAAGGGATTCAATCCCAATTATATCAATGAATGGAATAAACGATTCTCAAACAAGGCAACTTTGTATAAGAGTATGAAGTTCTTCAGGTCTGGAATTATATTTAATGTATAGCAAACTACGTTTATATTCCTGACAACTAATAAGATGAAATAAAAGCTGCTAACAAAGCATTTACGCTTCACTTCGGTTCGGAGCTTCGCCCACAGTCGCTTTTGCTACGCTCTAGTGAACGTCGTAAATGCTAAGCTGTTATCCAAAATCGGCAAACTCCAAAGGTCAACGTTGATCCTATCACTTTGATTTGTATGCCTGCGCCTGGATTGAAAGACTGAAATCAGCGAACAGATGGAAATATCAAGCCATGTGCATCCACGCTGATACCTGTGGATTTCTAATCCGAGGTCGTTGACTGCGTGTCTTGAAGCGATAGAAAGAAAGACAATCAAATAGGACATCTGAAAAAGACGCCCCGTAGGGGCGTCCTGTCCAAAGGGTTAAAATCCCTTCCTTCCTGATATTCACGCACATTGTATATCAGAAAACCAATATAATTCTTAAATACTGCCAGACTAATTAGAATTAATATGGTAGCTAAAAAGATGGAAAAATATACCCTTCCGATAGTAATAGAAAAAGACGAGGACGGCTATTTTGCAATGTGCCCTGCTTTACAGGGCTGCTACTCTCAGGGGGATACATATGAGGAAGCACTTGAAAATATAAAAGATGCTATCCAATTGCATATAGAAGATCAAAATAATTGAAAAGTTGGGATTTCACTTATCAAGGCAGTCAGGCAGCCATAAAATATACAAGAATGACAAAGGGAAAAGAGTGACTATTGCTTATCATTCCGGAATAATCTTGCATCCGAAAATGGTTAAAGGTATATTGGCTGATATTGGATTATCTGTGGATGAATTAAAAGAGCTATTGTACTTTTATTTATATACTTAAACTTCTTGTAGGATATCATGAACTCAATCCACATCTACCTTGATGAAAGCGGAGATCTGGGCTTCAGTTCTAAATCGTCCAAATATTTCGTTGTTGCCGCCTTATTACCTAAAGATAAGTTACGGATAGAGAAATGCATTACCAAAGTAAGGAAAGAAAGACTCCCAAATAAATACAAGAAAATCTCTGAACTTAAATATCACAACTCAGATAATATTATTAGAAGACGAATTCTTCAATGCATATCAAATACTGAAACACGCATAGCTTATGCAGTTCTAAGGAAACGGCAAGTTCATGAAAACCTGAGAACTAAGCCACATATTCTTTATAATTTCCTATGCGGATCTCTGATTGGAAATATATTCCGAAAATATCATATAAATACTAAAGTCAAAATAATTGTTGATCGCTCTCTCACGGGAATAAAAAGGGAGGCATTTGATGAATATATCGGATATAGGGCATTAATGAACAAAACAGAGATGTTTAATCCAAATTATTTAGAAATAAGTCATGTTGACTCTTCTCAAGAAAAATGTATTCAGGCAGTGGATTTTGTTGTTGGTGCAATTGCAAGAAATTATGAACGCGAAGAATCAATATTCTATGATATAATAGATAAAAATATGGATATAGCTCTCGATTTTTTCAAAGGCAAGATAATATGAAACCGTAAACAATAATTGGGATCCCTTCCTTACTTCGTCCCATCCGCCTCAAGGCGGCCTCATTCTTTTCGGGAAGGACTTACTCGCCAATATAATAGTTCGCTGTTATTTTACTTAAGCTTTACCTATAGTTTTTTCTATGCGCCCTCGAAGTTGACTGTCGGTTAGCTACTGTATTAGACCCTGGAATTTACACAGCATACCTATATAAACTCCCTCATAATCTTAATAGCACAAAAATCTCCGCACATCGTACACGGCCCTTCTTTCGGCGATAATTCCCTTGCCCTGTCGCTGTCAAGAGCATATTTCATCTGTCCTTCCCAGTCAAGGTTTGCCCTTTTTCGTGCAAGGTTAATATCCTGCTCATCATTTCCATACTTGATCGAATCCCCGATATGCGCCGCTATCTTAAAAGCAATAAGTCCTTCCCTTACCTGTTCAGGAGAGGGAAGTCCAAGGTGCTCAGACGGCGTGATATAACACAGGTAATCAGCCCCGGCGCCGCTTGCAATACTTGCGCCAACACTTCCTGCAATATGGTCATATCCAACAGCTACATCCGTAGGAAGCGGTCCAGCGACAAAAAGCGGGAACTGCGACATCTGCTTATGGAATTTCACATATTCTGCGATCCTGTCAGCGCGCACATGCCCGCCCATGCCCTCTATGATTACCTGTACTCCTTCATCATGCGCTCTGTTTGCAAGTTCAACATTCAATTTTATCTCTTCAACCTGCGCCTTATCCCTTGCATCATGAATGCATCCGCTTCGCATGGTATTTCCAAGCGACATGACCATATCACGTTTCTTAAGGATTTTCAATATCTCATCAAAATTCGAAACAAATGGATTTTCACAATCATTAAGCATCATATAGGCGCCTGTGATTGATCCGCCTTTTGAGACAACTCCCATTATGCGCTTTTCTTTTTTCACGATGTATAGCGTCTTTTTATCGATGCAGTGAAGCACAAAAGAACTCACTCCTTCATTTGCCTGCTGTTTGAGGTTATTTATTATATCATCGCAATCCATATCCTTTAAACCTTTTTCAGCCGCAGCCTGGTAGATTGGAACAGTTGTCAGAGGAAGTGTGGTATTCTCCATTATTCTCTTTCGGATCAGGGAGATATTTCCCCCCATGGACAGGTCGGATAGGGTGTCAGCTCCATACGTCTGTGCAATCCTGGCTTTTTTTACTTCCTCATCAGGATCGATCCTCAAAGATGAAGTTCCGATATTGACATTGACTTTTGTCAAAAGACCTTTGCCGATGCCGACATATACATCATCTCTTTTCATGATCACAACGCTTCCACTTGAAATATGTGAGATCAAAGTATCTATATCGATTTTTTCTTTCTTTGCAACAGATTCCATCTCTTTTGTTGCAGTCCCTTCATTTGCATATTCAAGCTGTGTTTTCATATCAATTCTGCCATTTTTAGTATCGTTTTTGTATTTCCATGGTTTCCGACCGGCATTATGTGGATGCCGTCGCACATTGGTCGTATTTCTTTAATTATTCGGGCTGCGATTTCCATGCCCTGGGCTTCGGGATTCTTTGAATCTTTCATTTCCCTCACAATATCTTCTGGAACTTTGATTCCCGCAACCTTATTCAGAAATTGTGCGCTTCGTAGCGATTTTAAAGGGATTATTCCCGCGATTATCTTTACATTTTCTGATCTTATTCCATTGACTTTTTCCATAAATCCGGAAAAACTATTTACATCAAATACAGCCTGTGTTTGAAAAAAAGTGGCGCCCATCTGTATTTTCTTTTTGAACTTGATAACCCCTACTTCATTTAACTCTGTGTTTGTCACGGCGCCCACACAGAAATCCGTCCTGCCATCCAGTTCATTACCTGCAAGATCAAATCCTTCATTGAGCTTGCGGAGAATCCCAAGAAGCTGCACAGAATCCACATCATAAACCGGCTTTGCGCCTGCATGATCGCCTTTTACAGGATGGTCTCCCGACATGACAAGCACATTTCGTATGCCAAGGGCATTTGCTCCTAAAAGGTCTGACTGGAGCGCAAGCCTGTTCCTGTCCCTGCAAGTCATGTGCATGATGGTTTCAATTCCTTTTTTCTGGATGAGGTCACATGCAGCAAGCGGGCTCATTCTCATCACAGCCCTCTGGTTATCGGTAACATTTACGGCATCTGCTATGCCTTTTAATAGGTCCGCATCCCGGTCCATCCGTGATGTACCAATGCCTTTTGGTGGGCTTATCTCTGCAGTGATTATGAATTTCCCCGAATGCAATGTTGAAACAAAGCTCAAACCTTTTTCCCCCTGAATTTCTTTGTGTGGTTTTTTGGCTCGTGGATCATTTCAAGATATTCAAGTTTTCCAAGTTCTTTAAGTCTTTCAAATATCTTATCCCAGGCGCATACCCGCTCATCCACTTCGCATTTTTCCTCAACTGCGCCGCCGCATGGCCCGTTCAGGAGGCTTTTTGAACACTGCGTTACCGGACAAATCCCACCATATTGCGAAATCGTGCAATCCCCGCACATTTCGCAAAGCTGCGTAACTATTTCATTGCAGCATACACCTCCGAGTGATTCGGTATCAAGCGCAGGATAAACATTCATCCGTGCATACCGTGAGATCACAGAAACGCCTCCGCCGCATGACATAATAAGAAGAGCATCTGATTTTTTGATCGCTGGATTCTGGTTCAGAACATCCTCCCATGAATTGATGCTGCACGCGGAATTTAAAACCGTCCAGCCGGTAATATTTTTACCTGTGGCTTTTAATTTTTCCTTCAGGTCAATAACTTCAGGTTCCCCGCCGGTATGCTGCTTTTTGGCGCATTTTCCGCATCCGATAATAAAAAGATTCTTCTCAGAAAGGAGCTGCAGTATTTCATCTAATTCTTTAAGCCTTGAAATTATCATTCTTATCTGGAATATTTAAAAATAGCATCGTTGTTCTTATTCATTAATTCGACAAGCATTTCCGCGATCATGGGAAGTCCTCTTGCCTGGTGGCGCAGTTTATCGCAAAGGCGTTCAACCTGCAGTTGTGTTCCTGAAATGATGAGGCTTACTTTATCAGTCTCATGAGAAACAGCCTCTCGGGGAAGGGCTGCGTCTGCGCCTCTTGCAAGCATCTCCTGCTTGATTATGAGCGCTTCAGTTGTGCTAAGATTATTGAGTAATATATTAAAAATCAAAGTTTTTTTCTTCATTATCTGGCTTCCGGTTGCTGTTGCCCCGATCGAGATCATCGCTTTGCAGCTATCGTCAATATTTTTGATTTCCAATAATTCAACGTCTATAGTTCCCGATTTTATTGATGGTATTCTTGCTCTTGATGCCTGCGCGACCCTGACGGCATCAACTGTTGGCGCTACATCGTGAGTCCTGATTATATGTGCCCCATTTCTTACAGCGATAGCAGTAGCCGCAAGGCTTCCATAAAGCCTCTCATTTGCGGGTTTGTTTAAGGTCTCGCCGATAAATGATTTGCGGGATATTGCTGCAAGTATGGGTTTCTTAAAGATCCGAAGCCTCTGTATATTATCTATGGTCTCGTAATCATATATCGCAAGTTTCTCCGGAGTCCATTTTCCAATAGCAGGGTCGATAATAATATTATCCACGGATATTCCGCAATTCTCGGCATGCGAAATTATCCTTTCGAGGGATTCCATTATGGCATTCATACCCACAGGATCGCCAGGAAGATTGTTGCTTGCCATCAATATTACCGGGCAGGAGTATTTTTCCACTACACCCACCATTTTTTCATCCGCTGTGAAGCCACTAACATCGTTTATGATTGATGCCCCTGCCATTAGTGCCTCTTTTGCTATGTCGGAAAACATCGTATCAACTGAGATAGGCACGGAAATGCCTGCAAGGACTTTCACTGCGGGTATCAGGCGCGAGCGTTCCTCATCTTTTGTGATCTTTGCCGCAAGAGGCCAGGTTGAGCGCGCGCCGATATCAATAAGATCGGCGCCGTCGTCTATCATTTTAAGGGCAGCATCACGGACATTCTGTGATGAAACAACGGAGTTTTTATAAAAAGATTCTTTACTGAGATTAATTACTCCCATTATCCTTACAGGTTGATCGTCCCCTACTTTCAATCCTGCAATGGTTTTTTCTATCACGTTTTAACTTAATACTTTTTCACTATTCATAAGGTTTGCGTATTCAATATATCCAGGTTATTATTTAACCCCTTTATTTCTGTTGGAAAAATTAAATCATCATCATCATAGGTGTGATTGATCATTTACCCTAAATTCTGCCGACGCTAAATGATTCACATTTAAATAACTTCCGTAATTTCCAAATAGAAAGATTATATTTTCATAAACAATAATAACACGATTAATATAGGATGATTTCATCTGGAACTTTTTTTAGTTTGCTCGATCTATGGCTAAAAACCACTCAATCAAGAGGGGGAAAATTAACAACTAACTCCGACGAACTCCATACGAACTCACGCCACTGGAGTTCGTTTCAGTTCGTACAAGTTCGTTGTTGACGTTATTGTTGTTTTTTATAGGCTATCTTATCAGATTTGCTTCGAGCTCAATTCAAAAATACCTGGCGATCAGAAGACTGAATTCAAACAGTATTACAAGAACGATCGCCAGCAGTAATTCAGAAATGGATGTCGGGTCAGGGGACACAAACATTGCTATCGCAAGAAGACCCCCATAAATGAATTTGCGTTTTCCTTTGAAATACCCTTTTTTCAAAAGACCCATCTTGATCGCAAATATGAGAATAAGTGGAAGCTGGAATACAAGTCCAAAACCAATGACCATTGTAATTATTGCATTGATAGCTTTTATTACTGATATCTGCGGACTTGCCACATCAATGGAATAAAGCATCGTATATTTGAACAAAATCGGCACGAAAACAAAAAATCCCAGTAATGCGCCTGCTATGAACATGATAAACGAAAATGGGAATATCTTCATGATAAACTTTTTTTCATTTGGATACAGGCCTTTTCCCATGAACATGAAACCTTCATAAACAAATAGCGGTATCCCCACAAAAAGCGCACACATCAGGGAAAGCACCATTCTTGTTATAATAAGTTCCATCGGGGAATATATTGTCATTGGCCCTGGAATAGTCAAGTCCCATATGATCTTTAAAAGCTGACCTGAAAAAACAAACACGATGGAAGTAATTATGACGACCGGTATTGCAACTGTCATCATTCTTGTGCGCAGTTCCAGGACATGCTCCTCAATTGGCAGCTCAGTATCGCCTGGTACATTGGTCATTGCCATTTATTTACTCGCGGCGAAATCAACGAAGGACTTCGCAAAACCAGTATAGGAGGCAGCATGTAGATGGGCATAAGCTGCCATAGTATTCTTTACAATAATCCCATCCAGATCACCTTTTATTCCCACGCCGCGCTCAAGCTTAATAGCAAAATGAGTATCTTCAGGAATGTCCACTATCTCAGAATGATGGAATTCATGACCGATAAACGAAGCCCCTGCTTTTCCTATAATATTATCTTCAATAAAACTGCCAATATTATAACTTACGACCCTTTTATGCCCCATCAGAGTCTTTCCGGGAAGGGCCCCGACCATCTTGAAAGTCCCGCCCTTCATTTCTGCCATGTGATAATTTCCGCTGCCGGGAACATTCGTTGTAATCTCCTGCGTGAGATACATAAGTCCGCCGCATTCTGCATAAATAGGAAGACCATCAGCAGAGACCTGTTTTATGGCTTCACGCATGGAACTGTTATCTTCAAGTTCATTCGTGAATAATTCAGGATAACCCCCGCCGATATATAATGCATCCACATCAGGAAGAGTCGTATCATTCACAGGACTGAAATATACAAGTTCTGCTCCTGCAAGCTCAAGCAATTCAAGATTGTCACGGTAATAAAAATTAAAAGCTTCATCAAGCGCCACACCGATCTTAATTATGCCATGCTGGTGTTGCGGTTTAAAGATATTCTCTTGAGGCAGCTCAAGCGGGGGAGCGGAATTAGCAATAGAAATAAACCTGTCAATGTCAATACCTTCTTTAATTATCTCCTTTATTCTTCCCAGGTTTACATCAAAATCCGCTAATCTTCGCCTTCCTTCAAGCGCAGGAATTAGCCCAAGGTGCCTCATTGAGATCTTCATCGAGTCATTGCGCGGGATCACTCCGATAACCGGTACGTTCGTATACGTCTCAATAGCTGTCTTTGCCTTTTGCGCGTGTCGTTCGCTCCCGATGTTATTCAAAATCACACCGACTATATTCACTTCGGGATCGAAGGATTTGTATCCTGAAACAAGCGCCGCAGTACTTCGGGTTATACTTCTTGCATTTATTGCGAGAATAACCGGGCATTGTAAGATTTTTGCGATCTGGGCAGTGCTTCCGATATCACTTGTTGCTTCAAGCCCCTCAAAAAGCCCTCTTACACCTTCAATAACAGCAATATCAGCGCCTTTGGTTGCATGCGAAAATACCTCACATACAGCATCCTTTGACATCAAATAACCATCAAGATTCCTTGAATACCTGCCCGTAACTTCAGTATGGTAGCTGGGATCTATGAAATCAAGCCCGACCTTGTAAGGCTGGACATTATAACCCATATCCCTTAGCACCGACATTATGCCGATGGAAATCGTAGTTTTTCCAGCGGATGAGCGGTCACCTGCGATGAGGATGCGGGGGATTTCAAGCATATTCAAATTCTCGTTAACTCCCTCAACCTCTTATCATCAAGCGGCTCAGGGATCTTTCCAACTCTTTTTTCCATAATGCTTCTGGCAAGTTTCCTATAAACTCCTGCAATTTCAGAATCAGGTGCTTTCTCAATTACTGAAAAACCATCCCTTTCACATGTCTGTACAAGTACATCCTTTGGAATAAAAGCGAGAAGCTGGCTTCCGATCTCTTTTGCAAATTCACTTACAATGATTTCCTCATTTTGGGCATCGCGTGAGTTGCATATCACACCATTTAATGCCACGTCAAGTCGTGCAAGCCCTTTACAGATATTGTTCGCGGCATAAAGCGGCATATATTCACCAGATGTGAGCACATATGTCTCATTCACAAGTCCCTTCTTAACAGGCGCGACAAAACCTCCGCATACAATATCACCGGGCACATCGTAAATAACGAGGTCAGTGTCCTCAATTGCACTTGAGAGCTTCTTAAGCATGCTTATGGCAACTATTATACCCCTTCCTGCGCAGCCTATGCCCGGTTCAGGGCCTCCTATCTCAACGCATTTAACACCCTTGTAACCAATAAATACGATATCTTCTTCCTTGATATCCACATCTTCCCTCATCAGGTCCATGATCGTGGGAATGCGTCTTCCCTGGAGAAGTGTGATGGATGAATCACTTTTCGGGTCACATCCGATAATTGTAACGCGATACCCTTCATCTGTGCAGGCTGCGGCTACATTTGAGGCCGTGCTTGATTTTCCTATGCCGCCTTTTCCATAAATAGCGATCTGTTTAGGCATCTTTAGCCATCTCCCGAAGCGTAGCTCCAAATTCAGATTCAACAATGTGGCTCACTCCCAGCGTCTTGGGATGCAGGTCGATTTCCACAACGACATAGGTATGCCCCATCTCTTTTAATGGCACGACCTGGCGAGGTCCATTGGTTATTGAGAATAGTTCCATGTTCTTAATATTGTCCATGGGAAGTGCGTGAGGGACACCCGCTATGACCGCAAAATCATAATCACTGTACTTTTCACCAATGATCTGGCTTGCTGTATTTCCGGCGATTGGATACTCATCCAAGCCTCCGATAATATGATGGAATTCAAAGCCTTTCTGGCTCAGGTCATCTTTGATCTCGCGTGCGTTGCGCCTGTTTTTGGGAAGCCCGACATTTATATCAAGATTTACCATATTGATGATATTTGAACCGAATCCGAGCTTTTGCGCTATTTCTGCCACAGCGAGGTTTATGTCTGCGAACATAAAAGCAGTTTCCTTCTTGGCATTTAATATGTTGATCCCTTTTTTCCCCTGTTTTATTAATTCAAGCAATCTTCCCGCTACTTTGTATTTCAGATCTCCGCGGTTTGGTTCAAGATATTCCTTACTTGCTGCGCCATGTCGCTTTTCAACCATTGTTGCTTCTTTCAGGAGTGCTTTTTGCCTCTCAAATTCTGTTTCACTGATAATCCCGCAAGCAAGTGCGGATTCAAGTGCAATAATTACGCCTTGTGTATTATCCCTGTATCCGGCATGTACTTCAACCTCGATTACAGGCACATCCGGCTGCACCTCTATAACTGCCTCGTGAAGTTCTTCTCCTATTATCATGCTTGCGCATGTGCCTACTATCCCGATGCGTTTTGGCTTGAAACGCTCTATGACTTTTTGAAGCACTTCAACAAGAGCATCTTTCCCGCCAAAAACAAATCCTGTTTCATCAAGCGAGGTCGTAACGACTCTCATTCCGTCCTCCTCAAGAAGCCGGGCATGCTTGAAGCTGCATCCAGGAGGACCATGAAGTATTACAACATCGGTATCAAGGTCTCTAAGTGTATACAGCGCGGCGACTATCGAGCTTGGTCGCGGGTGCATAATGAGTGGTTCTTTTTCTTTTTTTACTGGCATCCTTTTTCTCCGGGTTTATTGCAATTATTAATTATTAATAAAACGATGGTTTTTATAGGGCACTTTATTGGATAATACTTTCGGATAAGGTTTACTTATGGAAGCTCATTAAAAATTGATAAAAACCACCAATTAGCATCATGAACGGGCGCGGGGGGATTCGAACCCCCGATCTACAGCTAACTCCAATATGATTTAGGAGGCTGCCGCTATATCCGGACTAGGCCACGCGCCCTATCTGGGGTTTTGTCTTAATGTCAGTGGCTTGTAATTAATATATCGTATCTTTGGGTCAGATTCAATTTAATAGTCAGGTTTCAAGCTCCATATCTTCGCCACAGCAGACAAGTGTTCCTCCGCCTACTTTTGTGACAGTTACTTCATTCCCGCAAATATTACAGATATACTTTTCACCTATTTTCTTAACGCCCATTGGTTTTTCCTCCTGATAAGTTATTATTCATTGAGATACTATTTGAGTTTTTCCTCTAAATAATTCCCATATACATAAAAACTGCAATTATAAGCAGCGTTATTCCAGTTATGAGCCGCATCATCGATCTCTTATCCTTCCTGAATTTCTCCACTTTTTCAGGATTCAGACCAAAAGCGATCGCACCGCCAAGAACAAGCACTGGAAGCACAACGCCGAAGTTATAAGCTGCAAGATATAAATATCCTGTCCCTTCGCCGCTCCTGACCATATCAAGGACAACAAAATACACAGCGCCCACACATGGGGCTTTGATGAGCGAGAACAGGGCGCCTATGAAAAAAGATGCTGGAAGGCTGACTTTTTTTGTTACGCTTTCTGTAAGCCGAATAAAAGCTTTTGGCGTGTAAAACGAAGATTCAGTGTTTGTTCGAAGATGATAAGCATCGTACAAATGCCATATCCCAAGAATACCTATTAAAGCTACAAGAAAGTTCTTGATCGAGCCCTGCAATCCGGGTGATCTTTCAATGATACTCAATAGGCCGATGCCAAATACCAGATAAGTAACGAAAATCCCCAGGCTGAACATTATAACAATAAGAAGGACATACCGCCTTCTTCCTGTGTTGGCAAGCGTGACTGATGCGATAAAAGCAAGGATGGCAAGAAGGCACGGGTTAAAACCAGCAAGGAGCCCCACCACAAAAACAGAGGGGACTGAAAGAATGATCTTTTCGCGCGGTAAAACTTCAGACTCTGCTGTCGAACTTGAGGCTGTTTCGATTTGCGTTCTCAATATACTTTCAAGTTTTGAGATATCGCCATTATAACTTTCATACGAAATGAGTTTTTGCGCATTCTTATTAATAATAACGGTTGGTGTGCCGGGAATCTGATAGTCTATCGCAAGTGAGCGACCTTCTTCATTCGAATTATATTTTATATAATCCACTTTGCTGCCATAAGAACTCATAACAGCCTCAATGATTGGCGTGGCTTTTTCACACTTTGCGCAACCAGGGATATAGAAATATTCAACAGTAACTATATTCGTGAGGTTGAGATTGGAAGTAGAAGTTGGGATAGGAGTTGAAGTTGGATCTGAAGTTAAATTTGAAGTTAAATTCGAAGTATTATTTGAAATTGAAATCCCATTTACATCAATTGAAGAATTTTCGGACGTGGAAACATTTGACTCCTCTCTATCCAGTGTGATTTTTTTATAAGTCTCAAAAGTCCTTGTGCCTGTTGTTACAGTCGCATTAATTGCATATTCACCCGGTGAAAGGGCAGAACAAGCCTCGCATGACGGTGTACTGAATTCAAAATCAAATGAGTTTTGGCCTTTTTTTATAATTTCATCACGCGATCCATTGATCAAAGCCCTTTCAAATGCATTCTTTATTCCAGATACCGTAATTTGCGCCTTTCCCTCTTGCGTGGAATTAAAATCGATATGCACTTTAAGGGTCTCATTAGAACGGTATATTTCTTTGTCCGTGATCACAACGAGGATAGGGTTTACTGAATCTGGTTCAAGTTGACCGGCCTTGAAAATTCCGCAGATTTGCGCAAGCGTTCCATTCGTGAGTTCTCCAGTAAAGTTCTGGTTCCTCAAGACCTGGATATCGGAAAAAGTATTATTTTCAGACACAAGCTCAGTGCAAATTTTTTGTCCTTCGAAAGTACCGGGGGTCAAGACCAACTGCGAGGGTGTAACTTCTTTATATGATGATGAATCGATGCATCCGGAAAGTGCAAAAACTCCTGTAAAAAGGATCAATAGTAGGATTTTAAATATATTTCTATTCAGCATAAACAGCCCTATTTTTGGTAATGTCCTGAAAAACGTGGCCTATGTATTGATTTAATTTGTTGTGGGTTGATGAAGTAGTATTCATCAAATCGAAAAGGGAACGCGGATGCCACGGATTGCGCGGATACGCGCAGATTTGGGGGTTCTGATCCAAATATTTCTTTCCTGTTATTCATAAATTTCACTCTTTTGTTTTCTTCTTATTGATCGAATAAGAAAAATGGTAAATCGTATCCGTGTGCATCCGCGTCATCCGTGCAATCCGTGCAATCCGTGTTCCATGTCGTTTGCCCCTGCCGATATATAAAGATATAGGTCATGAAATATAAGACACCACCTATTTGTCGAAAAATCCCCTGAGGAACTTTCGCCAGTCTTCATTCAGGATATTCAACAGCTCTTCATTTTCCAATACGTGGAATTCTTTTTTAATACTTAAACCAAGATGTTTTCCAAGCCCGCATTTTAAGAGCTCAGATTCAACAAGTTTCCTCGCATTGGAATATTTTCTCGGTATTTCAACCATATATTTTCCATTCTGGATATATATATTTGAGAAGGTTCTTGAATTATTATACTTTTCCTTGAATGATAATGCAAAATCCTTTGCCCATACATTCGGACCCATATGTTTTCTCATCTGAGGGAGCTTTGAAGTTTCAAGCTCCAATAGAACGACGGCATTCTCCTGTGCCCATACTGCGCTGTTATAAACACGAAAATCATATTTTTCAAGCATCTCACATACAGAGTCTTCAAGTTTATGAAGCTGCGGAAAGAGGACATCCTCAACAATATCCGGAACCTTAAAAACAATAGCAAGTAATGTTGAGCCTCTTTCGTTAATGATCTTTCTGAACTCATCATCATCAAGTGGTTTGGGGATTTGCACTTTAAAATATTTTTCATCTGGAATTTCCAGGAATTCACATGCCTTATCGATGAAAACACACAAATTATCAAGAGAAAGCGCCGCTGCGACATTACGCGCCGGGTCAGTAGGGTCGATCATGACCAGCGGATCCCTGTGTATCAAAGTCCCATGTTTTTCGATATCAATGCCTATTCCTGCTTTCCAATTGCAAGCGGCTCTAAGCACATTTTCGAATAAGCCATAGTGGATGACGAGCAATTCAACGAGAAAGCCTGAAAAACCACGGGTTTTTAATTCGGAGCCGTAAACGCCGATCCCTTTCTGGAACTGTTTGAGAAGAAGTACTTCGTCTTCATTCCCCTGTATCCTTGAAGAAACATAAGAATTATGAAATGGCGTCCTGTCAACTGCAGATCTTATTTCGGCGCCACTTTTTACATTAAAAGCAGGAACAAGATCAACATCAAATCCGTCAAAAACAGCATGGATATAGGGATGCTCTGCATACCGCTCCTCAAAACTTTCTCCTTGCATCGCGATTTTTCGCGCGACATAAAGCCCTTTCTCTTCAAGATATTCCCGTTCAACGTCAGGCGGGAACATTATGAAAATATCAAGGTCATGTTCACCTGATATCCATGTCCCGCGCGCAGATGAACCAACGAGAATTCCTCTTATGTCGATTCCTTCGGATTCACCGATTGCATCGATACGTGAAATTATGCTCTTTGCAAGATTGCCAAGGCGGATCTTTTCATCCTCAGATGGTTTGATCCGGGAAAGAACGCTTGCCCTGATAGTTTCTAGATCGGTCATTGGAGTTTAATTTCCTTTAGTGTCTCATATATCGGACCCTGTGGCGTCAACGTACTCTTCTTGAGACTGATCGATTCAACATTCATGGTGCCAAGGTCAATATCCTCAATTTTTTTCATTTTTTCAAGAAGTAACGCCTTTTCACGCAGCTCTTTCACGCGTGCAAGCGTGACATGTGGTGAGAACTGGTGATCCTTCCCGAATTTGAATGGCAAAAGAACGCGTTCAACTTCATCATGCAGGGCTTCAAAATTACCTTGCGCGCCCAGCCAGATGACTTTTATATATGCAATTTTTGGGAATACGCCAATTCCTTTTATTTTTGCTTCAAAGGGCGCGCAGTTTATTTGCGAGAGAGCTGATGTTATTGGCTCGATGTCGCTTTCATTGATATCCCCCAGGAATTTCATGGTAATGTGCACCAGTTTCGGTTCAACGAGTTTTATGCCTGGAATTTCAAGCTCAGACTCAATCTTTACTATCTCGTGAAGAAACCTGTCCGGCAATTCCACAGCAATGAATGTGCGTATCATATTAATCCATGCATATACTCACCTGATGCAATAAAAATTATCTTATTCGATAACTTGATAATTAGAAGAGTATTTTAGGGTATTAAGGTGTAACAATAATGAAAAGAGACTTGATGGATATTTTATGCTGCCCGATGTGCAAGGAAGATCTTGTGCTTGAAGTAACGGAAGAGAATGAGAAAGAGATTTTAAAAGGGACACTTTTTTGCAAAAAATGTGATGAGTATTACCCGATTGATGACGGTATTCCAAATATGCTGCCGCCGGAACTGAGAGAGTAACTGAGCGATCAAGAATTATATTTTAAACGGGATTGTCTCAAAATTACCATTCTTGAGGTTCTTAAACTCAACCCCGCCTTTTACCCCTGAGATCTCAACGCCATCAAACTCGCCGGCGCCGCATAATACATCCTGTTCGGGGTGGGTTCCAGGCTTAATGGTGCAGCTAAGGCGAATCCTGTCTCCTGCTGAAACTACGATTTTGAGGCGTTTTGATGCCGGATGATTCTTCGGGAGGGCGATAAAGGGTGAACCCACAACATGTATCATATACAAAACACATTTTAAGCCATTTATTATGGTCTTATCGATCCCGAAACCTGACGCCACCAGCAAATCCTCAGGTTCAAGAGCCAGAATTATTTCCTCAGTATCCGTTTCAAGGAAAAATTGCTTATCTTCTCCTACTTTGACAATACCAAGGGTACCTTCTTTTCCCCTGACAAGGAGCATTTCATCCGAATTTAATTTGATCATTATTCGTTGCTAACAAGGACAACTTTTTTTGAATTACAAGATGGGCAGACCACTTTTTTGCCTATTCCCTTGAACTCATTTTTGCATTCATCACATTTGAATAATTTTGATTCAAGTGGAATCTCTATCTCCATACTACCGAATGAATCACCTACGCTGCACATGCATTTCACCTCCGTGATAATTGTTCATGTTTAATCCTGTTCTTATATTAATCTTATGGAAGGCATTTCTTAAAATATTGCTCGTAAACGGCTGAATCCACAGTTTTTCCTGCCCAGAACTTTATCAGTTCCCCTTTATTGATCACAGCCGTAAGAGGAAGTTTTTTCTCTTCCACTTCTTCATGGAAGATTATCTGATAAAGCGCACCTTCTGGCCTGTCCTCAATAATCTCAAAAATCTCTATCTTGTTGCCATATTTTTTTTCGATCGCATGAATATTTGGTTCATTGCCTTCGCATATTTTGCATCTATCTTCGCGCATCCTGTCGCGCCTGATATTTAGGAAAACAGGTTTTTCAATTTCAATAATGCGATCAATGACTTTCTGGATATGCATATATTTTTCATCAACATACTGTTCAATAAAATCCTTGAAATTTTTTCTTGCCTTATCTACTGCCATTGAATTTTTTCTTGCCAGGGCTTCAATGAATTTCTGTTTGAAAGATTCTTTATGTTCAGATAGAAGTTGTGTTAGATTCAAATCTTCTCCTTGAAATTGAGTAGGCTTAGACGGAAATAATTCCATAGTCAGGTGACGACAGTTAAATAAAAAAAATAAGAAAAATGGAAGTAGGCAATGCCTACTTCTTATTTGCTGCCGGTGCAGGGGTTGCTGGCGCTGCAGCTTTTGGCTCTTCCTTCTTTGGCTCAGCTGGTGGAGCTGGCGGCTTTGGCGGGATCGTCTGCGTCCTGAACAGGTCGCTTATGGATTCCTTTGGAGCGCCTGGTGCAGGTGGCTTGACATCTGTGCTCAATCCCATGAGATGAGCGGTCAGGACCACAAGGTCATCAACACTCATATCCAGTTTGAGTTCATCCCTGCCATCGATCAGGTTGCGCCTGCAGAATGGGCATGTGCTTATTAATGCTTCTGCGCCTGTTTCCTGCGCGTCTTTCATTCTGCCTGTGGCTACGCCAAGAGCAAGATCAGGAATACCGGCTTTTACGCCTCCGCCAGCGCCACAGCAGCGCTGTTCTTTGCGGTTGCGTTTCATTTCAACAAGTTTGATACCTGGCATGCTGTTAAGGACCTTCCTGGGTTCTTCGAACACACCAACGTGTCTTCCAAGATGGCATGGGTCATGATATGTCACAGTCTTGTTGAGACTCTTTTCCCACTTTATCTTCCCTGCATCAAGCTGTTCTGCAAGGAACTGGGACATGTGAATTGCTTCAAACGGCAGCGCTTTTCCGTACGCGCGCGGCCAGTCGATCTTTGCAGCCCTGAAACATCCTGCGCAGGCAAATATTACTCTCTTTGCGCCTCTGGCTTTCAGTGCCTCAACATTGTGGATGGCGGCTTTCTTTGGTGTCTCATTAATATGTTGCTGCCCTGTCCTTATGAGGGCTGATCCGCAGCACCATTCCTCTTCACCTAGCGCCATGAAAGGAACATTGAGTTTGTTCAATATCCTTGCTGTGCTCACACCCAGAACCTGCTGGTTGTATCCTGCTGTGCATCCTATGAAATATGCAATATCGGATTTTTCTGCTATCTTGATGTCCGGTGTCATCCAGGCAAGGCGGTCTTTCTGCTGCTTTAGATACGGGTTATGCCCTTCTTCAATGAGCTTGGGGAAAAGACTCTGTTTGCCATATGGACCTGTTCCGTACTTTACAAGGTTCGCTCTTGTTGATTCCCAGAGTTCGATCGTGTTTATGCCAGCGGGACATACTGTTCCGCACATACCACAAGTGGTGCAGTTATAAAGATCATCTGTGAATTTCTTTATTTCTTCATGAGGGATCTTTTCAGGACCCAATATTCTTGCCTTGAGACCATAGCTCTTGTTCATGAAATCTTTCCATTTCTGGATCTTGTCCCTTGGCTCTATGTCCTGGTTCTTATCTCTTGCATCATAAGTCGGGCAGTACTTGACACATTCGCCGCATCTGGTACATGCATCAAATTCCATTAACTGCGCGGCAGTGAAATTTACTGTGTTTATCGAGGGTTTTTCTTTTGCCATGTTACTCGCCTCCGTGATTCACAAGGATGGTCAATGGTGCTGTTATCATGTGGAAATACTTGCTGAAGGGCAAATATGCGACACAGAACAGCAGTGTGAAGACTTCGTGGAACATTACTGTGAAATTATTGAACAATCCAGGTGGGTATGCTTCTATCAAATTTCTTGCAACATCTCCCCTGACTGACTGTGCATAAAAGCCAGTAATAACTACCAGAAGGAGACCTATGATCAATATCCAGTCAATATCAGCATTTCGTGCCTGAACATCTTTACCTGTTGAGAAAAGTCTTCTTGCGATAGCGATAACTATACCCAGTACAAGCATCCATCCGAAAATCTCATTTGGAAGTTCGAGCGCTTTCCATGCACCCACAAAATAAGTATAGTCTTGATTGAACAGGAATGGACCTGCAAACTCTGCTGCTGCCGCAATCATCGTCAATACTAATAACCCGATCCATCCCCAGAATATCAAAATATGCATCAACCACTCAAGCTTCCTGCGCCTGTATGTCCTCCGCTGGAACAGTACATCAAGGACAAGGACTTCAAGTGCATGTCCTATGCCCTTTGAAAAGATGCTGCTGATTATCATTGAAAGGGCACCGAACGCACCGTAAGGTTTTGTTGCGCCTTCGGGGATTCCTCGTCCCCATTTATCTAATTGTATGTACATTCCTACGATGAACAGAATTATGGATATTATCGCTGTAATAGCCATTATTCTCCAGTCTATGAATAGTGTATCAAACACTACTTTTCCAAAAATTGGCAAACCATCTGACATTTTTATCCTCCTATAATGCCTTTGTCGGCTTTCATTCCCCTAAGAATCGATGTCATATTAAGCTTTCGATATAAGGTGGGCATATGTTTTATTATGCCGCAAAATAAACAATCATCAAAGGTGAATAACAGGTGATATTTTAATGTTAAAGCTTTTCAACACGCTTACAAGACAAAAAGAAATATTCCAGCCTTTGGGGGATGTTGTTGGGATATACACCTGCGGCCCATCGGTTTACCAGTATGCTCACATCGGGAATTTCAGGACTTTCGTATTTGAAGATGTGCTTGTGCGGTATTTGAGGTACAAAGGATATAGCGTTAAAAGAGTCATGAATCTCACAGATATTGAAGACAAATCAATATCAATAGCCCAAAAAGAAGAAAAGTCACTCTCAGAATTGACCGAACATTACTCAAAAGTTTTTTTTGAAGATATGGATACACTGGAGCTTGTGCCAGCGGATGTTTTCCCGAAAGCTACGGAACATGTGCCGCAGATGATTGACATAATAAAGAAGATGATGAAAAATGGGTATGCATACCGGGGAAAAGATGGCTCTGTTTATTATGATATATCAAAATTCAAGGGTTTTGGAAAACTCTCACATTTAAAGCTCAGGGCTGGAAAGAAGAAAATAAAGAGGGATGACTGGGGTGAGGACACATCAATTATATCGGATTTTGCTCTGTGGAAATCCTATGAAAAGGAGGATGGGGATATTTTCTGGGAAACAGAACTTGGAAAAGGTCGCCCAGGCTGGCACATAGAGTGCTCTGCTATGGGTTCTAAGCATCTTGGCATACGTTTTGATATACACGTAGGAGGAGTTGACAATATTTTTCCGCATCATGAGAATGTAATAGCCCAGAATTTCGCAAGCTTCGGGGTAAATCCATCGAAATACTGGCTTCACTGCAGGCATCTAATGGTAGATGGAAAGAAGATGTCAAAATCAACAGGCAATTTCTACACGCTACGTGACCTTCTCGAAAAAGGATTCAAACCAATGGCGGTAAAGTATCTCTTACTGACCATGAACTATAGGCGAAGGCTCAATTTCACATTTTCAGGACTTGAGGATGCCGCTGAAAAAATAGACCGGATTTGCGCTTTGATCGAACGTATAAAAATAACCAATGGCACAGACCATGCCGAAAAGATAGTAACTAAAGCGATAAAACAGTTCGAAAAAGCGATGAACGACAATCTGAATACAGGAAAAGCACTAAAAATTATGCAAGAGCTTGCAGAGGAAGTCAACAAGTTAAATCCAGATAAAGAATCTTCTGAAAAAATCCTGGAATCATTCAGGATTTTTGACTCTATACTTGGATTGCAGTTATTTACATCCGCTTGATCTGCATTTCATGCTTCTTGGGCTGAAGCTGCAATAGCAACGCCTTGAGTTTTGCATCATCGATCTTTGAAGCAAGCCTTCCACTCTGTGCAAGTGATACAAGCTGAGCTTCAACATTTGCCACTAGCTCAGGTTTAGTCATTTTAAGAGTATTCAATCTCTCCCTTGCTTCAGGTGTGAGGATCTGGCGCATAATAGACTGTTTTTTTGCCTCATATTCAGCGCGAGCCTGCTCCTGCTGTCCCGCCTGTCCCTGGGCATTGATTTGCTGCTGCTGTAATTGCTCCAGCTTACGCCTTCTTATTTCTTCTAGATCCTCAGACATATCGATCGATTTCCCTATTTATATTCGGTAGGCTTAATATTTTGCCATTGCCGGGTTGGTCTTCACGATCTCGGTTTTGACTTCATTTGCTGAATTATCCATGAATGACTGGCCTGCCGCTGATATTATTCTGCCAGACTTCTGGTTTTTCACAAGACCTGCTTTTTCAAGCTGCTGTAATGCTTCTCTTGCAATTGAGCCGGATCCTTTTGCGAAATGAATGGGCTTATTTCCGTTCCTGTGCCTGCCGCCATAGAAACTCCGAAGCCTTGATACACCGACTGGTCCATCGATATAGACGCGTCTTAATATTGAAGCGCATCTTACATACCACCAGTCTGCGTTATCTGGCGAAAGTTCTTTAAAAGCGCCTGTCTTAACATAACCTGCCCATTCGGGTGGTTTTGCCTTTTCATCTGTTTTCAATTTCTGCGCCACATTGTTTATGAGCATCTCTGCGGGCACATCATATATTGTTGTCAAGTTAGTCCTCCGTAAAATTATCTTTATCAGTAATGAAGATGATATCGATTCCCTGATATTAACTGAATTATTCAGGGAGCTTTCTTATTTATCGTATAGTATTTACCTTTTTCGGCTGTAAACCGCCGTATTACCCCTGACTTCAATGAGTTCTGAATTTGAAAGGTCAGCCAGTTTTTGCGCCAGTTCTTTTTTTCCTGTCTCGGCAAAAGCGGATCTTAGAAATTTCACTTTTATCAATTTTTGGTTCTTAAGCTGGATTTTTAATTCTTCCACTACAACATCTATACCAGATTTACCCACATGGAGCGTTGGTTCAATAGAAGTGGCTTCTGCTTTTGTTTCATGTTTGTTCATGTCAATATCTCTTTTAGTTTCTGTGCGGATTTGTCAAGTTCAAGTAGTATTAAACCCAGCCCACTGTTCTTGTTTGCAAGAAGTATCAGCAGAGCTTTGGGTCCTGCTCCTGTAACGATCAGTTTTCCATTATCAGATTCAACAATTACCCTTGTCGGAATGCCCATTTCAACATGAGTGGTCGCTGTTTCCGCAGCTCCAAGCATTGTTGCAGACATTGCTGCAAGGGATTCAACATATTTTTCGTTCTGCATAAGAGACCGGATCAGCAAACCATCGCGGCTCGCAGCGGCACATGCCATAACACCGCCGACATTCTTCAGGTCTGCCAGGATTTTATCTACCATATCTAACGTATCAGACATTAAATTCCTCCTGTGATCCTATCTATCAAGACTTCAAACGCTTCATAAACACCTTTTTTATCTTTCGCAACTACCGCAACTACAGGGACATCTTCTGGCAAATGGAATTGTTCCCTTATTTCTTCTGGTTTTAATGCTCCCGGAAGATCCTGCTTATTTGCTATGATAACATACGGCAGCCCATATGATTTTGTGATGTCAAGCATATGTTTTGCACGAACAAAATCCGAAGGATTTGTTGAATCAACTACAAGAAAGACGCCCATGGACTCACCGCTCAGTAATTTTATGATCGGATCAAACCGTTCCTGTCCAGGAGTCCCGAAAATATCCGCGCTAAAACCTTTATAATCCAAATGGCCATGGTCCATCGCAATAGTTGTGCCAAGCCTGTCCACTGAGATCGCACGCGTGGAAAGGGCGTGGACAAATGTGCTCTTTCCGGCGTCAAAAGGCCCTGTGACAAGGATCTTAGGGATAAATATCCTTATTCCCCCCGGCCGTAATACCCGAAAAAGCATGGATTTCTTCGATATTTCAGCCCAGTCTGATTTAAGTATTCCAAAATATTGCCCAAAAATAACACGTTCAGCTATTCCACCGATAGTAATAACAGAATTGAACAGTTTGTCCTTGATCAAATCTAATGTTTGAACCGAATAAGGCCATGCCGTGAAATTATAGACCATTACATGGTTATACAGCATCGCCAATTTATTCCAATTCCTGACAGCTTCTATAGTTTCTTTCTCACCGCATAGGTCCATTATGGTTGAAAGGGAGCCAAAAACTATCGTGCTGGGAGGTAATTCTTTAATAATATCCGTTATTGTCTTATTAAAATATTCAATATTATCAGGATTTGAAACAACATATTTTTCATCGGAATGGGCGCCTATCAAGGGATTATAGGAATCCACAAAAAATAATTTGTTTTTGAACGAATTCATGTCCCAGCCAAATTCCTTGAATTGCTCCTTTATGATATCAGGCATAGTGCTGGACACCACAAAAACGCACGTACCTCCCTTCTTTAGCGTGCCATAGACTGTTTGCAGTCCGAATATCTCTCCTTCGACTCCCGGCTGGCTGTAATAAACAAGACTCTTCCCTTTTGGTATTCCCCCGCCAAGAAAATCATCGAGTTTAGGAATACCTGTCTCGACCATTCTAATTTCCCCTCGATATCTTTAAATTAGGACCCTCAATTTCATATTCAAACCAGGGGGTTGGTTTTGGAGAAACACCTATTATTCTAATGAGATTCTTATCATTTTCGGATTTTATCTCGATCATCCCGTCAAACAATTGTTTTAAAGTTGCAATTGCCTGTTCGTCGTGCATGCCGCTCTCGATCACATAAATTCCTAGAGCGCCTGCGGCTTTTATGCGCCCGGTAAAAACATGAAGGAACCTGAAAACGGTCTGGATGTTCGAATACATCAATATTGTTGAAAGTGAATTAATATGAAGCTGGATTTTCTGGTTATTCTTCTTCATGAAGAATTCCTCTAAAAACTGGCTTATTTTAACCCCAATTCCCGTCAGGTCAACAGGACTGCTGGCAATCTTAATATTCGCATTCTCAACAGTAGTTACACCCATCGTTTTCGAAACACAATCAACTATCCCGATCCTTGACATAGGCAGACTTAAATTGTTCGCCTGGAACCATTCCAGGATATGAGTTGCCGATTCACGTGTTGCCACTGTAATAATGGCATTTTCATTTTTTGCCGCACCATAATACATTATATGGTTCAGGAGGATTTCTTTTCCACTCATTGGAGGGCCGATAAGCATAATATTCGACCCTTTTCGAATGCCTCCGATTGCATCATCCAATTCTTTAATACCTGTTGTATAGTCGCTCATAGTAATTGTGCTAATGATACTCAAATAGGATATTGGTATATATAAATCCTGACAAGACTCGAAAAATAGAAATATTATTTCAATTTCACCCTTTCCCCACACTCATTTCTACTGTAAATCCCGAATTCACTCTTTTTCAAAACGTCTCCCGAAAAAACAGGCCCGTCCATGCACACGCGAAGCCCGTCCACGCAGCATGCCCCACATATTCCTATGCCGCATTTTATATAACGATGAAGGCTGAACTGTGATTTTGAGGAAGGAACTTTATCCAGGACTTTTTTCATCATGATCTCAGGACCGCAGCAGTATATCTGGCTGTAGCTTTCGTTATTATCGATCAACTGTGTAACATAGCCATGTATTCCTTCCGACCCATCATCAGTAGCGATCAGCACATCCCCTGCTTTTTCAAAACGTTTCTTGAATATCAGTTCTTCTTTTGTTTTTGCCCCAAGTAATGTTGTGATCTTAATTCCTTCAGTTTTTGCTTTTTCAGCAAAAGGCGCAAGCGGAGCAGCCCCTACACCGCCGGCAACCAGCAAAATATGTCCCGGTCTGATGTCAAATCCTTTTCCCAGCGGTCCGCGGATGCCGATGGAATCGCCTATTCCAAGTTCGAACAATGCGGATGTTGCGGGGCCGACCTTCTGTACTGTTATAGCATTATCATAAGAAAGCGCCATGGGGATCTCGTCCACGCCGCGTATCCAGACCATCACGAACTGCCCCGGTTCAGGATTAAATGATGTTTCAAAGAAAAAAGTCCTTATCGTAGGTGTTTCTTCCACTACTTCAGTAATTACAGCATTAACAGGTTTCATATTTGATGCGCCATCCCGTATAGGTCTTCAAGAGTCCATCCTTTTCTCAATAGAAATGCTTCCATGCCCGATGAGATATCCTTGAAAATATTGATGTTGTTCCCGATAGCTGAACCGATCTCGACCGCCTGCGCCCCGGCCATGATGAACTCCACTGCATCTTTCCAGTCAGAAATGCCTCCAACTCCTATTACAGGTATGTCAAGGGCTTCATAAAGGTCATAAACACATTTTACTGCAACGGGTTTTATCGCGCGTCCTGAAAGACCGCCGAATTTATTTCCCAGGATGGGATAACCGCTTTCAATATCAATCGCCATTGCCCTCACTGTGTTTATTGCAACGACAGCATCCGCACCGCCGTTCTGTGCTGCAAGTCCAATGCTTTTTATATTTGTGACATTGGGAGTGAGTTTTACCCATACGGGCACATCCACAGTGTTCTTTACCGCATGCGTAATATCCTCCACAAGAGTTGGGTCGGTGCCGATCTCGGCACCGTATCCATGGGCGTGCGGGCAGCTAACGTTCAATTCGAATGCATCGACATGAATCGCGCCTGCAATTTCAGAGAAGTCCAGAGCGCATCCGCCGAAGATGCTTGCGATGACGGGGACTCCTCCTTCTTTTGCAATATCTATCTCCTGCTGGAAATTCTTATATGAAGGGTTTGGAAGACCCATCGCATTCAGGTAACCACACTCCACTTCTACCATGCTGGGGTTGCTGTGCCCGGATTTTGGCTCCATTCCTATGGATTTTGTGACGAGCGCCCCGGCTCCTGCCTGTGCAATTCTTTTCATGGAGCCTCCTGTTGTTCCCATTATGCCAGCGGCTAACATGAGGGGGTTTTTGAGTAGGATGCCTGTTAATTTTAATGAGAGCATTATGGCTTTACGATGATCGTTAAATACTTAGTTCTTTTTATACGCGAAGAAGAAAAAATAAATTCTTTGCACCCTTTGCATGCTTTGCAGTAAATTATTTCAAAGCATAATAATGATAAAAACCTATAGCTACAACCAGTGTCAGGAAACAGATAATATTTGCCGCAATAATAATAACATCACCAATATGGAAACCGTAAAAAGTCCACAAAATAACGCCTGCGCTGAATTGATATAACGTTGCAAGGCTCACATCCTTTGAAGACCTTGTTTTATGCATTTTGATTATCTGGGGCACGAAGCCAAAAGTGGTCAGCACCGCAGCCATAGCCCCAAACAGAAACCAGAAAATTCCCTGATCCATTATTATCTCATTTATTGCTACTTTATCATCAAATTCATCAGCTTGTGCCCTTCCACAAGCCCGAAAATACCGTCTTTAGCCGCAAATTCGTCAAACCTGTCCACATAATCCGCGCTTTCAGTAGAGGAATAAACAGCAAATGGAACCGGATCTCTGGTATGCGTTCTTATTGAAATTGGAGTTGGATGATCAGGCAATACCATGATCTTGTAATCACCGAAACCGCCGAGTTCATTTAGCATTCCTCCAACCACCTTCTCGTCAAAATCCGATATCGCTTTTAACTTTGCTTCAAGATTTCCCATATGTCCTGCTTCATCCGGCGCTTCCACATGAACAAGCACAAAATCACGCTCTTTGAGCGATTCCAGCGCATATTGGGCTTTTCCTGAGAAATTAGTATCAAGATATCCAGTAGCTCCGGGAACATCGATGACATTAAGACCAGCATATTTCCCTATGCCTTTTAATAAATCAACAGCCGAGATTATCGAACCTGAAACTCCATACATGTCCTGAAAAAGAGGCAAATCAGGAGCTTTTCCCTGCCCCCATGGCCAGATAAGGTTAGCTGTGTTCTTTCCTGCCATTTTTCGCTTCAAATTTACCTCATGTTTTTCAAGGATGGGTTTTGATGCCCGGATGAGTGAAATTAGGGACTCGGAATATTCACCGCGAGGCAATACTTCCTCGATCGATTGGCCAAGCACATCATGAGGGGGAGTACAATCTGCATTCGCGCCATTTTTCATCACAAGCAAATGCCTGTAACTTACACCTGGATAGAATCTGCATGATTTCCCCAATTCCTTATCAACCGCTTTGATAAGGATACTTGCTTCTTCACTTGAAATATGGCCGGAACTATAATCTGCCAGGATTCCATTCTTTTCTGTGATCAGGTTGCACCTGAAAGCTATATCATCAGGTTCCAGCTTGATCCCGATGCTTGCAGCTTCAAGAGGACCGCGACCTGTATAATATTTCCGGGGATCATATCCCATTATAGAAAGGTTTGCAACATCGCTCCCGGGCGGCTTATCATCGGGTACGGTTCTTGCAACGCCGCACTTGCCGTGCTTTGCAATAAAATCCATATTCGGGGTATCTGCCGCCTGAAGTGGTGTTAAACCTCCAAGTTCAGGAATAGGATAATCTGCCATCCCATCGCCAATGAGGACAATATATTTCATGACCCCAAAGACGAATCCCTAATACAATAAAATATCGGTTAGTTCAAGTATTTGCTTTTACTACAAGAACAAGGATCAAAACCAGAACTACAACGAACTGCGGGACCATATACCATTTAACCATTTTCTGAAGACCATAAACACGATTATTCAATTCATTCAAATCCTCAGTAAGCTTCTTTACAGTTTCATCAGCTTGTGTTGCCGGTGCAGTTATGACTACTTGTTGAACCGGAGCTTCTACTGGCTTGACCGGTTTCACCGCAGGCATGATTTTTGAATTGATATTTCTTGAATTGGTATTGATTGTATAAGTTTTCTTAGGTTTTATTGTAACAGGCCTTACTTTTTCTATTGGCTTGAAATTGGGATCTTTTCCTTTTCCTAAGGTCTGGAAGATCTGGTCTTCCGTTACATCCAGTATCGACATTTTGTACCCTCTTTATTAATATATAATACGTTATACTCTTATATAATTCTTATTGTGCTAATCATTATGTATAATCATTATATTTAATTATTATTAATACATTATTCAGCAGGGTGTCCTCTATTTCCCCCAGAAAGGGTTGCTTTTGCGCTTGATAACCATAAAAGCCATCAGAGTTTCCTTATCCTCGATTTTCATGGATGCAAAAAGTTCCTGTTCTGCGATCTTTGCATGTTTTTCAGGTATGTCTATATAAAGGGTATCTCCTTCCTTTATCTGGCGACCCACAATTGGTCCGTCTATCGCCATGGCTACTTCTTTACCGACACCTGCTTCACTTATGTTCTCGTTGTTCTCCTGGATTCCTTTTATTATACCTACAATAGAACCGTCCTCTTTCATGACATCAAGATTGGTCTTTATCAACCCGCCAAGGACACGTACACCCACGACTGCGGGCTTGCTCTGCCTGAATGTACAGTCAGGCATTATGATAAATCTTCCTGGTTTGATAATTGTCTCATAGCGTTTCTTTTCGATGATCTGTTTTTGTTCAGTCACCCAGGTTTTGTAATCTTCTATAAGCCGGTATATAACATTATTATTGAACAGTTTTACATCCGAACCCATTAATTCTTCCTTTGCATCAGGCAATACATCCACTTCAAATCCAAGAATTACTGAATAAAGTGGATCTTTAATCGTTTTTACTTCAGCAACATCACGTTTTGAAATATCTCCGATATCAGCCCTGTGTATTGCGATATTTTCTTTTTTCAACTCATTCACGAGAGCTTCAAGCGACCCGATAGTATCTGATTTGATCAATACACCATTTGATTCGGTCTCGATTCTTACAGCATCAATTTCTGATTTTATGGCGGCTGATATTTCTTCAATGTTTCCGGAAGCCACACGAATCTGAGATCCCGCAAGTGCCCCTTCAAGTGATGGCGCAGCGATCTTGATACCGGAAGCTGCCACGACTTTCTTTACCGGTTTGAATTTTTCTTCTGAGCGGATCTCAGAAAGTGGTCTTGGTTTTAACAGTGCGCGTATTTTTGTTACGATCGGAGCGCCTCTGCTGCCCACAACTATTGTGTCACCGACATTTAACTCCCCATCATATAATATCACATCAAGCGTTGTCCCAAGACCAACTTCTTCCTTTACTTCAAGGACAGTGCCTATGCCAGGTCCTGTTGCCCTGTACTCAAGGTCTTTTTCAAGGAACTTTTTCGCCAGCCCCATTAATATCATAAGAAGATCGGGTATCCCTTCGCCTGTTCTTGCACTTACAGGAACTACCCCGATATTTCGCTGGAAATCCCTCACCCTGTCATACCGGTCAGAACTGAAACCCATTTCATAAAGTTTGCCGATGAGCACATAGATCTTTTCATCAAGACCTGTTTGTGCAAAACTGGTCTGTTCAGGGAAGGATAAGATGAAAGGTTTCCCTGCTTGCGGATTCCAGCCATGGACTTTATCGATCTTATTTCCTGCAACGATAAAAGGTGTTTTGAATCTCTTGAGGATCTCCACAGCTTCAAGCGTCTGGGGCTGGAATCCTTCGTTTACATCAACAACAAGTATTGCAAGATCTGCAAGCGCTCCGCCCCGTGCTCTTAGTGTTGTGAAAGCCCTGTGTCCCGGCGTATCGATAAAAAGAAGGCCTGGAACCCTTGTGTCTCCCGTGAAGATCGGCCCGCATACATGTTTTACGACATCAAGCGGAACCTCAGTGGCTCCAATATGCTGGGTTATACGACCTGCTTCACCCTCTGCTATTGTGGTTCCTCTTATCTTATCAAGAAGTGACGTCTTGCCGTGGTCCACATGCCCCATTACACAGACAATGGGGGTGCGCAGGTTTTCTCCCATATTCTATAGATTAAGTTAAAAGTATATAATAAGGAGCGTTTTCAAAATAAGGAAACTTTAATTCTCATATATCCAGGTTTCGTCTACCCTTGAATATGACAATATTTCAGATTCCTTGAAATGGATGGCTATTTCCCGCTGGGCAGATTCGACCGAATCGCTGGCATGAACTAAGTTTCGGCCTGTATCAAGCGCCAGATCCCCGCGGATGCTACCTGTGGCAGCATTTACTGGATTTGTCGAACCATTGATAGCACGCATAACAGATACAGAATTTTTGCCTTCAACAACGAACGAAACTGAGGGTCCTGAAGTAATGAAACTGATCAGGGAGTTGAAAAAGGGTTTCTGAGCGTGTTCTGCATAGTGTTTTTTAGCAGAATCAGACGACATAGTATTCATGCGCAGGGCTACTATTTTGAGCCCGCGCTTCTCGATACGACTGATTACCTCGCCTACTAGACCCCGCTGTACGCCATCGGGTTTTACCATCACGTAAGTACGCTCCATATTCTTACCTTACGGAGTTGCTTTTCCTCTTGCTTTTCTTCCCGCCTCAGTCCAGGCGACTTTTCTCGGAACCCTTCCAAGGTTTAAATTACCCTGGCATTTAGATGAACAGAAATAGAATATTGTTCCATCTTTCCTGCAATAAAGCTTTCCTGTGCCGGGTTCTATTGCGCCCCCACAGAACGAGCATTTCCTTTTTTCCATGATCTCACCTTGACATTAATTTCTTTGCTTCTCGTGAGGTTTCAAGGAGGATCAGGATATCACCGAGTTTTACTGGTCCAACGACATTTCGGGTTATGATCCTGCCCTTATCCCTGCCATCAAGTACACGGCACTGAATCTGCATAGCTTCGCCATGCATGCCGGTCTTGCCTACTATCTCAACTATTTCCGCAGGATATCCTGCATCTTCGTCAGCCATGATTTCACTTCTTCAATGCTAGGACTTTCTGTACTACTTCATCTACTAGTTCCTTGCCCCTTCCCGGCTCAACAATTGCTGCTGCGCCACTGCCAACACTTAATCCGCTGGCTGCTCCAAGTTCTACCTGTTTTTTTACGTATATATAGGGTATATTCTTTTCTTCACAAAGAGCAGGAAGATGCATTACAATTTCAGGTGGGTTAACATCTTCGCCGATTATTACAAGTTTCGCGATCCCTCGTTCGATCGCTTTTGTGGCTTCATTTGTTCCTTTCTTGATCTTTCCAGAATCCCGCGCCATCTCAAGAGCTTCTAATGCTTTATTGGATAGTTCAGCAGGGACTTCAAATTTGATATAGGTTGGTTGTGCCATATTATATTACTTCCTTCAGGATTTTATTCCTTCATCATTCATTTGATTAAAAGTATCGGCCCTTTCTACAGCATTATATGCTATATATTTTGCGCCTAATTTGTTTCCTCATTTAATACTTTGAATAGTTCCGGGGAGACTATCTTAACTATTGTATAATTTCCAGTCTGGTTGATGCTATATTGTTCAAAACCATTTTGTGTGCTGTTGGCTTTTGCCTGGTTGATCTTTTTCAAAACAGTTGAGTTTGCATCTAGATAAGCCGTAGTTCTTTCATAACTCCCATTTACTAAATTGAGTCCAATATAAAATTGTTTTGCGAAACTCACATTTGCATTTAAGATCTGGTATGGCGCAGATTCCACTTTAGTAAGTAAATTTTCATACTGATCATATGCAGTGACCGATTTATTCAAGCCGTAAATTATGTTAAGCACTTCACTTGCGGTTTGATCGGAAGCATAAATAACCGGCGTTCCCATTATATTTATCATGCCCGTATCCTGCCTTTGCAATATATTGTTTGTATTGGGAATCACGATATATTCAAAATCGTTCTTCGGGATTGACATGGTGCTAAGAAGCAGGAATGAATTATTAGTTCCTTCTTTAATACTTGCATAATACATTATCGTGGTATCGGATTTGTAGAGTGAATCCACTTCCTTTATGACCGGGAGTTCCTGTTTGACCCACTGGATCATTTGCGGGGGCATGCTTCCAAGGTCAACGTAATATGATACGATTGCCCCCGGCGGTGTCATGCTCAGCGCATCGGAAATAGAATTGAAAGGCTGGCTGACAGTCCAGAATTCAGGATTGTATTTGTCCAGATTTGCATTCGGATTTACAGTTTCACTATTGGTATTATCTTTTTGTCCTATAAACATATAGGCAAATACTGAGCCTAACATTGTAAGTACCAGAAATGCTGCGAGTATTTTGTATGCGTCCTGCTGCTTCATGCGCCCTAATATTATCTTAATATTCTTAAAGTAAATGGTTTTATCCGATCAAAGGTATTTTCCCAATGAAATAAACCCCCGCTATGACCAGAAAAGATGAAAAACCCACAAGATGGATCGCTTTTTTTATGTGAAATGATTCCGGGTCACTGTAATTACCACCCAGCACATGATAACCTCTCTTTTCAAGCCTCACATTGATGGCACCTGAAACGGCAGCCATCGACCACCCTGAATTGGGCGAAGCGGTCTTATTATGGTCACGAATGCAGGTTCTTATCGCACCCAGGGGTTTTCCGAAAAAAAGGGATGAAACAAAAATAAAGGCCAATGACATACGCGCCGGCACAAAATTAACTATATCATCAATATGCGCTGCAGCATAGCCCAGTTGTGCGAATGGCTCTTTCTTATATCCCACCATTGAATCAAGCGTATTTATCATCCTGTATGCAAGCGCACCCGGAAGACCGAACAATAGAAAATAGAATAAAGGTGATAAGATGCTATCAACGAAGCTTTCTGCAAGTGATTCTATAACTGCTGATGCTGATTGATGCGTATTGAGATTTGATGTATCCCTTCCTACAAAAGTCTTCAGGTCTTTTCGTACTTTTTCTATATTTCCTAATTCAAGATCGCGTTTTATCCCGATTGCAGAAACAAGCAGCATGCGAATGGAAAAGCTGGATTTCAAGAAATATGCCAAAATTACAATTCCCAGAATCCCTGTCCCGACCAATTCAAGTGCTTTGGCCAAAAGAACAGTTATCCCCACACAAAAAAACACCATGATAAAACCATATATCTTTCGGTGGCTCCTGGGGGCAGCACCAACGAACAGGTTGATGATTTTTCCCATCCATACAACCGGATGAAGAAACGCTGGCGGTTCCCCGAACAATATATCAAAAATGACAGCCAGGAGCAAAACCTTGCTCCAGAACTCGATCATATATGAGACTCCATTATCAGTTTCCAGACATCCTTTATTTTCTTTCCACCCATCAGTTCTTTTAACACCTTATCAGCAATGTCGCCATCGTGGATTAAATCGCATCCAGCACAGCTCCATACGGTTCCACCTGTTGATCTGTGGAGAACTTCTCCTCCAGTCTTTGTATTTTCACATGGGTAAAATGGACAGAAACAGAAAGTGCAATCCTGCCCCGCAAAATGGCACGGGTAATATTCACAATCGATCCTGCTTCGGGCGGCAACCCCCCGAACGAGTGCATTTGCGATCTCTTTTTCAGCAAGTTCACGCCCCCATTGTGCGATAACATTGGTAAAAGCCGCAATCAATTTGCGGTTCTCGCTTCTTTTACGTACCGCCACACGGATGTGATTTTGAAGATCAAAGGAAGCACAATCGCGAATGATAATACCATGTCTTAACATGCGTTCTGTTAATTCAACTGAACCCAGTCCGAAATCACTCAGGTCTATAAGAATAAAATTCGTATCACTGGGGTATGGTTTAAAGCCCCTGAAAGCCCCAAGTTTTGATGACAGCCACTCACGTTCTCTCTTCAGTAACGTAAGTGTCCTTTTGAGGTAATCATGGCTATCCCCAAGAAGCTTTTCACACACTGCTGCGGCAATAGAATTCATATTCCAGTGAAGGCGGATATTATTCAAAAGCCTCGCAAGCCTGGGTGATGCGACAGCAAAACCAATCCTCAATCCTGGGACTGCAAATGTCTTTGTGACTGAGCGAAGGACAATTACAAAATCGTTAGATGCTGCAATATCTGCAACACTTTCACCCGGATCAGAAAGTTCTATAAATGCCTCATCCACGATCAAGAAAACTCCTGAAGAGGCGCATTTTTGCGCAAGTGAAATGACATCTTTTCGATGCAGCAGCTTACCAGTAGGGTTATTCGGGTTGCATAAAAAAACTGCTTTGAAATTATCGGGCTGGATGTTCGTGATCATTGAACAATCAACATATTCAATATCTGCACCAAAGAGCTTGCATTGGAATTCATACTCTGAAAAAGTCGGAGCCGGAATTAAGACCTTATCTCCTGATTCGATAATAGTTTGCGCTAAAAGGTGTATCAATTCTGATGAGCCATTTCCAGGGACTATGTTTTCAGGCGATACATGAAGATAATCGGCAGCAGCTTTCTTAAGGCCAGGATATCTATTGTCCGGATAATTGGTTATTGAATTATATGCGGCTGATACTACCGATCTTAATTTTGGGGGACCCAGGGGGTTAAGGTTGACGCTGAAATCAAGCAATTCATCCGCTCTTTTTCCCACAACCTGGGCGCTTTCAGATAATCTTGCGCCATGAATGCATGGTTGAAGGTCTGACAAATTTTTCCGGACTCTTTTATTGAGGTGCACATGGCCTTTTTTGTTTGCAGGTAATATTAAAGTGCTGGAAGGAAAATTTGATGAAATATAGCTTTTGCCAACTTCTGAAAATATAGATTTGCGTTGCCTGAAGAAAATATTGTCCGTATTCAATCTATACATCATGCTTTTTTTATGTCTGGAATAATTGTAACATCTAAGACTTTTGGTTTTTTGTTCAATTATCACGATTTCATGCCAAATGGTGCTGTTTTTTCGGATATTGAAATACCAATAGCGGTAGTTGTATTATTATAAAACATTATGCTTTGCCATTGTTTTCACAACAACCTTTATATACTAGGATGAATGATTCTATACTAAGACAACGAATCGTTGTCGGGGTATGAAATAATTATGGCAGAAATAAGAAATTTTGTATTAAGGGAAAAGAATGGAAAAGAAGCTGGAGTATTTACAGGGCACCAGCCGCGCCAGGCAGCTTTAAAAGCAGCTAATCGCAGCAAAGGAACAAAATCAAAACCCGTTGAATTAAGATTAAGGGAGAGAGGCACCAAGAAGGTTCATATCTACAAGGGCTGGACAGAAGTCGTTGCAGCTCCAAAGAACAAGCCAAAATGGATGCCGGCTAAAATCAACAAGCCAAATGTAAAGAAAGTAGGCGTAGAAGCCCTGGATAAAGTTTAATTATTAATAATTAAACTTTATTCTTTTTTTTATTTTTTTTAGTTTAAATTAGTGTTGGAATATTGAATCCTTTTAAAATTCCGTCTATAGAAATGCTTTTTTCTTACAAAATATAACTAATAAATGTCATGCTCATATTTCATAGATAAATAAATTCATATTCTTGGATGCTATTTTCCCAACTCCTTCTGAAAAACGAATCCAGATATGACCCTAATAAATTTTCTTCATGAAGACACAGCCGCAGAAGGCTTACCCATGCGACTTGTGGTTACTGTTATACTTTTATCAGTTGTCATCGGTATCACTTCAAAAGCTGCATTTCTTATTATAAACGATGAAAAAGAGAAAAAGCTCCAGGGAGAACTTGATTTAATAAATATGCACGCTTCGCAAATGTATATTCAGGGAGGGGCACGCAACATTAATAATCCTGATGATTTTTCAGGATCACTTGAAAATATCCATTTAAAAATACCCGATATTGCTGCTTTTGTGGTTTTTGGGGCAATGCCATCTTCTGATGGGGCGCCTCCTGAAACTGGAAACCAGCACACTGATAATGTTTTCTACTATGTCCTGAATGATGGAAAAGTCAAGACCAGATCTTCCATCGCACGCTTTTGCGCCAATGGCACTGAATTGAACGAGCCTCTTGTGCTTTATCCCGGAGATTACGACTTAAAAATGGAGCTTGTCAAAAACAAGAACGGTACCTATGTCAAGATCGAATAGAACAGCACGATTTTTGGAGTTTGCAAAAAATGAAAGCGGATGGGCAGATTTTTTTATTACTCGGATCGGGTTGATACTGTTTGCGGCCATTCTGCTTCTTGCGGCTTTTCGGATATATCCTATGTACCAGGAGCGGGAGATCAGATTGGATATGGATGCGCTCACCTCGGACATAACCTCAAAAATAGAAGCAGTTGACAGCGTTACTATACCTGGATACAAATACAATTATGTATTTGAAAAAAACAGCAGGCATACCATGATAGAAATATCAACCGGGTACGTAATTGCGCATACAAACCTAAGCTCAGTTATGTTTGGAGAACGTGAATTGACCCATGCCGAACCAGTAATAGTACACGTCTATCCTCCAAACAGCAATTGGGAAAATGTCTCTGGATTTCGAAAATATGTAAGTGACATGATAGGCGATGGGAAAAATGGAGATGGATCAAGTCCGCTTGAATTCCCTGATGATAAACTAAAAATCGATACGATATTCGGATCAATAGAAAAAGAGCTTGCTCTGACCCCTTTTATTCCCGATCTTGATAAGCCGGTTTTCATAGAAAAGGTGATAATTTATTACAAAAATGACACGCAAATCCTGGAAAAGGATTTTATCTTCCTTTATCAATGATGAAAAAGGAATAATCGAGCCGTATTCTGAGCTTCCAGCCATGGCTCTGGCTGTAGTTGGATTTATCATTTTCATGGCTGTCCTGGCACAGGCATATACAACTTACCAGGAAAAATCTTTCATAGCAGGGCATTTCCAGGATGCTTCAAACCTTGCAAAAAAGCTGGGAAAAGATAGTTCACTGACTGGCACACGCCCTGGTATCATCGATTCTGGGAAACTTGAATCCCTAAAGAACGACCCGGATGAAATATTTAAAAAATATGGTTCATATTATAATTTCATGTTCAAAGTGGAATCAAATTCCGGGGAGAGAGCATACAGTATTATCATAAAAAAGCCTGACTCCGGCGAACCAAAAACGGGCATATCCGCATCAATTCCAGTGACTGTCGCGCTCAATGATGTTGAAGAAATACCCGGCAGCCTCACCGTAAGGATCTGGAGTAAAAAATGACACAAAAACCCGGTATATCATTTTTGACCGATACCTGCGGATTCTCAACTACTTTTGATGTTATCCTGTTCCTTATCCTCATATCCATTTGCGCGGTGATCCTCCTCCCATCGATCACGGGGAATACCCAGATAAATTCTGCACTTTCCTCGAAGAACCAGGAAAATTCCGGTGATACTCTTCTTACACTATTGAACGGGAGAGTGGATGATTTTGAATATACCGTTGCTGGCGACCAGATGGATGCACTGGCAGGCACTTTCAATAATTCATCTGTTTATAAAGCGGGGAAAAAAATAATCGCGGGAAAGGAAATGAAACACAAGACATTTTCCGATATCGCTGCTGAAAATGCAGCCGGGCAGTGGGTGATCTACAAAAATGGGACAAGAACACAACTGAATTTCATGATGACTAACTATTCTAACAGTTCCAAGAATATTATGAAAAATTATCTTGATACCCAGATCGGTGACAGGTATAGTTACAATTTTACCGTAATATGGCGCCCATTAACGAACGTGCCTATAGGGGGAAATTTAGAAATCGGTGAACCAGTGCCCCGTAGCGCCTACGTGGAATCTACGTTCATCTCGATGCCATATCATACAGGTCTTACTCGCGATCAGGTGGAGGAGATTATCGAAGAAAACTTTAATAATAGCGAGTCAGGGAATCTTTCTTCCACACTTGATGAATTAAAGACAAATGAAACCGCACGTATTGATCTTGAAAACGAAATAATGAATACTATCAATGATGCCATTAACGATACTGTCAATAGATCCGTTGACCTGGTTGTTGATGAAAAACTTGGTCCAATGCTTGATGGTGCCAGTAATAAGATGATAGGGGATGTAAATAACCTGTCATCAGGATCAGGTTTCCTTGGCCAGGAATTGAATGACAGGATAAATAATACACTGGATGAAGAAAATAACAATATAAATGGCATGATGTCTGATAAACTAAAAATTTTGCTTAAGATCGCTGCAAAGGAAGATATCCAGGCCGCTTCCAGTGAAGAAATAAAATCGTTAACTACAGAGCTTATGGATATGTATGTGAACAATGCCATGACGACCGATGAAGTAAAAGAACGGATCCTGACAGAAGTGATTTCCCGCGTCAATATAAACCGCGCCCAAGCGACATTATCTATATGGGAAAAGAGAAAAGGATGAAAAACAATTTTTTTTACCAGCATGGCCCATTTGTTGAATCCGGGCATATCGTAGATTTCGACGTTCCCGCAAAGGCATGATTTGCTCCATTGATCCGGGCTCCTGCCATGTTAGCACCTTCAAGATCCACGAAATTCAGGTTAGCTCCATCAAGAACTGAATATCTCAGGTCTGCATTAGAGAGATCGGCAAAATTCAAATTAGCTCCCTCTAGATTTGCATTATCCAATTTTGCATACTGAAGCTCAGCAAAATTCATATTTACACCGCCCAGGCTTGAATTGCTGAAATTTGCATATTGCAAGCTTGCAAAATTCATATCAGCGCCATTTAAATTAGAATTATTAAAGTCTGCATTATCAAGATCAGCAAAATTAAATTCCTTATCTCCTAGATGACTATTATCAAATATGATCCCCCTCAGGTCATCTCGTGTTTTATCTGATGGAGGAAGTCCATTCGAGGCCAGTAAAACAGTTCCGATTATCACCAAAATGCAAATAAATACTGCCGTAAAATACACAATATCGGATTCGGTCTGCCTGGCAATTATTTCTATTCCCCATAGAATAAGTATTACAGGCCAGTAATGCCATAAGGAACCCCATGCTCCCCAATGGATTAATCCCATTTTGTTGAACAATAAGATGAAGCCTATCGTTATAAGGAGAAGAGGCCACACGAATCCCGGTCTTCTTTCCATTTTTTCATCTCCAGCGTTTTATCAGCAACCACACTCCGATGAATATAATAATAACCGGCCATAGAAGGTCTTTATCGAACCATTTTATCAAATTAAGTTGATCAAGGAGAAGAATGATCCCAAGTAAGATCAGTATAATACCGAACCATCCGGCACGATTCGAATGTTTTTCTTCTATGTTCTTAGAAATTGCCATACCCAGTCCTTCTCCTGCTTCCTTTACCCGGTCACCCATTTCCTGGACATTCTCCCGGATCGTTTCATTCGGGGTCTGGTCCAGTTTATCAGGTTTTGGCATAATGATCGCAAGAATTATGTATATAAAAAATCCAATCCCGTTAATAAATAAAAGCAAAACAAATATAAGCCTGACAATGACGGGATCAATCCTGTAATACTGCGCCAATCCACCGCAAACGCCGTCAATGACGCGATCTGTTTTACTTTTTGTGATCCGTGTACTCATATTAACATCCCTTGACATATTATCCTTCCTCCTTATGAAGTCTAAATTTATATATAGCTTTCATCTATAAAAATCTTGTTGCCGCGATTCACCTTCGTATTTGAATAATCCTTATCCATTCTAAAAACATTATCGTACATATGGTATCCATCGGCAGCTTGACCCTGAATAGATCGGTAATAGCAGCGATCGGTGAAAATCCCGTAAGTTGCGCAAAAAAAGCAAAACAACTTGGTGCGGATATTCTTGAACTAAGAATTGACCTTTTATCGCAAAACAGGCAGAGGGTACTTGAAGAATTGAAAAAGGTGGGACTTCCTGTTATTATTACAAATCGGATGAAGGATCAAGGAGGTTCGTGGCAGGGAGACGAAGAGGAGCGGATCAGGGAATTGCTCTTGTTATTACCGCTTGCTGATGCAGTGGATATTGAATTATGTGCCAGTGACAGGGATATCGTTGTCAATAAAGCCAGGAATGCCGGAAAAACTATCATAATTTCAACTCATGATTTTCAAAAAACACCGGACAACATAGTTATGGATGGCATTATCCGCGAATCCCTTGAAGCAGGCGCAGATATCGCCAAGCTTGCAGTGATGCCAGGATCACTCTGCGATGTATTGCGTTTGCTTGAAGTCACACTTCATGCTAAAGGACCTGTTTGTACGATCGCAATGGGAGATACAGGAAAACATTCCCGCATTATCGCCCCTGTTTATGGGTCGGTAATGACATACGGATATGTCGATACTCCAACGGCACCGGGACAATTAAGGATCGATGAAATGAAAAATTTGCTGAAAATGCTCTGAAACCGTACAATCTGTGGATAAAGTTTTAGATTAGAATCCGCAGATGAGCGCAGATTTGTTGCACCGGATTCTTTTCAGACAAGCCGTATCAGATTTTCACGACCTTTCTTGATCTTAATGATAAGTTTCTTTTCATGCAGCTGATTCAGCGCTGAACTTACTGAAGATTTCGGAAGATTGAGTTGTCGTCCTATTTGAGACTGGTATAGTTCCCCTCCACCTTCTTTTAAGATTTTTAGTATCCTTTCCTCTACGTCCATCATATCAATTTCTGTGATTTCCATGTTTTCCACAAGCTGCGCGATGTTTTTATTTTCTTTCCGTCGTTTAATGAAATAAAACCCTGTTGCAATGATAGCAGTAATCGCAGCAACTATTATGGCAGCAGTCCCCCATGGGAATGCGGGTTTTGAGAAAATTATTCTTGGTTCTTTGGCTCCAAATGAACGAAGACCATACCAGATCAGTTCATCCCGGCTCTGGTCGGGCTTTGGTGTTACCTCTTCGACCGTAAAACCGGAAGGATACTTGATTATGAGCGTATTGTCTTTCGAAAGATAAAGTCCTCCCGCGAATACATCCCCGATATTTAGGGGATTCAATGTTGCAAAATTTGTCCATGTGAATGAAAAACTGACAATACCATATTTGCCTGTAGGTGTAGATTGAATACTGGTATTCCCTGTAAAATCCCTGGCAACCATATCCCTTGCAGTTGCAGAGGCTGCTTCTGATGCCGATCTTTGCATCAATTCCATAAACTCAGGGATATAAACAGATTTCAATTGCTTTGAATAATTTTCAAAAGAATCAAAATCCCCTTTCGTTGTGAGAAGGGTACGATATTCAACATTCCAGATCGCGCTGCCATTTTCTTTAATATCTATGGTATATGTCGTCCTGTAATTTTCAGGAGCAGCATTCGCTATGGCTGCGGATATCAAGAATAGGATACAAAGATTTAGGATCTTAAATGCCATAGATAAGTGCTATTCAATAATTGCTCTCTGGTTATGATGAATTTATCTATTGACCTGAAAGGACAGGGAAGATTGACCTGTCCTTTTTATCCGGCCAAGTGGAGTTGCTTTATTCAGTCTTCTTTCTTGTTTTCTCTTCGATCTTCTTGATTTTCGGTTTTATTCTCACGCTTCTGTGGAGTTACCTCTATTCTATTCTCCTTATCTTCCCGGTTTTGTTCCTTATCGTCCTTATCGTCCTTTTCTACCTCTTGCTTTACCTTTATTTCCAGGACATCCTGGATCTGAGCCTGTGTCAGGGCAGAAAGCTTTCCATATATCCCTTCTATTATCTCTGTCCGGTTCGTTTCATTCAATGCAAACTTGTATTGGACATTGACCTTTGATATATTCATCCTTATTTGAGCATCAGCTTTCAGGCTTTCCTTTGAACTGTCTTCGGTTTCATCTTCAATTCTAAGCAGGCTTGAAATATTATCTCTGGTCAACCTGAGTTCATTCAGGATATCCATTGCGATGGTTGCATTAGTTGTGCTATTTGTATCAAATTTCAATTCGATCTTGATCCGAGAATCGTTACCCGTTATTGTTGCTTTTATTTTTAATTCCCTGGAATCCTTGCTGTCATCTTTCTGTTCGTCATCCTTTTCTTTCTTTATTTCCCTGATAATGTGTTTTCCTTCGCTTGTCCGGACACGCTCGATCTTTCTTTCTGTCTTTAGTTCAAACTTATTTTCCTGTTCCAGACTTCTATTGTAAGCGTTTTGAAGTCCTGTATTATTCGGATGTGATCCAATAAGCTGTTCCAATACATACTGATGTTTCACGATCATCTTCTGGGCGTTTAGTATTCCTGAATCGTTTCCTGGAATTCCTGAAATTGACTCTTCTGTCTCTTTTACCTTCTCTTTATATCGTTCAAAGGCTTTTTCAGCGGCTTCATTGTTATTCTTTTTCAATTCAGTTTTAGCTTCTGCTATCCTGAGTCTTGAATGTGAAACCTTTTTTCCAAGTTTTTCAGACGCATTCCATGTGAAACTTTCATCAATATTCTCAAATGCAAGTTTCAATCCATATAAGGCATTTTCTGGACCAAACGATCCATTATATTCTTCAATATCGTCCACAAGGTATTCCGTGGCATCTGATGCACTGGCAACTCCTATGATATTCAGGACAAAGCCCAATACCAACAGGAGCATTCCAGCCTTTAATATTCCTTTATTATTCATTTCGTTCATCTCTTTAATTCGGCATTTGCCGTTATTATTAGATTGATCTGTTTAAATATAAGCATGCTTACTGTATAAATAGAATTTTAAAGTACTTTATTGTCTAAAAATTACCTAAATGGTTCATTAAAGTCTTATTTTACCTTAAATGCTCTATTAATACCCAAATTCCATATAACTTCTGACCTATAAATATGTATTTCATGCAAAATCAACGATAGTAATAAGTATTGTCAATACAAAGATTGATGGAACAGAGGGTACAACAAATGGAATTTAAAGTACAGACACTTAAGATCAAAGCAGGAAAGTATAAAGTAGTACTAAATAAGCAGGATGCCACAGAACTGGGTGTACGCGGCGGAGACCGTGTTCTGTTAAAAGACCACATATATCTTACAGCGATCGTTGAAACCGGCGACATGATCCCGATAGGCACAGTTGGTATGTATCAGGAATGCTGTGAAAAGTTTGGGGATCAATGCCCGCTTAAGATCGAACTAATACCGACATCAAAACCCAATTCTATTGGTTTTATCAAGAAAATGATGGATCACCAGAAATTGACACAGGAAGAGATCCGCCAGATCGTCCAGGATATTGTCAAAGAAAATCTTACCGATGTTGAGATGTCAGCTTTTGTGACATGCTCTTACATATATGGGATGACTTCGGATGAGATCGAATGGTTGACACGCGCCATGATCGATAGCGGTGAGAAAATTGAGTTCAATACTCATCCCATAATGGACAAGCACAGCATAGGAGGAGTTCCTGGAAATAAGATCTCCCTGCTTGTTGTCCCGATAATCGCGGCGAACGGTCTTCTTATACCCAAGACCAGTTCACGAGCTATCACAGGCGCAGCGGGAACTGCAGATCTGATGGAAGTTCTTGCCCCGGTTGAATTTACGGCAGATGAAATAAAGACCATCACAGAAAAGGTCGGTGGAGTAATTGCATGGGGCGGAGCCACAAATATTGCGCCGGCTGATGATAAATTAATACGAGTCGAATATCCGCTTTCGATAGACCCGCGCTGCCAGCTTCTTGCATCAATAATGGCAAAAAAAGGCGCCGTCGGGGCTGATTGTGTTGTTATCGACATCCCCGTGGGCATAGGGACAAAAGTCCCTACTATTGAAGATGGAAAAAAACTTGCGCGAGACCTGATCGAACTTGGAGAGCGCCTGGGGATGAAAGTAGAATGCGCGATGACGTATGGGGCTTCGCCCGTGGGAAGGACCATCGGCCCGGCAATAGAAGTAAGGGAAGCGTTAAAAGTGCTTGAAACCATGCAGGGACCGAACAGCCTTATTGAAAAAAGTACCGGGCTTGCAGGAATTCTTCTGGAGATGGGAGGCGTTGCAGCCAGAGGGCACGGGAAGGATATCGCAATGGAGACGCTGCGTTCTGGCAAAGCATTCAGTAAGCTCAAGGAGATCATAGAAGCACAGGGTGGAAACCCAAATGTTTCATATACTGATATTAAACCTGGTGAACACAAAGGAGAATTATTATCCCCGGCAGATGGGTACGTAATTGAATTCGATAACAAGCGCATAGTAGAAATAGCGCGGATGGCAGGGGCTCCTACAGATAAAGGCGCAGGTGTATGGATCCACAGGAAAAAAGGTGAAACTGTCAAGAAGGGCGAGCCTTTGATAACGATTTTTGCGGATAAGAGCTGGAAATTGACAAATGCATTAAAATGCGCAGAAAAAGAGTATCCCATTATAGTTGAAGGAATGCTTCTTGAGAGGATGCAGACTTTCAAAACAATATGAAAAATTCTTGTTCAATATTTTCGAGCATAAGCCTGATGAAATTATTTCAGGAAAAGACAGTTATAAAACAGGGCGCAATGCTTATAAGTTACTGTGGGCAATTATATATTAATGACAGTGGGATAATATGATGAGGGACGTAGCAATCATTGGCTGCAGTATGACGAAATTCGGGCGCCTTGATGGAAAAGACCTGATGGAAATTCTCGTGGAGGCATCGCTCAAAGCGATCGACGATGCCGGAGTGAGCGAGTGTGACTTTGATTCAGTCTACGTTGGGAACATGCTTGCCGGTGAGCTTTCCCATCAGTCTGCAATTGCAAGCGCCCTGGTGGATCGGATCAACCTGATTCCTGCATCTGCCGAGCGAATTGAAAATGGGCCGGCATCAGGGGGATCGGCAGTAAAGAATGGCTTTTTAGCGGTGGCTTCCGGAGCAAGCGATATGGTGCTCGTTGCTGGCGGGGAGAAAATGACCGGAGTTGATACTAGCACAATTTCCGACCTTATGTCTACACTGAACCATCCTGACGCAGAATATGTGCACGGCGCTACAATGCCTGCGATGGCAGCACTATTTACCCGCCTTTACATGGAGCGCTATAGCCTCACCGAACGCCACCTTGCGATGGTAGCTGTGAAAAACCATGCAAATGGTATGAAGAATCCATACGCTGCGCTCCACAAGCTATGTACAGTAGAGGATGCCATGACCTCGGCTATGGTTTCTGACCCGTTGCGGCTCTACCACTGCTGCCCAATCAGTGACGGCGCAGCGGCGGTAGTTTTGTGCCCTGCCGAGAAAGCAAAGGAGTTCACTACAAAACCTGTAAAAATCCTTGGGTTTGGGCATGCAACAGACACCCATACTCTCCAGGAGCGAGAAGATCCGATAATCTTAAAATCTGTTAAAATCGCAGCCGAGCGTGCGTTCAAGATGGCAAAGCTCAATCCCAGAGATATGGATGTCGCCGAACTGCACGATGCGTTTGCGATCCTGGAAATAGCCGAGAGTGAAGATATCGGATTTTTCAAAAAGGGCGAGGGGCAACTGGCTTTGGAGAAAGGCGTCACTGCTATCGATGGAGAGCTTCCCATAAATCCTTCTGGCGGATTAAAATCGAAGGGTCATCCAGTGGGAGCAACTGGAGTTGCGCAGATTGTAGAGTTGGTCTGGCAGCTACGCGGCGAGGCTGGACAGAGACAGGTGAAGGATCCAGAGCGAGCACTGGCATGCAATTTTGGCGGTTTTGGAAACAATACTATTATTCACATTCTGGAGCGAGGCGATTGAAATGCAGGAAAAAATGATTGCGTGGAGGTGCAAGCGCTGCGGCAAAGTCATGTACCCAAAGCACGAGCGTTGCTTGAATTGTAAGAACACAGAATTTGATGATATCAGCCTTGGAGATGAGTGCAATTTGATCACCTTTACGAAGCTCTATGCCCTGCCCATAGGGATCGAAATTTCCCCTTTGACACTGGGCTTGGTGGAATTCAATAACAAAGTCCGGGCAATGGGGCAAATAATGACCGACGACCCAAAGCCGTGCATGAAATTGCATCCTGTGTGGGGGAAGCTGCGCACAATCGAAAAGAAAGAGGTTTACGGATTCAAATTCGAGCCGATTGTATTGGAGTAATATGGTTTTTGAAGAAGAAGATCTAAAAAAAATTGGAAAAAGAGCAAAGGAATGGGAGAGCTCAACTCTTAAAAAAGTCCTCGAAAAGGTCCCTGAGAGTAAACAGACGTTTGCGACCATTTCAGGAATTCCGATAAAAAGGGTTTATACACCAACTGATATTGCGAAAATGGACTACGCAGAAGATCTGGGTTTTCCCGGAGAGTTCCCGTACGTCCGGAATATATATCCAACAGGTTACCGCGGAAGATTATGGACTATGCGACAGTATGCGGGTTTTGGTTCTGCCGAGGATACCAATGCAAGGTATAGATTCTTGCTCTCGCAGGGCCAGACCGGTCTTAGTGTTGCCTTCGATTTACCAACTCAACTGGGTTACGACTCAGACGATATACGTGCGCTTGGCGAGGTTGGGAAAGTAGGCGTATCAATAAACTCACTTGAAGATATGGAAATCCTTTTCAATGATATACCTCTTGACAAGGTCAGCACATCTATGACTATAAATGCGCCCGCTGCGGTTTTGTTGGCAATGTATATACTCATAGGGGAAAAGCAGAACGTAACTGCAGATAAACTCACAGGAACAATCCAAAATGATCTATTCAAAGAATATATAGCAAGGGGGAATTATATATTTCCGCCCAAACCTTCTATATCCATTGCAGCGGACATACTGGAGTACTGTGGAGAATTTATGCCGAAATGGAATTCGATAAGCATAAGCGGATATCACATGAGAGAAGCCGGAGCGAATGCGACACAGGAACTCGCGTTCACGCTCGCAAGCGGAATGGCTTATGTCGAAGCGGCACTACAAAGGAAACTCAACATTGATGAATTCGCTCCCCGCCTTTCATTCTTTTTCAACTCACACAATGACTTCTTTGAAGAAATTTCAAAGTTTCGCGCAGCACGTAGAATATGGGCGCGGATAATGAAAGAAAAATATGGAGCAAAAAATCCAGCTTCATGGATGCTCCGTTTCCATACGCAGACAGCAGGTTCCTCTCTGACAGCTGCGCAGCCGGAAAACAACATCGTTCGCACAACAATTCAAGCCCTGGCAGCAGTCCTGGGAGGAACTCAATCGCTTCATACAAATTCTATGGATGAAGCATATGCGCTGCCTACACAGAAAGCTGTCTGTATTTCACTTCGCACGCAGCAGATAATAGCATACGAGAGTGGTGTGACTAATACTATTGACCCTCTTGCGGGTTCATACTTCATTGAGGCACTAACCAACGAACTGGAAGAAAGAGCTATGAAATACATTGGGACTATTGAGGCTTTGGGGAGAGGAGACTGGAAAATGCTTTCTGGCATGATAAAAGGCATAGATACGGGCTTTTTCCAGAGAGAGATTGCGGACGCATCATACATGTACCAGAAAGAAGTGGAAAGGAAAGAGAGGGTCGTTGTAGGTGTGAATCAATTCACCGAGGACGAGAAAAGGCCTATAGAGACGCTGAAGATAGATGAAACGGTGCAAAAAATGCAGATCGCGAGACTGAAGAAATTGCGCTTGAAAAGGGACAATAAGAAGGTTGAAGAGACGCTGGATGAGCTTACAAAAGTTGCACAAAGGGAAGGAAATCTGATGTATCCGATACTGGAGTGCGTTAAATGTTATGCCACAGTTGGAGAGATATGCAATGTTCTTCGTTCAATATATGGTGAATACAGGGAGAAAGCAATATTTTGAGATGAATAAAATGGGGGCGAAAAAAATAAGAATTTTAATGGCTAAACCTGGTCTGGACGGCCATGACAGGGGAATAAAAATAGTCTCAAGAGCGCTCAGGGACAGTGGAATGGAGGTTATATATACTGGTCTTCACCAGACCCCGGAGCAGATAGTTGAGGCTGCGGTACAGAAAGATGTTGATGCTATTGGTCTATCCATCCTCTCAGGTGCGCACACCACCCTTTTCCCGAAGATAATGGAATTATTGAACGAGAAAAGGGTTGATGTAATTGTTTTTGCGGGGGGTATAATACCAGATGAGGATGTACCTGCTTTAAAAAATATTAAAATAACAGAAATTTTTGGTCCTGGTACGAACACAGAGGATATAGTGAAATTTGTGAACTACGCAACCCTAAAGGGCTTGCGCGTCCCGCTGCATCGGCTCTCTGCTTGAGAGTCCTTCACGGGCGTTAATTCCCATAGTTCCTATGGTACATATTGGTTCTCTTATCTCAATTAGTTT
>JBAZOV010000014.1:0-70658 GCA_041648475.1 Candidatus Methanoperedens sp. | reverse complement strand
TAGAGGATGTGCTTCTGAAGAGCCGGATGAGGGAAATCTTCAAGTCCGGTTCTGTGAGGGGGCTCATAGTATAACCTTGGGGCTATTACCTCATCAAAAGGTGGGCTATGGGCTCTACTCGACATTTGACGGATACTCACGGATTTGGGGATTCTGATTTAAATCTTATCACTTATTTCGAAGTAACGCATTTTTGTTTCTCCTTCTCTATTGAATTTGAAAAACTGATCAATCGTATCCGTGTGCATCCGTGTGATCCGTGCAATCCGTGTTCTATGTCATTTGCTCCTGTTTATAGAAAGAAAGATTAAATTATAATTTAATTAAATATATTATATTCTTTCAAAAGCCCATTCCAATAGACTATTTATGATCTCCGGATTGAACATGTTCGTTCCATGCATATCACCTTTTAATATCACCAATTTTGTCTCACCAGGAAAAATCCCTGCCAATTTCCTGCTGCCCTCCGCCGCTTTGGTATCCCCTTCGCTTGCTAAAATATACACATGCCCTTTGAACCCTGGCGCAAGTTCATCTGCCAGTATGCCCCTGTAATTAAGACCTGGAGACAAAAGCATGATCAGACGCACATCCTTATCGATCGAAGCCTGCCAGAGAGCAAGATTTGCGCCAATGCTTGCTCCGGCTATGGCGATCCTTGACATGTCAACATCACTTTGTCCTGCAAGGAATTCCTTAGCAGAAGCAATATCATTCATGGAGCTCCTGTGCTCATCATCCTTGAATTCCTTATAATCCAATCTAATGCCATTCCTGTCAGTGCTTTCACCATGACCCCGCAGATCAATTGCAAGAGCAGCATACCCATTTTTTTGAATAATGGACGCAAATTCGTTCCAGCTCTCTTTAGTCGCAGGCATCATATGAAGTAAAAGAAAGACAGGCGCCTGCTTTCTCAGGGGTTTGAAATAATTGCCTGTGATCGTTATCCCATCTCTGGTTTTGAAAGTGACCTTTTCCATATTTACATTTTCCAAAATTACAATATGTCCTGATATTTATTTCAGGCTGTCCAGATATTTCAGACTCGCCGTGCCTTCTTCTATTGTTCTGGCTTCAATAACGAACCTGCCTTTATACCCCTTGAATTTTGGCATAACCTCTTTCCAGTTGATATTCCCTTTTCCTACCTGGAGATGCTCATCACTTTTTCCTTTGTTATCATGGAGATGAACATGTATCACATGTTTGATCTCTGCCAGGAAATCAAAAACAAGGCCGTTGGTATTTGCATGCCCTATATCAAACGTCAATCCCGCATTCTTTTTTCCAAGAGAATCTATCATGCCCAGGATCTCTCCAGGACGCCTTCCAAAGATTTGTGGCATATCAGGCATGTTCTCAACTCCGATCCTGACGCCCAGGCCATCAGCAAAATCACAGATTTCCTTTAACCCCTCAACACTCTGCTGCCACGCCATGTCCGGAAGCTGCATACCAAGAGGCGAGAGATGACCGGGATGAACAACCGCAAGATCAATAAAATCCGAGGCTTTTTCAATACATTTTGTCATCTGCCTGACGCTTTCTTTCCAGATAGGGTGGTTCAGGCTCCCAAGATTAAGGTCTGAGAATGGAAGATGGAGCGTAAGCACAAGATGCGTTGTCTCTATGATATTTTTGATTTCAGAGAGGGTGCTGTCGTTTAATTGCTGTTTTCCTTCACTTACTACTTCCCAGCCAGTAAATCCGAGTTCTTCGAGGTCATAAGCCCATTCAAATGGGTTATTTACAAGAGCAAGGGATGAGAAACTTACTTTCATGGATGGCTAGTGTGTTTTTAAGCTATAAAGATTATTTGGATTATGATTTTGTGATTTTGCTATGATTTTCCGGGACAACTTGCAACCGTTACATTTTTTAATATAAAAGCATATAGAATGGACGAAGAGAAAATATGTCCAAAAAAATTATAATATTATCTATATTTATCGTTGCATCTATTTTTCTTTCCGGATGCATCTTTGATAAAAATAATGGAACAACAGGGAATGAAACGAAAACTATTAACTCGGAATTAATCCCGACAATTAACCTGCCTTCAGGATTCACATTTCTGGCAGTTCATGATAGCGAAGTCGATATTGGCAACTCCTCAGTAAAAGCAATTGAAGGAATCTATAGAAGCAATACCGATGAAGATGAAATCTATATCGATGTTGTCAATACCGAAACGCCAGAGGCCCTTATTGACGAGTATAAATCACAGTTCAAAGATGCAAACTATGAACCATTCACTGAGATTTCCATCAATGGTCATAAAGCTACACAAGTGAAATATTATATAACAAAAAACGGAACTCAAATACCGAAATATAATCTTATTTGGGCAACAAAAAATTCAATGATAAAAGTGGGTGGGTCAGTTGACGCCCAGAAAGTAATTGATCTTGCAACAGCGACCAATAGTTAAAGCAGGTTCATCATCTTGTGCGTTTGCGGGATCGCACGCACATCTTTTAATTTTTCTCCTGCAAAATCCATCAGTTCAAATAATAACGATGATGGGACTTTTTTATCAGATGTCACCGGTTGAAGGATAAAAGGAATATTTATGTCGATGGATTCGACACCATCGATAGCATGTGATAATGATTCTTTTGTCGTCTGCGGGAGAATTATTACTTTAACGAAAGTTTCTGCTGTTTCGTTCAGGATGGAGATCGTTTCAAGCTCATTTTCCAATAGCCCTGAATAATCCTGCGTACATTGATGTTCCGGCAATTTAATGTCACATGATGCGATTGAAATAATATCCTTTATTTCCCTTGCTTTTTCAGGAAATCCCGCATTTGTCTCAAGATACAATGGATATTCAATATCAAGTGTTTTTATAAAATCAGAATTAAGCAGCGGTTCTCCGCCTGTCAGGCTCACATGTTTTGTTGAGGGAGTCCATAATTTCCTTATAAAACCCTCAATTTCTTCCCCGTTAATAGGCGTTTTAACCGTAAAAAATCTTCCGCTTCCCGGTTCAGTCTCGATCCTGCATGAACCCGAAACACTGCGCGTTTGTGGAGTGTCGCAATATTCACAGTGAAGCTGGCATTGTTCAAAACGTACAAACACCTGTCGGGTGCCTGCATAAGGACCTTCGCCCTGAATCGAATTGAATATCTCGTTTATGTATGCAGGCATCAAGACCAGTATTTATGTTAAATTACTTGACAAAATCAATTCCGTATTTTGCCGTAGCTATATTTCCCGCGGTGTTCTTGCCAAGTATCTGGGGTGATTTTACACCCGTGATTACAACCATAGTTCTTACCATATTTTCAAGGTCAGGATCAACCATAGCGCCCCATATCAACCGCGCCTTTGGATCTATGCGTGTATAAAGTTCATTTACAACGCTTTCAGCTTCAGCTATGGTCATATCAGGACCGCCAACGACATTCACAAGAGCGCCTGTTGCGCCTGAAACATCAACATCAAGGAGCGGACTCCTTAGCGCTTTCTGAACAGATTCAATGGCTTTGTTCTCGCCTTCTGCTTCTCCAAGACCGATCATGGCTACGCCGCTCTTTTGCATGATAACCCGTACATCAGCAAAGTCAAGATTCACTAAGCCGGGCTTGGTTATCAATTCTGTTATTCCCTTGACAGAGCGCATCAAAACCTCATCGCACACCTTAAAAGCTGTCTGCAAAGGTAGGTGAGGCACTACTTCAAGTAATTTATCATTCGGGACAACGATGACAGTATCGACAGCATCTCGCAGTCTTTCAAGTCCAGCTTCTGCGTTATCCATGCGGATCTGTCCTTCGACAGAGAATGGGAGGGTCACGACCGCTATTGTCAATGCTCCCGCATCGCGCGCGATCTCTGCAACAACAGGCGCAGAGCCAGTCCCGGTTCCGCCACCAAGTCCGCAGGTTATGAAAACAAGATCGGCATTACCTACAGCTTTCTCGATAGCAACTTTCGATTCCTGGGCTGCATCCTGACCGATCTGAGGAAGACTTCCGGCGCCAAGACCTTTTGTCCTGCTTCTTCCGATGAGGATTTTCTTACTCACTTTAATATTTAAAAGATGCTGGGCATCGGTATTGATCGCGTACAATTCAGCGCCAGTTATCCCCTCTTCAGTAATCCTCTGGATAGTGTTAGAGCCAGAACCTCCGCATCCGATGACCACAATATTAGTCTTTAATTCCTCCAATATTTCCTGTAGTTCCTTATCCGTATCCCCAATTATCGGCATTGGAGACACACCCGCTCTTGAAATTGCCTCTTTGATTATTGTTTCCATGCTACTTCTCCATCATTTGTTAATTTAATTTAATGACTCTTTTAATTGTTTCATATACCATCTCTGGATTTATAGTTTTTCTGTTTATTATCACGGATTCACCTCTTGCCAAAACCCCATAAAGCTGTTCATCTTCAATACCAAGGGATTTTGCCAGTTCTGGACTGAATTTTTGTTCTGAAATTTGGAGTGTTCCCTTATCTAGGGAGACATCATAATTTTTTTTGATAATCTCTATGCATTCATTGTTCAATTCCTGGGCAGCAAGCCTTGCACATGAATCATCAAGCCCTATCAATACATGGGCGAATCTTCCATCCTCATATTCTATATATGCGATATTATGATCCGAGAGAAAGGCTTTGAGCCTGTTCCTGTCAAGTTTTTCAGCTTCGCACAGGAGCGAAGGATTGATCTTTGCGATTTTCACTTTCGGACAAATGCATGTCTGGCATGAGGAAAGCGCACATTTTATTCCGTTGGTGATCACAGGTTTTCCTGAAGGGCATATCTCTTTTACTCTTTTTCGAAGCTGCATGCAAAATTCCCATGGTATCCCATCCATTTCCCTGATATCGCTTTCCTTTAGCGTTTCAAATCCTGTGCTCTCTATAAGTTGCACAAGGTTATCCCGCTCTTCTGACTTCATCGATTTCCGGTCTATATACGCAAAATCAGCGCCTGATCTTGCAAATGCCTGGCGTATCATGGATTCATCGATGTCATTTAGTGCGTGTGTTGGGAAAATATGCCCAAAAGTAACATCAGTCGAGAGGATCAGCGCAGTTTGCCTTGGTGCATAATGCGTGCCCCCGAAACCCACTGCCACGGGTGATTCATCGTCCTTTAAGAGAAGAATGGCATTTGCAACGATACGACCTGCGACTTCATCCAGCCACTGCGCTTCATTGCTTCCAATTTCAATAAAAACCGACGGAACATCAAGGTCGGATGGGCCATGATGGGTACATTCAAGCGTGACTTCATATTCCTCGTTTTCTGAAAGTGTTTTCAAGGAACGAAGAAGTGACCTTACAGCTTGTGGCGCAGATTTAGAAAGTTTTTTTGGAGTACCACCGAATTTTGCTTCGTTGGCATTACCTGTTGAATGGACCGTAAGAATTGCTCTCATATCCTTGCTCCTGTGTTTGGAAGCGAATATGATGAGGGATGCCGGATAACCCTGATCGGATAATTTCTTATCCAGCCCATCCTGAAAAATGAGAGGTTGCGCTATTTCTACAATACGAAAATCCTTATACTCAAAGACGGCCAGACCGTCATTTGAGCCTGCAGGAGTCCATTTGCGAAGAGAGAGGAGACAGTTCTTAATATTATGGCTTGCCCTGTCCTGGGTTGAACAAACTACGGTAACCTTCAATTCACCTTTCAAAACACTGCCTTCTACCGTATGGAGAGAAAAAATAAAATTTAATCGAAGTCGCTGCCAGTGACCATCTTCTTATCCACTATGGCATAATCCTTGGCTGCTCTGACTGCTTCAAACGGTATTAACACATAATTGTTCTGTTTTTTATATTTTGATAGATCAATGTTGTTCGATGGTTTCACGACCAGATATATAAGAGCTCCGCCCTGCATATCCATTACAACATCTGTCGCAAATCCCAGCTCAGATCCGTCAGTGAGCATCACTCTCTTATTAGCTAAATTTTTCGCAAGTATTTTTGCCATACTTCTTTTTTCACCTGTAACCTATATAAGACTTCTGTTCCTGTTTTGTCCCGCCTTTGAATTGTTCCTGTAGTTTTTGATAGTATTCTACCATATCTTCTACAAGAGCAGGCCTTACTTTCTTAAGTGCCTCATTGAAATGCCGCATTTCAATGATGTCCGTATCAATATTCTCACGCAGAGCAAGCATTACAGCTTCCCTGCACAGGGATTCGATGTCAGACCCGACATAATTTTCAGTACGATCTGCAAGTTCGTCTATATTGACATCTTCGCAAAGGTGTTTATCCTTCAGGTTCTTAAGATGGATATTGAATATGCTTACTCGTCCGGCTTTTCCTGGCGCTCCTACAAAAACAAGCCTGTCAAACCTGCCCGAACGTATGAGTGCAGGGTCAATTATATCAGGTCTGTTCGTTGCAGCGATCACCACTACATTCTTCAGGACTTCTATTCCATCAAGTTCTGTGAGCAACTGGTTTATCACTCTTTCTGAGGTTTCAGAACCAAACTCCATTCCCCGGTGGGGAGCGATCGCATCAAGTTCATCTAGGAAAATTATTGAGGGCGATACCTGGCGCGCTTTCTTGAAGAGATCGCGTATAGCTTTCTCGGAGTCTCCTACCCATTTTGATATAAGTTGCGGTCCCCGGATGCTTATGAAATTGGCAGAACTTTCATTGGCCACCGCTTTTGCAAGTAATGTTTTTCCTGTTCCGGGGGGGCCATAAAGAAGTATTCCCCTTGGCGGACGAATACTCATTTTTTCAAATTTTTCCGGGAATTTAAGGGGCCATTCAACGGCTTCTATAATCTCCTGCTTTGCTTCATCAAGACCTCCAACGTCATCCCATTTGACTTTTGACACTTCGATCATGACTTCCCGCATCGCAGATGGCTCAACTTCTGTTAGTGCGTCTTCAAAGTCTTTTCCGGTTACCTGCATACTTTCAAGTATTTCACGGGGTATGATCTCATCAAGTTTTATCTTCGGAAGAAATCTTCTTAGGGCTTTCATTGCTGCTTCCTTTGCCAGCGCTGAAATATCTGCCCCCACGAAACCATGCGTCCTATCAGATATGTATTCGATATTCACATCTTTTGAAAGCGGCATGCCTCTTGTATGGATCTGGAATATTTCTCTCCTGTCGTCCCTGTTAGGCACTCCGATCTCTATCTCACGGTCAAACCTTCCGGGTCTGCGCAAAGCCGGGTCAATGGCATCTATGCGGTTAGTTGCACCGATCACGACCACCCTTCCTCTTTCTTTAAGCCCGTCCATCATTGTAAGAAGCTGCGCGACAACACGCCTCTCAACTTCACCAGTCACTTCTTCCCTTTTAGGGGCGATGGAATCCAGTTCATCTATGAAAATAATGGATGGCTCAGCCTTGTTTGCCTCTTCGAATAAATCACGAAGTTGCTGCTCGCTATCCCCGTAATATTTGCTCATGATCTCAGGGCCTGCTATAGAGAAGAAATTTGCTCCCGATTCATTTGCTACAGCCTTTGCAATTAGAGTTTTCCCTGTTCCAGGAGGGCCGTGCATCAAAACACCCTTAGGGGGCTCAATGCCTAACCTTTCAAATAGTTCAGGATGTTTCAAGGGAAGTTCTATCATCTCACGCAGACGCTGTATCTCATCACTTAAGCCCCCAATATTTTCGTATGTAATCCCTGTACCTTTAACATCAAGAACTACAGGCTTTTCCCTTAGTTTTACATCTGTCTTGTCTGTTATAAGGATGATACCTTCGGGTTCGGCTTCTATTGCTATTAGAGGTATTTCCTGCCCTGTTACGACCCTTCCCAGGAATGGATGCGTCATCGTGCTCATAACAGGAATTATATCCCCTTTGTTGATAGGGCGTTTCATGATCTGGCGTTTTATTATGTCTTCCGCGTCACCCTTGAATTTAATGGGTGTGCCTTCTGAAGGCGCAAGCACCACCTTTTCTGCAGGTTGGACTTTTGCTTTTCGTATTTTGATAATATCGCCTATGCCAACGCCAGCATTCTGCCTGATAAAACCATCTATCCGGATAATATTTTCTTCCCAATCATTCCTATCCGCACGCCAGACTTTTGCTGCGGTTATTTTTTTCCCTTCGATCTCTATAATGTCTCCGGGTATGAGCTGCAAAAGCATCAAAGTATGCGGGTCAAGCCGCGCGATTCCTCTTCCTGAGTCATTCGGATAGGCTTTTGCGACTGTGAGCTGTTTCCCGTCTTTTTCGTTCATTCTTATATCCCCTCAGATATATCTATTCATGGATATTATTTTATACTATATCAGGCTATCTAATTGTAATTCATGGATAAAAATATTATGGAAGAATAGAGGTCGTTAGATTGAACACAACGATCTCTCTTATTCCATATCCTTCCACGGCGGCAGGATAGATGTTACTACCAGCAGTATAATGAACGGAATAATAAATATTATTATTGCCGGAATGATACCTTCCATACTGAACCAAACTGGAACATACGTGAGCGTCCCTACAAGACTCTTGGAAATTTCCTGTCCTCCGATCACTACATTCCATCTCATGGCAAATACCCCAATTACTACGAACACTGATGAGACTGAAATCATTATCAATTTCAGGGTATCGCGGTTTTTCATCAAGCTTACAAGAAGCAGAAGCACAAACGGAATGAATATGCCCATGAACAATTGTACCCACCAGAAAGTAAATCCTATCTTATCTGCAAGTAGCCTGTTAATTATGTCAATATCTTCCCTGGATGCATATTTCATGCTGATTATCTCTAGTAATTCAAGTGTAACATCAAGGATCAGGAAAATCCACAGGTAATGTGCCAGGGATTGAACACATTTATGATCTATGGCATGTTTGCGAAGCTTCATCGCGACAACATAAATCAAGATCAATAGCGCTATTCCTGATACTATTGCTGACATAAGGAATATGATGGGCATAAGCGGAGTGGACCACCATGGATTTGCCTTGATACCGCCAAACAGAAAGCCCACATAACCATGCAGGAATGCCGCTGAAGGAATTCCGATTATTGCAAGTTTCTTTGCTAATTTTTCATCATCATGCAATGTTTTTTCAGAAATATCAAATGAAAACAGCGCAAGGCTTGAATATAATAATTCTTTCCAGCCGTGAGAACTCAATGCAAGTTTCACAATATCTTCCCTGAATGAAAGCCATATTTCCAGAATTACAATGATCAGGTAGAATGAAAATATGAAGCCAAAACCAGACATCGCAGATGTTAGGTGTGGAGTGAACATTATTTCAATACCCCGTTCCGGACGTCCAAGATGAAGGAGTAAAGGCAACATTGCAACAAGCAGGAATGACAATGCTGTAAGAAGAGCAAATCTTGCAACAGGCTTGATCTCTTTCTTGCCAAAAACATGGTATAATGATGAAGCAATGAAAGCACCGGCAACAAGACCCGTGATATATGGATACAGTACTATCAATATACTCCATTGTATTTCAGATTCATTGGGGTAAACATAACCCCATATCAAATTATCTAACATTATTTCACTTCCCGGTCTAAACCTACATAATACACCTTGGGTTTTGTACCAAGATCGGGTTTAAGAAGATTTATTCTTTCTACATCAATTATTTTCTTGACTTCACTATTTTCATCATTTAAATCCCCGAATTTTCGTGCTCCAGTAGGACACGCCTGAACGCATGCGGGTAAAAGACCTTTTGTGATCCTGTGATAACACCATGTGCATTTATCTGCAGTCCCCTTCTCAGCATTGAAGTACCTGGCTCCATAAGGACAACCCTGTATGCAATACCTGCAACCGATACAATACTCATAATCAACAAGGACTACGCCATCTTTTGTTTCATATGTTGCTCCGACTGGACAAACCTGTACGCATGGAGCATTATCACAATGATTGCATAATTTGGGTACATAGAAGGCTTTTTTTAATTCTTCTGCAGGTATGTTATCCACGAATCCATCGATTCCCCCATTGGGCGAATCGATCACTACCTCTTCCTCTCTTGTTTGTGCCATAGTTTTTTTAACACGGTATCTTTCGATCCATGTCCTGTAAACTTCTTCATCAAAAGGCACTTCGTTTTCAAGCTTACAAGCATTAGCACATCTGCCGCAGCCTATACATTTGCGTGTATCCACTACATAGCCCCAGAAGTGCTTCTCCCAATCATATCCTTTTTGCGCGGGAGAATTTTCGGCAGCAACAGTGTTACTAACCATTGATTCTATGATCGTAGCCCCAGCAACCGCCCCTATTATGACTTTGCATCCGATCTTGGTAAAATCTCGTCTTGTTATATCCATATTCTTTCTCCTTTTATATGAACCAGGGCTTATGCGGATTATGACAGTATACGCATCTTAGATCTTGTCCGTGTATGTCCGGATCGATCTGCGGAAAGGTCTCAGGTCTGGCAATTTTCTTAAAATGGCATTTACCGCAAAATTCGCGTGAGGCATCAGCCGGTGTTAAAGTTTCTCTTGCATTAAGGGCATGTTTCTCAGCAGGACCATGACACGTTTCACAGTTAACTGTTTTATGTCGATCTTTTACCCAAACCGAATATATTGTTGTATGGCAATTCTCTTCCCCACAACTTGTGGAGCCTGCATAGTTTAAAGTCTGGTTTCGGAGTTCATTTACGGAGTCGCCCCTGTACCATCCGTATTGTCCAAAAGAATCAGGAACTAAAATTGACCTCGCGATAATAAAAACTATTATTACAAGAGCTAATAATGTAAAAGCTCTTTTTAGATGTGGCTGCATTACTTTTTCACCTTTCCATAGCTGGGTATCTTTTTATCATTCGTTTTTTACCCTTATTTTCTTTTCAGCATATAGAACACAGCCATTAGTGTGATCAATCCCGCAAAACCTGCGAATCCGGGTGATTTAGGTGAAGCGGTCTTTGGGGGTGTTGTAGTGGGTTTTACAATATCCTCAGCCTTTTTTATTTCCATATTCGCCGAATCTATTTCAACCTCGAAATGTGTCATATTGAACTCATGCCACATTGGAGCAAGATTTTTATATATTTTAAGGGCATTATCCGTGTATATTTTAGCCTGGGACACATCTGTTCCATTCCTCTCTGCCCAGAATATATCCTGTTGTGCCATTTCGATATTGAATTGTAGTTTATTTACTTTTCTTAACATATCTTCAGCTTTGAGAGGGACGTCAAAAGGCGCCACTTTTTTGGATACTGAATGACAGTTACCGCATGAATTTCTGAAATCTTCTGGATTAGGGGTTGTGAATTCATGAGGATGATGGCAGGTTGTGCATGTTGGTGCAAGTTTTAATGATTCAAGCTTCTGGAAATGTGTGCTGTTTTCAAAATTATCAAGTTCTTTTGGATGGCATTTGCCGCATGTTTTTGGCACATTGGTATAATAAACAGGGCTTTCGGGGTCGGTATTTGTCTTGAAATTAATATGCGCTTTTTCTTTGGTAGCCTGTTTCGGGTCTCCTCCGTGGCAGTCATCGCATGTAGCTTTCAGGGCATGTACCGATTCGGACCATTGCTGGTAATTTGCGGTTGCGAGCTGTCTGACCCTGTCTTCATGGCATTCAAGGGAGCAAACTGCATTTCTTTCAAGGTGCTGAATTCTTATTTGATTAAAGCGTTTTTGCTCTTCGATAAATGGAGTTAAAGTCTTATGACAATCAATACATGAATTTTCCAGGGCGGTTCCTTCAGGAATAAATACAAAAATTCCTGCTAAAACTAAAATCACAATTAATAATCTACTAAATAATACAGATCGCATTTTATTCATACCTTCCGTTTTATATACCTACGTTATTAAATCTATCGTTATACTATCGTTTTTGTTTAGCTTAACCAGTTATTTTCTATATTTAAAACTTTTGGTTTTGTCGTATTTTTTTCCCAAAAAACTTCTTTTCAGCAAATATCTTTCAATAGATAAGAATAAAGGCTATGCAAGCGTAATCCTGTCTATGGAAATATCTGATATATTGCTGAAATTGAAAAATGATGAAATAAGCATAAAAGATGCGCAATTACAGCTTTGCATCAATAACTATGAATCAGTATCAGATATTGCAAAGGCAGACATACATCGCATGAAAAGAGTGGGTATCCCTGAAGCAATTATCGCTGATTGCAAGACCTGTGAAGAAGTTGCCTCCATAGCGCGTGTACATCTGGAAAAGGAAGGGCGTGTAATAATAACACGAGTGCATGACGATAATTATGCATCGTTGAAATCATTATCCGAAGAAACAAAGTCAAAAATAAGATGGGAAAAGCGTGCAAGGATCATCATAATTGGAGAACCATTAAAAAGATCGGGAGGAAAAATTGGAGTAATCTCAGCAGGAACAGCTGATATCCCTGTCGCAGAAGAAGCAAAAGTAATAGCCGAAGAAATGGGTTGTTCTGTTTCTGTAATATATGATGTGGGAGTTGCGGGTATCCACAGGTTATTCCCGGAATTAACAAAGCTTGTAAAAGCAGGAGTAGACGCTATTGTGGTTGCTGCCGGCCGGGAAGGGACACTTCCAACAATTGTATCTGGATTAGTGGATGTTCCGGTCATCGGAGTGCCAGTCTCCTCTGGATATGGAGCTGGCGGGAAAGGTGAAGCAGCTCTTTTGTCAATGCTTCAATCATGTTCTGTTTTGACGGTTGTAAATATTGATGCGGGTTTCACAGCCGGGGCATTTGCTGCAAGGATAGCCAACCTGGCTGCAAAAAATCGCACTGTGTAACATATTCTAAATATACATTTGGAAACGAAGATTATTTATATGGTATAAATGAATATAGTTATCGTGTGTTGAATTAATTTTTTATTGTGAAACGAGAAATTAATTAAGAGGTAATCATATATGAAAATTCGAATTGTAAGTTCCAAGGAAGAAATAAATTATCTTAATCAGACTGAAAAGATCATTCATCTAGCTTTTCGACCATCAAATAAAGATATTTTCGCATTAGTGCATACATGTCCTGGCGTGAAAGCAATACACATTCCGAGTTCCTATATAAAGACAATCTCAAACTCTACAAAAATGTTCCTGCAAATGCAGGAAGTAGCCCTGCTTGAAGGAGATGTTTGGGGACACAGGAAAGATATCAATGAGTATTCTGAAATAAATCCAGAAGTTTTTGAGAGGATGGAAGAGCTTAAAGCTGATGGATTATCGGAGTCTGCAGTTCTTGACAGGCTTGTAAGAGAGACACGTCTGAGCAAAGACTTATTGAAATTCCTTTCGAAATATAAATCATCAAAAAAGAAATAAGTTTTTTTATTATTTTTTACTTTTTTTCTGGATATCATCCAGCAATTGCTCATCGCTTTTACCTTCAGTTGCAATTCCAAGATCTTGAGCCATCTTTCTTATTTTGGAAGATGTATTTTCCTGGGATTTGCTTTCTTTGACAGGTTTCCCGGTATCACTTAATTCCGCCTCTATATCCTGCTTTCCTTTTTTAAACTCACCCGTCGCTTTGCCAAGTGATCTGGCAAGTTCAGGGATTTTGTTCGCACCAAAAAGTAGGATGACAACAATTACAATTAATATTATTTCTGGAGCACCAAATGCCATAATTACGCCGCCATATTTTGATTAATACCATCTTTTGATCTTATTTTTAAACGGATCTCTTCTACAAGTTGTTCACTGTTCTTGTTTTTCACATCTAATCCCATTTCTATCGCTAAATTGTAGATCTTAGTATCTTTCTCATTCAAAAGTTCGTCATTTATTTTGATCTCATGCTCTGTTTCAGTTTGGGCTTTCTTGAATTCACCGGCGGCTTTTCCAAGCGACCGTGCAATTTCCGGGATCTTATCCGGTCCGAATAGAAACAAAGCGACAACTAATATCAATATTAATTCAGGAAATCCTATAAGTCCCATATGTATAATGTTATTATTTCATCACTTAAATCTTTGCTTTCTCAACTTTGCACCAGCTATCTGCCCTGCTATATCTGATAAGATAAGCAAAGGAATGACTGTATAATTTAGCCCTGAAAGTACCCTCATCAGGAAAACGAATGGCACAGGGATGTGTATTGCCATTATCCATTTCCTGGAGAATCTTTGTGCATTACCTCGAATGTATCCGAAAGGGAGGTTGATCAAAAATACCAGTAACATTATCTCATTTATTGACATATTTTTTGTTCCTATCCTTATCTATAATTTATCGCTTTCGATGGTTGTTATACATTATTTATGTAGTTTGTGGTCAGGGTCATGGCATTACCAAAAATTATTTATGCTGGTAATACTTTTATGGTATAAATAATACCAGCAGTAATAATATGGTGATACAACAATGATCGGCGGATTCAATGAAGAACAAATAAGAAGGTACTCGCGACATATCATTTTGCCTGAAGTAGGCGGAAAAGGGCAGAAAAAATTGCTCTCATCAAAAGTATTATGCATAGGCGCAGGCGGACTTGGCTCCCCGGTAATCGAATATCTTGCGGCAGCAGGCGTCGGTACAATTGGAATTATCGATGATGACACCGTCGACCTGAGCAATCTCCAGAGACAGGTAATTCACGGTGGCAATGTTGGAAAGTCCAAGGTAGAATCAGCAAAGCAATTTGTTAATAATCTCAATCCTGATATTGAAGTGAAAACATATGTTGAGCGGCTGAATGCCAATAATGTTATCGATATTTTCAATGAATATGACATAATAGTTGACGGTTCGGATAATTTTGCAACTCGATATCTTGTGAACGATGCATGCGTAATTACCAATAAACCACTATCACATGGAAGCATTTACAGGTTCGAGGGACAGGTTACGACAATTATCCCGCACAAAGGGCCCTGCTACAGGTGCCTGTTCGAACATGCGCCGCCTCCCGGTATGGTGCCAAGCTGCCAGGAAGCAGGAGTGCTTGGGGTTCTGCCGGGCATAATCGGAGTGATACAGGCAACTGAAGTTGTGAAATATCTTCTCGGAATCGGTGAATTGCTTGTTGGGCGCCTTGTATATTATGATGCCCTGAACATGACATTCCAGGAAATAAAAATGCGCTGGAACAAGAACTGCCCGATATGCGGAGAAGAACCAAAGATAACCTCAATACAGGAAGAAATATATGGTGATTCATGCAGAATATGGTGAATATAAATGACAATAGAACTTGACCTCAGGGGTGAAGTTTGCCCTTACACCTTCGTAAAAACGAAACTCAAACTTGAAGAAGTAGAAAGCGGCGAAGAACTCGTCGTGATTTTTGACCATGCGCCAGCTGTTGAGAATGTCCCGCGAAGCCTGAAAAATGAGGGACATAAGATCATGGGAATAGAGCAAAAAGGCGACCATCTCTGGAAAGTAAGGATACGAAAAGCATGAAACTTGGGATACTCCTGACCACAAGCCCTGAGAGTGAGAATACCAATACAGTTATTGAAATCAGTAAATCTGCAAGGGAAGAAGGACATGAGGTATCTATTTTCTTAATGTACGACGGCGTTTATAATGTAAATAAAAAAGAGTTTGCAGAATTGGCCGAGAAAGGCGTTGACATAGCAATATGCGCATTTAATGCAGAACAGAGAAAAATTGGTAAAGTGGATGGCATATTGTTCGGAAGCCAGTATGATCATGCGTGCATCGCAAGTGATGTTGATAGGTTCATATCGTTTGGGTGAATCATGAAGAAGATCACAGTAATTGTAAGAAACCTTCCATTTAATACGCGCAGGAACGCTGAGGCGCTGCGCATGAGCGTGGGATTGACGCTGCGTGAGGATAAGGTCACGGTCATTTTCATGGATGATGGGGTTTACACAGCAACTCGCATAAAACCTGAAAGGATCAATTTCCCTCCCATGGATAGGGAATTCGGGGCGCTCAGGATGCTTAAATGTACGCTACTTGTTGATAAACCTTCAATGGATAAAAGGGGAATAAAGGAATTGATCGAGAACATAAAAACGGCTGACCGTGAAGAAATTGTTCGGACAATGAACGACTCGGATATAATTATACCATTTTAATTATGAAAATACTGCATATTATCCGGAATCCCAATGATGAAACGCCTCTTGAGATAGCCAAATTCCAGAGTGAAGAAAATGAGGTTGCAGTTCTTCTTTTGCATGATGCTGTTTATGCAATTCCCGACGCCCAATTTAAGACATATGCATGTAAAGCCGATGCCGAAGCAAGGGGTGTTGCTCGGCATGAATGTGTGGATTATAAGAGGATCGTACAGATGCTATTCGAATTTGATAAAATAGTGTCGTGGTAACTTTAGTGTCATCAGTGCAATCTGTGTTATATTCACACTCTTCCGAAATCATCTTCCAATCTTTCAATGTCATCTTCCCCGACATAATCACCTAGCTGCACTTCAATAATTTCAAGCGGTATCGTTCCCGGGTTTGATAACCTATGTTTTATTCCAGCCTTAATGAAAGTGCTTTCTCCCTGGCGAAGGTAGAATTCTTTACCGTCAACATTTATCCATGCCATTCCTCTTACTACCACCCAGTGTTCGCTCCTGTGATTATGCAGCTGCAGGCTTAGTTTCTTACCAGGCATAACAGTTATATTTTTGATCTTGCTCCTTTGGGACTCCTCCATGGTCGTGTACGATCCCCAAGGTCTGTAAACAGTCCTGTGGAAAAATGCCTTTTCATTATTCTGACTTTTGAGCGAGGTTACGATCTCTTTTACTTTCTGGCAGCTTTTCCTGGGGCAAACAAGAAGGGCATCTGGTGTATCTACCACAACCATATCCTTCACATCTATTAGAGAGACGATCTTGTCTTTCTTGGAATAAATGAGATTGCCATTTGAATTAAGCGGGATATCATCGCAATTATATGAAGCATTCCCATGTTCGTTCTTTTGCGTCTCATGGAATAAGGAATCAAAATCGCCAAGGTCGCTCCATTTATATTCAAGCGGTACGACAGCTACTTTATCCGATTTTTCCATAATTCCGTAGTCGATTGAAATAGAAGGAATTTCATTATATATGTCTTCGATTCTCTTATCTTTTGCAGTGAAGGCTGCCAAGATATCAGGTGCGTATTTTTTAAGTTCTTTGAAAAAAATCCCCGTGTCGAACATGAACATGCCGCTGTTCCAGAGACATTTTTCCTTGATGTATTTTTTTGCAGCCTCCAATCCGGGTTTTTCCCTGAACTCAAGAACTTTTGAACCGATTTCCAGGTTTTTTCCCGGTTTTATGTAACCATAACCAGTATGGGGGGCTGAAGGTGTGATCCCAAAGGTAACGAGATATCTGGGACATAATTCTTCTGCACTTTTTATTTTTGCCATGGCTTTCATATCAAGTATATGATCTGAGGGGAACACTCCTGCAACACACTTGCCAAACTGCTTTTGTATCTTTTGCATCCCAAAACAAATTGCAGGAAGTGTATTCCTTCCCTGGGGCTCAATCAATATATTCTCAACTGGTACATCCAGCCCCAGTTCTTCCATCTGTCCTGAAACAAAAAACTTCTGGGATTCATTTGTGACCACGAATATCTCTGAAATAGCTGATATTTTCAGGCATCTCAGCACCGTATCCTGGAAAAGCGATGTTTTGCCGAGTTTTAAGAATTGTTTGGGATACTGCTCCCGGCTCAAAGGCCAGAGGCGAGTACCCGAACCTCCGGCGAGAATTATGGATTTAATGTTAATTACCTCCTTAAAAAGATTCAGTAATAACTCTTTTTATTACTTTTTCACTTTTTCCCAATCCTTTAGAAACTTCTCCAGTCCATTATCGGTTAATGGGTGCTTAAACATCTTTTCGATGACATTATAAGGAATAGTAGCAACATGCGCCCCTATTTTAGCAGACTCAACCACGTGCAGAGGATGCCTGACGCTAGCCACGATAATTTCCGTATTAAAACCATAATCCTTATTCTTATATATCTGCACTAGGTCTCGTATTATTTGCATGCCGTCATGCCCGATATCATCCAGTCTTCCAATAAAAGGACTTACATAAGTAGCTCCTGCCTTGGCAGCCAGAAGCGCCTGGTTCACTGAAAAGATAAGCGTTACATTTGTCTTAATTCCTTTTTCATTTAGTATCTTGACAGCCTTTAATCCCTCAGGGATCATTGGTATCTTTATCACGATATTTTTTGACCACTTTGACATAACAAGTGCTTCTTTAACCATTCCTTCGGATTCAGTACTGATGACTTCTACGCTTATTGGGCCGTCAACTATGCTAAGGATCTGATTTACCATTGACTTAAAATCTTTTCCCTCTTTTGCGACAAGTGTTGGATTTGTGGTCACACCGTCTATGATCCCCCATTCATTAGCTGCCCTAATTTCTTCAATATTTGCTGTATCAATAAAAATCTTCATTTTCGATCACCAATAAGTTCTCTTGCATTTTTTACAATTTCAACATCATTCAACCCGAATTTATTTATCAAATAGTTATAATCGCCAGACTCACCAAATCGGTCATTTACCCCCATTATCTTCATCGGTACAGGATAATTTTCAACGATGATCCCTGCAACTGCGCTGCCTAAACCGCCATAAATACTGTGTTCTTCTATCGTTATTATGTGTCCTGTCTCTTTTGCAGATTTGATGATACTATTCTTATCTATCGGTTTGATCGTATGGATATTTAATACTCGTGCATTAATGTTCTCTTTTTTTAACATTTCCGCTGCTTTGACTGCCTCTGATACCATAGTGCCTGTCGCAATTATTGTTAAGTCCTCTCCTTCCCGGATTTCAACTGCTTTACCGAATTCAAAATTATAATCATCAGTATTTACAGCTGGTGTACTTAATCTATTCATCCGGATATATGAAGGACCTTTTCGATATACTTCATTGATTATGATTTTCTCAGCTTCAATAGCATCTACTGGATTCAATATACTCATATTCGGCAAACAACTCATCAGCGCAATATCCTCAAGACATTGATGAGAACCGCCATCCTTTGAATTGGTTAAACCGGAATGACTTCCAAGTAACTTTACATTCAGGTTATCATGTGCAACTGTATTCCTGATCTGTTCCCAGCCGCGCATCAAGAACATGGCGAAGGTTCCTGCAAAGGCAGTCTTGCCGCCAATTGCCAATCCTGCTGCTGTTCCTATTAAATTTTGTTCTGCACAGCCAACGTTAAAGAACCTGTTGGGGAATTTTTCAGCGAATTTTTTTGTCTGTGTGGATCCCGATAGGTCAGCATCCAGTACAACGATATCCTTTTCTTTGTGGCCCATATTCAGAAGGGTTAGCCCACATGCCTCTCGTGTTGACAGGAGATTATCCATTACTTCAATTCCTCCAGAGCACATATCATTTCTTTATCTGTCGGGGCTTTGCCATGGAAAGCGAGGTTTCCTTCCATAAATGAGACCCCTTTTCCCTTAAATGTACGTGCAATTATCACGGTTGGCTTTCCAATGACACATTCAGTTTCTTTAAAAGCCTTTATAATTTCTTCAATATTATTTCCGTCTATTTCAATGACATGCCAGCCAAACGATTCCCATTTTTTTGAAAAAGGTTCAAGACACATTATTTGTTCTGTTTTCCCGTCTATTTGAAGCCCATTCCGGTCAACTATTGCAACCAAATTATCCAGTTTAAAATGGGCAGAAAGCATAGCAGCTTCCCATACTTGCCCTTCATCGCACTCCCCATCACCCAGCAATACAAAAACCCGTGACGATTTCTCATCCAACCTGGCAGCCAGAGCAATTCCATTTCCGCAAGAGAGTCCCTGTCCTAATGAACCGGATGAAACCTCAACGCCTGGTACGCTTGAATCAGGATGTCCCTGAAGGTATCCGCCATTCTTCCTCAACGATTCCAATTTGCTGATTGGGAAATAACCACTTTCAGCCAACGTGGCATATAATGCGGGAGCTGCATGTCCTTTTGATAAAATGAACCTGTCCATTTCACGGTCTTTTTTTTGCGGATTATGTTTCATCACATGGAAAAATAACACCACAAGGATATCTGTAGATGATAAGGAACCACCCGGATGACCTGAACCGGCACTATATACCATTTTAATTATATGTCGGCGGATAACAGTTGCTTTATCTTTTAATTTCCTGATATCGTCACAATTCAAATCCTTCATCTTCAGCTTTATACCTTTCAATTCTTCATATATCTTACTGTGTGGCAATATTTTTTAATTTATCCATAGATTCTTTAACGTTATTCGATTTTAATATATATGATCCTGAAACTAACATATTTGCTCCTGCATCATTAATTGATTTGATCGTTTCAGGTGTAACGCCGCCGTCAACCTCGATATCAAGGTTAGGTTTTATCTTTCTTACCTCACTTATTTTACAAAGGGTTTCGGGGAGGAATTTACTTCCATAGAATCCAGGATTAACGGTCATGATCAACAATTGGTCGATGTCATCCAGATAAGGTTTTGCAGTATGAACCTCCGTTTCAGGATTGATTGCAAACCCAATTTTCTTACCTTTGTTTTTTACAAACCGTAAAATATCCTCAGGCTTTTCACATGATTCAAAATGAACAATGATAGTATCTACCTTCCACCAGTTTTTTTCAATCCATCCAATGGGATCAGCGATCATTAAATGTGCCTCAAAAATGATATTTCTCTCTGATACATCAAAATCAAAATCAAGGGAATTATTTGGAACAAATATTCCATCCATGATGTCAAGTTGAACTATTTCTGCATAACCTTCAACTTTGTTTAATTTTTCATCTAATTCTTTTTGTGTTTGTGCAATTATTGCGGGAATTATCATTTTTCTATTTGTCATCAAAAATCTTCCCAAAGTACTTCATCGTCTTCAGTCCTCAAATTGATACTTTGGTATTTATGGATTTGGGGAAAAAACAGCATCGTTTTAGCAAAGTTCTTATGGATAGAATTAATTACACGTCATGACATTCAGGTGTAAAATTTCGAGGTAAAATGCCACAAAGACGCGACATCAAAAAAGTACTTATTATAGGGTCAGGACCTATAGTTATCGGTCAGGCAGCAGAATTCGATTATTCAGGCACACAGGCATGTAAGGCGCTGCGACAGATGGGGTATGAGATCGTGCTTGTAAATTCCAACCCAGCCACTATTATGACAGATCCCGGAATGGCTGACAGGACATATATTGAGCCCCTGAATTCCCAGATACTTGAGATGATAATTGATAAGGAGCGTCCTGATGCGGTACTTCCGAACCTGGGTGGTCAGAACGGATTAAACCTTACATCAGAGCTTCATAAAAAAGGCATACTTGAAAAATATGGCGTAAAAATTATAGGTGTACAGGCAGATGCGATCGAGAAAGGTGAAGACCGCATAGTTTTCAAGGAAACAATGACAAAACTTGGCCTTGAAGTACCGCATAGTGAAGCTACATTGACCGTGGAAGGCGCTGAGAAGATCGCAAAAGAACTCGGATATCCTGTAGTGGTCCGTCCTGCCTATACAATGGGGGGGACAGGCGGCGGGATCGTTTATAATATAGATGAACTGCGAACCATTACTGCCCGCGGGATTGCCGCAAGTCTTATTGGACAGGTGCTGATAGAAGAATCTGTGCTTGGCTGGGAGGAACTTGAACTTGAAGTTGTCCGGGATGCAGAAAACAATAAAATAACTGTTTGTTTCATAGAGAATATCGATGCAATGGGCGTTCACACAGGCGACAGTTTCTGTGCAGCTCCAATGCTTACGATCACAAAAGAACTGCAGGAAAGGCTGCAAGAATATTCATATAGAATAGTTGAAGCCATTGGCGTTGTAGGCGGCACGAATGTCCAATTCGCCCATGATCCTGTCAGTGACCGCGTTGTGGTTATCGAGATCAATCCCAGAACATCACGCTCATCAGCTCTTGCTTCAAAGGCCACAGGCTTCCCAATAGCGCATGTTTCGGCAAAACTTGCAGCTGGATACTTACTTTCTGAAATCCCTTACTGGCGCGATGGAACTCTTGAAAAATACACGCCTTCGGGTGACTATGTGGTCATAAAGTTCGCGCGATGGGCTTTTGAGAAATTCCCCGGGTCGATCGACAAACTCGGCACACAGATGCGTGCTGTAGGCGAGGCGATGAGCATTGGAAAAAATTACAAGGAAGCCTTCCAGAAAGCTATCCGATCACTTGAAATAGGACGTTATGGACTTGGATTCGCTAAAAATTTTAATAAACTCTCACTAGATGAATTGCGCCAGCTTTTGAAAGAACCGTCTTCTGAGCGCCAGTTCATAATGTACGAGGCTCTTCGAAAAGGAATACAAATTGATGAATTGTTTAAATTAACATACATCAAGCATTGGTTCATCGAACAAATGCAGGAACTCGTAGAACTTGAAAACCATATCCTGAAATATAAAGGCAGGATGCTGCCCGATGACCTTCTCATAAAAGCAAAAAAAGACGGTTTTTCTGACAGGTACCTTGGCAAGATACTCGCAGTACCTGAACAAAAAATAAGAACGCAGCGTATCTCCCTGGGATTGCAGCAGGCATGGAATACCGTGCCGGTAAGCGGAGCTGAAAATGCAGCGTATTATTATTCAACATACAATGCACCTGATGAAGTGCCTGTATCTGGTAAGAAGAAAGTCATGATAATTGGCGGGGGCCCAAACAGGATCGGACAGGGTATCGAGTTTGACTATACATGCGTTCATGCCGCATTCACGCTTCGCGATATGGGGTATGAATCCATCATGGTCAATTGCAATCCTGAGACAGTTTCCACCGACTATGATACATCTGACAAGCTATACTTTGAACCTGTTACAGTAGAGGACGTTCTGAGCATTTATGAAAAAGAAAAGCCGCAGGGGGCCATTGTGCAGTTCGGAGGACAAACCCCCCTTAACATCGCCAACGAACTTGAAAAGTCAGGAGTGAAGGTTTTAGGAACGTCTGTTGACAGTATCGATCTTGCTGAAGACAGGAAGCGCTTTGCAAAAGTGATCGAAAAACTCAAGATCCCTGCGCCAGATAACGGTACTGCCACAACGCTTGAGGAAGCGCTAAAAGTTGCATCTCGCATTGGTTACCCGCTAATTGTGCGCCCTTCGTATGTGCTGGGCGGTCGCGGGATGGAAATAGTATATGACGAAGGCAGGCTTAAGAAATATGTTGAAGGAGCCATCGAGATCACGCCGGAAAAACCCATGCTTATCGATAAGTTCCTGGAAAATGCGCTTGAATGCGAAGTGGACGCCATTTCTGATGGTGATGAGGTATTCATTCCATCGATCATGGAACACATTGAACTTGCCGGCATCCACTCAGGTGATAGCGCATGCGTTCTGCCACCGATAGGGATAAAAGAGGAAGAACTCAAAACACTTGAAGAATATACAAGGCGCATCGCTATTGAACTAAAAGTTATCGGGCTGATAAATATCCAGTACGCTATCCAGAACGGAAAAGTTTTCATCCTCGAAGCCAATCCGCGTGCTTCACGCACGGTGCCGCTTGTATCCAAGGTAACAAGTGTATCAATGGCACGCATCGCGACCCAGGTATTGCTCGGTGCAAAACTGAAGGATATCGATACGCATAAACGCAAATACTCTCATTTTGGAGTTAAAGAGGCAGTATTTCCGTTCAACATGTTTCCTGAAGTCGATCCAGTGCTGGGACCAGAGATGCGCTCGACTGGCGAAGTTCTGGGACTGGCAGATTCCTTTGCAATGGCTTTCTATAAATCACAGGTTGCTGCCGGTTTTGCACCGCCGGTAAAGGGTACTGCTCTTATAACAGTAGCAAAGGGTGATCGGCAGCACGCACTGCTGGTCGCAAAAGATCTGGAAGGTTCGGGATTCAGGATAGTTGCCACGGAAGGAACGGCAGATTTCCTTACTGAGAACGGAATAGTTTGTGAAACTGTACATAAATTAAACGAGGGTAGACCCGATATCGTCGATATGATGAAAAACGGGGATATACAGTTCGTTTTGAACACACCTGTCGGTAAACAGGGTACATACGATGACAGCTACATAAGAAAATCAGCTATCAAATTCAAGATACCGTACTTCACAACAACGGATGCAGGGCGAGCAGCTGCAAAAGGGATACGGGCAGCAAGGGAAGACCGCATTGAAGTGAAATCTCTACAGGAATACCACGCACAGATCGAATAAAAAAATAGATTTAGTTACAAACCAAAATATTCAACCTATCTTTGCGTCCTTTGCGCTCTTTGCGGTGACAAAAATCATGATGTATGGAAAAGACTGAACAAGACCCAAAATGGATTATGTACGCAATACGCCTATACTCCCAAATTGAAATAATATAAGCAAGCATATATTAACGGGTTAGTTGAAATGGTCACATGGAAGAGAGGAAAACGGCCAGCTAACAGGATATTCACAAAATTTGCTAAGAGGAAAGCGGTAGGATAGTTCCTATTGCTAATAGATATAATTAATAACACCTCAAGACATTTACGGTAAAGATTTCGAGGTAGAATGCCAAAAAGACGCGACATCAAAAAGGTAATGCTTATAGGCTCAGGCCCAATCATGATCGGACAGGGGGCTGAGTTTGACTTTTCAGGAAGTCAGGCATGCCGTTCCCTGCGGGAAGAGGGAATAAAGGTCGTTCTTGTAAATAGCAACCCTGCCACCATTATGACAGATTCGGACATGGCAGATGCTATCTATATCGAGCCCCTTGAACCTGAGGTCGTGGCAAAGATCATCGAAAAAGAACGACCTGATGGCATTATTGCAGGGCTTGGCGGACAGACCGGCTTGAACATTACGTCTGAGATCGCAGAAATGGGAGTCCTTGAGAAATTCAATGTTGAGCTTCTTGGAACATCCCTCCAGGCTATCAAAGAATCGGAAGACCGCGATCTCTTCAAGCGAAAAATGATAAGCATCGGGGAAAAAGTCCCGCGCTCAAAAGCAGTGAACACGATTGAGGATGCCCTTACAACGATCGATGAACTGGGTCTTCCACTCATTATCCGCCCCGCATACACACTCGGCGGAGCAGGAGGCGGCATCGCCTACACAAAGGAAGACCTGGTCGAAATAACAGAGCGTGGGCTCAAACGCTCACGTATCCACCAGGTACTCATTGAAGAAAGCATTATTGGCTGGAAGGAATTCGAATATGAGGTCATGCGCGACAAGAACGATACATGTATTGTTATATGCAACATGGAAAACATTGACCCCATGGGCATACACACCGGGGAATCGATCGTTGTAACCCCGTCCCAGACTTTATCTGATGCAGATCACCAGAAACTCAGAAGCACTTCAATTAAGATCATCAGGGCTCTGGGCATCGAAGGTGGATGCAACATCCAGTTCGCTGTCAGGGATGACGAGGTCAGGATAGTCGAAGTCAATCCGCGCGTTTCCCGCTCATCCGCACTTGCATCAAAAGCAACAGGTTACCCAATAGCCCGCGTCACGGCAAAGATCGCAATAGGCATGACGCTTGATGAAATAACAAATGATATCACAAAAAAGACGCCAGCTTCATTTGAACCCACGATCGACTACACGGTCGTAAAGATACCGCGCTGGCCGTTTGACAAATTCGTCACGGCGAACAAACACCTTACAACCGCCATGAAAAGCACAGGCGAAGTAATGGCTTTCGGCCGAACCATCGAAGAAGCGCTCCAGAAAGCTGTGCGATCACTTGAAGTAGATATGTATTTCGGGTACAAAGAATGGAGCAAAGAAGAGATTCTGGATATCCTTCGCCATCCAACCCATGAACGCATATTCGTCATATACTATGCATTGCAAAAAGGCATGCCGGCGGCTGAAATTTCAAGAATTACAAATATCGACCCGTTCTTTATACAGAAGATCCAGAATATCATTGATGCCGAGGAAACTTTAAAGGTTGATATTTCACCTGAAAACTTGAAAAAAGCAAAACGCATGGGCTTTAGCGACGAGAGAATAGCCTTCCTGTCAGGAAAAACGCGCGAAGAGATAAACGATTTACGAAGAGCGCATGGAATCATTCCAACATATAAGATGGTGGACACCTGCGCCGCAGAATTTGCAGCGGCAACGCCTTATTATTATTCGACTTACGAAGAACAATGCGAAGCTGCCCCAACGAATAGGAAGAAAGTGCTAATAATTGGCTCAGGCCCAATCCGCATCGCGCAGGGCATTGAATTTGATTACTGCACAGTCCATGCAGTGACAGCGCTTCGCGAAGAGGGGATTGAGACGCATATCCTGAACAACAACCCGGAAACTGTGTCAACTGACTACGATACATCGGATAAATTATTTTTTGAGCCCCTGACGCTTGAAGATGTCATGAATGTGATAGACAGGGAACATCCTTATGGAGTAATGGTTCAATTCGGTGGGCAGACATCGGTCAATCTTGCCATACCTCTTAAGAAAGAACTTGAAAGGAGAACTGATCTCAATACTATCATCCTTGGAACCACACCAGATGACATGGACATCGCTGAAGACAGGGGACGCTTTAATGCTATGATGAAAACACTGGGCATATCACAACCAGAAGCGGGATGTGCGATAAATTATTCCCAGGCATTCAATGAAGCAAAAAGGATAGGCTACCCTGTACTTGTTCGTCCATCATACGTCATTGGCGGGCGCGCCATGGAGATCGTATATGATGAAAAAGACCTTGAACGCTACCTGAAAGAAGCGGTGAAAGTTTCAAATGAGCATCCTGTGCTCATTGATGATTTTCTAGATAATGCTGTTGAGATCGACGTGGATGCCATATGCGACGGGAAAGACGTGCTAATAGGTGCAATTATGGAGCACATAGAGGAAGCAGGCATTCATTCCGGGGATTCGGCCTGCGTTATACCTCCGCAGTCCCTTAAGCCAGAAATTATTGCTACGGTTCGTGATTATGTGAAAAGGATAGCTCTTGCCCTGAATGTGGTTGGTATTATTAATATCCAGATGGCAACAAAGAACGGCATAGTATATGTTCTTGAAGCTAATCCCAGGTCAAGCCGCACAATTCCTTTTGTAAGTAAAGCCACTGGAGTTCCGCTCGCCAAGATCGCTGCAAGGGTGATGGCGGGACACACATTAAAGGAGCTTGGGATCACAGGAGATGTAACCCCAAAGCATGTATCAGTAAAAGAGGTTTTATTGCCATTCGATAAGCTTCCTGGCGCCGATCCGCTGCTGGGTCCTGAGATGAAAAGCACCGGAGAAGTAATGGGAATAGATTATGATTTCGGAAAAGCGTTCTATAAGGCTGAATGGGCTGCCGACAATAAACTCCCGATGAAGGGTACTGTTTTCATGTCCATCCGTAATGCTGATAAAGCGCATATTGTACGGATAGCAAAGAAAATGCAGGATGCAGGGCTTCATATCCTGGGCACGCAAGGCACTGTGGATTATCTTGAAGAGAATGGGATAAAGATCGAAGTTATAAAAAAAGTCAGTGAAGGCTCACCCAACGTGGTTGATCTTATTCATAATAAGAAAGTTGACCTGATAATTAACACTCCTACTAGCAAGCAGGCAGTAAAAGACGGTTTCCAGATAAGAAGGGCTGCTGTTGATTTTAGCGTGCCGTATATCACGACCATCCAGGCTGCGCTTGCTGCTGCTGATGCCATTGAGGCGATGAATAAGGGTGAGATAACGATCAAGTCAATTGGGGAATATCATAAGAAATGAGACTAAATAATTGGCTTTTCCAGAACTCGAAGTGCAGTAAATATCAACCACGCTGCAAACATTTGGACACCAGCCCACGTTTATTTTAACTGGTAAATTATAACATCCTTATTTTCGAAGATTTTATCGAAATACTTTAATTCTGCACCGCTGTTGAATCTGTATCCCATCGTTGGTTTAATTATTTTGTTTAATTGATCCTCAGGGGTATTAATTAGATCAATAACATCTTTATTCTGGAAATAATAATTGGGGTCGGCAGCTCTTAGCATAATCGGTATTAAATCATTCATTCTTTGTCTTGATACGTATACCAAATTGGCTCCATATTTCCCAGCAATGCTTTTTGCCGCTTCCTCGGAATCGGTTGCGAAAAACCTTGAAACATCAGCTACCTTCTCATGCGAATCGAATTCATCGTACAGTAATGATGGTCTTCCTATAGTTTTACTTATCTCCTTTGAAGCATAGGTTATTACAGGCTCTTTACCTGCGGCTCTAATCTCAAGTTCATAATCCCACCATGCAATAACTTTACCAGTTTCTTTATTCCGAAGGAATTGAATAGCCTCAAAGGTATCTTTTGAAATAGGATGTCCAGTAGTGCCGATGGTCGAATCAAGAAAATATGAGTAATCGTTCGAAGCTCCAAAAACACCTGCAAAAGTATCAGGATTGATCCTGTATAACTCATATTCGCTATTTTTCCCTGACTCTTCCAATAAGCTGTCTTTTTGCTTATTCAGGTAAAGATAATAAGCGCCAAGAGATGCAGCCACAATAATGAGAATAACTAAAGTTGCCCAGAGTAATCTTGTTTTCTTTATCCCTTCAGGTTTACTGACAAGAGTAAGGATGCTTGGAATCCCAATGATAAGCGCGAAAAGTATCAAAGACATTGTGCCGAAAGTATAGTGATAATAGGGTCTGTCAAATATGGAATAAAGAAATTCACTTATAGACGGTATGAACTCAACAGAAATCAGAGACATGCTAAGATACAGGGAAAACACGGTCAGCAGGGCAATGTTTACCAGTGCCAGAATTCTGTGAACATTGGCAGATTTCACAAAGTTAAAGAAAATCATCAGCGATGAGATGCCTATTGCCAGAAGTATCCCGGACGATATGAAGTTTATATCCATTACATACCAGGGAAAAATCATTGTCTTTGATAAAACCCTTAAGGCGGTTATTATCAACCATGCCCCGAACACCAGATGCAGGACACCAAGAACTCCTTTGAAACCGATACCTTTTATTTTGTCTATATACTTTCCTTCATACGATACCATATATATTTCCTCCTTTCTGTTTACAAATTCAGCATTAGGGCACCAGCCCATTGTTTTTCTTATCTTTTCTGTTATATTTATCGTCATGCCAAACTCCTCAAGTTCTCAAAAAGCTCATCCGCCAGCTTCGTGGGATCATCAGTTTTCTCAAGTTTGATTTTCATTTCATCTGCAAAGTCCCACAGCAATTCAATGCACTGTGTATATCTATTGCATGCACCGCAGTTTCCTTCATGTTCGTACCATACCTGCATCCCATGCTTTGAAGACACGAAAATAATGGCGCTGGCATTAAACGGCACTGAGTGACCGAACAGGATACCGCGTTCAGAGTTCACCCTTTCCACCTCTATCTGGTTTGAGTGCGCCATCTCAAGAAGTGTTTTTTCTATTCGTTCATCCATATTAATGAGCGCTCTGGATACTGCCTGTTTGGATATATCGAATAAGCGCGCTATGTTTATGCTTAAGATACCGCTGCGCTTCAGCTTCCAGAACTCAAACTGCTTATCATTTAAAGGCAGGAACATAAGTCAATATATGCAAGTTGACTATTTAAAGATTATGTCATGAAATAGCACTGTCTCTTAAAAAATGCTTGTCAATTTTCTCGATTATTTCATAATTTTTTATTTTATCCTTTTTTCTGAATCCCATTCTCTTGATGAAACAAGTACCATTGCGATACCCATTATAATCAACATAATCCCGTCAGATATGACTGATATCTGGAATAGATTATCTCCTAATTTCACCCCTATAGTTTTCACTAATAACATATAGAATCCTATCAATATTACAAGGATACTTATAACAAAGAAGACTTCTCTATCTTTCATATTTTTCATCCTTTGAGATCGTCAGTATGCCTGGCAGGCATACAATACTGGGAAGATTTCACCATTTAAACTTCCTGAACTTGAACTGCTTGTCATTTAAGGGCACGAACATATGTCAATATATGCATGTTGACATTTAAAGATTATGGCATCCATCAAACCCATAATAATTATAAATAGATGAATTGTTATCAAATGCCTCTTTGGACGGCTGGCTCTCGCTGACGGTGAAGAGCCTTATATCGTGCCGCTTTCCTATGGATTCGCGAACAAAACCATTTTTGTTTGATATTAATAAAAAAAATCAAAATGCGGGTGTTCTTGATACCCGTTAACCAAAAAAAAAATTAAAGCGGCTCGGAGAACTCCGAGTCGAATTTACCGCTGTTAATGACGCCGATTGCTTCCTTGGGTTTGAGACCTTCAAAGGTTATGCCCAGTGGAACACATGAACCTACTACCTCTTTCACTGCATTTTTCAATGATTTTGCAAGAGTATCGCTCTTTTTCATGCGGGCTATTTTCACTGCCTGTTTGACCGTGATATTGCCAACTGTCTGGGTATTTGGTGTCCCGGAGCCTTTTTCGATGCCAGCCTCTTTTATTATGAGGGCTGATGTCGGTGGTGTACCTACGGTTATTGTGAATTGTTTCTTGTCATCAACAATTACTTTGACCGGAACCTGCATTCCCTTGAAGGCAGCTGTCGCTTCATTTATTTTGTCTATGATCGCTTTTACGTTCACGCCAAGAGGACCAAGTGATGGACCAAGTGGCGGACCTGCGGATGCTGAACCGCCGGAAACCAATGCTTCTACAACGCTTACCATTTTTATTATCTCCAGTTAATATTATTTATCTTCATCTTCTCTTCTTAATATTCGGACATTATCGCCTCGAACAGTGACCGGGATGGGGACCATCGCCTCGAACAGTTCGACTGTGATCTCTTCATGAGTTGCATCAATTCTTTTGACCCTGGCTTTTTCTCCCTTAAAAGGACCGGATATCAGTTCAACTATACTTCCTTCGGTAATACCCGTAACTGTTAGCTTGGGTGTCAGGAAATGTGATATTTCCTCAAAGCTGGACTGGCCTTTGATCATTGTTCTTGCATGCGGGACATTCTGGATTACCTGATCGACATCTTCAGGCGTTGCTGCTTCAACAAGAACATATCCTTTTAATTCATCCGGAGCAAGTACTGCATGAATTCCAAGGTGCTCCTTTTTTGTCACTTTCTCTATCAAATTCGCTACAGTCCTTTCCTGGTTTGCTGTGGTTTTTATGACAAAGATCGCGGGGAATTCACTGATCATTTGAACCATCCGGGCATCACACTTATTAAAATATAAATGATAAATCCTATGAATCCTACTAAAAGTATACCTGCGCCTGCTACTTTTGCAATGACTGAGAATTCCTCTTTTGAGGGTTTCCTGGTCAGCTTGAGCACCCGGATATATTCACCTAACCTTAAAGGTATATTGCCTGGTGTTTCATTATCTTCGAACAATATATTTCACGTCCATAATTTGATAAATATAATTAATTATATAAAAGCTATCCTAAAATAATAGCAGTCTTAAATTAGGTTCTATATAAAAATAGTTTTCGGTCTAAGTGGCTATAGGACAATATTCCCATAAACCTCCTCGTATTTCAGAGTCTTGAAAAAGCTCTCTGTAAATGCATTATCATATAGATTTCTCCTAACTGAGGCTTTCAAAAAAACCATTACAGCAGCGGCCTGGGCTGCTTATGTTCGGGCAGCACAGGCAGATCTGCGGTGCTGGCAAGGAGCGGTGAATCGATTTCTTTTGCTCTCTCTAGTATCAACTCTTTGCCTTTTTGTGTCAATCCGAACATGGGAACAGAAGTGCCAGCCTGGATCAGAGGTCGCACAAGGCTTCTCACCATTTTAGAAGCGCATCCTGTGATTATGTCCATTTCCCTGACAAGATCCCCCGCTTCTTCGCCTTCTATCCCGGTCAGGTGCGCCCCGACCAGGATAAGATCGATATTATTTTCCTTCTCTATCGCACGAAGTTTCACTGCATCCGCCATTGAGACAACGCTTACGGCAATTTTGGTGTAACCAAGTTCACATGCTTTTGTAAGACCACTTACCTGGTCAATCCTTGCTTTTTCTTTATCAAGGACAAAGCCGCCGCGAGATTCGATATCGGCTATTATTTCCACAATGGGTTCTGTTTCAATAAGCCCGGACATCAAAGCGCCCATACCCTGTACCAGTTCGGGATTATCGGTTATGACAGTGCCAGCACCATCACATACGGTTACCGTGCAATCAATAAGCATGCGCCGGAGTCCTGTCATCATTATCTCGCTTGCGCCAAAATTGACAAAAACGCCATAATCGAACCTTCGGCCTGGTGTGAACATCCCCAGTTCACGTATCCTGTACTCCATGTTCTTTTTTGCTTCTTCACGTGTCAGCCTGGAAACATTTGAAACCTTGCTGAAAATTGGACACCACTTGGCTATCGGTTCACCGACTTCCACAACTTTTCCATCTTTTATTACTACACGCGCTTTTCCGAACAGTTCCATCACATGCGCCATATCAGTCACCTGTGAATTTGTAGAGTGCAAGTTTCTTCAGAATTTGTAGATCAAGAGAATCCAGCTTTCGTGCCACAACTATTCATAATTTCAGGAAGTATATAACTTTAGCTTCGATGCATGAGAGACTTTCAATTATTTTTTTCTGATTTAAATCTGTCATTTATAGCTGGCCTTACAAGCCTAAACCATTTATATTGCGATCCTACGCAACATCCCATTATTGCAAGAAGTATCGTATCCTCCGATAATCTTCATATTTAATTTTTTTCGCATGATATCACTGGTATTTGCGACAAGAAATGCTCCTGCAAGTGCTATGGCGATCATTGCAAGTTGTAGTAATGTTTTTATGGCAATCATTTTTATTCTCCTAAGTGGTTTAAAATATATTCTAATATCCATATCAAGTATATATATGAATTTGTGAAAAATATGTGAATCCAGGTCATCAAAACCCACAACAGTAAACTTTAATGCAGTTCATGTGCTTTATCTGTAATATTATGCCGAAGGATATAATTACTGAATTAAGAACCGCTCTTTACGGCAGAAGCAGCGTTTTTGTGGGTTCAATGGAGACGCCAACCGAACGTGTCGTATATCATATATTGTATGAAACTCTCCGTGCGGGGCAAACTGTTATCTGGATATGCCTGAGGGATACGCCAAATACAATATTTGATAAGTTCTCATCATATGAGCTTCCTGTTACAGGATTGAAAAAGGGATTATGGTTTGTGGATGCGACCATAACCGGAGACAGGAACATAACGCCACAGACAATCAGGTGTGCATCCATGGACTACGCATGCATGATTATAGAAGCGGGAAAATTAATGAAAAAACATCATGGAGCACTTGTAATGCTTGACAACCTGGGCATTCTCTGCGCGCTTTATCGGGCAGATATGATCATACGTCCATTGAAGTACCTTGACACAAAGATCAGGGCGGAAGGAGGAGGTTTTGTGACAATGCTGGCAAATAAGTTCGTTCCTGGCAGCGTAGGTGCTGAAGTACTGGGACTCATTGACATAATAATCCATGTTAGAGAAGATAAGATCCATGCGCTTGTAGGAAGCAAGGAATTGAGCATCCCCTTTTACTTCACTGGAAGCGAGCTGATCCTTGGAAACATGGATATGGACAGATATATAAAAGAACTATTCAGCCTGACTCCTGAAGAGAAGAAAAAATTAGAGGTTGAGGTGGAAAAAAAAGCGCATTTTTATGGTGAACCCGCTGAGTGAATGATCCGTTCCCATAATTCTGCGATCTGTTTGCTGTATTGCGAATTTGGTAATTCCTGAATAAGGATCTTTCTTGACCATGCATCTGCCATTGCTTCATCATACAGGATAACCCCGATAGGTTCAAGACCGATCTTTCGGCTAAGATCTTCCAGTGTTTCTTTTGAGGCTTCATACTTATTTTTCGGGAGCTTATTGAACAATATCCTGGGTCTGGATTTCAAACGTCGGGCAACCCCTGAAATAACATAAGTGCCTCGAATATCCTGCTTGTCCAGTGTAGATACTACTATGCCTATTTCCGACAAGCCCATGACCAGGAGGCTTGACCGGTTCAAACCCGGGCTACAATCAAATATTATATGGTCGAGATTGTACCTGGATTGGAAATCCGCAAGTAGCGACTGAAACTTTTCTTTTGCCTGTGAAGGATTTTTTGAGAAACTGACAATATCCTCCTCTGTTGCATCGGATGGGATAATATACAGTTCCCCGTTGCCGTGCCTGTAAACGATCTCATCAAGCCCGGCCTTGCCCTGAAGGAAATCGACCAGTGTCTTTTTTATCTTAAGGCTAAAAAGTGCATGTATGCCCGGACCTGAAACATCCGTATCTATCAATCCGACTTTAAAACCCTTGTTCACCAGATAGCATGCAAGATTCCCGGAAATATTCGTCTTACCAGTTCCGCCCTTATATGAATGAAAGCTTATCCACATACTTTGTAACCCCAAATAATAACCATATACATAAAATCAATATTCATAAGATTAACTCAGTATTTCTTCAAGTTTCTTGTCCAGTTCATCAATAGATCCGACAACTTCAGGGTATTCTTCATCTTTTTTTCTTAGAGATGAATAATACACTTTTTTCCCTATGCGTTCACGTTTTAGCCAACCTGCCCGCACAAGTTCGTTGAGATATTTATTCTCGATAGACCTGTGGCGGCCTGTTCGGATACACACTTCATCAGCCGTAGCTTTCAAAAGTGCTGTGACCGCAAAAAGGGATTTTCTTAAACTGTCAGGTACGGTAAGGTATAAAGCGACCTTATCTTCGACTGTCGGGTTGAAACTGGATTCAATCTCCTCAACCCTGCGTTCAAGTGACTGAAGCCTTCTTTCTAAGGCCTTTAAATAATCATTTGCATCTGTTTCCATATTAGAATGAGCAACCTTTGCACAATGCATTATAATGTGCAAGCGCCATATAAACTTAATCAGTGTGTCTGGAAAAATACATGTTGATAACTGTGACAATATTGCACAGATAAATCATATAAAAGATATATCCCATAAAAGAATTATATCTGCTATATGCAAAAAATTGCACTTATCACCCCTACTCAGGTTGAATCAAGAGAATTGAGGCCTGGTATTGAACCATTGCCTGATGTAGCAGAGGGTGTGGTCTCAAAGGGATCTTTGCATGGGCGATCCATTCTATTTTCACACTGCGGGATAGGCAAAGTGAATGCAGCGCATTCTGTAACACTTTTACTTGAACACCAGAAACCAGATATATTGATACTTTTCGGTATCGGCGGCGCTTATGCCGAAGCAGGGGTCGGAGATGTGGTCATAGCAGTTAATGAAAACTATGGCGAGGAAGGTGTAATGACACCCGTCGGCTGGAAACCCATGGAGTTCACTGGTTTCCCACTTTTGAAAAATGACTTGGAATATTTCAATACTTTTGCGATGGACAAGAAATTATCGCAGCTTGCTATTAAGGCTTCAAAGGATATTGGCCTGAAAGTCCATTCAGGTAATTTCATAACAGTATCGCAGTGCTCAGGAACCCGAAAAACCGGTGAAATTATCAGGGAACGCTTTAATGGCATATGTGAAAACATGGAAGGAGCTGCTGTTGCTCATATTTGCGCGAAATACAAAGTTCCTATGATCGAGATCAGGGGAATAAGCAATATCATTGAGGACAGGGATCTTAATAAATGGAATATACCCCTCGCAGTTTCAAATTGCAGCAAAGCGGTCAATGAAATAGTCAGGAGAATTTAATGAAGATCACGCTGGGTTATTCACCATGTCCCAATGACACCTTTATTTTTTATGCGCTTACACACGATAAACTGGATTGTGATTTTGAATTCGAAGAGACTTTAAAAGACGTGGAAACATTGAACCGGATGGCTCTTCTTAATAGATTTGATGTAACAAAGGCATCGTTCCATGGATTTGGTTTCGTAAGGGATGATTATTGTCTCCTGCGATCAGGCAGTGCGCTTGGGCGTGGTTGTGGCCCCCTGATCGTTGCAAGCAGACCGATAGATAAAAACAGGCTTTGTACAAAAAAGATAGCGATCCCTGGAAAAATGACAACTGCCTATCTCCTGCTGCAGCTGTTTGTGCCTGATGCAAAAAATATCGTGGAAATGCCTTTTGACAAAATAATGAATGCAGTAAGCATGGGCACAGTAGATGCCGGTCTAATTATCCATGAGAGCCGTTTCACATATCCCCGATATGGTCTTGTAAAATTGATAGATCTTGGTGAGTGGTGGGAGGAAAAAACGGGTTTGCCGATCCCCCTGGGAGGAATACTCGCAAGACGAGAACTTGGCGTGCAACTGATAAACAAAATCGATGCACTTATCAGGCAAAGTATAGAATACGCATTCAGGCACCCTGCCCAAACTCGTGATTATATTAAGAAAAATGCTCAGGAGCTGGAAGATGATGTGATCGACCAGCATATTAAGCTCTATGTGAATGATTATTCCCTGGATATGGGGGGCGGCGTTGTCGCGGTGGAGGAATTACTGAAAACCGCGCAAGAGTTGAACCTTATTCCGCATTCAAGTAAGCCGATATTTATTGATTGACGCAAGTTTATGAACAAAAGAGAAATTGACATAAATCCGTGTAAATCGGTGTTAATCTGTGTATAGAAAGAAAAGCTATAACCCGGCAATGTATGGAAAAGCACTATCATAAGACACGGATTTTGTGGATTAACACAGATTATTGAAAGCCTAAGAAATCCAATTATTAATCCATCACACTATGACACTATCCTCAATTATCATCCAGAAGATCAAAGAGCAAGGACCGATTTCATTTTGCGATTTCATGGAAATGGCGCTGTATTACCCGGAACTTGGATATTACACATCTTCCCATGAAAAAATAGGGGCAGCAGGGGATTACTATACCAGCTCCAACCTGACTTCGGCTTTTGGTGAAATGCTGGGAAAGCAAATAGAAGAGATGTGGCGCTTTCTTGGTGAAAAAGAGTTCACAGTTGTTGAAATTGGAGCAGGCCTGGGTCTTCTTTCGGGGGATGTCCTGTCATACCTTAAAAAAAACCATGAACTGTACCGGGATCTGAATTACTGTATTGTTGAAAAGAGCCCAAATTTTCGAAACGAACAGAAAAAGCGATTAGAGGCGCAAAATGTGAGCTGGTATGATTCGATAACCGAACTTTCGGGAATGACCGGCTGCATTTTTTCCAATGAGCTTCCCGATGCATTTCCTGTGCATGTTGTCGTAATGGAAAAAGAATTGATGGAAGTCTTTGTGGACTGTGAAAATGGTTTCATTGAAGTATTAAGACCAGCAACATGTGAATTGAAAAACTACCTGGAAGAACTAAAAATAACCTTGCCCTTCGGATATCGCACTGAAATAAATCTTAATGCGATAAAATGGATGCAGGAGATCGGTTCCACCTTGAAAAAAGGATTTGTGATAACGATAGATTATGGGTATCCATCGGATGAAATTTACCAGGAATACAGGAACAGGGGCACACTTATGTGCTATTATAAACACTCCGTCAATGAGACGCCATTTGAACATATAGGGGAGCAGGATATGACAACTCATGTGAATTTCTCTGCACTGGATCATTGGGGACGCAAAAATGGCCTGGACTTGTGCGGATTCACAGGCCAGGCGCATTTCCTGATGGGGCTTGGGATCGATGAATACCTGAAGAAGTTACAGGAAAAAGATCATGCAAATTATTATAGGAAAATGCTGCCTGTGAAAACATTACTGATGGAGATGGGTGAAACATTTAAGATACTGATCCAGAAGAAGGGGGTTGAGGGCTTCAAATTATCAGGTTTGAAGCGCTGAACTCACCACAAACTCCCCATATCCAAAACTTGTTCGATTTCCCTATCTCTTAAAATATTGGAATGTCAAGCCCGTAATGTTAAACCAGAATCTTAGATATATATAGTATTAATCACATATACACAATTATGGGATGGCTAACACGACCCAAGTTTGTATTTAGTATTTTAGTTATTATTTTTTTTAGCATTCCAATTGTGGCTATTCTATTCAATCAAAATGCAGATAGTAGCTCACCAAATGTTTCAGTTTTGGTCATTGATATCAACAATGCAAATACGTTTAATATAACAAATAACAAGACGAAAAATGTGCCTGATGCTTTTATTATAGTAAATGACTCAGCTGGCAATCGGATTGTGAATATTACTGATTCAAATGGGATGGCTTCAATGCAAGTTTCACCTGGAAAGGTAAACATCACAATTAAAGCAGAAGGATATGCCGAGTTTAATATGAGCTCTGCAAATATTTCCAATAATACCACTTACTCATTTTACTCATATGTTAATGAGAATAAAAAAGTATGGAAAATTTTTTGGGATTTAATTGCCTTGATAATTCCTGCTATATTTACATTATATATTAGTTTATCTAATTGGCCAGACGACGAAACAGAACGCAAATGGCATGCATATTTGCCCTTTGCAGGATGGATCATCTCCTTTGAGTTGTTGATTGCCTGTGCCTATCTTGCAAATGATTACAATATTTATTTCTTAGGCCCTATGCTGAGTGTACAACTTCTAGTCCCCATTACAGCTTTCATAGGCGTCGTTTCCTACATTACATTTAGCATAGTGCAGAATAAAGAGAGAGATATAACTGAACTTGAATGGAAAAACAGGTATGAGAACTATAGTCGCAGAATATTCATTGGCCCATATATCGCGATAATTGCAGTTTATACGTTATTAAATACCGATCAACAGAAAAACCTGGTGATAGTAGTATTCTTTGCTTATTTCGTAGGTTTCTACACAAAACATATTGAAGGAATCTTTGAGGAATTTGGAAAGAAATTCCTAACAGATAAACTGAAAAATGAGTTGATTGAAAGAGATGTAAAATCTCTGGAAATTGTCAAGAAGCTTGAAGTCAGCACAACCATTGCAGGAAAACTTGATAAGTTAGGAATAAACGAAATCGACGATATAATAGCTGTACCTGCAGATAAAATGAAAGAAATCGCTTTAAAAGTGGATATAGGGGTTGAATATCTGGAAGGCTTAAAGGAAAAAGCCAAAAAACATCTGGACGATATAAAGGCAAGAGCTCAAAAGCAGACTGAGGAAATAGAAACAATGAGGACATGTTTGAATATTGATCGCGATACACTCAACAAAATTTTGAATGTTGGACTAAATTCAATACACGTATTGTCACCTATACCGGCAGATAAAATAAAGGATTATGCAACAAAAGCAGGGATAACTGAAGAAAATCTGAAAGATCTGATCACGAAAGCTAAAAAGCACGTTGATGATTTAGAGAAAATGGGGACAGCTTTGAATCTGGATTGTGATATAATTAGCAAACTTGAGCACGCTCGAATTTTTTCAATAGACGGATTGAAAGCTATACCGGCAGATAAAATAAAGGAATTGGCAACAAACGCAGAGATCGATGAAGAATATCTGAAAGACCTGATCGAGAAAGCTAAAACTCCGTAACTTTTATTTTATTTTTCACCATAAAACTCTTAACTATCTTGCATCAAATATAAGAAAACATGGCGGATGAGAAGGCAAATGAAATACTTGCATTATTGAAGAACGAATATCCAGGTGTCCAGATCGCTCTTCATTATTCTAATCCCCTTGAATTACTGATTTCGACAATCCTCTCAGCACAATGCACTGATAAACAGGTGAATGGAGTTACTAAAAAACTCTTTGTAAAATACAGGACGCTGCAGGATTTCGTCGGGATTTCTCAGGAGGAACTTGAAAAAGATATCTATTCTACGGGGTTCTACAGGAATAAAGCAAAAAACATTATCGGGGCATGTAAAATTATTGCCAGTGATTATAATTCAAAAGTCCCTGATACCATGGAAGAACTTCTTAAGCTCCCTGGAGTGGCGCGAAAAACCGCAAATATTGTCTTATCCGGCGCGTTCGGGAAAATAGAAGGGATGGCGGTGGACACTCATGTGAAACGACTTTCAGGAAGGCTTGGGTTGACTGCCCATACTGATCCTGAAAAAATAGAGAAAGACCTTTTGAAGATAATCCCGAAGAACGATTGGGATCTTTTTTCACTTCTTTTGATAAACCATGGCAGGAAGGTTTGCGCGGCAAGAAAACCGATGTGTGGAGATTGTGTTCTGGATAAACTCTGCCCGAGCGCATTCACATTCGGATAAGATCATGGCGCTCACAGAATACCAGAAAATGAGGGATTTTACAAGATCGCCAGAACCGCAGGGTGGCGAAAAACAGTGTACAGGCAATATATTTGTTGTGCATGAACACAATGCAACGCGTCTGCATTATGACCTGAGGCTACAGATGGGGGAAGTCTTGAGGTCATGGGCGATCCCGAAAGAGCCGCCTGAAAAAGAGGGAATAAAGCGTCTTGCTATCCAGACTGAAGACCATCCGCTTGAATATGCAGACTTTGAAGGTACGATTCCCGAAGGCAGCTACGGTGCAGGGACAGTGAGCATCTGGGATAAAGGAGAGTTTAGTGTTGAAAAGGAAAATGATACCGAGCTGCTAATTGAATTGAAAGGGAAAAAGCTCATCGGGAAATACGCTTTGATAAGGACAAAATTCAAGGGAAAGGATTCATGGCTGTTTTTTAAGAGAAAATGATCATGTGGCAGGAAATAGCAAAATTCGGGAAGAAACTCGTGGAACACGACCTTGTGGAATCGCAATTCGGAAATATCAGTGTGCGAAAAGGCAAAAGACTGCTCATCACGAAAAGCGGATTTGCGCTTGATGAAATCAATGAGGACAGTGTTGTAGAGCTGGATATCGAAAAACCTTGCGATCTTGACAGGATCGCATCATCGGAAACCATTGTGCACAGGACTATTTACAAACATACATCTGCGCTGGCCATTATCCATGTCCATCCTGCTTTTGCAGTCATTGAGTCGATGCTTGTTGATACAAAGAGCATAGTTCCAATAAATATTGAGGGCGAGCATTTCCTGCATGATATCCCTGTGGTAAAAGGCGCCGCAGGTACAGCAGAACTTGCAGATAATACCGCAAAGGCGCTTATTGGCCACAAGGGCGCAGTCATTTGCGGTCATGGAACCTTCGCGATCGGAAAAACACTTGATGAAGCTTATTTTATTACTGCGCTGGTAGAGCAAAGCTGCAAATTGAAATATTATTTTGATATGGCAAAGAAATAAATAAACTGCCCAGGGTTGTTTTGCGTCGCAGAAATTATTTATATAATGAGTTCTTATGACATAACGTCTGTTATTATGGATTTTTATGTATAACAGGCATGGTTGAAGAATGAAACTGATTAGAATAATATTGAGTGGATAAAAATTATGGTAAATAATAGGTGTGATAGAGGAATTATTTTTTCCGTATTGATGTTAAGTGCTGTTCTTTTTGGAATGACTATGCTTGCTTCTGTTGCTTTTGCAGAACCGACCATTGATGTGACAGGAAGCCCGACCTCAGTAACAGCAGGCACTGCGACCAACGTGATTTTTACTGTAACCAGCAATGGTTCAGGAGTAGATGGTGCTACATTAGATCTTTCCGGTGCAGGTGTCAGTATATCCAGCACAACTGATGCTAGCGGCAGTGCTATCATCAGCGTGAACGCTACAGGTGCAGGCACAATAACTGCAACAGCAAGCATGAGTAACTACACAAGCGGAACATCACTTGTAACGGCAGTATTGCCAGCATTGACTGTATCCGCAAACCCGACAACAGTAACAGCAGGCACAGCGACCAACGTTATTTTCACTGTGAGTCCTGCGGTAAGCGGCGCAACAGTTACCCTTAGTGGAGTAGCAACTGGAAGTGGCACAACTGATGCTAGCGGCAGTGCTATCATCAGCGTTAACGCCACAGGCGCAGGTACAATAACTGCAACAGCAAGCATGACTGGCTACACAAGCGGAACAGCGCCTGTAACCGCAGTATTGCCAACATTGACCATATCCGCAAACCCGACAAATGTAACAGTAGGCACGGCGACCAACGTGGTCTTTTCTGTAACAAGCAATGGTTCAGCAGTAAACAGTGCTACAGTATCCCTTTCCGGCGCAGGTGTCAGTATATCCAACACAACTGATGCTAGCGGAAGTACTATCATCAGCGCTAACGCCACAGGCGCAGGCACAATAACTGCAACAGCAAGCATGAGTGGCTACACAAGTGGAACAGCGACCGTAACCGCAGTATTGCCAACGTTACCAACATTGATAGTATCAGCAAACCCGACAAATGTAACAGTAGGAACAGCGGCAAACGTGGTTTTTACTGTAACCAATAATGGTTCAGCAGTAAACGGTGCTACAGTTACCCTTTCCGGCGCAGGTATCAGTATATCCAACACAACCGATGCTAGCGGAATTGCTATCATCAGTGTGAACACCACAGACGCAGGCACAATTATTGCAACAGCAACCATGATTGGCTATACAGGCGTAAGCATTGATCTGATCGCACAGAATGCTATGGAGACCACGCCGCCTGAGAGTATAACAAATCTCATTATGGAGAGTAACGGCACAAGCTGGATAAAATGGAGCTGGACTAATCCAAGTGTTGATTTTTCTTATGTGGCCATATGGATAAACAATGGCTGGCATAATGCTTCAGTTGGAGCCAATGTTTTCGATACGAGCGGTATATTATCTTTATTGTCTGGAACTGAGTATACCATTGCAACTCATACAGTCGATACTTCAGGGAATGTAAATTCTACATGGGTTTCCCTCAACAGTTCTACTTTACCAAATACACCATCAAGTGCGATCCCGATTACAGTAACATTACCACTAAATTCTTCGGTTACATTCGCAAGTGTTATAGTAGCAGGGAACACGGTTGAAGCCATAGATGATTCAGGGCACCTGTTGCCTGCTTCCTCTTATAATGTCGTAGGAAATTATCATAATATTTCTACTACTGCCAATTATAATCCACCATTAACCGTAAGTGTAAAATATAATACCCCGTTGCCATCGGGTTACACAGATTCGGATGTAAGATTATATCACTGGAATGATTCAACAAGTCAATGGGATAACGTAACGACATCTTCCGGCTCAGGAATGGTAACGGGCGTGGTTTCAAGCCTGTCTCCTTTTGTGCCTGCTATTCCTTCAAAGCCAGGCATTACAAAGAGTGCTCCGACCGGAATGATCATCGACACGATCGGCAATACTGCACAGACATTCACCATAACTGTAGATCAAACGGCAAATGTGACATGGTTTATAAATTCAAATCGTGTAACCAATACTAGTAATTATCCCGCAAATACTGTAATAAGTTATACTAACACCCCATCTTCTTCAGGAAAATACAACGTCTCGGTAAGTGCAACAAACGACAAAGGCACTGATACTGAATACTGGAACTGGACTGTCCACCCCACCACTTTCTCCACAGGCAACCGCATCTGGGACGGCAGCAAACCAGATGATTTCGCTCTTACATACACTTGGAATCCAATGAGCTTCCCAGGGTTCTATTATAATGCAAAGGACGATGTGGGAAATGAGAACATTACGATCACTCTTGGAAGTTATTCAGCAGGAACAATCTCAAAGAACAATCTCGTTTACACAACCTCCCCGCAGGAAGTCAGCTTCACTTACTCCAATTTCGGCAAATACCAGGTCATTGGCTTCATGGCAGAGAAGTATTTTGCAGGATATACAGCCAATACCTCTTCAACAAAAACCCGTCCAACTACTACTTTTAACGGAAAAAGTGCGGTTGGTCAGGGACAGCTCCACAAAGTGCTGATAGACGATGACACCAAGCGTACTATATCAGTGGGCGGCACGATCGCTCTCCAGGAAGGTTATGTCCTGAAGGCAACGGATATTGATCTTAATGCAAGGACGATGCTTCTCACCCTTTTGAAGGATGGAAATGAAGTTGATGTGGCGCCTCTGGCAGCGGATCAAACATATGTTTATGCAAAAACTGTTGGCGGCGTTGATTCTCTTCCCCTGATCATGGTAAGGTTTGATAACGTCTTCTCAGGACGAGAACTCCAGGTCGCATTCATGAAAGGATTGTTCCAGATATCAGATAATCCCACAATTATCAAGAGCGGAAATACATTCCGCAACATGCAAATCACACAGGTCAACAATAACCTCATAGAAATGAAAAACAGCAACGACATTGGTCTTACAAAGGGAACGACCGCTGACGTGATGGGCGATCTTAAAATAATCGTTGCAAACAATGTTGATTCAGCCCTCAGGTTTGCTTTTTCCGTTGATAAAACAGGGGACTTTGAAGTTAGAAGCACTGTTTACAGAGATGCATTTCCTATCAGTGTATGGACGCCTTACAATTTCGGGATGAACATAGGAAAAACAAGCCTCGGATTCTATTATGATCTTGATAGTGGAGTTGGCGGCGAGAGTCTGTCACTTACAAATCCATTAAACGGTAGCAGAAATATCCCTGATCAAAACCTGTTATATTCCACGACTCCCCAGGAAGTCAATTTCATTTACAAAGACTTTGGAAAATATCAGGTCATTGGCTTCATGGCTGACAAGTATTTTGCCGGATATACCTCTAACACAAAACCTACTATTACACGCCCAACTACTACTTTTGACGGAAAAAGCGCGCTTGCAAACGGTGCGCTGCATAAAGTCCTGATAGATGACGATACAAAGCGGACGATTTCAGTCGGAGGCACAATTGCTCTCAAAGATGGTTATGTCCTGAAGGCAACTGACATTGACCTCAATGCAAGGGTAATGCTTCTGTCACTCCTGAAAGATGGCGCTGAAGTAGATATAACTCCACTTGGAACGGGAGAGACATATATTTATGCAAAGACAGTTGGCGGCACTGAAAGCTTGCCATTGATCATGGTAAGGTTTGAAAATGTATTCTCCGGGCGGGAATTGCAGGTAGCGTTCCTCAGGGGAATATTCCAGATATCTGATACACCCACTGTGATCAAGGTAGCAGACCAATTCGGAAAGATGGACGTAAGAAGCGTCAGCAAGGATAAAATAACTATGAGTAACGACGGTCTCATCGGCCTTGACAGGAACAAGAACGATGTTCTCATGGGCAACCTAAAGCTGAAAGTGGCAGATAATGATAACCTGAGATTCTACTTTGCTGTCGATGTGACAGCGCAAATGATACAAAACCAGCTTGTGATCGATGCACCTACAAAAGCGATGGCGGGAGATACGATCAAGATCAAGGTAACAGCAGGCAGCGTAGTAATGGATGGTGCCACTATTAAAATAGGCACTGAGACCGGAACAACTGACAAGAACGGCATTCTTAATTACACTCTTCCCAGGAGCCTCAAGGGAACTTACTCCATAGCCGTCTCAAAGACCGGATATGAACCAGCTACCCAGAATATCGAAATCGAGAAATACATAGATTACACGCTTAGCATCGAGGCCCCATCAAAGGCAAACGAGTTAGAAACAATAACCATTAAAGTCCTGTACAATGGAACAGCCATGAGTGGGGCAACAGTCACATTTGATAATGCGACAGTTGGTACAACCAACAGCAATGGTGAAGTGACCTATAAACTTGAAACAAGCGGCACACATAGCATATCCGCCTCCAGGACATCGTATCTACCCATTATGAGGGATATCGATATCAGGCCGCTTTATTCCGAGTTCAAGGCTCTTGATATAAATATCACTCCCAATCAGGGTTTTGTCACAGAGGCATACCTGGTGAGATCAAACATCACAAACGTAGGTACAAAGAGTGACGCAATGCAGGTTGACCTCATTGTCAACGGCACAGCAGTGGATAATAAAACAATCATACTGAGCCCCGGAGAAAAAATCGAGGTTGATTTTACAAGGATTGAAACCATTGCAGGCAATGCAACAGTTGAGATCATTGGACAGAGCATGGTATATGAGGCTAAAGTGAAACCCACGAATTACCTGTTGATCGGCGCGATTGTAACAGGTATTGGGGCGATTATTATCTATATAATCACTTCAAAAGGACTGCTGAACCTTGAATTGCTAAAGCAGAAATTCAACAAGCTTTTCAAGAAGGGGGAATAAGGATACTTTAATTCCCTTTTATTTTTTAATGACACTCTCAAAAAACCCCCATAAACCAGTAAAAAAGATCAATTTTTTTATCACATCAGACACATTCCCCTCCATTTCCGTTACCGGGAACTCATGCGCTCTCATGTGTCAGCATTGCAAAGGCAAATTACTGCAGCGTCTGATACCTGCAACCACATGTGAAGAGCTTGAAAAGAAAGCTCTGGCGCTCCACGCAGGGGGCGCAAAGGGGATACTCCTGACCGGCGGCTGTGATGAGCGCGGAAGTGTCCCTATCGGGAGAATAATCCCGGCGATAAGAAATCTCAAGGAAAAAACAGACCTGATCCTTATTGCACATACTGGTTTTATCACTCTTGAGGAAGCAGGGTTATTAAAAGACTCCGGACTTTCCGGTATCGGATTTGACGTGATGGGCGACATGGATGCCGTAAAAGAAGTTTATGGTCTTCATGTATCGGAAAAAGAATATATTGACAGCCTTCGCGCCATTTCGGATTCAGGACTTTCGGTCTTTCCTCATGTATGTGTTGGCATCCATTTCGGAAAATTAGGCGGAGAATTTCGTGCTCTTGAAATGATCAGATCGATTGTTCCGTCCACTGTTATAATAACAGGATTGATGCCTGTTGCAGGTACTCCGATGGAACGCATTAAACCACAACCTTCTGATTTTGAAAAAGTCATAAAAAAAGCAATTGAAATGTTCCCCCAAACGCCCATTGTACTTGGATGCGCCCATTCAAGCGGTAAAGACAGGGCCAATATCGAAAAAACAGCGCTTATGTGTGGGGTTTCAGGGATAGCGGCGCCGACTCTTGGGACGATCGGGTTTGCAAAGAAGAATGGGTATGAGATAAATTTCTATGGGACATGCTGCGGGCTGATCCCACAGTTATAATTTTTGGGCTGGTGCCATGCGCGTGAACGAATCCATCCACATTCTTGACATCTTTATGGATGTTTGTGCGTAAATCTTACATGCGCTTTTTACAGGTTCCATCATTTCTTTCAGTGGGCTGACAAGTGGGATGCCTTCAAATATATTATCTAAAGACTTTTCATACATCTTTATCCAGAGAGTATAGAATTCCTTAAAAGCCCCAGGATCATTCATAAGCTCTGACCCATCATGCATTTTTTCTGACATCTTTTCAAGCACCGCAGTCCAGGATTTGAACAGGTTGAGGCTTAGATCCATGCTCTCTTTAAGGCTATCCATCATTTCTTTTGAGGGTTTCATGGTCTGGGGATCGAACATTCTTGAAAATGTTTCTTTATATGTTTTCATCCACACGTCATAAAATTCCTTGTAGGTTTCAGGAGTAGCCTCGCCTTTTGAGATCTTTGCAATATCCTGGGAGATTTTCACCATTGAATCTTGCGAAGGAATATACAAACGGGCGTATAATTCTTGCATTTGTTTTGCCATTTTTGAAAATGACTCTGAGCCGAAATCCGGAATTCCTGTACAATTTGAGAAAAATTCTTTCTGGTATCTGATCGCAGGATTATCGCTCATATCATTGGAAACTTTTTCATAGGTCTTAAGCCAGCTTTCATAACATTCATTGTATTTTGCAGGATCCATACCATTATTCAGGACTTCTGACGTCTTTCGTGAATTTTCACTGAAATCATTTACCCATGACATATATACTTTATTTGAGTCATTTGCACATTTTATAAGATCTTCAATCACTTCTTTTGGAGAAGATATCGGGACAGGATAGGCTTTTCCAAAAGAATTCTTGTAGGTTTTCATCCAGTTGTCATAAAATTCTTTATATTCATTCGATTCGCTGGTCCAGGTATTGATCATATTTTTCATTCCCTCAGTTGTTTTCTCCTCACTTTTCTTTGTCATAAAACTCCTCCGTTTATTTGTCGGGGTGATAAGACAGAAAATTGCAATTAGATAATTGAACTACTGTACTAACGACCCCAATGTGCCATTCATACTATGATAATTATCATATATAAGGCTTTTTCTATGAATTTTTTGTTTTGTTAAGAAATAATTATGTACTTAGCTGTTGTGTAAACTTCGATTTTATGTTCCTTAAATTCAAAGATGAAGTCTCATCAATATTATCAGATGCTATTGCAAAATCGGGATTCGAAACAGACGATCTTGCCCTGGCCGAATCGCCTCATGCAGACCTTGCGTCTTCAGTGGGATTCAAGCTTGCCTCTAAATATAAACAAAGCCCGAAAGCGATAAGTGAAAAAATATACTCACAAATCAGCCTGCGGGCTGATTCGTACGTTGCCAGGGCAGAAATGACCGGGCCTTACATTAATTTTTTTATGAGCCGGACATTCTTTAATGAAACCGTCCATCGCGTGCTTATTGACAGGGAGAATTTCGGGAACCTGGATAATAAGGGAAAAGTGATCCTTGAGCACACATCCGCAAATCCAGATGGTCCGCTGCATATCGGCCATATACGGAATTCGGTAATTGGCGACACACTTGCGCGAATCCTTAAGCGCGCCGGTTATGATGTCGAAACGCAGTATTACATAAACGATATGGGTAGACAGATCGCAGTGGTGGTCTGGGGTCTTGAGAATTTTAAGTTCGATACGACAAAAAAGAAAGACCATGCGATAGCAGAAGTCTATATCCTTGCCAATAAGACCCTCGTTGATGAAAAAGAGCACTCGCCGGAAGTTGACGGCATAATGAAAAAATACGAGATAGGCGACCCGGAAATTGAAGGAAAATTCAAAGGGGCTATCGATACCTGCATGGAAGGGATAAAAGAATCCCTGACGCGCATGAACATCCATCATGATAAATTCATCTGGGAATCACGCTTTGTCCGCTCAGGCGAGGTAAACATGATTATGGATCGCATAAAGGCGCTTGATCGTACTGAATTAAAAGACGGCGCGTTCATGGTTGACCTGAAAGACATTGGGATCCAGAAATCACTGGTCATCCAGCGCTCAGACGGCACCTCCCTTTACACAACCCGTGACCTCTCGTACCATGAATGGAAAACAACCCAATGCGACAGGATGATCGATATCCTGGGCGCGGATCATAAGCTCATCTCATCGCAGCTAAAAGCCGTACTTCATATCCTTGGTTCAAAGGAACCTGAGATCGTGATATTTGAGTTCGTATCCTTGCCAGAAGGCTCTATGAGTACGCGGCGTGGTGTTTTCATTTCAGCCGATGAACTGATAGATGAAGTTGAAAAAGCAGCTTATGAAGTTGTGGATAAAAAACTTCCAGATAAAGACAATGAGTTCAAGAAAAAAGTAGCCAAATTCGTAAGTATTGGTGCGGTGCGATATGATATCATCCGCATATCCCCTGAAAAAGCAACAACTTTTGACTGGAAAGAAGCAGTTGACTTTGAAAAACAGGGCGCTCCTTTTATACAGTATGCTCATGCAAGGGCGTGCAGCATAATAAATAATGCAAAAGATGATGGAATATCCTTTGAGGATTTTGATCCAAAGGTGCTTCTTGAGTCACAGGAAATAGCACTCATCAAGAAGATATCTGCTTTTGAAAGCGTGATCGATAACGCATCGCGTGAACTTAAACCAAATATCCTTGCCATTTATGCAAGGGAACTTGCGGATGCTTTCAACCAGTTCTACAGGTTCGTTCCCGTTATAAGCGCAGAGCCAGAGTTTCGGTCAGCGCGTCTTGCTCTTGTGGAGTGCTCACGCATAGTGCTTTCAAATACTCTTGACACGCTGGGAATATTTGCACCAGAATCGATGTAGTAATATTTCAGAAAATTAGATATAGAATGATCAATAATAAAGATTTGAGATAAATGCAAAAACTAAGAATCAAGATCATTGGAAAAAAACTGCATGATATTGGTTACAGAATTTCGCTTATTAACAAAGCACTTTCATTGGGCGTCAATAATTTCAATACCTTCAATACAGACCTTGAAGGTACTCAGGCAGTTCTTGCTATCATCGAAGCGGATGATGAGATCATTGAGGAATTCAGGGATTTTATAAATACATATCATCCCGAAAAAGCTATTATAGAAACGGTTTTATTTGAAGAATATAAGAACAATGTTCCACCGATAGAGCGAGTCATGCAATCATTCCAGATGGAACAATGGGGAAAAGGAATTCCTATACTTCTGCAAATTTCAGAAACATTGGATAAAAACACCTCTCTCTTAAAAGAAAACACTTCTATCTTAAAAGAATTTAAGACTGAAACAAATGATAATTTCAATGACATGAAGATGATAATGTCGAATCATGATGCTGATGCAAGTGAGAGAATATTGTCAATAAAGAGAGAAATAATTGATATCAAAGACAGGCTCTCAAATGTGGAAATAGCAGTCTTAAATATATAGCTACAGCTAATCATTGATTCATGAAAATAATATCAGTCGTGGGTTATAAAAAAACAGGCAAAACCACATTAGTGGAAAAACTTGTTCGTGCCTTAAAAAAGCATGGTTCAGTCGGGACGATCAAACACCTGCAAAAACATACAATTAATACGCCCGATACCGACACATGGAAACATACAAAAGCGGGCGCAGATGTCGTGATCGGTGTAACTGCGAACGAACTTGTCAAATTCACACACAATAATGACCTTACTCATGGACTTGACGAACTTGCAAACGCAGGGATGGATTTTGCGGTAGTCGAAGGTTTCAAGGAGAGCAAACTTGCGAAGTTTGCTCTTGGCGATGTTGAAGCGCCATTTATTGTAATACGATTAGACAGCCCGGAAAATGCAGATATTGAAGAACTCCTGGAAATCATCTTCAAACAGCCTGAATATCACACCCTTGACTCCCTGCTCTGCAAACTTAAAAGCTCAAAGAACATTGGAAAAGCAGGAGCTATCGGGACTTTTACTGGAATTGTCAGGGCAATGACCGGGCCGACCCGGACTGAGTTCCTGGAATTTGAATCACACGGCGAACTGGCGCAGAAAAAGATAGATGAGATATGTGTTGATCTTAAGCAAAAAACGGGCATTGTCGATGTGCTGATGCATCACAGGACAGGAATAATCGCGATGGGTGAGGACATTGTGTATATTGCTGTTGCAGCAGGTCACAGGGCAGAGCTATTTGCGGTATTGAGGGAAGCTATTGAGCGCTTGAAAGTTGAAGTTCCGATATGGAAGAAAGAGCATACTGTGGAAGGCGAGTGGTGGGTTCATGATGCGGATATGAAGTGAGCAGGTATATCCCGACGCTAGAACACAGATTGTGCGGATGATTTTTACCACAACGAAATGCTTACGCTGCTATGCTTTGCGTTCTTTGCGAACTTTGCGGTGAATCAGATTTGGTAAGTCCATGGACGAACCCCAGGATGCGGGTAAACATTAACGTTAGTGTTACAGTAATTATATATCTCTTCAAGTTGTACTCGAACCCCACTTAAGGTGATAATATGAATTTTATAGTGAAAGGAACTTTCAAAGCAGGACTACAATACGAACCCTTTACAAAAAAGATAACAACATTGAATAAAAACCTTGCGTCAGAAAAGGTATTTTCCCTTCTTGGAAGTGAACACAGGTTAAGGCGCAGACTAATAAATATAGTTTCAGTGGAAGAGGCAAAATAATGAGTGGCGCATTGACTCAGCAGCAGATCGAGGAATTATCCGAAAAGCACCAGGTTTACAAACACCAGGCTGAATCAATCTCCCAACAGATCAACGTGGTCGGCATCACCATAAAAGATGTGGAAACCGCATTAATAACAATTACGACCTTAAAAGATGAAGCTGCAGGGATTGAAACGCTTGTACCGATCGGTTTTGGTTCCTTTGTAAAGGCTAATCTCATAAATACTGATACCATTGTTGTTGGGATCGGGGCCGGAGTAAGCGTCGAAAAAAATATCGATGACGCAAAGTCATTCCTGGAAAAAAGAAAAGACGAACTTACAAAATACCAGGAACAATTGAATAATACAGTATCAAAACTTGCCCACGAACTTCAAACCATTGAAAAATTGGCATATAAACACCAGCAGTCACAACAGTCACAACAGTCACAACAGTCACAACAGTCACAACAGTCACAACAGTCACAGCAGCCCATGCATGCCGAATAGATTATTTGACCATGTTTGAAAAACTAAAAGAAAAGCTTGGCGGTTTTAAGAAAACACTTAGCAGTGTTTTAGAAAGTAAAGAGAAAGAAGCCATAAAAACGGAACCTGTAAAGGTTGAGACCACCAAAGTGGAACCTTCCAGGGTTGAAATCAAGGCCGAAGTTCCCGGAAAAACAGAGATAATCCAGAAAGTTCCGGAAACCTCAATATCTGAAAAAGTTTCTGAGAATATTAAGGAAAAAGCTCCTGAAAAGATCGGTTTTTTTGATAAGTTAAAAGCAGCGGTTTTTGAACAGGAGTTCATAATCGATGAGAGCAGCCTGAAAGACCATTTATGGGAACTTGAAATGGCGCTTCTTGAAAGCGATGTGGCGCTGCCTGTTGCTGAGAAAATCGTCGAATCGGTAAAGACAGAGCTTGTTGGAAGCAGAAGGAAAATCGGCTCTGATACGGGAAAGATAGTGGAAGAAGCCCTCAAGAAGTCTATACTCAAAGTGATCTCGGTTGAAACTTTTGATTTTGATGAGTTCGTCAAGAAAACCAGTAAACCTGTAAGCATCGTTTTTGTAGGTGTGAACGGTACAGGCAAGACCACGACTGTTGCAAAAATGGCAGAACGCTTTAAGTCACAGGGCTATTCAGTAGTCATAGCGGCAGGCGATACCTTCCGCGCCGGAGCTATAGAACAGATAGACCGTCATGCAGAGGCGCTTGGAATAAAGATAATAAAGCATCAGGAAGGCGCCGATCCAGCAGCCATTATTTATGACGCGATCCAGTTCGCAAAGGCAAAGCATAAGGACATCGTCCTTGCAGATACGGCAGGGAGGATGCACACTAACATCAACCTTATGGACCAGCTAAAAAAGGTTTGCAGGGTTAACAATCCCAACCTCATTATTTTTGTAGATGAAGCGATAGCAGGTAACGATGCTGTTGAGCGTGCAAAGATGTTCAATAATGCTGTTCCATTCCATGGAAGCGTCCTGACGAAAGCAGACGCAGATTCAAAAGGAGGCGCTGCAATTTCGATCTCTTATACTACAGGAAAGCCAATCCTGTTCCTGGGTGTCGGGCAGACCTATAAGGATCTCGTGAAGTTCGAGCCGCAGTGGCTTATTGATAGGTTGTTTGAATAAAATATGAAGATATCTAAAATGATCGTTGGTATTGGAATATTGATTATTTTCATATTAATTGTGAAGTCAATAGTGATACCTTTATACATTGGATTTTTTGCGAATATTAATATTGTAAAATATGACAATTGTACCAATGTGATAAATTTGAATTCAGAAGAGTTAGAAAAATATCCTGCTATTGAAAAGGTAATAAATGGTGAAGGATGTTCTGAATCTGGAGCAGTCTGCATAATCACTCATGATGAATGGATTCAAACAAAGAATTATATAGACAATAAAAGTGTCAATAATACTCAATTAGAATGTTTTAAATTTGAAAACCATGATGGTTTTTATAATTTAAACTTTAATAGGCCATAAAATCATAAGTTCGTTTTGATGATCTTATCGCTCTCGATCATCCCATCTCTCATGGAAATGATCCTCCTGGTCTTTGATGATACAGCAATGTCATGAGTAACGACAAGGATGGTCTGGCCATTATCACTTAATCCCCGCAACAGTTCCACTATCATATCCCGCGTCTTTGTATCCACTTCTCCTGTGGGTTCATCAGCCAGGATTATCGCCGGATTGTTTGCCATCGCCCTCGCTATCGCAACGCGCTGCTGTTCCCCGCCCGACAATTCCGATGGTTTGTGGTTCATCCGGTCACGCAGCCCCATCTGTGTAAGAAGCTCAATTGAGCGCTCTTTCCGCCTGCTTTTTGGCATACGGGCGAAGCGCATTGCTATATCAACATTTTCTTGCGCGGAAAGCGTTGGGATGAGATTAAAGTGCTGGAAAACGAAACCTATCTTTTGACGGCGGATAACAGGAGCTTCACTATCTTTTGCTTTTGTAACCTCCACACCATCAATAAAAACACTGCCGCTTGTGGGTTTATCCAGAAGCCCTATCATGGATAGAAACGTGGACTTGCCGCTCCCTGATGGACCTACGATGCTAAGGAACTCGCCTTTTTGAACATCAAAACTCACATCACTAAGCGCATGCACCGGGATCTTTCCCTGCATATATGTTTTTGAAAGATTCCTTACACGAAGGATGGGTTCATTCATACCGCAGCGCCTCCATTGGACTCATTTTCGCAGCCCTGTAGGCAGGGTAAAGCCCGGATATAACGCCAAGAAGGGTTGAAAAAACAATAGAAATAATAAGCAGCCTGGGCGTGACACTGAAAAGAATGGTGCCGCGCGAGGCAAGGAAATCATTTAAATAATAGACAAGGGCTCCGCCTCCTATTATCCCGACAATTCCTCCAAGAATCCCCATAATAGCGGATTCTCCCATTGTCATATAAAGAATATCCCGTGTCTCGGCGCCAAGCGCTTTCATGAGCCCGAATTCCTTTGTTCTTTCTGAAACAGACATCAGCATGGTGTTCATGACGCTAAGACCTCCGATTATTGCAGCAAGAACCGCGGCGCTTATTGTTATCAAAGTGAAGACTACCAGGGATTGCTCGATCTGTTTTCGAAGCTGCTCAGGTGAAAAGGTCTTGATCTTTTCAACATTCAACTCTATCCGTTTTGACAGGTCTTCCGCATCTACCCCCTCATCTGGAACTGCAAGGATAAAAGATACTGTATCACCGCGGTCATAGAATTTTTGGGCAATATTAAGCGGGATCATTACTCCATTGTCGAAAAAAGAACCTGTATATTCCATTATCCCGACAACAGTAAAATTTCTCGCATGGGTTATTGATGAAGCGCGCTGCACACGCTTGCTTTTGATCTGTATCTCATCTCCTGCCTTAAGGTTAAACTCCCGCGCCACGGAGCTTCCAAGAACTGTCCTGTAACCATCACCGACTGCCAGGAACCTGCCGTCTGTAAGTTTAGTGTCCTTCAATAAGGATGGAATTTTTTCAGGTTCTACACCGATTACCGCATCCCCGCCGAAAAAACCCAGGCTTTCAGGGTCAAGCGCAGCCTGCAAAAGCCCATAAGCATCAGCCACGCCAGGCACCCTTTTTATTTCCCTTGCTTTTGATTCATTGAGATTTCCACCGCCAAAGCCGATCTCAGGGAATACGCGGATCTTATCAGCCGTCAAACTTATCGATCGATCAAAAGTCTGGTTGAAATGCTCAGACATCCCGCCCATCACGATAACTGCAAATATCCCAAGCGCAATACCAAATATGGTAAGCCCTGTCCTGAGTTTTCTCTGGGTGATATTCTTAAGGATGAGATCAAACATTACACACCTTTTATTCTCCTCGATACCGCGATAATGACGATCATGAAAACAAATCCTTCAAAACCGGGTGTACTCTTTGTGGGCACAGCCACATTAGTCGTCTGATATTGCGGGATTCGAAGCACAGTTTCATATTTATCGAGTGTGATATTTTCATGGTTCACTGCCTCAATGAGGATATCATAATTTCCCGGAGAAATTCCTTTCCAGACAATGCCAGCCGTAGATTCTGTTCCAGATGTGAGGATATCCTCAAGCTGCTGGCGGTATGATTGCTTGTCGTTTGTTTCCCTGTTCCTGGTTGTCACTACTATGGAACCATCAAATGGAACCTGGGATTTTCCCAGGATAGTTACGCTTGCTCCATATTCATCCACCTGCACGTCCGCAGGCAGTATTTCAACATCATCGGTTGCAGTGAACCCTGCTATATATGTATTAACAAGAGAGGGCGCATTCAGCCTGTGGCTGTATATTTTGGCGCGGACAACATAGTTCTTATTTTCAGATAGCAAAAACGGCCATCCCAATTTGAGTTCAGAGCTTGCCGTGATGGACATATCTTCCTTTGTCTTTGAGTAAACTATGTCGTTATTATCCAGCAATTCTATTTTTATATCGGTCACCGTGGGATTAAAAGAGCGAAGTAAAATTTGCACGCCGCTATTTGATGGTGAGAAATCCACGACCTGAAATTTTGGTAATGTGACCGTTCCGTAGGCGATATTGTATGAGCTATTTGAGATGATTTTGCTTCCCTCATACAGTCTCACACTGGCAGTATAAAAATCATGCTGGGGTTTTTCCTGCCAGATTATGACCCTGGTCAAAGGCGCTCCCGCCTTTGACTCAACACTAACCTCATGTGATTCAACGAGTTCTCCTGAATATAGAAGCTCAAAAACTGCTTTTCCCTGGAAATCCCTGTCAGAATTTATGGTTACATCGGCAGTTGTGAAATCTGAAAAGAAATCAGTTAATTCAACAGTTGCGGAAACCGAATTTATAAGTGCTAAAAATATGATAAATGATACTGCAATTTTTCTTATAACTTTCTTCATACCAGAATACATATACTCCTCATGATAAATATTTATTCTGGCCATCGCAGAGTTTATGTGCTTATTGATACTTAAAGAAAAGCAGTTTTCAAATGGAGTTTTCATTTATGGACAAATTGGCGATCATTACAAGAAATACGGAAGAGATAGTCACAAAAGAAGAGCTTGAGGCGCTGGTGAATTCGGACAAACAACCCAGCGCATACGTGGGATATGAGCCAAGCGGGAAGATCCATATGGGTCACGTATTGACCGTAAACAAGCTCCTTGACCTCCAGCAGGCTGGTTTTAAGATAACTGTGCTTCTTGCTGATGTGCATGCATATCTTAATGAAAAAGGAACAATGGAGGAAGTTCAAAAGATAGCTGATTACAATAAAAGATGTTTCATAGCTCTTGGACTTGATGAGAAAAATACTAACTTTGTCCTGGGCTCATCATACCAGCTTGACCCCAAATATATGCTGGATGTCCTTAAACTGGCGCGAAGCACCACGCTTAACAGGGCGCGGCGCAGCATGGATGAAGTGAGCAGGAATTCTGAGGATCCAAAGGTTTCCCAGATGATATATCCTCTTATGCAGGCGCTTGATATCGCTCATCTTGGCGTTGACGTGGCAGTGGGCGGCATCGACCAGCGCAAGATACACATGCTGGCGCGGGAGGAACTTGCAGAAATGGGCTATAAGGCGCCGGTTTGTATCCATACGCCCATACTCCTTGGTCTTGATGGAAAAAAGATGTCATCGAGCAAGGGAAATTACATTTCAGTTGATGATACGCCTGAGGATATGAAAAAGAAAATGAAAGGAGCGTTCTGTGTGGAAGGCGTAGTTTTAGATAATCCTGTACTTGCACTTTTCAAGTACCACATTACTCCGCGCTATTCAGAGATCGTGATTAAACGCCCTGAAAAATATGGCGGAAATTTGCATTATGGGAGTTATGAGGCGCTTGAGGCCGATTTTGCCGCAAAGGCGCTGCATCCGATGGATTTAAAATCAGCAGCGGCTGAATATATGAATGAGATACTTGAACCCGTAAGGAAATTGATGTGAGGATTTGTAAATGATCACTCACGTTGTTTTTTTCAAATTAAAAGACGCATGTCAAAAAAGTGTTGAAAAAGCAAGGGATGTCCTGCTGGGTATGAAGGGAAAAATCCCATTACTGCGCCATCTGGAAGTCGGGATGGACGTTCTTCATTCAGAGCGTTCCTATGATATTGTGCTTATAACGCGGTTTGATTCCATGGATGATCTTAAGGCTTACCAGATTCATCCGGTGCATCTGGAAGTGGCAAAATATATAAATTCTGTAAAGGAAGCTTCGATAGCAGTGGATTATGAATCATAACAGGTTACGTTATTTACTGGCTTTTGTGAATCCTCGGTGGTTTCTATAAAATTATTTTGGTGAATTGTCGGTTGATGAATCGATGTGCGATTATCCGCTTAATCCTACCCAAACCAAGATAGCACCTATAATAATTCCCACAATAATCTGTAAGGAAACATCACTCCATTTTCCTTTCCGCTCTTTGTTTGCATACTCAATCAACGATGGTTTGGCTATTACTATCACTTTAAACATTTCTTGTAGTTTAATAACATTTCTAAAATACTCATTAAATAACTCAGGGGATGGTTGTGCTATATCTTTATTATTTCTTAATTTTATTATATCCGTGGTTATAGATTCAACTGAAGGTCGTATTTCAGAGTAATAATTCGGAATTACAGCTTGTATTGCAGAAGGCGAAAAATCCGATACTTCTTTATTGATTTTAAATTCTTCTTGGTTCTCCTCACAAAAAATTATCAATTCCTTAACTTTGCCATATAATTCTGTAATATCTTTGAGATTTCTCTCTTCAGTTTCCGAGAACATATGTTTTCCATTAAATATGATATTAAAAAAAAGTAATTAAGGTAATTTTTTAGATAAAACTGCATTGCGCCAACAATCATATTCATTGTTAGAGAAAAATAGTCCCATAGACATCCTCATAGAGCCCCTATATCTATATGAAAATCTCTTAGTTTTTTCTCTGTCAACAATAATATCTCCAAAATCCTTATCCCATATATCTTTTGTTTCCTTGACCACAGTCCTTCCTCCGTTTTCACTCCCTAAACCTTGATTGCACATCGATGGTTATAAATCGTTTAGTGAAATTGCTTGATACAGTAGGCACAATTTTAATTATACACTGCTTGGTTTTTATCATAGTATCAACACCGACGTGTCTACTTGGTCCACTAAATTATATATCCTATATATAAGTTACTATGTTACTATATTATATATTCATACATATAAAGATACCAGGGTATACTTCCACTGCATCAAGTGGAAAATTGCCCCCTCTGTATCAATCTATTATAAAATTTCTGAAACTATTAAAGTTTTCTTCATCATAATCAATATATGTAGATTGATAATTGCCAAATATAATATAATTGACATGTCTACAAAAATTTAGAAACATCCAAGATTCACCAGAACCTAAATTATATTTAAATTAGTAAGTTTTTCTTTAATTGATTTAAAAGCTTTTTCGCAATCAATGGGCGATTTTCCACCTGTAATAACCATTTTTCCTGAACCGAACAATAATATGACGACCTTTGGTTCCTTCATACGATAAACAAGTCCGGGAAACTGCTCAGGTTCATATTCAATATTTTCCATCCCAAATCCTAAAGCAACGGAATTAAGATTCAGAACACTCTTCAAATCAGCAGAAGCGACGATATTCTGGACAATAATTTCATTGGAACTGTCTATATCAATTCCTTGTTTAATTAGCTCTTGAGTGAGCATTTTACTTGCATTCTGTGCATCTTCTATGGATTTACTCCCTGTGCACACAACTTTCCCGGAGTTAAATAATAGAAAAACAGCTTTTGGATCTTTGATTCTATAAACAAGACCTGGAAACTTAGATTTATTATACTCAGCATTTTCAAGTTTTGATTTCAGATCTTCCAAATTAAAACTTTTTGAAATTTTAACTGTAGAAACAACATTTTCAATTTTGAAACTCCAGGAATTCATAGTAATCAATCGGATAATGAATTTAAACGACGATAACTCTTTTGCGATATTTTCGAAATTTTTATTTCTATTAAATAGAAATACACTGATCAGACAGTATATTTTTTATTTTCAAACGCATCCCTGCAATCCTTCCTATCATTACTCCTGCAAGAATACTATAAGTGAAGGCGGTGAGGACAGAACCATGTATCCAGTGCCCAAAAAGCCATGTTCTTGATACGGAAAAAGCCACATATAATAGCATTATAATAATACCAATCGTATCAAAACGAGACACAACTTTTGCCCTCTCTTCATGCCAGTGAATAATAAACATGCGAGTGGCAATGAACCCTAGGAATAATCCCAGGAGAAATCCGCCAAGAGATAGCTCGATGCCTATGATACCTTCCAGGACATCATACAGCATAAGCCCGGTCAGGATGATACCAGCCACATAAAATATCCGTATCCTGAAAATGAGCTTTCTGTCTATGTGTTTCTTTGCTGGATGATCTTTAATATTCCGAAAATCTAAAATTTTTTTCATTGAGTTCTATCCTCATTATTGTTTTTGGCTTATAAAAGCAGGGGTTTGAAATAGACTCAAATTTGCATAGGAACTGAAATGCTTGCTTAGATTTTTCTAGTTTATTAAAATAAAATCAGGTAAAATTAATTAGTTCCATCTCTTTGTAATTGCAGGAAATACCATACTCACAAGCACGAATCTCTTCCCAGTTCTGTTTAATTATTTTCGTATTACAACTATTTTCTGAATGTTTACATTTCATATTTGTTCAATCCCGCCGAGATAATAATCCCTCGACTTAATACCACTGTGACTCACACTTTGATTAATATGGGTGTGAAAAATGTGTGGGAAATTTTTTATCAAAAATTTTTTTAGGGTTTTGTTCTTTGGCAAAAAATATCAAAGAACTGGCATACATACCGATAATATTCGAAAGATTTATAATGTATAATAAGGTAGTCCGTTAAAACCATTCCATAACAATTTTTTATGGTGATTTTAATTTAATATAGGAGGACATAATAAAATGGTATTAGACTTAACCATGAGTATGGCTATATTGGCACTTATGGGAGCTCTTGCAACTATTGCAGGATGTCTTGAGGATCTGGAATCAGATGTTGGTTCCCAGAGCAATCCCAACTCCCAGGTACAATTAGCGCCCCAGATGGGGTTTTTGCACAGGATTTATAACAAAGCGATTTCAGGCGAACCGATCAGCAACGGTCTTTCAGCAGTCATAGCGGGTACTGTTACATCAGTACTCCTGAACGAAAAGTACTATGCAGTGACCGCAATAGTGATCGGCGCATTCGTCGGGGCAATAATACTGGCGATATACGCAACAACTTCATATGCAGGAAGAGTAGCAAGCCAGACAAGGTTCAAGCAGCCCCTGTACATGGATATAATGAGATATACGACGCCCACTATTATGGCACATAATTTCATTATGAATTTCTGTCTTGTGGCCCTGGCATATATCCAATATGAAGTGCTCGGATATCCTTTCACTATTCCGTTCCTTGCATTGATCTGGGGTATTTCTGCCGGAGCTATCGGTTCATCGGTTGGCGATGTCCATTATGGCGGCGAGCGTGAATTCCAGAATCGTGAATTCGGATGCGGTCTTAACACAGCACTTTCAGGACGCATTGTCCGAAAGGCCGAATCAGGACTCAGGAACAGCATAGACAATGTCTGGTTCTGTGCCAAGTTCGGAGGACCTGCAACGGGTATCGCTCTTGGTCTTACAGTATTCTTTTCAAGCTGGCCAACAACGATCTGGGGATATACATGGACGGCCATGGGAGTAGGCGTAATAGTTGTTGCAGTGCTGACTATCTTGAACAGGTTGTTAGAGATCCAGGTAAAGAATGCATATGGCCCTTACAAAGAAGAGAAAAATGAAAAGGAGGCTAAAGCATAATGGTAGCAATTGATCCAAATTTATTGTATGTTCTTCTAATAGCTATAAGCGGTACATTGATATGCGCGGCTGTTCACTTTATTCCGGTCGGAGGCGCTCCGGCAGCCATGGCACAGGCAACAGGTATCGGAACAGGTACTGTTGAACTGGCAGCAGGTTCAGGTCTTGTAGGATTGATTACAGCAAGCTACATGTACGCTTATGAACCATTGGCCTCAATGGCATTAGTGATGGCAGCAGGAGCCATGGGTTCCATGGTAATGCTTGCAAGTACCATGTTCGCAGGCTCTTTAGTCTATGCTTATGGCGTTGCAGTTCCTTTTGCTTCAGCCCAGGTCAAGAAAGACCCGATAACAGGCCAGAGACAGGATACATATATATCAAAAGGAACACAGGGCCAGGGCATTCCAACAATATGTTTCGTTAGCGGAGTAGTTGGCGCAGGATTAGGTGGAGCAGGCGGAGGACTTATTTATTTTAGTCTTATGCAAATATACACACCATTGATAGCAGCCAGTGCCGCAGCAGTGGCAGGCGTTTTCACGATGGGTGTGTTCTATGTCAATTCAGTTATTCCATCCTATGGAGTAGGCGGAACAATTGAAGGTGTGCATGACCCCAAGTTCAGGCGTGTCATAGGTAAAGACGTCTTCACAAGCTTTGCTATAAGCCTGCTATGCGGGATAGTGGCTGTATTCATAGCACAGGGGATGATGGTATGAGTGAAATAAAAGATAGATCACCCAACCAGTTAATGGCCTTCGGGATAATTGGTGGTCTAATAGGAATATATCTAACTTATCTTTTGCCTTTGCTCGGTGAGAAAATTGGCGGTACGATTGCGGATATCATTGTTATTATTGCCCCCGCAGCAGGCGCACTTGGTGCGATGTGTTCGGTAATATGGGGCGCAGATGCAGTAAGACGTGTTGCAAAATACGGTCTTGGAACAGGCGTACCCTCTATCGGGCAGATCGCGATGGGAATGGGTATTATTGCAGCCATGTTCGGTCTTGCAATTGTCAAAACAGCTACGATCGCAGGCCCTATCGTTGCTCTAGTAACAGCATCCGTGATAGGATTCATAATTGGCTGGTTCGCTCAGAACGTTATAAAAATGAAAATACCTGTTATGATACGCTGTATGACAGAAATTGCCGCGTCGGGAGCTTTAATCATTATTGGTTTTAGTGCTGCTGTTGCAGGAAATTTCGAATTCAACAACATTATAACATTAGTCTTTGACAATGGTGTAATGCTTGCAGTATTCTGGGTAGGAGCAATGGCAATGCTTCATCCATTCAACGCATGCCTTGGACCGGATGAGAGGCAAAAGAGGCTTCTGTACCTGGCAGGCTCAACCGGAGCAATAACAATGGCAGTAATTGGAATTGCCGCTATCATGACCCTTGGAACATCAGGAATTTTTACCTTCCTGCTTGGAGTTGTTCTGTGGTTTATTTTCTACAAGAAATTCTGGGATGAAGTGTATAACGATGCTGCAGCAGTGGTCGGAACAGGATTAATTCCTAAGACGGAGGCATAAAAATGAGCCATATAAGAGTTGCCCCAGAATTGCACCTGATCCTGAATCCAACGACAGGTGTAATCGCAGAGGAAAAGGACGATGTTGTGGAATATTCACTGGACGCTGTGAAAACACAACTGGATGAACTGGATAAGATCGTCACAGATATGATGAACCAGCTTGAACCGAATGCAAAATTGTTAAACATGTTCCCTGGCAGGGAGAAAGCTTCCTATTACGCCGGAATAGTTACAAACTCATTCTATGGAGCAGTTGTTGGTTTTGTCGTGGCCTTTTTATTGCTTGTTCTTTCAAAAATGGGAGGGATATAAATGGCAAATAAAGTTAAACCAGCAGCAGGATGGCCTGTCATTAAAGGTGAATATGATGCGGGCAATCCTGAAAATCCAGTAGCAGTATCAACATGCGGTTCTCATCTTAAGGGCGCGGCGCAGATAGCAGCAGGCGCAGCTATCACTGGTCCTCAGAAAACAGAGAACCTTGGTATTGAGAAAATTGTAGCAAATATCATTTCCAACCCAAACATCCGTTTCCTTCTCGTAACAGGATCGGAAGTTAAAGGTCACATCTCAGGCGAAGCAATATTGATGCTTCACAAGAATGGGATCAAAGATAACAGGGTCGTGGGATCAACAGGCGCTATCCCTTACATTGAGAACCTGCCTGATGATGCTATCAAGAGATTCCAGGCACAGGTACAGGCCGTTGAAATGATCGGCACGGAGGATGAAGCCGCAATTATCGCAAAGATAAAAGAACTTGCAGCAAAAGATCCCGGCGCATTTGCAGGCGAGCCGATGATAATCCAGGTCGGCGAAAAGAAAGAAGCAGAGGTTCTAGGCGGAGTCAAACCAATGTCCGCTGAAGTAGCCACGATCCAGTTAAGGATAAAAGGCATACAGCAGCAGACCATTGACATGGGAAATATGAACAAGCTGATGTCTGGGATATATGCCGGAAAGATAGAAGGCATAATGATCGGTCTTGTCGTTGGATTGACCCTTCTTGGAATTTTGATCGCAGGCGGAGGATAATAACATGGCAGAAAAAGAATATGAATATGGAAAAGGCGTACCCACAGTGGTAGCCCCTTCAATGGCTGCCATAGAATTGCTTGTAGAGGATATACGGTTCAGAGGACAGCTGATAGCAAGGAACCAGAAGCTTGAATCCGGTGTTGGCGCAACGGGCGTGACCGGTTTCATAATAGGCTTTGTGATCGTTATGATAGCAGTGATTGTTCCTGTATATGTGATGGGGTGAAAAGATGACAGAAAAAGTTCCTATTGTTATCGTAGACCCTGAGGATTACAAGAATGTCCTCCAGAAATTGAATGATATAGAAGAAAAAATAGAATTCACAAATTCCGAGATACACCAGAGGTATGGAAAAAAGATCGGAAGAGATATCGGAATTCTTTATGGAATATGTGCTTCTTTAACGATAGTTGTAATATATCTGTTATTGATTCTTTCACCAGCGCTTTCAAACCCGCTGCTGCTCAATGCCATAAAGAATATGTTAGGATTAAATTAAGTGAGGTGCCAAGATGTTCAGATTTGATAAGAAACAAGAAGTATTTGAATTCGGTAAAATAAAAGTCGGCGGACAGCCGGGAGAATACCCAACAGTACTTGTCAGTACAATGTTCTATGGGAAGCATAAGATCGTGTCTGATGAAGACAGGGGAGTATTTGATAAAGCTGCAGCTGAAAAGCTATGGAATACACAGGAAGTTATGGGGGATACCACAGGAAATCCATATTTCAACCAGATCGTTGGCGAAACGCCTGAAGCTATAAAGAAATATATTGACTGGTTCGTGGGAATATGCGATGACGTACCATTCCTCATCGATTCCTCAGACGGACATACAAGAGCGGCAGCCGCAAAATACGTCAAAGAGATCGGTGTTGAGAAACGTGCGATCCACAACTCAATAAATTCCAGTATAGCAGCAGAAGAGATCAAGGCTATCAAGGAAAGCAAAATAACATCAGCAATCATCCTTGCATTCAACGCCACAAATCCAAGCGTAGAAGGTAAACTTGACATCCTTGAGAAAGGAGGAACAGGACAGACAAAAGGTATGCTTGACGTCGCAAAGGAAGTCGGGATCACAAGACCCCTTGTGGATGTAGCAGCCACTCCTCTTGGTGCTGGTTCCGGAGCCACCATCAGGTCGATTCTTGCGATCAAAGGTAAATTAGGATTGCCGGTCGGAGGAGGCTTCCACAACATGGCTTCAGCATGGGACTGGATGAAGAAATACAAGAAAACCGACCCTGACGCCAAGATCGAATCCTGGCCGCCTGTGGACATTGGCACAAACCTTGTCGCACAGATCATGGGCGCAAATTTCTTGCTGTATGGTCCAATCGAGAACGTAAAGAAAGTTTTCCCCGCAGTAGCAATGGTTGACATTATGCTGGGTGAAACCGCAAAAGACCTTGGCCTGAGTGTACTGGCTGAGTCACATCCGATAAAGAAATTGGTGTAATTTACACCGATTTTTTTTACTTTTTTTTATTTTCTAGCCGGATTTTAATAGATATTTGCATTTTTTTTTAGACAGGATCAACAGGATTTACAGGATTGGCTACTAAAATCGTATCCTGTCGATCCTGTAAATCCTGTCAAATGACGATTTTATTTATTTATTTTTTTCAGTATATTATTCGTTTTTCTGCAATCGAAAGATATATGCATGATTATAATTATTAACATAATATTACTTTAATAACGTAAAATCACAGGGAAAAACGGGGGTTTACCTGTCGTTGCAAGTAAAATGCAACTGGTCAAAAATATATTAATAGGAGCAACTGAAAAGATAGCAGTTACTCAAGAAGCCATGCCTTTGAAGACAGAAGTTACTACATATCAGACTGAACGAAAACCACTATTTTGGTTCTGGATGATCCTGGCTGTGTTATTGGTTGCAGCATTAGTGTATGCGTTGAAGAGAAGATGAAGGAATAGAAGTAAAGTACGGTCATGCCACAGAAATGGATTTTCCCGGATATGATGTAAAAACAAAGATCATACTGTCAAAAACAGATTTTAAAACGACAGGTGAAGTTATGATAATTCCTGTTTCCATATTTCTTGCGACTCTTTGAGAAAAAAAGCTGCAATTACCGTATCGACAAAGTATATATTTACATCTGGTGTAAAACGATTTACATTTACTATAAAGTACATATGTATATAAATAAATATAAACGAAATAAAACAGATAAGGATAATTATGACTGAAACAAAAATAAAGATAGAAGGAATGATGTGCGGGCATTGCCAGGCATCGGTTACAAAGGCGATCTCATCAGTGAAAGGTGTATCTGCAGCCAGTGTGAACCTTGCGGGGAAAGAGGCAACTGTGACCTATGACCCTGCGAAAACAAACGTGGATGCCATAAAGGCAGTCATTGTTGAAGCCGGATATAAAGCTTAGGCAGATCATGAGCTAACAGGCCAGGAAAGAAAAAGTAAAGCTTGGCCAGGCGCTGTTGAAAAATAGCGGCAGGGCAATTCCATTGTATACTGATGTGGATATTATGGCTGGCATGATATTCGTATTCATCTTAAATTGAAAAAGGGAGTGCTGGCAAAATGGATAATTAACGGAAAGTACTGACTGGCTGTAACAATGGCCCTTGGCATGGAATTTGATATCAAGAAAGGGGAACAGATCATCGAATTTACACCAACGCAAGTCGGCACGATAAGATGGAGCTGCTGGATGGGTATGATACATGGTAGTTTCATTGTGAAATGAGAATATATTATTTCATAATATCGCGAAGCTTCTTGAATTTTCCAGAATTATAATCTTCTCTGCTCTTTTTGATCCGTTCCATAAGTTCAGAATCTGAAAGAACTTCCAGGGTAGATTTCATAGATTCATACTCATCACTGGAAATATTTAAGCATTGTTTCTCATTGTTGTGCCCTAATTAAGTATTTAAACAATCGGGATGATTGAAAACCTCTCATCAATCATTAAAAGAGTGAACTATGGAAATATTCTCAATGATCCTTATTGTAATCGGTCTCATACTGTTTGAGACGATTAGCAGCATTGACAACGCTGTAATTAACGCAGAAGTACTTTCAACGATGTCGCAGCGAGCCAGGAGATGGTTTCTGATATATGGATTATTTATTGCGGTTTTCGTTGTAAGGGGGATGCTTCCATGGCTCATAGTGTGGGCAACAAATCCGGCTCTTGGGCCGGTTAACGCATTCACAGCTACTTTTAGCGATAATCCTGATATCGAAAGGGCGATCGAAGAATCATCGCCCTTCCTTCTGGTTGGAGGAGGTATTTTCCTCATATTCCTGTTCTTTCACTGGCTGTTTATTGAAGCTAAAAATTACGGTCTTCGAGGCGAGCGATTCTTCCATAAACATGGGGTATGGTTCTTTGCGGTTGTTTCCATAATTCTCACTGTGATTGTCTACCTCGCATTAAAAAAGAATCCTTTCATGGCATTAGGTGCAGTTGTCGGGTCAACAGCGTTTTTTATAACCCACGGGTTTAAGCAGAATGCAGAGCAGGCTGAAAAGGAGTTAATGGGTGGGGGGAACATGAGCGACTGGAGTAAGATCCTGTACCTTGAAGTGATCGATGCTACATTCTCGATAGACGGTGTTGTTGGCGCTTTTGCATTCACGCTCTCGGTTCCGCTGATCCTTATCGGTAACGGGATAGGAGCATTTGTTGTCCGTGAACTGACTATAAGGAATATTGAAAACGTGAAGCGCTACATATATCTTAAAAATGGTGCAATGTATTCGATATTTTTCCTTGGGATAATAATGGTGCTTGACAGCTTCGGAATTGAGATACAACAATGGGTGTCGCCAGTTATTACGATTACCGTGATAGGTTATTTCTTTTATAAGTCTCGAAAATGCTTGTGATTTATTTTTTATAGCATAGAAAAAAAGTTTTTACCCCAAACCATACATATTCAATCAGCAACCCCCCACAAGCATCACACAAACTAATTTATATATCGCACATCCAATATATTATTACATATGGATTTGCCCAAAACAAAAAGACTATATACACCTGACAATAAATTGTGGGTGTAGTAAGAGTGAACCTATATTTCTATGAAAATAAATGATAGGGAATTTGCTCGATAAACGAAAAACTGACATCTAAGAGAAGGGATGACTTGATATGAAAGAACATATAAAAAATGATACACAGATTTCATTCATTGAGGTGAATAATGAGGAAAAAAAACTCCTCTTAGATATTCTGGATTATGGAGTTGATGCAGAGGGATTTATTATTGATAAGAAAACGAAAAAGCATCACATCTGCCCATTTAGTAACACACCAGTATCTATTGACGATTCATCATTACTTCCAGGCTCAACTATAATAATCAACACCACAGCATTAACTCTTTCAGAATACTTTTCTAGATATCTCGAAGAGAGATAAAAATGGTACTCCCACCTGAACTGATCGAACAGATTAGCTCAATGGGAATAAAAGACTTTTTATCGTTAATTATTTCAGGGAAGTACGGGGCTGATGCAGTTAAATATTTTAGAGAAAGAATAAGAGAACAACTCGATAAGGAAAATTATGGCTTCGTACCTAATGCCGAAGAGTCAAAAGCAATTTATGAAATTAACAAGAAAGATGTATATCAAAGACTCAAATCATGTCTAGGTGGTCATTGGGCGTTAGATTTATTGAGAGTGGGGATTTACATTTCTAAATTAAATAATGATGGTAAGCGAGATACCGTTAAAAAAATTAGGGAGCATGTTCATTCAAAATATGGGGTAAGAGGAGTAAAAATAATAGATATGGGAGCTACAAGTATCATAGAATCTGTAGCTTCCTATTTAAGTGACAGAAAGATGAGAGATAATATGAATCCTCTTGATCTAGCATTAGAGTTTGATAAGTTAATAGACGGGTGGGAAAAGGTAACGATTTTCGTCAAGCGAGATGAAAACGAAAGCTTAATCTATAAAAAAATTGTGAGTCATATGGATAATCATCCTCTTTTTATGGTTTTTGCATATGGCTCCGCAGTCATGATTGCCAGCAGGGCTATTGCCAAATTAAATAACGAAAAAGTCATACAAAATAATAGATATTTTTTTTATACATATCCAAATTTTGACCAAGCTGGGCTGCAAAACAATGCATGGGTTTTTGAACAGCTTATGCGAGACACAACTGATGGTTTGTTCTAATAAATATAAGTTAACTAAGATGAAAGCTATCCTTTTTGACCCTTTCTGCGGCGCTTCAGGCGATATGACCATAGGCGCGCTTATCGACCTTGGGGCAGATGCCGGGAAGATCAAGGATGCAATGGAACTTGCAGCAAATGTTGAAGTCAGGATAGCAAGAACTAACCGAAAAGGGATATCTGCAAATTGTGTTGATGTTTCAACGAAAAAAGAAGGCAGCATGACCCTTAACGGTATTCTTGATCGGATCAATTCCATCGACCTTGCGCCTGCTGTTATTTCAGACGCGATTTCTGTCTTTAAAATACTCGCAAATGCTGAGGCAAAGATCCACGGAACAACTCTTGAAAAACTGCATTTCCATGAACTGGGACAGGAAGATGCGATTGCGGATATCATTGGGGCATGTGCTGCTTTCCATGACCTGGGATTGAAAGATCACAGGATATTCTGTTCGCCCATATCCGTTGGAATGGGATTTATTGAGTTCTCTCATGGGAAATTTCCTGTGCCTGCGCCAGCCGCGCTTGAGATATTGAAGGAATATTCCCTTCCATGGCAGATGGGGCCGGTTGAGGGTGAATTGCTCACACCCACAGGAGCTGCGCTGCTTGCTTATTTTGTCAATGAGAAAGGAGAGAGTCCCGCAATTATAACAGAAGCAGTAGGCTATGGCGCAGGAAGCAGGGACTTTCATGTCCCGAATGTACTGAGAATTATCAAAGGCGAGGTGGATGATTCACTCATTTCAGACAGGATCGAAATGCTTGAGACCAATGTGGATGATGTGACAGGACAGGTTTTGAGTAATCTGATAGAGGTATTATTGGATGCAGGAGCAAGAGATGTCTCGATCATTCCGGCAACAATGAAAAAAGGGCGAAGCGGTCATATTATCCAGGTTATTGCAAAACCGCAGGACTCAAGCAGGCTTGCAAGGAAGATCATTGAAGAGACAGGATCGCTTGGCATCAGGATAATACCGGTAAAACATAGGCTGATCGCACAGCGCGAAATGAATAAAGTATCAATTTCATTGAACGGCAAGGATTATCAAATATCAGTAAAGGTCGCAAGGGATCTAAAGGGAACTTTACTGAATATATCCGCAGAATTTGATGATTGCAAGAAAGCATCCAGAGACTCCGGTATTCCTGTGAGGGATGTGATCCGGCTCACAGAGGAAGAGGCGCGGAAGAACTTTTCATCGGTCTAGAGAGAATTCTGATAGAACACGGATTGCACAGGCGCGCCGAGCAAAGCTCAAATTCGCCAGCTGGTGAAAATCCAGCATGAGGAAAGGCTAGCCGCCACCTCAGAACTGAACCCCACACCCGGTCTGGTAACAGGCTGATGTGATGCAGGGGGG
>JBAZOV010000013.1:0-71847 GCA_041648475.1 Candidatus Methanoperedens sp. | reverse complement strand
ATATTACATGCCATCTGGTGTGCCAAGACAGTACATATATGCATTATTTCAGAAAACTTGAACTGGCTAAAGCAAGAAAAATATCAATTTGAACTATTTATCGCAGGATTCATAAACCAACAAAGTACCTGTTGTAATACACGCCTATACCCTCATAAATTCAACAATAATGTTGATACACTTTTAAGTAGTGGTGAAGTTATCCCATGTATAATAATAAGCAGGTAAACGAAAGGACAGCCAACAAAAGGGATGGGGACAGCTTATGTCCTAAAGGGCCATAATTGGGCCAATGGGGCCACGAAGGGGTCATAATGGGGACATCCGATATAAATGAGGAACTATGCGAACAAGTAAGCGAACAAGTAAGACTTTTGCTATCCTGCTTGCAACAAGGACCACCAGGGGGACGTGAGGCGATGAAATGTGCGGGCTTGAACCACCGCCCCACATTTCTTTACGATTATCTGCAACCAGCCATTCAGGCAGGATTTGTTGAGATGACGCAACCTGATTCACCCAAAAGTCCGACCCAGAAATATCGACTGACGGCTAAAGGCAAAGCGCAATTAACCACAGAACAGCAGAAATCATCACAAAGAATGTGATGTTTTGGAAGAATTAGCGCCGGTTTTATGACATAGAGGCCATCAAAATACATGCTCTATCTGCCACAGAAGACTGAACGAGTTAGGAACCAAGCAGGTGTCCAGTTGCCGACCCAGTTGCCGACTCAGTCTGATGATCTGGTTCAAAGGTTGTTGTTGGCACTTAAAGATGGGGGGAAATCCTCTGGTGCTCAAAATTTCCAGGTTACTTATCCGGGACTCGGCGCTAACATCGAGCGCCTTCATGTGCCAGAGCAGTTGATGCGGGTAACTCCGGCACTGGAATCTCAATTGAACGAAAGGCAGCGGAAGATGATGCAATGGCTAGTCGTCGGTAAAGAACTTACCACCCGGCAATGTGAAATGGAATTTGATGTCACCGGTCCTATTATAGCAGGTGACTTTAGAAAACTGATCGAAATGGGATTGGCTGAAAAATTTTGAGCTGGCCTTTCCACCCGTTACCACCTTAAAGTGTAAAGTCTAATCGTTAAGTAATCGTTAAGTAAAATCCACTAATCGTAAAGTTAAAGGACATAGACACGAAACCGAAGCAAAGCAATATCAATAGCCCATGGTTAAAAAAACATATTACGAAATATTAGAAGTCGATAAGAAAGCATCCCCGGAGAATATAAAGTCCGCTTACCGCAGACTGGTTATGCTATATCATCCCGACAAAAACAAGTTACCAGAAGCCGAAGAAATGTTTAAAGGAATCGCAGAGGCTTATTCAGTACTATCAGACTATGAATATTATGTATCTCAGTCATACCACAGATTCGAAATAGCAAGACCTACCTCTTGCCATCCCCGCTTGACATTTTGTTCTGTTTTTATTAGTATCTGTTTTCCCCATCCGTTATCCCTTATGATAGACAATTTTAAATTTGTGCCGTCTTCTTCTGAATAGACCCAGGCAGCTACATGACTACCGCTGTTTTTAAAATAATTTGTGGCATTACTTGTGCTTAACGTGAATCCATTAACGAACTTTTCATCCTCTTCCTCACTTGTTGCCATCACTGTCCCAGTCTGTTTCAAATTTATTAGGATTGAACCCGACCCGCTTATTTTAAAAACTTTACCATAGTCAGTATTTATTAATTCAGTTGTCGCAGTGCCCAAAATTGTTGGTTTTTCATACAGCCTCATTACAGTTCCATTCTCCAGCAGAACTGGGATAAACACTGTTATATTTCCATCACCTGACAAAATATCAATCGAAACCTCTGTAGTTGGATACTCTGCCGAATTAAAAAACAGATATACTTGAGACAGCAGGATGAGGAGCAATAAAACCAGTCCTATCTTTAGCAACCCTGGAATTTTGGCGATTCCCATTTCACTTCTTATTATATCTTCAAAATCAGGGGACTGGTCTAAGGCTTTTGGCATCTTTCAAAATACATCCTGTTCTGATATAATCCCTTCTAATTTTAAGTGAAAAATAACGAGGTAGCAATAAGACACCAATATATTTAATTACTAATAAAATGTTAAACCTTTATGATTATGGCGGTAGGAGTGATATAAATGGATGACCCAATAGCAATTCCAATGCCAACTCCAGAAAACCCAATTAATTATGATAATTTTACTCCTTCCTATCCTTATCCTGCTGATGAAAATATCTATGCAGGATTAGAATATTTATATATACCACTATTTTTATTATTGATACCTATTATCATATCTTTTGTTGTTCTATACACCATCACAAAAGATAAAAAACGCAGTATTGTAGGAACAATTATTGGATATATAGGAGCTTTTGTGATTGGTTTTACCATTCCTGTTTGGAATGGAGAAGGCATTATTTGGCTTCTTACAAGCGGATCATGGTCATCTCCTTATATAATGACTATTGTTTTAGGTTCGATGACAACGTTCATAGGGTTAATTGTTCTTCAAATCCGAAAGAAATAAAGGTATAAGTAATTATAGAGATTGCAAAGCAAATCAAGTGAACATTGGACATAATTATATACTTTTTAAGGATATTGCTTCCATTAACATTAACGGACAAATCTACCCGTAAAAGGATTAATCTCATGGGAGGTAGATATCATATCATGGGAGGAATTGCATTGAAGGCACTCATATTAAGCGCGGATAATTTTGAAGACCAGGAGCTTTTTTATCCGCTTAACAGGTTAAAAGAAGAAGGCGTTATCGTGAAGGTTGCGTCCATGAAAAAAGGAATAATTACAGGGGAATATGGTTATTCAATAGATGTAGATATGACATTTGACGAAGTGGATCCCGAAGAATTTGAAATGCTGGTACTTCCCGGTGGAAAAGCCCCTGAGAAGGTCAGACTTGAAGAAAAAGCCCTTGAGATCGCACGATATTTTTTCAGTGAGAATAAACCTGTGGGAGCGATATGTCACGGCGTCCAGACACTTATTTCAGCAGGAGTGATGGGAGGAAGGAAAGCAACCTGTTACATAGGTATCAGGGATGACCTGAAATGTGCCGGTGGCCTGTATGAAGATAAGGAAGTTGTTGTGAACGGAAATCTTATCACTTCAAGGCATCCACGTGACCTATATGCATTCGGGAGAGAGCTTATAAAGAAAATCTGAACAAGAGCATTCGAAGACCTGAACGTCACAAAACGTTCAAATGATAAATTGCAATACAGTGGGGAATGCAGGGTTAATGCAATGCGGTTTCGAGGGAACAGAGTCGCTGAAATGATTGAATTATGAGTCATCTTCATGCATTATGCATCTTCCCATTCAGGAACAGCGCGCCTGCAGGTGTGGGAGTGTGCGCCTGCTGCGGCAGGGGAAACCTAAAGGAAAAGAGGGATTAGAGTATATCCACTTTCCTGATTTGTGAAAAATTATGCTGATGAATAATAAAGCCCAAATTGTTAAGTTCTGTGGCGATCTCTTCAAGGATATGCCATTTTTTCTCAGCGAATTTAGTTTTCAATTCGTCCCACGCTACCCACTTTTCGGTTGTTTCATCGTGTAGTTTTTGCAGTTCAACTAAAAACGTTTGATGGTCATTGGAAAAATTGATAAGCATATCAGTTGGGCTATATGTAGCCCGAAATTTCGTGGTTGCTGCACTTTCTTTAATATACGGTTTCCAGTCCTTCGCATAGGTAAAGAAGGTTTTAATCGCCTCATTTATTTTTACGTCGCTATTATCTTCTTTTAAGTAAAGTCGATTAAAAGCCAATGCCAGTTTATTGACAGTGTTCGCATCAAAGTTAAATGGAAGATCACACGATGACATTAGCTTGATGTTATTTTCAATCTCTTTAAGCGCTGAATTACTGTCCCCGAACGTTGGAGTGTGCATCAAAGCTGTCAGTTGGTATTGAAGCACAAAATACGGTTCAGCGAGCTTGCTGGCGTTCAGGTATGTCGCACCTTTCACCAGCATGGGAATTTGTATTGGTATTGTTTCAGTCACCTTTTGCGCTTCATCCATTGTTACACAAGGACAACAATAATTCACCTCTGGTAAATTGACCTGACGTATGTGGTTTATCTGTTTCCTGTCCGTAGATGTTTTTGCCATATTGAACATATATTTATCGTTCATTGTCTGAAAATTTTCGGCTACTATGGTCTTATAGGTACTATTTAATTCAGGATTTATTGCTGTTGATAGTTTACCCTTTGAGATTTTGGCTGCCGCAGCCCCGATCCCTCCGACCCCATAGAAAGATGAAGGACAAGAAACCATTTGCAGTGCCAACATTGTATCCAGATTATCTTCTTCTGCATTCAGCCAACTTGAAGAGCAGTGGTATAGAAAATCTTTATACCCGATATTCAGTTTTGGCAGTCTGATTTTATAATCGTTAAATCCGTCAATGATACAGTAATTTTGATACTTGCCATACAGACTTTTATTATTAAAGATCGGATCATTGATTATTTTGAAGGGTTTTACTTCAATACATTTGTTCTGCGGAGGCATTTTTTTGGGGTCTGGTACGATATATTCATACTTCCGGTACTCTCCAAAAAACGGGGAGAACTTCAACTTAAATGTGTTGTCACTGGTGATTTCTACCCATCCGATATGAGCTTCTTGTTTAAGAAATATAAGCTCCTGTTCAAATGGTGCGAACCATTCGCCATATTCTCGTTTGTTAAGATCAAATGTCATGGTTGCTGCGTATTCGATTTAATCGTTTCAACTATTTTAAAAGGTTCGTATTCCATAATTGCCTTTATCAGTCCTTTGTTTCGATTGTAATTAAAGCCTTCTCTCCGTGGTTTTATTATCGGGTATTACTTTTCGGGCACTGCTAAATGAATTGAAATCCTTGGATATAATCTCTTTCAAATATTGGGTCTTTACTTCCACAAATTCCCGTCGTTCTTCCGGGGGGAACAGTTTGGAAACTGTTGGGTAGGTGTTGGGTAAATAGCTTGCATCTAACAAAACCCGACCGAGATACATTTCGAGAAAAATGGGAGATATGGAGTCAAAAATGGGAAATCGGAAGTGCTTGGGTGATAAAATTTGGATTATTGCCCATCCAAACCCTTGATAATTAATGCCGCATCAGGTTATGTGTGCAAAACTAAATAGTATCTTAACATTATGTAATGAAAATATAAAATTCCAGCAGGATAAGGAGTACCGCAGAGGAAACGTAATTATGACATGGGAAAAGATTGACCGCAGACGGTTTTGTGTTCGGTGTCAAAGTCCTGTTCATTTATGTGTTTGTAACGATGAACCTGAACCTGTTCATCATCAGAGGCAACATAAGAGGATGATGAATAATGATAAAAGCTAAAATACGCACTGCTCAAATTACAATAGAATGGTGGAACAAGCAGCACAACAGGATTTTAACGGGAATAATTGGTGGTACTCTTCTTGCAATTTTCTGGTTTATTTCGTACGGAATAAACAACATGACTGTTTTTCTATTCGGGCTTTTTACAGGGATTGTCTTCAACGTCCTTTCATGGTCTCAAGGATTGAATTCATTGAACAGGATAGCAGGTAGTGAAAAACCTATTAAGACTTCAACAAAACAAATGCTTGCAGTTTGTATCTTAATCATCCTAACCATCGTGGCAATTGGCTATTCGGCATCCATTTATGGTTTGGGAGCAACTTATGCATTCATTTCTGGCTTTGCATTTACATCATGGGGCGGGTATTTACAGATTGCTTATTGGGAAAAGAAAAACAGGAAGACCTTAGTTGCACATGGGTTCTACAAACCGACTGTTACTGCGATAAATTCAGAGGTATAAAAATGACCCTGGTTATCAAGAAGCTAATAATCAAGATGAACAAGGAAAAATCAAGATGAATAAAAAAATAAAATTTGCATTATTGGGACTGTTATTAGCGGTTTTAATCTTGGTAATCATAAATTTCCACTCATTCATAAAGAAACAAGAGGAAATAATAAAGCCGCCACCTGCGTTCTTAAAATTAAATGGGATAGAACAAATTTCTGGAATCGGCTCATATTGCTGGAATGGAGTATTTAGTTCAGTTTGCGCCGATTATGAAGGTATCCCGACATCAGATGAACCGCTGTCTGCCAGTTCGCCATTTACAGTACATCTTAGCCTACCCTTTAAGGAGCCTCCACAGGAGTTGCAAATCAATGTCATCCGAGTTACGGATGATGATAAAATCAAATCCAGTTTGAATGGTTCTTTCATGTGGCAGGTAAAGGGAGAGAATATGCAGGAAGGTAATTACTCCAGTCTGACCCCTGAAAGTGAGTCGGATATTAATTTATCACTTAAACCAGGGCTTTTCGTACTTGAGGTCTATCCAAGATGGAAAGAAAAAGGCGGTGTAAGCTATGGTTTCTTGTTGAATGTGCAGTAAAAAGAATATTTTATTATCTCATTGCGTGAGTACAGCTATCGCTAACCAGCATGTAATTCCAACAATTGGCAATATTAACACCCAGCTTAACCATACAATCTTTTTTTGTATAGCTATGGAAGCCCCCAATTGAAATAATGGAAGAAGAAGCCCGATATATCTTAAAAGTGGTGTCATGCTGAGGTATAAGGAAAGAGGTACTGCAAGGATTGCACCGATTATTAGCCATATATGCTTCCTTTTTTGAACCCCCATTACAGAAATTATTAGTGAAGATATTATCAAAGACCAGAAAACTGCCCCGATATAATCACCCATAATGTTACTGATATTCATTATAACTCCACGATAGTTTTAACTCTTACTTCAGTGGTTTCAAACATGAAATGGATATACCTCTCGTATTTTCTATTTTAAACCGAAATAGACTGCTCAGACAGTATATTTTTTATTTTCAAACGCATCCCTACAATCCTTCCTGTCATAAAATAAAACGAGTTGCTTATTTTACATTTTTAATTTTTATTCCCCCATTCTTATTTATTTTTACTTCTCCTAATGTTGTTGGTTTTGATTTTCCTGTTTTAGTATATCCTTTAAGTTTTGTCACAATTTTTTCAAGTATTGTCATACTCTTTGTTTTCAATTTTTTATCTTCTTTAGGATTTCTTGGTTTTTTTGTCATATTTTTTATTTCTCCCCCTGAATCTTTCATAATCCCATAATCCAGCTTCCTTAAAAACATATCTTATAGCCAACTAAAAAAAACATCTTTCGCAGGTTCATATTTATACCTAATGACTAATTTTGAAGCGAGACCTATTCCACTACTTCTTAATCTTTAAACTCTGGCAACTGGTCTAACGTTATTCCATGCCTGTCCAGAATTTTCAATGATTTCTATGGCTCTGTCAAAATGAGCTATGCCCGTATTATCCTCCGATAAAGTAAGGATTACAGTCCAAGCCTTATCATGGAGCATTACTGGATAGCCTTTATATATTCCTTGCATAATTGTTAGTATATTAACGAACGATTGCATATATACCTTATCCACGAAATAGAGAAATAAAATACATACATTGTTTCAATCAAAAAACATGGTTAAAAAAACATATTACCAAATATTAGAAGTCAATAAAAAAGCTTCCCAAGAAGATATAAAGTCCGCTTACCGCAGACTGGCTATGCTCTATTACGGCGGCGGTTCTATCATTTTCTGGCAACACGCGCCCAGTAGCAGGAGTACCATGCGCTGTTTGATAAAGATAAAAATCTCATATCAAGATTTAATCTCATACAAAAATAGGTGTTTAGTCAAAGATTGGGCATAGTCGAGTAAGATTTTTTTTAATTCTTACTTCTGTAATTTTTCTTAGAGATAATACCAATTCTTTTACTTCATTTGAAGTCGGTTCAGGGATATTTTCATTAATATTTTTACTATCTGCACCAATAGAAACAAAGGCAGGATCAATATCTTCAATCCAATTTGTTAATATTTTTAAATCGAATTTTAAAACTGGTTCGATTGAAACCATAATAGGTAGTTTAAGTTCGGATAAAATTTTTATTCCTTGATACCTTTCAAATGGGGGTGGAGCACTTGATATTTTATAATCGATATTACTTTCTATCGTTGTACCTAATATATATTTGGGGGGAAAGAATGAAATGTATTCCTTCATTCTTTTTGGATTCTTGGATTGAAATAAGTAACTATTCCCAGGTTCTGAATTTGTCCATTTTAGAATTTCAATTATAAATTCATTAGGTACTTCGGAAGCGAAAAGATCATTCATCGAACAAATAAATATTGTGCCACCTTTTCCACCAATCTTTTTCTTTAGTACTTTATTTTCCAATCTTATTTTACCTGAATACTTCTCTTTAATGCTATGAAATTTTTGTACCATATGTGGAACATAGCAATATTTACATTTATGAGGACATTCTCCTCCAAGAGGATTAATGGTTTTTCCGCTGTTTCCAGACGTCCAAGGATACATATTTCCCATTATTAATTTCACCAAACTTCCATAATAATAATGCTTGTAGTAATTTATTGTATTTAGTTTCTCTTGAAATACTTGCATACATTTATTATATGTAAATTAATGTTATTGGTAAATTGGATGTGTATTTTATATGGTAAGTCGAGATCATAAAAATGATTTTGAATGGCTTAAAGATAGAATTGAATATCTACAACCAAAAAAAAATATAATTTCCTGTCATAATAAATGCTATGAAGTAGGGATGTGGTCGCCATTAAAAACTGTCCTATTATCATATTATTATTCGATATTTACAGGTATTGCTTCAAGACATACTAAAAATATGATTTATATTGATTTATTATCTGGTTCAGGAATTGTAGATGTGAGAGGAGAATTTAAAATTATTGGTTCTCCATTGGCTGCAATCTATTTTGCAAGGCAACCATTTAGCAAAATGTTTCTCGCAGAAAGGGATGAACTTGCAAGAGAAGCTTTGGAAAAGAGATTAAGGATAGTAATGCAAGAGCAAAAGTTAGACTTTGAGAAGATTGTCGATAAAATTTATCCAAATGCCAACATGGCTGGAGAAGCTGCTATCGAATATATGAATGGTAAGCTTCGTAAAAAGGAGAATGTTTTGAATTTATGCTTGATAGATTATGAAGGTTTTAAAGAGGTTCCCTTTGATTTGATTAAGAGGATTTCTAACTTTTTCGGAGATACAATAATTAATTACCAAACTCATCAATTAGCTAGGGTTATTAATGATCAAAATGCTGATTATTTAACTTCGTTTTTTGGGACAGAACAGTGGAAAGCTTATTCTTCTGCTAATTATAAAGAGACTTTAAAATTATATCAAAGTCAATTAATGAAAAATCGACCAATTTTTGTACCCATCGAAATTAAATCAGGCAGCCCTTATTATTATCATTTAATATTTACTTGCAGAGAAACATCAAGTGGTTCTAAATGGATGGATGCGATTCGAAATATAAAACCAAAAATAGAAGCTAGTGATGCAGGTACAGTAGAGGATATTATTGACATTATCAAAGGAAATCAACGTCAATTAACTGATTTTTAATCCCTAATTCAGCAATATTTTTTTTAGGAATAACTCTTAAAAATAGAGAAACATCTTCCCATTTAATGTATATGAGATATTGGTAACTATTTACGCGAATCGTAGGATTTTTTGATATTAAAATTTCAGGACTAAAAACAAACCTTTTTTTACTAAGTGAATAATCAAATGAGAAAGAAGGTTGGTTTCATAAAAACTTCAATTACCAAATAAAAAGGGTATATTAAAATGGCAGAAACAAAATCACTCATTACAGAATTACCTAAAATCATAGAAAGAGGAAAAAAGGAAGCTGAAAGAATTTTAGATAATCTTTCTAAGAAAAACAAGATTACTTTACAAACAAACGAGTTAGTCCTTCCGACAAAAGCAAAAGGTGGACTTTTTTCATTTATGGGACAATCTGTTAGTGATGATGTTAAAAAAGAATTGTTAAATAGGTTAATTTATGGTGATAATCTTCTTGCAATGCAGGCACTTTTAGCAGGAGATCCTCAAACAGGAATGCCCTCAATGAGAGGAAAGATTGATTTAACCTATATTGACCCCCCTTTTGACTCTAAAGCAGATTACAGAACGAAAATTCATCTTCCTTCAACAGATATTGAAGCAATGCCAACAGTAATTGAACAACACGCTTATTCAGATACTTGGAAAAATGGAACTGTTTCTTATTTGGAAATGATGGTTCCAAGATTAATTTTGATGAGAGAATTATTATCTGAACAAGGCTCAATTTATGTTCATATTGATTGGCATGTTGGACATTATGTTAAAGTTATAATGGATGAAATTTTTGGGAAGGATAATTTTAGAAATGAGATTATTTGGAGAAGAGCATATAGCCACAATGACGGTGATAAATTTGGATGTATACATGACAATCTATTATTTTATGTAAAAAATAAAGATTACTATTTTAAAAGTGTATTTATCCCCAGAACCGATGAAGAAACTGTTGAAGAATACTCTAGTATAGATGAGAAAACAGGAAGAAGATACAAGTCAGTTTCGATGAACGCAGCTGGACAAGGAGAACCAAAATATTTTGGTGATAAACTATTGGCTGCGCCACCCGGTACGCACTGGAGATGGTCACAGGAAAATATCAACAAAGCTTTGAACTCTGGAATAATATATTTTACATCGAACGGAACACCCAGGTATAAGCAGTTTCCAGAAGACATAGAGGGAAAACAAGTTCAAGATTTATGGTTTGATTTTATGGCAATCTCATCACGGTCAAATGAAGGACTAAATTTTGATACTCAAAAACCTGAACAACTTTTAGGAAGAATTATTAGCGCATCTTGCCCGGAGGGTGGATTAGTTGCAGATTTTTTTGCTGGTTCAGGGACTACCTGTGCAGTTGCAGAGAAAACTAATAGAAAGTGGATTGTGACAGAGTTAGGCAAACCTGCTTGTATGGTTATGAGAAAAAGGTTAATTGACCAAGATGCAAAACCCTTCTTATATCAATCAATTGGAGATTATCAAAAAGAACAATTTGAAAAATCTGCATTTAGAACAATTGGAGATTTATCTCATGTTATCATTAATCTTTATGGAGCATTGCCTTTCCCACTTCAAGAAGGAGTTCCAAACAATTTAGGATACAATAAAGCAACGAAAACTCTTGTTTTTGTTGATTCTCCTTCAAAAATGACAGGATACAACACCTTAAAGAAAGCACAGGAATTAAGGGCTTCTTTTATGGGTGGCTGGGATAAAGTTGTTGTTCTTGGTTGGAATTTCGTCACAGATATTGGAAAAGTTTTAGAAAATATCAAAGATGACAAATTGGAAGTTTTAGTTATTCCTCCTGATTTATTAGATCAATTAAAAACAAAAGCAAGTTACGAAAAACTAATCAAAACAGGAAAAATAAAGTTTTCATCATTGCAATACTTAACGATCAAACCAATTATAGTAAAACAAGAAAAGGAAACAGACGAAATTGAAGTTGAGTTAGATAATTATACATTGCTTTCTCCCGATGCGTTGCCATTAGACCAAAAAAATAAAGAAAAATTAGAGAAAGTTATGGGGGATGACCCTCTTGCGTTAATTGAATATTGGAGTATTGACCCAGATTATGATGGAGAAACATTTAGAAGTAAATGGCAAGATTATCGCCAAAATATTGACAATGATAATGATCAATTCAGGGTAATCAAAAAAGCAAAATTGGAAGTTCCAAAAACAAAAGGAAAAAGAAAAGTTTGCGTTAAAGCGGTTGATGTTTTTGGCTTTGAAAGTGTTGTTGTTCAGGAGATTAAATAAAATGGTTCTTTATTTTGCCTATGGGAGCAATATGCTTGAAAAACAAATGATAGATAGAGGGTGTTCAATAAAAAATAAAACAAAAGGAATTTTAAATAATTTTGAGTTCAAATTCAATACGAAAAGTAAGGATAAATCAGGAAAAGGCAACGTTCAAGAAAAAGAAAAATCTATTGTTGAGGGAGTTATATATGATATTGATTCTGATTCTCTTAAAAAACTGACATCAATAGAAAAAAGATATCATGAAAAAAACGTTCAAATATTAGTTGATGAAAAATTATTGAATTGTGTTACTTTTGTTGCAAATGAAGATGAAATAGATACTGATTTAAAACCTAATACAGAATATAAAGCGAAAATTGTTCAGGGTGCAAGAGAATTTCAGCTCTCTGAATCATACATATCTTTTCTTGAAGAATTCGAGGTAAATTAGATGGTACAATCAACTCATCTTGGAACAAGAAATATTCCATTAAAACTCGCTCAAACAATTACAGAGATTGTAAAAGCTGAATGGGAGAGTGGAAGCCTCTTGGATAAAGTAACTCCGATTACTAAAGATTTGCTCAGGTTTTGGGATCCGCAAGGTGGTTTTTCAGATTTAAGAAAGTTTAATTTTCACATTGGTCAATGGCAAGCAATCCTTAATATTATTTATATTCACGAAGTTTTAAAAATTAAAAATGTTCAAGATATTTATATGACAATTAATCCTAAACTACTGGCAGAAATGGATTTAATTGATATGCAAAAAGACAAGTATTCTCATCCGAAGTATTGCATCAAAATGGCAACAGGAACTGGCAAAACTTGGGTTATGCATGCTTTATTAATCTGGCAATATCTTAATGCTAAATATGAAGATTCTCCGACAGGAATTTATTCTAAAAATTTCCTTTTTATTGCCCCTGGATTAATTGTTTATGAAAGATTGTTGGATGCTTATCTTGGAAAAGTTCAAGAGAACGGGAAAAGAGATGCTGATACTTCTGATTTGAAGTTGTTTGAAGATATTTTTATTCCAGAGCCATACAGGGATGAAATATTTAATTTTGTTCAATCAGCAGTATGCACAAAAGAAGAAATTGGAAGAAAGATTACTGGCGATGGCTTAATTGCAATAACGAATTGGCATTTATTGGTTGATGAAGAAGAATCAGACGAAGAAATAAGTCCATTAGAAGACCCCTCAGCAGCAGTAAAAAAAGAATTTCCAATTAGACCAGGCACATCAGCAGGACATAGTTTAGATGTGTTGGATAATCAATATTTTAAAGGAAAGCAATTAGATTATCTTGCTAATTTAAAAGATATTTTGGTATTTAATGATGAAGCTCATCATTTAGGAGAATGGAAAAAAGCAGATGAAGTTTTAGAAAAGAAATGGCAAACATCACTTAATCAGATTCAAAAAGAAAAAAAGGAACATTTTATTCAAGTTGATTTTTCTGCAACCCCTTATAGCGTGACTGGAAGTGGGCAAAATAGACAAATACATTATTTCCCTCATATAATTACAAATTTTGAATTAAAAGATGCAATAAAACAAGGATTAGTAAAAACTGTTGCAATTGATAAAAGAAAAGAATTGTCAGCTATACCATTAGATTTTAAAGCAGAAAGAGAAGGAAATGATATCAAAGGATTATCTGATGGTCAAAGAGTTATGCTAAGAGCAGGAATAAGTAAACTTAAAATTCTTGAAGAGGGTTTTACTGATTTTGATAAAACTAAATATCCAAAGATGTTAATTATTTGTGAAGATACATCCGTTGTTCCTTATGTTACTCTATTTATGAAACAAGAAGGATTATCTGATGAAGAAATAATGGAAATTCACTCCAATAAAAAAGGAGAAGTTAAACCTGATGAGTGGAACGAAATTAAACAAAGATTATTCAGTCTTGATAAACACGCAAATCCTAAAGTCATTGTTTCGGTTCTTATGTTAAGAGAAGGTTTTGATGTAAACAATATTTGCGTGGTTGTGCCATTGAGGTCAAGTTCATCATATATATTATTAGAACAGGTGATTGGAAGAGGATTAAGATTAATGTGGCGAGAGCCAGAGTATGCCGAAAAAAAAGATGAAAATAGAGAAAAACTTTTAATAAAAAAGCAAGAGCCTGATAATTGGTTAGATATCTTAAGCATAATAGAACATCCTGCTTTTATAGAATTTTATGAAAGAGTTTTAGGTGACGCAATTGGTATAGTAGAAAAAGCACCAGAAAGAGGAAGAGTTGTCGGTGATTTAATAAATATTCATCTTAAAGAAGATTACAAAAATTATGATTTATTCTGGCCTATAATAATCCATGATAAAGAAGAATTTATTCAAATTGGAGAATTATCTCTTGATGATCTAGAACCATTCCCTACCTCATTAAATAAATTAAAACAAATAGTTCCCAAAAAAGAAGGAGATACATTTTATGGTGAGGAATTAACAGTTAAAACAAGATTCGGAGAATATACTGTAACAGCAGACTTATTTAATGCTAAAAATTATAATACGTTTATTTCAAAATTAGTAAATATTGTTTCTGCTGTTCCTGTTAAAGTTTCAGCAAGAAATACTAAGAGTTTTCCAACAATGCAAATTAATTCTGCACAAATAGCTCAACTTGCTGATAGATATATAAAAAATAAATTATTTAATGAAGAATTTGATCCTTTCAAAGACAATAATTGGAGAATTCTCTTACTAACGGAATCAAGAATAACAGAACATATAATAAGAAATATCAGCAAAAGCATTTATGATTTACAAAATAAATTGGATATTAACGAAGCAAAAATTATAAAAAGATATTTTTCCGAAGTTGCAGAGTTAAAAGGCAGAGAAGAATATTGTGTAAAAGTATCAAAATCAATCTATCCTAAAATTCCTTTTCCAAGCAATAAAGGAGGATTTGAAAGATTATTTATAGAGTTTGTTGATAGAGATACAAAAGTTGAAAGATTTACTAAAATTAGCGAGTATGCTCACAATTTCGCAAATATTTTGTATGTCAGAGAAGATGGTCTATTAGCACATTACTTCCCAGACTTCTTGGTTAAAATTGGAAATGTTATGTATGTAGTTGAAACAAAAGCAGAAAAAGATGTTAATAGTCCCAATGTCCTATTAAAGCAAATTGCAACTATTGATTGGAAAAATAAAATCAATGATTTAGATGATGAAAATAAAATGGGTTGCGAATGGAAATATGTTTTGCTTGGAGAAAAAACATTTTATTCTATGTCAGATAAAGGAGCAACAACAGAAGAAATTTTGGAATACAATTTAATGAGTAAATCAAAAATTAAAGGAACATTGACACGATTTACTGGGGAAGATGATAAATATTAAATTGTGGATTCAAGGCATTTAGCGACAAACATGCTAAATTCCTTATTCTCATCCCTGAAATCCCGCCAGCTCTCCTCAATCAAACAGACCCAGCCCCCTCACCCGATCTTCGCAGGCGCAGGCACTGGTAAGACCACGGCCATCACCGCGAATATAGTGGGTATGGTCGAAACGGAAGGCATCGACCCCTCCCATATCCTCGCACTCACTTTCTCCAGGGAAGCTGCAAGGAACATGCGCGAAAAGGTAGAGAAGTTCGATGTGCACACTATTAATGAACACCTCAAAAGCATATGTGATGAGGGTGAATTGCCCCATGAGGCAACTATCCGGAAATTCCGGATAGTTTATACATAATCATTTGGTTTTCACTTTCATTTCAATCTTTTCAGGCTTGTTTCTGTTGTCAATAATATCATCTGCTCAATAGCAATGCTATTTAATTTCTCTAATCGTTTCGGCTTGTCCATTCCTTCTTTAATAAAAAGCGCATTTATATTTTCAAGATTTGACAGGCATACAAGTTGAGAAACATCTGCATAATCACGCATATTGCCGTCAAGTGTGGGATTGTTGTTTCTCCATTCTTTTGCAGTCGTCCCAAATAAAGCAAGATTGAGAATATCTGCTTCTGAAGCATATATTAAATTTTCTGCATTTCGAGAGATTTTATCCGGTACAAGATGTTTTTTTATTGCATCAGTGTGGATTCTATAATTTATCTTTGCAAGATTCCTCTTTATATCCCATCCTAATTGCAGTCTTTCATTTTCATCTTCCTTTAATCTCTGAAATTCTTTTATTAAGTATAGCTTAAATTCTGCGGAAATCCACGAAGCAAATTCAAATGCAATATCTTTATGCGCAAAGGTGCCGCCATATTTGCCAGATTTGGAAATAATTCCTTCTGCATTAGTTGATTCAATCCATTTTTGGGGAGACAGCACAAAAGAGTTAGTTCCTGCCTGATTTCTAAACTGGTCGAATTCGACCAGTTTAAACTCCGGATTATTTATCCTCTCCCACAAACCTAAAAATTCAATCGTATCTTTAGATCGTGTCCAGTTTTTTATCACATCTGCAGGATGTTCGGGATTCTTGTATCTTGCAATATCTGTCAGAGAAATATAATCTTCCTTTTTTTGTGAAGATAATGCAATTTCTGTTCCGAGAACTTTTATTTTTTTGCTCATCGTTAATGCCCTTTTTCCTCCAACTCCCTTATCGCTTCAAATTCAGCAATGTGCATGCCAATCATCCTTCTATATAATATTCTTCCTCTTTTTTATCAAATTTTACCTTCAAGAGGTAAACACCATTTTCATCACACTTTTTTGCATCTAAGATTTTGATTTTGCCAATAAGATCTGGATCTTCGCAATAACCATGCTTGGTATGGCAATTAATATGAAAAGACACTCTTCCAGAACAACCTGAACTCCAAAAAGAATCAAGATCATCTATATTGATTTCATCCAGATTGAGAATGACATCTGCATTTTTAAGATGTTTTTCTTTATTTTTCATCTTCAACAACCTCCATTGTTTCTCTATCTTTAGCTGCTCCTTGGGCGGGTAAATACATATATTTTTACTAGAAAGTATTATCCTCAGTAGGATTGTACTTCTACACCTAGGTGGTACTCATTTCCTTATATTCCCTTCTCCCCTCACTGAATCCACCTCAGCTCTCCTCAATAAAACAGACCCAGCCCCCTCCACTGATCTTCGCGGGCGCTGGCACAGGCAAGACCACGACCATCACCGCGAAGATCGCTTACATGGTCGAAAAGGAAGGCATCGACCCCTCCCCGGATACTCGCGCTCACCTTCTCCAAAGAAGCTGCAAGGAATATGCGCGAAAAAGTCGAGAAACTCCTTCAGGGAAAGGAGATCCATGCAACAACCTTCCATAATCTCTGCGCCAGGATCATTCAAACAAATGCAGTAATAGAAAATTATTAATATTTGTGTAATCATACTCTCACTTAAGAAGAGTATGATTACAAAAGAAATCAGATTAGGATCAAACGAGCTAAGGCTGCTATTCACTTTAGAAGAGGAGAATCTATCAGTCTTCTCAATAAAAGATGCAAAGAGAATTCTCAAGACATCAACCCCATCTGTCTGGAATGTGGTTTACCGCTTAAAGAAAAAGGGAAGGATCGAAGAGATAGAAAAGGGAAAATATCTCCTTATTCCTGCACGAGCAGGATATGAGGGATCCTGGTCTGAGATTCCCTACCTGATCGTTCCATATATAATAGATGTTTATTATATCGGTTTCTGGACAGCCCTTAACTATTGGGGCATGACTGAACAGGTTCCCAATGTTGTCTTCGTTGCAACAACACAGAGGAAAAAAGATTTAGATTATGGTGATACACGATTCGAATTCATCAGTTTGTCGAAAGAAAGATTTTTTGGATTTGTAGAAGAAAAAGCTGCAAGGGGTACTTTCAATATATCTTCAAGAGAGAAAACTATCGTTGACTGCATGTTGTATCCAAAATACTGCGGGGGGCTGGATGAAGCAATAAAAGGGATATGGAATGCAAGAAAAGAACTGGATTTTGTAAAGATGCTTGAGTACTCAAAAAGACTGGGGGTGAGCGTGGTCACAAGGAGAATTTGTTATGCGCTGGAGTTGCTTGGCTTGGCAGAAGGAATTTGTCCTGAGATAACTCTGAGCCGATCAAAAGGATATATGTGGCTTGATCCTTTAGGACCAAAAAAAGTTATGGAATACTCAAAAAAATACGGGCTCATTATCAATCGCAAAAAGGATGAATTGACGGGCTGGATGGAGTCTTAAAAATGGATGAAAATGATTTAAGAAGGCGAGCCAGGAAGACAGGTTTCAACGTGGCTACCCTGGAAAAAGAGTACGCTCTGACATGGCTGCTCAGCGGCATTTACCAGGACAACTCAAAGCTAAGGGATCTCTTGATCTTTAAAGGAGGGACAGCGATACGAAAAATTTACTTTCCTGAATGGCGCCTTTCAGAGGATATGGATTTCACTATCATGCAGGAAGTTGATCCTTCAGAGTTAAAACAAGGTTTTGAGCAGGTTTTCTCATCTGTTAGCAAGAGAAGCAGCATCAATTATACGTTCACTTCTTTTAATGCAGGAGAGTATGCTATTTTTGCTGATGTCCAGTTCCTTGGTCCGATAGGATTCAAAAATAAGATCGCTCATGACATCTCCCTGAAAGAAAAAATGATTGAAAAGCCTATGCGGATAAAAGTGAAGCCTGAGTATGAGGATATTCCAGAATTTGAAGTTTTTGTTTATTCGCCAAATGAGATCCTGGTGGAAAAGCTGCGCAGCATCCTTCAGAGAGGGAAGGCGCGAGATTATTACGATGTCTGGCGGCTTATGAAAGAAAAAGAGTTCAACCCGGATAAGATAAGAGAACTTTTCATCCTGAAATGCCAGATCACCGGGATTGAGTTCAACCCCGATCTGATCTTTGATGAGAACAGACTCTCCGAGGTAAAAAAGTTCTGGACTATCGCTCTTGCAAGACTTACAAAAAACCTTCCTGATTTCGAGTCAGTCGTGAAAGATTTGAGGTTGATGCTGGATTTTATCAAAGTGAAATAACTGCCGGGGTCCCTACAAGCGCCCTGTCGGTGTCTGCAAGGCCGACTATGTACTCGATATCCCCGCGAAGTATGCCATCTACCCCCAGCCTCGCCGCCGCATTTTGAATGCACCCTTGCACCCGTTGCAGGACAGCCAGGCGCGCGGGATTCTATGATTCTGGGTGTAAGAAAATTTAGGAAAAAGTTTGAATATCAGTTGGTTTTGTCGTCAAACTTTTTCTGGGAATTTCTTGTCGTTTTTTTGGGATTTAGATGGTACCGAAACCGTTGAATATTTGATAGAAACTTTAAACTGGAGGGAGATTACTCAAACAATCCGTGCCCCAGTCTATCAATTAAATTATCGATTTGACCAAGTGTCTTTAGACAGCTTCGCGTCAAATCGATGAGGTTTTTTGTTGTCTCATTTGTCTCGATCTCAGCGCCGAGTCGCTGACAGTGTGTCAAGAGTTCGCTTGATTTCGAAACATACGTCCTGAAGTTACTTGGTCTGGGATTCTTTTTTTTTTCCTAAATTCCATCGTGTCTCCTTCTTTTTCCGGCTTGCATCGTGGGGTTGGCATCTTTTCAATCAACATTCGCGCTTTATTCGAGCAGCTCTGCCACTGCTTCGATGTTCGCCTTCACTCTCTTCATAACCCCACACTGCGCCGGGTTATAGCCAGGGAAACTGAAATGTTCTATCAGAAGATCCATGTCCTTCCCTGCGAGTTTGAGTTGTTCTTTTATCTGTTCGTTTGTATTTAATTCACTTTGTTCTTTCTTCATATTTTAGGTCTCCTTTTTTTTATTAATTGTTGAATAGTAGTCCCAGCTTTGCGATGCGGGATTGGATTTCCTGGTCGATCTCTTCCAGGCGCGTGAATTGATCTGCCGGGCGTTCTTTAATGAATACTCCGGTCACAGGGGCTTTGACTTTCCGTGTGTAGTCATCCTCCAATATCTTCATAAACAAAATTCCCCTACTCACTGTTCGGATAGCAAGATCGCGAACCTCGATATACCGCGGATGGTCGGCATTCCATTTCAGACCTCTCAGGTATTTAGTGATTATTTCTTCAACGTGCGCCGCTGTGCCTGGATTGTGTACCTCCCAATACCTGAAAACATCTTCTAAGTTTTCCGAATAAGCTCCTGAAGTGATATGGTTTCGTCCCCCACGATTCGTCTTCCTCATCTAAACCACCCGGAAACGGCCAGCACTTACTTCTATCAGGTCACCCGCAGACTTGAGTTTCGCTATTGCATCTGATATGTATTCCTTCTTGAGTCCTTCCCTTTCTAAGGTTTGTGTAAGCAGGTCTATAGGGACACTGTTTCCAGTCGCCCCCTGCAGAGACCTGACCACCTCGATGATTAATCTTAAACGGTCGCGCTGGCTTTTACCCATCCCCGTGCTAATGAGATCCGAATCCAACTCCCCGGTTTCAGGATCTGTACCCGCCTGTCGCATACTTTCAGATACTAAATCGATGGTGCGCCCAGCATCCTGTAATTCTGCAACTCTACTATGCCTTAACCTCGCTTCGGCTTTGACGAGCCTGAACAGGGCATCGTGCTGTCTCCATGCTACGGGTATCACCCGCGTGCCATCGCCTGCACCGTATTTGTTTCTCAACGGGAGGAAGAACTTTAACACCTTCTCTGTGCACTCGTCGGATATCTCGACCTTAATCTGCTTCGCAACTATCAGGTATTTTCTCATGAGGTCTGGAGATATATCTGGAATCACATCTGGGAAGTCGCTCCACTCTTTCCCTCCCGCGTCCACTTGACTCGCCGCTTGCCATAGCCTGGCCTGTGACTCGGCGATGTTTCGGTCTTTTTCGGGGTTTGGTTTGTCCTCCAAGAAGAAGATTAAGTCGAAGCGGGATAGGGTGGATGGTGGGATATTCACCTGCCCTGGAAGCGGCTCATATATGTCGAATCTTCCAAATTTGGGATTTAGCGCAGCGATGACAGGAGTGCGCGTCCGCAGCATCCGGTTTATACCGGCTTTGTTGATGAAGATTTGACCGCTTTCCAGGCAAGTGTTTAGATGCGCAATGTCCTCCTTTTTAACTCTATCTAGCTCGTCAATTGCTGCGAGTGCCTTATCCGCAAGGACGAGTGCCCCAGCTTCCAGACTCCATCGACCATCAAAATCATCTTTTACAACAGCAGCCGTCAAACCAACTTTAGAACTGCCGTCTCCTGTGACATACTGAGAACGAACTATAAGTCTAGTCGCAGCGCGCAGGATTTGAGTTTTAGCTACACCCGGGTCCCCGACGAGTAAGACATGTGACGCCCCCCGTTGAATTGACCCGTCGGGTAAGACGACACTATCAGGTGAGACGCAACTCAAAAGTGAAGCCTCTTTTGGTGATTCGTGGCCATGAATGCTATTCGCAAAGGAGCAGATTAACCGATTTGTGATATCGGGATCTTTGGCTAACTCGGTTATATTCTTCATGTCTTCAGGCGTGATGATTATGTCGGAAATATTTTCACACAGTTCGACAGAGTTTACCAGGATATTATAGTCAAAAAGAGGAGATTTGCCCTGTTGTGTGTTCCTCTGATTCAAGCGGACGATCCCGGTGACAGTTACATCGTCCCCCGCCTGGCAGAGAGATGACAGACTGCCTACAAATTCCATATCCATTATCTGAGGATGCTGACCGCCGCCGAGATCCTCATATGACTCCTGAAGCCTGATCTTTTTTGTATCAACAAAGATGCTCACTTTTTCCTCCAGGGTGAACGGACCCTTGCGGCCACAGTTGTCATTCTGACACTCGAAAGGCTCCACGAACTTACCTGGGTCTGTTTGGGGTAGACGTGTGAGATCTCCGCACCTCGCACACCTGAACGCTGCTTCAATTACTTTGCCTTTTACGTCGGTTTCTTTAACTATCGTGCCGGTGACAGCAATCAGTTTTCCCACATGTTCACTTCGGATATCCCGCAGTTTCATGGCAGGAAATCCACGTATCCTAACCTCTGCCTTAGCAAGTTCCACATCAGCAGGAATGTCCATCCCTCGCAGGGCATCGTTCGCATCTGCAAGCGTGGTATCGGGCTCGCTTTCGAGGGTGTTTGCGAACTCGAAGTCAAATTTTTGCACATCTGCAAAATTGATCGTCATGCTGGTTCTGTGTGGGTACTCCAAAGCAAGTTCTAATATCTCCTCCCAATAGTAACGTTTTAGAAATTCCTCCCATAATGAGGGCGTAGAGTGTGTCATTTAGTTGACCCTGCTTTAGCCGCTTCGATTACAAGCATCCGAAGTTCTTCTGATTGAATTTGTAGAACCGTTTTCCATTTTTGTAATGGTTCCTCGAATTTACTAAAGTCTCCTCGATATTTCGTGAATAGATCGACAAGAATTCTCAAAGCATCAGCTTTTTTTCTTTCAAAATCGGTCTTTGTTGAAGCGTCAAGTTTCTCGATTTCCTCAATTCGTTTTAGGTTTGCTTCTTCTGTGGCTAACGTTATTTTTATATTCTTTATTTTTTCAATTGATTCTTTTTTTGCATGGGGAAGCTGCCTGTGTATTTCGATGAGTTCGCGTATGGTCCGTGAAGCGGATACCTCCAAGGTGTCAAGGTAGCTCTTCGCGCTTCGGGGTATCAAGACTTCAATGCGGATGAGAGGATCACCGGGTGATGTAACCTTACGGTTTACCATTTCCATCCTCCAAAGTTACGGAAGTTTGAAGCGAGACACTGTATGTTTGAATAAGAACAGTCTATAGAGACTTCTTTTTTCAAACATACGGATACGTATGTATACGGATGTTTGGTCTCAATAGTAGTAAATAGGTTCAAAACCTCCCGAAAATGCCGAAATTGCTCGGATATCTGGCGAAAATCAAACCAACTAATCCACGAAACCTGTTTCATCTTACATACCCAGCACAGCACGACTCCTGATTCGCTTGTCATGTCATCACCTTCATGCGGTTTCGATACTTCTGCTCCTTAATCGAACATAACGAGTCCATGTACGCGCTAACTTCTTCCTCCGTAATGGGTAGGCGCTCCAGGACACGTGGCTCGCACAAGAGCCGATCCAGGTGTTCTATTGCAGCATATGCGACGTCGTTGCGGATCGTAAACTCGATATAGGATGGAGCCAGCACATAAAAAAGCCCATCTCGCATTTGTGGCTGAACCCAGAACATAAACTCTCGAACACGCTGCAGACCACCCGCGCCTAGTCTAGTATCTGAACTGCCCATATCAACGACACATTTGACATACTTGCCAACATGGGTTTTATAAGTCTTCGCGTTGTAGTATACCACGACAAGAATCTCCGGCTGCGACATGGTTGGCGCCTTTTGCAGCCTTTTCTTTTTTAACAATCTCTTCAAATCGTTTCTGGGCGCGTTGCTGAGCTTTTTCCTCGATTAGCGCCCAAACTTGTAGGCACCGTGGCATACTGTTAGAATCTTCTTTTCCCGCAAGCTCCCTCATTTTTCTGACTCCTTCGATATGACGATATTTTGGTTATTCAAGTTGATAGTCAAGCTATCTCCTGTGGTTGCTCCCATACTATCGACCAGCGCGCGTGGAATCACTAGAAAAAAACTTCCGTTTTGATGTTGTAATTTTCGAGTCACCATGGGCTTTCCAATGGGTTCTCAATATATATATTCTATCTTACGGGTGCATTGTCCAAGTAATACAATAATACTATAAATACGAAAAATAATATAAAAACAGTGCTGATGATAGCGCTTTAAAAAGATACTTTGTTTTTTGTTCTTAGCCTCCAGTATTAACCGCATGGAAGAGCCATTGTTTTCAAGCTATATTTTTTAGTTTAAAAAACCAATAAAAATGATTTGGTACCTGTCAGTTTATTCTCCACATACAACACCCCAGAAAAATATCAAGTTATGACAAATGGAGGAATTGTCATTACAGTTAAAATTCATCTTTGAAAGGAGAAGTATCTAATGATTCCTCTCCGCATGACTTAAAGAAGATTTGACTTTCACTATCTTTTCCGACAGTGTTTTTAATTTTCCATCAAGTATTTCAGATGCTCTCTTCTCAATTAGCTCTTCCATCCTTTTTTCAAGTTCAACTGCGAGTGTTTCATCGGTTTTTTTCTGCGATTCTAAATCGGATTTGAAGCTCGAAACTAAATTTTTCAGGTTTTCATTTTCCTGTTCCAGTTCTCCAAGCCTCTTCGTATCCTCTGTATTGAGGGATCTTACTATTATGGTCTTTTCAAATGTCAGGTATGGAAGGTATGTCTTATACATATCTTTGAGCTTATCAATGTCATAACGAAAATATGCCAAATCGCTACTATTCGGGGTATGCCCCAACATAAAATCAATTTTATTCTTAGGCAACCCGGCGTTCTCAAGCGTCGAAGCAAAAAACTTTCTCAATGCGTGGCTCTTTGATTTTATTTGATAGGCACCATTTTTATAGCCAAGTTGCGCTGCCAGTGTTCTAAAAAGCTTCCCAAAAGTGCCTTTGTCAATGTGCGTGGCATTATCATAGGTCACAAAGACGTAATCGGTTTGTCCTTTGATTTTTAGTTTATCTATCCTATTTCTTTCTTCAAAGTAGTTTTTGAGGGCATGGACTGCTTCCGGGCTTATAAAAGTGGTATAATCTGTCTGTGATTTCTGCCTTCTTACTGAAACAATGCCTATATTATTATCATCAAAGGTAATATCTCGCATTTGCAGGCTTAGTATCTCTTGCCGTGCCATACCAGAGGTTACCATACAGAGGATTATGCTCTTGTCACGCAAGCTGTGGCAATTGGTTATGAGTTTTTGTATATCTTCTTTACTCAAATAGTTCATGTTTTCTCGTAAAGGCATTGGTTTTTTTATCTTAGTAATGTTCGCCGATAACTGTATATCATAACCCTTGTAAAAGCTGCGAACGCATGTTATGGCCAATGATTGAGATTTTGGCGACATGGCTTTGTTTTTCAGGCATGTTTTGTATTTAGCAAAGTGTTCTGGTTCCTTCCGTTCACTCGGTAACAAGCCAGCCTTTATCTCAATTATCGATTCAGAAATAAGCTCACTTGGTGCTTTGCCTACACACTCACAAAACAACTTCATGTACATGGAGTACACCCGCTGCGTCGATTCTGCAAGGTCTGAATTGGCAAACCATTGTAGTAATTTTACATCTTTCGATATGTCCATATTAGGTAGTAGGGATTGAATGTATATAAGATTTGCCTAAAAAAGATTACCAAAATAGAAGCTTAAATATCTCTTCGGTTACTTTAAACTAACGCCTTATTCGGCATAATTATGTATAATCCGTTTCAATTACGGTCTATGTCCTTGCCATTTGTTACATTCTCGCGAAATGTATTCATTCCTCTTACGAACATTTGCAGGAACAGGTGCGGATACTGCGGGTTCAGGCGGGACATGGGAGACCGTGAGGCAAAACTTCTCACACCCAATGATGTCCGGGATATTATTTCAAGAGGCGCTCGCGCAGGTTGCTCTGAAGCGCTTTTCACATTCGGTGAACGTCCGGAGGAAGTTCCAGGCTTTAACAAATGGCTTTTTGAACTTGGATTTGATAATATCATCGATTACCTCGTGGAATTATGCAAGCTTTCGATAAGCTTTGGGCTTTTGCCGCACAGCAATCCTGGCATCCTTGATATATCCGAATTTGAAAAATTAAAGCCGTATAATGCCAGCATGGGACTGATGCTTGAGACTACAGCATCGGTCAAAGGGCATGAGGGCTGTACTGGAAAAATCCCCGAAACTCGCATAAGGACGATCGAATATGCAGGACAGCTCAAGATCCCGTTCACGACAGGAATCCTCGTGGGAATAGGGGAAACATGGGAAGACAGGGTGCGCTCATTGCATAAAATAAAAGAAATCCATGAGAAATTCGGTCATATCCAGGAAGTCATAATACAAAATTTCATCCCAAAACCTGAAACTTTGATGGCTTCTTACAGTGGTGCCGGAATTGAGGAAATGAAGCGAACAGTTTCAATGGCAAGACACATTCTTCCCGCTGATATCGCGATACAGGTAGCACCTAACCTGATATCTCCGCGTGAATTGATAGAATGCGGCGCGTCTGATCTTGGGGGCATCTCACCTGAAACGATCGATTATATCAATCCTGAATCCCCATGGCCGAATTTATTGGAACTTCGATCCATGGTCGATGTTCCACTTCGTGAGCGTCTGCCATTATATCCGAGATATATTAAAGAAGGCTGGTACAGCGCTGAGTTGAAAAATCTCATTATCTCTCTTTCTGACGCAGAAGGATTTCGGAAAACTTATTAACTGGTATCACATAAAAACTGCAAAATTCTGGTGGTAATATTCAAAAATTACAAAGTATTCAGAAACTGCAAAGCATCCAGGAATTACGAAGCATTCATGACGATTGCATCGGACGCGCCGAGACAGGAAAATGCTCGATGTTTGATGCATTTGAACTATACAGAAATCCCAATATGCTATTCCCCCTTGCTGACCGGCTCAGGAAAAAAGCTGTTGGGGACACCGTCACATACGTGGTGAACAGGAACATAAATTTTACGAACAGGTGCATTGGCACATGTAAATTTTGCGCATTCAAGAAGGAGAACGGGTATATCCTTTCTATTCCTGAAATTCTTGAAAAAACAAAAGAGGCTGTCGATATGAACGCCACAGAGGTATGTATCCAGGGAGGGTTGCTTGCGCACTGGGATATTTCTAATTATTGTGAGATTCTTGAGAGCATTAAAAAAGTGTACCCGCACATTCATATCCATGCGTTCTCTCCCATGGAAGTATTCCATGCAGCACGAAACAGCAATTTAAGTTATAAGGAAACACTTCTGCGCCTGCAGGCATCTGGACTTGGCTCTATGCCCGGGACAGCCGCTGAAATACTTGTTGACCGCGTCAGGGAAGAGATTTGTCCTGATAAGCTTACGGCGCATGAATGGATGGAAATCATCACAACAGCGCATTTGTCAGGCATTCCAACAACTGCAACCATAATGTACGGGCATATCGAAACCCTTGCTGAAAGGATCGAGCACCTGTTCATAATCCGAGATATCCAGAAAAAGACTGGCGGTTTCACGGAGTTTGTACCGCTGCCTTTTATGCCATCAAATAACATGCTTGGGGAAGGAGATCATATTTCAAGGGGATTTGAAGACCTCAAATTCCATGCGCTTGCAAGAGTGATCCTGTATCCATATATCAAGAACATCCAGGCTAGCTGGGTTAAAATGGGGCCACAGCTAGCCCAATCGGCTCTTATGTGCGGGGCGAACGACCTTGGCGGAACGCTGATGGAAGAAAAGATATCAAAGAGCGCAGGTGCAACGAATGGGGAATATATGGCGCCAGATGATTTCGGGAAAATGATACGGCATATCAACAGGGTTCCAAGGCAAAGAGATACTTTGTATGGGAAAGTTAGGTGAAATATTGGCTTTGAAGATTTCTAAAATAATCTACAATCCCCCGATGCCACTCAATGCTTTTTTAATTTTGACCATTTGTCAACTCTTTTTAGGAGTTCTTCCGTAGAGATCAACTTCCCCTTTTCAGCATCTTGAAGTCCCTTGAAAACCTGTGCAACAAAGTCAATTTCATACATAATGTCTTCAAGCGATGAGTCATCAGGCAATCGTTTTATTGTTTCTATACTAACTTCTTTTAGTAAAGCCATTTTCTATACCTCTAATTTAGCATGTGTTCAATTTCATGAGTAGTGATATTTAAGAGTTGAGACTTAATAAAACATGGCCTAAAGGAAAATAATACGTGAACATCCCTCGATAAGAAATGGGCCCGCGGAGATTCGAACTCCGGACCTCCGCTGTGTGAGAGCGACGTCATAACCGGCTAGACCACGAGCCCTTCTGGTGTCTGATAAGTAGGTATTACTAATAAGATTTTGCTTTCTACTTTCTAATACCCAGCAAATCTTGGTTCTGTCAGTTTCCTGTGGAATTCGGGTCTTCTGAGTACTTCATTAAGGGCATTTGCAGCAGCAAGTCCTTCATTCACAGGAAGGCCCCAGATGTTCCTGCCATATATTCCGCCCTCTGCCCCTGCTTTCATCACGATCTCGGTTTGCTTTTTCAGGCTTTCTGTTGGATTGCCTGGTAGTTTCGGGCCACCTGAGAATATCACAATAGAATGAGGCGCAGCCTGCACCACAAGACTTGCCCTGAATACTTCCTGGTCGGGTGTCAATGTTGTTTCTGCATTCTTAGGTTCGAGGTATTTGTAAGCGATCATACTTGAGTTCTTTTTTGCAAGACTTTCGATATGCGCATCATAAGCTCTTCGGTTATCCGACTTTACCTTTGCAGGGTATTTTGTCTTCACGATGTCCGCTCCAAGGAAGCCTGATGCTATTGAAACCGCATAATGCGCCCAGTACAGGCTGTCAGCCTGGGTCACGCCCTGTAATTCTCCTTCTTTGTCCTTGAATTTGGATTTTTCATCAAGTCCCTGACCTCTGGCATACGCCCACACAACTGCCGCAAGACCAACATCATGGGCTTCTCTTATAATCTGTGCTGCTCTCTCAAAGTCCGATTTTACATGCTCACCGCCCGGATAAATGGTCAATCCGATAGCAGATGCCCCGTATTTTAGCGCATCTTCAATAGTGCCCACGGTTGACATTATACCTGCGCTCTGGGGCTGCGATATGTGTCCGTCTATTTTATATATTAAAGGAATATCCGGCCTGAACAGGTGCTTGAACTGCCTTACGTTGCCCGGATGAAGAACATATCCTGAAAAATTGCCACAGTTCACAAGTTCCGCTATTGCCCGCATATCTGCACAGCCCTTTCCATGAAGGTTTATCTCCTGTGCATCTGCATCATTTTCCCACAGGAATTCATGACCTGGACCGTGTTCTGAGCTTTTTTGGTCAAATGGCATGAAAAGCGCTGTCCCGTTCCCGGGTCCGTGAGCATAAAGCATTCGATAGAGATTTGCTTCGACGCCACTTTCCAGGAATCGCAGTTTTTCAAGCGATGGGCGCACAGCCACATTTTTTGCGATATCGATCGAAAGATCAGCTTCATCAATATGCTTCTTAGAATTCATTAATGTTTGAACGAAAGCCATAGTAATTCCCTCATTTTTTTTAATATCTTGTTATCTTTAACTTGTTCCAGACTTAAAAATTTACCGTTTTCGTGAGTTTGAATCTTACCCCTACATTAGTTCTAAAAATACAAACTTTAATAAATATGTAGGGGTAATACAGGAATATGGCTACAATTAGAAAGAAAAAAGTTGGAAATCATTCATATTATTATCTTGAGCACAGCCTCCGCGAGGGAGACAGAGTACACAAGAAAGAGAAGATCATCGGAAAAACCCTGCCCCAGAATGTCGAAGAATTAAAACAGGAATATATGGCTGAGTTCTTTGCTGAAATATATCGGGATAGATGGCTTGGCAAATTCGATAAAATAAAAGCAGAATTCTTACGGCAGGAGAAAATCACTCCAAAATCAGCACGGGAAAAAGAAATTGAGATTTTCGCCATAAGGTTCACTTACGACACTAATCGTATAGAAGGCTCAACCCTTACACTAAGGGATACGGCAGACCTGCTTGAAAAAGGCATAACACCCGGTGCACGACCCATAAGCGATATAAAAGAAGCACAAGCGCACAAAAATGCATTCTACGAAATGCTAAATTACAGAAAAGACGTATCTCTGAACACTATTTTGTATTTTCACAAGAAGTTATTCGAAAGCACAAAAGCCGACATAGCTGGAATTATCAGGGTGCATCAGGTAGCTATCGCAGGAAGCAAATTCATACCGCCATTTCCGGCAGAGGTCTATCCGTTACTCATGGAATTTTTCAAATGGTATGACAAATACAAAGATAAAATGCATCCTGTACAACTTGCAGCGATAGTTCATCTCAAACTTGTAACCATCCACCCATTTGCCGACGGAAATGGAAGGATCAGCAGGTTGATGATGAACTTTGTTTTGCACAAAAATGATTTTCCAATGCTGAATATACCATATGAAAAAAGAACAGGTTATTATAATTCTCTTGAAAGATCTCAAACAAAAAAACAAGAGGATATATTTTTACAATGGTTTTTCAAAAGATATCTGAAAGAGTGCAGAATGTATCTCTGAAATTTAGGACACTAACTGCTTTTCGGTCTGGTCCGCACAAGCGAAACCACTACGGCAATTCCACAAATGATCGCAGAAACAATGAATGTATCATGGAACGCTGGCAGGAATGAGTTCACGTTATTTCCATATAAAACATACCTATTCGAGAAAACAGCCCCGGAAACCGCAACGCCAATGACCATACCCACATTCCTCATCGTTCCCATGATCCCTGCCGCTATTCCCAGTTGTTCCTTTGGGAGCGAACCCATAATTATGCTATTGTTTGGTGGCTGGAAAAGCCCCATGCCAAGACCAAGAAGCGAAAGCGAAAGTGCGACATCCATAAAACTTGAATTATCATTCAGATCTCCAAGGGAGAGGATGGATAATGTTGCGATGCCTATCCCTATTGAACTTAGCACATGCGAATTCGTACGGTCAGATAACCAGCCGCTTAAGGGCGATACTACCAACATTACAAGAGGCACTGCCATGAAAACAAGACCTACTTCCTGCGGTGAATATTTAAGTTCATCCTGTAAATAAAAGGGCATCAAAAGTATGACGCTATACATTGCCATGAAACTTATAAGAGCGCTGATGTTGGCTGCCGCGAACTGCCTGTTCCTGAAATGGCGAAGATCAAGAACTGGCTGCTTTGCCCTGACTTCAATGGTAACAAAGAGGATAAAAAAGACCAGAGATGATACAAACAAGAATATAATGAAGCTTGAGCTCCAGCCCTTTTCCTGGCCCTCACTTAATGCAAGCAGTAATGAGATCAGGCTGACGAACAGTGTGAAGGCACCAGGAATGTCAAATTCCTGGCCTTTACTTTTGTCATCATTATTAAGCACTTTGAGCGCCATGATCGTACCCACTATCCCCACAGGGATATTTATGAGGAATATATATTGCCATCCAACTCTCTGGATCAGGAAACCACCCAGTACAGGTCCGGTCATCGAACCTATTGCTACGACCGTTCCGATCAATCCCATAGCTCTTCCTCTTTCACGGGGAGGGAATGTATGTGTTATTATCGCAACTCCTGTCGCCATCAACATGGCTGCGCCTATTCCCTGGAATATCCGGAAAAGTATGAGCTGCCCCTCCGTCGTTGAAAACGCACACAATCCAGAACCCAACGTGAAAACAGCAAGTCCTCCTGCAAAAATTATTTTCCTGCCGATCATGTCCGATATCCTTCCAAGGCTCAGGAGCAGGCTTGTTATGGTCAGGAGATATGCCATCACGACCCATTCGATAGTGGTTATATCCGTTTTAAAAAAATCGGTAAGCGTGGGAAGAGCGACATTCACGATGCTCCCGTCAAGGGTAGCCATAAATATCCCTATCCAGACAACCGCCATCGCCTTCCACTTATATTCCATTCAATTTTCCTTCAATTTCCCTTCACATGTTTCAGGATATGCCCCATTTCAGGAAGGATAATTTCAAGTGCCAGTTTTACAGCATTAGGCGAACCTGGGAGACAAAAAATAACTTTACCACGGGCAATCCCTGCAAGCGCTCTTGTAAGCATTATGGAATTTCCAATCTGCTCGATGCTTTTTGACCTGAAGAGCTCGCCAAATCCTGGCATTTCTTTTTCTATTAACGGTGTAACAGATTCTATCGTTACATCCGCCGGCGAAATACCCGTTCCTCCGCTTGAAATTATTACGTCAGCGTCTGAATATAATGAACTTTTAAAGGCGTCCCTTATCATTTCCATATTATCGGGGATCAATTCATAACCTGATATCTTGCCGCCTTTGACCTGTACCATCCCCAATATGAGTTTTCCGGATACATCCTCGGCGCGCTCAGGGCGATCTATTTTCCCATATTTTTCATATCGAGAGGTGCTTATGGTCAATATTGCGCATTTATAATTTACCGGCGCATTTTCCTTATGAAGCAGCGAGGTATCCATGAGGAGTCATATACTTTAAGTATATATAAAATTACGCATAAAGTCTTTCACGGCACCACAAATATTCCTCTGGCAGTTTTAACGATCTTAACCTCATTTCCCTGCTCTGCGCTCAGGAATTCAGGTCGTTTGATGGTGATCGTTTCATAGGTATCAGGATCAAGAACCTGTATTGATATCTTTTCATCCGCAACGAGCACTGCTGGAACCGCATCCTGTTTCCGGCCCAATTTTTTCACTTCTATCAGGTCATTGAAATTCTCCATGAACCTTTTTCCGGTTTCAAGATCAATCCCGGTTACATGTTTTCCACAGTTCTGGACTTCAATGACTTTATCACCAACGCTGATTATATCCCCCCGGATGAATTCCGGAAGGCGAAGAGCAAATGTTATGCGGTAAAGATCTACGCCGTTCTTCTGGCCAACAAGTTTTGGGGATTCCAGGAATTTCCCCCCATAAGTATCAATTATTGCCCTGCATATCTGTTTTCCAAGTTTCATCGCACCGACATAATAATCAACGCCCTCATCAAGCTCAAGCGTGTTCGCAATGAACGCAAGCCTGTCCCCCTTAACTCGACAGCGCGATGCGACATCTTCGGCGATCTGTGTGCATTTACCTAATTCTTCGGCCGATGGGATGCGCTTATCTGCGCGTATCTGGACAATGCCTTCAAAATAACCACCGGCTATCCTGCTGCATGTATCACATGTCTCCCGGCTTATTCTCACTTCCGTATCAAGTGTAACTTCAATGGGGGCGTTTTTGATCTTCCCGCTTCCTTCTATATGCACTCTGTATCTTGAATAATCCATCGGTTTTAGTGTAAAATCCAATTTCACATTATGGGCTTGCGAGTCATGTTCAAGCGATCCGTTAACACATTCCATGATCGTTTTTTCTTCATCTTCTCCTGAAGACCATTTTCCTCTCTTGAATACCGAGCCGCAGGTCGCACATATGCGTGTATAAAGGACCTGAGCGCATTTTATCAATGTCCTGTTTTGTATAAAGCACTGCTTGCATACGTTATCATAAAAGACATCGGTATCTTCACCGCATTTTGGACAGAATATAGTTGCCATTATCGTTTTTCCAGTGTACTTCTTGTCGCAGCAATTACGCTGCTTTTTGAATTATGTGAGGGATTCCAGCCAAGCTTCTGCAATTTCTCAATGGAAAGAAGCATTTTGGGCACATCGCCTTTCCAGCCGCGATTTCCGCCCGTATAAGTGAATTTAACATCATGCAGCCCCATTTCTTTCACTATCAATTCACCAATTTCGGTCGAATTGATCGTGTCAGTAGAACCGATATTGAATATATTTGCCATTTCATCGCTGTTGTTTACTGCGAACAGGATGCCATCTATACAATCTGAAACATGGATATATGATTTTCGCTGCTGCCCGTCGCCAAGTATTTCAAGAGCCTTCGGGTTTTTCTTCAATTTGTTGATAAAATCAACGATTATTCCGTGAGTTCCCCGCTCGCCCACGATATTTGCAAAACGGAATATCCATGATCTCATCTCAAATGTATGACAATATGAGGTTATGAGCGCTTCACAGGCAAGTTTCGATGCGCCGTACAATGATATCGGAATAAGCGGCCCATAATTTTCAGGCGTGGGAATAATGGTTGCTTCGCCATATACTGTAGATGTTGATGTGAATACGATCTTTTGCTGTTTATTCATCCGCATCGCTTCAAGCAGGTTGTAAGTAGCGATTATGTTCTGCTCAAGATGAACCCTTGTGTTCTGCTCGCCCAGACGAACATCAGGATTTGCAGCAAGATGATAGACCATGTCAGCCCCTTTGATCGCATGTTTTAATTTTTCAAGTTCCAGCATATCGAGTTTTATTAATTTGAATTTTGGATCCTGATCGTGATGTTCTATGAACTCCATTTTCCCGGAACTCAGGTTATCGATAACTGTTACTTCATTTCCACCTGCGATCAATTTATCGACCAGATGGCTTCCAATGAAACCTGCTCCTCCGGTAACTATTATTTTATTTTTCATTTAGACCTCTATGTCTTGCTTAGGTTGTTGTTTGTAATCATAAATATTGCTGATTGCTATTTTTAATATTATAACTTTCCAGGCATCCTGAGATAAGTGCTGGAACAGCGCCTATTGCCGTGCAGGTTTCAAGTGAAACTCCTTTTGAGGTTATATCGAGATGATATTGTGCCATCTCGAAAAGTTCTTTTGGGAGACCTTTATGACCTAACCCTATGAGGAATAGAAATGATTTTTTCTTATTAATGTTTTCCACAAGAGCAGCGATATTGATTTCCTTTTTGCGGTCAGGTTTTGAAGTCGTGACCACAGGCGAGCCAAACTGCGGCTGGAATCCTTTTTCGGGCAGATCAAACACATGGAACCTGCCCGAACTGAAAAGCTCAACGAGATATTTTCCGGAGCTGCCAATGGTTGTTTTGTCTTTTACGAAATCCACAAGTTCTTCTGCATTCAGTTTAAAAGGATAATCAAAAAGAGCAAGATTAAAACCAAAAGCACTTGCGATCGGCGCCGCCCTTGCAATGCTGCGGTAATGAGCTTCATGGATCTTTATTTTATCATACGTGTTGACGATTCCAAGAGTTAACATGCACTTTTTATCTTAAATTGAAACCGTCACCTTTTTAGAGGTTATTTCCCCAGCTCTTTTAACCGTTTGATCTTCTTTTGTGACTCTTCAATCACTTTCTTCTGTTCCTTCTCAAGTTGGGCTACAATTTCATCAAACCCGACTTTAAGCGTATATATTTTGAATGGTCTGCCTTTCCCTGGCTTTTTCTCTTCCCGCTCGTCCACCCAGTCACGTTCCTTTAATTCTCTCATAGCAATACTTACTTCTGGCTGGCGTAACCTGGCTGACCTTTCAAGGTCAAGGGATGTGGCTGTATTCATATTTTGAAGAAATGCAAGCGACATGGAAATATTCCTGCTCAAACCCAAGGACATAAGTGCATCTGCTATCTCTTCACCTTTTTTATCAAGCTGTTTGATTTTAAGATTTTTCATATTGACTCTATTATATATTAGAACTTAGTATTATTTTAATCTTTCGATGCTAATGTGCTTTTTGGGGGCGTTTGGCATAATTTTTCGGTCTCCCTCCTGTTATCCCCAGTTTCTTGATGTTCCCAATAGTACCCAGGTTTGTCCCGTCAAGCAGGACGACAGATGCTTTTTCAAGCTCTATTGCATGGTTTGCAAAAACCGGGCCAAGTAAATCCTCATGGATTGATTCATTAAATGGTATCCCCCCGCACAATTCGTTAAATGCCGGCATTATGATGACTTCCGGGTCTGACCATATAATATCGCCAAAATATTCCTTAATGGCTTTCTCAATAAACCGGGTCTTGATCCACACCTGCTCAGAAACAGCATGCCCAAGAGTATCCTTAAGCCTGACCGTAGGGTGGTTATGTGACATGACAACCTGCCCGGTTGACAATAACTCCATATCAGGCCAGGTATGACCGTGAAAATAACCAACGCCGTCAAGCACAAAACCTCTCGTCCCATGAACCGTGACGTTTTCCGGTACAAGCTCCTCGATACCCCCATCATGATTCCCTGGCACGATATCAACAGGCGCGTGAGCCGCCAGGGTTTTTAGAAAATCCGGGACTTCCTTTTTTTCCTGCCATGATGTCCGTGGCACATTATGCTTTATGTCGCCAAGAAGCACGATCCGGTCTGGTTTTACGGACATAATATAATCCAGCATGCGCTTCTTTCTTTTTTCCACCTGGCTTGGGATCGAGAAACCCCTGTGATAAAGCTCCCATTCTATGCCAAGGTGAACATCTGCGATCACAAGAACCTTGATAGAGTTCTCAATGACAAGAGCGGGTTCGTTGAGAATGGGAGTGGCGGTCATTTATGGTGTTATTTCAGGTTGTGGTTATAGATATAACGATTGATAAAAAAAAGACCATTACAATTCATGTTGGTAGGTTGTCAATATGCAACACAATTTTATCCTTTCTTTCATGAAAGTCTTGAACTCAAAGAGGCACTTGCACCTAAAGTCGGTCAGAAACAGTACTTTGAGTGCAAAGCTTAGTTATAAAAGAATTAAATGGTATGTAGTTGACGGGTGCTATTTACCTGTCTGATAAACTCCTTAAGGTTATTAAATTCTTCAGAATTAAAATCTATCGAATCAATAATGCTATCAACATATCTATCTGGTTTCGGAGTTGCAATAAAAATTCTAAATTTAGCCTTTGACTTGTTATTTTCAGTAATGTCCCCATCAATGCTCCCAAGACTTTGCATATAATAATCAATGCACCCAAGTTTTGAAGTGAGATGGTCATGGTGCAAAACTTTAAGCCCTAGCGTTTCAAGACTTCCTTTGTGGGAGTTATCAGGTAAAAGATAAATTCCCACATTGATCTTTGTATTATCTCTAGGAAATTGCGCTCCGATTGACTCTTGTACTTCAAAAATTTGTGTGTCAAAAGACGTTTTTATTTCTTGAAATCTTCGTTCTGGGTGTTCGTCAGCATCAACAATAACCAAAACATTCTTCGTTTCTTTAGATACGATATACTGCTGAACTTTTAAGGTTAATTTTATAAACCCTATTATTGTTTTAATGTCCCCAGGTTGCCTTGTCTCTATACAAAAGGTGTCGTTTGGAAGCAATGAATGGTTTATTATGAGCTTTTCAATGAGTCTTTTATCTGTGCCATTTGCCGTGCTTTCGCATACTAAAACTGTTTGATACGTTGACATATTATCGAAATTCTTCACCATGGATAAGCGCAAATTCTAATTTTTCAGCATCGTATAGCGCCAATTTAATCGCACCATCTACCTTCTGTAATCTATATACCTGTATAGATTCTAAGAAATTTTCTTTTTTTGCCGCTTGATATAAATGCTCCACCATTTCTCTTGAATGAGTTGTAACAAATAATTGTTGATTTCGTTCAAGTACAATTTTATGAATGAATTTCCATACAATTTCTTGTTTTGACCAGTGCAACCCATTTTCTATTTCATCAATTAATGTAATACCAGTCTTTTTAACTAGAATGTCCAAAAGTATGTGTAAGCCCCTAATCATCCCGTCACCATAGGTGTTTAAATGAACTCTTTTATCAAAGGATGCATCTTTAACAAGTAGTTTACCAAAACTATCAAGTTCCATATCTAAAATTTGCGGTTTAAATTGCTTAAGAAAATTAATAATAATTTCTTTCCCAATCTCTTGGTTAACAGTATCAAATTGACTTGCTATATCAAGCTCATTTGCAAATACATTATTATTGAAGTAATTGCCATTAAGCTGTTCTTGAAATCTCTGATCTATTTTTACTGTAGGTTTAATTCCTAATTGAATTTCAGAAGAATAGTTTATTTTATTGACTTCAAAATCTAAAATTAAACCAGTAACGGATTTAATTCCAGCATTTCTAATGGTATCGATCTCACTGTTTGGCTGTTTCTCTGGAGGGACGATCCTCCTGACGATCCGCCTAATTCCAAATTTTGGTCTTATCGATACTTTGACTTTATCTCCATCCGTTTCTGTTAGAAGTTCAATTATATTATTAAAATCAAAGTTATAAAAAAAAGTTCTCAAAGAGGAATTGGCGTTTGGAGAAAGATTCCTGAACTCATTTGTTTTCACTGCTAAGTTAGGATTGTTTGGATTTGTCAAAACATAAACAGCATCGAGAATAGCTGTCTTACCAGAAGAATTATCGCCAACAAAGATATTGATCTTATTAAGATCTTCGATATCTAACTTCTTTATTCCCCTAAAGTTTTTTATTGAAATAGATTTAAACATTTTCCTCAGTTTGTATTATCATTATTTAACTTAAGACATATCAAATTATCTCATGTACACCACTCTCATAAAATCCATCCACCGATATCAACAGTCAATTATTGTATATGAGTCGAGCCGTCGGAAAGATGTTTGAGAGTCACGATGAAGAACGACCAGAAAAATAGGTTAAATGAGGATGTTGTCGAGTTGTTCAAGTGTTAATAATAAACAAACACGCCGGACGAACGCCCCCGTTTCGCGTTTCGCGCTTCGCTGCGAAACGGATGAGTGCTTTTCGTCGAAGCCATGAGCGCGTAAACAAAGGTTAAGCCCTGCTTGGTAGTTTATAGTTATTTTGGATAGAGCGCCAATTTAACTATCGCGCCGGACAACGTGCGCGATAGTTAAATCGGGAGGTTGGGCGATAATGCGACTGCGCATAATCGCGTTTTGAGATTGTTTTAATTTGCAAATATAAATTGAAAATGTCACAATAAAAACAATTCAAACCTTCCTGAGCGTGCCGATCTTGGGTTCATAGCATCGCCCTTCATCCATAAGTTCTTTGATGGCTGATTCCGCGATTTCTGCTTCTATGCCAGCTTTTTGTGCAGTTTCGATCACACCTGAAAAAGATGTGCCTTTACCAATATCAAGCCGGTCAATGATGTCAGCGATTATTTCTTTTGGCTCAGGTTTAGGTGGCTCTTCATTTGTCTGAACAGGGGGTTGTGGCTCTGCAGCGTCTATTACTTTTTCAATTTCCTTTAACTCTTTAGCGTCTGTACTCTCTTCAAGCTCTTCTGTAATGTCTGTTTCCACTGGTTTTTGTTCGTAAGACATCGATTTTGGTGAATCTATATTATCTGATATAACCGTTTTAACAGCATGTACCAGTGAATTCTTAAGTTCGGGAAGGATCCGATCCAGGTTCTTATAATGCTTTATAGCATGCGCTACTCCATTTATAAGAGCAGCGTTTTTCACTTTCTTTTCCAGGAATTCCTGCAATTGTGTTCCCGAAAGGGCCGAATCCAGTGCATCTTCCATTATTTTGATGCGCTCAAGCGTTCTTTCTGCTGTTTCTATTATCCACACATCCCTTTGCTTTTCATCAGCAGCATTGATCTCTTCCGGTCTTACAGATAGGTACACGTTACCGTCTTCGGGTTCGTATTTCCTGGCTTTGCCAACAAGTGCAACATATGCGGGAACCTCCAATCCTGATAAAAATATAGCCGCTTCAGGTTGGTACTGGCCTGCATATAACGTAAATACTCCTGTAGGGTCAGCTATGCGCGCTCTCCAGAGGTTATTATCTTTTCCTATATTTTCAACCTCGGTAATGACTCCGATAATAAAGAGGCGGTTGCATTTTACACCAGTAGGTGTAATAATATAATTTGGCGCCCGCTCATCTCCTTCACTGATATGAAGGTTCGATATGTTGAATTCATGAGCAAAAATTCGCCATGCGATCTCCCTGTCCATTATTTTTTCGTTCTTTTCCATATTAATCCGCCAGCCTCCCCAGAAGCTTCTTTGCTTTATCCTGCAAAGTTTCGAGAGGTTCCCAGACATCGTTAGCTACAAGCGTAATTCCAAACTCGCCTTTTGACATATTGCCTCTTGCAGCGAATCTTCGGCCCTGGAGTTTTCGTTTTATCTCTTCTTCCACTGCTTTTTGCGACATTGCGATTCTTGCCAGGTTTATCGCTTCTTCGATACCAATTCCACATATCTTATGGGTTAGCCTTGAATCAAGAACAAGTGTCATCGCGCCTGTACCATCATCAATTATGGCTTTGATACGCATATCTGCTTTGTCTTCCACTTTGCCATGAGCCCTGCACATGCCTTTCTGGATGACACGCGAACACCTGGGGCATCGATTGATAAGACCTGAACCAGGCCTGATGGAAAGAATATTCCCTTCCACAACGATATCATAAGCGCCGTCTTTCTCGATTAAATCTTCTATCCTTGACCCCACTGTTTCCCTGAATTCGATATTTCGCAAAATCTTTGTTATTTTGCTGCCTTCATTAATATTCAAATTCGGAATCCCCCTGAAGGAGCGCACATACCCGTTTTTTATCTCGATGGTGTTTCCCGCTTCGAGTTCCGGATAAATGACCCATGAAGTTAAGGGAAGTTTAGTCTCTTCATCCGCAATGATCCCGCTAATTATTTTTTTAGTTCCGTCCTTTGTATTAATGTCATGGAAATCAATACTCAGGATCGTGAACTCAGTATGAACATTTATGTCGCCGTCTTTGAATTCTGAAAGCTTTCGAAGTGCGCTCTCTTCCGGCGCCTGTAATCTTGTAGAAAGCTTTGTGACCTTTGCTCGCGGCGAAAAATTTATCTCTGGTCGCTCCTGCCAGTTCCTGACATAAGCCCCGGTTATGTTAATTACATCTCCAACTTTCAGGTCGTGATCAGACCAGGCTGAAAAACTTCTTACTGCGGTCTCATCTCTTAAATTGCCTGTGAAAACAATTTTTTCAATATTTTTTATATTGATGGTTTTTTGTATGACCTCAAGGACTTCGGCTGTGACCTCTATATTATGATCTCCTATTTTGATCTCGTTAAGTTTCCTTACAATGCTTTTCTCGGCTCCGCCATATTTTTTTATAAGGCTTCTTTTTGCTTCGCTTAACGGCACCCTGAATTGGAGCAGTTTTTTTAATTCCGCTATTATGCTGACTTCATCTATTTCGTTATCAAGCGCCTTTTTTATTTCTTCTACATGAGGCGCATATTCAATCTCCATAAAGCCTCCTTCAGACCGATGGAATATGAGTTATAAGATAATAAAAGATAAAAAACCATCTATTTGCTCAAATCCACGACCTCATAGTTTAAACCTTCAGCTTCAAGCCGGTTAAGCAGACTCGGAACTTCCTCATCCACAGAAACAACAAGTGAAGACAGACCATGAAAAGCCGCTTCAACCACCGATTCTTTTGCCCCGAACAGAATATTAGGTTGGATGCTAATTTTGCGAAGAGAAATGAGAGCTTCGACACCTATGGCGGCGATATAAGGTTTATCAATGGATATACTCTTTAGCATCTCAAGATCAACGCTTCGGGAGCCTCCTTTTTCAACACGCGGCACTTTACATATAGTTATATTGACCTGTGGAAAACTTATCATTCCTTTCAGATCAGTCACTCCCACATCCTCCCCCACATCTCTATCCGCAGTAGTAATTCCAGTAACATCCCCGTCCGTACCTGCATATAATAGACCATTCTCCATCATTAGCGATACCGCATCTCCCCTTTTGAACTTTTTTCTTGCAATAGCAGTAGCTATAGATACATGGCTCACTATATCTTCCATAACAAAACGCGCGTATTTCTTAAGTTCTATGGCCCTTTCAAGCACCCACTCAACACCGTTCTTGGTAATACGATAGCGCATGCGCCCATCTGAAACTAAATATCCTTCTGAAACAAGGTCTTTGATATACTCTGATACAGCTTGCGGCGTTATGCCTATCCTGTGGGCAATTTCTTTCTGCATAACATCGGGCTGGTGTCCCGCGATCTCAACAAGTATCTGGAATTTGGTTATTTCTTTTTTACTGCGAAGTATCATTCGGTTTCCCCGAATATTTCGATCCTCTGTCCTTTTACTGTCAGGATCGAAGAACGTCTTGATACGGCGCGAATGAACATAATACTCTTATCAATAACCCTCTGGAGGCCATTCATTGACTGGTTGCCTGCTTTTACTTCCTTTTCAATTTGATCAAGATAAGATCTTAAATCATTATCGCTTTTGAATGTGACCATTATCATGTCAGATAGATCTTCGACTGAGCACTCAAAATTTACCTGTACCCTGGAATAAGATGAATGATATTCTTTTTCAGGTGTTTTACCGGGCTGCGGCATTCTCCATTTGCTTTCCACGAATCCGCTTTTTTTCAAGACCAAGAGGCTTTCTTCAGGCTTGAAGTTAACTTCTTTTTCGATTTCTTCATCGGTTTTCCAACCGGTTTGCAGACAATCAAATACTTTCTTGTGGGATTCGGTGCCAAAAGCACGCAAAAGCGGAACTATATCAGAAGGTTCATTAATAATACGAATTCTTTTTCCCATGGATGATCTCTCTTTGTAGCATCCTTTAATTGTTTTATAAAAGGATAAATGTTTTGAAGAAACTATATTCCATTGAAGATATTTATTCCCATACTCAAAACAACGAATACACAAAATTAATATGATATCCATACATCTTACTGCTTCGCGTCTCTGGCGGTATTATGGAAATACTTACTAATTTCATTCAAATTTTACTTCATCTTGACGATAATCTGAAACTTGTTATCCAGGATTACGGAGCCTGGACTTATCTTATCCTTTTCTTAATAATTTTTTGTGAAACAGGCCTTGTGGTGACGCCGTTTTTGCCTGGTGATTCACTTCTGTTTGTCGTGGGCGCATTTGCTGCCGCCGGTACTCTTGATATATGGTGGTTATTAGGACTTCTGGGTATCGCTGCTGTGGCAGGAGACTCATTGAATTACTGGATCGGGAAGTATCTTGGAACAAGATTCGAAAATAAAAGTATTTTTTTTGTTAAAAGGGAATACATGGAACGAACGCACAGGTTCTATGAAAAATATGGAGGAAAAACTATAATCATAGCCAGATTTGTTCCAATAATCCGGACATACGCTCCTTTTTTAGCAGGTGTCGGAAAAATGAACTACTGGAGTTTTGCTACCTATAACATCATGGGAGGGATCGCCTGGATATCTGCCTTTATCCTTGGTGGGTATTACTTTGGTAATATTCCATTTGTCAAAGAGAACTTTACTATGTTTATCTTCGCCATTATCATAATCTCGTTAATACCACCAGTGGTCGAGTACCTGAAACACCGCAGGCAAACGTCTTAAAAAAGGAATTTTAACACCTGAATTCAGGTTACATTTTTATTAAAGAAAGGATGAAGGCAACAATCGTTATTTCTTATTCGCGCCGCAAAGGATAAAATGCGCTATCAGCGCCTCTAGTTGTATTCGTTCATTTGCGCCTTCTGCAATCCTGAAATCGATCTCGCCGATTCTGTCTATCAGATCAACTTTTAGCTTATCAGGAATTGTCATATCGAACATTGCCCGGTATATCTGGCCTATGATATCCTCGCCTGAAAGCCCCTGCTCGATCAAAAGATAATCAAGTTGAGCCCTGGCTTTCATGAAATTCCCATCAAGTGCAAGTTTTATCAAATCGATGATCTCTTCAGGTTTTGCGGTGGATGTGGTTTTATAAATCGCATCCATGTTAACGGTCTTATCAAGCAGTGCAGCCGCCTGCAGTGCATTGATAGCGCGGCGCATATCCCCGGCCGCTACATATCGTATGGCTTCAAGGCCGTCGTCTGTTAATGTAATCCCTTCAATTTTGGCAATATGCATTATCCTTTCATCAACAGCCGCGCTTGATATTGGTTTGAACCTGTAAACAGCGCATCTTGACTGTATGGGCTCGATTATTTTAGAAGAATAATTGCAGGACATTATGAAACGACAGGAACTTGTGTATTTTTCCATTGTCCTTCTAAGAGCGGACTGTGCGTCTGAAGTAAGCGCATCTGCCTCATCTAAAAATATTATCTTGAATTCTGCCTCCCCAAGAGGGGACGTCCTTGCAAAGTTCTTTATCTTTGTCCTGACAACATCAATTCCACGCTCGTCGCTGGCGTTCAGTTCAGTGAAATTATTTGTCCAGCCCTCACCAAAAAGCTCCCTGGCCACGCATATCGCGCAGGCTGTTTTTCCCACGCCCGGGGGTCCTGAGAAAAGAAGGTGCGGAAGGTTCCTGGCCTGAATATATGATTTAAGACGCTTAACTACTTCAACCTGCCCTACCACATCTTCAAGCTTTTTGGGGCGATATTTCTCGATCCAGATTTCCTCTTTTAGCATTCCTGCCTTATTACGAATCATGTATTATTTAAGTTTCCTCTTTTTTATGGAAAAGTAATTTAAATAAGTATCTACAATTATGGATTAGAAAAGTAAAAAAGGAGTTTCCTGGTTTTGTCATCTCATTTATTATCTATCGCTGATCTATCGTATTCGGATATTATTAATTTACTTGATACAGCTTCTGATCTAAAAGAAAAACGCAAACGCGGGAAAACAACCGATGAATTGAAAAACAAAACACTTGCAATGCTTTTTGAGAAATCCTCAACCCGCACAAGGATCTCTTTTGAAGTGGCAATGACCGAACTTGGGGGACATGCGATATATCTTAATTTTAAGGATGTTCAGCTCGGTCGGGGTGAATCTGTCGCGGATACAGCGCGCGTGATGTCGCGATATGTCCATGCCATTATGGCGCGGGTTTATAAACACGAAACAGTCACTGAACTTGCAGAAAATGGCACGATACCGGTGATCAACGGTTTATCAGACCTCGAACACCCCTGCCAGCTTCTTGCTGACCTCCTGACTATTCGCGAGTACAAAGGAAAATTCAAGGGGCTTAATTTTGCATGGATCGGGGATGGCAATAACGTGTGTAATTCTGCAATGCTAGCATGCGCCATTACAGGTATGAAAATGACAGTTGCATGTCCCGAAGGGTATGAGCCGAACGAGCAAATTGTGAGTAAAGCAAGGGAACTTGGGGGAACGGTCAATATCGTAAAAGATCCGTTAAAAGCTGCAAAGAAGGCAGATATTCTCTCCACTGATGTATGGGTCTCAATGGGTGATGAAGAAGAGTATGACCAGAGACTTCGCGACTTCAAACCCTACCAGATCAACAGCAAGCTTTTAGAACAAGCTAAGCATGATGTGATGGTACTTCACTGTCTTCCAGCCCACAGGGGCGAAGAAATAACAGCAGAAGTTGTTGACGGTCCAAACTCGGCTGTATTTGACCAGGCTGAGAACAGGTTGCATATCCAGAAGGCATTGCTGCTTAAATTGCTGTCCTAAAAACACATTTGCGAGGGTCGCCCAGTCCGGTCAAAGGCGTTAGCTTCAGGGGCTAATCTCGAAGGAGTTCGTGGGTTCAAATCCCATCCCTCGCATTATCATTTTCGTGGACTTCACTCTTATTTCCAGTCATCTGTTAAAAGATAACTTTATCCAGTATTAAGCTTAATTCCCCAAATATGGTCACAGTAATGGAGATTTACCAGCTCTTACCGAAAACCAACTGCAAGAAGTGCGGGGAATCAACATGTATGGCTTTTGCGGTTTCATTGCTGGGAAGAAAAAAGTTGGTGGTTGAATGTACACCCCTTTTGGAAGATAATTTCAAACAGCAAAAAGAGAAGCTTGAATCACTTCTCTTACCTTCAGCAGGGGCGCAGGAAACGGGAATGATCGTACATACTGAATTGTGTACTGGTTGCGGGAATTGTGTCGTAGCATGCCCGGTTGACGTGGCGAATGACCCGCATGGCGCAGGTATGGGGTGTGCTCCTACGAATGACAAAGTGATCTTTAAAGTAATAGAGGGGAAAGTCGTTGCATCAAATATAAAAGAATGCCGCCGCTTTGGGAAAAATAAAGTATTATGTTATGCCTGTATAGACCCGTGCCCCACAGGCGCTATCGAATTTGTGTAGGTGGTTTGAATGATTACATGTACCGGATGCGCGCTGTTATGCGATGATATTGAAGCGGTTGTTGAGACTAACAGGATAAAAGAGATAAGGAACGCATGCAGGCGAGGAGCTGCACGAATGAAAGGGTGCACGAACAGGCTTGTTCCATCCATTGATCAAAAACCAGTTGATATTGAAAGTTCTCTCAAGAAAGCCGTCGAAATCCTCAGGAATGCAAAATCGCCCATGATTTTTGGCATGGACAACTCAACCTGTGAAGCCCAGGCAAAAGGGATACAACTCGCCAGGAAAATAAATGCAATGATAGATGACACCTCTTCATTTTGCCAGGGACTTCTCATTGAAAAGATTCTCCAGAAAAAGTTTAGGACATGTTCCCTTGATGATATCAGGAACAAAGCAGACGTTCTTGTTTACTGGGGCTCGGACGCGCAGGACTCACAACCCCGGCATCTGTCGCGGTTCTCATATTTTCCACGCGGGGAATCACGCCAGCGCGGATATGAAGAAGACAGGTTAGCAATAGCCATTGATGTACGGGAATCAAATACTGCAAAGATATGCAAAGGGCACTTTTATAGGATACACCCTATGGGAGATCGGGAATTTATTCTTGCCTTGATGGAAGCGCTATCCGGAAAAGCGCCGGCATATGACACGAAAAATATGCTTGGGCTTGCAAGCATCTTGAAAAAGGCACAGTTCGGGGCAATATTTGTTGGCCTTGGACTTACGTATTCCATAAAAAATGACTTTGAAATATTAACTGCACTTGCCGATATGCTTCCCAGATTCAATATAATGCCCATGGTAGGTCATTATAACATGCGTGGCTTTAACGAGGCGCTATTTAAGGAAACAGGTTTTGTCAACAGGATAAAGTTTGAAGGGCCGGGAGTGCAGGATAACAAATATGCAATTATTGAAGCGCTAAAGAATAAAAGCATAGATGCAATCGTTGTTGTGGGTTCGGATCCTGTATTGAGTCTTCCCCGCAGCGTTATTGGTCATCTGGACTCAATCCCTGTCATTTGCATCGATCCATGCCAGACATTTACTTCAAGAATTTCGACCGTTAATATCCCTTGCGCTGCATCCGGAGTAGAATCAGCAGGAAGCGCCGTGAGGATGGACGGGAAAGTAATTGGGCTAAAAAAGATCATTGAAAATAATTACCTGACTGATGAAGATATCATGAAACGATTTATGGAGGCGGTATAATGGGCATAGATATTGGAAAATTCCTGAAAAACCCCGAATTTGAGATCATAATCACGACATATCGCGATATCTTCCAGGTTGAAGCGCTGGAACGTGACAGGTTTGGCGAGGATTATAAGAAACTCTCAGCAGTCATTACTATGAGCAAAAATGACATGCAAAAAATGGTTTTTAAATCCGGGGACCGCGTAAAATTAACTAATAATTATGGAAGCGTTGTCGTGGAAGTAAAAGAATCAAAAAAGAATGAACCTGGCGGATTGGCTTTCATGGTGAACAGCCCGTGGTCTAACTCTCTTATTTCAGGTGAGACCGATGGAAAAGGGATCCCTGAATTCAAGCATATTGCAGCAAAGATATCGCTTTCTAAAGAGGATATCACGCCTATTACAGAAATCATTCTTCACAAATAATTGGTCGAATGAATTCCAAAAGCTTTATTTTTATTTAAGTATTTGTTAGGATTATGTTTATCAGAGATTTGAAAGATTGTGAAGAATTTACAGCCGGGGATAATTCGATCCTTCGTGAGCTTTTACATCCAGATAAAGCCGATCTTGATATTCGGTATAGTTTAGCTCATGCAATTTTGAAGCCGGGGCAAACATCAAGACCGCATAAATTAAAGACATCCGAAGTTTACTATCTTCTTGAGGGAGAGGGATTAATGCATATCGATGATGAAATTGAACGGGTGCATGCTGGTCATACCATATATATCCCGCCAAATTCAACGCAATTTTTTCAAAATACAGGAAAAAAAGATTTGATTTTCATATGTATTGTTGATCCTGCCTGGAGAAAAGAGGACGAATTATTATTATAGGCTCCATGCAGTTAATTTCAGTTAAGATAATATCACCGACGGACACGAATCTTATTCTTGGCCAAACCCATTTTATAAAGAGCGCTGAAGACCTATATGAAGCGCTCATTTCATCAGCGCCAGGGATTAAATTCGGGCTTGCCTTTTCCGAAGCATCAGGGAAATGCCTTGTGAGAACCGAAGGAAATGACGATGAGTTGATAAAAGCCGCCCAGGAGAATGCAATTGAGATCGGATGCGGTCACAGTTTTATTGTTTTTATGAGGAACAGCTATCCCATAAATGTATTAAATGCCATTAAGAACGTGCAGGAAGTATGCAATATTTTCTGCGCCACTGCAAACAGTGTGGAGGTTATCATAGCGCAGACCGAACAGGGCAGAGGCATTCTTGGTGTAATAGATGGTGAAAGCCCAAAAGGTGTGGAAAGCGCAAAAGATAAGGAAGAAAGGAGAACGTTCCTGCGCACTATTGGTTATAAGAGATAATGATGGATCATTTGAAAATAAGAGTTCCAGCCACTTCCGCCAACCTTGGGTCAGGTTTTGATGTATTTGGCATCGCCCTTGAAACCCCGTTTGATATAATTGATATTGAAAAAAGTGACAGGATTGAAATAGTTGTTCTTGGGAGGGAATCACAATTTGTACCTGCAGACCCGAAAAAGAACATAGCAGGGATCGTTGCATCCCTGTTGAAAACACCGGTCAAGATCACAATACACCGGGGTATTCCGCTTTCAAGCGGACTGGGCAGCAGCGCAGCACCGGCAGCAGGGATGGCTTTTGCATTAAATGAGATGTTTGCCCTGGGGCTTTCACAGCAAGAGCTTGTCCGGATAGCAGCGCAGGGTGAAAAAGCAGTATCAGGAGCAGCTCATGCCGATAATGTCGCTCCTGCGATATATGGTGGTTTTGTTATAGTGCATAAAGAGAATATAATTTCCCTGATGCCTGAAAATGTTGGTATTGTAGCAGTTCATCCCGATATACTGGTAAGCACGCGTGAAGCCCGTGCGATCCTTCCAAAGAAACTTTCACTTGCAGACATTTCATTCAATACGGGAAATGCCGCTTCCATGGTCGTTGGAATGATGAAGAGCGATATACGATTGATCGGGGAGAGCATGGAGAACAGGGTCATAGAGGAACTGCGTTCAACATTTATCAAAGGATACGCAGATGTTAAGAAAAGCGCAATCATCGCAGGTGCTGCCGGAGTGACGATCAGCGGTTCAGGACCTACTTTGATAGCTGTTTGCAGGATGGATGAAAGGGAGAGGATCGCAGAAGCGATGGTGAAAGCTTTTGCGGATAATAGTGTGAAGAGCGAGGCCTTTATAACGACAATTGGAAAGGGAATCGAAATTCTCAGGATTTGAGCGATAACTATTTATTCTCAGCCATATAATATAACTGTGTTCGTGTAACAACGAACTAGATAAGCGGGTTCATTTTTTCAACGATACCACCCACTCCCCTTCCCGCTTATCTAATTAATAACTTTTTTATATGTTTTTTTGAGATTTATTAAGGTATTTAAGAAAAATATAAAGGAATTATTATGTTCAATTCGAAACATCCGAGGGATATTTTCAACGAGATAAAATGGAGATTCGACCTTGCAAAATGCAAAACATACTATATCCACAGGGGTGCGACCGATGACGTGAAAATAGTTGAGGGAAGCACTATCAAGAATATTGAGAGGTCATTCCTTGTTCTTCAAGGTGATTTCGAGGATGTGTATATCCCGTACCACAGGATATTCAGGATCGAGTTCGAGGATCAGATAATCTTTGAGAAGATACGAAAATAATTGTATCAAAATAGAGTCTTAATTTGTTATCGTTATAAAGATAAGGCACAGGAAGATAAAACCTATGCCCAGACCCGGACTTGAACCGGGGACTTCTGCGTCTTCAGCGCAGCGCTCTCCCAGGCTGAGCTATCTGGGCACAACAGGTGCTAATTGCCGACATTGTATATGTAGGCTTCGCAATGCCTCTGGGAATAACCCAAAATAAGGCTAAGCAAAGAAAAACCTTTCGGTAGCGGAATACCAAGTATTAATATAATCAAAACTAATAAAGCCGATGAAGGTGACTGAATGGAAGATTTTCTTGCTAAGCTTCAAAAAACCAGGGACGGGTTTTTTAGTCGTACAAGGTTGACATTTTTTCTTGACCTGATCGCTATTTTCAGTATCATCTATGCTATTTTCATTATCGTCAATCTTGAATATCTCTTAAGCAAGTCATCAATACCTTCATCGATACCGATCAATATCATATCGCCCACAATTGCTATTATCATTGCTTTAATTTTTTCCACGTTGTTTCACAAAAAAGACAAAAAAACAAATATCATCAGGCTGATTGAAAATAAATATCCAGAACTTAAGGAAAGACTGAGTACTGCATATGACAATCGTAATGAATCAAACATAATAGTTGACTCTTTAAAAACCTTTGTTTCAGAATCCATGACCATTGTTTCACCATCGATGCTGCTGTCAAAAGGCATAATTATCTCAAAGATCATGATCACAATTATTTTCCTTGCGGGGATGTCTTATATTTCGTTAAATCCCCAGGGAATCCAGATACCGCAAAATACCCTGGACAATGTGACAAAAGCTATCACGGGCGAAGACCAGAATAATACAGGACTAATAGATATCACAGGCCGCCCTGAGGATATGAACAATATCGGCGCAAAAGGAAGCGGTGATATTTTCGGAAAGCCAAAGATAGCATCCATTGAAGGGAAGAATATCGATCTTACACTATATACAGGAGATAATACAGGTACGACTGTCAGCGATTATAATCCGACCAGCAACCAGTTCATTAAATCAGCGGCTTTCCCCGTGGATGTCCTGGGTTCCAATGTTTCTGATTACAGCATGCTTATGAAAAAATCTGAAACTGAAAAGCAACTTATCAATAAATACGCAGTCGAAAGGAGTAAAATATGAGAGAGGTAAAACATGAGTAATGATACCTATTCAAGCTCGACAAGGATCTTCAAAGATCTTCTGGATGAAATAGGGAAAGTGGTAGTAGGGCAGCATGAAGCGGTTGAACAGATGATGATCGCAATTCTCTGTAACAGCCATGCGCTTGTGGAAAGCAATCCCGGACTTGCAAAAACACTTACCATAAGCACGATTTCAAAGGCGCTTGACCTTAAATTCAACAGGATACAGTGTACGCCTGACCTTATGCCTTCGGATATTACAGGCACGTATATAATCGAAGATATCGGCGGGAAGAAGCAGTACAGGTTTGAACCCGGTCCTGTGTTTGCCAATATCGTTCTTGCTGATGAAATAAACAGGGCATCACCCAAGACCCAGAGCGCCATGCTTGAAGCTATGCAGGAAAAACAGGTGACAGTTGGAAATAAAACCTATCTGCTGGATAAACCATTCTTTATTCTTGCCACGCAAAACCCGATCGAAATGGAAGGTACATACCCTCTGCCAGAAGCACAGCTTGACAGGTTCCTTCTCAAAATATTGATGGATTACCCAACTTTTGAAGATGAGAACGAGATAGTGAACAGATATACTAAAAATATCACTCCGGCAGTAAGAAGCGTGGTCTCAAAAGCCGAAGTTCTTGAACTCCAGAGGCTAACGCGCGATGTTCCGATAGCCGAAGATATCAAAATAAGGGCTATAAAGATCGTCGAAGCAACCAGGGGGAAAAATGAAAACATAGAATACGGCGCCTCACCTCGCGCATCGATTGGTATTATTCTTGCAGCTAAAGCCAGGGCGCTTATGAGAGGCAGGAATTATGTCAGTAAGGAAGATATCGACGCGATGGCATATCCTGTGCTGCGGCATCGTGTTATACTGACATTTGAGTCCGAGCGCAAAGGCATGACGACCGACCAGGTTATCGCAGATATTTTGAAAAATGTGAAATAAGATTAGTGATCGAATACATTGAGCATGAAATTTGTAAAATATATGACAGACAAACCGCAGATAAACGCAGATGAACGCAGATTTGTTGATCTGAAAATCCAGCGCTTTTCTAATGTTTATCCAGCAAAGGACGCAAATGGGAAGGTGGGGTGGTTGTGAAAGATATTAATTCGAATAACTATGCTGTTCTTCTGAAAGAAATTAAACAGCGAATCCGATCGGCTCAATATGAGGCGCTAAAAGCGGTAAACAAAGAACTGATATCGCTCTACTGGGACATTGGGCAGATGATCGTTGAGCGACAGAAAGAGGAGAAATGGGGGAAATCGGTAGTTGAACAGCTTGCTAAAGATTTGCAGGCTGAGTTCCCCGGAATAAGCGGTTTTTCATCTCGAAATATCTGGAGAACACGCAGTTTCTATCTAACTTATAAGAATAGCCAAAAACTGCCACCATTGGTGGCAGAAATCGGCTGGACACACAATCACATCATTTTGGAAAAGTGCAAAGACAACCTCGAGCGCGAATTCTACATCCGCATGACCCGGAAATTCAGCTGGAGTAAGAACATCCTCATACACCAGATTGAGAATCAGTCCTATGAAAAAACCATCCTTAACCAGACAAATTTTGAGCAAACCTTACCTGCAGAAATAAGCAGCCAGGCAAAGCTTGCGATAAAGGATGAGTACACCTTCGACTTCCTTGAGCTTGGTGATGAGCACAGCGAGCATCAGTTGGAGAGAGCTGCTCTTGCAAAGGTCGAGCCGTTCCTGTGCGAAATGGGCGGGGTGTTTTCATTTATTGGCAGCCAGTACCGCCTGGAGATCAGCGAGAAGGAATACTTCATTGACCTCCTGCTTTATCATCGCTACCTTAAGTGCCTCGTTGCGCTGGAACTCAAGATCGGGGAGTTCATCCCTGAGTATGTGGGCAAGATGCAGTTTTATCTTGCTGCTCTGGATGATATTGTCAGAATGAAAGACGAAAATCCCTCTATTGGCATCATCCTGTGCAAATCAAAAGATAAGACGATAGTGGAATATGCATTGCGGGAGTCGAATAAACCAATTGGCGTGGCAGCTTATCGAATCGTTTCAACCCTGCCTAAAGAGTTAAGAGGGCAGCTTCCCGCGCCTGAACTGATCGCAAAGCTGTTGGAGGATGTGGCATGATGGTGAAATCGGACAAAAATAGATTATCAGATGAGAGAAATCTGTGGCACATCCGGAGTTTCTATTTGACTTTTCTAAAAGTGAACGCATTGCGTTCAGAATTAATATTTGTTTCATTGAGGGATAGAACCCGGAAAATCAAGCATTTCACTGATGATTATAAAAGAAATAGTTTGACTAAATCACCGCAAAGCTCGGGCATACCTGTTACCACGTATGAAAAGGCAGCAGCATCACGATTTATAACGCGGATCGCGCGGATTTACACGTATCCGTGCGTATCCGCGTCATCCGTGCAATCCGCGTTCTATTACACTCTATCTTCGTTCTGTGTTCATCCGCGGCTAATATTATCAATGCAAGAAAAAACTACAGCATTTTACTATGCCTTATTAAATAAAGCTAATACAATATTTAATCAAAAAAGTGACCTACATGATAGACACTTCCTTCTTCAAAGAACTTGACCGCTTCTCATTCATGGTGCGAAAGCGCGTTTCGACCGCATATAGCGGAAGCCGCCGCTCCATACTTAAAGGAAGGGGCATGGAGCCGGTAAGTTACCGGGAATACACGCAGGGAGACGATTTTAAAACGATCGATTGGAAGGTGTACGGCAGAACGGAAAAGCTCTATGTCAAGGAATTCGAGGAAGAAAAAAGCTTAACAACGCACATATTGCTTGACACAAGCAAAAGCATGGATTTTCGCAATAAGTTTAACTATGCAGCTATGCTGGCTCTGGGATTTGCTTATCTTGTAACAAAAGATAACGAGAAATTCAGCGTTGCGGCTTTTGGTGAGGAAATAAGTATCACAAAACCCAAGCGAGGGAGAAAATACCTTTCCCAGACCATAGACCTTCTCAACAACACCGAGCTTATCGGACAGACGCGTTTTGATTATTGCATGGAAAAGTATGCAAGCGTAATAAAATCAAGGTCGCTTGTCATAGTCATTTCAGATTTCATGGCTGATACAGAGGGGATCAAGAATTCGATCTTCAGGCTTGGGGATAATGAACTTTTACTCGTTCAGGTGCTTGACCCGATCGAGAAAAACCTTGATCTTGGCGGCGAAGCAAAATTGATAGACCTTGAGACCGATGCGAAAATGGATATTTACACAAGCCCAAGGCTTCGCGCTGAATACCAGAAGAAGCTAAATGACCACAATGCGAAGATAAAAGAAACATGCAATGCAGTAGGCGCGGATTTTCATACTGTAACAACGGATAAGCCTGTTTTTGATGCTATTTTTGAAGTTGTGAACCGGAGAGTGTGAGTTGGCATATATAAATCTGCAAACAGACACCGCAAGATATCTATCAAATGTGCGGACTATACCTGCAAAAGTAAATAGAGGACTAAAAGAAGTATGGCTATCTTAGATTCATTTTACGCAAATCCGATGCAGTTCGCAAATGAAGCAGGACTTTACGCTCTTCTCTCAATAATTCCCCTAATAATAATTTATCTTCTAAGACCCCGCGCCAAAAAATTAAAAATCCCGTCCCTGATGTTCCTTCTGGACATTGAAAAAAAGAAACGGCTCAATATTTTCAGGAAATTCCTGAAAGATCCGCTGTTCCTGATCCAGCTCCTGGCACTTATCATCATCTCGTTAGCTATCGCTGCGCCATTTATAATTGTTAACGAAGAGGCAGGAGGCGGCTCAACCGTGATAATCCTTGACGCATCAGCCAGCATGCAGTCAGATGGCAGATTCGGGAAAGCAGTAGAGGAAGCAAATAAATTCTTGAGCGCCAAAAATACGATAATTCTTGCCGAGAGCATTCCTGTAATGGTAATGAAGGATTCACCATCAAGCAGCGCTTCTGATGCACTTACGAAATTAAAAGCAAAAGCCACAGGTGTTGACCTTTCAAGCGCTATTCTCCTGGGACGGCGGATGCTTCCTGAAGGTGGAAGGATCGTTGTGATTTCTGATTTTATTAGCTCTAGCGGTGACAGCCCGGCTGTCGCTAAAAAACTGGCTGAATCAAATGGGATAAAAGTGGATTTCATCACAGTAAGCGGACGGACGGATAATATCGGGATCATTAACGGCTGGTTTGAATCCAATGGGGATTACAAGATAGTAATAAAGAACTTCAAAAAAGCAGATCAAGATGTCAAAATCGATGTTACCATTAATGATAAGAATGTCCTCTCAAACAGTATCAATGTCAAAGCGCAGTCAAGTGAATATTTCAGTGTCAGCGACCTGAATGTGAATCCTGGCGTTACCAAAATTTCGATTAATTCCCCGGATGCTCTTGCTGTTGATAATAATGCCTTTGTATTTATCCCGCCATCGGCGCAGCGTGATGTTCTCTATATTACGCAGAATCCAAAAACTCCATCGCTTGTCGCTCTTGGTCTTATTCCCAATACAAAATTGACAAAGGCAGATCCCAAAAGCATACCTTCGATGTCAGGAAATATCGTCATAGTGAGCGCGGTCCTTTCTCCGGATGCGATCAAGAAACTGGAAGATCATGTCAGCAGCGGAGGGACGGCTGTAATAATAGCATCTGCGGATTTACAGGATATGGATATGCTGCCTGTTGAATTATCATCGTTCGGGAATAAAACGTCCCTGAATATCGCCCGCCAGACTACAATAACAGCAGGTATAGACATCGAAAATATCGATGTGAAGAAATATTTCAAGGCGCAACTTAAGAATGGCGCCGTTGCTCTTGTCACAAGCGGGGATAAGGAGAAATCACCAATGCTGGCGTACTGGAAATTCGGGAAGGGTACAGTGATATATTCAGGTCTTTCTGACCCGCAGGGGAATATCTACGACCCCATAAACGAGAATGTCTGGAATGATTTCCATACACGTTCCAGCTATCCTATTTTCTGGAAACAGCTGCTTGAGTGGATCAAAGGAAGCCTTGATGTGACTGAGTATAATGCAAAGACTGGAATGCTGATGAAATTTCCTGTATCAATATCTGTGAAAACACCAGGGGACAAAGTGACAACTGACACGCTGCTATTTGATGAAGTGGGCATTTATGAAGTTCCGGGGAAAAGCGTTGCTGTTAACCTTTTTGATGAAAGGGAGTCAAACCTTGAATCGGGAGGTCTTGCCGCTATGACCTCGAATGTTTCAGCAGCGAAGGAACTGGTATATACTGTTGAAACCGTGCGAAAGCCAAAGAACCTTGATATTTATTTTATAATGGGAGCGATTTTCCTTGTTTTCCTTGAATTGTATTACCTGCGCTGGAGGGGTGAATTATGATTGTCCTCTGTGCTGGTATGAAACTAATTAACAACGAACTGCGACGAACTCAAAACGAACTCGTACTACCGGATTTAGAATACTTTGCGCTCTTTGCCTCCTCGTTCCATTCCACGGAGATTAAACCACAAAGGTTCCATAGGGCACAGAGCAAAATAGCAAATCTCTGTGCTCTGCGTGTACTCTGTTATGGATTGACATTATTTCCAGCAAATGATGCAAATGGAGAGATGGAATGATGATTAAATCGGACAAAAATGAGTTATCAGAAACGATTCCCTCTATAGATTCTACTTACCATAGCATAAGAGAAATATTAGAAACAGCACGAAACACAGTTTATCGAAGTATTAACTTCGTTATGGTTCAGACATACTGGAATATTGGAAAGGTAATAGTGGAGGAAGAGCAGAATGGAAAGGAAAAAGCTGAATATGGGAAGGCACTTATCAAAGAACTTTCCAAAAAGCTCACAAAAGAGTATGGGGGGGGATTCAATGAGAGAAATCTGTGGCACATCCGGAGTTTCTATTTAACTTTTCCAAAAGTGAACGCACTGCGTTCAGAATTATCATGGACACATTATAGGTTGCTTCTTAGAGTTGAAAATGATGATGCAAGGCATTTCTATATAATAGAAAGTATAGATAATAACTGGAGTACAAGGGAACTTGAAAGGCAAATTAACAGTTTATTATTTGAAAGAATTGCTTTGAGCAAAAATAAAGAGACAGTCAAAGAATTATCTATCAAAGGTCATGTTGTCCAGAAACCAGAGGATATCATAAAAGATCCATATGTTCTGGAATTTTTGAATTTGAGAGAATCCAAAGATTTCATGGAGAGTGACCTTGAGCAAGGTCTTATGGACAAATTGCAGGAATTTTTGCTTGAACTGGGAAAAGGATTTGCGTTTGTTGCAAGACAGAAGAGAATTACCATCGACGGTGACCACTTTTACATTGATCTTGTATTTTATAACTACTTGCTCAGATGCTTTCTTCTTATTGATCTGAAAATAGGCAAACTCACGCATAAGGATATCGGGCAGATGGACTTTTATGCGCGCTATTTCGAGCAAGAAGTGAAACAAGAAAGCGATAATCCTACTATCGGGCTGATCCTTTGTTCGCATAAAAACGAAGCGATGGTTAAATATACATTGCTTGAGAACAACAATCGCATTTTTGCTTCTAAATACAAACTCTATTTACCATCTGAAGAAGAGTTGAAGGAAGAACTGGAGAGAGAAAAGCAGCTTTTGGAAATGGAATTGACAGAAATAAAGAAGGATAAGAAGCTGTTTGAGGGAGCAGATTGATGGTTAGGAGATATTTTGGTGCAGCCCACCGCAAAGTAGGCAAAGATCGAAAAGTACAGACGCAGAGTAGAACAAGAATGAAGCGGATTTACACGTATCCGTGCGTATCTGCGTCATCCGCGCAATCCGCGTTCTATCGTCGTTTATCTGCTCTTTTCCGCGTTCATCCGCGGCCAAAATTCGTTTCATTGAGCTATAGAACTGCGAAAATCGGAGGTGGGCTGTAATGGATTTTGCCATCCCGCAGTTTGAGCATCCGCTTGTCCTTTTACTCATAAGCCCCCTGATCCTTGCAGGGATATTTGCTATCAGGCGAGGAGTATCGAAATGGATAATATTCTCAAGAATTGTTATCCTGAGCCTCCTGATAATAGCCCTTGCTTCACCTTATTCACTGGGAATAAGCACAGTGAGGGATGATTTACCCAGAATTACAGTCATATCAGACAAGACGCTGAGCATGGACTTATTTAATATGGATATGGGGAATAAATTATTTGACTCCATACGGTCTAAAACAACAACGAAATTCACTGAGTTCGCAGGAATAAAATCCCCTATCGGCGATGAGGTCATAGGCGCGTCTGAGAATAATAATTTAGTCCTTGTCACAGACGGCAACAGCAATTATGGAAAAGATCTCTTCGATGCGATCTCGTTTGTTTCCCGTGCCGGTACACGAGTGTTCGCTGTAAAACAGAAACCCCTGCACAATGATGCAAGTGTTGAAATTGCCAGCGCCAAGAATATCATAATCGGGAATGATAACGTCTTCAACATAGTTGTCAGGCAGGCTGGAACTGATATAAGTTACAGGCTTGATGTGGAAATTGATGGCAATCCTGCAAAGAGTGACTCCATAACCCAGAAAGAACGCGAAAAGGTCATTCCTGTCACAGCTACATTTACAACTCTTGGTTCGCACAGGTTGAAAGCAACAATAACGCCAACAGGAGAGGACAGGTTCAAACTTAACAATGTCTTCTATAAATCAGTGTTCGTTGTGCCAAAACCAAAGGTACTGGCGGTTACTGGGGATACAGCCTCAGCCCTTTACACCGTTACAAAAAGCCTGTATGATGTCACTACAATGACATCGCTGCCATCTGATCTTTCATCCTACAAAGCCGTAATAATTGATAATAAGGGAGCAGGTGAGTTACCTGCTGATACCTTGCGAAATTATGTTGGAAATGGAGGGGGGCTTGTTGTAGTAGGGGGCGATTCGTCTTATGATAAGGGCTCTTATAACAATTCCCCGGTTGAATCTATGCTGCCCATAATATCACGAGCGGGAAAATTTGAAGGGGGAAGGAACGTTATTATTTTGATTGATTCTTCTGGCTCCACAATAGAATCTGGAGGTTCTTATACAAGGAACGGTCTAATAAATAAAAATGCTATTGGTATAATAAGGAGCATCAACAGCGATAGCTTTGTTGGAGTTGTAGCTTTCAGTGGTATTACACGGCAAACAAAAATACTTTCTATGGGCAATGAAGCCAATAAAAAAGAACTCGAAACGTTTATAGGAACAATCGAGCCTGTGGGTGGAGATAATCCTACCGATCTTGAAAAAGGATTAAAGACTGGACAGGAAATATTAAATTCGGTTAGTGGCACAAAAGAAATAATTACGATATCCGATGGAAAGATATCAGATGGTTTTACCTCTGCAAAAAATGCAGTTTTAGACCTTAAGAAAGATGATATTAAAATCCAATTAATCCAAATATTACTACCCGATGAAACAATATACAGTCTAAACAAATATTATGATGATTTGGCAAAATTGGCAGGTACTGAGGTAATACTTCTGTTTCCAGAAGAACTTGCAAGCACTAAGATAGAGAAAGGTCCTTCAACGACCCCCACGCCAACTGCAACCCCTGAAATCATCACCCATGAATACCCGCTTACAGTGATCGATCCAAGCCATTTCATTACTAAATACATCAATATTTCAGCCTCGGTCACAGAATCAGGATACAACGACGTCACGGAAAAACTCGGCTCTAACAAGCTTGTAGCAACCACGCGCGGCAAACCCATCCTAACGACATGGGGATTCGGGCTTGGAAGGGTGGTTTCATTCACTACCGATAACAACGGGGGTAACCCAGCAAATCCGAACCAAAATATATTTTATGGCGAGAACCAGCAGCTCATCTCCTCCATGATAAACTGGGCTATCGGCGACCCGCACCCGAAAGAAGGGGTCGTGATAAATGCTGAGGATATTTGGGCGGGAACAGCGGGCAGGGTCATTGTCACATCTGATACGTTGCCTCAGGTGCAACTTGACAAAGCCCCGCTTGATCTTTCAAGAACAGGTCCTACAACATACGAAACTTCCATTAACCTTGAAACTTCTCAGACCGAGAATTTCCATGACATATCAGGATATGGCATTGCTGTGAACTATCCTCTTGAATACAGGGAAATTGGGTTTAATGAAAAACTCGTTTCGGTTATTGAATCAAATGGCGGGAGCGTGTATAACGAGGATGATGTCCAGGGGCTGCTGTTCATGGATATCAAGGAAAAGGCGGTGCGAACGGTAAATGAGCCAAAGAGTGAGAAAGAGCCTTACCTGCTTGCAGCGCTGGTGTTGTTCCTGGCTGAAGTTATTATAAGGAGATTGAAAGATTACAGGAAGGACAGGCCGGTAATTGAGGAGAATCCGGCGAGAGCGATGCAAGTGGTAGAATAAGCCGATTCCAGGTTTTACTTGTAAACGTTGCCTCTATAATCGATTCTATGGATTAGAATAAGCTTTTGCTCCCATATGATTTCATAAACAATTCTGAACTCGCCTTTACGTATGCGATACTTATTCTTTTCACCTTTTAGTTTGGTAATATCAAGTGATTTTATGGGAACAGGGTCTTCTTTTAAGACAAGCATAGCTTCTTTAAGACGCTCCCTATCCTTTATTTGCAGGGAGGAAATAAATTTAAAAGATTTGTCTTTGATATTTATTTCAAAATTCATGCGTCCAGTGCCTTAAAAAGTTCAGATTCTGAAACTATTTTATCCTTACCCCGAATTGCTTTGAGGTCTTGCTCATCAGGTTCTTCTTCTGGGATCAGCCTGTCAATAAGTTTTGCATACAGATTCGTGAGCATATCCAGATCTGTACGAATCTTTCTTAATTCGGTTACAGTTTCAGTTTCCATGATATATTCTTTTTGTACATTCTAACTTATAAGATTTTCTAGAACAGCTTATTGGAACTGGGCTATCGGTGACCCGCGCCCGAAGGAAGGAGTCGTGATAAATGCAGAGGATATCTGGGCGGGAACAGCAGGCAGGGTCATTGTCACATCTGATACGTTGCCTCAGGTGCAACTTGACAAAGCCCCGCTTGATCTTTCAAGGACAGGCCCGACAATATACGAAACTTCCATCAACCTTGAAACTTCTCAGACCGAGAATTTCCATGACCTTTCAGGTTATGGTATTGCGGTGAACTATCCTCTTGAATACAGGGAAATTGGGTTTAACGAAAAACTCGTCCAGATCATTGAATCAAATGGCGGGAGCGTGTATAACGAGGATGATGTCCAGGGGCTGCTGTTCATGGATATCAAGGAAAAGGCGGTGCGAACGGTAAATGAGCCAAAGAGTGAGAAAGAGCCTTACCTGCTTGCAGCGCTGGTGTTGTTCCTGGCTGAAGTCATAATCAGGAGACTGAAAGATTACAGGAAGGATAGGCCTGTCATTGAGGAGAATCCGAAGGGAATGGCGCAGGTGGTGGAATAGAAAAACAAGTTCAAGGTGCATGTCTGCGCCTGGAATTTAATATTTTTGCTGGTAACGCTTGCTTTAATATCTGATATCAAACATTATAATTCCATGGATATCATTAAATCTTCATGAGAAACAAGTTTATCTGAATCTTTCTCCTTCCGGTATTCATTCAAAGCGAGGTAATCCTCTTCTGTCATGATGCAATCTATATCTGCCATATAATCTTTGAGGATTTCCAAATCTTTCTTGATAGCTTTTAATTCATTCATAATGCTGGATTTGCTGCACGAGATTTGCCAAGCAGTGGAACCGTAATGTGCAATGCATCATAATCAACAACAGGCATTTTCATGACGTGATTTTTTCCTTCTTTAAGTTCAAGGAGACCGATGCCTTCCAGAAATGTCAAATCATTATGCACATTGGATTCCTTGCGATTGAGCATCCTTGCGAGTTCGCTAATGGATTCCGGTTTATTTTCCCGGATAATCGCAAGCAATCGCAGGCGCTCTTGTGTCAATATTTTTCCAATATCTTCCGCTTTTTGCGCCACTATCTTATGGGGCGTTGGCTCATGTATCTCCCCTCGCTTTACCTGTTCAAATAACTGGTTCAGATGCTCCCCGTAGTCTTCGTCATTCATAACTACAATTTCAACGTCTCTTAATTTCATCGATTTTCCTCCTGTTATTTTCTATCAATCTCATTAACTCTTGAAGCAATTCTTTCGGGCTGTTGAATTCTATCTCTTGAACATCATTTTCAAACATGTGCCAATGATCTCTTTTGTGATGTCCTTTTATTATATGGGCATTATCGAAACGTATCAGCGTCCTCCATTCCTCATTTATTCTAATTCTGTAATTGAAACTGTATTTTACTCCATGAGGAACTTCAGATGAAATCGGTACTTGTGTTACCGAGATGTCGATAACCTCATCATCAGCAAGTATTCGAGTTTCTCTGATGGTTTTATATTGCACAGGATAATTAGGATTTTAAAACTATAAATAGTTATATGCTATTACCATACAGATTAATATAGATGATGTTACTCACTCAGATCCGACAGTCTTGTAGCCACCACGCGCGGCAAATCCATCCTCACAACATGGGGCTTCGGGCTTGGGCGAGTTGTTTCATTTACAACCGATAACGGCGCTAATGAAAATAACTGCTACTCTGGAAGTCCCGTCACCTGCTGGGCAAGCGCAGTTTACAGCGGCAGGAACTCGCAGCTCATTTCCTCCATGATTAACTGGGCTATCGGCGACCCGCGCCCGACGGGTGGGGTCGTTATACAAGCTGATGATATATGGGCAGGAACGGCTGGCAGGGTCATTGTCACATCGGATACGCTTCCGCAGGTGCAACTCGACAAAGCCCCGCTTGATCTTTCAAGGACAGGTCCGACAACATACGAAACCTCCATTAACCTTGAGACCGGGGATTTCCATGACATATCAGGATATGGCATTGCGGTGAACTATCCTCTTGAATACAGAGAAATTGGATTTAACGAAAAACTCGTCCAGGTCATCGAATCAAATGGCGGGAGCGTGTATAACGAGGATGATGTCCAGGGGCTGCTGTTCATGGATATCAAGGAAAAGGCGGTGCGCACGGTAAATGAGCCAAAGAGTGAGAAAGAGCCTTACCTGCTTGCAGCGCTGGTGTTGTTCCTGGCTGAAGTTATTATAAGGAGATTGAAAGATTACAGGAAGGACAGGCCGGTAATTGAGGAGAATCCACCCAGAAACCCCAAATCCGCTTGTATCAGCACACTTCACTTCTCATCAAAATTACCATAGAAAGATTTAAATTACATTAAATATAATATCAATCAGGAGGTGTATTGAATGGCTACTTCATCTAAAACAACGGGAAAAGTTGGTCAAGCAGAAACCGATCGACTAAAAAAGTTCAATGAACAATTAAGAGCCCGTAAAGCACCACAGCCAAAAGCAAAATAGAACTTTAGTTTGGTTTTATTTTTTTTTATTTTTTTTTGTCCATAAATCATTTTTCTAACCTAACAAGGAGATAATAACCCAGGCCATTGAATGGGCTTTTCCATCTGACAGCATCTTCAAAAACGATGAACAATTTTTCATAAAATAATAAATTCCTTGTAGTAAATGGATAGATAAAAAGCAGCATACTTCCTATTTTTACCTTGTACCCGATACTTCCCAGAAGCTTTTTCAAGTCATTCTTAGTAAAATAATATGTCCATAATCCATTTACTGTATACTCTTTACTTCTCAGGGAAGATATCAGCCAGCTGACCTTTAATTTTAAAAGCGCATTGACCCACCATGTTAGGTTCCATCTATTCACCACTGTAAAGATAGCACTTCCACCGCTTTTTAAGACCCTGTGCGTCTCCTGGAAAGCATGCTCTGCTTTTGGAATGTGATTGAATACTCCAAAGATCGAAATTAACCCCTCAAAACTTTTATCGCGAAACGGAAGAGCCTCTGCCGAAGCCAGAACCAGGGACAGATTATCCTTTAACTGTCCTTCTTTTGCACTTTCGTTCGCTTTTAATAGCATTTCCCGCGATATATCAACACCAATGACCTGATATCCCCTTTTCGCTAAAAACAATGACTGCTCCCCTGTCCCGCAGCCTATATCGAGGATCATGCCGGATTTTAAGCTTTCAAGAAGAACCATTTTCTCAACAGACCGCATATAATTAAGCCTGGGATTATTGAATCTGCAATCATAATCCCTGGCGAGGTCTTCATAGAATCTTAATATGCTGGCCCTTTTTGACATGATATTTAGCTAACTGGAAGCTTTTCATATAAATACAAACCTTTTTGTTATTTTCTCATTCCAAACTCTTAAATAAAAGCGCTCCACACTTGGATAAAAAATGGCATTTATGATATCCGGGATCGATGAAGCGGGAAAAGGCCCCGTGCTTGGGCCAATGTGCGTTGCTGGAGTTCTCATGGACAATGCGGCAAATGGCGCATTATTAAAATTGGGAGTGAAAGATTCAAAAAAGCTCACTCCAAAAAAACGCGAAGTTCTTGCCTGGGATATAAAAAAAATCGCCAACAAATATTTCGTTCTTGAAGTTAGCGCTTTCCAGATAGATGAATTGCGAAAGATTATGACAATGAATGAAATAATGGTCGTATGCTTTGCGAAAGTCCTTGAGGAATTAAGACCGGATCATGCGTTCGTGGACGCAGCAGATGTGATCGCTCAGCGCTTCGGAGAAAATTTAAAGAAAAAATACACGCGGGAAATAACCATAACTTCCGAACATGAAGCAGATGTGAAATATCCTATCGTATCAGCAGCTTCGATCCTTGCTAAAGTGAGAAGGGACACACTGGTGAAAGAACTGGGGGAAAAAATAGGCGCTGATATCGGAAGCGGTTATCCTTCTGACGCTAAAACAATCCTTTTTCTTGAGAACTGGGTCAAGGAACATGGTTCGCTTCCAGATTTTGCCCGAAGTTCCTGGGAAACATCCAGAAGGATACTTGGGAAGTTTGGCTCTTCACGCGAACGCAGTTTGGAATATTATAGTTTTCCGCCAAAAATATAATAAAAAACAACGAACTGGGACGAACTCGAAACGAACTTTTGGTATTATAAGTTCGTCGTAGTTCGTTTTTGTTCGTTGTTTAAAAATTGCCATGACTATGCGAAAAACAAACTTTATTCTCGCTTTAGTTCTACCCCAACGCGACCTTTGTTCGCAAGCAGGCTTGCGCCAATTTTTTCAAGGTACGCCTTAGAATGCCCTTTCCCATGAATAAGAACTTCAGCAAGATCGCTCACTTCATCTATATCGGTACTTAGATTAAATGAATCAAAAACCTCAACGCTAAGATCTTTTGCGATCTCAAGGTGTTTGAGAAAACTTACCCCGTAATAATCCACATGGAAACTTGGGGGGTTTCGGATAAATACTGCATTCGTGCCGCCCATTCTTCCAGGAGCGATAACGATATCAGCCTGGGACGAGACAATATCCCGTATATTCTTTTTAGAAACCAGGGGAATGTCTGCCATTATTATTAGAATGGGCTCATTTAAGTTGTGTGATGACATTTTCTTGAGATATTCATTTAGCGCTTCGTTCAAACCCATCTCAATTAACACGATATTTGTATTTTCAATATAGACAGGTGACGTAGATAAAATATCGATCACATCAAAACAACAAGACTCTGCGAGCGTACCTGCCACATCAGCAAGCATTGCCATGGCAAGATCTTCCCTTTCTTTTTCATAAAGCAATGCTCCCAGCCTTGATTTTGCGTTGCTTTTCTTAAATGGGATGACAGCTCTCATAGCCCCCAAAAGACATGGTATAGGGATAAAAAGCTTTGGAAATTTTATCCACAGATTGCGCAGATTTTCGCAGATAGAAAATAGTACATGCTAGACTCATGACTCATGCGAAGATTAAAAATACAATCAAAACGAATTTGAAGCCATGTCATGCGAAAAATTCACAAAAAAATTTGATGAATACAAAAATATCCGAAAACAGAAAAAATTATTCGGAACTTTCGGGTTCAGAGGCGTTGTGAATGGAGGGATGGGAGCGCCAAAAGCAAAACAAATTGGCGCAGCCCTTGCCGCTTATCTAGGCGTTGGGAAGACCATTGCCATAGGAAAAGACCCAAGGATATCATCTCCCATGCTTGAGGAAGCACTCATCGAAGGGATATTGGGGCAGGGCTGCAATGCCCTAACTCTTGGTATCATCACACCGAACACGCTTTCCCTGGAAGTGATGAGACAGGCTGACGCAGGCGTGATGATAACAGCATCGCATAATCCTCCTGAATATAATGGCATGAAATGCCTGAGCAAAAGCGGGATGGGCTTTTCACCCGAAGAAGATCTTGCCCTTGAGAAAATATATTTTGGCGACATAAAACCAAATGCGACAAAAGGGAAAAAATTAAACGACACAGGAGCAGGCGACAGGTATCGCGCTCACATAGTGCGCTATGTCAAAGAACTGTTTCCGGTGTCGCCACTGAAAATAGTAGTTGATGGCGGTGGCGGATCAGCCTCGACCGTGACGCCTGAAACGCTTCTTTCGCTTGGATACGAAGTCGTGAGATTTAATTGTAAATACGACGGCATGTTCAGGGAGAGAAATCCTGAACCTACAGATGCGAACCTGGAAAAACTCAAGAAACTCGTGGTCAAAGAGGGCGCAGCTATGGGGGTGGCGCATGATGGTGACGGGGACAGGACTGCATTTATTGACGAGAATGGGAAATTCGTGCAGGGGGATGTAACTGCTGCGATCATTGCCGATCATTTACTAAGACAGAGCAAAGATAAAATCAAGAAGATCGCTGTTACGATCGCGTTTTCAAATCTAATAAAAGATGTAGCAAATAGTCTTGGCGCGCAAGTGATATACACACCCGTTGGCGAGCCCTATCTCGCCCAGGCAAAAATGTTATGCAGCGCACAGGTCGGCCTTGAAGAGCATGGTTCTGTGCTTATCGAATGGAGCCGCGAAGGACCGATGCTTGCAGGAGTAATGGCCGGGATACTTTCCAAAGAAAAAATGACTTTTTCAGAACTTGTGGCAACGTATCCTAAATACCACCAGATAAAAGACGCAAAAACGCTGCCTGCAGGTACAGATACTGACAAAATACTTGAGAGGGTAAAGAAGGAAATCCCGAAGGGTTACGAAAAAGCTTCTGATATGGATGGCTTGCGAGTAGATTACACAGACGGCTGGTTCCTTGTAAGAGCCAGCGGGACAGAGCCAAAAGTGCGGATATTTTCAGAGGGAAAAACAGAGGAGAGAGCGCGAGAGCTTATGGGGATCGCAATGGATGGGCTGGAAAGAGCGATGGTATAAAGTCGTATGAACGAAAAGAAATAAGTTCACTATACATGCCATGTAGACTACATGTTATGTATACTAATTTCAAATATCGACAGGGAAACTAATTCCAATAGTTTCCATCCATGAAGAACGCCTATGTCTGAATTATTTTTACCGTTTTCAAGCCATTTTCCCACACATATGCCCGCATCCCATCAGCGCCTGCAATAAGCCAGACCGAAGTATCGTTCTGCATCGTCTCCCTGTCCCACAGTGATGGCACGGCAGAAGAGACAGGATGAGTGTGATAAACTCCGACTATTTCCTTGCCGTTCTTTTCGGCTTCATTCCAGGCATTATAATGCTCTTTCGGGTCAAGCTCAAAACTTCTATGCGTCCGCTTAACATTTTGTATGGGTCGGGCTTTTTCGATATGCGCCGTCGTTCCATCTATAGTTCCAATGAGAACACCGCAGGCTTCATAAGGTTTATTTTCTTCCAGTTCAGACTGGATCAAATCAAGCTCTGTGCGTGGTATTCTTAGCTCTTCAATCATAAATAGTTTTAATAATCAAAACAATTGTTTATTGATGCTATACTATCTTATTATCTTATGCGTGCCCGTTTTCAACATTCATCGCAGATTAGATACATATAAATATGAACATGTAAATGTTTATTATGATATTCACGAATAATTGCTCTAAAAAGGAGGGAGCAATTGGGCGATGAAACTCTATCTAAATGGGTGATGGTATTTGTATTTGTTAAATATCCTACAAACAAAGTATTTCAGACGCCAGATTAGGCAATGTTGAACCTTTGGGTCAAATGAGAAATTAAAGAGGAATAAATATGGAACCAAAAGACAGATATTTCGTAGTTTCAGACACGCACCTTGGAAGCAATAAGGAAGGGAGCAATGTTCCTAATTACGGCGAGTTTTGTAGCTTTTTGGAATGGCTAAAGAGCATACCAGATAGTGGAACGGACATATTGATAATTGAAGGACAAATAGAAATCAAAAAGAGGGTATATTCCCCTACAAAAATGATCTTACTGGGAGATATAATTGACCAGTGGGATCCTGATAAAGGCGACAGGAGCTATATCATAAAAGAAGGTTCAAGACCTTTTGCGCTTATTCAAGGATTAAAGTGCGATAAGGTCTATGTTGTGGGAAATCACGATCAGGATCTGTATGAGCTTGCCAATATCCTGCAAAAAGAAAAGGGTTGTATTGATCTTGATAATTCAAAGTTAGAGGTTCACAGAAGACATTACCCAAGGAATGTGGACGCTGGTTTGCACATAGGAAATAAATTTCTGTTTGATTGGAACGAAATTCCCGGCAATGAAAGTGGTGAACTGATAGAATACCTGAGAAATAACTTCCATGTGAAAGGGCTAAGCAAGGAAAAAATTCAAAAGACCGATAATGACAGGTCAATAAAATTATCTGGCAAGAAGAATTCTGTTATACTGACGCTCAATGATGAAAAAACCGGAGTAAACCTGATAATCGATGATGTTCTAAAAGATGAATTGTATGCAAAATTAGAAAACACGAAACTGAAAATTTATAGGAAAAAGACATTCGCGTTCATTCATGGACAGCAGTACGATAAATATCAAATAACTGAGCCAATTTCAAAGAAATTTGGGATAAGAGTTGACCCTCTTGATGTTGTTCAGGATATTTTGAATATATCAATTGTTAAATCGGTTTTCCGAGAAAAAAATCCGACTTTATTTTATGCCGCACTGATACTTGTACTTTATTTTTTGAGAAAAACCGTGCTTGATTCATTAACGAAAATAAATCAAAGCCCATTGTCTTGGGACTTTTGGCTTGGATTACTGGTATTTACAGGATTTACTTTATTATTTTCATATGTGGTGATAACGCCGCTTGCAAAAATAATAACAGAAATCCAGGGCCCAGTCTGGAAATTTTTATTCAAGCCAAGAGATATGACCGTGGAGGAAGTAATAAAAAAAGGGTATTACAATGAAAGATCTGACCATATGACTGTTGATGTCGTAGTTTTTGGGCATACTCATATTGCAGGCGGCCATTATCTTGAGAATAAAAAAAGGCTCTTTATTAATACTGGCGCCTGGGTGGCTGAGAAAGAACGCGACCTGAATACTTTTGCGTACATTGATGATAACGGTATTAGCCTCCTGTCATGGCTTGGGACAAAGAAAGATGGTATGTACGCTTTCAAGAGGGTGTATCTGGATACTATATTCAGTACTTAATAACGAGGCCTGTGGTTCCATATTTTTCAATCATGGGATCATAAGTCTATATGCGGATTCAGATCGCAACCCATGCACGGCAAGCACATCGTTTTCGCAACCCTTGCATCAAGCCCGTATTTATCAAGTATCCTACGAGCCATTTTCGTGAGTTTGAGCAGCCTCTGCGCTGTGGGTCGCTCGGCTTCCAGTTCCCCGAAACGCAGTGGATGAACACCCACAGCGCGAAGTATCGGGATTATACCCATTTTCGCAAGTTCTTCATAGTATTTTTCAATGGTATCATCCGTCTCTCCAAGACCCACGATGAAGTTCGTATAAACATGGTTTTTTCCGAAGATCGCAACTGCATCTTTCAGGCATTCCAGCGTAAAATCAAGAGGAGGCTTCTTGCAGTATTTATCATAAAGCTCCCTGTCCATCGTCTCCACATTATATTTTATTTCACTTGCTCCTGCCTCTTTCAGTATTCGTGATGAGTCCTTTGTGGGATATACGGAAACACCTATCGGGACATTGTATTTCGTAAGTTTCCTGACAAGATCTGCCGCTCGTTCCACTTCTTTTTCCGGGGACACTTCAACACCCGAAGTAATTGAGATCCCTTTCATCTTTCCAAGATCCGATGCCTCTTTTACAAGCGCCAGCAATTCCTCTGAAGATTTGACCTTTCCATTCAATTTCGGGACAGGACAGAATTTGCAGTCATATATGCAGCGCTCACTCATTGTGATATAAGCCTGCTCAGGGCAATGGATGAGTTCTTCTTCGATCTTTCCCCTCACGAACTCTTTCCCGCCTTTTATGATAACTACCTCGCCATTATCCATGACAGCGCGTAGAGGAGAACCATTATCCACCACAAGCCGCACACGGCGCCCGCCGGAATTAAAGAAAAAAGCTTTGCCTCCGGCGCCAGGCCCTGCCGTTGGAACGGTAAGCCTTCCAAGGAGTGTTGTATCAATATCGATCGCACCAATGGAGATGAGTTCTGCCTTAATCTCTGCATTCATTTTCATAATTTGTAGTTAGAATCGATTCTTAAAAGATAAATACTTTCATCAAATGGAAGTGGCGGTTAAACTGAGGATAAAGTGTAGAGTCTTTGTGGGAACAAAATTTTGCGATAAGTTGTTCACGAATTATTAAAAAATTTTAACAGTATTTGTGTGCCTGATTTTCAGTTTCAGGAGGATTCCTTGATGGTATGAATTTGAGGTTTATCTCATGGTCGCAAGGTTCCATTTTTTTATATTTCTGACGTTGCTCGTTTTCTGTGTTTCTTTTCAGCGCATGATCAGTATTTCAAATTTCAATAATGATCTTATCACTTTTCACACAAATCCACAGCAAATTCAAATTCAATAATTTGTATTTTCTCAATATCCTCTTCGGCATATATTACTAGTTTTTCGTATGGCTTTATAAGGATTTTATGTTTTAGTACCGTCCCTTTTTTTAACTCTCCATATTTATAATATTCAGGTGAGCTACTTTCCGTTAATGTTTCCTTACACAGATAAAGTGAGGCATTATCTAGGATTTCAGTTCCACTTGCGTCTCTTAATGTCAACTTTATCCAATACCCTTCTTCTGCAGGTATAATTATTCGTTGGGTTGTTCCTTCAATAGATGATAGCATAATGAGCGATTTTCCACGTTGTCCGTTATAATCTACCTTATAGAAATTTTTATCTTTTTTTCTGAGGAATCTCCTCTTACAGCCCTCTTTTTGAACAAGGTAATCATTGATGGCAATCTCTATGTGCTCTGATATTTTACCCCATACTTTTCCTCCGTATTCTGAGGCTACAAAATTTCGTAAGCGATTCAATATATCTTCATTTATCTGAACTGATGGCATACTCATGTATTATCACTTTGTTATATTTATAGTTTATTATGGTAATATATTAAGATAATAAACTATATAATCAAAAAGAGAGTAAGTATAGACTAAAAGGGTTGCGTAACAATGTCAAATCGGCCGGGAAATGAAAGGAAAAGGAAAGAAAAATCAAAAAGGTAATTCAATGAACAATGACATGGATCGCCGTGTATTTTCTGGGAATGCATGGTTTTTAGAAGGTTATGATGGATGCATAGGTATTCTAATCGATGTTGAAACTGCAAGTAAAAATAAACCTGAATCTATAAAAAAAATCAGGGAAAATTTTGGGAAATATTTTGAAAATAAAAAGTTTGAAATATTTAAAAATATAGATACTAAATTAGATATTGCAATTTTCTTAGAAGTAAATTCGTACAGATATTCAAAACAAGATTTAGACAATATACAGAAAGTAGTTTTTGATGCACTAAAAAAGGACAAGGAAGATTCTTCATGGAAATATTTATGTGAAGATGATAGTCAGATTGTAAGGGTTATTGCTTGGAAGATTTTAAACGAAAAGATTGAAAGATCTAATACGGCATCTATGACAATCACATTTAGAACTCATAACCCTGCAAAACAAATGATGATGAGGCATTATCGAGAGGATTTTTCTATATCAGATGGTTTTGTATAGATAGACGCATACGGTCTCTGGACTTACAGTTAAAATGTGCGCCTAATTTTCAGCTTTGAAGAGGTTGTTCTGGATTCCCATCTCCCTTTCCGAGAATGAGAAATCTATCGAATTCAGTCACTATACCCTTTACTTAATAACGAGGCCTATGCATATCGCTTTTTGCATGGTGTACATCTTGACCATTAATATATTTCTCCACGACATCCCAGCCATTCCCGACAGACCCATGGTAACAGCTTGGCGCCCAGAGATGATCATTTTGTTGAGGGTTGAAAAAATAGTTTCCATCAAACCGAAGGGAACACGGATGACACAGGCGCGCCGAGCAAAGCTCAAATTCGCCAGCTGGTGAAAATCCAGCATGAGGAAAGGCTAGCCGCCACCTCAGAACTGAACCCCACACCCGGTCTGGTAACAGGCTGATGT
>JBAZOV010000012.1:0-72325 GCA_041648475.1 Candidatus Methanoperedens sp. | reverse complement strand
AAAACTAATTGAGATAAGAGAACCAATATGTACCATAGGAACTATGGGAATTAACGCCCGTGAAGGACTCTCAAGCAGAGAGCCGATGCAGCGGGACGCGCAAGCCCTTTAGGGTTGCGTAGTTCACTTGACACGTCCTTCTTTCTGACAGATTTTTTCAGGTGGGCTGACGGCTGCTTATTCTATCCTTATTTTCGACTTTCATATTTTTCTCTTAACTCCCTGAGAGAATCATAAACACCAATTTTTTTGGCCGTCTTCTCAAGATAATCAATATCAAGAACATCATATTGCCGTATCAATATTCCCAGCGCATCCTTAACATCCTGTTCCCTTGCAAATACCAGTTTGTTTACGATCGTATCCTCAGGGGAAGCTATCCAGACAGCAATATCGTTGAGGTCGACCTTCCTCTTATTCCTGAGTGTCCTTTCATCCATTTCGCTGTAAACTCCTTTGATATCCAATCGAAACATTGTTTCTTTATCTTCAACTGTGCAATGTGATCTCTCCCTAAATGCAGCACGCATATCATATTCATCCGCATGGAAACCGTTTTCCTGCAAGAATTTTATCAGTATTGGTATATTCTCATCCTCAAGCTGGATGACATAATCGATATCCATTGTAGTTCTCGGATTTCCATAAAATAAGACTGCAAATCCACCCACGATAACATAGTCTATATCGTTCTTATTCAGGAAATCACATACAAGTTTTAAAATCTGTTCAATATTTCTCATAAAGCACCCTTATTTACTTTAAGGGCAAAATCAATCAGGTTCATGCCCTGTCGAAGAGTATCGACACCTGAAAATTTCCTTGCTCTTATTGCTTCCCGGATCAGTTCTTTTTCTGATGTTTCTTTTGTTTTTCTTCTGATTTCTTTCAAATTCATAGAATGCTGCATACTGGTCACTGAATCATAAGTTTCAGAACAGGGCGCGTAACATAATTTGCTGAAACTTCCTATAACCATTAACTTTCCTATTTATATAAACTCATCCACTTTAAGAAACCTATAAACACATTCAACCAAATCTAATCCTGATGAATTTCCAGATCCTTGACGCCGATTACACATACAGCGACAATAAACCCGTAGTCAGGCTCTACGGCAGGGATGGATCCGGGAACAGCGTCTGCTGCATGGTTCCTGGTTTTGAACCTTATTTTTATGCAAAAGCTCCTCCTGAAATGGCAGTGATCCTCCAGGAAAAGTTCAAAGAGCATATAAAAAAGATCGAACCTGTATCGCGTTTTGAACCCATCGGGTATTTCAAGAATAAGACCGGGATGCTAAAAATAACTCTTTTTGATCCGAAAGGAGTGCCAGCCATTCGCGATGAAGTAAGAAAAATGGTTGATGAAATTTATGAAACCGATATCTTGTTCAGGAACAGGTATATGGTGGATAACGGGCTTGGCGGTATGAGTTGGGTAGATGTTGAGCCTGACGGAACTCTAAACAGCAATGAAGTCTTAAGCACCGTCAAGATAACATCTAAGAAAATCGTGCCTGTGGACATCCTGAAAAACGCTCCATTACGGCATCTTGCATTTGATATCGAATGCCTTCCTTTAAATGGCGCCATGCCTGTGCCCGAAACATCCCCTATAATCCTGCTAAGCCTTGCATTCGCGCCTGAGTTCAATGGCAAGAAAACCTTAGTGCTTGTTGGAAAAAATACAAATACAAATATAGGCAGCGATGTTGAAATTTGCGGCAGCGAAGAAGGGATGCTTCGCCGGTTTTTCGAAATAATAAAGGATTTTGATCCTGATATCCTTGTAGGCTACAACTCCAATAGTTTTGATATTCCTTATATCGTTGACAGGGTAAATATTCTCAACAAGAAAGGAGCAAGGATAGAATCGATCGCTGGCAGGGATGGGAGGACATTATATTACAGGAAGATCGGAAATGTCACGCGGGTAAGCGTGATGGGACGTATAGCAGTGGATGTGCTGCCGCTTCTGCGCAAGGAATTTTCACTTAAACAATATACGTTGAGGAATTCAGCAAAGGAATTACTTGGCACAGAAAAGCTTGATATACCAGTCCTTGAGATGGAGGAGTACTGGAAGGACAATGGGGAGAAGCTTTCAAAGTTCATTGAATATGCGAGGCGTGACTCAGAACTTGCGCTTCTTTTCCTTCTGAAGCTTCGGCTCATTGACAAATACATAGCTCTTGCAAGGGTAAGCGGAACGCTTCTTCAGGATATACTTGATGGCGGGCAGACACAGATGGTGGAGAACCTGATACTTCGTGAATACATGAAAAACGATCGCGTGCTGCCAGCAAGACCCACAGGTGAAGTGTCTGGTGAGCGATACGATGAAGGCGAAGAACTGGCTGGCGCTGAAGTGCTGCCTCCGAAGAAGGGACTTTTGGAAAATATCGTGATACTTGATTACAAATCGCTGTACCCAACCATAATGATGGCGCATAACCTCTGCTACACAACTGAAGTTGTAGGTGAAATGCCACAGGATGTTGTCAAAACGCCTAATGGCGGTGTTTTTGTTTCCAGCAATATTGTAAAAGGTATCGTTCCTTCGATACTTGAAGGGCTCCTGAACCGAAGGCAGGAGACGCGGGCAAAAATGAAAACCACAAGCGATGAGGATGAAAAACGCGTGCTTGACGCTACTCAGCTTGCTCTTAAGATCCTTCTTAACAGTTTCTATGGCTATTCGGGATATACGAGGGCGCGGCTTTACAGTTTGACACTTGCTGGCGCTGTAACAAGTTTCGGGCGGGAGAATATCCTGCACACGAAGGATTTGATAGAGAATGATATCAAAGAAATAATCCTTAAAGATGGAAAAGCAGTCAGGAAAGATGATGGCATTGGCGGAAAACACATCGGCATGTCAGTTGTATATGGGGATACTGATAGTGTTTTCGTACATCTCATTGGTAAGGATATCACTTTTGATGAGGCGCAACTTGTGGGAAATAGTATAGCAAATACAGTTACAGAATCGCTTGTTAAGCCAATGGAACTTGTTTTTGATTCATTTGCAAAGCGCGCCATATTCCTGGCGAAGAAACGGTATGCCTTGCTTGTCCAGGAAAAAACCGCACAGGGAATAAAAGAAAAGATAAAAGTAAAGGGAATGGAGACAGTGCGGCGCGACTGGTGCGAACTTACCACAAAAACCATTGAGAAAGTTCTTGAGCTTGTGTTAAAAGAAGCAAAAGTGGATGAAGCTGTTCTTCTTGTCAAGAATACGATAAACGAAATAAAATCAATCGATGCAAACAGTGCATTTTTTGATAGCCTTATTCTGACACGACAATATACAAAAAGTATTGGAAGTTATAAAAATAAACAGCCCCACATAACGGTTATAGAAAAACTCCAGAAAAGAGGCATAATATCCAATGTTGGCGACAGGATACCTTTTGTGATCATCGCAGGTAATGCGATGTTTGTTGAACGTGCGGAGGATCCCGAATACGCCAAGAAGAAAAACTTGCCGATCGATGTTGATTATTACATTAATAAACAGATCCTCCCTCCGGTTGAACGTATATTATCTGATTTTGGAGTTACAAGGGAAATGTTAAGGGGTATGGGAGAAAGAAAAGTACAGGCTGAAACTAAACAAAAGCAATTGTTCGAATTTTAGGAGACATAAAATTGAAGACCCATCCAAGATGCGCCCCATGTTTATTAGCAAGAGTACAGTTTGAAGCAGAACTTTCCACAAATGATCTGGCACTGCAGAAAAAAGTAATTATCGCAGGCATAGAAGTGCTTCGCAAATACATGGCTGATGGCGCGCCTGCAACGCATCTTTCAACGAAGATACACAGGGAAGCCTACAGGGTGCTTGGAGATATTGATCCTTATTTTGCAAAGAAAAAAGAGAGCAACGTTGCGGCATTGAAACTTCTGCCATTTGCAAGAGATTTTGTGAAGGAAAAAGATTCATTCAGGGGTGCAGTGCTTGCTGCAATAGTTGGAAATTCATTTGATTTCGGGGTTCTGGGTTTTGATGCTGATAAAGCCACTGCAAAGGACATGATGCAGAAGCAATTCGAGCATGGGCTTGATGTAGATGATTCTGATAAAATAAAAAATATGCTTGGCAACGTTGTTTATCTTGCGGATAATTGCGGAGAGATAGTATTTGACACCCTCCTTTTTGAGGAAATTAAAAAACTCGGGGGAAAAATCACTCTTGTTGTAAGGGGCGCGCCTATTCTTAACGATGTAACAATGACAGAATTGAAGGAACTGGGCATTGATAAAAAAGTGGATAGAGTGCTCACTACAGGTTCAAACGCTATCGGTGTATGCCTCAAAGAAGCGCCTCCTGAGCTTGTGGAAGCGCTCAGAGGCGCATCGCTGATAATCAGTAAAGGCATGGCGAATTATGAGACGATGACTGAATATGATTTCAAGCCTATAGCATATCTTTTGAAGACAAAATGCGAAACAGTGGCGCAAGCGCTGGGGCTTAAGAAGGATATGAGCGTGGCGAGGTTGGAGTTGTAAGCCAGGGTTTTAGGCTGTGATTATCAAGCAGGTTCTGTCAAGTCTTAGGTTGATAGAATTGGTTGTAAATTTTCGGTTGATGATAGATGCTAGTCATGCTTTGGTTATAGTAAATCTTTAGTGTATATAAATAGTTTCTTTTTTAACTGTGAAGAATATTAAGTTATAGACACGTTATGATAATAATGATGGATAGTTTTATATAATATTGTGTATAATCAATCTATAGTTTGAGGTATTCTTTGATTAAGGTGGATTCCAAGATTGGCAAACAAATTTAAAGCCCTATCACGGCAAGAACATATTAAAAGCATTAAATTGGCTGCGTATTCCACGCCCTATCCAGAAAACTCAGATGATGAGAATCGAAAGATTGTAGAGACAACATGCGACTCTAGAAATGCTTTCATAAGGGACAGAGATCGTATCGTTCACAGTGAGAGTTTTAGGAGATTGCAGGGCAAAACGCAAGTATATGTTTCAGAATTGAGTCCTATTATCCGAAATAGATTAACACATACAATGGAGGTATGGCAAATATCTGTTTCGATTGCTAGGATGCTTAGAGCCAACATACATTTAACAGAAGCTATTGCTTTTGGTCATGATCTGGGTCATACACCTTTTGGTCACGCTGGAGAAAATGCGTTAGATAATATTATGATTGAAAGTGGGTTAGATGGTTTTTCCCATAATGAACAAAGTGTAAGAGTGGTTTCACTATTAGAAAGTAAGCCAAATATAACCTTAGCTTCTGGCCAAAAGATTGACTCAAAATCAAAATCAGTAGGTCTAAATTTGACATATGCTACTAGAGAGGGGATTTTTAAACATACAGATCGATTTAAAAACGATTGTAAGAATAAAAGAATGTATAACGAATATAAAGGATTTTCTGACGGATCAATAGAGGCGCAAATAGTAAATATCTCTGATGAGATTGCTCAACGCACTCATGATTTGCAAGATGTTTGGATGACTGGAGCTATTGCCAGAGAAGATATTGCATTAATTTTTTCCATGTCACCTGATTTCTTTGGAGACGAGTCGTTCGGTATAGAAAAAGCGGGTATTTCTTCGATTGTAGGGAATTTAATAAATGATGTGGTTAATGCAAGTTTAAATAATTTAAATGATTCTTTTGATGGCGATCCCAGAAAAAAAAGATTTATTACATACTCCGAAGATGGAGCAATATTTTCAAGCCAGCTTGAAAAACTCATTAAAAAAGCTGCAATACTTGGAGATGAGGTAAACCAAATGAACTCACGTGGCAGACATATCATTCATTCGCTTTACGACATATCCCTTAAAGATCCATATTGCGTACCAAACTTTATTAAAGATAAATTTAGACTAGAACTCCGGAAAAAATTAAATGATCCTAAAGGTTATGAAAAAATATCGATAAAACATAATAAGGATAAAAGAGTAATCTGTGATTATATAGCTTCATTAACTGACAAAGAAGCTATAGACATCTTCCGTTCAACGCTTATATGATTTATAAGAAAGGAGGAAAATATGGCTAGAAAATTAATACAAATGGCGGTAAAAGAAGTAGGTAGAAAAATCAAGTACCAAAAAACAGAGAGATCCATTACTAGTATGTGTGCAGTTAAGACCGAAGATCCAGACGGGGTTGAGCATAAAGCATATGCTTGGGGGGATTTATGTGATAATCTCAAAGTTGGAACGAGAGTCTTGGCCACAAAGGAGTTCACTCCAAAAACAGAAGATGAAAATGATCGCTTTATAATAATTAAGTTAGAAGAATAAAAAATTATAGAATATTGTTATTTTTTCTGATACTGAACGCTCCCCCGATTGGATTTGACCCCATATCTGGCACTTAGTAAGAGTGCGATCTTAGTCGAGCCAACTATAGGGGTTGCGTTTACTCAACAAAACTCAACGAACTCCCCATGTACTATAGTATAATTTGGTGTGTCAAATTTTTGTAGATATTCTCTTCCAGGATTCGTCTCGCCTTTATTTATATCATCTAACCACTTAACCATCAAGCAAAATGAAAATAAGTCATTAAGGGAAAAAGACTTAAGCCAAAAAGAACATAGTAATTTTGCACATAATCAGGGGGAAAAAATACGAGCGGTCTTTATAAAAAAATCCTGATAGCAACAGATGGGTCAGAGCATACTGAAAAGGCAATAACCCATGCGATCGAATTGGCAAAGCTTACGGGAGCACAGCTTCATGCGGTTTATGTGATTAGCATTATTTCCCCGCCTGAAGATCTGGATATTAAGACCGACTTTGACAATGAATCAGCAGTTTCTATTGATGCATCCATGGATGGATTAAAGAAGATACTTGAACAGGATGGCGAAAAGGCAATAAGATCCATAGAGGAAAAGGCAGCGATGAGGGGCGTAACTGTCAGGAAATGGATACTGGAAGGTCAGCCCGCAAAAGAGATTTTGAGGTTAGCTGATGAGCAGTCATTTGATCTGATAGTGATGGGCACGCTTGGCAGAAGCGGGATTGAAAAATTCCTGCTTGGAAGCGTGGCAGATAAAGTGATCAGGGGTTCAAGGATTCCTGTTTTGACTGTAAGAAAATAGGGAGGTGAAAAAAATGAAGATCAGAAAGATAAAAAAGATCGCCAGGGGAACATGTAAGTGTCATTCTTCCTGCGCGTAGGCGCCTCAGGAGGAATTTTCAAAGCATGAGCCAAACGGCTTTTCACACAAGTCAGGCAATTTCTAAATTCTAAACAACGAACTAAACGAACTGCAACGAACTCAAAGCAATCAGAGTTCGTATCGAGTTCGTCAAAGTTCGTTGTTTTTTATGAGATGAAGTAATGACAAAAAAAGAAATAAATCCTTATGTAACCCTTATCTGTACCCACTGCGAATTCTACAAGGAAGATGATTTCGAGCTTGAATGCGCCGCATTCAAGGTCTTGAAAACCATGCTTCAAAATGGCACGATAACACCAATTGAGATAAAGGATGTTTTCAGGTAAATTTCCCTTGCTGGCGCCGGGGCATATCCTGCGTGAGCTTGAATCTCCTGTTGTTTTTGATATCAATAAAGACGAGTTATACGAACTTGATGATGAAGCCTACCAGTTTTTAAAAAAATGCAATGGCAGGAATTCTTTTTTGGATTTGATCGTAAAAGGCAAAAGCGATGAAAATATTGATTTCATGCTGGAAGAAGGGCTCATCCGGATGACGGACGGAAATTCAATAAAAAAAGTCAAAACTCCCCGTTCACCTATACCCTCACTTCGTTATCTTCTTTTAAATATTACGAATATATGCAATCTTGCCTGTAAGCATTGTTATCTCCAGGATCCAGGAAAACTTGATATGGATCTTGATATTTTTGAAAAAGCAGTGCAACAATTTGAAGAAATGGGCGGTTTAGAACTCATGATATCGGGAGGTGAACCGCTGATCCATTCAGGATTCTGGGAATTTATGGAGATACTGCCATCGTATGAATTAAGAGTTGTCGTCCTGTCAAACGGAACACTCATAGACAAGACCACAGCAAAGAAATTATCCCATTATGTTCATGAAGTGCAGGTCAGTATCGACGGTATCCGTTCTCACGATCTTCTGCGAGGAAAGGGTTCGTTTGCCAGGTCCATGAAAGGCATTTCCAACTTAAATGAATCCGGGATAGCTGTTTCGATCGCAACCATGGCACATAAATTCAACACAGGTGAATTTGATGAGATGGAAAAACTCTTTTCAAAGGTTGGAGCGATCTCATGGAGCGTTGATGTTCCATGCATCACAGGAAGGCTTTGCGAAAACATGGATTTTGTTCTTGACCTGGAGGAAGCAGCCAGATTCTTAAAATACGGTTTTGGCGCCGGAGCGCATGAAAGCACGGGCGATCATACCTGCGGTTCTCACCTGTGTTCGGTAGCGCCCGATGGATCAGTCAGTAAATGCGGATTTTTTGAAAATGAACCCGCAGGGGATGTTAATGATCTTCGGTCTGCATGGGAGAAGATCTGCAAGTCCAGTTTATGGAGACTTGATGAACTTGAATGCAAGGATTGTGCAGTGCTTCACGAATGCAAAGGCGGATGCAGATTCAGGGCAAAGCAATATAAAGGAATTCTTGCGCCTGACCCTTTGATGTGTTATGCTAATTTACCAGGTGGTTTTGATTGATCTTTAATAAAGGAAAATCCAATTTATTTTCGGATGGCGTGGAGAGTGCCGACGCGATCATCATAGGAGCTGGAGTGGGTGGCTTAACCGCCGCAGCCTATCTTGCCCGGGCGGGACTCAAAGTGATAGTTCTGGAACAGGACAGTCACATTGGGGGCACTGCTCATGTCTTTAAGCGTGGCGGTTTCACATTCCCGACCGGCCCCCAGTCAATCACGGTGCCTGAATATATCGCAGATTCCCTGTACGAATTGGGCGTTGAAAAACGTTTGAGTTTTATGCAGGATCACTTTCAGGTACTTCGGGGTTCTTTGGACATAATGATCTCCCAGCCTCTTGAAAATGTTGCAGAGCAATTATTGGAAAATTTCCCCGAAGAGCGTAAGGGAATACTTTTTGTCATCAAAGTTCTTGAAGAGGTGATAACTGCCCTCGATGTGCTGCAACCTTATGACCTCATCGAACAGGCGCCAGGATGTATTACAGATAATAATGCCTGCGCGGTGCTTGAACGATGGGGGAGTGTCCCGGCCCGGGATCTCTTTGACCGCCATCTGAAAGACCAGAGCCTTAAGGATCTCCTGGGGAGCCAGGGAACCAGTGAAACCGAAATGTCGGTAGTGCTTTTAGCCCAGATGTGGCGATTCATGTCCAGAGTGGGGATATGGTATGTCAAAGACGGGATAGAGACCATTCCTGTGCTTCTCGCACAGCGGGTGCGCTTCTTTGGCGGAGATATCCGTCTTGGAAAGAAAGTCGAACGCATTATCGTGGAAGATGGCGTCGTCAGCGGTATAGAACTTGCAGGAGGGACAAAAATTAAAGCCCCTCTTGTTATATCTGATGCCGATTATCGAGAAACCATCGAGGTGCTCCTACCGCCAGACGCATTCCCTGGCTATGAGCGGGAAATAATATCGCGGATGCAACTCACTTCCTCAGCCTTTACAGTATTTTTAGGAGTGAAAAGAGAGCTGGTTGATCTATCTGCTTTCCGGGGAGATCATCTATTCGTGAAACTCAAGGAAGGGAAACCTGTGCCATGGAAGATAAAGAAGGCCGTTGCCGAAGATTTCCTGAAAGACGAAATCTGGCTTTCCTGGTGGTCAAGGCATGAGCCTGCACTTGCCCCTCCCGGATGTGAAGCGCTGATAATTAAAGTGGGGGCGCCATTCGATATGTTTGCGCCATTCTCAGGAGGAGGTCGTGGACGTCATCAAGAATGTTATTACTCTTTGAAAGAAGAGCTTGCAGACGCCATTGTCGCCGCTGCATCGAATATCCTGCCCGGACTTACCGGCGCTGTTGTGGTTCGTGAGGTGGCAACTCCACTCACATATAAATACTGGGGGCGCCGCAGCGAAGGGTCAGTGGCTGGCTGGTCGTGGAGGTCAGGGGAACACCCCAAACCCTGGGCACGAAGCCTCGTTTCCACGAATGTTTCTGGATTGCTTATGGTAGGCCTGCAATCATTTACCCGTCTTTTCTATGGCGGGATGGGGACATCGATGTATAGTGGAAAGTACGCTTCAGATATTGTCCTGAAAAAAATGAAATAATAACCTGGGCGGAGGGATATTCTATCAGACTGAGGAGCCCTCAGTCCTCACCAGGCATCTGCGCGCGTGGTCAGAAAAGGAGCTCGATAAATTACAACGCGTGGAAGGGGCTGGCGCGGGGTAGGACTATATAAATAAAATTTAATACTAAACTATATATATAATTTAATATTCCTTAACCACATCTTCAGGCGCCAAATACGGAATTACATCATCGATGGCTCTAAAGTGGTTATCATAAGCAACAATGGCTTCACATTTGTAGATAATCGCTGAAATTGCATGGGGTACATCAGATGAATCCTTGAGTGAGGAAACCTTCTGTGCGTGGAGTATTCTTTGCTCTCTATTTAAAAGCGGCGCAAGAATAATATTTGTTTCCAGTATCTTATTCTTTGCTTCCTTTCCGAATTTGGAACCAGTTTCAAGGTCAGGCGAATTTTGTATGGCAATCATGAACAATTCATGCAGGGCATAAAAAGATGTGACAGTCTTGATTTTTCTTTCATTCATTAATTCAAACAATTTTGAAACATGCACATATCGATCTTTTTCAATATCCTGGAAGAGTGTATATGCCAGAAGTACTGAAGTATCAAGATAATGCATGACTGCTTTCTTCCTGCTGTATCGCCTCTATCATGAGTTTAGAAATGAAAAGTGCAACAGGAGCTACTCCCTGCGCTAACATAAGTTCGTTGCTCTCTTTTTTGCCTTTGTGCAGGACTTCATCAAAATTCTTCCCTTCCAGATATCGGCTAAACTCTTTTAAAGGCATTTAATTTCACCTTATTGACCATTTAAACTATGTGTTGAATATATAAAAGGATGATGTAGAAGCTTGACCATATATTCAACTGACAATGGTTTTATGGCTTTGGAAAAGCTATAGCAACCTTTTAATCCCTTCCCCGCCAATAAACCCCTAGGGAGAAATTTTATATGCCACCACGATTTGACCGTTTTACCATAAAAGCCCAGGAAGCATTCCAGGACGCACAGAACATAGCTACCGACAGAAGCCAGCAGCAGCTTGATGTTGAACATCTCTTGCTTGCACTCATCAACCAGAAAGAAGGCCTGACAACGCAGATTTTCCTGAAGCTGGGTGCAAATGCAGCAGGGATAAGCGCAAGGCTTGAAGATGAGATCGATAAATTGCCGCGTGTGGAAGGCGCAGGCGCGGGGCAGGTTTATATCTCAACACGATTGAATAACGTCATAGAAGCTGGTTTTTCAGAAATGAAGACCTTGCGCGATGAATACCTCAGTTCCGAGCATCTCCTTCTTGCTATCGCTGATGAGAAAAAAGGCATCTCAGCGCGTATCCTGAAAGAGAACGGCGTATCAAAAGACGCGATCATGAAAGCCCTCAAAGAAGTGAGGGGCTCATCCCGCGTCACCGACCAGAACCCTGAAGAAAAATACGAGGCGCTCAAGAAATATGGCCGCGATCTCACCGAGCTCGCCGCGCGCGGAAAACTTGACCCAGTCATTGGTCGTGACGAGGAGATCCGGCGCGTGCTCCAGGTGCTTTCACGACGCACCAAGAACAATCCTGTGCTCATCGGAGAGCCCGGCGTGGGGAAAACAGCCATCGCAGAGGGGCTGGCGCTTCGGATATTTGCGGGAGATGTGCCCAGTACCATAAAAGACAAGAAAGTCGTGGCGCTTGATATGGGAGCGCTTGTGGCGGGTGCAAAATTCAGGGGCGAATTCGAGGAGCGCCTGAAAGCGGTTATCAAGGAAGTGCAGGATTCAGAAGGAGCTGTTATCCTGTTCATTGACGAACTTCATACTCTTGTTGGCGCGGGTGCAGCAGAAGGGGCGATGGATGCCTCAAATCTCCTCAAGCCTGCGCTTGCGCGCGGGGAACTTCATGTCATCGGCGCCACAACGCTTGATGAATATCGAAAACACATCGAAAAGGATGCTGCGCTTGAGCGGCGCTTTCAGCCGGTGCTTGTGGATGAGCCAACCGTTGATGAAACCATCTCCATCCTGCGGGGTCTTAAGGAGAAATATGAGATCCATCACGGCGTAAGAATCCAAGATTCAGCTGTTGTGTCAGCCGCAGTCCTTTCCCACAGGTATATCACAGACAGGTTCCTGCCCGATAAAGCTATAGACCTTATCGATGAAGCAGCTTCAAAACTCAGGATCGATATCGACAGCATGCCATCCGAGCTTGATGATATCGAGAGGAAGGTACGCCAGCTTGAAATAGAAAAGCAGGCAGTCAAAAAAGAAAAGGATGAATATTCAAAAGAACGCCTTGAGAAAATTGATAAAGAACTCTCAGACCTGAAAGAAAAAGGCAGCCAGATGAAAGCCCACTGGCAGCTTGAAAAAGATGCCATCCAGAAGATTCGAAAAATAAAGGGCGATATCGAGAAAACCCGCATGGACTCCGAAAAAGCCGAACTTGAAGGAAATCTTGAGCGGGCATCAGAACTGCGTTATGGGGTTTTGACCAGCCTTCAGAAGCAGCTTGATGTGGAAAATAAGAAACTTGTCAAGCTCCAGAAAGACCAGAAGATGCTAAAAGAAGAGGTGGATGAGGAAGATATCGCAGAAGTCGTGTCGAAATGGACGCACATTCCTGTCAGCAAAATGCTTGAAGGTGAGATGCAAAAACTTGTGCATATGGAAGAACGCCTGAAGCAGCGCGTTATTGGCCAGGATGAAGCTGTTATCGCGATCGCAAACGCCGTGAGGCGCGGGCGTGCCGGCATTTCAGACCCAAAGCGTCCTATCGGCTCATTCATGTTCCTTGGCCCGACAGGCGTGGGAAAGACCGAGCTTGGGCGCGCGCTGGCAGAATTCATGTTCGATGACGAAGCCGCCATGATACGGATTGACATGAGCGAATACATGGAAAAGCACACAGTAGCGAGGCTCATCGGCGCGCCGCCGGGTTATGTGGGATATGAGGAAGGTGGGCAGCTCACGGAAAAGGTGAGGCGGCGGCCATATGCAGTCATTTTGTTCGATGAGATCGAGAAAGCCCATTCTGATGTATTTAACCTCATGCTCCAGGTACTTGATGATGGAAGGCTCACCGACGGCCATGGGCGCACGGTGGATTTCAAGAATACAGTAATTATAATGACTTCCAATATCGGGAGCCAGTGGATTTCTGATTTATCTGACCGGGAAGATGAAATGAGAAAAAAAGTGATGGAAGTCGTGCACAAGCAGTTCAAACCTGAATTCTTGAACCGCCTTGATGAAATAATCATATTCCATCCGCTGAAGCTTGCCCAGATCACAAAGATCGTGGATATTCAGTTCAATATCCTGAAAAAACGCCTGACGGAAAGGAAGATAGAGATCAGTTTGACCCAATCGGCAAAAGATTTCATTGCAAAGACAGGTTATGATCCCTCCTTCGGGGCGCGACCTCTGAAAAGGACGATCCAGCAGAAGATACTTGATCCGCTGGCAATGAAAATACTTGACAAGGAGTTCGCGCAGGGTGATTCCATAGAAGTGGATGTGGAAGGCGAAGAGCTTGTGTTCAGGAAGGTTGATTCAAGAAATAATTAAGTACTTTCCATACAATTACATTTATTATGTTCCCAATCACGCGCATGAGAAGACTGCGCTCATCAAAATTCAGGCCGCTTGTCCGGGAGACGAGACTTGATGTTAAGGATTTGATATGCCCGATATTTGTGGATGAAACAATATCAAAGCCTTTTGAGATAAATTCAATGCCGGGGATTTTTCGCCAGTCACTTGATTCGGTAGCCGACGAGGCTGCAAGCATAACAGAGCTTGGAATTCCTGCCATAATCATTTTCGGGATTCCCTCTGAAAAAGACGAAACGGGAACACATGCCTACGGGGATGATGATGTGGTCCAGAAGGCGGTGAGAGCCATAAAAAGCCAGGTCGGGAATGACCTTATTGTGATGACTGACCTGTGTCTTTGCGAATATACATCACACGGTCACTGCGGCATGGTAAGTGAAAGCCATGAGATACTTAATGATCCCACACTTGAAATACTTGGAAAAACTGCTGTGAGTCATGCAAGGGCTGGCGCGGATATCGTTGCGCCGTCCGGAATGATGGACGGCATGGTCAGTGCGATACGTGGGGCGCTTGACGATAACGATTTCAATGATACGCCAATTATGTCCTATGCTGCAAAGTATTGTTCAGCATTCTATGGTCCTTTTCGTGAAGCTGCAGGCTCAGGATATTCCTTTGGCGACAGGGCTTCATACCAGATGGATCCCGCAAATACCGATGAGGCGCTTCGTGAAGTGGCTCTTGATATCGAAGAAGGCGCAGATATCATAATGGTCAAACCTGCAATGACGTATCTTGACATTATTTACCGCATAAAGAAGAATTTCAAGATGCCAACAGCTGCGTATCATGTGAGCGGTGAATATGCGATGATAAAAGCTGCCGCGCAAAACGGCTGGATCGATGAGAAAAGAGCAATGAATGAATCACTCATCTCGATAAAGCGGGCAGGCGCAGATATGATATTGACATATTTCGCCAAAGATATGGCTCTTGAATTGAAATCCCAGTAATGCCCCGTTATAATACACACAGGATATTCAATTATATTATTTTTATCGCTGCTGTATTATTCGTCTATTATTCCGGGATACTTCATTTAAGCCCGTTACAGTTGCTTGTTATCGGTCTTGGATTTTACATCGGGACTGAATTTGTAACTCCTGACCTTGATACCGATAGCGCTGCTTACAAACGATGGGGCAGACTGAGTGTCTTAATGCTTCCTTATAAATGGTTATTCAAGCACAGGCAAAGTTCTCACGATATTTTTTATGGGGCAGTTGTAAGGATATTATACATTGGCGCAATAATTGCCGTTTCTTATTATCTCCTTTTCAAATCGCTTCCCCTTGAAAACATACTATTCCCGGTTTATATTGTTATTTTTCTTGGTGGAATTATAGCAGCTAATGCCCTTCATGTGATCCTCGATGGCATTTTCTGAAAAAAATGCACATATTTATGTTATTTTAAAAAAGAATCTAATTTCAGCTCATCAATATGTGTCATTTCTTCAATATCAAGTAGAATAGACAATTCATGAGTATCGATATCCAGTCCGTTTTCCTGGACATACGCCATTGGATTTGTCCCTCCGATCACAGCGATCCCCAGTTTATCCCTCCCGACCTGTATGCCCAGGATGTCATTATTGGGTTCACCTACCTCAAGAATGCATGAGAACCCCGCTTCTACGAGTGAATCAAGCACCTGCTCGATCTTGTCGCGGGCTGGCATCGGAGCTTCTCTCATGTTTGCAAGTATCTTCCCGGTACCTGTATTTATCATATCGGTGACTGATGTAAGTTCCTGTGACATCAAAACATCAAGAGGGTCTATTGTTGTGCTGTCGTATGTCAGCACATCGGTAAATCGCAGGGGTTTGCCTTCATGGATCTCAACTACGCCCCCAAGTCTGGGTTTTACAGGGATGCCGGCTTTCAGGAGAACACCGTCGATGGTAATGCTGCATGCAGTGGCAATTCCCACTTTTCCTTTTTCGATAGTTATATCCCCAATATTTTCTCCCGCGTGTATTATCTTGATATAAGGGCTTACTGCAAGACCGCTATGTATCGCCTGCCTGAAAAGCCCGATGATCTTTTTAAAGTCAGATTCATTAACGAGCGATATATTTACGATGATCTTGCCTTTTCTATTGACGGGATCAAGAGTAACCTGATACATCATGTTTTCTATCCTTGAGATTATGAACATTAAATCGGTCATCTTGATTCAGCATTCATGTATAATAACGATGTATTATAAATATACCGAAAGATTAAGTATTTTGGACATGTAAGAAGTATAATGTTCATGCATAAGCAGGCAGTAATTGATATTGTTAAAAATATTTTCATTTATCGAGGTTACAGCATCGGTTCTTCTGAAATATGCGACCTGCTGGCGGAAAAGGGTTCTGAACATATCTTTATAAAATTTGAAAAAGATCCGAATTCTAACAACATAAGGTATTTTTCAAATACTGTTAAAAGATATGGTACGGGAATTGTGATCTCGGACTCCTTTGATGAAAAGATCCGCATGTTCGCGCTGGATGACAGGCTTACGCTTTGGGACAGGGGAGAGCTTGAAACACAGATAGGGAGAGCTGTGCTGGGAGGAGTACTTGAAAAATATGACGAGAAGCATGAAGCTAATGAGAGAACTGTTTTTTCAACGAAAGAACCATTTGAAGAAAAAGAACCTGTTGCAAAACATGCCGCAGGAAAAGAATCCTCACCAAAAGAATATGAAAAAACCATAAAAGTTATGTTGCGTTCTGTACCCATCAATATTGGAAAGCAGGATGCTTTCTCAATAGCCGAGGCAAAAATAGGGGTGCCAAGAAGCCAGGCATTGAAATTTATCCCTGTCTGGTATTATGGTTATTCCTTTAATGTCCAGAAGAAATACAAATCGAGGATGGTTGATCTTTCTGGTGCAGGGGAAGGATTTATCCACGCAATAACGGGTGAGATTTTTCTTAATAAATTCAGGGACATCCAGGAAAATACACTGATGCCGACACAGAATTATGAGATACAGCAACCACTGGTCCAGAAAAAGGATGCATTTACGAAAACCATTAATTACATTATCGGGGAACACACAAAAGAAGTCAGGTTGAATGAAATGATCGGTGATACGATCGTCTTTGAGAACAGGATGTTTGCGCCTGATCCTGCTGAAATTGACCTGAAAATGGATGTTTTGTACATTCCTGTCTGGGAGTTGAAAGGAAAACGTGAGATAATTGATATAAATGGCTACGATGGCCACATAATGGCCATCAAGCTTTATAATGATGGAGAGATGGTTTGAATTAAAGTGTTTGGCGTAACAATAACAAACAGGTTTATTTCAGAAATCTTTTAATGCAATATTAACGATTATGATATGAAGGTGATTTCATTACTGAATACTCATTTAAAAGAGGTTTTTCCCCTGACAAGGAGCGTATAAAAGGCCTGATCGAAAATATATTCAAGGTTGAAATAAAAGAGGAAAATGGAAAGTATATTTTAAGTTATGGTGCCTTTAAGAGTTTGAGGGCGTGGATCGACAATAAGAAATTATGCGTGGATTCAGAATCAAATAAGGGCATTAGTGATGAAATAGTTCTTGATACCAATAAGCGCTACAGGACTTTTCTTGATGAAGCCACAGGTTATTCTTCTAAAGAGCGCCTGAAAATGGCAAAGAAAGAAGTCCAAGGATCTTGAGTCTGCAGGAAGTTCTCAAGAGACCGGATATTCCCGCGTGCCTTCGCATCTGCGCCGGGACTGACGGTTCGGTCACACAGCTCCTTGAGGTGCTTACAGGGAAAACCGTCAAGGTGGAAACGATTCACCAGAAGGTTGTTAAAGCTAAGCCTGAAATTGCCAGGCTTCTTGGGATAGATCATGGAGAGGAAGTAAATGATCGCCTGGTCACTTTGAAGGTTGACGATATCGTTTATGTCCTGGCGAAATCCATTGCGCCTATAAACAGGATACCGCAGGCGGTCAGGACTGATCTCATGCGTGCTGACATCCCGATAGGGAGGATTTTGCGTGAACATAAGCTTGAGACCAGGCGCGACATTCTTAAAATGGAAATATTGCACAGGGATTTTTTCGGGGAGCTGCCTGTTCTTTCAAGGGAATACAGGATAATATATAATAATGAGGTTTTGATGTGGATAAATGAGTGTTTCCCTGTGGATGGGAGATGGAAGATGTGAGCGGATAAAATATTCAGATGGTTTTATTGAATTTATATAAATAATTGTAATTGTATAGCTAAATTATCAACTCATCTCGCAACATTTAAATAAGGGAAACACCCTTCCGCTTCCGGGCGTTTTTGAGAGAACGCTAGATCAACGTATTTACAGTATGGAAGAAGCGCTGTCTTTATTAGATGGGGTTATCTTCAAAAAACCAACTTGGAGAAAATATGAATCTTAGACAACCAAACGCGAATGAAGCGACGCAGACCTATAATCGCTCAAAGAGCGTATCCCCCATGTCAGGGATATGCACACGGTGCCTTGATGGATGCCGCGGAAATTGTGAGATCTTCAAATCCTCATTCAGGGGAAGAGAAGTCATTTATCCAGGACCATTCGGAAATATTACAGCCGGAGCAGACAAAAACTACCCCATAGATTACTCCCACCTGAACATACAGGGCTATGCAGTGGGCGCATGGGGACTTCCAGATGGAGAAGACCCAAATCCCGACACAGCAATATTCCCCCGGGTCAATACCGAAACCGAGTACGGCTGGAGTAAGAAAGTAAGGATGAAAGTCCCTATCTTCACAGGAGCGCTTGGCTCAACCGAAATAGCAAGAAAGAACTGGGAACACTTTGCGGCAGGCGCAGCAATATCCGGCATCACGCTTGTATGCGGTGAAAATGTATGTGGAATAGATCCGGGCCTTGTTCTTGACAGCAACAAGAAAATCAAGAAATCACCTGAAATGGACCGCAGGATAACGACCTATAATAAATATCATGAAGGCTTTGGCGAGATCCTTGTCCAGATGAACGTTGAAGATACAAGACTTGGCGTTGCTGAATATGTATCCTCAAAGCACAACCTTGACACCATTGAACTTAAATGGGGACAGGGTGCAAAATGCATTGGCGGAGAGATCAAGGTAAACAGCATCGAGCGCGCAGTTGAACTGAAGAAACGCGGGTATATCGTTACTCCAGACCCTGAAGACCCGGCAATAAAAGTCGCTTATAAAGAGGGCGCAATAAAAGAATTCGAGAGACATTCAAGACTCGGATTTGTCACCAAAGACGGATTCATGGATGAGGTTGACCGCCTCCATGACCTTGGTTTCAAGAGAGTCACACTCAAAACAGGCGCTTATTCCATGGTCGAAGCGGCAATGGCAATAAAATACTGCTCAGAAGCAAAGATCGACCTGCTCACTATTGACGGCGCACCAGGCGGAACAGGCATGAGCCCATGGCCTATGATGGAAGAATGGGGTATCCCGACATTCTATCTCCAGTCGCTTATCTATGAGTTCGCAGAAAAGATGAACAAGAAAGGCATGAGAGTACCCGACCTTGCCATGGCAGGCGGATTCTCAAGCGAAGATGGCGTGTACAAGGCACTTGCAATGGGCGCACCATACTTCAAGGCAGTATGCATGGGAAGAGCGCTCATGATCCCCGGATTCGTAGGCAAGAATATCGGCCAGTGGATAAAAGATGGCGATCTCCCCAAGACCGTTTCCGAGTTCGGAAGCAGGCCTGAAGAGATATTTGTCTCCTATGAAGAACTTTCACAGCGCTTTGGCAGTGAAATAAAGAATCTCCCGCTCGGAGCAATTGGTATCTACACATACGCCCAGAAATTCAGGACTGGCTTGCAGCAATTGATGGCCGGCTCACGCAGGTTCAATGTTTCAACTATCGGGCGCCAGGATATCATGGCACTGACAGAAGATGCGTCAAAGGTCTCAGGCATTCCATACGTGATGAATGCATATCGAGATGTTGCTGAAGCAATACTGGATGAGTAAAACATCCCTGGATTGATCCAGAGGATCAGTAACCGCAGATGGATGCAGATTGTACCTGTATCTGTATTAATCTACGGTTATTATTTCTTTTTTTTTGGCGCAGTTCTTATATTCTTTTCCACTATTAACATTCTTCATGGAAATCAGGTTATCCCGACCATGCGTTGACGACCCAACCAGGTATATTGCGGAATGTCATCTTGGGAAAAGACTGGAAATGGAAAAATTATGCGAAATACTGAGGGAAACAGGAGCTAAGGACTTGAAATGCTCCCTGAATCTTGGTGTGGCACGTTTTGAACTGGAAGAAAGAAGCGTGATGATATATAAGAGTGGGCGTGTGGATATAAGGAAAATCCGAACCACTGAAGAAGCCCGGATCGTCCTCGAAAAAATTATATCACTTGTCAGTGAAGCGCTTAGCGATATATCCTTTTAGAGAATTCACCGATCGAATTATTTGTTTTCTCGATGAACGCATCCATTTTCTTTTCCAGGTGTTCTTCTACTCCATGGATATTTATCCTTAATTGGCGATCCCTGGTCTCAAGTTTTTCTTCAATATTCTTTAATCTCATATTGATCAATAATATCATTGCTGCAAGCGATCCTATTAATAGAACCGCTGCCAACACGATCACAGGATCGGAACTATAATTAAGGCGCGTCAACCATTTATGAGTCAGTACCACTGATGACAGTGTCATTACCACGGCAAGCGTGATGTCCTTTTTGTCCATTCATCCACCTCTGATTTTATTATATCAATATTCTTTTGCACACATATATATTTAGTTGTACTTGCAGGGAATATTTATATCTACCTTATTAACAATTAAAACTTAATTCTCGGAGGGATTTGCTATTCGCGGAAACGATGACGACAGGAAATGGAAGATATTTATTATAATAGCATTGGTTGGAGGAATAATCGCAGGTTTCACAGGAGACCGGCTAATAAGCGGCTGGTTGGACTCTTCGCAGTTGCATATAATTGCCAGTCCTAATAATGTAAGCGTGGGAAAGCCTGTAAACGTAATGTTCATAACTTTTGGAAATGGTGAAAGTGTCGGAAACGCAAATATAACGCTTGACGGGGCAGCATTTACAACAGGCGTGACAGATGCAAATGGTATGGTTTCGCTGACCGTTAACGCTACAACAAGCGGAAGCATCAATATCACAGCGCAAAAATCGGGATATTATAATGCAACAGATTCTATCATCGCCACTCCCGATCTTGTGGTCAATGCAAATCCCATATCCATAACTTCAAATACTCCTTCATATGTGACTTTTTCAGTAAGTAGCATGGGCAAACCGGTCAATGGTGCATATCTAAACCTGACAGGCGCGGGGATATCACTTGATGGGATCACAAACGTGAATGGTGAGCTCGTTTTGCAGTTAAATGCACCCAGTACAGGAAGTATAGTGGTAAAAGCGAAAAAATCAGATTACACTGACGCGTCAATGAATATTTCATCCACAAGCCAGCCCACCCTGAGCGTATCATCAAGCCTCAGTGCGGTGACGATCAATGCCCCAACGTATGTTACTTTCTCAGTAACAGCAGGAGGCTCGCCAGTGAAGGATGCTCTTGTAAGCCTTACCGGAACATCCTCAGGAAGCGGCATCACCAACCAGGAAGGAAAAGCCATTATCCTTGTCACCTCCAGCGGTGTAGGCACAATTACCGCATCTGCGAACAGGATTGGTTTTACAGGCGGATCAATCGCGATCACTTCAACTGGCGCACAAGCATTATCAGTCGTAGCAAACCCCACATCAGTTACAGCAGGAGTTCCGGCGTACGTGACCTTCACTGTGACAAGCGGCAGTAATGCAGTCAGTGAAGCCACTGTCACGCTTACCGGAATGGCAAGCGGAAGCGGGGTAACTAACCAGAATGGACAGGTCGTATTATATGTCAATTCAACAAGTTCGGGCGCTATCACCGCAACAGCCACAAAGAATGGTTATTCAGCCGGAAGCGTTAGCTTAAGTTCGATCGGGCAGTATTCGCTTAGTGTGAGTGCAAGCCCGGCAAACATCACAAATGGTGTAGCCACTTATGTGACCTTTACTGTGACAAGCGCAGGTTCAGCGCTGATCGGCGCCACAGTGAGCGTTTCTGGCGGCGGCATCAGCACGGACGGTGTGACAAATTCAGCAGGACAGGCGATACTGCTCCTTAATGCGGGAACTTCTGGAAATATCGGCGTAACTGCCAGGAAAGCAGGATATGTTGATGGGCTAACAACTATAGCCCATTGATATTATGTATTTAAATATCCAGGCATTAATGGATAAAGGCGCGCCTGTAAGCGTGCTTTTTTCAGATGAAGAAGGTGAGCCCTCCCTTGCGTTATATTGCGAATTGATCCAGAGGGCTCGATCTGGTGAATCATTTTTTATAAATAACCAGGGATGCAGGGTCGGGGCGTATGTGCTTGGCGATACTGAAATAACGCCGCTTGATTATTATTATGAATCAAAAAGATACGCAAATAAGGATGCTGCAAGAACGGCCACAGAGAATCTTTACAGGATAACAACAAAGAGAAGATCAATAAAAATAGCCCCATTCACAGGAGAGAATTTCGATATTATTCTTCTGTTCCTTATGCCAGAGCGGGCGATGCGAATAGTCCAGGCAATGGCCTACATATCAGGGAAACCATTTGAAATGAAAACTGGCGGCATAGCGTCGATATGCAGCGATTGCACGATTTACCCCCTTCAGGGAAAGATAGGGATATCGCTGGGCTGCAAAGGTTCAAGAAAACACAGCAAATACGGGGATGATGAGGTCGTTGTGGGAATACCATTCAAGCTGGCAAAAGAATTAGATGACGCGCTGGAAAAGATTCCTGAGACGAATCAATAAAAATAAATACAGAAAGTGAACCTACATTTCCTGTATGATACCATATTTTATGATAGTTTGTCTATATTCTTACTAAGATCGCGGTTAATAGTAATACAAGTATGCCAAGAGACAGGTTAGTTTTTACTAATATTAAAATTGTGTTAGGTTTTGGAGCAAAAGATGCCAACTTCTTAGAGAGAACAAAGCTGACCCATGTAACAATGAGGATCATTATCAAGGTTACAAAATGTTTGCTCAGTAAAACAATTCCATACGTTGTGCTGAAAATATTTTCAAAAGCTGCATGGCTAAGGCCGATGGGAATACCTGTTAGGATCAACACTGCAATGCTCAACCAGGCAAAAATAATGAATCGCTTTAATACCTTAGTTCCAAGCACTGGGCGCTGGTTTTGGTCAATTACTATCATTGAAGGGCGAAGAACCAGTAAATTGAAAGCCATTCCTCCGATCCACATCACAGTTGCCAGATAATGCAGCCATAATGTAATGATGTATATTATTTCCATTTTATCACCTCTATCAGTTAATTAAATCACTGCCCCCGGTCAAATAAAAGGGGCAGGGACATCGCAAGGAAATTTTAGGTTTTGTTTAAAACATGTTCGTATTCTTTGCTGTCGACATCTTTATTTTTGCTTTCTGTGAAATCATGCAATTGCTGATCTTCATTTTTCTTAAGGGAAATGCACTGCAAGCACATTTTTTTCACCTCCTTTTATCTTTATAGTTACTTCAGTTAGTAAAGTATTTAAACTATCAAGTTTAAAGTTAAATAGCTGCTATTGAAAAAGGAAGTCGCTATGCAAAAAGAAAGTAAAAGATGTAAAGAGCATGAGGACGATATATGTTTGTGTTCCATTGAAGGCATCATGTCCATCCTCAGTAAAAAATGGGCTTTATTGATCATCAGTGCGATCGGGAATAACCAGAAATTGCGCTTTAGCGAACTTGAGAAAAAGCTGGATAAGATAAGTCCAAAAACGTTAGCCGATAGGTTAAAAGAACTGGAAAATGCAAACATAATCAAAAGAGAATCCTTTGCGCAAATACCTCCCAGGGTGGAGTACTCGCTAACAAAAGAAGGAGCAGAACTGAGAAACGCTATAAAGCCCCTGATAAAATGGGTCTCATCGAGAGATTCTCAGAAGTAATTGGGATTCAAATCCTATTTTAATGAATCCTCTTTGCTATCGTTTATTTCATCGACGGTCACTTTGCCTGTGAGATTCTCGCAGGCAGTAACAAGTACTGCTTCGATTATGGCGTGGTGTTAGCCCAAAAGAATAGGACAAAAATGTCAACAACGAACCAGTACGAACTGCAACGAACTCCGTCGTCGGGAGTTCGTATCGAGTCAGTCTTAAGTTCGTTGTAAATTTCTATCTCAAATTGTCGGTTTTTTATTTATTTCTTATCCTCGTCCACTACTTTATATTCCGCATCAGTGACGTTATCATCCTTCTTTTCTTCTTTGGGCGCTTCCTGCTGTCCCGCACCCTGCTGCCCCTGTTGCTGCTGTGCCTGCTGCTGGTAAAGAATAGTGCTTATTGCATGCATCTCTTTTGTGAGGTCTTCGAGAGTGGATTTTATCCTGCTTTCATCTTCGCTCTTGAGTGCGTCCTTCAGATTCTCAACAGCCTTTTCAACCTTTTGTTTCTGGTCGCCGCTTACTTTATCGCCTAGCTCTTTGAGCGTATTTTCGGTACTATATATTAGTGTATCGGCCTGGTTCTGGAGCTCAACCTTTTCCCTTCGCTTCTTATCTTCCTCAGCGAATTTTTCAGCATCTTTGATCATGCGGTCGATTTCACCCGAAGCCATCTTGAGGGGCGCAGTGATGGTCATCTTCTGTTCCTTGCCTGTTCCAAGGTCTTTGGCAGTCACATGAAGGATTCCGTTGGCATCTATGTCGAACGTAACCTCAATTTGAGGAATTCCGCGTGGTGCAGACGGTATGCCCACAAGGTTGAACCTGCCAAGTGTAACGTTGTCATGAGACATTGCCCTCTCACCCTGAAGCACCAATATCTCAACAGTTGTCTGGCTATCAGCAGCAGTTGAGAATACCTGGCTCTTGCGAGTAGGAATTGTGGTGTTCCTGTCTATGAGCTTTGTCATTACATGCCCAAGGGTTTCAATACCAAGAGTGAGCGGTGTAACATCAAGAAGCAGGATATCCTTTACTTCACCTGAAAGCACACCGGCCTGGATAGCAGCGCCCATTGCGACGCATTCCATAGGGTCAACGCCCCCTTCGACTTTCTTTCCCACATAATCCTCAACGAATTTCAGGATAATGGGCATTCTTGTAGGTCCACCAACAAGGATTACCTTGTTAATATTATCTTTTGTAACCTTTGCGTCGGATATTGCCCGTTCCAGGGGAGCGCGGCACCTGTCTATGACTGGACGGATAACTTCTTCAAGTTTTGACCGCGTAAGGGTCATTGTAAGATGTTTAGGACCGCTTGCATCCGCAGTTATGAATGGCTGGTTTATCTCCGTCGTGAGGGTTGTTGAAAGCTCGATCTTTGCCTTCTCAGCCGCATCCCTTAATCTCTGGTTTGCGACCCTGTCATTTCTAAGATCAATGCCATGTTCTTTCTTGAATTCCTCTGCGATATGAGCCACAAGCAGGTTATCCATATCAGTGCCGCCAAGCGCGGTATCGCCTGCGGTTGATTTGACTTCAAATACGCCTCCGCCCATCTCCATCAGGGTTACATCAAGTGTGCCTCCCCCAAGGTCAAATACCAGGATTTTTTGTTCGCCGGTTTTATCAAGACCAAAAGCAAGTGAAGCGGCTGTTGGTTCATTGATGATCCTTACGACCTCAAGACCTGCTATCTCTCCTGCGTCTTTTGTGGCCTGCCTCTGGTTATCATTGAAATATGCTGGAACGGTTATTACGGCCTTTTCAACTTTTTCACCAAGGAACGCCTCTGCATCCTGTTTTATTTTTTGCAGCAGGAAAGCTGAAAGTTCCTGGGGCCTGTAATCCTTGCCGCGGATACTGTACTTGTAATCTGTTCCCATTTTTCTTTTGAAAGCGTATGCTGTACCTTCAGTATTTGTTACTGCCTGCCTTCGTGCGGGCTCCCCTGTCAACCTCTGTCCGTCCTTTGTGAATGCCACATATGACGGGAACGCTTTTCCGCCAAGGGATACTCCCTCTGCGCTTGGTATAATTACAGGTCTATTCCCTTGCATTACTGCTGCTGCTGAGTTGCTTGTACCCAGATCTATTCCGATTATCTTAGCCATTATTTTACCTCATTTTCTGTTTCAATATCCGATTCGTTTCCTTTTTCCTTCTTGTTTGAAACTCCGTTCAAATTTTTTGATATTATTGGAGTTTCAAATTTCGAAACTCTGACTTTTGAATAACGAATGACTTTTCCATTTAACATATAACCTTTTGCAAATTCTTCAAGTATTTTATCCTCTTCACACTCATCTGTTAGTGTTTGCATCATAGCTTCGTGCTTGTTGTGATCGAATTTTTCACCCAGTGCTTTGATAGGAGTAAGACCATTTTTTTCAAACACGACCTCGAATTTCTTATAAACAAGTTCCATTCCTTCCAGCAATTTATCTTTATTATGTGCCTTCTTTGCGTTTTCAATTCCTCGCTCAAGACTTTCAAATACATCGATAAATTCCTGTATCAGTTTTTCACTTGCATATTTTATGAATTCTTCATGATCTTTAATTGCTCTTTTGCGGGCATTGTCGAATTCAGCGTTCAGGCGAAGATACTTGTCTTTTTCGTCAAGGATTTGTTTATTGAGATTATCGATTTCTTTCTGGAGTTTTTCCTCAGTTGAAAGCTCTTGCTCTTCAACTTCTGGCATTTCCGTTTTTTCTTCGGCCTCATCAATGTTATTGTTCTGGTTTGTTTTCAAATAAACGTCTCCATTAAGAAATTTAAAAAAATTGGATTTCCAATTCATGGTACACTATACCACTTTCACCTTATGGTATTATTAAATTAGACTTTATTCTATTTAATGTTAGTCTTCTCCCACATCTGGTGCCTGGATACCGTCATAGAAATTTGCGGTATGTTCAGGCTTGACATCCATCATTCCAGTCTCCTTTGCCATAAGGATATCGTTTATCCTCAATATCATAACTGCGGCATCGGTAGCTGATTTTATTTCCTGGGTCTTTACCCTGAGAGGCTCTATGACCCCGATCTTTAGCATATCTTCGGATTTCCCGGAAAATACATTCAAACCTGCGGTTTTCTGACCTTTATTGTGCTTGTTCCTCAGGTCAACAATGATATCTATTGCATCAAGACCGGCATTTTCAGCAATGGCTTTTGGTATTTCCTCAAGTGCATCCGCAAAGGCCATGATCGCAAGCTGCTCCCTTCCACCATATGTGGTCGCATATTTTCGAAGCCTTGTAGCCATCTCTATTTCCGGCGCACCGCCGCCTGCCACGATCTTTCCATCTTCTATGACAACGCCTACGACACGCAGGGCATCATCAAGAGCGCGTTCAACTTCATCGGCTACATGTTCTGCGCCGCTGTATATAAGAATGGATACTGCTTTTGGATTTTCGCATCCTTCCACATAGATCATCTTATAATTGCCAACACCACGTTCTTCGACAATCGCTGCTTTGCCAATGTCTTCAGGGCCAACTCCGTCAACTTTTGAGACGACACGTGCTCCTGTGGCTTTAACTATTTTCTTTATTTCTTGTTCATTACATCTTCTGACTGCAAGAATGCCTTTCTTTGCAAGGAAATGTATCCCATGATCATCAATTCCTCTTTCGGTGAATACGACGTTCACGCCGCTTCTTGCAAGCGCTTCCACTCTCTCCTCAACGAGCTTGCTTTCTTCAAGCCTTGCCTCTGCGAGCAATTCGGGAGACTTGATCTTGAGTGTTGATTTTACCTGCGTCTTTTCGACCTCGATACCTGTATCGAGTACGGCTATTCTTGCATTTTCAACGCGCTTTGGCATATTCTTGTGCGCCCTTGCCTTATCAATGACCAGGCCGTGGATAAATTTAGTATCTTTTACACTTCTTCCGCGCTGGTGGATGATATTGATATTCTCCTTGATGTTCACTTTTCCGTTATCTTTTATTGACTTTGCGGTCTCAACACATAGCTTGACCAGTGAATCAATAGCCATATCTGCGCTTTTTCCGCCAAGTGCCGTCTTTGCGATATTTTCAAGCACTTCTTCTGAGGCATCTATAGCCAGGTCGTCCAGGATTTCAAGAGCCTTTACTGAAGCAAGGCTGTAACCTCTTGTGATAGTTGTCGGATGAACTCCCTGTTCAACAAGTGCATGGGCTTTGCTCAAAAGCTCACCTGCAAGAACGACCACGCTCGTGGTTCCATCTCCTGCTTTATCTTCCTGGGTGCGGGCGACTTCTACCATCATCTTTGCGGCAGGGTGTTTTATATCCATTTCCCGCAAGATCGTGGCGCCGTCATTTGTGATAACAATATCCCCTACTGGATTAACGAGCATCTTGTCCATGCCTTTTGGACCCAGGGTTGTCCTGACTGCATCCGCGACGGCTTTTGCCGCAGAGATATTAAATCCAAGGGCGTCCTTTCCCTGAGTTCTTGTTTGGTCTTTGTCTAATATGATAATAGGCTGTCCGCTTAATTGTCCTGCCATAATGAATTACCTCCAAAATGAAGATGTTTCTAAGTGTTTGTAGTTCTATAAATAATTTGCGTGCTGGAAAAGGGGGCTTTTTGTGTCTTCCGGCACGAAAAAAACAACGAACGAATGCGAACTGAAACGAACCCCAGCAGCGTGAGTTCGTATGGAGTTAGTACGAGTTCGCTGTCAATTATTTTCATAACATATTTGTTGCAGTGGAGGACTATATATTCAAATATGAACGATGCAAAGGATTCATGATGATTCATGATGAAATATGACCAGTCAGGGATAAATTCCAATAATAAAGAAATCCAATAATAAAGGAGACACTCAAAATTAGCAGCACAGATTTTCTTATCCAGGGAATAACAAAGGCGTTTGAACTTATTTTCAGTTTAAATCCCTATATCCTCAGCATCACAGGCGTTTCCATAAAAGTATCAGGAACAGCAACGATCCTTGCCGCTCTCACTGCCATACCTCTTTCATTTGCCCTTGCATTTTTTAATTTCAGGGGAAGACAAACCCTGATCACTTTGATAAACACAGGCATGGGGCTTCCTCCTGTTTTTGTAGGATTGTTCATCTTCGTGATGCTCGTTCCCGCCGGACCTCTGGGTTTTGCAGATATTATCTTCACGCCTTTTGCCATGATATTAGTACAGTATATACTTGTCACGCCAATAATTACAGGAATATCGCTTTCTGCAATAAAAGCAGTCCCAAAATCCCTCATCGAAACCGTGTATACGCTGGGCGGAAACCGAAAAGATGCCCTCATCGCCGCTCTTTGTGAAGCTCGTTTTGGCTTCATTACTGCGATCCTTGCCGGACTTGGACGGGCGCTTGCCGAGGTTGGCGCAATTCTTATTGTGGGTGGGAACATTGCTTATTCAGGAAGCATTGGCGGGATCGGGGAAGGGCTATCCTACACGCGAACTCTTACCACAGCGATCACATCCGAAACCAGCAAAGGGGACATTTCAACATCCATAGCTCTTGGAATAATTCTTATCTCACTCAATCTCTCGGTAAATCTGCTGGCCAACTATTTCCAGAGGAGGGATTAAAATGGAGGAGTTGATCCGGATTGAGGATCTGAATATGGCATTTGGAGAAAAAGAGGTTCTAAAGGACATTAATCTCCAAATCCTGCAAAGTGAGATTTTCGCATTAGTGGGACCAAGCGGCGCCGGCAAGACCACTTTGCTTCGCATACTGGATTTTTTTGAGCGCCCGAAAAAAGGGAACCTTAAATTCAATGGTATGGAAACATCAGGAATTGTCAATATCAGGCGCAGGATGTCCCTGCTTTTCCAGACCCCTGCTATTTTTAATAGATCAGTGTTCGAGAATGTCGCGTATGGTCTGAAAGTGCGCGGGATTGATAAAAAGATCATTGAAAAAAAGGTGAGTGAAGCCCTGAGCATCGTCGGACTCTGCGGTCTGGAAAACCAAAAAGCTCCTACACTTTCAGGAGGCGAGGCGCAGCGCATGGCTTTTGCCAGGGCGATCGTTTATGATCCTGAGATACTTCTTCTTGATGAGCCCACCGCGAATCTTGATCCTGCTAATGTGATGAAGATCGAGGATATAATAAAATGGTTAAGGGAAGAGAAAAACACCACAATTTTACTTGCTACGCACAATATTCCGCAGGTCCGGCGCCTCGCTGACAGGGTTGGCATCCTGATAAACGGGGAATTGATAGAAGTGAATACAAAAGATGCGATTTTCAAAGATCCGAAAGATAAAAGGTCTGAAGCATTTTTAAAAGGCGAGATGATATATTGATTGACCTTAATTTTCAGCAAATTCCGATTCTTTTTAATCTTGATCCAGGTAAGGATAATCAACCACAGAGGACTCAGAGATCACAGAGTTGTAATAATTCTCTGTGTCCTCTGCGCGCTTTGTGGTTTTTTCATACAAGAAGATAAAAAGTATCACAAATTTTTATTTTGAAAAGACTCAACATTTATCTATGATAGCAGATATTGAAGGCCCATATCTTTATATCCCGGAGCCCAAACCAAATGGTCGAATCAGACGCACATAAAAAATACGAATTCAAACGGACACTAGAGACGCTGCGCGACAAGCGCGGACGAGGCACAGAACTCATCTCTCTTTATATCCCTCATGACAAGCAGATACATGATATCACAAGCCAGCTAAGGGAAGAATTCGGACAGGCGTCCAACATCAAATCAAGAGTCACAAAGCAAAATGTCCAGGGAGCTATTGAATCGCTTCTGTCAAGACTTAAACTCATACCAAAGGCTCCTGTTAACGGCGTTGTCATTTTTTGCGGGGCTGTTGACATCGGCGCCAACAAGACAGATATGACGACAATTATAATTGAGCCGCCCGAACCCATAGTTTCCTATAAATATCATTGCGACTCGGCATTCCTCCTGACACCGCTTGAGGAAATGCTCCACGAGCAAAAGACCTATGGCCTCCTTGTTCTTGACAGGCGTGAGGCAACGGTTGGCTTATTGAAAGGAAAACATATTGAAGAGATGGCGCATCTTACTTCCAATGTCCCGGGCAAGCAGAGAAAAGGAGGGCAGAGTTCACACAGGTTCCAGCAGCTCCGTCTCATTGCCATTAATGATTTCTACACCCGAATAGCAGTTGCTGCAAGCGCGGTCTATATTGCAATTGATCATAAGGATTTCCAGGGTGTTTTCATAGGCGGGCCATCACCTACTAAAGAAGAGTTCGAAGCAGGAGAATTTCTTCATCATGAGATACAGAAAAAGATACTGGGTCTTTTTGATGTGGCAAACACTGATGAGTCGGGTTTGACCGAACTTTTCGATCAACTTGGAGACGTGCTTTCAGACGTTGATGTTGTAAAGGAGAAAAAACACATGGAGATGTTCCTGCGAGACCTGGTGAACGACACCGGTCGTGCTTCATATGGTGAAGAACAGGTCAGGAAAAACCTCCAGATGGGTTCTGTCGAACTGCTATTGCTTTCGGATGAGCTTCGAAAAGTGCGCATTACGATCAAATGCCAAAATTGCAGTTTTGAGGAAAAGAAAACCATGACGAAAAAACCTGGCGACGATGAATACCAGCCAGGGAACTGCACAAAATGCGGGTCAAGCCTCAGGGTCGTAGATTCAACGGATATCGTAGAGGAGCTTTCAAGCATCGCAGACCAGATGGGAACGAACGTCGCTTTTATTTCGAGTGATTTTGAGGAAGGAAACCAGCTTTTGAACGCATTTGGCGGGATAGCTGCGATATTGAGATTTAAGACTGGAATTTGAATTGTAATGTTGGGTTTCTGAGAATTTTCACCAATATGTATAAATTTATGAAGAATGTTTCTTAACTGTTTGTACAGATTTTGGGTGCAGTCCAAACATGGGGTTGGTGTTGAATCAGTTAAAGTTAAAGCATTTATGGTTTCTTGGGAAATTCAACTTCTGTTAGGCTTAAATCTGCTGTTAATGTATAAAATTTACGTGATTTAAGTATCTTTTGCTTTGCTTTTTCTATTAAATTCGTAATTGCTTCACTGTAATATTCTGCTTCTTGTGTGTCTTCTTCATTCTGTATGTCTAAATCTTTAAGAAGTGGAATGTATTCTTTCGGGAATACCTTGATGATATAACGGGCTTCGTCTAAGTTCAGTGGATGATCATATTGTTTGAGTTGGTCATCCAGAAAATTTGTAATAACTTTACTGTAATATTCTGGTGTGCGTTTTTTTTTGAAAATTGGTATGTAGTCTGGGAATTGTTTGCTGAAGATAATATGATCTTGTAATTGTTGCTCTGCTTTATTTATTAAATTCGTCATTGCTTCTATATTCTGTGTATTATAATATTTGAGAAGTGGATCGCATTTTTTCTTGAAAAAATCTATGATATCACGGGCTTCGTCTAAGGTTAATGGATGATCATAAAGTTCGTCATAACGTTCGAGTAACTCCTTAAACAGTTTGTTTATAGTTATTCTGTAAATTGTTTCATTTGCTAATTCGCTTTCTCTGCGTTCTTCCTCAATGTCTGCTAATCTGTCCTTTTCCGCTTGCTCTTCTGCCATACTCTTAACCGATGGCTGTGGGATTATAGGCTTTATTTTGCCAATACAATATTCTATAAATTCTTTGGGGATTCCTCTAAATTCCAAATCTCTAATAGTTGCCGACGCGGATTTTATCAGAACTCTTATTATTTCTTTAGTGGTTTCTTCATATGTACCTTCATTACCAATATAACAATAAAAGGATCCAAGAGTTTTTCGACATGCAGGACATCTAGTTCTCCATGTTTTTCTATTTTCCTTCGATAAAACCGGAGCGCCAGATGGTAGTGTGATGAAAACTGTCTCATCGATGGCTGGAAAATGGGCAAATTTATTATTGCAATTATAACATTCATCAATCACCCCAGATGTTCCAAAGAAGTGTTCACATGTTTCGCAGACTAATTCTCCATTTTTTTCTTTTAGTATTTCTCCGCAAGTACCACATAAATGATTTTTACTGGTTTGTAATTCGTATTCATTCATTTTGTTCACCTTCTTATTTGAGAAGTGACCTTACGACCGCACTTCGTGCGGCCATCAGTCGAATGAAAACATCGTTCCGCTGGTGAGTAGGTTTAGTAAGTCTTTTTTAAACGTGTCGAGGTCGGGGAGGTCTTTTCTTTTTATGACATCTTTCTGATAGTCATATCTCATCTGCCAATTATATTGCTCTGATGCAAATACCAGTCCGCCAATGATTATCTGTCGTGCTTTCTCATCTATAAATTCTGCTCCAGCCATCTCTCTAAATGTAGGCACTCTGTTCAGCTTTTCAAGTTTGTCGGCTAGTTTGTACATGTTTGGGTCAGCTACACCATGCGCTCTAAGTTCTGCCAATTCCTTCTCGTTTATGGGGCGGGGTAATGTAACAGCATTACGTAGCGCAGTGGATAGTGAATCTAAATTGTGTGATGTTATGGGAAACGTGTATGCCCTGCGGTGCGATTTAAGCCATGTTTCTGCACCTTGCGTAAGAATATCCTTCAGGTACTTTCTGTAGTCTCCAAAGAACTGCTTTGCGTCAGTAGAGTTAATCTTCTCATACTGAAACTTCACAAGTTCAAACGGTACAACTTCCTCCTTTTCACTTTCCTTCCCCTCGTCTTCCAGCTTGCCGTTCTCATTTTTTGACGCAACTGCTTTTCCACAGGATGGACAGAAATTCATTCCTTCTGCGAGTTCTTTTCCACATGAACTACAATATCTTCCCTCTTTTTCATTCATTTCGTTCACCTCTTATTAAAGAAATAATGCGCTTTAACTGCGCCCAAATTTGTCGATATTTGCCAAAATTTTCATTCCGTACAAATTGTCAAGTATTAAATCAGTTCTATAAGATTCATCGAGAATAAACATGCTAATCTGTGTGAATGTTTCATTTATCAACTTATTCATGTCTAACACTAAAATTATTGGGTCGTCATCATTGAGTTTCGACGTATACCCATACTTATTTGCGAGTTCAAGGTATCGTTTTATCCCATCGATTGATGAATTATGACGACCCATTAAATTATTTAATTGAGTTCTAGGCATTCTATTTTGATTTTCCTTATAGAACTGTTCAATCGTTCTTAAAACTCTGTATGTGACTATTGCTTTACCTATTGATTTAACCGGTTTATTAGCAATTTCATCGATTTTGATCATGACTTCTTCACATGTATGAATCACGTCTCCAAACATGTTTGGTTCACCAGAACTATATCTCGAAATTGATTTGATTGCAAATTTTGCATTAACCAACTCTTGGAAGAAAGCATTCATATTATCTATAATCTTCTCATTCACAAAAGGTTCATCACGAGAATTAAATCCAATTGGTTTGTACAGTGTTGGCATTGTTGGCATATAGCCACGTGAATCTGCAAGTAACGCGTATAGTGCACAGCCAATTATCTTATTCGAATATTTTGTTAATATTTTATTTAAGGTATCGATATTATCATCGATATACTGCACAACAAGTTGACTTGCCAATTTTGTGCCTTCTTCACTAATCCATAGATGATAGTATCCCTTGTCCTTAAATCTTTTAACAAGATTATATTGAACAAGTGCATTAATAGACTTTATCTGGGAATCGTCAAGGTCAGACTCGTTCTTAACTCCCATGTGTATCGCCCGCATGGTATCAAAAATTTCATCCACCTCGTTTGTAGAATAATGCATTTCAAATTTACGTCTGTAGTTATCAACAATGGATTCAGGTTTTTGCTGCATGTTAAGCAATCCCCTAAGAACATCATCATACGAGTTCTTTACAGTGCCCTTTTTGCTCAATTCTTCATATACATCATCTGAGATTCTTATCATTTTAGACATATTTTACACCTCACTATTGTATACATTATTTACTTAGTTTGCAATTTATACTATTTATACATTGTTCTTAAGCGTTTCTGTCAAGTCTACGGCTGATAGGAATACCTGTCAAAAATCGTCGGATGATTTCAAGTTGACATAAGTGTTAATGAAGAATCTTTATTTTTGAACTTCCTCCACTTGTCTATGGCTTCCTTCCAGTTTGTTTCAGGAAGGTTGAAATTGACTAATAACTCTTTGTCTAACGTAGATAACCCAAAATCAAACCTTATCATACCTTGCAAACTCAAACCGAATTTTCCGAAATCAACATTTAATGGGAGAGGGTAATAAATAGTTAAGTTGTTCTCTCTTCTTGCTGGCAGATTGTTAGGAATATTGTGGCAAGAAACCGTTTTTTCGTAAGTACTTTCTTGCCATGATATCTTATCGATTAGCATACCACCCCAGTAAACACCTGCAACCATACTCTTAATAGCCAGATTAATATCTGAATTGTTCTGCACTTTAAAATATAATTGGGCATAGGGAAATGGCGTTTCAGTTATAAAACTAATATTCCCTTCATTCGGTATTTGAATTTCTCCTTTAAATCTGCGCCTAAATTTTTCTGTAGCCCAATCAATTCCTGACATACTTAGCACCCGTAGGATTAACCACGTTATTTTAGATATAAACCATGTCAATAACTCAAATGCCATACCGCCCTCAATATTCTTCAGACATGTTATACATTCCTTTGTATTTATAAACCATCACAAAATCTCCGTTTTATCCGACAATTTTTGACAGCCTCTCCCATCCGACTCAGACTTGACAGAACCTTATTTTATGGTTTTCTTTTCGACAGAGTACCTGATCGTCATATCAATCGTGAGACCATTGACCGATTCTTCAGCATCGAGCAGCGTTTCTTTAATATTCGCATCATCAAGTACCTTCTGGATCTGGCCTTTTATCCGTAAATAGCGAACATACTCATCCACTGTGAGCTTTTTTTCGTTACTTTCCTCAATCGAGATAGAACTCATCCACGTATTAATATGTGAATGTCAGCAAAATAATTATTGATAAAAAAAGAAATTATGTGATGTGAAAATTCACATCACTTCAAACTTTACTCTCCGTCCATGAATGGGCTCTTGACACCGGTCAAGACTGCCATTACACGTACTCTGCCAGTGAGCTGGTCATCGACTTTTGCGCCCCAGATTACTCTCTTGGTATTTGGGACCTTGTCCATGATCAATTCGCCAGTGACTGCTACCTCTTCGAGTGTGAGGTCTTCGCCTCCAACGATGTGGATTAGTACGCCATAGGTTGCTGACATGTCTGAGATATCAAGAAGTGGTACTGCAAGTGCCTGTGAAACAGCCTTTGCGACCCTGTCTTCTCCATCGCCTTCACCAATGCCGATTGCGGAAATTCCGCCGCGTTCCATTACTGCGCGAAGATCTGCGTAGTCAAGGTTAATTAAGCTTGGCTGTGTGATCGTCTCGGTTATGTTCTTGACGAATGCTCCAACAAGTGCGTTTGCAACTGCAAGTGCCTCTTTTAATGGGAGGTTTCCTGCAACTTCTCTTAATTTTGAGTTATCAATGACAATTGTTGAATCTACGCTTGCAGAGAGCGCCTTTATGGCTTCTCTTGCTTTTTCTCTCCTGAACTGTTCGATCTTGAATGGGATCGTTGTGCATGCAATTGTGAGGCAGCCGAGTTCTCTTGTTAATTCACCAACAACAGGTATTGCTCCTGTACCGGTTCCTCCGCCCAATCCAGCTACGAGGAAAACAAGGTTAGTTCCCTCAAGTTCAGCCCTGAGTTCTGTAAGGTTTTCTTTGGTTGCCTGGGCACCCATCTCAGGGTATCCTCCGCATCCATGACCCTTACATAATTTCTCACCAAGTAAAATCAGTTTATCTGCTTTACTCATTGTACTTAAGTGATTTACATCAGTATTAGCTGCGATGATCTTTCCGCCCGCCATTCCTTTTTCTGCTATCCACGTCGTAATATTGCATCCTGCGCCACCTAGCCCGACTACGGCCACTGACGGCTTTGAAGTCTTTACAAGCTCCGCTAACTTTTCGTTAACCATATTAATTGCCTCTTTCGAACCACTTTAGGGCTCTCTTCTCTGATTACACTCTTAAAGTATATAGATTTGATTGATTAAAAGGTGTGTAAAAAGAAAGAAAAGGTGTGAACCTTTTAATTAAAAAGATGTGAACCTTTTTTTTATTTCGGTTTTGGAGGCCAGTTTTTATCCATCCAGCCAGGAATTCTCCCTGAGTCCGGAGGGCCGATCAACACCCGAAGTCCTGTGACATCCTCCACATCTCCCTGCAAGCGTGCAGCAAGTCCTGGAAGGATCAGGGTATTGTGAGAGGTCTTTTCCTTGAACTCGAAATTGGCTTTCTGGAAAGCATCTTTTATCTTGGCTGCCGTTAGCTGTCCTCCAGCAACAGCCGCTTCAACTCCTATCCCATCAGTATCAACCGCTGCAAGATAACAATTTATCTTGTTTGAAGAAAGATCGCTCTCCACAGTATAATATGTAAGAGCGAAATTCGTTGTAACTATTACCGGTGAATCCTTTGTCGGCGAACCGACCTGGTTTACACCCGGCGCAACTTTCGCAGGTGTCCTGGGGTCGGTATATATCGTTTCCCTGATATGCACCTCAGGCAGCATGGCGTATGGCTCAAGGCTGTGAAGTATCATGATGTCACCGTACCTCACGGTGAAAACAGAAGCAAGCACCGTTTCCCAGTATGATGCCGCCGCAGTGTCTTTATAAACAAGCCATGCATTTAGCGGGACTGCCATCACAGGATAAGCCATATCCTTCTGTGCTTCTTTTATTCCGGAGCGGCGAAGCTTTATGAATCTCTCAAATGTCTCTTTCAGTTGCTTGCCCTGCGGGTATGTGCCCGGGTCAAGAACGAGGTTTTTTATTCCCATTTCCCCGAATGTTAATGCAAGGGATTTGAGTTTATCAAGGTCAGGTGAGAATAATACAACCGGTACTTTATACGTAAGGGCAAGTTCTGCAACTTCGCCCCAGTTTTTCTCATTTGCAGCATATAAAAGCGGATTTTTGTCCTTGACTACTTCAAGCCCACTTTTAAGGATTGCCGGATCAAAAGAACACAGGATAAGTGGAAGTGTTGTGGTCTCATTTACCTTTTTCACTGCCGCAGCAAATTTGGCTGCATCACCGGAAACGCATCTCACCGCGATCATGTCAACTCTCAGGAACTTTCCTATATAAAATTTCTTGAAATTTGTGATCTTATTTACCCGCTCAACGAGTTCTTTTTCCGGCATTGTGTCCCATACATCATATGCAAATGCAGTAGGATCAAAGAAGGTCAATTGATGACGATAAATGACGTCATCTCCCCCAATCTTTTTAGCGCGCTCTCCAACTCCTATTGTGATCTCACGAATCTCCGGTGCAAGAAGCGTTATTAGTTCAATATATTTTTTCTTAAACGCTTCTTTCAATATCGGTGGGCAATTGTCAAGCTTCTTTGACCTGTCGATGAGATGTGCTGCAAAAGCCATGCATGTTGTCTCGCCGCATTCTGCACAGTTTGTCTGTGGCAGGTACTTATAGACCTGAAGAGGACTATTTAGTTTCATTATACCACCGCCGTTATCCAATTATCGATATTGACAGGATCTGTTTCTTTGGAACCGTATAAAGTCTGGGTAATTTCCTTTAGCACCTGGACTGCGGTAGGATGCATCATCATGAAAAGGTCGTTCCCTGCCAACGATAATGTCAAGCCAGTGATTATTTCCCATATCGGCCCCCTGTATTCACGAGGCCCCCAGTCTGAATCTTCCTTCAGGGGCGATGATGTCATCCATGCTTCACGCGCTCCCCATGCATTGGTGGTACCGCTTGACATCGGGAAATTAAGTTCTGTGTCCCCTGATAGACCAGCAAGCCTTATCCTTTCCATATTTGTATAAGCATAATCAAGCCCATAACCAAGAGCAGCGGTCGTAGGATCCATTAATATATTTTCACGCTTGACACCGCATTGTTTCATCAGTTTGCGGTTAAGTTCTTTTTGTGCGTTTATCTCAAGCTGTGTCCATGAGAGTACAACATGATTGTATTTCTTCGCTGCCTCCGCGATCCTCGCATAATCAAGGTTCAAACTTGCTGATGCAAGAATGCATCGTTCGCCTTCTGCGACTTCTGCGCATTTTTCAAGAACTGCGGGGTCTTTTTCAGGATTTCCCGAACCACCGATCACAATTGGTACATCTACTGCCTGCAGAACTTCTTCTACGGTTTTTGCAGCCTGGGCAGGGGAAGTATCCTTGATGTTCGGGTCTGTGCTTATAAGATGTATTGTGACCATATCTGCCCCAAAATCCCGGACGACTTTTTTTGCCCATTCTGCGGGGCTGTTGATAACGTCTTCGTAATTGCCTTTCACCGCTTTTGCCATGTTTATGGGCATATCAAAAACGTCCATTGTAATGTGATTGCGATGCGGCATCGGGCTGTCAAAATAATACGGAAGGGCATTTTCACCGCCAAGCGTTATAGTACTCTTCCTGGTTCCGCCATCCGATGACGTTGCCCCAAGAATAACTTCCTGGATCGGGGTCTTCCATTCCTCATTTTTTCCAACGCTGAATTTTGATTCGATAAGCTTGCTAAGTCTCTTTGGTGCAGCCGCTGCTACCTGCTGCTGCCCTCCAAACACCTGGTCAACGGGGTAACCAAGGATTCTTGAAATATTCATCAGGTGCATCGCCATCTGGGCGGTCTCATGCCCTAAAGCGTATGCCATCTGGGGATTCATTCCCATCGACCCAAGGTCTATTTCAACATCGCCTTCTATTTTTACTCCTTCAAGGGCTTGAATGTCGCCCCCAAACAGGCTTCCAAGTTCAGAGAGTTTGATCTTTTTTGTCATGGTTACATCCCATTTCGCATTATTAATCGTCTAATTTGTTCAAGATAGGACTGGCTACATATATATTTTTAGATTTAGTGAGATTGTCGGAAAGTGCCAAAAGTTTTCCGACAGTCTAATATTAATTTTTACTATTTTGATATAACCACAGGTTGTCCCGATGGGATGACCCAGATGACGTTCTGGCTTCCTTTTAGCGTGTCATATAATGCCAGTTTAGCATTGAAATCGAGTTGTTCCTGGGGCACATTCTTTAATATATCCGCCTGGTTCTTTTGTGCCTGTGCGATCGTTTCTATTGCTGCCGCCCGGTTCTTTGCCGCGTTCAATTCACCTTCGGATTTAGCCTGTATTGCCTGTTTTTCCGCAAGAGCATCCAATGCTATCTTGGTGAATGTAGGTCTGAGTAAGGATACGGAGTTTACTTTGATCCCGAATTGCTCTTCTATTTTCGATTCTTTTAATTTCTGATATAATTCAGAATTAATGGCCGTAATTTGTGTTGTTATTTTCTCTGAGGACTGGGATTGAAGATAATTAAAGACCGCACTATCATAAGCTTTCTGTAACTGCTCCTGCGGATTTGTATTCTTAACTCCGAATTGAATCAGATCCACGATCTCAAAAGACATCACAGCGCCAGTATCAACTACCTTATCGTCTGTCGTTTTAATATCAGATCCGATAGCTCCTGCCTGAGCATCCCCTTTAAACTGGGATTCAAGTTCTAAATAATCAGCAGGAAAATATATGTTATTATTTACAACACTATATTTTACAACATCAGTAAGTAATGGAGTTCTTGTATGCCATCCGACTTGTGTCATCGGAACCTTATTACCATTTACTTCAGTAATTATTGCCCCGGTTCCTGTTTCAATACGGTAACTTCCAAGAAGGGATGCGATTACAATAATAAAAAGTATGAAGACCACAAGTATAACAATTCCACCAATATTTCCTAATCCTTTTTCATCAATAATAATTGTCCCTTTTTTTTTCATGTTTGTCTCTTTGTTTTCTCTTGCAATTAAAGTAATCCCTGCTATGATCGCAATGATAAGCGGGATTAGTGTTAATTTGCTTCGTTCTACTGCCATGCCTGCTGTCAATAAGGCCATTACTAAGAAAAGAACGAGGGTTGTGTTTATTTTCATATTTATCACTCCTTTCTTAATCAATCCTTTCTGGTATTAATCCTTTTTTACGGTCTAATATAAATACCCAAAAGCAGATAAGTAATATCTACATGCCCGACCTTGTTATCAAGAACGCCCTGCTTTTCTTAAATAACACCATCCAGCCTGCGGAAATAGCCGTAGATGATGGAAAGATATCAAAGATTGGAAAAATCGTGGATAGGCAGAATGTTAACGATGTCATCGATGCTAAAGGCGCTCTTGTCCTTCCGGGTGTTATTGACGTCCATGTGCATTTTCGCGATCCCGGAATGACAAAGAAAGAGGACTGGTACACGGGTTCATGCGCAGCGGCAGCCGGTGGAGTCACTACTGTCATAGATCATCCTAACACGATACCGCCTACTATTGATCGATCAACTTTTAAGGCAAAGCTAAAAGAGGCAAAAAAATCCCTGATCGACTATGGAATCAATGCCGGAGTGACAGCAAACCTGGATCATTTGAAAGAATTGTGGGAGTCAGGCGCAACGTCATTTGGCGAAATATTCATGGCTGAATCTACAGGGGGGCTAAATGTTAGCGACAGGACACTTAAAGAGGCACTTGCGGTCATAGGGGATCTGGATGCTGTGGCATGTATCCATGCCGAGGATGAGGAAGTAAGAAAGAAATTCGTTCACCTGTTAAAAGGAAATCTTGCGCCTGAATCATATTCAAAGTCGCGCCCGAATTTATCCGAAATGATCGCAGTTGAAAAAGCCATCAAACTTGCCGGGGACACAAAACTGCATTTCTGTCACATCAGCGCCCATGAAAGCCTTGAAGTCATACGAAAAGCAAAAGCTGCAAATAATAAGATCACCTGCGAGGTCACGCCACATCATCTTTTTCTTACCACACGGGATTACAGGCGGCTTGGAACGCTTGGAAAAATGAATCCGCCACTTCGTGATTCTGCGTCCCACCAGAGCCTTTGGGCAGGATTAAATGACGGGACTATAGACATTGTGGCATCTGACCACGCCCCGCATCTTGAATCCGAGAAACAGACCGATATCTGGACTGCGCCTGCAGGCGTTCCGGGGGTTGAAACCCTCTTTCCTCTCATGCTGATGGCAGTCAAGCGAAATCTTCTAACGCTGAAAAAGTTGATAGAGGTCACAAGCCAGAACCCTGCCAGGATCTTTGATCTCAGGAAAGGGGCTCTTGTTACCGGATATGATGCCGATTTTATAATCGTTGGAGATACTAAAGAGATCCGCAGGGAGAAAATGCATAGCAAAGCTGGCTGGACACCCTTTAACGGTATGAAGAGCATATTCCCCAGAATAACCATTTCGCGGGGAGAAGTGGTTTTCGAAGATGGGGAAATTATCGGAAAGAGGGGGCGCGGGAGGTTCATTCCGGGACGGGGCTTTAAGACGGGAGATGAAGAGGATGAAGGATGAATACTATTTATTGTGAAAAAATAAAAAAAATCTTGGGGGGATTTAAAGGTATAAAACAATAGCCCTTGTCACCGATGATTTTCCGGTATATCATTCCATTATCGAGGAAGCACGTGAGCGCCAATTGAACATCCTCGTATTGAATCCAGAAGAACGCATACCTCCACATGTCGGTGTAATTATTACCACGGAAAAGGAATCTGAAATAATAGATTTCGGTCATGACAGGACACTCATTTTTGACAACAGGCCCCAGGCGACCCTTGATAAAGCGCTCTCCATATTATTTGGTGAGGATTTTAACCAGATAATAATAGGAATAGATCCGGGAAAATATCCTGGCATTGCGGTGCTTGGGAATAACAAGACAATATCTGTTCATCATGTATCCGTTGGTGATGTCTGCCCACTTATAAAACGGACGCAGCAATAAATATTGCACTTATTCCCGGAAAGATCGTTGGTAAACAGTTCATAGAGCCTTCGAACGGAGAGGTGAGGGTCATCCAGGAATCAAGCCGGGAATACTCCAACGGGCGCTCTACTATCCCGCGGCTGCTTGCCAGAAAAGTTGCAAAAGGGGAATTGACACTTGATGAGGCTATGGAAAGACACCGGAATGACTGATTCACCGCCTTGTGTTTTTTTGTTTAACTGTCTTTGCTGATATCCATGCTCCTGCAACCGCTATCAATACTGCAATAGCCATGCTTGCGAACACGAACTGGTAGCCGTTATTGATTAGAGGATAACTTTCCATCGCTTCCCTGATCACAAGGAGATATGTGCTTCCCGACCATAAGAAAATCCCTGTTGCAAGGACAAAGAACGGATGCGACCAGTGCCTTCCGATCTTTTCCTTGGCAAGTTGAAGGTCAAATATCTTTCCGATATTTACCATAACCCCTGCAAGAACATACCAGCCTATGGAGGCATTGATAAATCCCATAAACAGGACAAGATAACCCATAAGTATGGGTTCGTTATAATAATCCCACAGAGCAATGCCGCCCTTTACTGTTCCTATCAGGGACAGTATTATAGCTGCAAGATACATCACAAAAGTGATTTTACCACCGTATAAAGATCTTGTCATCGAGGCTATGAAACCACTGACGGCATCATCAAGCCCTGTTCCACGATAGAGCATGTAAAGTCCTATTGCTGCGGATATTGCCATAACTGCGACCTCAGGGCGGTTAAAATATAATGAGATCGCGTAAATGAGTGAAACAAGCCCGATAGGTACGAAAAACGTGTGTGATATCTTGGGATCGTTAAAAGCGTTTTTGATTATATAATATGTGCTTTCAAGGTTCTCATGCTGCTTTACGATTATTCGATGAACGCCATCGACTTTTAACCTCGACTGGATGATCGGAAGTACGGATTCATCTTCCGCCCCGTCGGAAACAAGTATTGCATTGTGCGGTTTTAACTGCGCGATGATCATATCAAGCTGTTGCGCTATCAACTTGTCAGCATATATTCCGACTTTCTTGTCTCCCGCTATTGAAACTATTTCTACATCTTCTTTTTTTGCTATGAGCTCATCATAGACATTTATTCCACCAAAGATAGTATTGATATCTGAATCTTCGGGGTCAGCGGCTGCAAGTCGCACAGCAGCATCAATGTTCGCGGCGCGCCCGATTATCGGACTGGCGACTTTTGCCTTCTCCCCGAGATCGTTGTCCCTGTCAATACATATGATAAGCGTATGCATTGTACACTGTTATCGTTACGTTTATATAAATAACATTCGCACCAATTTTATAAATGGATAATCGCTTTATATATAGTCAAGAACATAATACATCTATCCCGAACACTTTGCGCTCTTTGCGTCCTTTGCGGTGTATGATTTTTTTCACCGAAAAGAGCAAGGACGCAAAGATTGTTTGAATCGTTTGGTAATCATGACTCAAATTGATCCGTCCCACATCGCCCGGTGCGCGCAACTTGCCATGATCCTTGAAGTCTCCGCAACGCCCAAACCCGGCAATATCGACCGCGACCACAATTACGCAGATACGCGATTTGAGCATTTCCTGGCAAGCGCCGTCGGTGTGTATCCGATACTGGAGAAGGCGGCGATCTCAAAAGCAGGGATCGGGAAGCTCATATACGACTCAGTCCTGGAAAGCAGCAAATGGCAAAGCGGCGGCAATACGCATTTCGGGGCATTCATCCTGCTCATCCCGCTTGTTATGGCAGGAGGACGATGCGAGAATAAAAAGTGCCTGGAAGAAGAGGTTTCCATGATCGTAAGGGAGACGACAGTGGATGACGCAGTTGAATTTTACAGGGCTTTTGCCAGGGCAGGAGTGAAAGTTAAACCTGTTGATGACCTTGACCTTGCAGATACGGATTCCATTGAAAAAATAAAGGCACATGGATTGACGCTTTTTGACATGATGGACATATCCGCAAGTTATGATATGATAGCAGAAGAATGGGTAAATGGTTTTGAGAAGACATTTGAATGCTCTACCCTGATCCAGGAGAAAATCAGGAAATATGGCATAAATGACGCTGTCGTTCTTACTTTTATGGAACTTTTGTCAAGGAACAAAGACACATTTATCCGTACAAAATTCGATATAAAGAAAGCAGAAGAAGTTTCAATGCGCACAACAAGCATTCTGCAAAAAGGCGATATGACACAAATAATGAATGGCATTTGCCAGTTTGACGAGGAACTATTGAAAGAGGGAGTAAATCCCGGTTCAACCGCTGATATTATCATCGCGGGGCTGTTTGTTTCACTTTTTGAGGGGATGAGATTCTGATAGATATAGAAGAATTCGGGATACATGAAGGAATATCCGAAGTGATCTTTACTACCATCTCCGCCGACGGCATTCCAAATGCAGCGCCTATTGGTTTACACATGAAGGATGGAAAGTTTTTTGCACGAATATACAACTCAAAGACGCTGGATAACATATTAGGAAAAAAAGCGGCTGCTGCAAATATCGTTGATGACCCGGTTTTATTTGTTCAGTCGGCGCTTTCGGATATCCAACCGGATAACTTTGATCTCATTGGAGGTTTTCCGGTTCTTAAGGATGCACCGGGATGGATTATTTTTGATTGCAAGATCAGGAAAGGTGAAACTATTTCAGTCGTTGAGCTTTCGCCTGTAGAGGCACAAATCAAGCATCGGCAGATCCAGCCGATAAATCGTGGTTTCAATGCAATAATAGAAGCGACGGTTGAGGCAACGCGATATGTTGTCTTGAAGGATAAAAAATATCTTGATCGCATTGAATATTATAATACTATTGTCCAGAAATGCGGCGGTTTTAGGGAGAAGGAAGCGATGAAGTTGCTATTTGATTTGGTAGGGGAATAGGCTATGCTATCAGGTTATTTCTTTTTTCTCCAGAATGCCTTCATTGCAAAGCAATGCAGGAGGTAAATGTCATAAACGCTTCCAAATAAACTACTTAAAAAACATTTGGTCTAGTCTGACCATTTCAAGCACAGATGGGCTCTTCTTTATGTTTTTCATGCTGTAATTTCGGTTGAGTAATTTCCTGTTCTGCTTCATGCTGCAATTTCTGCTGAACAATTTCCTGTTCTGCAAAGCGGATATTAAGCGAGTTTAAGAATTTGACAAGCCTTTTGACTACAATATCGTCTCTGTTTATTTGATATAGTTTAGCATTTCCAACTTGCCGTGTCATTGTAACTAGGCCATGTTTTTCCAGTTCTGGCAATGTTTTCATAAGGGTTGTATAATGTATTCCTGCCTCATCTGAGATATCGGTAAGTGTTAAGTCTATATTTTGATATTCCCAGAGAACATCAAGTATCTTGGCAGTTGCAGAGCCTGTAAATAGTTTTTCTAAAGACATATTTTTTCCTTATTATGATATAATGTAATATAATACTATATACTTTATGGTAGATATCTATTCACAGAATATATACATACTTATTATTTTGGATACGTTTTTCTAGTTTTAAAACTATAATCTATTAAATGCGAAAAACACCGGACTTTGCATTGTTGGTTTAGTTAAGTATATGTATTAGTTGTTAGTATAAGTATAAAGTATAAGTTAATTAAAGTTTAAGTATTTTAAGTATGCAATAGGTTTATATAAGGGGTATCCCTATAGGAGACGTATGAATAAAAAACAAATCGACATTGTCAAGGACACTCTCCTCAGACGCTTCCTTAATAAAACTATAATTGGTATGAGGTATATAAATAGGCAAGATATTCAAGTCAAAAAAATTGGCGGGGACGTTGTCCAAAAAGCTATCGATGAAATGATAAAGGATGGTTATTTAGAGGTGCACCATAAAGAATGTGTAAGCATAAATTCAAGAATGTTGAAATCAATAGGCGACTACTTGGAAAAAAGTTGAAGTTCACTAAATCTTCGCTAAAAAACAATATCTACTAACGATTTATTCTATCATGCAAAATATGAATACAGAAATAACACAGGAAAATCCCTCCCCCCCCATAAAGGAAAGACGTGTAAAGTATCTGTTTAGTTGGGATGAAACAACGAAAAAAGATAATAGTCGATTCTTAAAATTCCTGCAAAATTTTGGTGTGAAAAAGGAAACCGTAAAAATTGAAAAAGTCGAAAATAGCATAGATGTTTTTTCTGAAAAGAACCATCTTTCTTTCAGTCTTAACAATGAAAAAACCAAGGCAACCCTCAAAATCAATGATTTTAAAACTTATGAATATACAGCGAAGATGGAAAATGGGCAAATAAATATTTATCCCAAACCCAAGATACGCGACTTGGTGGATAAGTGGAGTCTTCCTATAAATAAGTACAATCTTAAAATCTGGATTCATTCTCCAAGTAATATTTATTATCAACCGTCAATTGGAATAGGGTTAGGAACCATCTCTAAACCTGATATATTCTCGTTTGCAATAATGGATGATAATTCATTACACTTGTTCGAAAATGCTCTAAAGGAGTCATTAGAAATTTATAAAAAGGAAAAATCAACTAAGGAGAATGAAGATCGTTTAATTTTGTGGGATAAAAATATAGAACTGGATAAATTAAGAAAAATAAGCATAGGATTATCCGTACTTGAAAATAAAGGAAATAAATCGATAAATTTGATGGTAAATTCAAAAGCTTCCTTGTATACGGTTTTGTATCCTGATGACGTAGAGTGGATTTTAATGATATTATCTATAGCAAAACATAATCTAGAAACAAAATACATATAATCCTAAAATTATCCGCCGTTTTTCAAATGCCCCCTCGCCGCCTCTGTTGTCTCCCTGCCCTGCGGCGTTCGTTTGATGAATCCTATCTGGATAAGATATGGTTCATAGACTTCTTCAATAGTCCTGACCTCTTCCCCGGCTGATATTGCGATCGTCTTTACCCCCACCGGACCTCCTCCGAAATCTTTTGAAATTATACCAAGGATCTTCCTGTCAAGTTCATCAAGCCCAAGCCTGTCGATCCCCAGCATGGTAAGCGCTGTGTCTGCAACATCCTGCGTGATCTTTCCATCCGCCCTCACAAGAGCAAAATCCCACACGCGCCGAAGCATCCTGTTCGCAATGCGCGGAGTTCCTCTTGATCTTTTTGCGATCTCATTTGAGCCATCTTCAGTTATCGGTATATGAAGGATCGAGGCGCTTCGGGATACGACTTCCACAAGTTCCGGGACTGAATAAAGGTTTAGCCTTGAAATGAAACCAAACCTGTCACGGAAGGGCGAACCAAGAAGCCCAACCCTTGTGGTTGCCCCGATAAGAGTGAATTTTTCAAGTGTGAGTTTAATTGAGCGCGCGCTTGGTCCTTCACCGATCATGACATCTATTTCGTAATCCTCCATAGCAGGATACAGGATCTCTTCGATGACGGAATTGAGGCGGTGTATCTCATCTATGAATAGCACATCCCCTTTCTTAAGACCGGTCAGGATCGCTGCAAGGTCTCCGGGTTTTTCAAGAATCGGGCCTGAAGTGCTTTTAATATTTACGCCCATCTCATGGGCAATTATATGGGCAAGTGTTGTTTTTCCCAGGCCGGGAGGCCCTGAAAAAAGGATATGGTCAAGTGGTTCGCGTCGTTTTTTTGATGCTTCAATGAATATTTTTAACGACTCTTTGAGGGCATGCTGCCCGATGAAATCTTCAAGCCTGTTCGGGCGGATTGTGATATCTTCTTTTTCCTCATTCAATGAGGCGGGGGTTATGATTCGCTCTTCCATTTTAATTATCAGATGTCTTTTTTAGATTATACCTTTTCTGGCATTAGCTAAAAAAAGTCCAAACCGGTGTTCCAAATCTCCCTATCAAGTCAAACTCTAAAATAAAACATTTCAAAGAATTTCTTTGATCTTTCCTGCTGTCTTTTCAAGTTCCTTGATTATTGGATCAAGCTGCGCATTATTCGTTGCAATAACAGATATCAATGCCTTTGAACCTGCTGAAACCGTAATAAGTTTTCCGCCTTTATAATCCACGATCACTTGATTCGGATTGACTTTTTCAAGCTTATTGGTGAAAGTTTCCGCTGCTCTCAACATGGTAGATGACATCAAAGTCATGGTTTCTAATCCATGATTTCGACTTTCATCTAAAAGGTAGCCATCACGACCTGCAAGTGCTATCTCTCTTACTCCATTTACGTTCTTCAGGTCTAAGAGAACTCTGCTGTAAATCTCAGATAATTTTCCCTCGTTCATATTACCCCATTAATTCTTATACCTCCGATATGATAAAACTATCGGGACGTTCATGATATCTTCGTTTTTCCCATTAGATTATATGTGCTATTAAAGGTAACAAAAAAAAATCAAACTCTTATCTTGACCTCATCAAGAAGAAACGGTGGATTAAAAACGCCATTTTCTGTGATAATAGATGTCACATATTCCATGGGTGTGGCATCAAATGCCGGATTATAAACATTCACCCCAAGGGGAGCGATCTGGTGCTTTCCAAAAAACTTCAATTCTTCAGGGTTCCTGAGTTCTATCTCGATCTCATCTTCAAACCTTTCAAAATCAAATGTGGACACCGGCGCAGCAACATAAAACGGCACATTGTGCTCTTTTGCGATGATTGAATGCGTATAAGTCCCAATTTTATTAAACACTGCATCCTGGGTTATCCTGTCCGCCCCCACGATCACACTGTCAACCATGCCTTTTCTCATAACATGACCTGACATGCTGTCGGTGATAAGCGTTACAGGGATCTTATCTTCCATCAATTCCCATGTGGTTATACGGCTTCCCTGGTTAAGGGGGCGGGTCTCGCAAGAAATTACTTTTATGTCTTTCCCCTGCGCTCGTGCAGAACGGATAACACCAAGGGCAGTCCCCCAGTCCACGCATGCAAGCCTGCCGGCGTTGCAATGTGTCATGACGGTATCCCCGTCTTCAAGGAGGGCTGCGCCATGCTCTCCAAGCTGCATGTTCTTTTCCACATCCTCATTCGCAATTGTTTTTGCCTCTTCAAGGGCGAATGACCTGACTTCTTTGATGTTATTTGCGTCTTCTATTGCTTTTAAAGTTCGCTTTACTCCCCATGATAGGTTTATTGCTGTTGGTCTTGTTGCGATTATGGTGTCAGAGGCTTTTTGAATATCGCCCAACAGACGATCTAATGTGGAGGCAATACTTCGAAACGCAGCAAGTGCTACCCCAAAACTTCCTGCGGCTCCAAGCGCTGGCGCTCCACGAACGCGAAGGGTCTTGATCGCCTCACATAATGCATCGACCGAATTGCATTCTATGATTTTATATTCCCCGGGTAGGAGTGTCTGGTCTATCATTACAATATTGTTTTTACTGTTATTCCAGTCTATTGTTCTCATTTAAATCGATTTTCTTATCGTGCCGCCGATATTTAAATACTGCCGTCAGGAATTTGAGACTTTAGATTATGTTCTGGATTGGAAAAACCACAAAGCGCGCAGAGGACACAGAGAATTACTACAACTCTGTGATCTCTGAGTCCTCTGTGGTTGATTATCATCTGCCCGATATTCTTGCCCCGGTGTTCCTTGCTTTTGTAATAAATACCTGCCCCTTTCCTCCAAGGAATTCCTCTGCTGTATTTTTCAGGGTTTCGGCATCCTCACCAATTGCATACACCGTCGGTCCAAAAGAACTCATACCAGCCCCGTGCGCCCCGCTATCCCTTAACACCTGCATCAATTTTTTCGATACAGGCTGGAGTTCAACCTCCCGTTTCTTAAATCCCAACTCCTGGATCGCATCGATGCTCTTCCCGAAGGTGATAATATCTTCTTCCATGAGCGCAGGAAGAAGCCGCATCAGTATCACATGGGATAACTTTTCAACTTCGCAGAGAGGAACAGGACATACTTTCTGGAATATATTCACTTCATTTGTCTTAGAAGCCCCTTTTTGTTCCGGGACTGCCACCACAATATCCCAATCAGGAAAATCCTTTCTAACAATAACAGGCGCAGGAGGAAGCCTGCTTGCCGCAGATGGAAGAAATGCTTTTTTCTTGCTGAAATTGTGTCCGCCGTCAAGTATGAAGCCCCCATTTTCAAAAGCTGCAACGCCTATTCCACTTGTTCCACCCCTTCCTACTTTTACTGCAACTTCGTATATACTCAGTCCAAGATCGTACAATTCATTTACCGCCATTCCTGCCGCAAGCGCCGCCTGTGTGCCTGAACCAAGACCGATATGTGATGGATAATCTTTTTCGATTGATATCAGGATTCCCTCTCCATCAGGAAGCAGAGCCTTTGCACTATTAACCATGCGCTCAGAATGCTCGCTTATTTGAAACTCCGTTTTAATATCTTGAGACAATTGGGGTTTCAAATTTCCTGTTATTTCAACAATATCAGATTTTCTGGCGCTGATCTTAATGACAGGTTCATCAAGAGTTAAGCCTATGCTGCCGTCAACGCGTCCGATGCTGGCGTTCATGTCGATAAGCGTTATATGCAGGCGGGATGGAGTTGTTATTGTTAGCATTTTGATGTCAAACCTCAAAACGTAGAAGGATTGCGATGGAACGCGGATTGTAAATATCCGTGAAAATCCGCGCGATCCGCGTCATCCGTGTTCTAAATCGTGATGCTGTTGCCTTTTCATATGTGGCAACAGGTATGGATGACCTTTGCGATCTTTGCGTACTTTGCGGTGAAATATCACCTGAGGGTTTTAAATCTTCAGCGAATATTAACCGCGGATGAACACAGATTAAAATGGGGGGAGGGCAATGGAACACGGATTGCACGGATGACGCGGATACGCACAGATACGTGTAAATCCGCGTCAACCAGGTTTCAAATAAAGTTAATACACCACTGAGCACACGGATGGCGCAGAGCTTTCCTATTCTACTCTGTGTCCTCTGAGACCTCTGTGGTTTATTATCCAAAGTCGGGAACAGGGATGCATGATAATATAAAATATCCGTGAAAATCCGTCCGATCTGTGTCATCCGTGTTCCTCGTCGTGATTGCAGCGCAGTTTCGTATGCTGTCGCAGGGATTGCGAAGCTTTGCGTACTTTGCGGTGATTTGAATTTGCGGTTGTTTTGTTTTATTTGATATTGGTTAATTAATTCCAATTCCTCTTTAATACTTCCTCTCGATCATATAATCCGCAAGCCTGATAAGCGTGATCTTCGCTTCGGAATCTGGAAGCACCGACAGTGCAGCCTTTCCCTGATCCACGAACTCGATCGCTTTGTTCATGGCATAATCTATCGAACCCGACTCTTTAAGAGTTATAAGCGCCGCGTTAATCTCGCTTCGCGTGGCATTGCACTTTCCAAGCGCGTCAATACTTATTCCTTTTGAAAGAGCATGGATAATTATAAGGGTGCGTTTTCCTTCAACTATATCTCCGCCCTGCGCTTTTCCAAGTATTTCTTCAGGCGTGATAAGATCAATAACATCATCGTAAATCTGGAATCCAATGCCAGTGAAACGGCCGAAATCCCATAATGCTCTGGCATGCTCGTGGTTTGCGCCCGATAATGATGCTCCCATTTTAAGTGCCGCAGCAAAAAGAACGGCGGTCTTTTTCTCGACCATTCGCATGTATTCATCCTCTGTCACATCTTTGCGGGTCGCGAAATTCATATCCATCCACTGCCCTTCACAAATATCCGTGCAGGTCTTTGAGAGAAGCTCAAGACTTTCAACGAGTCTTTGCGGATCGCTTTTTGTGCATGAAAGGATCTCAAAAGCTTTTGAATACAAAGCATCGCCAGCAATGATCGCTCTTGGTACACCCCATTTCTTATGAACTGTAGTAAGTCCTCTCCTTAAGTCCGCTTCATCCATGATGTCATCATGGATCAAAGTAAAATTATGTACGAGTTCAACTGCAACTGCTGCAGGAAGCACGGTTTCTGGTTTTCCGCCAACAGCTTCAGCTGCAAGTAATAATGCGGAAGGTCGAAGTCTCTTTCCCCCACCATCAAGAAGATGTCGCATTGCCCTGTATAATTCCTCTGGGGGAGTAATAGGGAGGAATTTAGGAATAGATTCATCCACCAATTTTGCTTTTTTCTGGAGGATCTCTTCTATCATGAACCTGCTACCTCAAACCTAGACTGATTTCTTATGTGGCACTTCATACAACCATTTCCTCTCCATTCCTCATGATATGTACGGTATCACCGAAATGATAACCGGCATCTTCAGCAAGCTCCACATAATTGGAATGCATGACCATGTTCCCATGAGACGGGATGACCTGTTCCGGATTTACAAGACGCAGAAGTTCCCAGTGATCTTCCCTTGAAGCATGACCTGATACATGGACATTTTCATATATCCTCGCCCCTGCCATTTTCAGTTTAATCTCAAGAGCATGCCTGTTTGCCATAGTCATGGGGCTTGGGATGGTGTTTGCTGAGAAAATAACCTTATCTCCCCGCTCTATCCTGAACTGCGTTTCGCCATTTGCGATCCTTGTAAGAATTGCATCCGGTTCACCCTGGTGTCCAGTAACTATGGGCAGGTAGTTCTTTTTTCCTTCCTGTGATATGCGTTTCAGGAATTTATCAACAGAATTCCTGTTGCCATAAATTTCAAGATTCTTAGGGAATTTAATATAGCCCATCTTCTGCGCAATTGAAAGATAACGCTCCATTGACCGCCCCAGCAATACCGGGATCCTGTCCATTTCTTCTGCTGCCTGGATAATCGCATTAATGCGCGCTACATGCGAGGAAAATGTGGTGACTATTACTCCTGATTCTGTTTCTTCAGTGCCAAGAAGCACATCACGGACAAGATCTTTTGCTATTTTTTCAGAGGGAGTTTTTCCTGAGAGACCGGAATTCGTGCTCTCTGTTATCATAGCCCTTACGCCCTCTTTTCCCAGCTTCCTCAATCTTGCGAAATCCGGGGCCTCACCGATGGTTGGTGTCCTGTCCAGTTTGAAATCGCTTGCATACAATACCACACCGTCAGGTGTATGTATCGCTGCAAAAGCTGAATCCACAATGCTGTGCTGGATCCGTATGAATTCGATCTGGATATCAGGTGTAACATTAAAACGCCCCCCGATCTTTAAAGGAATAACTTCGTTATTCACCCTGAATTTCTTTTCGTCTGATATTTCGTGCTTTACAAGCTCTGCCGTATACGGCGTCGCAATTATTGGCGCCTTGTACCTGTGGGCAAGTTTTGGTATCGCTCCGATATGGTCAAGATGACCATGTGTGCAGACGATGGCTTTTACGCTTCCTCCTGCATCCTTCATGATGGTATCATCAGGGATTGCTCCCATTTTGATAAGGTCCATGGAATGCATTTTGTCAATTTCCACGTCCTCATGTATCTGAACCCTGTCAAGTTGAAGTCCCATATCAAGCACAATAATATCATTATCTATTCTTACACCGGTCATGTTGCGACCCATTTCATTATAGCCGCCGACCGCAATTATTCCTATTTCTGTCATTTAAATCATTCCGTAATTATTATTAGTATTATTTATGTTTTTATCTACTTATTATATTTTATATATTCTTTTCGCAAATTTACCGGTCTCAAATCCCCTCTGCTCCAGGAATCCCCTGGTGCTTCCGTTAATAACTAACGCTGTGTTTCCAAGCTCTTCAATTGTCCTGCATCCACATAAGAACATGGCAACCCGTAATTCTTCGATCATCAGGTTCAACCTGTCAACCACATCCTTTTGTCCTTTTAAAGCAGGACCTACAAGAGGCAATGCAACTCCACAAAGTGATGCGCCAAGTGCGATAGACTTTGCCATGTCTATGCCTGAACGCACCCCGCCGGTTGCGATCACAGGAACTGAGATAGTAGATTCTACTATGCTTACCGCTGTGGGTATTCCCCAGTTCCAGAATTCTTTCCCAACATGCTCGGACAATAGATCGCCGCGCTTTTGTGCACGGTATGTTTCAACACCAGCCCAGCTTGTTCCGCCATGACCTCCCACATCGATGGCAGATGCGCCAGCTTCACAAATAGCCAGAGCCTGGGAATGTGCTATACCGGCGCCTGTCTCTTTTACGATCACAGGAACTGATAGTTCTGCGCATACTTTTTTTATTGCTGCAAGGCATCCCGTGGCATCAACATTTCCTTCTGGCTGTATTGCTTCCTGGAGGAAATTCAGGTGGATCGCCATGGCATCTGCCCCTATCATCTCAACCGCACGCTCAAGCCCGGCGATTCCGAACTCATTCAGCTGGGCAGCGCCTACATTACCGTAAATAAAGGCATTTGGCGCTTTATCCCGGACTATCCTGAATGAATCCTCCATATTCGGGTCTTCGATAGCTGCTCTCTGACTGCCAACGCCGATCCCTATCCCAAGCTCTTCTGCTGCGCTTGCAAGCGTTGCATTCACGGCTTTGGTGTCGGGATGACCTCCTGTCATTGATGCTATGAGTATGGGGGCGCGTAATTTCTTGCTCAGGAATTCAGTCTCAAGACAAAGGTTTGTCTTATTTATTTCAGGAAGACAATTATGCACAAGGTCAATGTCATCAAAACCAGACGCTCGAAGGCCTGCATTACTTCTATGCGCTTCAACGTCTTTTTCAACGCATAATAATAAATGTTCGATCTTTCTTTGCGACGTGCTCATTCATGTACCTTATTAAATCCAAAATATATAACTCATTTGTCTGATATTAATGTCCCGACATCTTCTCCATATAAAAATCTCAAGACCACACCTTTTCGCGAAGCATTGAAAATACGTGACTCAACACCTTTGCTTGCGAGTTCCAGGAGTTCCGATACTTTACCAAGCATTCCTCCTGTAACATCTGTGTATCCTGAACCCTTAATGCTTTTTTTTAAATCCATAAAACTAAAGGGTGTAATCTTCCTTATGACTGCTTCTTTTTCATCGAGAACCCCATCAACATCGCTTCCTGCCCCGATCTTTGAAGCTTTCAGGGAAAGGGCTAGATACGGGATTATCCTGTCTCCGGAAAGAACTGATGCGCCTTTGATCCGGTCCATAACAACATCCCCGTGAAGTACAGGAATGATTCCTTTTTCAAGCATCACCCGTATTTGCCCGAGCTGGAAATCAATAAGTTTCCCATTTTCAAGCAGGCATGCACTCATTGGATGAACAGGCAGGGCATGGACGCCTGCATTATTTAATGACTCCACAACTCTTGAATTCAACAGTTTTACGGAAGCATGGGTAAGGTATGCACCTTGCGCATCGAATCCATCGTTTAACCTGTATTTCATAGCCTGTGGATGCCCGAAAGAACCTGCGCCGTGAACAAGTATAAGCTGTGAATCCGAATCTTTCCTGAACGCAGCGACCTCATGTGATATTCGATCAATTTCAGCGTCCTTCGCTCTTGATATGGAACTTTTTTCGGTAATTACGCTTCCCCCGATCTTCAATATTATGAGGCTCATTCCTGTAACACACCTTCCCGCGTAAATCTTGTAATTATTGCCTTCCCTCCGGCCTTTTCAATAGCCTGCGCAATCTCAACTTGTGAATCTGTTAGAGCCACCATGCATCCGCCGCCGCCTGCCCCTGTGAGTTTTGCCCCGTATGCGCCAGCATTTCGCGCTGCATAGACAAGGGCGGATAATTCCATGGTGCAAACGCCAAGAGCATCCAGCAACCCATGATTAACGTTCATAAGTTTTCCAAGCGCCCGGTAATTTTTTTGAGCGACCATTATTTCACCATGTTTTGCGAATGAACCGATGGTCTTGATTATGGTATTTATGGAATCGGGATATTCTTCTTTAAGCACAGCTACCTGTTTTACGAGTTTTGCCGTTTTTTTGGGTGATGCGCCTTTACCAGTATTGCCAATTACGATCCCGCACTCAAGAAGGTCAAGCCTTTTGCGGGATGGTATTTCGACCACTCCGCCAAAGGTGGAAACGAATGTATCAGTAGGACTTGCCGCTCCCTGCACTTCCTTTTCGATCTCATGCGCCATTTGTGCGATCCTATCCTTTTCATATCCCAGACCGCACTCGATATTTATAGCCGCAAGTGTAGCCACGGTTACTGCGGCTGATGAGCCCAGTCCTGAACCCACAGGAATCTCTGAGGAAATTTCAACAGAAATTTCCGGTGTCCCCATTTTCTGGATGGCCGATGAAACGTATGGATGCACCTCAAAATCAAGACCAGTTGTCCCGATGTCTGATGAAATAAAAATTTTGGCCGAACTTTTTACCTTGACGCGGGTCCGAAGATCCACAGCGCATGCTATTGCTGGTTCTCCATATACCACGGCATGCTCGCCAAAGAGGTATATTTTACCCGGGGCTGTGCAAATAGTTGTCATAGGAATTCTGCGAGTCCCACAAGGCGAAAGATAAATATAAGGATTGCCGAATTGAGTTTGTATGCCTTAAGCTTGACTCACACATTTTTCACACATTAGTTTAAATGCAGCACATATTATTTTAATTTCTTTATGGTTTACACCTTGAGATCGATTCACCATCAAAAACAAAAACATCCCCAGAATATTTTTCAGGAAGAGACGTCATGGTGGCAATATTCAACTTTTTTCCCATCTGTTCCATTATCCGGATGTAACTTTGCAGTTTCTTCATCTCAAACCGCTTCAACGCCAGTCCAATTTCCGCAGCGTTTTCATTGTTTGCAACTTTACCCAACCCGCTGCAATGCATAATTTCAATTCCCCCCTCACCCATAAAAAAAGGATAACATCTGCATATCATTGGACGACAACTGTATATGGTGCATCCGCCATTTTTGTGGAAAATACACGTTTCCTCATCATTTCGTCTCAGTATCCATCCGATGACCAGGATTTTATCATCATCTGAAAAACATGAATAGATATCCGGCTGTGCCACTTCATCCCACTTGCGCCCCGTATTTTTTATTATGCGCCTGATATCATCTGGAAAGATTGAGATCGCATTGGATGGGCGTGAAATATCATCCGTTATCTTGATATCGAAATTCCGGCGGCAGCACCACCCGCAGCGAGCACATGAAAAACCAGATTTGAGAATATCAGGGACAAGCGTTGAGGAATTTGTATGAACCTGACATTCTATCTTTCTCCTGAGGGAGGTGATATTCATGTTTAAGCATCATGCTGGGTGGGATATTAAGCTTTTGATGATAGGAGCAATATATTTATTATGAGTGCCACCATGTCATGATCAAGCAAAATCCGGGTGTGAGCTGGTATGGAGTATGATGTTTTCTTCAGTTATCCTCATAAGGATGCAGCAGAAGTGCAGCAGATACTTGAAGCGCTGCAAAGCGAAGGGCTGAACGTCTGGATAGATAAAAGCGAGATAAGCGACTTTGATGGAATTACCCGCTCCATCATTGACGGGCTTGCACATTCTAAAGTCCTGCTGGCGTACTATTCACGGAATTACTGGGGTTCACGCGCATGCCAGTGGGAATTGACAGCAGGCTTTCTTGCAGCCCAGCGCGAGGATGATCCACGAAAGCGCGTGCTGGTCATCAATCCTGAAGAGAAAGCAGAGCACATTCATCCTGTGGAATTAAGGGATGAGCTATTCCAGAAAGCGCCGAAGGATGCAGACGCGCTAAAAAAATTGGTACTGAGTGTGAAAGATCACATTTCAAGGATCAAGAGCGTCATCGGTGAAATTCACCCTCTCACTCAGCCGCGCTGGTATGGAAGGAAACTTGCCGGATCAAACAGGTTCGTGGGAAGATTGCCGGACATGTGGAAGATACATTCAGGTCTGAATTCCTGCGAAGTACCGATCATTACAGGATCGAAAGGTTGCGTGGAACAGGTGCATGGAATGGGAGGAGTGGGAAAATCGCTGCTTGCTGAAGAATACGCACTTCGCTATGCTGCGGCTTATCCAGGGGGCATTTTCTGGCTCAGGGCGACAGGCTCCGACGATGGGAATGCAGAAATCAGGGAGGCAGAACGAATAAGGCAGATAATTGATATCGCAGTCGAATCAGGAATCCCTGTGAAGGATCGAAGCCCGAAGGAAATTGAAGCGGATCTTTCAAATAAGCTCGCAAGTTTTGGTAAACCGTTCTTATGGATCGTTGATGACCTGCCATCCGGTCTGGATATGGATACCTTCGAGAGATGGTTTGCGCCCCAGCCAGGAAAGACACTCATAACCACGCGGACAAGAGAGTATTCCTCCAAATGTCACTTTTATCCTCTTGGAGTTCTTGAACCCCAGGAAGCCTATGATCTTGTTACTTTGCAAAGAAAACCATCAGGAAAAGATGAAGAAAACGCAGCGCACAGCATTGTTAAAGATCTTGGATATCATGCGCTTGCTGTGGACGTTGCAGGCGCAGCCATGCCTGAATATGAAAGTTTTGGCAATTTCATGAAGAAACTTCAAAATCCCAATGCTGACGAGCTTGAATTCGCAAAAGAACTGACTGGAACATTACCCACAGGACATGAAAAAAGCATTGCTGTCACTTTTCTTAAGAGTATAGATCGAACAAGCCCTGAATGCCGTGATTTTCTGCGGCTTGCCTCTATGATTTCCGCAACTCCCATACCTCTATCCCTTGTATCTGTCGTGTTTTCAGAGGCTGATGGTCTGGATGAGGAAACTGCAGAGCGAAAAGCCATGATCGCCATGAATCAGGCTAAGACTTTTTCGCTTGCTGAAAGCGTTGATGATGAAGCCCCTGCAAAAACCGTACATACTCTAATTTCCAGAACCGTGCGATTTCGTGAAACGAGGCCTGAGCGGAGAGATCAAATCCAAGCTGCAGTTGTCAGCGCGCTGATCGCTAAACTTTCAGTGATAAATGATTACAGGATACACAGCGAGCTTAAACTCGAAATAACACATGCAAGACAGCTTGTGAACAAGGGTGATGACATACAAATCGCAAACCTCATGGGCTGGGTGGCGAGGTACGATCACCTTCAGGGGGCATATAAATCTGCGCAGACTTTATTGCACCGCGAATGCGATATTCGAAATCGTCTTCAGGGCGAGGAGCACCCGGATACCCTTACCACCATGAATAACCTTGCAGAAACGCTGCATTCTCAGGGTGATCTTGTAGGCACGCGAAAAATCCACGAACAGGTGCTGGAAATAAGGCGAAGAACACTGGATGGGGAGCACCCGGATACCCTTACCACCATGAATAACCTTGCAGAAACGCTGGGTTCTCTTGCAGGCGCGCGAAAAATCTACGAACAGGTGCTGGAAATAACGCGAAGAACACTGGGTGGAGAGCACCACAATACCCTTACCACCATGAATAACCTTGCAGAAACGCTGTGTTCTCAGGGCGATCTTATCGGCGCGCGAAAAATCCACGAACAGGTGCTGGAAATAAGGCGAAGAACACTGGGCGAGGAGCACCCGGATACCCTTACCACTATGAATAACCTTGCAGAAACGCTGCATTCTCAGGGCGATCTTGCCGGAGCGCGAAAAATCCAGGAACACGTGCTGGAAATAAGGCGAAGAACACTGGGTGAAGAGCACCGGGATACTCTTCAATCGATGAATAACCTTGCAGCTACGCTCCGTTCTCAGGGCGATCTTGCAGACGCGCAAATAATCCAGGAACAGGTGCTCGAAATAACGCGAAGAACACTGGGCGAGAAGCACCCCAATACCTCAGGCTCAGCATGGAATCTTGTTGTAACTCTTCTTGAGCTGGGTGATAATGCCAAGGCTATTGATATCCTGAAAAAGCATCTTCTATGGCTCATTGACCGGGATCCTGTAACCCTTGAAGTGAAACAGCAGCAAATCCGCGAGATGATCATACAGATGAGAAGAGGATCAGCCAGAGCAGGCGGCGCAGCGCTCAAGTAAAGGCGTTAAGAGCAAGAAAAAAGTTAAACAAAATTGATAACTCTTATGTATTTTAAAATGGAAGCCACCCGGCGCCACCACATTTTGGATGGTGTTTGCATACCCAGTTGCCACTTACTGGATCATACTTTATTTCTTTTTCTCTATAGGTTTCCCCACAATGTTTACAACGTACATGTTTGTCTGAATTTGGATCGGGTCTATAAGGAGGTACTGTTCCCTCTTTACGAGCTTTCAAATCATCGGCTTGCTTCCAGGTATCATAGTTATACTTAATATAATCTATCAACTATTAAATGTTAGTACAGCCCATATCTAAGAAAGCTTAACCTATTCGTAAAATACATAGAGAGGTTTATAAAATTGTCCCAGAATATCGAACAATCCAGTCCCAAGCCGCGAATAGAATCTCTCTCGGACATGATATTCGGGCTTGCGCTTTCAATTGGTGCGCTGTCCCTGATGAGTAAACCGCCTGGCAGCCCGGAGTTGATACAAAAATACAGGCTCCTTAGAAATTCTTTCTTTTTCGCAGCCGCGCTTTTCTTAATATCAGTATTGCCGCAGTTTTGGACATGGAGTATTAAAGGTACACCGTTTCGGTTCTATTTCTGGTTAGTTCCAATTGGCATATTCTGGATACGAAGATTTCTCGAAAATGAAACAAAGGAAATAGGCCAATAAATATGACAGACGATAAAAATAAAACCAGTATCATAAAACTATTAAAAATGATTCACGACGCTTTATTTTCTCCATCCCCGGATGATGAAGTATATAAACCATCTGCGATTTTGCCTAGAATGATTTTTTATTATCTCGTTACGATCATCGTAGTAATTGTGGTTCTCTATCTTGTGTTAAATTATATTGGCTTTGATTGGAGTATATTGGGATTTTGAATCATCCATTATCACTTTTTGGGAATGGTCATAAACGATAAATACCATGTTCGCATATATACGAATAAATAGTTGAGAAGATAAAAATCTATTTTTTTATCACTCCTATCCTATCCCTTCCCAACTATAATTATATTATTTATTTTTTTCTTTTTGCCATGAGAAACAATGCACATAGTCCTACCAGGGATGCCACAATTCCGAATCCTGGAGTCTTAGGTGTCCCTGTGGCTGTTACTGTAGTAACTACCGGGGTTGGTGTCGGGGTCGCTGTTGCTTCCGGAGGTGCTGTTTGGGGTGCCCCTATAGCTTTCAGGGCTGCATCTGGATTGGCAGCGTGGTCAGGCTGGTTCTCAAATAATGTTCCATAAGAGGTGCGTGGTCCATCTTTGTCACCATTCACATGGCAGGTATCGCATGAACCAGTACCATAAACTGTGCTGAGACTTTCAAAATACTGGTACTTCGCAAGAGATGTCGGCACTCCTGCAAGAATTATTAAAGTTAACAAAAATAATAAAACTACTTTCATATTCATTTATTATCTCTCCGATACCCCCTTTTAGTATTGTTATACTTTAATGTTGCGGATTGTAATAAATGAATCAAGCATATTTTCCTTATTGTTCAAACCTCAGCGCATCCACAGGATTCATCTTTGCTGCCGATCTTGCCGGTGCCACGCCTGAGATTATACCCACGAATATCGAGAATCCAAGCGCAAAGACAAGAAGTTGAGGCGAGACAACCGTGCTCATTGACCCACCTGGTCCCATTGCCATTAGCCCCACAGCGGATATTATGACCGAAATCGACACTCCGATAATTATCCCGATGACACCTCCTACAAATCCGAATAATCCGGATTCCATAAGGAAAAGTTTCATTACTTCACTATCTGTGGCGCCAAGAGCTTTGAGCAACCCAATTTGCCTTGTGCGTTCCATGACAGACATGAACATAGTATTCGCTATGCCCACCGCACCCACGAGGAGTGAAACTGCCGCTATCGCAGCCAGGAATAGCGAAATAGTCTGGACAACACTGGTTATCTGCGCCTGTATTGATGCAAATTCAATGACAGTAAAATCCTGGGTTCTTGGATTGACATGCCTCGATGCCATAAGTTTTGTAGTAATAGCTGCACTCACCTGATTTGCCAGATTGGGGTCAGTTACTTTAACCATGATCGAAGTGAACGTGTTCAGGGATATATTTGTAGTTATCACGTCCCTGGTTTGATCATTTGGCATGTAAACGGCATTATCGCCCCCCCCTCCAAAACCCCCTCCAGATGAAACAAGGATCCCAACGACCTTGAAAGTCTTTCCTCCTATGTTAACTGGCCTGTTCAGGGTGATCGGCTGCAGGAAAGTTCCATGTGCCAGGGAATAGCCTATAACCACAGAATTCGAATCACCAGGTTGAAGGTATCTGCCTGAATCAAGCTGCGTGGTAACCATGGAGCGCCAGACTGAGATATCAACCCCTGTTATGGATATTGATGTCTTCTCCGTACCCATTGTCATATCAGACCTGCCAGAAACCATTCCGTTCACATAAAGAACTCCAGGTATCTGCTTGATCACGTTCACATCTCTGATTGTGAGGTTGATAGTTGTACTGCTTCCCCCACCCCCTCCAAAACCTCCAGCGCCGCCGCTTGCCCTTGAAAAACCCGGCGTTACCGTGATCAGATCAGCGCCAAGACTGCCCAGGCGGGACGCTACGCTCGCCTGCATGCCCTGTCCAATGGAGATTATGGCAACAACCGCAGCTACTCCTATAACAATACCAATTATGGTGAGCCAGCTTCGCATCTTGCTTTTCTTGACATGACTCAGGGATAAACTGAAGATATCCAAAGTTTTCATATTTAGCGCCTATTTAGGTTTCCGGAAGTATGTTGTTATTTTTCCACGCTGCCAGTATAATACGAGTATGATCACAGCGGCCAGCAGCCAGGTTGTATAATTTGTACTTGCAGATTTGGTCTGTGTTCCTGTTGCGGCTAATGTCACTGGAAGAGACTTTGTGATCGTGTGCCTTTGTCCGCTGGTGTCAGTATATTGTATCTCCAGTTCAAGATTGTTCTCGGTTCCAGCAGTTTTCGTTATCTGGAATATCGCGGATGTGTAATCACCAGGATTTAAATTACCAAGCACAGAAGTACTGCTTCCCGTTACTGAGAAGTTTTTCTGGCGCGGCAGGTTGACTGCTACTGCGCTTGCGGGGCTTATCCCGACATTGGCGACATTGAGCGAAAAAGAGCCCAGGGTTTCCACGTAGCTTATTTCAAAATTAGTCATTCCTGCAACAACTAATCCGATGATATTGTCGGTTGAATAATTATTTCGTCCTGTGATTTTTACAGGAATATTATATACGCCAGGACGTGCAGCGATGTCTACGGCCAGATCGAATGTTATAGATGAAACATCTCCTGCCTTTAAAGTGCCCAGCGAAAATTGTCTTCCTCCTCCCAGGATGGAAAACACTGAATTCGTATTTGCAAGATTTATTTCAACAACAGCATTCTGTACCGTACCTGTACCAGTATTTTTAAATGTCAACGTCTCAGTGTTCTTGCTTGTCGGGGCCACGAGATCAATAGTTGAATCTACGATCATTATCATGGGATTTCCTTTGATGGTCAATATCTGGTCTTCGAGCTTGTTTGTCACTATCATCGGTGTATTGGATATATCAGTCTGCAGTCCCCTGTAAGTAACAAAAACATTGAAATAATAATCTCCTTCTATTGCATCAGGATTTACATATATCCGAAACTTAGCGGTACGTTGAGATCCCCATTCGGTTATTGTTCCCAGTGAATCTATATTGTTCAGGATCGTTACAACATTAGCCGAAGCATTATCCTTGGGCACAAGTTTCACAGAAATATCTTCCATTGCGTTGCCATATCCAATATTTTGTATCGGTACATAGACATATGTCGTTTCCCCTGGATATACGGGGCCGTTTTCAGTCTTAAGGGAGGCCGCTGATGCAACCTGTGCGATCAATAACGTCAATACTATCATTAAAATTACATTAAATTTATTCATGTTCCACCTATTATTTTTCCATCCAGCATTTTCACTATTCTTTCTGCAGACCCTGCAATTTTTTGGTCATGTGTTATCATTACTATAGTTATTCCCTCACTGTTCAATTTTTTAAAAACATCCATAACTTCGCCTCCTGATTTCGTATCAAGATTCCCTGTAGGTTCATCAGCAAGGAGAATCGAAGGACCGGTTGAGAGCGCCCTTGCAACCGCTACTCTTTGCTGCTGCCCGCCTGATAGCTGGGAAGGAAAATGGTTTGCACGTTCTGATAAACCAACCATACCAAGAAGTTTTTTTGATGTGTCTTCTACTTCTTTTTCAGGAATTTCATGGATTCTCATGGGCAGCCGGATGTTTTCAAGAGCTGTGAGAGTAGGATACAGGTTAAAAGTCTGGAATATAAATCCGATCTTTTTTCCTCTTACACGTGCAAGTTCATCACTTTTGAATTGTGATATATCTTTTCCTTCAAGCAAAACCTTTCCGCGTGTCGGCATGTCAAGACAACCTATCATATTTAGCATCGTTGATTTGCCGCAGCCGCTGGGTCCTGTTATAGCTACGAATTCATGTGCTTTGACCGTCAGGTCTATTCCTGCAAGGGCGGGTACGTCAAACTCACCCATGCGATAAATTTTCCATACATCCTGAAGTTCAATTTTAGTTTCCATACATCATCCAAAAAATCGTTTATGTGACCAGCGCTCAGGATATTTGTAATCTGTCATCCAGCTGCTATATTCCACTTTGCTTTTTCTCACAACATCCCCGGTTTCCATATCGACAAGAGCTGAAAAAGTTGTGTTCTCATAAGTAAGAACAACGGGCACAACTTTTCGATCTCCTGATGAGGTGGATATGATCCATCCTTGATCAGAAGCAGTTACATTGTGATCTTTCCCTTCAATTTCAGAAGATAGTCCGACAACGGCTGATTTTGCTGCAAAAGCCTTCTGCTCCTCGTCAAGCTTGAACGTATGTGTCTCTACATAAGCAAATCTTATGCCAGCCACAATGATAAGAAGGGCGATCATTACTAATGCGAATTTTTTCCACAGGTTCATGGTTCTTCAAGGGATGAAAGACCATATAAGAATTATCTGAAATTTGTCTGAAATCCCCATGAAAGCAGTTTCAAAAAAATGAAATAAGGTCTATGCTATATTTTTTTCAATCCTTTTGTATCACCGACTTTATTAACTATAATAGAAATCCTTTTTTACAGCAACAGTCATTAAATAGCTTATGAGACGGCATGAAGACTGGCTGAAACAAGCGGATTCTGACATGTGTGCAGCGGAGGATAGTGCCAGTTCAAACCATTATGAATGGGCGTGTTTTCAGGCACAGCAGGCAGCAGAAAAAGCCCGACTCTTTTTCTACAGGAATACCAAAGGACTTTTTCACACAGGATGATGCACAGAGGGCGATAACGAATGCAAGAAAAATTATTGAATTTGCTAAAGAAAAAATTAATTGATCTTGATTTCAGAAATGACTGGACTCTTGAATTTATAAATTATATCGAAAAATGCATTAATAAAGAAGCAATCCTTATTCTTCTTTTCGGCTCAAGAGCAAAACTGGATTTTCATAAAGATAGCGATATTGACATTCTAATTGTCTCCAAAACCCTGTCTGATGATGTGCGCGAAAGGTCGTCTGATTTTTTCAGCGATTCATTGCCTGTGCAGCCATTTGTTATGACTCATGCCGAACTATTAGAGAGGATAGATAAATTAGATTTTCTTATATTTGATGCATTCGAAGATGGCTTGATATTATATTCAGACATGGATATGGATACTGTTAATGAACGTATAAAAGCGAGCAAGGAACTTTTCTCTCTAAAACGTGTCAAAAGTGGCTGGAATTTTGATGCTGCTGCAGCCGAAGCCGCAGGTATATGAATTATGCTTTTTTCAGCATTACCCTGTTACCCATCCCGTCCCTCTTTCGTATAATTAATCCCCGTCTTTCAAGCTTGTCAAGCAGCCTGCTGACTTTTGGTTCTGAGAAATCTGTGTTCAGGATAAGTTCCCTCTGGAGTAAACCATCATTATCTACTATTTTCTGGAATATTATCTTTTCATCCCCATCCAGGATATCAGCAGCCACCATTGCTGCGCTTTTATTTTCAGGGATTACAGTTTCGATTTGGTCTGATCGTGGAGTTTCAGTTTCTTTTGAGGAGAGAATTATGTACAGGAAAGACATTCCCCCAAGCCATGCCGCTATTATGAAGAGCAATACTTCGTTCAAGGAAAAATATGATGCCCCTTCTACAGGCACAGCTTTGCCATTTTCTAAAATAAGCTGAACCGGACCCTGTGCTAGAAGCCTGTCTATAAGTAGAAGCACTGAAATAATTAATACGATAGCAGATATTAAAATACCCCGATTTTCGATATTGATTTTAGGCGCCATTGAAATACCGCTCTTTTTCACTGAAAATGCATCCGCAATATTTCTGCATATAAAGCCCCATGTCTTTTGAGATCTCGCGGGACTTCCTGTATCCGACCCTGAAATCCTCATAATAGAATTCCACGCCATGTTCATCAGCAGCTTTTTTCCCGACATCGGCAAGCATTTCATGCTTCTGGAAAGGTGAGATCAATAACGTGGTCGTAAAAGCATCAAATCCCAAATCGCTTGCGGTTTTTGCCGTAACATTTAGCCTGCTTTCATAGCAGAATTTACATCTCTCTGCGGCTGCAAGCGCTCCCCCGAGGTAGTTTTCCAGGTCATATTTATTATTGTAGATCACTTTTGTCTTTTTCATTTGTACATACTGTTCAAGTGAAGTCCGGCGGCTTTTGTATTCCATGTAAGGATGAATATTAGGATTATAGAAAAAAGCAGTTACATCATGTCCTTTTTCAACAAGGGATTCATTTGGATATGTGAAGCATGGAGCGCAGCAGACATGAACAAGGATTTTCATATTTGTATCATTTCACCATCATTTAATTAATCATTTCACCAACGGCGCCCCAAACGTAAAATCCTCAAGTTCGATGACTTTTTTCCATAATTCTTTGCAATCACAATCAAGATTATTGAAAACGGCTGTATCCTGTGTCGCCGAGAAGACCCTGAGGGCTTCAGCCACATCATCATCACATTTGCCGCAATTATGGGGGCCGCGCATAGAACCTGCTGCCACCGGGTCTGACATGATGACAGTTTCAGGCGATGATTCTTTTCCTCTCTTTAACGCTTCAACTGCGCTCCATAACCATGGAGGGCGGTAATCTCCGCGCTCATTCATCTCCTCAACAAGCGTCCCCTTCTGGACATTGCACAGGTTCATGGATATTGTTCCCGCAAACGGCGCTGCATCTTTTATGGATCGTATCATATCGTTCATGGCGATGCCTTCTGAAACAAAAGGCGGTTTCATCATAAGATACGCTTTTACAGTCGCATTATTTCTTCCAGCGACTTCACTTGCCCTGATAAAATCAGAAAACGAAAAACCCTTATTGATGCTCTCCTTTCGTATCTTGTCGTTGCTGGTCTCAAGACCGATCGCTACCTCGAATTTCTTCCCAAGAGCTGATACCGCATCCCTGACTTTTTCATCGGTCACATATTCAGGTCTTGTTTCAGCTATCACTTTTTTTACCCTTTCGTCTTTATTCAAACGAGTGAGCATCTCCGCCCTTGTAGCCTGGGATATCTCCCCATCGTCAAGAAAACTTCCTGATGTGAATATTTTAAGGATGATCTCTTCATCTTTGCAGCGCGACATCGCATTCTCGAACTGCTTCATCAGGTTATCATGTGAGGGCGCCTCTCGTGCGCTATCGTAGATGTAACCGCACATGGTGCAATTTCTCCACCTGCATCCTGATGTCTGGAAGATTACTGTGAGCGCAGTTATTGGCTTTCCATCCAGCAGGTCTTTTCCAGTCCAGACAGCAGTAGGTCTGTCCGGGGGGTTGTATTTGATCTTCTGCTTCGCGCGGATGTTTTGGATTATTTTAGTGAGTGACATTATTCGAACTCAATAGTCGCTGGAGGTTTTGGTGTCAAGTCGTACAGCACCCTCGAAACATTGGGTATCTCGCTTGTGATCCTGGACTGGATCTTTTGCAGGACATCCCAGGGCAATTCCATAGCTTCGGCCGTCATCCCATCCCTTGATTGCACTGCGCGCACTGCTATTATCCAGCCGTGAACACGCACATCTCCTTTTACGCCAGTCCCTTTTTCAATAAGCGCAGCAAATGTCTGCCATGGTTTGAACTGTTCAAGAAGTTCTTCTTCCACTATTGCATTCGCCTCCCTGATAACATCCAGCTTTTCCTCGGTCACTTCGCCAATTATCCTCACAGAAAGACCGGGGCCTGGGAATGGCATACGATCTGAGATTTCCTTTGGAAGTCCGAGCGCTCTTGCTACCTCTCTTACTTCATCCTTATAAAGATCAGCTATTGGCTCCACGATACTTTCAAAATCCATAACGCTTGGAAGGCCGCCGACATTATGGTGGCTCTTTATCCCGCCTTCGGACTCTATCCTGTCAGGATAGATCGTTCCCTGGATTAGAAACTTTGCGCCCAGTAACCTGGCTTCCCTTTCAAATTCACGAATAAACGCTTCACCTATTGCTTTTCTTTTTTTCTCAGGATCAGTTTGACCTTTGAGCGCCTTCAGGAAGTTATCTTTTCCATCTATGACCTGGAGGTTCATATCCGAAAATATTCTCTTAATTATTTCAGTTTCCCCTTTTCGCATCAGACCTGTATCGATATAAATAGGCGTAAGTAAATCCCCGATCGCCCGGTGCGCCAGGACTGCGCAGACTGAGCTGTCAACACCACCTGAAAGGGCGATTATTGCTCTTCCCTTAATGTCTTTCTTTATTTTTTGAATGCTGTCCTGAATGAATTTATCAACTTTGACCATTTGCCTCTACATTATTATTACTGCTTTAAATGTTTTTTTGATAAATATTCTTCCTGTGGCCGGCTTTTAAAACCAGGATTGTAAGTTTGTTATTATCAATGTCCATTATTATCCTGTAATCACCAACCCGTAGCTTATAACACGGATCTCCAACGAGTTTGGTAACAAAAGCTTCCGGTCTTATTCTTATTCTTTCCAATGCAGCAATTATTCTTCCCTGAACAATTTTCTCCAATTTTTTCAGTTGTCTGAGAGCCTGGTCTGAAAAAATGATTTCATATGTCATATTTGGAGCTCTTTCTTGACCTGGGCTATGGTGTAGTATTTACCTGCTTTTATTTCCGCACGAGCCTCTGCGATTTCATTTTTTGTCTCATCGCTCAGTTCCTGCGAATCCTCTAACATATCCCAGATCACTTCCTCATAAGTCTCTTTATCAGAGAGTTTCCTGTTAGTAAGCTCTTTTTGTAGATCAGCACTTATTTGGATCGTAGTTGCCATAGTAAATTATAGTTTACTATAGTATATAGGTTTTACTTCTATCCATTTCACTTGCCTAAACCCGCGATCACACTCTTCTTATACTGTGAAAACCCATCTTCCAGTGTCGCTTCCCGTGCCCCTTTCACTATTGATTGGATAAATTGGAGATTATGGATAGAAGCAAGCCGGAGAGCCAGCAATTCCGATTCTTTGAAAAGATGATGCAGGTATGCCCTTGTATAGTTCTTGCAGGTATAGCAACCACAATTGTCATCTATCGGCGAAAAATCCGCGGCAAATTTACTGCGCGCGATGTCAATGCTGCCTTTTGATGTCATAAGGGTCTGGTGCCTTGCGTTCCTTGTAGGAAAGGCGCTGTCAAAAATATCGATACCGGATTCAATCGCATTCAAGATCTCCACAGGTGAACCCACACCCATCAGGTAGCGCGCTTTATCTTCTGGCACAAGCGGCACGCTGAGTTTTAAGACATCATTCATTATTTCCTTTGGCTCACCTATCGAAAGCCCGCCTATCCCGTAACCATCAAAATCCATTTCAGTCATTTCCTCGGCGCATCTTTTCCGAAGTTCTGCAAATGTCCCGCCCTGCAATATGGCAAAAAAGAGCTGGCCTTTATTTTGTTCCACATTTTTTGCCTTCTGAGCCCATAGTAATGTCCGTTCCATTGAAGATTCCACAACGCTGTGCTCGCTCCCGTAGGCAGGGCATTCATCAAGTATCATGGCTACATCGCTTCCAAGGATCTTCTGGTTCTCAAGACAAATTTCAGGAGTATATGCGTATTTTTTCCCATCGCGCAGGTTCTTATAAGTGATTCCCTCATTCGTAATCTTGAACGGGAAATCCTTTCGTATCATCTGGAAACCGCCGCTATCAGTAAAAATTCCCCCGTCCCAGTTCATGAATTTATGCAAGCCTCCTGCTTTTCGAATTACCTCCATTCCGGGTGCCAGGAAAAGGTGAAAAGCGTTGCTTATCAGGACTTGCGTTCCCATATCATTCAGTTCATCAGGCGTGATCGTTTTCACGGTGCCTTTTGTTGCAACAGGCATGAATGCGGGAGTTTCTATGACGCCGTGATTTGTCATGAGTTTCCCGGCTCTTGCTCCTGAATTTTTATCGGTGTGGATCAATTTGTACATATTAATTATTCCCCTGCTTTGTGATAAGCATCGCATCCCCGAAGCTGTAGAACCTGTATGAACGCAGGATGGCTTCGTTATAGGCTGACATGAGCCTCTCTCTTCCTGCAAATGCGCCTACAAGCATCAAAAGCGTGGATTTCGGGAGATGGAAATTCGTTATCATGGCGTCTATCTTTGATTTGTATTCGTAAGGAGGATAAATAAAGAGCTTGCTGAATCCATCGTTTTCCACAATTTTGCCATCAATGCATGAACTCTCAAGCGCCTTAACGGTGGTTGTTCCGGCAGCTATGAGTTTTCCTTTTGTAGCATTGATAATATCCGCATTTTCCTTGCGGATGGAAATATATTCAGGTTCCATGATATGATCTTCAATATCTTCGGCTTTGACAGGCGTGAACGTGCCAAGGCTTACATGAAGCGTGACGTATGCGATATTGACTCCTTTTGCGGATATCCTTTCGAGTAATTCATCAGTGAAATGAAGACCCGCAGTCGGAGCAGCGATCGAGCCTTTTTCCCTGGAATATACCGTCTGGTAACGGTTCTTATCATCAAGTTTCTGCTTTATATAGGGCGGAAGCGGCGCTTCACCTATTCTTTCAAGAATGTCAGGAAGATTGCCGTTGCAATTAAAATTTACAAGATACCTGTTGGTATTGGGTCTTTCCAGGATTTGAAGCACTGTCGCTTCAAGTTCGCCAAAATCAAGTTTAGTCCCTTCGCGGATGTTCTTTCCGCGGATCAGGCATTCATAGCCTGCATCCGATTTTGAGACCACGAGAGCTTCGATCTGGCCGCCTGTGCTTTTTTTCCCCATGAGTTTTGCGGGGATCACTCTGGAATCATTCAAAACGAGAGTATCTCCTTTTTCAAAGTGATCCGGGAGATCTGAAAAAAGCTGGTGCTCTATCCCGTTTCCCACGACCATGAGCCGGGATGAGTCTCTTGGTTCTACGGGAGATTGCGCGATGAGTTCTTTTGGGAGATGGTAATCAAAATCGCTGAGTTTCATCTGGTGCTAGGTTTGCATAATGGGTTAAGTATTTTTTCTTGTTTTTGAATTTGTCCGAATTGAGAGATAGTTACGATTGGGGTTGGTAGTTATCCTGATGTGTCTGCGACAAGAAGTTACATCATGCATTGCCGTGTGCTACCCCTTCCGTTTGGGGTAATCCTACTGAGATATGCGCTGGTGGCAACACCGGGGTGTAAAGCTCTCAGGACAATATGGAGAAA
>JBAZOV010000011.1:0-77907 GCA_041648475.1 Candidatus Methanoperedens sp. | reverse complement strand
TCGACATTAACACCGAACTGGTACGAACTAAAACGAACTCCGGTAAAGTGAGTTCGTATAGAGTTCGTTGTGTTCGTTGCTACTTTTTTCATACCAGAGCAAAATAGAATCTGGAGGTGAGGGCTGCACAGCTATTCGATTTTTGCAAACCAGTAATTACCAGGCAAAAAGATTGATCACTCTATTATCAGACGATAGAAAAGTATCCAATTCTCATTAATTTTGAATGTTGTCGCATCACCCATATATTCGCTGACCAATGAGTTGGGCACTTGAATCGATGAATTCTGATACATACCAATAAGTGTAGGTGGATTAGTACATAAGTTACCCGTCGGGAGTTCATCATTTGTTGTTGCATAATTGCTTGCTTTTAAAAGATCGATCCTAGCATTTCGAAGCCCAGTTGTTATGTTATTTGCTCTCGCATTATCATTAGTTATGTCTGAAGTGAAAACATAATCATTTAGAATGGATTGTTTAAAACAACTTGTACCTAAATTATTAGAAATTTCGACTTTTGTAATTGTAAGACCAGTCTTTTTTTTGGTATTTCCACTGCCCGTCGACTTTAAGCTTATTTCTATTAATACTCGCCAAAAGCTACCATTTGTATCAGCTACCTGTAAGGAGAGCTGATTTATATCTACTCCAGTCCGATCATATACATTTCTATCAACTGTAATACTCGTTATATTTAACCCTAGGATGTGATCCTCACCACTCGCAGCCGGTATGTCTTCCCACACACTACCTGTCCCCATACTTTCTTCCCCAACGCCCTTATCTGTTTGCAGCGTCGCTACCGTTTTCACCACAGCCATGCCTCCGTAATATCTCCCACCCTGCAAAACCTGCTTAGTGTCATCAGGCAGGTCGATCTCGTTCCCGGCAGTGGTATTGATATAGATTTTGCCAGTAGCATCATTAACGCAGATATTTGTATCATTCGTTCCTTGTACGCAGGATAATGGATATGTGCTGTTGGGAACGTTTAGAACATGCCTCCAAACTTCTGGATAATGGGTATCCAACGTGATATTCACATACTTTAAATATTCTACAACATTCTTTTTATCAGTGATTTCAATTGGGTAGATTGAAGCGATTGTGGGCTGAACTGAAACGATATTAAAGCCAGCTCCTTTAATTAGCAGAAGAGGGATGTTAACATTATCCTCAACCACAAGCGTGTTATGGTTTCCTGTGGCATTTCCCTTGCCAAACTTCGAGAAATCTCTTATGATTATGCCGTGCTCATAAACAAGATAAGGATGATTTCCGGGAAGTTCATATCTAAGTGTAGTTGAGTTATATTTTTTTGTATAACTGCTACCTGTGGACAGTGTATATTTTACCGTAATATTTACGTCTTGCTTTATTTTAAGATCGCCAAATAAAGTTGCCTTGGGATTGTAAACAATAATTTTTGCAGGATAAGTAAGCCCAAGTCTTATAGGGCTTGTTCTTGGTATTCCGGATAAGCCTGCGCTCTCAAGATTCGATGAAAAAAACACCATATCTTGATAAACATTCTCAAAATGCTCGCTCTCAGCCTGGGCATTCCACACAGGAACGTAATGCTGCTGGATAAATCCGATAGTACTAATCCCAATCGCAAGAATAAGGGCAGTCGCTATGATTGGAGATATTGCTCTATTATCTGAAAGGAAACGAGACAACATATTTGTCCATTTATGCATCATACCCTAATTAAAGTGTTCTGCCAAACTTCTGAAAGATGAAGAAAACAAACCGCAGATAATGGCGCCCATACTGACGTCACAGCAAGAAAAATTTGTATTATGCGAAAAGTATATATGTTTTAAATGAGTGATTACACACTATTATATAATATATGGAGGGATAAATAAAATGATTAAAAAAAATGTTGTAAAAAATGAAGAAGCAATATCACCTATCATCGGAACAATCCTGATGGTAGCTATTACTGTTATCATGGCAGCGATTATCTCGTCATGGAGCAGCGGAATACAAGCACCAGCAGCACCGAAATCGGTGGGTTTGGATATATCCAGACTGAATGCAACTTATGTACAAATAACAATAACTTCACTTGATCCGCCAAATACGGGAATTCAATCGATAAGTGCTAATGGTGGCACTACAAGTGGTTCATTAGGTACTTCTTTTAAGAATATAGGAAATACCACTTCGTATAATATCAATACAGGTAGTTATCTTGTTATTACGGTAACATTCGACGATCAGACTATCAAGACTCTCTATTCCCAGGCAATATAACCTTTAATTTCTTTTTTTTTTCGCCGCCTCTGTGCATATTCATGCCCACAACTACAGTCAAAAAGCTCCACTTACGTGTAACAAAGCGGCTCAACGACGAAATATTAAATAAAGATGCCCCTGTCGGTTTTATTCCTACTACAGGAACGATTCTCATGCTGGTGATAACGGCAATTATTGCTGGTTTAGTAATGAGCTGGTCATCAGGGATCACTGCGCCGGTTCTTGCCAGCAGCGCAGCCGTATCTGTTGTTCGATTGGATAATAATATTAAAGCTGTTACAATACTGAGCATTGAACCCAAAGAGGCGGTTATTAAATATTTATTATTTAACGATAGTCTGGGGAGCAAGTTACTCAATATCTCTTCCAATACCTCCATTCCTTTAAGGAACGTAGGGGAAACCAGCTTTATTCAAGCGCCCTCCGGGGATATTGAGATCACTGCGTTTTTCAATGACTCCACGCAGATGGTTGTATATCGGGGGAGAGTGTGATAGATTCTTCAGTTTATCTTTATGAATAAAAAAATACTATTTATGCATATTTCATGATGTCTACTGACCTTCATGTTTTTAACAGTTTAACTTAACTTTTCCGTCTTCACCTTCTATTTTACACGCCGAACTCGAAAATCGAATAAAATCGCTGAATATCATATTTAAATACCGACAAGAAGTATAATAGTATCATGAAACTATTCATTTTCTTGATCGCAATAATAATTCTGATCATGAACGCATCCGCACAAGTTGAAACGGAGTATGAAAAAACCATGGAATTACATCTTGGCGAAAAAATGGTAATGGGTAACTACACAGTTGAGGTGTTCAACTTCCCACCGCCGGTTGAGGGATATACGCCAATTAATAAAAATACTTCGATAGGTGAACGAAAAGAAATACCGGCAGTGCCTGTCAATCCTTTTGTGGGGGTGCGCCTTTATTATGATACCACGGCAGTAGAAGAGTGGTATCTCATTGAAGGGGAAAATGAGAGCTATAACTTTAAGGCATGGGTGACAATAGAAAAACTGCCTGAAAAAAATGCCCAAATATGGATAAATAAATATTACAATCCTACAGCAAAAATAAGAATAAATATAAAACAACCAATTTTAATAACCTTTGATACAAAACCAGTAATAAAACCCCCATCCACGATAGAGATCCAGGCAAAAGTAAAAGGCAGTAATGAAGATATTCTATACCCTTCATTGAATTTATGGATAGATACAAAACTTGTGAAAAAAGAGGGAATACTTACCTGGTATAGACTAAACAATAGCGATATCCTCAAAAAAGATGAGGAAGTGAAATTCAATATCACATACGATACTCCCCTTATCTCTGACCAGGAGAACTATAATGTTAATATCACTGCAGAAGCAACATGGCAGGATATAAACAATAAAAAGTATAATCAATTATATACAACAAATTTAACCATACTTGTTCATCCTAAATGGAATTTTACAATTCAAAAATTAGTGAATAATGAATTAAATATCAGAAATGATATTTTAGTTACAGTTTCTATACAGAATACGGGTATTGGGGACATCGAACTTGAAGTGAATGATGTTCTGCCATCAAATTTCACCCTGTTGAGTGGGAATCTTACCTGGCGACCTAAAATAAAGAGTGGCGATTCATGGGTGGGAGTTTATAAAATGAAGGCTCCTTATCCTATGACTGTAGACATGCCCCATGTAAATGCCACGTACAGGACAGCTTTAAAAAACTATTCCATCGAATCAGGTAATTCCGTACTTAATATTATAGGCGCATATATAATAATAAATAAATCATTTCCCCAGGAATGGGAAGTGAACAACAGTATGAATGTGACCTTGAATGTGAGCAATAAAGGAGATCGCTATGTGATTGTTGAATTTTCAGACGTAATACCAGAAGAGGCAAGCCTTGTCAGTGGAAACTTGAGTGAAAGGCTATTATTGCCTAGCGGGGAGAAAAAAATCCTTAATTATGTCATCAAGTTCCAAAATGCAGGGTTGTTCGAAGTTCCTGCTGCTAAGGCATTGTATTATGACCAGCAACTCAGGATTACGGCTATCTCAAACGTGGGTATTATCAACATTACAGCAGCAGCAATAAACACACCCATTCCAGTAAATAAGTCGTTGTCGGGAAACATGTCTGAAAAAGTGAGTGTTAATGTTTCAAATCCAGATACTATGCAAGAAAAAATTGAGGCAGAATCATTACTTTCAGGAATATTACATTATAATGTGACCTCAATACTCTATGCGGTTATCTCAATAATCTTTGTTTTATTCATAATTCTTTATGCGATATATAAATTGAAGAATATAGGATAAATATAATTAAATAGCTATGCGGTGATTACAGTACATGAAATAAGAACCTAATTGTCGGGATACTTTCGCCGCCCCTGTGCATATTCATGCCCACAACAACTGTCAAAAAGCTCCACTTACGTGTAACAAAGCGGCTCAACGATGAAATTTTAAATAAAGATGCCCCAGTCGGGTTTATTCCTACTACAGGAACGATTCTTATGCTGATTATAACGGCAATTATTGCTGGTTTAATATTAAGCTGGTCATCAGGGATCACTGCGCCGGTTCTTGCCAGCAGCGCATCCGTGTCTGTTGTTCGATTGGATAATAATATTAAAGCGGTTACAATACTGAGCATTGACCCCAAAGAGGCGGTTATTAAATATTTATTATTTAACGATAGTCTGGGGAGCAGGTCACTCAATATTTCTTCCAATACCTTCATTCCTTTAAGGAACGTAGGGGAAACCAGCTTTGTCCAGGCATCCTCCGGCGATATTGAGATCAGCGCGGTTTTCAATGACTCGACGCAGATGGTTGTGTATCGGGGGAGAGTGTGATTTTTCCAAGACGTAAGTGTACATTAACATTAATTATTGTTTTTAAAATATATTTAATTTCGCTCTTATAAATCCGAGAACCCCTTTGAATGCATCTTTCATATCGGTATCCATTTGGCTGCTTATGATATTGTTTTCTTTGCCATCATGGAAATGATGCGGAAAAGACTCTACCTCAGGATGGTCAGGTGCATTGTCCCAGCGATGAATCAAACCACGCACAGCCCTCTGCTCCCAATGAAAAGAATAATCGTTCTCCTCACTCAACCAGACATCAAGGAAACTTCCATCAATTAGAAGCACCCTCAACTTATTTGGCTGTGCTGATTTGCCACCAATGAGTGTTGTATTTTTGACAATATCTGAAAACTCGGTCTTTGCTATTTGTTCAAGCACCCGATATGTCAAAAGCATCTAAGGAAACCTGCCAAGGCGTGCTTTAAGATCATTAACATATTTTTCCTTGTTCTTCCAGACTATATAATCTTCCCAGGCAGGATGACTTGATATCCTTTTGGATTTGATCGCCTCATACAAATCTTCTTTTGAAGCAACGTTGTACCTGTCCACCAAGTCAGCAATATCGATATCAGTAAGTCGTATTTCTTTTTCGATAAAAGAGATTAAACCTCTATGGATAAGCACTGTCTCAGGTAAGCCAATAACATGGCTGAGATCAGCAGTAATTTCCGAGACTGAATCTTCGCTGTACATCAGATTTACTTTAAGATTCATGATACGTTAAATCTTTTTGTGGAGAAGGTGAGAGTGGCTAAGTTCCAAACCATTTAATTTTAAAACCAAACAATTCTACCCATCTTTGCGTCCTTTGCGCTCTTTGCGGTGAAAAAAAATCATGCACCGATTATACATTTTTTTCGCCGCTTCTGTGCATATTCATGCCCACAACAACTGTCAAAAAGCTCCACTTACGTGTAACAAAGCGGCTCAACGACGAAATTTTAAATAAAGATGCCCCAGTCGGTTTTATTCCTACTACAGGTACTATTCTCATGCTGATTATAACGGCAATTATTGCTGGTTTAATATTAAGCTGGTCATCAGGGATCACTGCGCCGGTTCTTGCCAGCAGCGCAGCCGTGTCTGTTGTTCGATTGGATAATAATATTAAAGCGGTTACAATACTGAGCATTGACCCCAAAGAGGCGGTTATTAAATATTTATTATTTAACGATAGTCTGGGGAGCAGGTCACTCAATATCTCTTCCAATACCTCCATTCCTTTAAGGAACGTAGGGGAAACCAGCTTTATTCAAGCGCCTTCAGGGGATATTGAGATCACAGCGTTTTTCAATGATTCCACGCAGATGGTTGTGTATCGGGGGAGAGTGTAAATTATTAGGGTAATCTTATTTTTATTTTTTCGACAAAACACAAGCAAAAACCCGCCCCCTGCCAATGCTGCTTGTCGTATGGAGGCTGGCGCAGTGCTTTAAGCTTTGAGTCTTGATTTGTTGTATGATATTAAACAATTATGCTGGAACTGCCGCCATTGCATCTATTTCATAAGCTGTGAATTTGGTATTGGCAATCTGTTTATGTTTGAATTTTTCAATTATTGTTTCAATTCTTTCCATTGTATTATAATCAACTACAGACTCACCACAATGCAGGCAAACTTTGGCTGGTAAGTTATCAATGACTAATAGTTCACCCTCTATCCATACATTTTCTCTAATCGTATCTTTTTTTAATTGTCCTCCACAAACAGGACATTGTTGAGTCATTTTCGTTTCTTGTGTGCTATCCATAAATCATCATCTGGATAATAGGTTGTGATTATAAATAACTGTTCCTTAGCAACAGCACATACAACATGTAGATATTTTTGATCGAGTTTCATACAGAGTAAAAAGCCGGGATATGGTTTATCACCTCTATATTCTTCTATTATTTCACCATTAAGTAAGCATTTTTTCACTTCAGTAGACTCAATTTTGCGCTTATACATTTGTGTTCGTGCATGATGTGTAAATTCTATAGCCCCTGTTTTAGCGAGTTCTCTTATCCTTTTAATCACATTATCACTGCTATTCTTAAGTCTTGCAAGTCCTCACATGGCATAAGATTTACTATTTTCTTCATTTTTTTTTCGCCGCCTCTGTGCATATTCATGCCCACAACTACAGCCAAAAAGCTCCAGACCCGTATAACAAAGCGGCTCAACGATGAAACTTTATCTAAACAAGCCCCTCTCGGTTTTATTCCTACTACAGGGTCTCTTCTTATGCTTGTGATAACGGCAATTATTGCTGGTTTAATATTAAGCTGGTCTTCAGGGATCACTGCGCCGGTTCTTGCGAGCAGCGCAGCCGTGTCTGTTGTTCGATTGGATAATAATATTAAAGCGGTTACAATACTGAGCATTGACCCCAAAGAGGCGGTTATTAACTATTTATTATTTAACGATAGTCTGGGGAGCAGGTCACTCAATATCTCTTCCAATACCTCCATTCCTTTAAGGAACGTAGGGGAAACAAGCTTTATTCAAGCGCCCTCCGGGGATATTGAGATCACTGCGTTTTTCAATGACTCCACGCAGATGGTTGTGTATCGGGGGAGAGAATAATGTAGCGCATACAAAAAACTGTAGGTAAAGCTTAAGTAAAATAACAGCGAATTATTTATTGGCTAATTTTTCAAGAATTGCTTCAAGGCGTGTGTTATGTTCATACATCATTGTAGTCAAGTTATTCAATCCAGTCTTAATATCATTCAATCCGGTCTTATTATCATTAAATCCAGTCTTATTATCATTAAATCCAGTCTTATTATCAATTATCATTGTAGCCAATAAAATATTCCCTTTATCGAGCTTTCTTCCGATATCGATATCATCATCCGAGGACACCTTTGAGAACTCATCCGGTAAATCAATATTAATGGCTAATGTCTTTTCTTTGATGCTTGCAATTTCAGTGCCGTTTTCCACACCTCTTACCTTTATTGTCTGTGTGAAATTATCTACTACACTATCCTCACCAGAACAAAGGATCTTAACACTGCCATCCCTTGCATTAAAAACCAGGCCAGGAATACCAAGTGACCTTCCAATATGTTCTACAACAGACCTAAAACCAATATCCTGTACTTTACCAGTAACAATTATGCTATGACATTTTTGCATCAGTGTATCTTTACAGACTAATAATATATAAATATAATTCAGGTTTCCCTTTTATGGCGCTCAATTTTTATCAAAAAATCCTTCACCGAATCTCTATATTTTTTATGTCCAAGAAGGTGAGAAGTAAATATATTACTATCAATAAAATTCATGAATTCTCGAATACCTGAAATAGGATCATCATTTATTGTGCTCTCTTCTATATTGTTTTGCGAGCCATTATGGAAATGTTTGGGGTAGGTAGAAACTCCTTTCCAACATGGATCAGGAAAATTGTCATGACGATACATCTTCCCATTGATTTGCCGTCTTTCAGAAAAACTCTTAGCTTATCATGATATAGATTAGAATCTATAGTAATATCATTATACTCGATATCAACAATTCTTTTCAGCTTAAGGACTTCTGCCAATTAATCTTCTCCATCGCCTTTAACATCTCATCTCTTCTTGATTCGAGATAATCAAGTTCCATAAAGTCTTCTATCATATCTTCTTCTTTGATTGACCCAATTTTTAACTTTTCATCCAATTCAAAAATTGATTTTATGCCATGTTTTGCACCAATCTTGTATATATCTGCCTCTATATTTCTTAATTCCTTTTCCAAAAAGGTTCTAATGCTTTCGATTTCCAATTTTTCCGTACTCAGGTGGAGAACATGTGCCACATCTTTAAATAGTTGCATATTTTTCCTCACATTAATTAAACACTATGATTCTATTATACATGTTATACATAATAATATTAATATCTTATTCAAAACTCCTTCTGGCCTTACTCAGTGAGAGTTTTGGTGCCAAATAATTGGTCTTCAGGGATCACTGCGCCGGTTCTTGCGAGCAGCGCAGCCGTATCTGTTGTTCGATTGGATAATAATATTAAAGCTGTTACAATACTGAGATCAGCGCGGTTTTCAATGATTCCACGCAGATGGTTGTATATCGGGGGAGAGTGTAAAAACTTATCTTGCTTTTTGCCCTTCTGCTTTAGAACTCATTTTTGATGGGGATAAATATTGGATCGTGTCAACCCTGGATTTTATTTCGAATAATTCTGATTCCATTTTGCTAAGTCTCTCGTCAAAATGAGCTTTCAGATCATCCCTGAGAGAATGAATCTCAGATGAGATCTCTACTCTATTCTGGTCGATTTTCTGTCCCAGTCCTTCTCCCAGCCCATCGATTTTATTTTCAAGCTTATCGAATCCATTTTTTGTTACATGGATGAGCTCTTTTAGCAAATCTGCCGCCGTATCCAGCCTTTCATCTGTTTCTCCCCCACCTACAAGCTTGTAAAAGCCTTGATAATCTCCTGTATAGCTGGAATATTCTTTTTCGATGTTAACAACGTTAATAAGAGTATTCTTTATATCTACGGCATGAATAAATCTCTCAAGGTCTTTTTCATTCCCTTCAGCTATGATCTTTACTCTGCCATCTTTAAGATTTTGTATTGTCCCTGTTATGGTTAAAGCTTCTGCTATCGAAACCACTTTAGTCCTGTATCCTGCTCTTTGCACATTCCCTGAGATTTGCAGTGTCAATCTTTTCATTATTGCCTTCTCGTGCTTGAACCATTATAAAGTTATCTTGAAATTAAATATGACTTCATTAGTCAACGATTAGAAGAAATATCGTGAGATTGCACACGAAATCAACAACTAACTCGTACTAACTGATACGAACTCATGCCTTCGGAGTTCGTACGAGTTCGTATTAGTTCGCTGTTAATTTTAAATAAAGAAGCCCCTGTCGGATTTATTCCTACTACAGGAACGATTCTTATGCTGATTATAACGGCAATTATTGCTGGTTTAATATTAAGCTGGTCGTCAGGGATCCCTGCGCCGGTTCTTGCCAGCAGCGCAGCCGTATCTGTTGTTCGATTGGATAATAATATTAAAGCTGTTACAATACTGAGCATTGAACCAAAAGAGGCGGTTATTAAATATTTATTATTACTGTTTAGCATTAAAAGTAATGTGTCTAACTAAGGAAATAACAGGCAACGATGTAAAGCGATTGAAGTTGAGAGACAAAACACAGAAACACATACCAACATATCCATAGCGTCAAGTTAGATTTGGAACTTTTTAAATATATAACTAAATTTTTTATTCTATAGGTTTCGCACCATCCTTATTATCTCCTAAAAATCAAAAATAAAAGGTCAAATATTATGTAGTGTATATACACTACAAGATAAGTAAACAACAAAGAAAAAAAATAGATTCAACAATTTGTCAGGGTTTAGAATATAGTATTCATCCAGACGAATAGAACGCGGATGACGCGGATAGCGCGGATTCACGCGGATTTGAGGCTTCTGTTTCGGATATTTCCCTTCTTTCATTGGAGAATAGCGCTCTTTTGAAATCTGGTTTTTTACCGAAATTAAACAAAAGCCCGACTTGTTTATTGGTAGCTTTTAGATAATTGATCAATTGAGCCTTATTTTCATAATTAGATCCGCGGGCATCCGCGTCATCCGCGCTATCCGCGTTCTATTTCGTTTGCACCGTTTTATACACTATGATAGGGCATTGTGAAAGTAATAAAATTTGTTTTTATTGATACCTGTTCTTCAATCTATTTTATGGGTAGAAGCAAGTGTGGAATCAATTTATTGATGGTTATTTATAAAATCCAAGCGAATCATGACGCTATGGCAACATATTAAGTGAGTTTGCATAGATATTCACACAAAATGAGTAGATAAGTTAAAACAACGTAATTATATGTTAACCGCCATTTCAGTGCGCTACATATAGAGATGATAATATGGTTGCAAAGTATTTAGGAGTTGATTGTCTACAAGTATCAGAATCTGATGCTGTTAGCAAAATGGAAAAGTTGTTAGAAAGTCAAGGTGTAGTCCAACAACTCAAATCCAAATTCGATAAGACGCCTAAAGAAAGAGAGGCGTTTTTTAGAATGGTGAAGGGAGTGTAACTTTTTAGATTAATCTTATTTTTACTCCCCGACACAACACAAGCACCCGTTCACTGCCAGTGCCTTGGTCGTATGGAGGCGAGCGCAGTGCTTTGATCTCTGGGGAGAGGATTTAATTTCTTGATTCAATTTACAGGCATGTGATTTATGGCGACTGGAGGCGCGGGATTTGCTGGCTCATGCATTAGGATAAAAAAAGCAAGAAAGATTTAATACAGTTCAAGTGTATGTTAAAATCATGCAGACACAGGTAAAACGTTATTCAGTGATTATCAGGGGTAAGGTTCAACACATCGGTTATCGAGGTATCATAGAAGGAACCGCCAGAAAACTGGATATAAAGGGCTATATTTTTAACGATGTAGATAACAGTGTTAAAATCGTTTGTGAAGGTTTGCAAAAATCGGTAGATAATTTTCTAAATACCCTCAAAGAATTTGCAAGGGCTGATATCGAAAGCATTGAGAAAAAAGAGATTCATGACGATATTCCACTGCCTCATTTATTCAGCAGGGTTGCTACTGATGAATATTATGAATTTAGTCGGAAATTCGATATCGGAATAGATTATCTGGATGGAATAAAAACAGATACAGGCGAGATGAAAAATACTCTTGGTTACATGAAAGGTACTTTGAATAGTATAGACAATACGCTTGGTGGATTTGTAAAAGAGCAAAAAGAAAACAACCAATGGATGAAAGACCATCTCATAAAAATGGATGAGCATAATCTGGGGATGAAAGAGCACAACCAGCGCCTTGAGAAAATCCTTGAAAAACTCGCTGAGAGATAGCTTGTATTTATTAATCACATCGTAAATATTAAATCCGTAGCGCCGATATTCTGACCGAAGCAACCTCATTTCTACCAATTCCGGCCAGGATAAGCAAAACCCTCCTGCCAGTGCTGCGTGTCGTATGGAGGCTGGCGCAGTGCTTTAAGATTTGAGTCTTGATTTGTTGTATGATATTAAACAATTATGCTGGAACTGCCGCCATTGCATCTATTTCATAAGCTGTGAATTTGGTATTGGCAATCTGTTTGGCAATGTGGCTGTTTCTTGAACTTATAAATATTTTAAAGAAGGGCATGCAAAGCCTTCCTATACACTGTAAACTGAGGTTTCAGTTTATCCGTGTCATCCGTCTTCGATTCAAACTCATCTCACCTCAAATATCAATGGACACTAACATTATTTTAAGACAAAAGCTTTATTGACGCCATAGTCCTGTTTGAATTAAACATTGGATAATCTTATATATAATGCTGAGGAATATATAAAGTGAAGGTGGAATAAATGACCGAAGAATCTGTAACATGGAAAGCATTTCGTGAATGGCAAAGACTTGAAGAAAAACGGATATTCTATACACATCTGGCTGCTTACATTATATTCAATATCTTTTTCATATACGTGAATCTAACAAAGACACCAACTATAATCTGGTTCTACTATCCCCTGACCGCATGGGGCTGCGGAGTGCTTCTGCATTACATATCTGCGATAGGGATGTTTGACTACGTCTATGAAACTACAAAGAAGACTGTTGAGGACCGTTTAAAATCTCAGGAATAAAAACCCTGATTTAGACACCTTTTTTTTTAACTGATACTCCAGAAGAGGACATACGCTATAATTGTCATAATAATACTGTGTTTCAGTCCCAGCTTTGCATCCCCCTCGCCTATCTGCCCTGCAACAAGACCAGAGAAGAACGCTTCAAGTACCGCGGCGTGGAAAAACAATCTCACATAAAGAGGTTTATCTATCCCGGTGAAAGATAGACCTTCTCCAACTATGCTGGCTGCCTGTCCCCCGCTTTCAGGGGGCAGGTCAGGCAATTGAGGCAGGAATTCAGAAACAAGGGAATTAACAACATACAAAAAGATAAAGAATGAAAAATATATGATAATTACCTGCATTTTCATTGTAGTTCTTCTTTCTTCCTCTAATGTCCTGCTCGTAAGTGCGTCTGTTGCAGCTATAGATAATGAATCCTTGATATTACCCGTCATTTTGCCTGCGCTTTCAAGGAGCGAGGCTGTGCGCATGACTCCGATAGTCTTGATCCTGTCACCAAAATTCTTCAATGCCTGAACCACTCTTCCGTGCCATTCAACGTCCGCATTCATTTTTTGAACTTCAGAGTTAAGACTGCCAAGTTCCGATAACTGAAGCTGTTTCAGCGATTTTGTCAATGTAAAGCCAGATTCATGGAGGCTCAATAACCGGTTTAAAAATTCAGGAAAATTCTGTACCATTTTCTTTAACCGGCTTGATTGTATTTCCAAAAATATGCTGTACGGAATAACTGCTATCAGGGTTGAGAATATCAGATAATCGTCTATTTCATATATCATTTTATTAAATTCAAGACCATAGAAACTGTAAGTGGTGACAACAAAAAACAGCAGTGCGACAGGAACAGTAATGTTCAGAACGATATCTGGCTTCTCTATTAAACCTAACAGAGGATTTTTTATGAACTGATATACCGTAAACCGCAAGCTTGCCTTTTGAAGAACTTCATTTTCCTCGTGGGAATCGGATACATCAGGTTCTACAAATTCGGAGTCCTGTCCCTGTGTCAGGGAGGATAGAAGTACTATGAACAGGAGCGCGCCTCCCGGTACTATTAGATACACCACGATATTGAGAATGAAGAAGTTCTCGCCTCCAATAACTCCCATCACGACAAGAAGTGTAATTATAAAGAGAGGACCTGCTGCAAACCCTGTAACATATACCTCGGAAAGCAGTCCGAGCATTTCCATGAAGGATTTATTCTCGTTTATGGCTTTTAGCCTGTATTGTTCCGACTTTACAAGAAAAAAAGAACGGAGGTCTCCTCCGCTTGTAATAACCGTGGATAAACTCTCCACAAAATTCCTGAAGCTCTCAGAAGGCGTTCGCTTCCCTGCATTCTTGAGCGCGTTGGGGACATCAATGTTGAACATCGTGATATCTATAAGTATGCCATTTGCTTCCTCGGAAAGTTCGCTGTAGAGCTTCTTGTTCCTGCCAATGATCTCAAAAAAGCTTATTATATTCCCGTTTCCCCGGCTCAGGGCATGCATGAGCGCAACAGCATGAGGAAGGGACATTTCAATCTTTTTACCTCTGATGTTTGCTACGATGCCCGGATATTCAACTACAAAATTATATATTAAAAACCCTGAAAAAACTGCAAGTATTGGCACGGCTGCCAGGGCAGCAACACCAAAGATAGCCTCGAATTTTGTTCTGAATAAAAGAAAGATTGCTCCGCCAACAGGCAGAGCCGCCAGCAAAGAGATTAAATATGCCCTTGCCAGATACATCAAGGCAGGCACCCCAATGCGCGCATAAGTCATTTTCTGCTGCAAATCCGATAAGTCAGCGTTTTTCGAAGCTATATTTTCTCCAAATAGCTTATATGCAATCGCATCGAATTTTATCAGATTCATCGTTTCACAAGCGGTATGTCTTTTCCGTCTATAATAAAGGACATCAGGTTCTCATTGTCAGATGAATAAAGCTGTATTATATATGAAACCTCCCTGTAATCGGTTATATCCTTATCAACCATATACTGAAGCACAGCCCTTCGGTTCTCAAGCTCTTTATTGAGTTGTTCCCTGCTCCAGCCCTTCGTAAGCATGATGTCATCGAGAACCTTTGATGTACCGCTTTCCTTCATTTTATCAAGCACAGGATCCCATTTATAAACCTCTCTTGTGCTTATATTGCCAGTTGCTGCGTCGATACCTACGACCTCTGAAAGGGTGTCCATTCTCCTTACTCTTTTTCTGCCCACGCTACGAAGCACCTGTACTGTCATTAAATCCAGGGAACTGAGCATCATCAGTGGCACGTTTATTGGTTCATTTATCAACCTGTTCACTGCTGTCTGTATATCACCTGCATGCATTGTCGAGAAAGTAGTATGTCCTGTGCTCATTGCCTGAAATAGGGTAGATGCTTCTTTGCCTCTCACTTCTCCCACAAGCAGGTATTCAGGGCGCTGTCGCAGAGCTGAGCGAAGAAGCTCGAACATATCTATAACTTGAGCCTCCTGCCCTGCGAAGGTTTCTCTCACAATGCCTGGTATCCAGTTCTTATGGTATAATGTTAACTCCCGTGTGTCTTCTATGCTTATTATTTTCGAATCTGAGGGGATAAAAAGCGCTACTGCATTAAGTGTACTTGTTTTGCCAGACGCTGTACCACCTACGAAAATCATGCTTTTATTATTCTCAACCGCAAGCCATAGATAAGCCATGATTTCTGTGTTGAAAGTCTCATATTTTATTAATTCAATGGGCGTTAAAGGTACTTCCCTGAATTTTCTTATTGTAATTGTACCTCCACGAGTTGTTACTTCCTTGCCAAGAGAGGCTTCAAGACGTGATCCATCTGGCAAGCGGGCACTCATTATTGGATAGCCAACTGAGATTGACTTTCCACTGGTCTGTGCAAGCTTCATTATCATCTCGTCTAGTTCTTCTTCTCCAAATATTATATTCGTGGGAATATTCATATATTTCCTGTGGTACAGGTAAATCGGAGTATCTGCTCCCACAACAGAGATATCCTCGATCATTGGGTCCTTTATGAGCACATCAAGTTTTCCAGATCCGGCATATTCCCTCTTTATATAGTACCATATTTTATAGCGGGATACTGGAATTAGCTCGATACCATATAAATCTAATATTTTTATAAAATTATTATACAGGACAAGTTCCTTGCTCATGCGATTGAAATCAACGTCTTGTTCAAGAAGAAGGATTTTGAGGCTATCCTTCACTTTTCTAATAAGTGCGTCTTCAAACGAAGAAAGAACAGGTTCTGAAACATAATACAGATTCTGGTGTGTTCTCTTGTCGTAAAGTATGGAGATCAAAGAGAATGGCTGGGAAATCCATGTCTGCTCTACTATATCATAATTCTCTGATGGTTCAAGGCTTACCAGGTCGCCATATTTGCTGACATCATAGGGTGGAATCTCTGTGATTTCCTGTGCCACAACTTTACGCATCATTTCAAAAATTGTATTCACAAAGAGTTTTGCTTTCTTAAACTCCGTATCCCTGGGTTCATTTAAAAGAGGTTTAATGCGCTTTTCTTTTTCGCGCATGATGGCATTTTCAACAGCGTTCTTGTACTTCAGGGCAGCAGTTTGTGCATTTATATTATTTTTCTGCGAAGCTTCTTTTAAGGCAGCTTCAGCTTCTTCCAATTCTTTTAAGGCAGCTTCAGCTTCTTCCAATTCTTTTAAGACAGCTTCAGCTTCTTCCAATTCTTTTAATAAAATTTGAAGTTGTCCCCCTTTTTCGGATTCTCCAATTTCATTGTTCCCCTCATCAGTTTTCAAGCTCATGCTTTCTGCTTCCTTTGTCTTGGTATTTTTAACAGCCGTGTTTCGCTGTAAAAGCTTTTTTAATAGCTCTGGAAGACCCATTTTTCCTCAGTCCAATAATACTGCCCTCTTTTTAATCCATCACAGCATCCTGCCACAATCTTATACATATTTTCAATATCCTGGTTATCTGACCCGTTGTTGCCATCTAAAATAATGCTTCTATCATTTAATACCATATTACCCTTTCTAAAATAGGTGACCGTTTGGACTGCGCCCCTTCGAGTGGACTATTAGTTAAGAAACCTTCTTAACAAAACAAACCAGATCGAATGCAAATATGAAAAAAATCAACGAAAAAAATTCACTGATAAAGATTTGGATAAGTTATTTGTACGTAATACTTATAAATCACTGGATTTTGGAATTGTGTCTCTCAACACGAACATAAGATTTATCCTGCGTTTATTTTTTATGATGGGTGAGCATTTGATGCTCATTTTGAGTTTAAGCCCCTGCTTGTTCACACTGATGAGATTTCCCTCCCATTCGTTCCTTGTATCCTGCAAAAGGCTTTCTTTGTCTATCGTAAGCGGGCTCTGGGCATGTGCAATAATACTGATGTGCTTTCCAATTATCTCATCTGGCAAATAACCGTATTTTTTCTCAAATATCGGATTTACATATTTAATATCACCGCTTAAATTGGTCATTATTACACAATCTTCCATGCTGTCAACTGCTGATTTGAATGTGAGAAGCTTATCCTGTTCGTTAATTAAAGCATCATAATATTGCTTGACCCTGACCAAGGATCTTACCCTTGCTTTCAATTCATATACATCGACTGGTTTACTCAGGAAATCATCAGCGCCTGCTTCTATGGAGTTGATCTTGTCCTCTCTTTCCTTCAAGGCAGTCACCATCACTATGGGTATATGCCTGACTTTTTCATTACTTCTGATCTTCTTGCATACATCATAACCATTAATCTCCGGCATCATTACATCCAGGAGTATCAGGTCAAGGAGTGATCTTTCCACTTCGAGCAATGCTTCGCTTCCACTGTATGCTTTCAATACAGTGTAATCCTTCGAAAGCATCTCATAAAGCAGTTCTACATTCAACTGCTCATCATCTACCACGAGTATTTTAGGTGTAGCCATTTTTATCAGTCAAAATCAATTAGCCAGGTATTTCCTTATAGCATTTATTTAATTATAATTGCCAGATATTATCTTAATTGTTTCCGTCCATAATTGTTTGGCACCAGTATGATTTTGGTGTTCTATAGTTAAGGGTTAATGGTAGCTTGCGGTAATGTTTCCCTGGTTAAATTGAACTCTTTAGTAAATCTTTGGTTATGCCGTGTTATTATGATTTCGGGCGTTATGGTGTATTATTATTATTTAAAAAAATAGAAATCACCGTTTCTAAGGGCTCATTTTTAGCCTATATGGTCATGCATACTGAATTAAAAAGTACACACTTTATTTAGTCTTCTTAGTAAACAGATCAATAAACTCATTGCATTCTTTGATAAGTTCCTTTGATGCTTTTTTTATCACATCTATAGGGTCAGCTCCATCTGTTCTTACAAAAAGAACTGGGTCGCTGATCGTTGGATGTTTTATATCGTAGGTTGCTATATCAACATGTTTGTTGTTGAGCAATGCTGTCTTTAGCAGGTTGAGGAGGGTATGGGTCTCTCCTGCTACTTTTATATTAATTTCGTTATCTGTCTTTTTAAGGATCGTTAGTTCCATAATATCACCTAAATAATGCCTGTTCCGTAATCTGAGGATAGTTTTCTTGTCTCAATCCTTTCACATTTGGGACATTTGAGTTTACCGTTATCTACTTTCAATACAGTCCTGCAATTTCCACAATAAGCCTTCATGACCCCAAGTTCCTTATTTACTGTGCTCAGGCGCATGTTGCGAAGATCAAGTACTCTTGCCTTTACGATGTCAAAAGGTGCGAATTCATAATACAGGTCTTTGACATAAGCGTCCTTTACATTTGAAACATGAATGGCAGCCTGTTCAGCGTTAACGATCTCGCGTTCGCCTTTTCCTTTTATTCCTGCGATCTCAACAAGGGCGACGGAATCCTTTACATCGGTGACCCGGCCGATAACGATATCCCCCACCTGTAAAAGCGGTGGAATATTTGTGACCGGAGTGACTGATATGGAGCGCTCTTTTTTGTTTATATTTACAATACCGCTTGCTGTGGAGTAAATATTCCCCCCGTCGAGATATGCGCCGTTTCTTGGGATGAATTCTTCCGAAGTTCCAATGAGATCTCCAGGCAATACATTTCTGGGTTCTTCTTTTGGCTCTTCCTCCTTTGGTTCTTCTTCTTCTTCTTTTGTCTCCGCAGCGGCTTCCTCTACGGTTTCTTCAGGTTGGACTTGCGTTTCTTCTTCTGCAATTTCCGTTTCAGCAGCTACTTCTTCTATTTCTTCTTCAAGTTCAAGCTCGCTGTCTTTAGATTCTTTGGGTTCTTTTTCTTCACCCTTTCCAAGCTTTCTCCTGCTTGTTATTTTCTTTCTTTTGATTCTAATAATTATCCCTCTATTCTTTTCTCGATCCTGTATATTTCGACTTTTATGACCTGTCTTTCCTTCGTATGAAACCCGAATGTCCTTTTAATTGGAAAATCTATTGTTCTATATTCTGTTATGACAGACGGGCTTATGAATTTTTTTATGAATTCTGCACTGTTGGCATTATGTATGGAATAAACCACGCTGCTTAATTCGAGGGCTTTCCTCAAAAAAGGGCGGTCGCTTCCTTTTTTCTGCGCTCCAAAAGGCGGATTCATTACGACTGTATCCGCTTTCCCGCAGACTGTTTCGATCCGGCTGCATACGAACTCGACATCAACGCCAAGCTTTTCTGCGTTTGCACGTGCTATCTCAAGAACACCCCTATCATCATCAAAACCTATAACCTTTTCTGCTCCCAGGAGTTTAGCACCAATTGCAAATATACCGCTTCCACACCCCAGGTCGTAAACTGTGCCTGTGAGATCTCCACGCATAAAAGCAAAATGCAGAAGCTCCGAAGCCACTGTTGCAGGTGTTGCATATTGCTCTTTATCAGGTTTTGGGGATCTGAAACCTTCGACCTTTTCAAGGATCATATCAAGGTGTTTTTTCTTCATATTTTTCTTTGTTTTCTGAGTTTAGTTTGAATTAATTAACAACGAACTCGTACGAACTCCATGCGAACTCACGCTACCGGAGTTCGTTTCAGTTCGTATTAGTTCGTTGTTTTTTTCATGTTCATTTGTGACTATGAAATTTGCATTATTTCCTGGCGATAAAATGGATCGCCGGAAGCATTGCTTCGCCATGTTCTTTCACCTGGTGGAAATACTGCTTTGCAAGAGCCTTTACACCTGGCAGGCCATGTGTTTTTTCCATTTTTACCAGGTTTCCCAGCATCAACATGTGCTCATTGAAAAATTCAATCGGTACGGGAATCTCACGTTTTATGCTCTCAACCGTGATCTCATTAAAACCCAATGCATTGAGCTTATTGCTTATTTTTTCAATATCATGCTGGTAAAGAGCACCAGTGCTTTTTAATACTTCATTGAATAGCAGGTTCGATCTTTGCGCATTATTAAATGCTATCCAATGCAGTATCATGAACGATAAACTTCCGTCCTTCTCTAGCACTCTTGCAGTTTCTTCAAACACATAATCCAGTTTTTCAGGCGGTACAAGATCAAAGTAATGATAAGAAACAACGGATTTGAATATAGAATTCTTAAAAGGTAAAAGAAGAGGTCTTATAAGGACTGCATTTTGAAGAGGTCTTTTTGAGGGTATCCCGAATACTGCGCCGTGGAGTTCTTCGCAAAGCATTCCTCCAAGATCAAGGATGCGCGCGTCGGGGTTAATGTTTGAGCGTTTGATGAATTCCTGTCTGTCTTTTGCTGCGTAGGGCATAATGATCAAAATTAGCAATATACTTATGTCAACACAAATATAAATACTCTCTAACTATGCAAAAACAAATAATCAAACATCCTTATGTCACAACTGATCCTAACATCAGTCGAGGAAGCCCTATTATAGCTGGAACACGGGTCCGTGTATTAGACATCATCATTGAATACGAATATCTTGGCTATGGGCCAGATGCTATTGTCGATGCACATCCACATTTGATTCTTCCTCAGGTACACGACGCCCTTTCTTTTTATTATGAACACAGAGAGGAGATGGACAAGGAAATCAGGTTGAGGAAAGATAATATAGAGACATTAAGAAAAAAGATTGGTTCTTGAAGCGGCGCCGTTAATGTTGACAAAAACAGGGGTGATATTTTGGATATAGATTATGTTCTCGAATGTTTGTCAAAAATTAGTGCATACGATTATTATCTTCAAAATGATAGTCTATTATTTTATAAGGAAGGTGAAAAGTACAAGTCGTCCGTCGAATTTGATGGCATAATTCTTGATTTCAGTGAAAATGATACCATAATGACCCTTGAAATGTTAGACGTCTCTGATAAATTTCATGTTTCAAAATCAGAACTTCTTAATATAAAAAACTTTGATGCTACCATAGAAATCACTGAACAAAACATAAAATTAACCATGAAAATGGGAATAATCAAAAGAAACAAAGTATTGGCTAAATGTTTGGAAGCATTAACAATAAATAACATGAATATTTCATCCAGCACGCAAGAAATTGCTGTTACCTGCTGAGACTTAAAACGTTTCTTGCGGTTGTCAATTCATCAAAACTTATAGATAAATCTAAATATAGTACGTAATACTTTAACATAAATGATTGGTAGAAATAAAGGAATTTTAATTGCAATTGAAGGTATTGATGGTGCCGGAAAACGCACGTTATGCTCGTTTATAAAAAATTCATTAGAGTCAAAAAAGCATGAAGTGATGCAATTTGAATACCCGGATTATTCAAGTAAGTGGGGGAAAATCATTGACGACTATCTTCATGATAAAATAGAACTGGATATAAATGAACAATTTTTTATATATTTTATAGATATATTAAAAGACCAGGATAAAATTAAAAACTCTCTCGAAAAAGGCATAATTGTATTAACGGACAGATATTTTACTTCAACAATTGCTTTCCAATGCACTAAGGGTTTTAATTATCAAAAGGCAGTATCAGTAATTAAGACCATGGGTGTTATTGAGCCCGATCTGACATTATTTATTAAGATACCATCGCATGTTGCTCTAAAAAGAAAATTTGATCAAAAGAAATCTCTGGATAGGCATGAAAAAGATGTGGAACTGTTAAACAATGTTGATGTGGTTTATGAAAAAATGATACATGAAAAAACACTGTCTAAAAAATGGATCAAGATAAATGGAAATCAGGAGTTAAGAAAAGTAGAAGATGATATATCGGATGTATTAAATGGTTTTTTTGCCATTTAATGTATGAATTGCAATTTCAGAAATGATGATATATGGATATTCAGACAAATGCTTGTATTGAACTCATCGACATAACCGACCGCGTTCGTGGACTGGTAAAAGAAAGCGGGATAAAAGACGGCATTTGCATCATATCCACGCCCCACACCACATGCAGCATAATTATCAACGAAAACGAACGCGGCCTGCGCACCGATATCCTCGAAATGTTAGAAAAACTGGTTCCACAAAATCAAAACTATGCCCATGACCAGATTGATAACAATGCATACTCTCATCTTCGGGCAGTTCTGCTGGGCATGAGTGAGATCATCCCTATAGAAGACGGACATCTTGTGCTTGGCACATGGCAAAGCATATTTTTTGTTGAACTTGACGGGCCTAGAAGTCGAAATGTAAATATAAAAATATTGGAAAGCTAGAAAGTATCCAGCTCTCCTCTTGCGATCATTTCAGTTATCTTTGTGATATCAGCGAGCCACTTATCAATGATCGCTTCAGACTCTGATTTTATTACTTTCATATTTGCGCCATCCTGCGGGATTACCTGGGCGCTTGCGATCAATGGCTGGTCAATAGGATGTCCTATCTGAGAAAGGATCCTGATGTATACATCTTCTATTCCAGAAACATTTGCTGCAATATCCTTTGCGATCTGGTTTGAGAGAAGGTTATACAGTTTCCCCACATGGTTTATTGGGTTCTTTCCGCTTGTGGCTTCCATGCTCATTGGCCTGTTCGGGGTGATGAGCCCATTGCACCTGTTACCTCGCCCTACTGAGCCATCGTCGCCCATTTCGGCGGATGTTCCTGTAACTGTCAGGTAAACTGAGCCTGTTTTTGCATCATCGCCGGTGTTAACAAAGACTTCCACTTCGCGGTCTGTGTATTCCCCTGCTAGATCGAATATTTTGCCGCGCAGTTTTTCCTTTATCTGGAAATAATGATCCTGGTCGTCAACGTGTTTATCTATCATTGCACAGGCAACTGTGAGGGTAATTTTTTCGTTCTTCCTCATGCCCATGACCTTGATATCAGTACCGATAGCTGGAAGTTTTTTCTTGAAATTTAATACCATCTGCCGTTCGGTATTATAAACGATCTGCTCCACTTCCGAGAATGGGGCATGCCCTACGCCAAATGAAGTATCATTGGCCATTGGCGCCTTTCCTCTCTTGAAAACTGCCTGCAAGTCAGTTGATCCGGTGCCAAGTTTGCAATCAATGATAATATCATGTTCGGAATCAATATCTGGAAGAGTTGTTTTTAAATATTGTTTTGCAGCTCTTATAGCTGTGGCTTCAGTTGCGATCTTTTTGTCCTGGAATTCTTTCGTGGCTCTTCCTACTAGCAAAACATACATCGGTGAGATTATTTCCCCACCTTTATATTGCGGATTGGAGCGTCCTGCCACGACCTCGACCTGGTCAGTATTATGATGAAGAACAGTTCCGCATTTTTTGATATATTCGTTGCAAAGCGCCCGGCTCACCGCTTCTGCAAATCCGTCAGCCATGCTGTCGGGGTGTCCTACACCTTTTCTCTCTACTATCTCAATCTCCTGTTTTTCGATCGGTGTTTGTGTGATTTTTTCAACGCGGATGTTTCTTGCCATTAAATTGCCTCTATAGTTTTTTCTTCAAATGATGCTATTTTGTGTATAATAACTTTTTGTTTCTGACAAACTATTTATCTCAGTTAATATAATGCGAGTGAATAATTCCCCAAACACCAAAAAAAAAATGACTTCAATATCAGAAACCACAAAAACGCTCCTGAAAAAGCACGGCTACCACCTGGCAGGAACCCACGGGGCGGTAAAAACCTGCCTCTGGCTCAACAAGAGCCTGCGAAATGATGGAGCATGTTATAAATCAAAATTCTACGGGATGGCATCGCACCGGTGCATCCAGATGACTCCAACGCTTGTATGCAACCACAGGTGCCTTCATTGCTGGCGGGCAGTTGAAGTTCCTGTAGAAGTCCCGTCTGTATGGGATCTTCCGCAGGATATCGTCAAAGGGGTTTTTGATGAACACCGCAGGCTTATTTCAGGTTACGGCGGCTCGGACTTCATGGATAAAACAAGGTGGAAAGAGGCCTTTTCCCCGAAGCATGTGGCAATTTCGCTATCAGGAGAGCCAACATTATATCCATATCTTCCTGAACTTATAGATGAATTCCATAAAAAAGAAATGACCACATTTGTGGTAACAAATGGCACAAACCCGGAAATGGTAGCTAAAATAAAGCCCACGCAGCTTTATATCAGCCTTAATGCGCCAGATGAGGATACATACCGCAAAGCCTGCCAGCCGATTGGCAATACTTGGGAGAGCATCCTCCAGTCGCTTGAGATCTTGAAGGATTCCAAAACAAGAACTGCTATCAGGATAACCCTGACCAAAGGTGTGAACATGATAGATCCGCTAGGTTATGCACGAGTTATCGGACTTGCAGAACCTGATTATGTTGAATTAAAAGCCTATATGCATCTTGGTTTTTCAAGGAAGCGCCTGTCACAGGACAATATGCCGTCGCACGATGAGGTTCTTGACTTTTCAAGACAGGTCGCGCAGGCTTTGAACTATCAGATCGCAGATGATTCAAGGGGAAGCCGGGTAGTATTGCTTTCGAAGGACGGGAAAAAGCAGAACATCGTTCCGGCTCCTCAACCCTCATGACGTGGCCACTATCACAAAGTGATATAAGTGATATAGTACTATAAATATTTCAGATTTGGATGCTGGCACGAAATCATGTTCGATATGCGTCGTCATGATGCCGAAAGCGCAGAAATGTAACATTTCTTTCGTTATCATCAATTTCAAAGACAAGGACAAAGCTTTTGAGAATATGTACTCTCCTCTCCCCTGCAAGGTCGTATCTCAGTGGCTTGTAGTGGGCGGGGTTCAGCAGAATCTCGTTAATTTTGTTTTCAATGGCCTTTTTCAGAACAGGGTTCTTTTTGCAGGCTTTAACAATCTCATTCCGGCAAGAGGGCTTGATTTCCAGGCCATACATGGCAATCATCCAAATATACCAGAAACAGATTTCAGCTTTACTGAATGCTCTGATCTGGCTTTCCTGATACTCTCAACAAACTCTTCCTTAAGCGGAAGCTCATCCGCGGGGTGCCAGTCAATCTTGTTGCAGAATTCCCAGTCTTCATCTGTTATCGCCCCAGTTTGCTTATACCTTTCAATTATGTCGCGTTTCATTAATCTGATCACTGCATTAACCAAAAATTCAGAATCCACATTTACATACTCGCTTGCAATTGATCCGGACATTTTTTTTCATCTCAAGCAAAATAGTATGTGCTATTATTTAAATTTAAGTGGATGAAAAACCTTATGTGCTTTTATATACTTATATCAATGCAAATATGATCGAAGGCACGGCGAAGGTAACAACAGGAGATGAAGTACTGGAAGAACCCATCGAAATTCTTGTGAACCTTGCCAAAAGCGGTGAAATAGACCCCTGGAATATCAATATCGTTGAACTTACGGATAAATTCCTGAAAAAATTGGATGAACTTGAGAAAATGGATCTGCGTATATCAGGGCGAACGCTCCTCTATGCATCTATATTATTGAGAATGAAATCAAATGCCCTTGTGGAAGTGGAAGAACCTCCTGAGGATATTGATTATGAATCTGATAATTTTGAAATAACAGATTATCCTGTGCCTCTCATGCCTCTTCGACGTTCTTCAAGAAGACCTGTAACACTTGAAGAATTATTGACTGAATTGAAAAAAGCTGAAGTACAGGAAAAAAAGAGGACAAATCGTGCTGATAACAAAAAAGAAGAACGAAGGACTACTATCGAGGAAGTTCTCTCAATTGCCCATGAGGAAGATATTGAAAGCGGGATGGGTAAGATGAGGAATATCTTAAATGAATTGCTGGAAAAACATAATTCGATTAAATTTTCAGACATCTGCGTTCCTCTTGACAGGACAGGACTGGTAATGGCTTACCTTTCATTACTTTTCCTGGCTACAAGAAAGGAGATCTGGCTGGAGCAGGAAGAGCTTTTTGGTGAGATTTTTATCAGCAGGAAGGCGGCATCATGAGCGGGGACAAAGAGATAATTGAAGCTGCACTTTTTGCATCTGGTGAGCCTCTTGATATAGGACAGCTCAAGAACCTTGTGCGGGGAAAGAATATCCATGAATTGATGCAGCAATTGATGGATGAATACGCAGCGCGTGGAAGCGCTCTTGAGATAAGGGAAATGGATGGAAGGTTCATAATGCAGGTCAAGTCTGAATTCGCTGAAAAAGTAAGGTCTATCGCGCCAAAGGAATTGCGTTCACCAGTGCTTCGGACTCTTGCCATGATAGCGTATCACCAGCCCATAACTGTGGCCGAACTTGTGGAAAGAAGAGGAGCAGCGACATATGACCACGTAAGGGACCTTGAGGAGAGCAGGTTCATATCGGCACAGCCCCAGGGAAGAACGCGGCTTCTCCAGACCACGCAAAGGTTCGCAGAGTATTTCAATCTTGAATCTTCAGATCCGGAAGCCATAAAACGCAAGATAATTGAACTTGCAAAGGCGCAGAAGATGGGACTTGATAAATGGCTTGGGAAGCAGGGAATAGGCGTCAGTCCGATGTATGAGTCATTGATGGCGCTTTGCGGTATTGAAGAATATACTGTGGTGAGCCCATACACACAGGCTGAGGAAGAGCGCCTGGAAGAACTTGGCGTTCTTGTCATATCAAAAGGATATAAGGAAAAAGTGGGCGCGTATTTTGACGGCAGGATAATCGAAGTGCAGGCAACTACTTTCGAAGACCTTATTACATCCATTAATATGCTTGCCGAATACGGAAGTAAGAGAAAAGTAAAGGAGAGCATCGAAGATATTTTAGAATTGAAGGATGAGTACATCGATAAAGCTAATTTCATAACAGCGAAGGTGATGCCCCAGACTGAAATGATATCGCGTATGATAAATGAAATGGGCCTGGGGATATCTGGTGATGGAGTGAAGATAGCGCCGGATTACGGGAAATCAAGTGAAGGGAAAGAGATCGGGGGAGGGGCTGATATTTTGATTCCCACTCATAAGAATGCGGAAATGGATGTTGTGAAAAGGATATGCCAGAGGTATGATGCGGTGATAGGGGGATTAAAGAATAAAGGATGAATACTGAATATCTCTTTGCAAATATTAAAGATTTTAAAGAACATCCAAAATTTTGGCTGGAAGATATACCAATTTATTTTAGATCTATATTCATATCTAGGAAAAATAAAATAGAAACATTAAATCAAGCACGAATCATATCAGAAACTTTTTTGAAAAAAAAAGGATTAAGTAATCCATTTAAACTATATTTAGACAACGGAGGAGATATATATTGGCGAACTAAAGCTTGGTATCAACCTGGATCTTCAAAAAAAGGTATAGTTGAAATCCATATTAGATTTAAATTCATGACTGAGAATGTATTATGTATCGTTCACAATATACTCCATGAATATTCTCATGCTATTTACGAAGAAGGTTCTGAATTTCAGTTAGGCTTTGAAATAAATAAGCTCATACATTTTATTTTACCTCAAAGAACAAATGAAAATATATTTGATGATACATATTATGAATTCCAAAAAGAATATTTTTGTGATTGGTTTGCTCAATACCTAATGAATGGGATAATAGAGAGTCAAAATAAAGTAATAACCGAAAAAACCTGCAAAAATATTCTCCAAAAATATAACTATCTTCATCTGAATTCTAATACTGTGGCTTAATAATGGGCGCTTTCCAGTATTGACAGCGCTGATTTTAATAAGCTATACCACATAACCAGGAAGTGAAAACCCATGACCCTGATATATCACGTAGATGCATTCACCAACCATCCATTTGCAGGAAATCAGGCAGCAGTTTGCATCCTATCTGAGCCTGCGCAAGAACACTGGATGCAAAAAGTGGCACAGGAGATGAACTTATCAGAAACCGCTTTCCTTTGCAGGCAAGCAGATGGTTTTGATCTTCGCTGGTTCACTCCAACTGTGGAGATAGACCTTTGCGGTCATGCGACCCTTGCAAGCGCACACGTATTATGGGAGGAGGGTTATTTGAAACCAGATCATAAGGCTTATTTTCATACACGCAGCGGATTGCTGACAGCCATGAGAAAGGGCGAGTGGATAGAGCTTGATTTTCCGGCAGAACCGCAAGTGCAGATAACTCTTCCTCCCGATCTTGCAAAAGCTCTGGGTGTCACACTAAAATATGTTGGCAAGACCAGGTTTGATTATCTCGTGGAAGTCGATTCAGAAGAAACTGTGAGGAACTTAAAGCCTGACTTCGCTTTACTCAAGAAATTCCCTATACGCGGCGTAATAGTCACAAGTATTGCCGCTTCGAAGGGGTATGATTTGTATCCCGTTTTTTTTGCGCCCGCTATTGGAATCAATGAGGATCCGGTTACAGGCTCTGCGCATTGTTGTCTTGGCCCATTCTGGAAAGAGCGCCTCAATAAAAACGAGTTTGTTGCCTGTCAGGTTTCATTTCGTGGTGGGGTCATACGTGTTCGAGTAGGGGAGAAGCGTGTTTATATTGGTGGACAGGCTGTGACAATCGTGCGCGGGGAGTTAGAGTCAAGAACATAATTTGTTTTACTTATATTCTGACTACTTTGCGCTCTTTGCGTCCTTTGCGGTGCACGATTTTTTTTCACCGCAAAGAGCGCAAAGGCCGCAAAGATAGTTTGAATTGTTTGGTTTTTAACTATAATCAACTTTACTTGAGTCAAAATCAATTTTTTTGATTGAACACTTTTAAATATAAGTCTCACATTTCGAAAGCCGGTAATTTTTATGAGTCTTATCAGTGAAGCAAAAAATGGTAACATCACCGAAGAAATGAAAAAAGTAGCCGAGATTGAAGGCGTTGAACCCGAATTTGTGCGCCGAGGCATAGAAACCGGCAGAATAGTGATCCCGGTCAGCCCCTATCGTTACACAAAACCGTGCGGTATCGGGAAGGGACTTAGAACAAAAGTGAATGCCTCTATCGGCACGTCATCTGATATCATTGACATTGACATGGAGATCGAGAAAGCAAGAGTCGCAGAAGCAACTGGCGCGGACACGCTCATGGAACTTTCAACAGGCGGGGATTTTTTTGATATCAGGAAAAAGGTCATCGATTCCACAACTCTTTCTGTGGGAAGCGTGCCTCTTTACCAGGCGTTCATCGAAGCTATTCGCAAATACGGTTCAGTTGTGGATATGACAGAGGATGAGCTCTTTAAGGTCACTGCCGAGCAGGCAAAGCTCGGGACGAATTTCATGGCGATACATACTGGAATTAACCTTTTCACAGTCGAGCGCCTAAAAAAACAGGGTCGTTTCGGCGGTCTGTGCTCACGCGGCGGCGCCTTCATGACCGCATGGATGCTGCACAATGAGAAAGAAAACCCGCTTTACAGCGAATTCGATTACCTGCTTGAGATAATGAAAGAACATGAGGTCACACTCAGCATGGGAAACGGCATGCGCGCCGGAGCCATCCATGACTCAACTGACAGGGCCCAGATACAGGAGCTAATCATGAATTCGGAATTATCGGATATTTCACATGCAGCAGGTGTCCAGACCATTGTCGAAGGGCCGGGTCATATTCCCCTTGATGAAATAGAAGCAAATGTCATACTCATGAAGCGTTTAAGCGGTGAGAAACCGTTCTATATGCTTGGGCCGCTTGTCACCGATATAGCGCCAGGATATGACCACATCGTAGCAGCAATAGGCGCCTCCTTATCAAGCGCTTATGGGGCAGATTTTATTTGTTATGTTACACCGGCTGAGCATCTTGCGCTTCCAAATGTGGATGATGTAAAGCAGGGAGTCATAACAGCCAGGATCGCGGCGCACATCGGCGATATGGTAAAGAACAAGGATCGTCAGCGAGACCTGGATATGGGACGCGCAAGGCGCGACCTTCAGTGGGACAGGATGTATGAACTCGCTATCGATCCCAAATATGCAAGATCAGTAAGGGACAGCCGCTCGCCTAATGATGAAGAAGCCTGTACCATGTGTGGGAATTATTGCGCGCTCAAGATTGTGAAGCAGAGTTTCAATTTTGAGCGGTGATGAAAAGATAAAATAGAGTTACCGACATCGGTTTGAAAAACGGAACATCCTGTCGTGGGTGCATGAGGGTTCAATCGCTTATTTGTCGCAATGACTTTTTACTGATATGAAGGGCACAAAAAAATATTTTATGGAATATAAGGAAAATAATTGCTTAAGCTGCATAATCTTGTGCCCTATACTGAGCAAAGAATAGTTAAGAGGATAAGTCATAGAAGATTCCATATAGTCAAATGGTTTAAAGGGAAGTTATAATTATTGAGACATAGTTTCGGATAGAGACGATGGCGCGAAGGCATTCAGCTAAAACCACTAAAAAGGATATAAATACCAACCAGCAAACGCAAGTACAGTGTCCTTATTGTCCAAAAGCATATAAAACACCTGGATTTTGGCTAACTAATCATTTAATGCTAAAACATAGGAAAGGCTTTGATATCCAAACCATTATTATTGACTCGGTTATTATCGCTGTTTTAATCAACTCCTTATTTTATTATGGCATTATAGATAAAATAACTGGGCAAGAACCACCTCCTGTTAGGATAGAAAAAAACCAGTATAAATTGATGACAGCTAAAACGTTATCTGATTTGAATTTTAGTAAATGTTCAGATGTAACAGATACATTTGGATATAATTTCTCCAATTTATATTGTGGAGTTGAAGCAAAATCGCCGGAAATCGCAAAAGAAACCATAGAGTTTTTCAAAGAAATCAAAAAGACGTTTCTGAGGATGCCGGAATCTTCAAACAAACCAGAACTTTGTGCATCTAATGTTACAGTCGAAGATGGCGCCATGCTGATTGACAATTGTGACATAGCTTATAAAGATTTAAAATTATCTGATTCTGGGTATGCAATTACGATAAATTTTAAACCGCTTTGGAGAATAGATGAGTCTTCAATCCATTATTTATTTGATATTATCAATGGTAATAACTCTGAAAGAAACAGGATTTCTCTTTATACTCAAAACGGATATTTAAAATATTCTATTTTAAACAAATATGGAACTGAAGAACATTTGATAAAAATAGACCTTAAAAATAATTCAGGCTGGAAGGAACAAAATTTTAACAAAATTGAAATTGGATGGTTCGGTGATAGAATGTTTATAGACCTGAATGGTAACAATAACAATAAAGTGGTTGGAAATATCGATTTAAACCTTAATGACTCATTTTTGTTTTTGGGCTCTAACGTGTTTGGAAATGATCAAGCTACTGGCTATTTTGATTACATTTATGTTAGAAAATATGTTTATCCTGAGCCGACAGGACAAGTTGGTGTGACAGAATCACCACCAGTAGAAAAAAGATAATAGGCATAATATGGTGCCTTTTTCTTAGTCTGGGTAGAATTTTTTCAGATTAACGTCACCTTTGGGAGCATAAAATCCGCCTATCGCCTTCAGTCGCCCACCCCGTACTTAATGACGATGCCTATACATATCGATTTTGCAATACCCCATCTTCTCTCGCTATTCTGCGCCATCTTACAACATTTAAATTTAATCCCTCTGATAAAAAAGATAAAAAAGCAGGAATTGCTTCCTACTTTTCCTTGCTGAGCATCTTGCGCTTCCAAATGTGGATGATGTAAGGCAGGGAGTCATAACGGCCAGGATCGCGGCGCACATAGGCGATATGGTAAAGAACAAGGATCGACAGCAAGACCTGGATATGGGACGCGCAAGGCGTGACCTTCAGTGGGACAGGATGTATGAACTGGCTATCGATCCCAAATATGCAAGGGAAGTTCGGGACAGCCGCTCACCTAATGATGAAGAAGCCTGTACCATGTGTGGGAACTATTGCGCTCTTAAGATAGTGAAACAGAATTTTAATTTTGAGCGGTGATAAGATAATAAATGCTTGAGAGAAAAAGGGGGCTGTGCGGAAACATCGGAGGGGATGGATGCGATGCCGCTGCCCCATTTCTTATATAAAGGTCTTTACTTATAAATATTACTCAAAGCACTTTCCTATCTCGAATTATTGTAAATCCGATAGACATTAGTATTAACAAATTAAATTTAGGAACTAATGTGGACTATCATCCAGGAAAAATTCAAAAACCACCCGGCGCAGGAAAAAGTTATAAGACTGCTTCTGGAAAGGGGATTCCAGATAAATACAAAGGGAAGAGTGGTCACAGGAAATATAGAAATACCCCACACCCAGATAGCAAATGAGATCCAGGTGGACAGAAGAGTGGTTGATGCCACCTGTGAAACGATTTTAAAAGATGATAAACTCATGCAGATATTTGCGAATGTCCGCACAATGCCGTTTTTAAGGGATGTGGCGCCTTTGCTTGGACTAGGGGTAATAATCATTACACCCGATAATGCAGCTCGCAAAGGCCTTCTCGGCGCAGTTGCAACCGCAGTTTCTGAACACGGAATAACCATCAGGCAGGCTGTATCTGACGATCCATTTCTTACGGAAAATCCACAGCTTACGATAATCACGGAAGGTAAACCGGGTGGAGAACTCGTGGACTCGCTCACCAAAATCAAAGGCGTGAAAAGCGTGACCTTGTATTAAATATCATCAAGCAGGATAAATCCATAAAATAACTTTTTATCGATCTCGTCGAATCCCTCAAGATCATCCTGCACTATCGTAACGCTATTCGGGGCTGTCAAAGTCCCTTCTGTTTTTGAGGTCTCATGGATAACAATTGCATCTGCCGTTATTTTGCCAAGGATCTTGCTATTTCGTCCTATTGTAACTTTTCCTTTGTTTGAAGTAAGATTTCCGTGGATTATGCATCCCTTTCCTATAGTAATATCCCCCGTCGTCCGGATGCTTCCGAAAAGTGTATCATGGTTTCCCATATGCATGGAACGCGCGCGGATATTTCCAAGCAGTCTGCAGTAACTTCCGATCCTTGCGCGCGTGCTTGTTCTTATGGTATCAAGGTCTATCTTTGCCCTGTTTGGTATCGCCAGTATCTTGTTATCGGGTGTATTATCCGAAAATAGGTCATTCAGCGCCTTTTCAACCTCTTCTTCGCTTCCAAACTGAAGCAGCATCATCATATAAAGGTAAATGAACATTACCACGGGAAGAGGCTGGCGTACGACCAACCAGCCTTTAACATCATAACCACCATCGATCTTGACATTATTTCCCACATCAAGATTTCCTGCTGCGAAGAGTTTTCCCGAAATTTTAACGAATTCACCAAGGTATGCATCTGACTTTGTCCTGACTTCCCCTGTTATCTCAGACCACATATCGATTCGGACATCGTCTTGCGATATGATATTGCCATTGATCTTGACATGTTCACCTGCTACGATCAGGTTAGCGATCAGCCCATACCCCAGTTCTGCATAATTTCCCACAAGCACATCCCCATGTACGACGATAGAATGCTCTTCTATGACGGTATGATCTGGTATTATGAGTCCTTTTAATTCGGATATGGCAAAATCCTCCAGTCCATAATAGTTACAGGGTATGATAAATATTAATATCAACAACGCCGATTTGATAGCCATGTGTGAACTGAAGGTAATCCGCAAAGGTGAGACGATCATGGAAGATGTGGTGAGAATAACGAAAGATAAGGATATGATCAAACTCCAGAGTCTCCTTGGGGAGACAATGACAATTCGAGGCATTATCGTGGATGTCAATCTGATAAAACAGGAAGCTTTAATAGAAAGTTCATAAATCAGGAAAAATTATGAAAGCAAAAGTTGCAATTAACGGTTACGGAACTATTGGAAAACGTGTGGCAGATGCCGTGGCTGCACAGGACGATATGGAGATCGTAGGTGTCGTTAAGACTAAACCGAGTTTTGAGGCCCGGATCGCAAAGGAAAAAGGATACGATATTTATACTCCGTCAGAAGATAACATCGCGGAATTCAAGATATCAAAAATCGAAGTGAGCGGAACGCTTCAAGAACTACTTGGTAAAGTTGATATTGTGGTCGATGCAACACCTGGTGGTATGGGCGAGGAATATAAGAAGCTCTACCAGAAGCATGGGGTCAAAGCTATCTGGCAGGGCGGGGAAGATCACGAGCTTACTGGATTTTCATTTAATTCCGAAGCCAATTACCAGGGTGCGCTGGGGCTTGATTTCGCAAGAGTGGTTTCATGCAATACCACCGGTCTTGTCAGGGTTTTATATCCTCTTGATACTGCATTCGGGGTCAAGAAAGCAAGAGTTACATTGATGAGAAGGGCTGCAGATCCTAATGACATTAAGACAGGTCCGATAAACGCTCTTATTCCCGACCCGATCAAGCTCCCATCGCATCATGGTCCCGATGTCAACTCGATCCTTCCCAATATCGATATCACCACGATGGCAGTAAAGACATCAACGACGCTTATGCATTTGCATGCTATCAACATTGAGTTGAAAAAGGAATGCACTGAAACCGATGTTTTGGGAATATTTGAGAAAAGACCGCGCATAAGGCTTGTTTCCAGCAAGGACAGGATAAAATCAACGGCTGAAGCTATGGAATATGCAAAAGACCTTGGCAGGCCAAGAGGTGACATGTGGGAGAACGTAGTATGGAAAGATTCGATCGCCATCAACAAAGGAGAACTTTATTTCTTCCAGGCGATCCACCAGGAATCCGATGTTGTTCCTGAGAACGTGGATGCCATAAGGGCTCTGCTTGGGATTGAAAAGGACGGGGCAAAATCAATAAGGAAGACGAATAAAGCGCTTGGGATGAATTAAATCCCAGGCTGCGGGTCATAAATTATCCGGTCCCCCTTAGGCGGAAGCACTTCCAGAGCTTCAGGCATTTCCCAATCTCCGACTAAATCTTTTTCTGCCGCCTCTGCTATGGCTTCGTCATGAGTTTTTGCAAAGATTACTGCATTGTGGCGGATGCCCTGTACGTGGTATACTTTCATCGATTAAACCTCCTATCATATTATATCATCGTCAAAAAAAGCCATGCAGGAACAAAGATAATATCTCCATCATCTCTAAGGACGTCTTTCGTTATGACAAACCCGTGGGTCTTAAACTCTTCGCAGAAATTTATTAATCCTTTTAGATCTTTTTTCCCGATATTATCTGAATATTTAACTTCTATCGGAATTACCTCATTTTTCAGATTTATCACTATGTCAACTTCGTTTCGGTTCCTGTCAAGCCAGTAAAATATCCTGGGAAATAACTCTCGTTTTTTAAGGGAAAGTATGTGGAAAAAAACAATGTTCTCGATAATCTTAGTTTTCTCAAGGTCATCTATTTCTTTCATAAGAAGGGAATTTCGTAGTCCGCAATCCACAAAATACAATTTTTTCTCCTTTCTTGTGGAAATTACCTGTTTTTTTGAGTAAAGATAAGCTGTATATATCAAAAAACACTCCTCAAGATACGAGATATAATTTTTGACCGTTTCTACCTTTATATTGAGAATATCGGCAAAGGCAGAATAGCTTATTCTCTGGGACATATGGTCTGATAGAAGGTCTGTCAGGTCGCTCAAGATCCTTGGTTCTTTTATATCCTTTAAATCCAGAATATCCCTGTTTATCGTGAGGGTTTTATACTGTTTTAAGACTTCGTAAGCCTTCTCAATATCCTTTATGTCAAAAACTTCAGGAAAACCTCCTTTTAAGATGTATTCATCAAGCTTGATGATCAGGTCATTTTTTTCAAGTAACAATTCATCATGCGCTCTCTTGATGAGGCTGAAATTTCCAAAATCTGCAGAAACTCCCCTGCCTGTGAACTCAGAGAATTTTAGCGGCAGTATTAAATGAAAATTAATTCGTCCGAGCAGGCTTTCACCGCCTCCTTTTAATATCCTCAAAGAAGATGAGCCTGAGACTATGAATTTTATTTTTAACCCCAGGTCCTGCCAATATTTTATGATATTGCCCCACTCCTCAAGTTTATGGATCTCATCCAGAAATATATATGTCTTAGCAGATAATTTATCGATCGGCTCTTTGATCATGGTATTTGAGAAATCTCTGATAACTTCATCAAAATTATGCTCTAAATTCATGCGTATTTTGGGATTGTCGAATGAAATGAAAAGAATATTTCGTTCACTGACGCCGTTTTTGAGCAGATGTCCGATCAGCTCGTACATCAGAGTCGTCTTGCCAGATCGCCTTGGTCCTAAAAGACATGTGATTTTTTTTTCGTCGAGTTCGTCTTTGAGAAGATCAAATTCTGATCGCTTGATTTTACCCAGTTTCGACTCGCTGACGCTGTTTGTTTTCCACCAGGCGTTCTGGATTATAATCTCTTCCAGCATAATTACGTTATAGGGTGAATGTTATATATAAAACTTTACGTTATAAAGTGAATGTTTGGTATTTAAGTATTTATTTATTGGATTTGACGCTTGAAATCATCTCCTCCAGCGTGAATAAATTCATCCCCTTCCCCTGTGCAAACTTTTTCGCCTCTTTCGTGAATCCTTTCCTTGAAGCAAATGCATAGTGGTTCTTGCGGTTTTCGCCGCCCCATTCCACTTTTCCAGACTTTTCCAGCAATTCTTCCATAACACTTTTTTTAGTCTCTTTATCCTCCCATGAACAATCGCAGAACAGGATATCCCCGGTCGCTTCATTTATGGCAATGATATCTATTTCATTATCCATGCGCCACCATTTGCCCCATTTCGTGAATAGCGGCAACTTTCCGTTCATGGAGAGGTTTTGTAAAAGTTCACCTGTTATATCCTCAAATATCGTATCCAGGTAATTATTAAAATCCCTTTTTATGATATCAAGAACGATCTCTGGTTTTCCTATCTCGATAAGTGAGGAATTTGGATAAATATACCGAAACCAGAACCTGAAGAAATAATCTTTAAGAACATAGTTACCGACCCGCGTTGATTTTTCTTTTGAAAGAGTTACTGGTATGTCTCTTCGGATAATGTTTAATTCGATCAACTTTGACATATATATAAAGAGTTTATTCGCGGCTACGCCTGAAAAATTGGAAATCTCATTGAATGTGATCTTACCAACAGCTATAGCCTTCAAAATGGAGAAATAATTTGCAAAATCCTGGAGTTCTTCCATAAGCAGGAACTTTGCTTCTTTATAAAGGAAAGCATCCTTATCAAGAAATGCCTTAATAATATTTTCAGGCAGGCTTTTAGTTCGGTCAAATTCCTCAGCATAACGAGGTATGCCGCCCAGGACTGCGTATGCTCCCATGATATCTTCTTCATTCCAGTCTTTGAAAAGTTCCCTGAAATCAAGATATTTGAGCGGTTGTAGGTCTATCTGTCCAGTTCGCCTTCCATAGATAGGGCTTGAATATGAAAGCGCTATTTTTTGCATCATCGAGATGCTTGAGCCGCAAAGAATTAGCTTGAAATTCATATTTTTCCATTTTTCATCCCAGAAAAATTGAAGGATTGAAATAAAATTAGGGTTTGTCTTATGGATATAAGGAAGTTCATCAATGACGAGCACCATCCCATTTTTATCGATGTATCGTGTGAGATAATCAAAGAATGCCTGCCATGTATTAAGAGGGCTCCCTTTAAGGAAATCATCATCAAGCGTCAGGCCGGCAATATTAGAATAAATTGATGCGAGCTGGTTTTCTTTCTGGAGTTCCCCGAGCAGGTACAGGGCTTTTAGAGGGCAGTTGGATATTGATTGTTTTATCAACTCGGTCTTTCCCACGCGCCGCCTGCCGTAAATGATTATTAGTTCGGCTGACTGTGATGAGTATTTATCTTTGAGAAACTTCATTTCTTTCTCGCGGTCAACAAATTGATATGCCATGAAAGGGTAATTGTTGTATAACATATTATAACTTTCGATTAACATAATCTGAATTATGATAATTTGAATTATTTAAAATGAACCGTCACATGTTTTCCCCAAATTAACATCAAATCTTATGACCAAACCTGAATTACTGGCTCCCGTAGGAAGCAAAGAAGCGCTTATAGCAGCGATAGAGAATGGAGCCGATGCAGTTTATTTCGGAGGAACGCTTTTTAACGCCCGCCAGTTAGCCTTCAATTTCACGAATGAGGAACTTGAATGGGCTATTGATTACGCTCATTTGCGCGGGGTCAGGGCTTATGTGACAGTAAACACACTGATCAAAGACTCTGAATTTGAAATAGCGTGTGAATATCTGCAATTAATCTGTAATGCGGGGGCAGATGCGGTCATTGTCCAGGATATCGGTATCTTGCGCCTGATACGCAAACATCTGCCTTCACTTGCTGTCCATGCCAGCACCCAGATGACCATTCATAACGCACAGGGGGCCAAGTTCCTTGAGGAAATGGGTGTAAAACGGATTGTGCTTGCGCGTGAGACATCGCTTGAAGAAATACGAAGCATCAAATCACGAACTTTCGTGGAGATCGAGACTTTTATCCATGGCGCGCTGTGTTTCTGTTATTCCGGGCAGTGTATTTTAAGCAGCATGATCGGAGGGAGAAGCGGGAACAGGGGTTTATGCGCCCAGCCGTGCCGGAAAAAGTATCGTATCAATAAAGAAGAAGGCTATCTTATGAGTCCCAAAGACCTCAACATGAGTGAGCATACAGGCGCTCTTATAGAGGCAGGGATCGATTCATTCAAGATAGAAGGACGGATGAAACGCCCAGAATATGTCGCTGGCGTTGTGAGGGTTTATCGAAAGCTTATTGACAGATATCTTGCTGCACCTTCAGATTTTAGTGTTACAAAAGAAGAAAAGCACACACTTCTCCAGTTGTTCAACCGGGAATTCACGACAGGGTATTTTTTAGGGAATCCTGGCGAGGAATTAATGAGCCGCAAATATCCGCATAACCGCGGAACAGAGCTTGGAAGAGCGATTGATTATGATGCAGGGACAAAGTTATTGGAAATACAGCTTAAAGCACAGCTTCGGGTCGGGGATGGAATTGGTGTTGGCAGCAGGGAATCAGGAATTACTGTACGGAATATATATATTGGCAAAAAAATGGTACAAAAAGCGGATGTAGGTTCTTTTGTCAGGATCCCTATTGACATCGCGGTTGCTGATAATGAAACGATCTTTAAGACATTTGATAGCAGACTAATGGAAACCCTGGAAATTGGGAATATCAGAAAAATACCTCTAAAAATGTCCTTTAAAGCCAAAGTTGGCGAGCCTCTAATGCTTTCGATCGATGATGGTGAGAATAAAGTCTCGGCAAGTGCTGGTATCGTAAATCTGGCAAAAACAACACCAGTTTCCAAAAGTTCGATCGCAGAACAGTTAATAAAGCTGGGTGGCACTATTTTTGAGGCAAAGGAGGTGGATTTTGAACTGGATAAGAATATTTTCATACCAGTTTCTGAATTGAACTTGATCCGTCGGCAAGCGGTTGAAGAGCTTGAGAAAGCGCGAGTCCAGAAATGGAAAAGACAGTGCAGTGAGCCAAAGGTCTCTTTTGGATCGCCAAAGTCTAAAACAAAACCGATATTGTCGGTGAATGCGGGTTCTATCGGATCTTTAAAATCTTCTGTTGACAATGGTGCAGATGTTGTATACATAGGGGAAGAAGCATCTAGAGAAATTAGATTTAAGACCGAAAACAAACCGCAGATAAACACGGATAAACGCAGATTTATTGATCTGGCTGATTACGTTCCTACAATTAAATATGCTCATGAAAAAGGTGTTAAAGTATTCATCAATACACCGCGAATTTTAAAGGATTTAGATGAGTTCTTCTCAACCCAATCACAACAGGATTTGTTCGAGGCTTCGGATGGTTTTCTTGTGGGAAATTTGGGAGTTCTGGATTATCTTCGAAAAATTTTTCCCAATAAGCCGATAATCATTGATTATCCTCTTAATGTATTTAACAGTCTCTCAATGGATTTCTTCATGGAATTTAGCGAGAGGGTGACATTATCACCCGAACTGACGCTAAAAGAAATAGAGGGCATTGCTGTGCATAATCCCGTAGAATGTATCGTTCATGGTTTATTCCCATTGATGATTTCAGAACATGACCTTGTCGGAGGTCTTTTTCCCGGAAAAAGACCTGATGATCTCCTCTTGAAAGATGAAAAAGGTTATGAATTTCCGGTAATTACGGATACACATAATCGTACTTATATAATGAACTCACGCGAGTTGTGCATGCTTGATTATGTCCCGGACATTATTATATCCGGGGTTAGCTGCCTGCGGATCGAAGCGAGGACATACAGCCCGGAGATGACAGGAAAAATTATCAGGGATTACAGGGAAGCTATTGATGATGTAGTTAGCGGTACGAAGAGCGAAAAACGCTGTACTGGTGCATACACTAATGGCCATTATTTCAGGGGAGTTTTGTGATCTCTCAACAATTGTGCAACAGCATATGCCGGAAACACTTTTGATATTTCCAACCCATATTTTTCAGAGATCGAAATAATTTTAAATCCACATTCCTGCGCCGCTCTTTTTGCCAGGAATTCCCCAAGTCCGCAGGTAACTACACTTTTTATCCCATGCTTTTGAGAAACCTGCAAAAGCGCCTCCTTTATGTCATTGACCTGCGCCTCCATGACCTGATTCGCGATCGATAAAATCTCATCATCCCTTATTTCTTCAAGGTCGGCGCACACAACGCGTGCAAGTCTTCGTTTTGCGTCAACGATCGTTTTTCCTGCACCATCGGGAGTATCACAGGTATAATTTTCCGGGGAGATCATGCCCATGAGCAAATATGCATCAGCTGTTATGGAAAAAAGCTCTGATGATATGCGGGATATTTTGTCCCCTATATTTACACTTTTGAGGATGGAAGCGATATTTGTTCGAAGCGCCCCTGAGTACACAAGTTCTCCGTGTTTTAATCGTTCAAAATCAGTTTTTCGTGCAAGAGGTTTTCCGTTCTTGATCGGGATTATGTCCGTGGTCGTTGAGCCCGTATCAAGAAAGATACAATCCCCAAATTCCTTACCCACGGCAAGCGCGGATGCCATCCAGTTGGCTGCCGCAATGCTTCTTCTTTTTTTCCTCAAAAAAACACCATTGCTATCGAGAAAATATGCATTTTTGAAGGCATTATTTACGGCATCGATAATATATGACAGGCCTGCATCCTTATCCGGGAAACAATCCGCAAGCTCACCGGTTATCACTACTCCTGCTTTTTCAGGTCCCAGGCGTTTTGCGATATCAAGAAGCGTTTCCGGAAGTTTGGAGTTCTTCCAGAGCGGGATATAATGGAGTTCTATGAGCGTGCCATCGTCCGATGCTATTTTTGTGTTCGCTCCTCCGATGTCGATGCCAAGGATCATGGTTGTACTCACACTTCCATCTCTACGATCACAGCACTTCCTCATCCTGCTTCCTCCATGCAGGATCAACTATACAAATGAAGATCAAATCAACTTTTCCGGGATTATGTATATATTGCGTTGAATTGGGTGGTATATAAATAGCCTGGCACGGTCTAACTATTGCAGATTCTCCATTAATATTCATTACTCCTTCCCCGTTCAGGATATAATAAACCTCGGATGTCCTGAGCCTGTGAGGTGTTGAGGTCATGCCGGGTTTTACTGTTGCATGCGCCAGGCTGTAGCGGATCTTAAGGTCTGCTTTGTCGGGATGCAATAGCTCACGGAGGATAGTATTATCTCCTGCAAAAAATTCTTCACAATCATAGAGGTCTTTTATGAACATGGATGAAATAATGATTTTATCGAGGATAATGTTACTGGTGGCAGAACAAGCCGAGTGTGACGGATGGCAAAGAGCGAGGATTGGAGGCATTTGTGTTGAGGATGCTGGCGGGGTAAGGGCATCAAAATTATTTATTTCTCAACAATAAAGCTTTTATTCTCATGGCTCTGAAAAGATATTATGAGTTCAGAAATTGAAGCTGAGGTACTGACCGAATTAAAGTATGCTGCTAAACCGCTTGTGGAACTTGGTTTATATGGATCTACCAGGGAATTTATCCGGGAAATAACTTCAGAATTCATCAAACATAAGATCGAATTCTACAAAAAACAACTAAAAGTATTTGAGAAAAAATACGGCATGTCATTTAGTGCTTTCTCAAAGAAACTTGAAAATAGCGCATCAATCCCCGAAGAAGATGACTGGATGGAATGGGAAGCTGCTGAAAATATGATCGGAGTATGGAAGCAAGCAGCTAAAGAGAGCGTTACAAGTGCATAGAACAGTTAAAATTTTAAAGGAATCCAGTATCGTTGAATCAATTCTTTCGATCGACTCAGATGCATATGGGGATTACTACAAATTAAAGATCCAGGCACGTTTGATCAATGGCTGGAAACTCAATGTCTGGGAACATGCAATGTCGGGATTCATAAGATATGCTTATCACATATCAAAAGGGTCAGAACTTATTATCAGATGGGATAATGCGCCACATCATAAGAAAATAGCAACCTTTCCACATCATAAACATGTGGGGGAAATTATTCTTGAATCAAATGAAGTAGAAATAGAGGATATTTTGAGAGAACTTGAAATAATGATAAAGGATGATATCTTCTAATTATAAAATCCCGCGCGCTTCCAGAACCCCATGCAACCTGGCTTGAATAGATGTAGCAAGAGAGATGAGGGCGAAAAGAACAATGGCGCAAATTGATATTTTGCGCCCACTGGCAGTCTATTCAAGACTGAAACCGGATTGATCACATCAGACTATCACGGGTTCAAATTCCGTCCTCAGCGCGTGATCGTATATTTTTATAATTTGAAAAACTCATTTTCAATACAGCTTTGTGGACCAGTATTGAAAGGCAAAAAGCATAATGCTTAAAGAAAAGTATATTCTTCTTTTGATATGTCTCTCCACTCCCTTCTTCAAACCAAACTCCCACCCGAAAAACTCCTCCTCCTCCCGAAAGGCTTTGAGGTCATCGGGGACATTGCCATAATCAGTATCCCTCCAGCCCTTGAAGATGAAAAATATATTATTGCAGAGGCGTTTTCATCTCTCAGGAAAGATGTCAAAACAATTCTGAGAAAGCTCCATAAAATAGAAGGCTCGGCACGGGTTGCGGATTTTGAACTGCTGCTTGGGGACAGGACAACTACGATACACAGGGAGAACGGCTGCATCTTCGAGCTTGATGTCACAAAAACCTTCTATTCTGGAAAAATGCACTATGAACGGGACAGGATCGCGCACAAAGTGAAGGACGGTGAGAATGTACTTGTCCTTTTCGCAGGCGTCGGGACGTTTCTCATTCCCATAAAAAAGAAAAAGAACGTGAACATAACTGGTCTTGATAATAACTATAATGCCTGCCAATTCCTCCGGAAAAATCTGGAATTGAATCATATCGAGGCAAATATCGTACACGGCGACGCACGCCAAATAAATAATCTCTTCAAAACGAGCTTTGACAGGATCGTGATGCCTGCGCCTTATGGCCAGGACTTCTTCCTGGATATCGTTCATTCTATTCTAAGACCTGGCGGGTATGTCCATTTCTATACTTTCAAGAAAGACTTTGAGATCCCTCATTTCAAGCGCCTCCTTGAAGAAAAAGAATGGCATGTCGAATTTTTCAGGGATTGTGGAAATGTGGCGCCGCGCGTGAAGAGATATGTTTTTGACTTGGAATTGCAGTAATCAATAGATTCTTATCTTTTTACAATGTAATTGATAGTAATGGGAACCCATATAATCAGGACTTCAAAATCGCTCGATGGAAAGACCATTGTACTTGGGATAACGGGAAGTATAGCCGCAGTCCGCTGCATTGAACTTGCAAGGGAACTCAGGAGACACGGAGCGGATGTTCATGCCGTAATGTCCGATGCGGCGCGAAAAATAATCCATCCTGAAGCCATGCGATATGCTACAGGCAATCCGGTTATCACTGAAATAACAGGCGATGTTGAACATGTGGATTTCTGCGGCATTGAGGGCAGGGCATCTCTTCTTTTAATAGCGCCGTGCACAGCAAATACAATCGGGAAGATCGCACATGGGATCGATGATACTCCCGTGACGACATTTGCTGCCACTGCTTTTGGCTCAGGTATTCCGATAATGATCGTGCCTGCGATGCATGAATCTATGTATGATCATCCTATTGTCATCGAAAATATAGGAAAACTAACAGAACTGGGAGTTGAATTTGTCAATCCTGTAACAGAAGAGGGCGCCGCAAAAATAGCTGGAAATGATGAGATCGTATTGAGAGTTGAAAGGGCTGTGGGAAAAAACACACTTTCCGGTAAGAAGATCATCATTACAGGGGGCGCAACTGCCGAAATGATCGATCCTATAAGGATACTCACGAACCGCGCGTCAGGAAAAACAGGCATTGAGCTAGCGTTTGCGGCCTTCAGGAGGGGTGCAGATGTCACACTGGTCCACAGGGGATGCCTGGGGATACAGGGAATATGTGAATTATATGCTCAAAGTGCAAAGGATATGACAGATCTCGTTATCGAAGAGCTGAGGGGCGGATATGATATTCTCATCAGCGCCGCAGCCATTTCTGATTTCACTGTCACGCCTTCAAAGAATAAGATAAAATCAGGCACAGAGGTCAGGCTCACGCTTGAACCCGCGCCTAAACTTATCAGGGAAGTGCGCAGTAGATATCCCAAACTCAAGATCATTGGTTTTAAAGCAGAAACGGGTGTGACTGAAGAAGAGCTAATAAAGCGCGCCCGTGAGTCTATGGAATCATCGAAGCTTTGCATGGTGGTGGCAAACGATGTATCATCCGGCGGCATGGGGACAGACGATAATAATGTCTATTTAATAGACAGGTCGGTCAAACCGGTTTCAGGCACAAAACGAGAGATTGCAAGTGAAATAATGGATAAGGTCGAAGGGATTTTGAGGAATTAATGAAGATCATTACTATAGACCCCTGTTTCACAAAAGGAGATGAAGACCTCTTCAGCGGCGAGGCTGAACTTGGAGTTGTTAAAATAACTCCAGAGGCGATCGATGAACTCAAGAAACAGTTTGACAGCGTTCAGGTGACCCCTGACAACGAAATGCTAATACTTACGAACCCGCCTGTTGAAAAGATAATTGTTTTCGATACCGGGCGCGCGATAATCAGGCGCATTGCCAGCAAGGGACTTGCGATAAGCAGGTTTGAGATGCTTGAGGATTTGCTTGTGGGATAATTAAGCCTTTTAACTCGAATCAAACCAAAAAAGTTAAGAACTACTAAGTTCTGGAATGGAAAATAATTTCGTTATAGGAGGCATTTTATGGAATTACCGGCAAAAGATATGACACTCTCAGCATTTTTGTTTGTCATATTCTTAATAGTGTTATTAGGACCGTTCTTAGTGAAAAAAATCGAACATAACCTTGAAGTTTTTCTGTTTGCCATGGGTATCCTGGCAGTTACGACGGACCACTTTTTATTGAAAGTGGTTTCAAATCCAGAAAATGAAATCTTACCTAACTGGAATCTAGGATTGATTGAAGCAGCAATTAAAGATCCGATTGCAATTACTCTGGCTGTATTGATTGCCGGATTGATTTTCCACTATGGTCGCAATAGCCTGAAGAGTTTCACAGATTCAATACTTAATAAAGTTCCATTAAAAATTTTTGTATTCCTTATTGTAGTTGTTCTTGGGATTTTATCAAGTGTTATAACGGCAATTATTGCTGCTTTGCTCCTGGTTGAATTGGTTAGCGCCTTGAAGTTAAACCGCAAAACTGAGATCAATATCGTAATAATTGCCTGTTTTGCGATCGGTCTTGGAGCTGCACTTACCCCTATTGGAGAACCGCTTTCCACGATTGTCATAAACACAAAATTGCAGGCAGACTTCTGGTATTTGTTTGATCAGCTTGGAATATTTATAATTCCTGGCGTACTTGCACTCGGAATATTAAGTATGTTCTTTGTAGGACAAAAGGAAAAAGCAAAAGATTCACTCACCGCAACAGAGGAAAAAGAAACTTTAAAAGATGTGGGCATACGTGCTTTTAAAGTTTATATTTTTGTCATGGCGCTTGTTTTCCTTGGAATCGGATTCACGCCAATAATCGAATGGTATATCAAAGATCTTCCTGCATGGATGCTTTACTGGGTAAATACTGTTTCAGCAATACTGGATAATGCTACACTTGCTTCAGCTGAGATAACAAAAACTATGTCACCAGATCGAATTAACGCTGCTCTCATGGGTCTTTTGATCGCTGGAGGCATGTTGATCCCAGGGAACATACCCAATATAATATCCGCAAATAAACTCGGTATCACAAGCAAAGAATGGGCAAAACTCGGTTTGCCTCTTGGCGCTGTGATAATGGTAGTTTATTACATAATCTTGTTCGTGCTGAAAATATAAATATCAGGGTGTATCAAACACTGAGAAAATGACATGAGCAATACAAATATTTGCTCATGTTTAGTTTTTTTTATTGAATCTATGCCAGTAGCAGAATACATCCAAAAGTGCCCGATATGTAGGCGATAATAGGCGCATTTTGAGGAGATATAATAATTGCCACAAAAGCCGCTAGAAGCGGAGGAAGCAGCGCATGGACAATGATCCCAGAACCTTTCACAGGCCGCGATCTTATGAATAATTATCGTAATGAGAAGAATTCCTGATAAAACTTTAACCGAGTTTGCCACTGATAACAAGAATAATGACATTATTATCGGAATAACTGCCCCTCCAAGGTTAATGGCTATTGTTGTAGTGTACGTTTTAATAGGAATGTTCAGGTAACTGCAAGGCAGTGACAAAAAAAGAAAATAGACCGAATATTCTGGGGGAAATCCCAGTTTCCTGAAGGCAGTGCCGAAGATATTCAAGCTTATGAAGATGAAAACCAACACGAGGAGTATAAACGAGAAGGCAATAACAGATGCTCTGATCCTTGGAAATATTTGAAACGACAATTCATCCTCTTTGATCTTTGCCAAAATACACTGTCCTGTGTGGGAATGGTATCTCAATTCCAGCTTCATCAAAGGCATTTTTGATCTCTTTGATAAGTTCAGTTCTGGCTGTAAACAAAGAAGACCTCTGTATCCATACCCTTGCCTCAAGTTCGATACCAGAATCTCCAAATTTATTCCAACGGGTATGTCCAGTCTCTTTATCTGGTATCTGGACAGGTTCACTATGCTTGCGTTTAAAACCATGGAGTTAGGGAGTCTCATATAACGGTTATCAAACGTCTTTAACCTCGTGGAGAAAAGAACTTATTTGGATAAGTTATTTTACGGTAAAACCTAAGCACAAGTTAAGTGTAACAGTGCAAGATATATAATTCATATAAGCCACCCACCGCAAAAAGGGTTAAATAAGTTAAATTTAATACCAAGCTAAAAAGAGGTTTCTGGAATGTCCAATCTCACTTTTGAAATCCTGTTCATTGTTCTACTAATCATCGCCAACGGCATATTTGCAATGTCGGAGATTGCTATCATTATGGCGCGAAAGGCCAGGCTTCAACAGTGGGCAAATGAAGGTAATGTAAAGGCACTCGCTGCACTAGAACTGGCAAGCTCACCCAACCGTTTACTATCTACCGTTCAGATCGGCATCACGCTTATTGGCATACTGGCTGGTGTGTTCGGCGGTGCGACCATAGCCGAGAAGCTGGCGGTACGCCTGGACTCTATACCCATCCTTGCGCCCTACAGCGAAGTCGTCGCTCTTGGCGTTGTAGTACTGGGCATTACGTATCTCACGCTGGTTATCGGTGAGCTTGTACCCAAAAGGCTGGCATTGCATAACGCCGAGGGAATAGCCTGTACTGTAGCCGCCCCCATGCGCATCTTATCCCGGATGGCTTCCCCGGCGGTTCATTTGTTGAGCATTTCAACAGATACGGTGCTCAGGATATTAGGTATACGACCGGTTGCTGAACCACCAGTTACAGAAGAGGAGATAAATATCCTGATCGAGCAAGGCATGAAATCCGGAGCTTTTGAGGAAGCAGAGAGGGCTATGGTGGAACATGTATTTCGCCTGGGCGATTTGCGGGCCGGGGTACTGATGACGCCGCGGACCGAGATTGCCTGGATCGATATAGATGAATCACCAGAGGAGATACGGCGCAAGATTGCCCAGAGCGGTCATTCTCGCTTCCCGTTATGTCAGGGCAGCCTTGATAATATTCTTGGCATAGTGCAGGTTAAAGATTTATTGAGTCACAATATTGTGGGTAAACCGGCTGATCTGAAGGCATCCATGCGGCGCACGTTGTTTGTCCCCGAAAGCACGCATGCACTAAAGGTTCTGGAGTTATTCAAGCAGTCTGGCATACATCTATCACTGGTGGTCGATGAATATGGCAGTATTCAGGGACTGGTAACACTCAACGATATCATGGAAGAGATCGTCGGCGAAATACCTTCCATCGAGGAGAAGGCTGAACCGCTGGCGGTGCAACGCGAAGATGGCTCATGGTTATTAGACGGAATGCTGCCCGCGGTTGATCTAAAAGAAATATTTCAAATCAAAAAGCTGCAAGGAGAAGGTATCTATCAGACATTGGGCGGCTTCGTGCTGATGCAAATGGGACGTATTCCTTCGGTCGGCAACCATTTTGAGTGGGGAGGATTGCGCTTTGAAGTGGTCGATATGGATAAAAACCGGATAGACAAGGTCCTGGTTATGCCTGCTCGTAAAGCTCCCCCCTCTCAACAAACTAAATAAAATTTTTTATCTACTAACCAAAGCCAAAATCAAACTCTATAATTCCATCGCAATATTCCTTATTAAAACTCTAACGCTTGAAGGCATTTTTCATCATTATTCTTTGTTTCCTTCTACGCTTGATAAAGTTTCTCGCTTTCTCACGAACACCAGAAGGATTGACGCCAAAGATTTTTTTATGCTGTCAGTCACGCGCATAAAGTTCATGACCCTTGACATAGCGTCAAGTGTCTTCCCGCTGTAGAAGAATACAGGACTGCCGGAAATCAAGCTCCTCTCGTGCAGAGAGGGCGTTCAGAAAAAATCCAAAGAAAAAGAAACCTGTAATATCAAACCTACTAAATTCTTTGATATTGCAGCACAGCAAGGCTTTTATGGACTTGAAAGAGGCGGACTTATCGGAAAAAAAGACTATGTTAGAAAATATTGGGAAGATATCACAAATTCAGGTTGCGGCAATCACTATGAATTTGCCTTCTATCGAACCTGTTTTCTTCCGGCTGTAATATGCGCTCACGGTATACCTATACTCCCCGGTTTTTGACCTCTTCGGAATCTGCCATGTTTTCTCAATAGATTTCTGCATTCCGACCTGCATATTATTAATTCTTTTAACCAGCTTTTTGACGATGAGATGTTTTTCATTATGAATACTTATGGTGATTTTTGCTTTTTTCCATACAACTTCACCCGCATTTGTAAGATTGATCGAAAATGTCAGTGTATTTCCCACCCGAACCACATACGGCTCTACCTGTGTTTTCATTTCCACTTTTATCAGTGGCAATAGAATTCCCCGCTTCACTAAAACTTCTCTGATCAAATGCTCGTATGCACCATCGTAAATATTTTTATCTGCAATAAAAATTGCATCAGCAGCGTCCTCAAATCTTGAATTAATATTCAGGTTAAAATTACTTTCAATGATCAATCGGATGGCATTATCCCTTGCAGCAAGCCTCCTTGCCTTGATCTTAGAGGCCCCACCCATTTTTAGATATATATCCCACAGGGATGCAGACCATATCTCTCCGTCCCTGTCACAGCTATCCAGCCCCAGGAAATCCTCCGGATAATGCTTGTTACTATCCACCCTGCTCACGCAATCACCTATTTTTCCAACGCCGTTCCAGTCCCCAACGCACTCCCGATTAAAACCACCATTTATTTCAGCAAAAAAACATGCAGCGAAGAAATCACCAAACCCTTCTGCGATCGGGCATGTATTCCAGTTATGCCCAAAACCCTGTACCTGTTCATCCAGCATGACATGGCAATATTCATGCAGGATTATATCAGCATCTTGTGCATCATCAATATACCAGGTACCAAAAATTAATTCCCTGGTATCAGGATTGTAATATGAGTTATCCACGAAATCTCCCTGAACATTCACTTTAATTGTTTTACGGCATAAATTTGTGAATCCAAGACTCTGTATGTATCGTTGTGCCTCGTCAATATGATAATAAGCCATTACTTCCTTGAACCCCGTATCAGACCTTGAATAGTTATAAATCAAATCCGGTTCTTTTGCTCTATTCGGAGTTGTGCATGTATCCACATAAGTACCTTTCAGATAACCCGAGCCGTCAAGATCATTTAGAACAACATCGGTGTAAGCTCTATCTGGAATTTCGGATTCTGCAGTAAGTTTTCTGTCTCCCAGAGCCACTACAGGATTTGGTATGAAAACTCTTCCTCTTCCTGTGGCCTTAAGGAGTGCATCCAGAATATCCAGTATATTGCCTCCTTTAAACTCAAGAAATACATGCCACTCCTCTACAGGATTAATTAGAGGCACTGCCACCTTCCATGCTACATAGTATATATCATTTTTTGGATAGATAACCTGTTCTCCAAAAACCGTCCCTGCAACTCTTTTTTGTGCGTTAAGAGTATCAATGGCAATCCTGATCGCTTCTTCCTGTGAGATGCCTTTTTCCATGGGCAATTCTACAAACAAATCCGGATGGTAGCATATATCGATTTTGTTGATCCTGTTATTTTTATCCATATGTACAGAAGTAAAAGCATTGTAGACCGGCAATTCATTGATAAACTGCTGGAATACAACATGGAATCCCCCAAGACTAATTATTTTCCTGAGAAATGTTAGATCCTCCAGGCTCTCTTTCATATTAAATAATTTAAAATGTTCTGAAAGGAATTTCCCTGCTGCTTTTTCAGGATCTTCTTCCATCTCGACTGATAAAATCCCGCACAAATGAGAAGGGATTCCTCTTTTGCCCCATATAACATGGATGCCCAAGTCCAGTCTTTTTAGCTTTTCCAGGGCATGTAGCTGGGATTTAGTAGGCTTTACCGATGTTATCCGCTTTCTCTTATGCTTGTCAGAATTAACCAAGGTTTATCACTCTTGCCATGAGGTTGATGAAGAGTATAAGCGGTATGAAAATTTTTATGATGAGCATAAATAGCCTCTGCATCCACCTGCTGCCTCCGATCTGTTTGAATATGATTTCCTCATCAATAAACCATCCTGCGATTATGCTTAGAACCAGTCCGGCTGCGATGATGCCGATGGTACCGAAAGCAAAGTCCTTGAGGTCAAGAAGAGGCGTTCCGAATAGTTCCAATTTAAGGGCAGTATAGCTTAAGGCTGAGGGCAGCCCTATCAGAATGATGATTATCGAGACTATCGAAGTTGCCTTTTTCCTTTCGACGCCATAAGAATCTATGAGAGTAGCCACAGGCACTTCAAGCATGGAAACTGCGGAGGTCAGGGCAGCAAAGAAAAGGAGTAAAAAGAACACAGCGCCCAGTAAGAATCCAAAACTCATTTCCTGAAAAATCGGAGGTAAAGTAACAAAGGCAAGCTGTACGCCTGCCTCCGGGTCAAGTCCAAAGGAGAAGACGATGGGAAATACCACGAATCCTCCAAGGATTGCTACGAAGAGATCAGCGACCGTGATTATGCCTGCGCTTTTTACAATATTCTCATCCCTCATGTAGCTGCCGTAGGTGAGCATGATGCCAGTGCCAACACCTAATGAGAAAAACGCCTGCCCGAATGCTGCCGTCCAGACAAGGGGGTCAGCCAGCTTTGTGAAGTCGGGAGTTAAATAGAACTCTATCCCCTTCGCAGCGCCGGGCAGCGATAGAGCAAAAATTACCAGCGCTATCAACATCGCAAACAGAAGAGGGATCAGGAACATTGAAAGTTTTTCAATTCCCTGCTTTACGCCCGCCCTGACCACAATGAAAGATATACCGCCTGATATTAAAAAGAATAGCAGTGGATAATAAGAGCCGGTGAACTGGGAAAAAGGGATTGGATTTCCAATAATAAAAAAGAGGGAATAAGCAAGCACCCAGCCTGTTATCACAAGATAATAGCTCAGTATCATGCACATAACAAAGATCAGGAAAAAGCCTGCCATCCTGAATTTCTTTCCTAATGTGCCAAAAGCTGGCACGACAGAGGTCTTAAAGTGTCGCCCAAGAGCGAACTCAAGGATCATCAGAGGAAGACCGAACAGGAATACGGCAATAAGATAAGGAATAAGAAAAGCTCCGCCTCCGTTTTCACCCACCATATACGGAAACCGCCAGATGTTGCCAATGCCAACTGCTGAGCCTATACTGGCTAGGATGAAACCAATACTGGATGACCATTTTTCTCTCATCTTATATACCTGACAAAAAATTCACTACAAACGGCAATAACACTGTTGCCACTGCACAATATTTATTTGTTTCTTTTCTATGTTCGATATTCTTCTACCATATAATCCGGATTAGTCTAATCAATTATTCCCCGGTAGATATGCAATGAATCATATCCAGCATGTTTTTCTCTACGTATGAATATCCATGTTTAAACATGATATTTTATTATAATATATGATAAGTTATTTATACATTACGATCGTGTCGGCTTTAGAAAATGCTATTAAAAAACCCTTTCGGACAATCACCAACAATAAGCGCAAGTGCATATATCAGTGAATATGCAATAATTACAGGAAATGTCGTTGTCGGAGACCAGGTATTCATAGCCCCGCATGCAAGCATCCGTGCAGATGAGCCGGGCTCTGTCATATTGATTGGAAATGGCTGCAATATCCAGGATAATGTAATAATCCACGCACTGACAAATACAAAAGTGATGATCGGAGATCACACTTCCCTCTCCCACGGCTGCATCGTGCATGGGCCAACCGAAATCGCGAAGAATTGTTTTATTGGATTTAATTCAGTGGTGTTCGATTGTATTATCGGTGATGGATGCTTCATTTCTCATAGAGCGCTGGTTAGAGCAGTAAAGATAGCATCTGGAAAAGTCGTGCATGATGGCGCCGTAGTGGTGGAACAAATTGAGGCTAATATGCTTAAAGACGTTGCAGTTGAACATACTGATTTTGCCTCTTCTGTGGTGAGAACAAATATCATGCTGGCTGAATCATATCAATTGATAAAATAAAGGGATATACGATGGAATTGGATGAACTTAGTAAATGGATTTTGAGTGTTGATAGAAGAGTACTGGTAATTAAGGAAATCCATGAAAATGAATTGATAAGAACATCGGATATCGCAGAAAAGACAGGTAGGTCATTGCAGAATATCAGCCGTGCGGTGCGCGAACTTGAAGAAAGAGGATTAATTGAATGCCTCACCCCTGAAAAACATACATGGAAGAGGTATATTTTGACAGAAAAAGGTGTTCACTTATTTGAAAAATTTAAGAAAAGTAAGTTATTTAATTAAATTGATTCTCAAAATATAAACTTACAAAAACAAAAATAACATACAATACCAGAAAAACAGCCCCTTCTCTTCTGTCAATTATATATCCTGATCTTTTGAAAATAATCAGCAATAGTGAGAGCGATAGCATGAATAAAATTTGAATAAAAATACGTTCGGAGGCTATGCTAATGGGTCTGATGATCGCAGCAAATCCAAGAACCCACAAAATGTTGGCAACATTGCTTCCAATGATATTTCCAAGCGCCATTGTTGCATATCCTTTCCTTGCAGCTGATACGGATACAAATAACTCAGGAAGGGATGTCCCAACGGACATTACTAGAAGTGCAATTAAATATTCTGATATTCCAAAAACCACCGCTAGTCCTAACATTGAATTTACGAGAATCCAGGCTCCTATAAGTATTCCAGTCAATCCGATTAATATTTCAAATATATTTTTCAGGATCCCATTTTTTCCAATGGTTTCGACGCCCAGTTCCCTGTATGCGTCAATTGAATGCCTTAAATAGAAAATGTATGCGATTATGAAAAGAGTTCCCCCAATTCTTCCGATCCCATTTTCGATCAATATGAAGGCAGACGCCAGGGTCAATATTAAAAGATGTATCTTTCCACTGTATATCTCAGTATGTTTTATAGATAGCGGTTTTATAATGCAGGTAAGACCAAGGATCAGGGCGATGTTTGTGATATTGCTACCTATGATGTCCCCTGCTGCTATTTGACCATGGTCGATATATGAAGCATAAGTGTCTGAAGCCAGTTCTGGCAGGGATGTCCCCAACGCCACAACTGTTATTCCGATGACAAAATCAGAAACTCCCAGCATCTTGGCTAATTTTGAGGCTCCTTCGGTGAAAATATCGCTGGATTTAATAATAATGGGGATCGAAATTATGAATAATATTAGAAAATTAACCGAAGCATTGGGCATTATTACACCCCATAATTCTTATCATTAGATCAGTCATATCATAGAAGTTTCAATTGTGCAGGTATGGGGATCGCCTTTGTCAGCCACCAGCATGCTATCCAGACTGTGCTGCTGCTATTGACCTGGCTTCACAGGATATTCCTTCTATGTCTGAGAAGAGAATAAGCAAAAAGAGGATCGGAGGAAGCGCAAAACCTGCATTTTGCCTTGAGATCATCTGATGCTTATTTAGCTCTTACTACCAAAACAGGTCTATTCGCTCTCCTAACTACTGCACAGGATGTGCTTCCCACCAATAATTCCTTGAACCAGCCTTTCCCGTGTGGGCTCATTGCTATTAGTGATACATCTTCATCCTCGGCTGTGGAGATTATTTCCTCTGGAATATTCCCTACCCGAACGTGATCCTTCACGATAAAACCTGCCCTTCCAAGCTCCTCTTTGATATCATCAAGCCTATTTTTTGCATCATTAACATTTTCTTCTATTTCGTCCTCAGTTTCACCTTTGCTAACCACATTCAGAAGCTCAATTTCTTTTATATCTTTTATTTTTTTTACAAAAGATATTGTATCTCCTGCAAATTCGGAAAAATCAGTTGGTATAAGCACTTTTGAGAAAATCATCGGGCAGAACTTTTCATGTTTTACACCTTCAAGATCTTCCACTAATTTATAGCGCATGATTAGAAGGTTTGTCTTTGCATGACGTACCACCTTTGTAGATACGCCTCCAAGAAGAAGATCCTTGATATGGCTTTTTCCTCGGGCACCCATTACGATCAAAGAAACGTTTTCGTTTTCCGCTGTCCTCAGGATCTCTCTGTAGACTTCGCCTTCTGTTATCACATCTACTTTTGTTTTTACCTTCAATCCCAGACTTTCGAGGTATTCTTTCTTCTCATCCATGAGAATTTTTGTATTCTCGATATGCGGTCCATGTGTCCATCCGTGCTTTGAAGGATGCGTTGCGTCTACCACATGCAAAAGCATTAATTCTTTGATCCCTGGAATCTCTCCAATACACTCAAGAGTGTTCTGTGCATACTCTGAAAAATCTGTTGGAAATAAAACTTTTTCGAACATTTTATCCTCCCTTAATATATTAATTCTAATTTCTCATATTTCAATCTGCTGGTTTTAAAACCTGCACAATTTTAATGTCATGAAATATCTTCATTTAAATTCCGGTTAGGCACCATAGTTATAGGAGTTGGTGCCTAACCTTTAGAAGAAATAAAAATATTATATAATAGCCATCCAATCATCAATATGACAAGGATTATACCTATACCTACAAAGTATACTCCTATTCCCAGATCATTAATTTTCTTTTGAATTCCCTCCTTGTTGATCACTTTTGTTTTCATTTATTGTTCACCATTTGATTACGACATGTAGCCGGGTGCATAGAGAATTATGAAATATGCCAGCATTGCCGCAAGACCCAATGGAACTCCAAGTCTTGCCCATTCCTTGCTCGTAATCCCAAGCTTGTTAGCAGATATAATGTTAGGTATATTTCCAGGTATTAGCATACCGCCTGATATGAGCAATCCCATAAGAACGCTCTTGATCTTGATAGCAGGATCAGGCAGACTCGGTACGATCATCGATGGATCGACCTCAGCAGCCGCAAGAGTTGCATTATCAAGAATGGCTGAAACCATGTTCACCCAATAAAGGGCTTCTCCTGACATTTTTATTACATACCACTCAATGATGGGCGTAAAACCGGTGCCAAGAAGCACAAGCGCCATAACGAACACATATACTTTCCCTGCCCTGATCAGCACATCGTTTATGCTCTCATTCCCCTCATCTGTAGATGCGATATTGCTCGAAGGCGCTTTTGTTTCTTTTCTGGAAGCAAAGAAAACACCTATGATACCAAATGCCAGCACTCCGGGTATGATATATACACCCAACAGATCAAAAAGATAAAAGAAGCTCTCGTTCATCTTGGTCTTAATCACTATCGTGGAAAGAGGCTCACCTATCGGAGTAAGCGCGGCTCCAAGCCCGATGGCAAAGCAGGCAATTATTGTCAGGTTCACCATTGTCTTACGATTAAGGTGCAATGCGCTGACGATCTCAACGAGTAAAAGCGCCGCGATGATAGCTGTGATCACGCTTGAAAGAAGGCCAAGTAATACGATAACTGCAAAGACTACTATCTTTAACGGTATCCTGGCCAGTATTTTTTCCATTATAATTCTAATGTGACCGCGGCCATAGTGGAAAATAAGTCCTGCGACTAATACAGCAAGTGAAATCTCGATCGGGTCAACAAGGGCTTTTTCGATAAGATGGAAGTTCCATAGAGGTAAAGATCCTTCAACGGATGCTCCCGCTTCTGACGATACTTTCAGGAATAGAGAATTAACTGTTACTGCCAGTACACCCATTGAAAAAAGGAATACCTCAAGGTTATGTTCAATTTTCTTGATAAGAAAAGGACCAAGCAGGACGATGACGAAAATAACGCCCAATCCTCCTGCCACCATTGAACTGAACTCAAGGCTCATTTTACATTCCCATTGCAATAACTATTGCCACTATACCCAATAAGAGACTCACACAAAAGCTTGTGATAGCATCCTTTGGAAGAACGCGCATGAACTTTGGGTCATGGAATCCTTCGATCGTTCCTCCTACACCATAAGATGGAACTACAGCATTAACATAGAAAACACCCATCGTGAATACTCCAGCAACTGCAGCAGCGCTTGTCGGGCTGATAAACTGACCGTAGATTCCGATCAGGACATAATAAATGAGCGCCCCTCCGATACCGCCTAGCGCTGCCCCTATTACTCCACTAACAAAACATACGGTCGGAATTCCATGTCCCTGGGTTCCCTTTGACATATAAAGGTCCTGACGCGCTCCTGTTATTGGATCTTTTTTGGTCTGGGCTGAAGCAAACGGCACTCCTACGCCATAAGCATATACCAGACTTGCAGCGAACATTGCACTTGAGATCATAATCATAGAGCCCATTGCTCCTGCTGCAAGTACAAGGCTCATCGGAGCATTATCCACATTTGCATACATATAAGCCCCTGTTACCAGGCCCACAAGCCCCGAACCCGCTGCAAGTTCTACAGTTCCGGTTCCTATACCAGTGGCCTGTGCCATTGCTGCTGGGGCTCCACCTACGGGGATAAAATGAACACCTATGCAAATAAGTGTGCCACTGATTGCTATTAAAAGAATATTCATTAATGTTGTTGGATCAATTAAGGAAATATCAACCATTCAATTCACTCCTTTTTTGCGTATTTTTAATGTGTCGCCGTCTCTTCTGGTTTCTCTCCATATACCTAATAATGCCGATAAAACATCGATATTGTTGTGGATTAGCATGTATTGTTTCCTCCTATATTCCAGCAAAAAAACACCACACTTAACCATCGCGTATGGTGAGTCGCTGTGAAGGGCTATAAGTATTATATATTATAAATCTTTCTAATTTGTGATAAGTTGTTATTAATTATACAAAATTTTATTATTATTATGGTTGCGAAATATTCCTATAAAAATTATAAACGATACATGAAAAGGAAAATGAGGTAATTGAAAACCTCATCGCAAGAAAGATTACTCTCTGCACTTGAGCATTTTAATTCTTAATTCTATCACAAGATAGAATATTGCCGCTAATGCCAAAAACATCATTGGTGCAATTAACGCTTCTATTGATTCTGCCATATATCCTCCTATTTAGTTATTTTTTAACAATAATTCTTAAATATTATAAATCTTTCTAATTTGTTATAACTTATGATTAATTATATCTAATTTTATATGTGTTGGGGAAAACATAATACGAAGGAAAAAGAATTCATGGAAATAGTATGAACGATAATGAACTACCTAATAAAAGACTGCGAATCCTGGCAGTCATATTATTAGTTTTATTTTCCATTGCAGCCATAGTGCCTCTACCCTCAAAAAGCGATTTCCGAAATAAAAAACCCTGTGTTGACCTTGAAGGTATTTCATTGCAGCAACAGCAATCCCATGAGGAAAAAATCCAGGATCAATTGGAATGCTCTTCCGATTCAAATAGACAACTGATTAAATTATTTGCCCTGGGAATAATCAATATTGATGAACTATCAATGTGGGTTCTTGGAGTGGATAGGAGAATTGTTGTATTGAAAATGATGCATGAAAAAAGGATGATACAGGCAGCTGATATAGCAGAATCAACGGATAGATCATTACAGAACATCAGTTATGCAATAAGGGAACTGGAAGAGAAGGGATTAATCAAGTGTCTCACTCCTGAAAAGCATACCTGGAAGAAGTTTATTATGACCGAAAAAGGAACTGAGGTAATTGAAAACCTAAAGGAAAAAAATTTACTTACTTAAAAAAAATATTTTTTCATAACCAAACAGCAAAAGGTAAATACATTGTGCTATAATCTAAGCCAATCTTAACTCATCGATAGGAGATCCCCATGAATTTAATCAATGAAAAAGCGATTGACTCATATGTTAAAAACTTTAATTTCAAGCAAATGCTATATTTTCCTGCAATACTGCTTGCGGTATCGCTTTTGATCCTGGCTTATACTTCCTTTTTTGTACAGGGCACCCTGACTGAACCGGGATCCCCGGTTGAACTTGGAATGGAATTCCAGGGTGGAATGGCAATGATATTTGATAGCGCAAAGACACCTGACCAGTTAAAACAGGATTTAGCGGCTTATCCAGTTATCCAGGCAAGAGAATATGGTGGAGTTCGTAAAATGGTCCAGTTCGGACCTATGACTGAATCAGCTCTCACTGAAGTTACAAATAAAATAAATTCTGAGTATAAGAATGTCGAAATAAGGCAAATGGGAGAAGTCGTCAGCAAATCTTTGCAGGGGCAGGCTCTTCGTGCGGTTTTGTTTTCATTCCTGGGAATGGCGATCGTAGTTTTCTTGATCTTTAAAACATTTGTGCCTTCTGTAGCTGTCGTAATTTCGGCTTTTGCAGATATCGTTTTTGCACTGGCAATGATGGATGTTTTCGGCATAGCATTATCTATGGGCACTGTTGCTGCACTTCTTATGCTAATTGGTTATTCTGTTGATACTGATATTCTTTTAACAACGCGCCTCCTCAAGAGAAAAGGAGAATTGAACGACAAGATAAAAGATGCCATGAAAACCGGCATGACAATGACGTTGACAACTCTTGCAGCTCTCATTGCATTATTCCTTGTTTCATCAGGTTCATATCTTGTTTCGTCGTTCACCCGAATAGATATAATAAGAGATGTTTCCGTGGTCCTCATTTTCGGTTTGATCGCTGATATAATAAATACCTGGATGACAAATCTCGGTATCCTGAAATGGTATATGGAGAAAGGGACAAAGACCGAAAATAGGATAGAAACACCCAAAAAGAGGAGGCAGACAACATGAATGAGAAAATTCCTTTCTATAAGAAACCTAGAGTACTCTTCGTATTGTTGATACTCCTTGGTTCAATTCTTGTAATGACCGTTTCTTATAATAACGGCGAAATTAATGTTGGCAGTAACCTGAAATATGGTCTTGATCTTGAAGGCGGCTCATGGCTGCAGTTGCAGCTCCAGGGAGCCATTGCGCAGGTATCGGCTGACCAGGGAAAGATCATCCAGAGCGAATTCGCAAGATTGTTAGATGACCCAACGATTAAGATCGAAGAGACCACGTTAAATTCTATTACATTTACTACATCAAAACAGACCACCCAGAAAACCATAGATAACTTCGGATTTGGAAAATCCACCATCTCCCAGGCTCCTGATGGCGGAACAAGAATATCATTGGCTACGAGCAGGGAATATACGATCCAGAAATATCTTGAGAATAATCTTAAGGCAGAAATTGTAAGAATCCCCGGGAACCAGCTCACATTTGAAATAAGAAAAACTGTAACCGAAGATGAATTAAATACTATCCTGAAACCAGTGGACGGAAGAGTAATTCCACCATTCACGGTTGGCGTGTCAAGTGAAACAAGGGATGAAACAAAAAAGATCCTTGAAACAAAACTTAACAGCCTTGGACTAAAGGAAATGCCAGTCAGGACGGTAGGCAATAACTATATCCTGGTCGATCTTGCCGGAGTGGATATTAACACGGCACGGGAGATCGCATCAAAGCCGGGTAAATTCGAAATACGCATACAGGTTAAAGGAAATGAAACCGAACATGTTCTTTATGGAACAGATATTACGCCGGGATTGCCTGAAAAAGAGAAAGGAGATGTATGGGGCGTATCATTTACCCTCAGTGAAGCAGGCGCAGCGGCACTTCGTGATGCTGCAATACAATATGGAGCAGTTACCGCCCCCTCTTCGCATAATTTGATAATGACACTTGATGAAAATGTTGTATTCGATGCACCATTGTCACCAGACCTTGCAAGGAATATCCAGAGCGTTCCTGTGAAAAACCTTGTAGCAACTACAGGAACAGGCGATGAAGGACAGCAAAAGGCAAATCAGCTTCAGATCCATTTAAGGGCTGGAGCGCTGCCGGTAAAGGTGGATGTGCTCGGAGCCGGACAGGTTTCAGCTGAGCTCGGTTCAAAGTTCAAATCACAGGTATTGATCGCAGGAATAATCGCCCTCATCCTGGTCGCAATTGTTGTTTCACTGAGATACAAACAACCAAATATCGTTATACCGATGCTTGCAACGTCTTTTAGCGAAGTAATTATGATCCTTGGATTTACAACCCTCGTAGGCTTCCAGCTTGACCTGCCGACTATCACAGGTATAATTGCGGTTATCGGTACGGGTATTGACCACCTTATAATCATTACCGACGAAGTGCTTGCAGGAGGAGCCATGCCCCCGGACAAAGTCTATAAATCACGTCTTACGAAGGCGTTCACTATAATATTCTCAGCCGCTGCGACAGTGCTTGTTGCGATGTCACCACTACTTATCATGGGTTTTGGCGCTCTGCGGGGCTTTGCCGTAATAACCATAGTTGGCGTACTCATAGGAGTATTCATAGCAAGACCTGCGTATGCAGAAATAATACAGGGCATGCTTGTTGAGGATAACACCAAAAAGTTCGTTGATGAGGACTAAACAGGATATCCAGATCGGTCAATAGAAAAATCGCGAATAGAACACGGATTGCGCGGATGCGTATCCGAAAAATCCGTGTTTTATTCAAACAAAATGGCAAGCAATTTAGTTTGCTACGTTTCTTTTTTTATATCTTTAGTGTCCTGTAAGGCTGAATAGTCATATGAAATCCAGTTTAACAAATCTGCGCCAATCTGCGAAATCTGCGGATTTTCAAATATATTTAATCCACAGATTGCGCAGATTTTCGCAGATAGAAAATAGCGCAAGACTATTATTCATGAACGAACAAATCTTGCAATGGCAAGATTTGTATGAAAACAAAAGTCATAATAATGGGCGCCGCAGGGCGCGATTTCCATAACTTCAATGTCTTTTTCAGGAATAATGAGGATTACGAAGTAATCGCATTCACTGCGGCGCAAATCCCTGGTATCGCAGGGCGCGCTTATCCGAAGCATCTGGCAGGTTCGCTCTACAAGAAAGATATTCCAATCTATCCGGAAGAAAATTTGCCTGCGCTCATCAGGGAGCATGGCATAAACCAGGTGATACTGGCATATTCTGATCTCTCGCATGAGACTGTTATGCAAAAAGCTTCACTCGTTCTTGCGGCGGGTGCTGATTTTCGCCTGATGGGTACGCAAAGTACGATGCTTGAGTCCAAAAAACCTGTAATCTCGGTATGCGCAGTTCGAACAGGCGCCGGAAAGAGCCCCACATCGCAAAAGCTCGTGGATATATTAATGAAAAAGGGGTTCAGGGTCGTTGTTGTGCGTCACCCCATGCCTTATGGGGATCTGCTCAAACAGGAATGCCAGAGGTTTGCCACGATGGAAGATTGTGTGAAAAACGAGTGCACGATCGAAGAGCGTGAGGAGTATGAACCCTACATTTGCTGTGGAACAGTTGTTTATAGCGGCGTGGATTATGAAAAAATACTTAGAGCAGCAGAAAAGGAAGCGGATCTCATTATCTGGGATGGGGGGAACAATGATATTCCTTTCTACAAGACTGACCTCCATATCGTGATCGCGGATCCGCACAGGGCAGGGCATGAATTGACATATTATCCCGGCGAGGTAAATGTGCGCCTTGCGGATGTTGTTATTGTGAATAAAGTGGATTCAGCAAAAAAAGTTGATGTTGAACTTGTTATCAGGAATGTGAGATCGATAAATAAGACGGCAATAATAATAAAGGCCAACTCAGTGATAACAGCTGAAAAACCAGAATGGATAAAAGGAAAACGTGTGCTTGTCGTGGAGGATGGACCTACGCTTACCCATGGCGGTATGGCTTTTGGCGCAGGGGTTCTTGCTGCAAAAAAATATGGCGCAAGAGAACTTGTTGATCCGCGTCCGTTTGCAGCAGGATCGATACTTGAAGTTTACGAGAAATTCCCTCACCTTGGCGCTGTCCTTCCGGCGATGGGTTATAGCGAAGAACAGATAAAAGAGCTTGAAATGACCATAAACGCGGCAGACTGTGATGTTGTTGTTGTGGGGACACCCATTGATCTTGGACGGCTTCTTAAACTCAATAAACCAGTTGTGAGGGTGAGATACAGGATAGAAGAACAGGATGAAAAGCTGGAAGATGTGATCGATGAGTGGCTCAAATCGAGATCGCAAGGATAATTCAAGATAATCTGGGATATTATGAAAATCATAATTTTATCCGACACTCACATCAAGAAAGGGCAATCGCTCATTTCCCGCCTTCCTGAAGAACTTGTTTCCATGATCAAGAATTGCGACCTTATTATTCATGCAGGGGATTTTGAAACGCTTGATTGCTATAATGAGCTTCTCAGTCTTTCTAAACTTGAAGCCGTTCATGGGGATACAGATAGTGTTGAACTGATGGAACTTCTTCCAGAACGCAAAGTGATCAAGATAGAGGGAATAAAAATTGGTGTAATCCACAAAGGGCAGCTCACATCAGAAAACAATGACGGACTTCACTATCTTGCAAAAGAGATGGATGTGGATATATTGATTTTCGGGCACTTCCATCACCCCATCGTGCATAGAACCGAAGTGCTTTTACTCTCTCCGGGGAGCGCCACGGTGCCGGGAATCGCTGAACCAAGTGCGATGGAACTTGAAATTACGGAAAATAGTGTAAAAGGAAGGATAATAAGATGCAAAGATAATGCATGCACTTATTTTGAATACGAAAAACCCTGATTTAATTCTTTTGACAGGATTTACAGGATAAACAGGATTGGCTCGTATCCTGTCGATCCTGTCGATCCTGTTTATCCTGTCTTAAATTTCCATTTTCTCAATATGTTTTTTGATGATCTCTCTTATTTCATCAGGATGTCCAAGCACAGTTATTCCTCTCATTTTCCGAAGTTTATCAACTGCCTCGATGTCAACATCCCGCATCGTGAGTGTCAGTTTCTTGCCGTTGGGCAGATCGGTGACTATATCGCCCTTTTTCTGGTCAGCGGGGAAAATATACACAGGCACATTGGCTTTCATGGCTTGAGCTGCGGCATTTGATAGCAGGGTATCCGATATGCCTGCTGCGATTTTTCCTACAGTGTTGGATGTTGACGGCATGATGAGGTAAAAATCGTATTTCCCAAGCTGCAAATCACCCACCAGGAACGGGACATTAGGCGATTTTTCGGAATACGTCTTTGGAAAACTTGTTTTCAAATCACTGTAGAGCTTATACCATTTTATGACCATCTCTCCGGCCTGGGAAAGAAATACCCTGACGTCGAGGTTATGTTCTTTAGTAACCTCTTTCATAAGTTCAAGGCTTTCTTTGAGATGATCGCCGCAGCCTGTTATTCCCCATGCGATCCTGATGGTCATAATTATCGATTTTTCCGAGTCTTTTTTTCATGTTCACTGGATAGTGACTTTGATCATCTTATCGCCCTGTTTGATCTTTTCCACTACGTCCTGTCCTTCAATGACCTGTCCGAACACAGAATGTTTTCCGTCAAGGTGTGGTTGTGGGTCTTCTGTGATAAAGAACTGGCTTCCTCCGCTGTTGGGACCTGAATTGGCCATGGACAACGCTCCTTTGGTGTGCTTTAGTTTTGGATGAAATTCATCTTTTATAGCATAACCAGGGCCGCCTGTTCCATTTCCCTTGGGGCATCCACCCTGGATCATAAAACCGCGTATAACTCTGTGGAAAGTTAGTCCATGATAGAACCCCTTCTCAACAAGTTTGATGAAGTTTTGTGTTGTGATCGGTGCTTCCGTTTCTTTTAGTTCGATTTTAATCGTTCCTTTAGGTGTTTCTATGACTGCTATTTTGTTAGGCATAATTATCGTTTTACTTAGTGGAGGTCTTTGTATAATTGCTTTTCTTGTCTGTTGAAATAATCGGGATTAAAGATAGACTTACCCGTCTGTAATCTGCGATAGTTTGAATCCCTTTTTTCCTGCTTAAAACAAAAAGCCAAGATTAAATATTTATCCTTGAAAGTCAATCGTATATATACGGCAGGTTGTAAATTAGGTATATAATATGATAAAAATATTATTTAACTTAATTAAATTGATACAAAACGGCGGGAAAACCCTTCAGTCATCCCATCGAGCAGTGCCAGCGGCGCTCAAAGGTCAGGGCTGCCAAACGGGCATAAATCAGGAATGCCGATGGGGAAAAATGGATTATGGAGACCTGAAACTATAAATAGTATCATCATCATAATAATTAAAGGCACCGGTGAGGAAAGTTGTGTATGAATACCAAAAGACTACGTTATCTTTTAATTTCGATTATTGTATTCATCGGGTTAGCCGTGTCTGGGAGTGCTACGACTGTTAGTTATAACCGGAGTTTTTCAGAGAAGAAGATGTGCGTTATTGACAATCTGCGTATCAGGGCAAGCAGGCTCTCAAGTGTTATTTTTATTATATTCGTGGGCATGGTGTTCACGCAGATAGCAGTGATCATCGGAGGGGTGAGATAATGAAGCTTATTTCGATTGTGGGAATTGCGGTGCTGGTGTTGGTGCTGATGGCGGGGGCGAGCAGCGCCACGGTAACCGTGACTCCTGCCACGGACGGAAGCAGCATCCCAGCCGACAATTATTCAAGTGGGTTGTACACAACCCTTGCCGGACCGATTATCGCTGAGGGTACAACGGCAGAGATAGGGTCGGGAACCACCATTATACTCAACGCTCCATCAGGTTTTATGTTTAATACAGCAAGCTCCGTCATTGCAACTGTAACCGCAGGAAACCTGCAACTCGGTACTACTAACGCAAACAAGGCATCGACTGAAACGGCCACTGTGACCAATACGACTATCACGACAAACGTCTATTCTAAATCCACCGGGTCAGGAGCATCCACTATTAGATGGACAGGCATCCAAGTTCGCCCAACCGCAGGAACCCCACTCGCTAGCGGCAATATAAATAAAACGGGCACATCTATCTATACAGCCAGCAACACTAACTATGGCACCCTCACGGAAGTCGCCGGGGCTCCAAGCAAGCTGGTATTTACGTCTTCGCCGGTAACGGTGACGGCAGGTGTGGCTTCGAGTTCGATCACGGTGCAACGGCAGGATCAATATAACAATCCGAATACAACAGGAGCGGCGAGGACGGTCACCCTGTCGAGTGATTCAACTGGGACGGTAACATTCAATCCAACTTCATTAACAATTGGGAGTGGTTCAAGCAGCGCGACCTTCACATATACTGATACGAAAGCTGGGACACCGACGATAACAGCGTCAAGTACGTCTCCGACGACCATCACATCTGCCACGCAGCAGGAGACGGTGAATAATCCCGTACCCACCACAACGAGCATATCGCCATCGAGTAAGACTGTCGGCGACGCACAATTCACAATGAACGTGACCGGAACCAACTTCGTATCAGGCTCGGTAGTGCAGTTTAATGGAGCGAGCAGAACGACAACCTATCTAAACTCCACGGCTCTCAGTGCCACTATTCCTGCGACTGATATGGCGACTGCGGGAACATCCAGTATCACGGTGTTCAATCCCACGCCAGGCGGTGGGACATCGACTGGTCAGACGTTCACGGTGAACAAGGCCACACCTACGATCACTTTCGGCACCGCCCCTACCCCAACCTATCTGGGCGGTAACTTCACAGTCAGTGCTACAACTAACAATACCGACAACGGTACAGTGACTTACAGCTATGTGAGTGGTCCTTGTGCCTTCGTAAGCGGATCGAATTTTAGTTCAAGTGGTGCAGGCACATGCGTTGTGCAGGCTAGCGGTGTTGTGACAACCAACTTCACTGCTGCCTCAGCCCAGCAGAGCGTCACCATCGCTAAGGCGACTCCGACCCTGTGGGTAAGTAATTCACCCGTCACCTATAACGGCGCAGCCCAATCGGCCAATTTCAGCGCTTCTGTGGGGGGTATCGCCAGCAACGTCCTATACAATAGCTCATCGACCGTGCCGAGCAGCGCTGGCAACTATACGGTCACGGCGAATTTTGCTCCGACCGACTCGACTAACTACAGCAACCTTACCAACGCAGCGGCAGGAAATTTTATAATCAATAAGGCAACTCCGATCCTATCGGTAAATAATTCACCGGTCACCTATACCGGTTCTGCCCAATCAGCTACTGTTTCCTCCGGTTCCGTAACCGGTACCGTCAGCAACATCCTCACCGGCGGCGCTGCATCACAGACCAACGCCGGCACCTATGCGGTCACGGCTAACTTTGCTTCGACCGACTCCAACTACAATAGCACTACCAACGCAGCGGCAGGAAATTTTATAATCAATAAGGCGACTCCGACCCTATCGGTAACTAATTCACCCGTCAATTATACCGGTTCTGCCCAATCAGCTACTGTTTCCTCCTCCTATTCAATAAACGAAGGTGACACCCTTTACATCGATGTAAATTATACTGATCTAGACAGCGATCCAGGTACATTCGATGATAATGCTACACAATGAACTGTAAATTCCTCAACAGGCATAGTATCCTGGTCAACAGGATTTAGCGATTCTGGAGTATATCCCTGGCATATAAACGTGACAGACGGGTATGGCAGCCTCTCAACTGCTACCTTTACAGTAACCGTTATCGACGTTCCGCTGCAGTTCACTCCTCCCGTTCCAACACTGGGTCCAGTAACCACCGGCAATTTCTGGATAAACACCAGCTGGCAGTCAGGTATCGGGTACGACACCAACAGCTATAACGTCAGTAAGAATAACGATTGGACAAACGGCAGCTTAACTTCTCCAATAAACAGTACCTATAGTGCTCATGGCTGGCAAAACCTGACAATTTATGCCTGGAACAGTTCAGGCACAGGAACCTTAAGCACAACTTCATTAATAAATAATACCCAGATCCCCAACAACATTCCAGTCCTCGCCCCAATCGGCAACAAAGAGATCACCGCAGGCCAACTCCTCTCCTTCACGCTCTCAGCCACCGATGCTGATTCAGACCCACTTACCAACGCCTCGAACTATTCAAAAGGCACATTCACTCCTTCAACAGGCGTCTACACCTGGACACCAACATCAAGTGATGTCGGCACCTACCAGTGGGAATTCAATACAAGCGATTCCTATGGCGGAATAGACAGCGAAACAATAACAATAACAGTAAGTTCAGTATCTACTTACCTCCCGCCCACGCCCGTAAATATCGCCTCAACCACAGGTAATTTCTACGTAAACACCACATGGCAGGCAGGTTCAGGAAACGCCACCACAAGTTATCGCGTGAACGTGAACGGAGCATGGACAAACGGGAGTGCGAACACGTTTGCATACAGCACGTTATCGGCCCATGCCTGGCAGAACGTGAGTGTATATGCGTTCAACAGTGAGTACAGGAACACTGAATAATATACCAGCTACGCTCAATACCCAGATTCCCAACAACATCCCTGTTCAGCAGCCTATCGGTGACAAGTTCGTGAACGAGAACCAGGCCTTAAGCTTCCAAATAATCACAACAGATGCTGACGGGGATACTATCACTTATAGCACCAATGCCGCAAAAGGCAGTCTTGACCCAACAACAGGTGTATTCACCGGAACGCCCACGTTCGCAGATGCTGGTGTTTATGCCTGGTACTTCAATTCAAGCGATGGTTTCGGCGGTTCAGTAAAAGAAACAATAACCGTGACTGTTACATTAGATACCACCGCCCCTGCGAGTGTAACTAACTTGATCAACATCACATATGCCCAGACTTATATCACCTGGACCTGGACTACTCCCGATACGGATATCGCTAAAGTGATGGTATATCTGGACGGTATTTTCAAGGAAAATGTCACCTCTCCAACGAATTACTACAATGCCACTAACTTAATTCCAGATGCTGAATATACTATTAGCACTCATGCCGTGGATACTTCTGGCAACATAAACCAGACCTGGGTCAACCATACAGTTCGAACCGCGCCACTTCCCATTCCAATACCTGTGCCTGTAGCGCTTACCTTTGTATATCCAACCCCTGCCAATAATTCCATTCTGATCCAGAATTACATACCTGTGAACGTTACATCAAATATTACAAATCTGCAAAATATTACCACAGATCTTTATTATAGAAACGGGACGTTGATAACAAGTATAACAAATACCACTTCCCCTGCTTATAATAACTTCACAGGATTGTCTGAAGGCGTCTATATGATTCAGGGCACAGCTTTTGATTTGGAAAACAACAATACCACAGAGATAATAATAATCACTCTTGTATCTCCCACGCCGGCTCCGATTTCCAATCTTAATGTCAGTATAATAAGCCCCCAGAACTTGACTTACTTTAAAATCGATACTGATCTGAATCTGCCAATTACAGTATATGCAAACAGGACAATTTCAGTGTATAATTATAGCCTTGATGATAGTCCACAGACCAGTTTCATTAACGGGACTACAACCATAAATCCTGATTTCGGCCTGCATAAAATTACGGTTTATCTTCAGGATACTGAAGGGATATGGGGTACAGATACCCAATATTTCAGGGTCAGTAACACTCTTATTAACTCATGTTATCCTGACAGGTATCTTGCAATTTCAAATAATTCAAACGTGGGATTCAGGATAAACGCAATAGGCGACATGAATAAAACAATGTATATAAGAGTAACATCACCTAACGGTGAATTCTGGGCGTACAATTTACCCAAAGTATCGGATGAATTTTATTTCACTCCAGATTCAGAAGGCAGGTATAACGTCACATTCAATACGAATTATTCCGAATGTTCCAGCTATTTCTGGTCATTACAGGAACTGACTCCCATGACTTTCACGGTTTTAGAGGTTAATTCATCAAAAAACACTGACGGAATCAATGCAACGGTAAGATGGTACTGGCCAGGAACGAGTGAGATCCTAAATCTGGATGATTATCAAGAATCATTTTATGGGAACACGACTTTTAATTTCACTCTTGATGCGGGAAAATTCGGTATTTTACCGGATGTAGAATTTAGCCAGTACAATAGTTCTTTGGTTGTAAGATTGAACGGTCTGAACCTTTCTAGCGCCACAAATGAGTTTTACAATGATATCGTAGAAGATCCTCCAGAAGGATTCCTGTTAACTTACGGTATACATACAACAAACGAATTTGCAAATGCAAATCTAGATATTAATTATAGCAACACCGGGTATTCAAACGAGGATGATTTAACACTATATAAATGCGATAACTGGGATTATGCCAATGCAATGTGTTTGGGTTCATGGGTAGAAAGAACGGATGCGCAGCAGGATAAGCAAAAGCATCTGTTTAATATTACAGTAACAAACTTCAGTGGTTTCTCCATTGGAAGCAAAACTGTCACACCCTTTATACCCCCTCCTCTGACACCTCCGTCCGTTTCAGGAGGGCCTGGGGGCACAAACAGACCTATTTCCGCTACACCATTTGATAATCTGGATGGGGTTATTGAAATGGATGAAGATTTATTGGCAAGTGTTCCAGCATCATATATATTTGATGCTCCAAACTTTGGAATTACTGAAGTGTTAATAACCCCGGCAAATAAATTTGGAAGTACAAGCGTAAGAGTAGAAAAACTCAAATATGCACCAACAATAGCAGGACTAACACCGCCTTTGGGGATCGTTTATGAATATTATAACGTTTTGATCGGCGTGAAGCAACTTGAAAGTGGAGAAGACATTATAGATGCTTTCATAGGATTTAAAGTCGATAAAAGCTGGCTTGAAGAGAATAATATTGAGGAAGGTAGTGTAAGTCTTCTTGGATGGGATGGAAGCACATGGGTTTCAATGGAAACCTCGCCAAATAGCATTGATGATCAATTCGTATATTATGTAGCAAGAATCAATTCATTCTTACCTTTTGCGATAGTTGCAGAATCCCATTATCCAGCCGCTACTGTTAAAGCAGGCAGAGCTCCGGCATTTATAAATATGCCCATACCGAAAATAATAGGATCGAATATCATTATGTGGGTATCTATTCTAATTGGTTTCATACTCATTGTTTTTGTCATTAATAGATTTAGGAAATACAAAAAATCTGGAACGGTACATGGAATATCTAAAACAGTTCATGGAAAATCTACAGAGGTAATGTCGGAAGATGCCGATTCCTGGTCTAACAGAGGTTTTGGCCTTTATAAAGACGGAAAATATGATGAGGCAATAAAGGCTTATGATAAAGCAATTGATATATTCCATAAATCCGGAAAGGAGAAAAAGGATTAGGAAAATAGCAAAACTCGCTAACAAACGGCAGACAGATTATAAATAATCAATACATTTATATCTTAAAAGAATAATTATTCTATATTAAAAAGGAGGTATGATTAATGGAAAATTTTATTGAAAAAAATTTAATTCCACTTTTTTCCCGATGTTTAAATTCTTCAGAAAGCGAACTTGCACTTGATTCTCTAAAGGCAGCAAAGGCACTGGTTAATTACAGTCCTATGGCTGAGTTACCCAAGGTTCTTAACTACGCTTTGCAGCATAAGAATAAAGATGTTGCATATCTCTCCCTGGATATACTGAGGCTGATGCATGAGACTGATGGCAAGGTAAAGCCACTCACTCCAGGTGAATATAAAAAAATTCTTACGGATTCAATAATCCCGGTATTGGTTGCCTGTTTCAGGTCTAGTTCTGACGACATAGTCCAAAATGCAATGAATGCAGCGAATGTGTTATCTGGTGACGCTGAACTAAAAGGGATTCTCTTTAATCCCATAGAACAGATGATGTTACACAAGAATAAGCAGATTGCCTATCTTGCACTGGATATAATAAGAGGTATGGATATCGGAAAAGAGATTCATGTTTTTGAGTGATTATGATTTTTCTTGGAAAGACAATTCAATCAGTAGCCGATGAGATTAGATATCCATTTCTAAATAACTTGCTGCAATCAGATGATGATGCGGTCATAATCGAAACTTTAAAAAATATAGAAATTCTTGCAGATATGGGGGTAGAAAGGAAAAACTTCCCTGGATTGCAAAAGGTCTTGTACCATAAAAATATTGGCATTGCCCGTAATTCATTAGATTTTCTAAGAAAAATGTCTCCTGGTCTAGTAAAAGGAGTTGAATTAAATAACGATATATGGAAATCCATGTATCCATTTTTTTGTGCTCAGGCATTATCCAAACCGCTTATTGCAATAGACTCGTTAAAAATTCTTAATACCTTACTTGATTATGGCATTGTAGGAGATTATACAAATCTGCAGAAAGCATTGCTGCACAAAAGCGATAAAGTAGCACAATTAACCTTGGACTTGCTAAGGAGAATAAAAGGATTAACCAACGAAGCAAGACTAGAGACAGTCGAATCGATTAGTGTTGAGAGCAGAGCACAGGTGGTAGAGAAAGCGCCAGAGAAGCTACCAGAGAAAGTGCCACAGAAAGTGTCTCAGCAGATTAAAGAAAAACGAATCGATGAGCCTATGCAAAGGCGAGAGGAACTAAAGAGTCGTATTATTGATGTTTTTAATAAAAATCCTTCGTATGTAGAAAGTCTTAAAGAGATTAAATCAAAGTACAGGACGTAAACTGAAGATGTCTTTCAGAAACTGGCTTATTTCTTTGTTGAATATAAGGGAATTTGAAGATAAGCAGAAAACTATTTCAGAATTGCAAAGATTGATTGAGAAGCAACAGGAGATAATCAAGGAACAGAATGAACACCCCGTAGTAACGTCTATTCCGAACCAGCAACAGGAAGAAATTATAGAGGGATTGAAGAAAGAGGTCAATAGGTATCAGGATTTAATAAAAACATATGAGGAATCTGCAAATAAACTGAATGTGCAGCTCGAAGAAATTAGACTTATGTACCAGAATGAAAGACTAAAGGTTCAGGAAGTTACCACTCAACTGGATAAAGAACGGGAGAAGGTTTCAAATCTGGAAAAGGAACTCAGTAAAGGAACAAGGATTCCTAAAGAACTCAAGGAAGAAATTGAAAAGAAAACATCTCTAATCCGCGAATATGAGAAGTCAGCAAAAACACTAAAGAATAACTTCGAGGAAATCAGCAATAGGTACCATGAAGCAAGTGAAAACTATGAAAAAGAAAAGCAGAATGCCATACGCCTTGAGATGATGATTTTAGATATGGATAAGGAATTAGGGTTAACGGATATTGCTGAGAAAATGAAGCCAAAAGAAGAAGAAACACTCGGGATTATGATTACAAACTCAAAGTAAGTATTTTGTCAAACCCTCGCCCGGACAGCAGCAACAAATGGAATTAAAAAGAAAATCAATACTCTGCGCCGGATGCGCGGTCGTACTGGCGTCTGGTTTGAGTATTCTTATTATTCTTCTTACAGCGCCCCAGGTTTCGTATTTTTCTATTTCAGTCCAAAAGATCATTCTGGTTTCAATTCTTATTCTCTCATTACTTTCAATACCTTTGCTCATGGGAAAATTGAATCGTCTTCCTGATGAAACAAAAGTGCTGGGATGGACTTTTATTGGACTGGGGGCTGAATTTATCTTATTTCCTTTAATGCTATTTATATTTATAATGAATTTCTCCTCAGTAATTGGTCTGATTATCGGCGGGTCGATCCTGACACTTTCCTTCATTTTCGGATTACCTGCAGGTTTGATAAGCATTGTAATGGGGATCACATTAATAAAGAGAAAATAGCATTGTGGAGATAATATGGTAGAAGATGATGAACTTGCAAATCTAAAAAAGAAAAAGCTTGAAGAATTGATGAAGCGACAGCAGGAAATCCTGACACCAAAACCCAAGATCGTGATCGAGGTTTTCACATCTCCAACATGCCCCCACTGCCCGATGGCGCTTTCGATGGCGCGGGAACTCGCCGCCCAGATGCCGGGATTATATGTCTTTGAAGTATCAACAGCCACGCCCCAGGGGTTTGCAAAAGCTGCGCTTTATGGGGTAAAAGCTGTTCCTATGGTATTCATCAACCGCAAAAAAGCGTTTACGGGCGCGCCGCCATCTATAGAGGCTTTAAGACAGGCTGTGAACGGATAAGAATCCCATCTTTTCACTCAGTCAATGCTTTTATCAGAATTCCCCGGCTGCAACGGGTTTCCGCGATTTCAACGCGGTCTTTAATATTAAATTTCTCCATAAGCTCTCTGGGAATTGTTATTGTGCCATCGGAAGTAATTGAGGTTATGATTCCATCTGCCATAGAACTTATTTTTCATTCTGAATGCAGATAAGTATTTTGGTGAATTCAGATATAGTTTCAATTCTTGTTGGTAATTTGGTCAATGTGCAACACACTTTGATATACCGACCAAATAACATCCATGCAATAACTTATCGAAGCCCTATATATTAACGTAATACGGGATTATCGTATATTGCAGTTACTTAAATACTATGTCCTCAAAATATCGGATTCATTAAAACATCCTGAATATGGTAAAACTTAATAATTCATATCTTGTCGAAGAGTTCTTCAAAAAAGAATTGCTCAAGAAGCTTAGATTTGTTGAGACTTTGACGAACAATCGTTGACGGCGCCTCTCTGGGTTAATTTCAACTGAAAATAGGGATTTTTTGATGGAAAACGGGCAAAAATTTATTATATTATATTAATAAAATCAATGTGGTTATTGATAAAGATGAATATGGTTATTATGCTTATTATGCTTATTGTCCTGAGCTATCAGGCTGTCAAACACAAGGCGATTCTATAGATGAAGTACTTATAAACATAAAAGAGGCGGGAGTGTAACCTTTTTTGCTGAAACGTCGCTACTCCCCACAATACAACCCATACCCACATTCCCCACAAACCTTCTCATCAAGCCCCCCCCATCCGCGAACCACCCGCGCTCTCAAACTTCCCATCGATTAGCTAAGAGAAATCGATCATTTATTTTACAGGCGCTATCAATTTAAACGCCTCCACATCCACCAATCCTTTATCAGTTATTTTAAGAGATGGAATAACAGGAAGTGCAAGGAATGACAGATGTATAAAAGGCCCATCAAGTTTGCATCCCATCGCTTTTACTTTGATATGCAGTTCCCGCAGTTTCTTATCCACGTCGCTAACGCTTTGGGTGCTAAGAATTCCTGCAAAAGGAAGACGCAAGTAGTCGATCACCGTATCCTTTGCAATCACGATTCCTCCCTGCAATTCCCTGATCTTGTTTGCACATAATGCCATATCTTCAAAATTCGTACCCACAATAATAACATTATGAGAGTCATGCGCAATGCTCTGCCCGATCGCCCCCTCTTTTAAACCAAAGCCCCTGACAAAACCCCTGCCTATGTTCCCGGACTTCCCGTGTCGTTCTATTACAGCTATTGCAAGAATATCTTTTTCCACATCAGGCAGGACAAATTGTCCGTCGGTTCTTAAATATTCAATACTCCTGTTCGTAATTATCTGATCTGGAACGATCTCCATGATATGGGCCGATACTATCTTTTTCCCGGATCTTATTTTCAGGTCATCCGGTTCTATTTTTTTATATTTCACTGTATTAATAACATAGCCTGGATATTCGATCTCTTCTACTTGAGGATTTAACCTGCCTCGCAACATCACATTTTTGATCCTGAAATCCGCCAAATCATCAAGTATTACAAGATTTGCTCTTTTGCCTATGCTTATAGACCCGACAAGCTGGTCTATCCTGAAATGTCGCGCCGTATTGACTGTTGCCATTGAAATTGCCTGGATCGGATCTATTCCAAGCCTTATCGCAGCCCTTATGATCACGTCCATGTGCCCTTCCATCAGGTCGCCTGAATGTTTATCATCGGTTACAAAAAAGAAGTTTTCCAGGGATATCCTGTCCCTTATCAGCTTTGGGATAAAATCCTCAAGACTTTTTGCAGCTGAGCCTTCACGAAGCATGATCTTCATACCCAGGCGCGCTTTCTCAAGCATTTCATCATATGTTACAGATTCATGATCGCTGGAAATACCTGCACTCATATATCCGAACAATTCTTTATCCTTCATTCCGGGACAATGGCCGTCAACCATTATTTTTCTATCAAGACAAGCCCGGATCATGCCAAGTTTTTCCGGATCACCTTTGAGGACATTAGGATAAGCCATCATCTCGCCAAGTCCTACCACGAATTTCTTATCAAGGAATTTTTTCATTTCACGTAGATCGATCTTCGCACCTGAGGTCTCAAGCGGGGTTGATGGTACACATGATGAAATTGTAATAAAAACATCTATGGGCAGACATTTTGCCTCTTGCATAATAAGCCTGATACCTTTTGCGCCCATTATATTTGCGATCTCATGTGGGTCGATGACAATGCCTGTTGTCCCGTGAAGCATGGATATTTTAGCGAATTGCGTTAGAGTAACCATGCTAGACTCAAAATGCACATGCCCGTCTAACAATCCCGGACATACATGATTATTTTTAATATCTATGATCTTTGTTTTATCACCGATCAGACCTTCAACGTCACCAATACCAGCGATGAAGCCAGAGCTTATTGCAATATCGCCTTTTGTTATCTCTTTTGTGTTGACGTTCACGATCCTGCAATTCTTAAGTACGGTGTCAGATTTGATTTTGCCTAACCCGGCAAATATCTTCTCCCTTAATGACATGATGATTTATTTATCTGTGTGTCTAAGTATTTATAGGATTGTTCCATTGCAACAGGGATCATAAGGAGTATTTTTTGCAGAAGCTCTTCCTGAATTGAGGGGAAAAGTGGACTCAATAGAGCTTTATATGTCAAAAAATTCAAAACAAAAAACAATCAATAAGGGAGATGAAACTCTTGAGTTTTTGAGCATTATTGAGCCTGCCTGGAGCCCTGATGCAGAAGTAAGGTATGGATAGAATTCATATCTTTTTCCCTACTTTTTCTTTTACTTTGTGCGGGTCAAGGGTAGAGAATGCTCAGCCCCTAGAGGGCTGAGATGAATCGGCGTGCCTCGAAGCACAAGAAAGAAAGACTAAACAACAGGACACTTGAAGCAGACGCTGAAAAATGAACTTGATGGCGTTGTGTCCGCAAGGGTGAAAATCCCTCCATGTGGAGCTGCTCCCGCATGAAGAGAAGGGAAGTGCGGTATCGTGAGATACTGTACGGAGTTCCCGTATCGTCGACCACAGCCCGAAACAATAAGTGAACCAGAAGTGGCCTTGACAGGATGCGACATTCCCGATTCCAATGGAAGCTTGAGCAGAATAATGACTGTCGGGGTGATCATGGTCGGGATGGTCGAAAATGCTTTCTTGTGTGACCGAGGGAGGTCTTGCAGAGTCCTCCCTGACGCTGAGTTAACACCCTACACGTTTCTGGGTCACTGAACTCAACTGAAGGGATACAGGTTGGAGGCATAACCTTTCGGGAAAACCAAAGTGATGCTCTGCAAGAAGTCGGACGAACTCATAGTAGCGATGAAGGTCAAACCAATGACAAACCGAACCTGTGCCGCAGGGTGCAGGGGGCGACGGTTCGAGGAGAAAACTTGACTCAGCGAAGGGGTTCTAGTCTGGATAGAGTTGAAGTGAACAGCATGATAACACCAATCGGATCAAGAAAAGATACCAGAACGGTAAGCACAGCCAAAAAGGCAATAAAACGCTCTCTGGTGACAGTATGTGAAGATAGTGGAACAATTGCTGGAAGCCGAAACCGATGGAGATTTCTTCAATGTTGGATGATACCATTTCCTGCAAAGGGATACGCCAGACGAAAGCTGCATACGTGAAAAGCGTCCGTGCAGTTTGATGAGGAGACGGAGGCCGAAAGACCTCTGTTTTACTCTACTACCATTGCGTTTGATTACTTTCACCCCACTCTATCATAAGTGATATATATAGAAAAAATAATGTCGATGCTGCATGAAAAAAACGTATCAATTCAGGATATACCCGAACAAGAATCATGAGGTTAT
>JBAZOV010000010.1:0-86715 GCA_041648475.1 Candidatus Methanoperedens sp. | reverse complement strand
ATCACATCAGCCTGTTACCAGACCGGGTGTGGGGTTCAGTTCTGAGGTGGCGGCTAGCCTTTCCTCATGCTGGATTTTCACCAGCTGGCGAATTTGAGCTTTGCTCGGCGCGCCCGTGTCATCCGTGTTCGATTGAAATGAATCTCAAAACATGATAAATTAACAACTATACGCAAAGAGCATAAAGCTGGGGCGTCTTTTGATTCTAGGTTCATGCGCCGCAAAGAGATTTCGCATCTGCGTTTATCTGCGTTCATCTGCGGTTTAATATTTCCGAAACAGTTCATTGATACTGAAATATCGGCACCCATAATTAAATAATGAATGTTTAATAAATGTTTACCGAAGTAAGATATGGATGTTTTTCAACGCAAAGCCCATAAAGAGCTGAAAGCTGGGGCGTCTTTTGGGGCTGGGGTCATGCGCCGCAACTGGCTTTCGCATATGCGTTTATCAGCGTACATCTGCGGTTTCGTTTTTCCGACACAGTTCATTGATGCAGAAATAGCGGCGCGGATAATCCTATTTCTTTGGACAGGATGAACAGGATCGACAGGATACGATTTTGTTTGAAAATCCTGTTCATCCTGTTCATCCTGTAATCCTGTCTAACGGATATGTTGTGGCTTAGCTTTGCGATGGGATTCACACAGCATAATAATAGCTGACAGTTGGGGCGCATTTTGGGGCTGGGGTCATGCGCCGCAACTGGATTTGCATTTGCCTTTATGGGCATTGATCTTCGGTTCCTATTTCCGAAACAGTCATTGATGCGGAAATAGCGGCGCTGAGAATTAAAATCTTAAAATTCTCAATTGGAAACACAATGCACTAACTATTTCATCATGTCCAATAAAATGTTGTGCAAATTCAAACAGATAAGCATAATAAGGTAAAAATAAATATAAAAGTAGAATAGCACAAGATCGAAAGGAGAGCTAAAAACCAATGTCTCAGAAAAAACACTGCGCTGTTTGCAATTCAGAAGTAATAAGGGGCGAAGGGGTTCATTACAATCACAGGCTCGTCCACAGAAGATGTCTTTCAATGGCAAGAGCTATATGGTATAAATTAGGACAGAGATGACAAAAATGACAAAAAGACAGAGATGACAAAAATGACAGGAAATCCATTTTATGCCAGGGGACCAGTTGAACCGCAGTATTTCGCAAACAGGAGAGAATTGCTTAAATTCTTCAAAGAAAATGTTATTGAATCGGCACAAAATAAGAATACGAAGCCAGACAACATCACAATACTCGGAAACTGGGGCATTGGCAAGACTTCTACACTTCTAAAATTTCAAGATATTATCCATACTGATTTAAATAATTCCGTAAATATTTTTTCAGTCATGTTTTCTTTGAAGCCTTCAGTATGCGAAAGCGCGGATGTTTTCAATTCCTTCCTTCTGGATGCTATATCAAAGCAGTATTCCATTTCAATACCACTTAAAGATAGAATTGGGGCAGTAATTAAAGAAGAAGCTAAAATCTGGGAGCAGTGGAAACTTGAAAGCATTTCATTATCTCCTGAATTGCGACGAAAATCAAGGAAGCTTGATCTTGTTGATGCATTGACAAGGCTCTGGAGTAAACTGGAAAACAAAGGTATTGATCTGGTAGTCATAATGATAGATGATATTCACTATATGCTGACAGAAGGGTGGAGTGGCAGCCTTTATGATCTCAGGACAGATATTCAGGCGCTGGCAACTGAAGGGACAAAATATCTTTTTATAATAACAGGACCTAAATTCATTTATCCATCAATGCATGAAATGGCTGAGCCATTTACAAGGTTGTTCGAAAGGTTCGAACTTAATAACTTTGATTTAGCAGGAACGACAGAAGCAATTATTAAACCAATGAGAATAGCAGGGATTAATCTTGAAATTCCTGATGATGTTATAGAACAGATACATAACATAACTGATGGGCATCCATTTTTCATTGCAGGCATGATGCGTGATATATTGCGAATACATGAAAAGGAAACTTTAACTCTATATGATTTCGAGCAAATTAAACCGGGGTTAATTGAACATCTTGCAAGAACTAAATTTGAGGATGATTATAATAAAGCGACAGATGCTGAAAAACAAATTCTGTTAAATTGTGCACAACTAAAAACCAAAATTTTTTCTCCTTCGGAAATTAAGAGCAAATCCCTGTCAAAACTGTTAGAGCGACTTGCAAATAAAGAATTGTTAGTCAAATTGGAGAGAGGGAAATATAGTCTATATCATCCTCTATTCAAGGAATATCTGGAGAAGATGGAAAAAATATAATATTCCATTTCTGGAACAAGAATATCTGGATATTGGGCTTTGAAAAGAATAAATTAGTTAATTAATTAGTTAATTGGAAGACAAAATAATTAAGAATGAATCTTTGCATGCATAAAATTGAGAAAAAAAATTAGTTATAAATTAGTTAATGAGATAATTAGAAAATAACGGCGCCAATAATTAAATAATGTAAGTATAATAAATGTTTTCCGAAGCAAGATGTGGAGGGTTTCACAGCAAAGCCCATAAATAACTGACAGCTGGGGCGCCTTTTGGGGCTGGGGGCATGCGCCGCAAATGGCTTTCACATCTGCGTTTATCTGCGTTCATCTGCGGTTCCTTATTTTCGAAACAGTTCATTGATGCTGAAATAACGGCGCCCAGAATTTAATAAAGTAAGTAAAATAAATGTTTTCCGAAGAAAAGTTATGTGTGATTTTCACGGCAAAACCCATAAATAGCTGAAAGTTGGGGCGCCTTTCGGGGCTGGAGTCATGCGCCGCAAATGGATTTCGCATCTGCGTTTATCTGCGTTTATCTGCGGTTCCATATTTCCGAAACTGTTTATTTATACTGAAATAACGGCGCCTAGAATTAAGTGAAGCTCCCAATCGCAGCAGAGCTGCGGGGCATCTCATGACTATCGTGTTCCCCATGGCTTGCTTGACCATGCCTTGTCCCAACCACAGCAGAGCTGTGGGGTATAACGATTAAGATAAAGCACATAACATAAATATTAAGCTCTGAAAAGGTGAATGATTGCTCTGAATCATGTCTTTGCATCGGCTTGTCGCTGGAATTTATTGCCTGCGCCGCCTCCTTTCAAATAGATATCCAAATCTGCTGGAGCTTCGCCTGAACGTTCAACATCTCTTTGTGCGTCAAAACACCTAATTTTCGTTCAACCAGCCTTTTTTCCAAAGTTGCCATTTTATGAAGACGTATAACTGATGGAATCAAAAGCCCTGATTGTCTCCAATCATCAAGTACGACATCATATTCAGTATATACATCCTGACTCGTAATTCGCGCTACGAGAATGTCCGCATCCCCTGCATCTAATAGAACAAGAGCTGGACGACGTTTAGCTTCCTGTTGTTCTACAAATGGAAATTTAATTAGGACGATCTCTCCAAAACGATAATTCTGCATTGTTAACTCACTTGATCATAAACAGCGTCAGCATCACTGTACCCAGCGAGAAATTGCTCCTCTGTTAAGTGTTTCCATATTTGTTCTTCAGAACTGGCTTTTTTTGTTTCGCTTATCAAAACTATCACTCGAACCGCTTGTTTACGTTTCAGTTCTTTAATATAGCTGCCAGGGACTTCTATTTTACCATCAGGTGTTATATTAGTTTGAAATTCAATTGCTTTCATAATGATTCTACTTAGGTTTCCCAATACAAAAGAGCTACGGAATATATCGCCTAATGGCCATACTATTAAAGCGGATGTGGAGGATTTCACTGCAAAGCCCACAAATAGCTAACAGCTGGGGCGCCTTTTGGGGCTGGGGTCATGCGCCACAATTGAATTAGCATTTGCCTTTATGGGCATTGATCTACGGTTCCTTATTTTTGAAGCAGTTCAATGATGCGGAAATAGCGGCGCCTATCATTAAATAATGTTAGTTTAATAAATGTTTGCCGGAGAAAGTATAATTGATTTTTACAGCAAAGCCCATAAATAGCTGAAAGCTGGGGCGCTTTTTGAGGCTGTATTCATGCGCCACAAAATGGATTTTGCATATGCGTTTATCTGCGTCCATCTGCGGTTCCTTATTTCCAAAGCAGTTCATTGATGCGGAAATAACGGCGCCTAGAATTAAATAATACAAGTAAAATAAATGTTTACCGAAGAAGTTGTGTGTGATTTTCACCGCAAAGCCCACAATGAGCGGAGAGCTGGGGCGTCCTTTGATGCTGGGGTCATGCGCCGCAAAGGGATTTCGCATCTGCGTTTATCTGCGTCCATCTGCGGTTCCGTATTTCCGAAACAGTTATTGATGCTGAAATAACGGCGCCTAAAATTAAATAAAGTAAGTATAATAAATGTTTGCAGGAGTAAGTTGCATGTGATTTTCACAGCAAAGCCCATAAATAGCTGAAAGCTGGGGCGCATTATGGTGCTGGGATCATGCGCCGCAACTGGATTGCATATGCCTTTATGGGCGTTGATCTCGTTTCCTTATTTTAGAAACAGTTCATTGATGCGGAAATAACGGCGCCTAGAATTAAATAAAATTAGTATAATAAATGTTTGCCGAAAAAAAGTTATTTGTGCTTTTCACAGCAAAGCCCATAAATAGCTGACAGCTGGGGCGCCTTTTGATACTGGGGTCATACGCCGCAACTGGTTTAGCATTTGCCTTTATGGGCGTCGATCTGCGGTTCCTTATTTTCAAAACAGTTCATTGATGCTGAAATAGCGGCGCCTGGAATTAAATAAAGTAAGTATGATAATTGTTTGCCGGAGTAAGTTGCGTGTGATTTTCACAGCAAAGCCCATAAAGAGCGGAAAGCTGGGGCGCCTTTTGATGCTGGGGTCATGCGCCGCAACTGGCTTTTTCATCTGCGTTTATCTGCGTCCATCTGCGTTTCCGTATTTCCGAAACAGTTCATTGATGCTGAAATAACGGCGCCAATAATTAAATACTTTTAGTTAAATAAATTTTGGGCGCAGGAAAATGATGCTTTTCCAGATTTCGCAAGAAAATCCTTTTTCTTCGGACAGGATGAACAGGATCGACAGGATACGATTTTGTTTGAAAATCCTGTTCATCCTGTTATCCTGTCTTACGTTTCTGTTGCGGCTGTGCTTTGGGTTATTTAATGCGATTTTCACCGCAAAGCACGTGGAGAGCGATAAGCTGGGGCGTCTTTTGGGGCTGTGTTCATGCGCCGCAAATGGATTTCGCATCTGCGTCCATCTGCGGTTTCGTTTTTTCGACACAGTTCATTGAAGCGGAAATAGCGGCGCCCAGAATTAAATAATATTGGGCGTGGGAGAAATAATTAGAGGAAAAAAGACCCAAATAGACATTACTTTCACACCGCTATACTAATCCTTTTAGAGTCTAAAGACATATTGTAATAACAAGAAAATAACTTATAGAGAGATAAACATGGACTTAAACGATGCGCTTGTTGTTTTTGAAGGAACGAAAATAAGAAGAATGTGGCATGATGAACAGTGGTATTTTTCAGTGGTTGACGTAGTTGGAGCTCTAACAGGTAGCTCTATACCCAGAAGATACTGGTCTGATTTGAAATCAAATCTCTCAGATGAAGGTTTTGAACTGTACGATAAAATCGTACAGTTGACATTGCAGGCAGATGATGGTAAAATGAGGCTTACAGATTGTGCCAACACCGAATCTATGTTCAGGATTATCCAGTCCATCCCGTCCCCCAAAGCTGAACCTTTCAAGAGATGGCTTGCAAAAGTTGGATATGAAAGGATACAGGAAATAGAAGACCCGGAACTTGCGCAAAAAAGGATGAAAGAGATATACAAATTGAAAGGTTACTCTGATGACTGGATTGAAAAAAGAGTAAGAGGAGTGGCGATACGGGATGAGCTTACTGATGAGTGGGATAAAAGGGGGATCAAAACCAAAACTGAATTTTCCATTTTAACCGCTGAAATTTCCAAAGCCACATTTGGATTAACGCCTGGTGAATATAAGAAGCTAAAAGGACTAAAGCAGCAAAACCTCAGGGATCATATGAATGACCTGGAATTGATATTCACGATGCTTGGAGAGGCTTCAACTACAAAAATAGCCCGAAATAAAGATGCGATAGGATTTAATGAGAATAAGGATGCTGCGAAAGAAGGGGGGACAGTTGCAGGAATAGCAAGAGAAGAATTGGAAAAAAGAAGCGGCGGGAAAATAGTTTCAAAAGAGAATTATCTTAATGAACATGAAATCAAAAAAAAACTTGAAAATAAGCAGAAGTCAAAGCTAGAGAATCTCAACATCTGACGCTTATACAACATGCATCAAAGCACCTAATAAGCGGAAGCCTGGGGCGCTTTTTGATGCTGGGGTCATGCGCCGCAAATGGCTTTCGTGCATCTGCGTTTATCGGCGTTCATCTGCGGTTCCTTATGTCCGAAACAGTTCATTGATGCGGAAATAGCGGCGCCTAGAATTAAATAATGTAAGTATAATAAATGTTTTCCGAAGTAAGATTAGGATGGTTTTCACAGCAAACCCCATAAATAGCTGACAGCTGGGGCGCCTTTTGATGCTGGGGTCATGCGCCGCAACTGGCTTTTTCATCTGCGTTTATCTGCGTCCATCTGCGGTTCCAAATTTCAGAAACAGTTGATTGATACTGAAATATCGGCGCCGAAAATTAAATAATTAAAGTTTAATAAATATTGGGTACAGGAGAGGGGGAATAAGGAGCAGAAAGACCCTTTGAAAAATCAGTTCCACACCTCTATGCTAAACCTTTTAGAGTCCAAAGACATCTTATCAAACAAGAAAAATATCAACAAGAAAGATATACATGGATTCAAAAGAGAATTATCTTAATGAACCTGAAATCAAAAAAAAGCTTGAGAGTAAGAAGAAGTCAAATCCCAGGTGGTGAACACAAACGCCTAATATAGACTCAAACGCTATCGATGAATTCAATAAATGGCTTAAACTTCCTGAAGGGACGGTTCTTGAATTCAAAACAGCAAAAAACAGCTTCAATGTAGATAAAGACCTGCCGGATTATTGCGCTGCTATCTCAAATGAGGGAGGTGGGAAGCTGATCCTTGGCGTTGGTCCGGACGGTAAAGTGGCCGGGACAAACGCATTCAAAGGAACTGATAACAAATTGTCTCATGATCTGTTCACCAAAATCAAAATAAGAGTTGATGTGGAAGAGCTGCTTCATCCAGAGGGAAGAGTTTTGATTTTTCACATACCATCGCGCTCTCGTGGCAGACCGATCCGATCTTCTGGAGCCTATACTTATCCCATGCGGGCAGGTGAATCACTTGTTGAAATGGATGAGATGACCCTTAGAGCCATCTTTAATGAAAATGAGCCTGATTTTTCCCATAAGATCATCGATGGAATTTCACCGGCTGACCTGGACGAAAAGGCTCTGGAAAATTTCAAAAAACAATGGGCACAGAAAGCAAAAAGAGAAGACTATTTGACATTTTCAAATGAGAAAAGGCTTGCCAGATTTATCAGAAAGTGATTCCTTTTCTGTTCGGCTAAAGATTCCTGCTAAAGTTAAAGATAAAGAATTTATCTTGTTTCTTGAAAGAGTAACAAAAGACAAAGAAATAATATTATCTTTCGAAGAAATATATGAATTGGAAAAAATTCGCAAGCATCAAATGGTTACTGATTCTGAATTTAGGAAAAAGTTCTTAGATATTGGTATCATTGAAAAAGTTGGCAGAACAAGGGGAGCGAAATATATATTATCCCATGAATATTATACTCGTGAAGGAAGAGTTGGAATACATACCAGACTTACCGGTTTATCCCGTGACCAAAAAAAAGAGTTAATATTGAATCATCTTAGAAAAAATGAAAAGGGATTTATAAAAGACTTCCTCGATGTTTTTCCTGATTTGAAACAACTGGATATAAATAATCTATTGCAAGAATTAAAAAGAGATGGAAAGGTAATCCATACTGGAACAAGACTATCTGGATATTGGGCTTTGAAAAGAATAAATTAGTTAATTAATTAGTTAATTTGAAGACAAAATAATTAAAAATAGATCTACGCATGCATAAAAAATAGTTAACAATTAGTTAGAAATTAGTTAATGAGATAATTAGAAAATTCAGATAATAAGATTGAATAGGATGAACGGACAATCCCAGGTTTGAAGCCCCTCGCCCCCGCTTTTTATGTTTCGCCCTCCTCATGCGTGTTTTGGCGATAGTTCTGCGCCCCCTCTGTTCGGAAATTTGCGGTTGGCATGAAACTGCTCCATGTGTAATCGGTTAAGAGAAAAATCATGGTATAGAACGCGGATTGCGCGGATGACGCGGATCTCCACGTATGGCCAGAGCCATACGTGTGGGCGACGTCAACTGGCGCAACGGTTGACGCGGATGCGCGCAGATCCGTGAAAATCCGCGTAATCCGCGTCATCCGTGTTCGATTGATACTAATCTCAAAACATGATAAATTAATAACTATTAGAATAAATGTGCAAAGTAAACACACCATATTTCTTAACCGATGAAAAATGAAAAGAACACCGGTAGCGTGAGTTCGTGTGGAGTTCGTCGCAGTTCGTTGTTAATTTTGTTTCCTCCCAGCTCGCAAAGAGCGGAAACCTGGGGCGCCTTTTGGGGCTGGGGGCATGCGCCGCAAAGGGAGTTCGCATCTGCATTTGAAACAAAGAACTGAACATCTGAATAAAGGGTATGTATAAATTGTACATACCCTTAAAATAGATACTCCAGGTGGGCTGCAAAAAATGGTGAGATGTAGTGGGGGCGACATGAAAATTTCTTGATTTCAGTTGTACGATAAAATCGTACAACTGAAATTGCCCTCCGCTGACGGCAAGAAATACGAAACACAATATTTATAACAGATAATTCTATTAAACGAGATTCATGGCAAAAAAGAAGCAAAAAATTCCTGAAAAGAAAGCCAGCATGAAGTGGGTCTATGTTGGACTCGCTGTTTTGGTTATAGCTGCTCTTGCGGTTTATACCTATTCCGGCTCAACATCTAATAATACCGATTCCTCATCCAGTAATGATGTGAAAGCGAAAATACCGACTGCAGGAAAGTTCGGTACAATGAATAAACCGGGCACTTATGAACCAGGAAAAGTAATAATAACTGAATTCTTAAGATTCAACTGCGGTCACTGTAATACTCTCAATTCACAATTGCCGGCTCTTAAGAAAAAGTACGGCGACAAGATTGAAATAACCTATAAGCCAATGCTCTGGAAGAATATGAAGGGAGACCCGGCATTAACGAAAAGCAATGAAGCATATATCCTCGCAAATAGGATGGGAAAAGGTGAGGAGATGAAGGATGCAATCTTCAAAGCACTGTGGGTTGAAAAAAGAGACATCACAAGTGAGCTCCAACTGGGAGATATTGGAAAAAGTGTGGGTCTTGGAGATGAATTTGTTACAGCATTGAAGAACGGTGACGCAAAAGCAGAAGCTGATAAAAATATTGCCGATTCTGTGAGCTTCCTGGTGGATGAGACACCAACCATAATTATAAACGGGAATCTTAAAGTTACTCCTGAAATGACTAATGAGGATGTGACCCAGATGGTCAATAATATGGATGCGATCATCAATTCGTTATTGAGTTAAGGTTCTCAGGGGATGAAGGCATGAATAATGCCTTTGCCGTTTTTAGTTAGTTTTTCATGAATAATCATGATAAGTTTTATATCAATGAATAATCATTAAGAAAGGGTGGTAATTATGAATAATTTAATTCAAACTGGAATTATAATGAAGAGGAGAATATGCGAGAATTGCGGTGAAAGCACTTTTGAACTTGGTGGCTTATATGATTGAAGACACACGGTATAAATGCCCAAAATGCAAACATTTAATACCGCTAAAAAATGCTGATTTTATCAAAGGAGTAGCGATGGTATCATGTATGGATTGTGGAAGAGGGGCTTTTGCTATAGAGGAAACTCAGTTGTGATATATACTGAGAAAAACGAAATCTTATAAAATTAATCACGATGGACAGGTTGGGGAGTGGGGGTTAGTGTATTTAAAAAAAATATCCTGCCCATCGCAAGAACCTATAATAATATTAATGTATATAAAGATATCGACTGACTGAGTGAACAATTTTAAGAAGCTTTATTTCTACTTGCAACCTTTATAAATCAAAAAGCCAATTAGGTTAAAATATATGAATTTCAAAGGAAGCAGAACCGAAAAAAATCTTCTTGCAGCTTTTGCAGGAGAGTCACAGGCAAGGAACCGATACACTTACTTTGCAAGCGCAGCAAGGAATGAAGGATTTGAACAGATAAGCGCGATCTTTCTTGAGACCGCGGATAACGAAAAGGAACATGCCAAGATATTCTTCAAACATCTGCAGGGCGGGGATGTTGAAATAACGGCAAAGTACCCGGCAGGAGTCATCGAGAAGACTTCTGATAATATTTTCGCGGCGGCAGAAGGTGAAAAACTTGAATGGGGCACACTTTATCCAGGGTTTGCGAAAATCGCAAAAGAAGAGGGATTTCCTAAAGTTGCTGAATCATTCACAGAAATAGCAGAGGCTGAACAGTTTCACGAAAGACGCTACCGTGAGCTGTTTAATATCTTAAAATCGGGGTCATTCTTTAAAAAGAACAAGAGTGTAAAATGGCACTGCAGGAACTGCGGATATATACATGAAGGCACAGAGGCGCCGGATGAATGCCCTGCATGCAAGCACCCCCAGGCTCATTATGAAGTGCTTGCCGAAAACTGGTAGTGAGCAGGAAAATACCTGGGATTGCGATATCAGTATATGCAAATCCCTGTGCTGCCATAACTGCGCAGTGCTCACAATAGATGAGGTTTCGGGGCTTGTATCAAATGCCAGGATAAAATATAACATTGAGCTTGACCCGAAAAGATATTTTAGAAAAGTTAAGGGCGAGCATGGAACCTATTTTGCGGTAAAAATGATCAAAGGGCGGTGTATCTTCTTAAATAAAGAGGATCGCTGCCGCATATACGAATGCCGACCCGTACTATGCAGGCTATATCCTGTTATTGATATTAATGCCATTGATGAGCGATGCCCGATGGCAAACAGGTTATCAAAGGATGAGATCGCGATTTTGAAGAAGAGGTACGAAGAAGAAGTGGATGAAAAGATAAAAGCGGAAAAGACATTCATGTTCTTTTAGTGCGAGAAATCAGGGCATAGAACGCGGATAAGGATTGCGCGGATACCCACTCCATGCGCCAGTAGTATCGTTTTCTTGTCTCACGCATACTGCCCTACCACAAAGCCGGAAGCCCATGCCCAGTGCAAATTATAACCGCCAAGTTGCCCCGTCACATCTATGACCTCTCCTGTAAAATAGAGCCCTTTTACCTTTACTGATTCCATAGTCTTGGATGAGAGCTCGTTCGTGTCGATCCCACCAAGTGTGACCTCAGCCGTCCTATAATCCTCTGTAGATTTCGGCGTGATCTCCCAGTTATGAACCTGATGAGCGATTTTCTGGAATTCTTTTTCATTATATTGGTTGACTGGTTTTGATTGTATTTTCAAATCGCACCAGTTCTTTGCAAGACGTGTTGGGAGAAATTCACAAAGCAGGTTATGCATCTCGGTCTTGCTTTTGTTTTGCTGTTTTTCAATAAAAAACCTGAATATATCAACATCAGGCAATAGATCAATCACGATAGCATCGCCCTCCTTCCAATATGATGAAATTTGGAGAATTGCAGGGCCGCTAAGTCCCCTGTGTGTGAAGAGAACGCTTCCCCGAAAAGTCATATTGCGGCATTTGATGGATGCATCGATTGAAATACCGCTTAATTCACCAAATATTTTCGAGTCTTGCCTGGAAAAAATGAAAGGAACAAGAGCGGGTCTTGTTTCTGTAACTTTCAGGCCGAACTGTTTTGCTATCATGTATCCTGTGCCTGAAGCTCCTATTTGCGGATACGCCAATCCCCCCGTCGCGATAACGAGAGACTCGCATTCAAATATTCCATGATCTGTGGATATTATGAACTGATCATTCAGGCCAATCTGGCCAGTCTTTTCAGCAGTATCCAATTTTTTCACTTCCAGGATCTTACAATTTAGTATAGTTTGTACGCCGGCATCATTGCATTCCTTCTCCAGCATCCGTATGACATCCTCAGAACTTCCGGCGCAGAATAACTGGCCCTGTTCTCGTTCCTCATATTTCACGCCATGTTTTTCAAGCATGGTGATAATATCGCGGGGCTTGAAACGGGAAAGCGCAGATTTGCAAAAGTGTGGATTATTTGATACGAAATTTGTGTGAGATGTATTGATATTCGTAAAATTACAGCTTCCGCCTCCGGAAATATGTATTTTTCGCCCTATCTTTGAAGCGTGGTCAAGAACAAGGACATATCGACCTCTTTTTCCTGATTCGATGGCACACATCAAGCCTGATGCGCCCGCTCCGATTATTATTACATCTTTTTTGGTCATGGGTAACATAATTATAGTGCAGGAACTATTTGGATTTAGTTAATATAGGAGGCTTAAAAATGGTTACAATTGATCCTTGTAAACGGCTAATGGCGATCCGGACACAGCTTATTCCGGCAATGCTCACGGGAGCAATAGAGAACACATGCTCGGATATAAAAATCGCTATCGAAATTACTCTGCCTGCTCTTGAAGAGAAATGCCATGATCTTGCGAAAAAATGTACGAAAAAATCGTCTGATTGTGGAAAAGACATTGAATTATGCAACCCCGAAAATATCAAAAAGGTTTTCTCGCTGACAAGGGAACGATTGGAGAAGGTCTGGAAACAACGGGATATGCAGGAAAAAGAAACAAAGAGAGCAGTTTTATAAAAACAAGATTACTTGAACTTGAAAAACGAAATCTCAATAACCTTTAATATATCAAGAATGAATGAGGTGGCACAGAGCCCCGATGGGGTAGAGGATATCCTTTGAGATTGCGGATCTTAAGACCTGGGTTCAATTCCCAGTCGGGGCGTATTATACAAAGTTTTTAACCTACCTTTTCCCATAACCTAATTGACTTGTTTGAGTGAATCTTGAAGATTTTCAATATCAAAAATCCCTTATAGTAATACGTTTATTATGCGTTCCATAAATGCCAGAATCAAACCACAAATATTTTGCCGCTCATAAGGAAATTACATCCGTTGCAAGACTCTCTATTTATTCAAATACCCTGCTACTGGTAATAAAACTCGCCGTTGGATTTTCCCTGGGTTCAATAAGCGTACTCTCTGAAGCCCTCCATTCGGGTATAGACCTCCTAGCTGCCGTTATAGCCAATTATTCTGTCAGGAAAGCAGGTCAACCGGCTGATGATGAACACAGGTTCGGTCATGGGAAATTTGAAAATGTATCAGGCACTATCGAAGCTTTTTTAATTTTTATCGCTGCAATTATAATAATATATAAAGCAAGTGATCAAATAATCAAAGGACGACTGGATATTGAAAATGATTTTATAGGCATTGGTATTGTGGTTATGGGAATATCCGCTCTCGTAAATTATTATGTCTCAAGAAGAATAATGGCAGTTGCAAAAAAGTCAGAATCCATCGCTCTTGAAGCTGATGCATATCATCTGACGACGGATGTATATACATCAGTCGGCGTCTTTATAGGTCTTGTGCTTATTCAGCTTACCGGGAATTCCATTTTTGACCCGGTCATGGCAATAATCGTTGGCATAATAATCCTCAAGGCTTCATATGACCTCACAAAACGTTCAGTGTCAGGAATCATGGACGTAAAACTTTCTGATACAGAAGAAGAGATCATTCAGTCAATAATTCATGACCATTATTCACAATATGCGGAATACCATGACCTGCGATCACGGATGTCTGGCGCTGAGAGATTCGTTGACCTGCATCTTGTAGTGCCCAAGAACCAGAATGTTGTGGATGCGCATGATTTCTGCGACCATCTTGAAAAAGAAATAAAAGAAAAGATCCCGAACCTTTCAATATTGATACATATCGAGCCATGCAGGACAGGTTGCGAGATCTGCAAGAAATTGGACGTCTGTGAAAAGCCGGATATTATCAGATGACTAATTTTTGGGAATTTACTCTTAACATTATTGGATCACCTTACTTGCTGCCATCCTGCCCAATTTTACCACAAGGTTTGCACCCGGTATCAATGTACCTGCAGCATCAGCACTGAAATCAAAGAAATTGTTGTTTTCTAACACTTTCGTAACCTGTTTCTTAATAGCGCCATCCTCTAATTTAGCCTCACCTGTCAATGCGTCAAATTCAACAACCTTTTTTTTATTCTTGTCTTTCCAGAAATACTCAACGGCATATACTGGACGATAGAAAAGCGTTACTTCACTGATATTGATTTTTTCTTCGTGTACCGCGTCCGCCTGTATAGTTTTTATCAGTTGCAATACCATTTTACGAACAACAAAGGAACTGAGAATTTCAGGCGGTACAACGATAGTTCCATCGTTTTTCAGCGCTGCAATATCTGGAACTTCAGATTTCGGATAACTCAAATATTTTTTAAAATCCACGACATTCCCGTTAAATGCATCGACAATTAATTCACGCTTGAATTCTTCAGTACAATGATCCAAAGCCTCTAATTCAATAGCATTATTACCTTCACCTATAACCGAATATTTGTTCCCATGAACAGTCACCGCATGTACTTTTGGTGCGACTTCGATGTGATATTTATGACGTCTATCATATATATAGCGTGATGAAGCGGCCACAAACCAGAAAGGTTCCAAGCGTTTCTGGAACGTTGAGATTTTAATATCTTCTGGTTGAACCCGCTGTATTAGTTTGGCTATAAGTCCGAAGATATCAATGCGTTTTACCATAGCCTTCTCTCGAATCTTATCAGCAGAATACTTGGCATGCAAGACCATGATACGTTCGTCCCCAAGATTTATCTCCATAGCCTTATTGTCAAAATATGATTTTTCATGCAAAAGCCTCATTGTATGCATAGGTATGCCCGATAATGCGGTATTCGCTGGTGGCTCCTTTAACAAGCTTCTCTACTTTTTTCTCAATTACTTCGCCGCCACAGTTTGGGCAAATTGGAATCAATTCTTTCATATTTTCACCATGATTTATCTCCTGAATACAACCTTCTTTTCTTTCTGGGTAAAGTTTACATCGAACTGATCAAAAACATCCAGTCTTCCCAGCAGGGGTGGAACTTCCTCAATGAGAGCCCAGGCAACTCTCGAATTAAAAACGTATTCACCAAGTTTAATCTCGATGTTTTTCAAAATCACAGGTATTGCAGTTTCTCCAACACCTCGCACATCATGTATCTCTTCCGTTTGGATATCAAAACCCAGGAGATCACCAAGGGATTTTGGAATTAGTGTTATATCAGCGCCTGAATCCACGTACATTAATTCTGGCACCCAGCCCATGCTTGATTTAAACTCGACTTTTGCAATAGGTCTATAAATTACTCCAATCAGTTTTGAGTTTTCCTTTCGATATGAAAATTCAATTTCCATTTGTAACCCCAAGTATTAACATTTCCTCTTTTGGAATCTTTGCAAGCGTAGGTGTTTTGTCGGGAAATGCTGCTTTTGCAGCATTCCATACCTCTTTTGCATTGTTGCCGGATGCAACAATCTTTTTGCCAATTATTGCAATATATTTACCCGCATATTTATCCAGGTCTGCAGAAGCAAACCATTTTAGTTCCTCATCCATGTTCAAGTACCTCCTCGATTTTTTTTACATCAAAATGCCATTCCCCCACAAGCCCATCTATCATCACATCGGTGTCCAGAATAATCATTCCCGTCTCCTTTGTGCTTTTTCCCTGAGTTGACGAGCATAAGATACACTATCCTCAATATCCTTGCGATCTTTCCACAACCCGACTAATCCAGAGTGGCGCAGCCTGTGAGCCGATAATGAGTGCGCATCCGAATGTTCAATTAACACGATCATCTCCACATGCTGTCCGTGTTTACAGGGCAGTCCTTTTACAAAAATTTCGCCATCTTTCTCAACAATGTTATGTATGTGAATCGTTTCCATGTCATTTCCTCACTGTATATGTATTATTTAATATTATATTTCTTAACATTTCTATCACCGCTTCCCCTTTAAGATTTTCGCCAGCAAAAATAATCCGCTTATGCCAGTGAATAGTCCAAATCCAGGAAGTGATTTTTGTACGGGTGTTTGAGTCTGTGTCGTGTCAGAGCCAATCTCTTTCCTCACCTTTATCGGCAGATTCAACGTATAATCCTCAGCCTTCGCCTTTTCATCGCCAAAGTAATAAACGATCCTCCCTTTAGCATTGAAATCACCGACCTGGTTCGTTTTTATATGTACCTCTATATCTTTACCATCACCTGGATTCAAGGTATATTTCGTCGTGTAGATACCCGCTCCTGATTCTACGAATTCAGAACCTGTGACGCTCATACCAGAAGGAGGATATATCATGACCTGAACGCTCATGGGCGGTTTGGTTATGAGATTCACCGCTGAGAGTTTCAGGAGTATGTCCTCGCCTAGAACCACATCTGTTTTTTGTCCATGAAGCAGCACTGCTGAACTGCTGCCAATATCGGAGGGATATGAAATTTCGGGAGAGCCTTCTGAAGATGGGACGACTGTAAGAGATATTTGCTCTGATTTAACGACTTTGATGTTCCCTGTATTGTCAGAATAAGAAACTGTTGCCGGATTCAGGATAAAAGTGCCGCTTTCTTTGGATTTTAAGATATACCGGATATCTCTTGATTCTCCGGGACTCAATGAGTTATATTTCTTAGGATTGGGGAAATCACCACCGATCAACTCAAGATTTGAATTAGCTGAATCCCCAACTTCAATGTCTCTGATTTCTGAAGTGCCAGTATTTTTGATCTGGATGGTTATGTTAGTCATCTGATATTGTCTTATGGAATATGGAGATGCTTCTTTTTTAACTGTTAGCGATGTAGTTGCAGCGGCTGGTGTTCCAGCAGAAGTGGGGTCAGAAGTTCCAGCAATAGATGCGATAACATTTATCGCTGCTGTGTTTGATTTTGCGGATTGATAATTTCCTTTTGTATCAGCAAAGGTTGCAGCCGCTGGATTTAAATTAAATGTTCCAGCCTGGTTTATTTGTACGATATACTGGAACTCTCGTGAGTCTTTTGGGGCTAAGGAGGAATATATCTTTGAGATTTCGCCGCTGACATAATTTACGTCTGCTGGCAATGTGTCTTTGATTTCGATGTCTTTTATTTCAGTTGTGCCTGTATTTTTTACAGTGAGGGTGATGGTCGCGGTCTGTCCCTGTTTTATTGAGGTGGGTGAGGCGGATTTGGTGATGGAGAGGGCGGTTTGTTCGCCTTCGTAAAGTTCGTTTATTTCAGAGGCGGTTAGGGCGCGGTTGTAGATGCGGACTTCGTCGATGAGACCGCCGAAGGACCACGTATTGTAAGATGATGCACCAATTCCTATATCAGCTAAATAACTATGCAGTGGGCCATACATAATAAATTCTTTGTCAATTATGCCATTTAAGTAATATCCGACTTTGTTTCCATCAAATGTGACCACAATATGATTCCATTTATTCACTTCAATAACTTTATTCCCCATTTGACATACATCTAAATTGGGTTCAGCACAAAATCTGATTTTATATCCAGATTCCATTTTTCCTAATCCCAGCTGATATTGTGCTCCAGGAGTTATCCCAATATGTTTGGTTAAAACTGTAGGGTAATCATTTGGTTGTTTATCAAATGGCTTAATCCATGCTTCAATACTGATTTTATCAGTGATATCTAAGCTATTAGAATGTAAAATTTTTACATACTCACCCCCGCTAAAACTCAGCGCCTTCCCCACCTTCCCATCCACAAAAGTCGCCCCATAAATCGTTCCATCATTTCCATTCCCGCTCGAATCCTTCGCATCACCATCAAAATGCCATTCCCCAACAAGCCCGGTTTCTGTTTGCGCCTGAACACTCGCAGGCATTCCAGCCAGCATCATAATCATGGCAAAAGCCATCACTACAATTTTCTTTATCTTTTGAGTCACTCAATCACCTTCTCTTTTTGATCAATAGCACCACGAACAATATCCCAAAAAGTGCAAATTCTCCTGAAAATCCAGGAGTTTTTGAAGCGGTTCCAACATTATTTTCACCAGTTTCTGAGGATTCCGTTTGACCTGCCTCTTTCCTCACCTTTATCGGCAGATTCAGTGTCTGATCCTCAGCTTTCTCTTTCTCATCCCCGAAATAGTAAATGATCCTGCCATTCACATTGAAATCCCCGACCTGATTTGATCGTATCCTCACCTCAATATCTTTCCCATCGCCCGGTTCAAGCTGGTAATTAGTTGTGAACTGCCCCGCAGCAGACTTGCTGAATTCTGATGATGTGACGCTCATTCCGGATGGCGGTATGATGATAACCTGCACATGCATTTTCGGCTTTGTTATGAGATTCACTGCTGAGAGCCGAAGCAGGATATCCTCGCCCATTACAACGTCTGTTTTCTCGCCATGAAGGTTGACACTTGCTGTTTTGGAAGTCTGCGCCGCTGGAATGGATTCACCATCGCCTTGCGGAGATGGAACTACTGTAAGTGAAACAGACTCAGAGCTTATAACCTTGATGTTTCCTCTCTCATCCGAATAAGAAACTGTTACAGCGCCCAGATTGAAGTTGCCTGATTCTTTAGGCTTTAAAATATACTGGAGTTCTCTTGATTCCCCAGCACTTAGTGAATTGTATTTTTTCGGATTCGGGAAGTCACCGCTGATCAAGTCGAAATTGGGTTTGATGGCGTCGATAATTTCAATGTCTTTAATATCTGAAGTTCCGCTGTTTGTTATTTTAATGGATACCGTTGTTGTCTGGTACTGCCTGATGGAATAAGGAGATGCTTCTTTTTTAACTGCCAGCGATGTAGTTGCAGCGGCTGATGTCGCAACAGAAGTTGGGGCATAAGTGGGGACAGAAGTTCCAGCAATAGATGCGATAACATTGATAGCTGCCGTGTTTGATTTTGCTGAGAAATAATTTCCGTTCACATCAGCAAATGTTGCAGCTGCAGGATTTAAATTAAATGTTCCAGCCTGGTTTATTTGCACGATATACTGGAACTCTCGTGAGTCTTTTGGTGCTAAAGAGGAATATGTTTTTGAGGTTTCGCCGCTGACATAAGTTACGTCTGATGGTAATGTGTCTTTTATTTCTATGTCTTTGATTTCAGTTGTGCCTGTGTTTTTTACAGATAAGGTGATGGTCGCGGTCTGCCCCTGTTTTATTGAGGTGGGGGAGGCGGATTTTGTGATTGAGAGGGCGGTTTGCTCGCCTTCGTAACTCGCTTTTATTTCATCTGCACTCAGGGCGCGGTTGTAGATGCGGACTTCGTCGATGAGACCGTTGAAATAACCAGACGAGGCATCTCCTGAATAGCCAATCCATATTTTGTCGGCCCAATTGAAATCTGAAATATCTTTTGTACCTGCCACTTTTTGGACACCATCAACATATATTTTTTGTCCTATGCCTTTTTGAACATGTTGGGCAACATGGTGCCAATTGCTATCAGCGTAATTGGTACCGGAAGTGCATATAACCTGGTTATTCCATATCCTTTGACATAGATTGCCATTATTTAAATAAATATGTCTGTCATGAGCCGGTGATGGTGGTGTTGAACTTCCCTGAGTTATAGAAAATATCCCACAGTTTTGACAAGATGTCTTAAACCACAATTCAATTGTATAGTCAGTTAATAATTTTCCATTTATATCAAGATTATTTGACCTGGGAACATCAACATAATCATTCACCCCATCAAAACTCAGCGCTTTTCCAAATTTTCCATCCACAAAACTCGCCCCATAAATCGTCCCATCATTCCCATTCCCGCTTGTATCCTTCGCATCCCCATCAAAAAGCCATTCCCCAACAAGCCCATCTCTCGATACTTCGCCCAGCGCCGTCCCGGCAAGCAGAAGCGCGGCGAGAAAGCAAAGAGCAATGGTGTGCATCATAAACTCCCTATTGCGTGTGTTTTTCATATTTTTTATCCTCCTATCAACTATTTTAATAAATCAGTATCAAAAGTCCTCATTCTCACTTGCATCATCCCAATCATTTTCAGCCCTCCATCATTTCCTCAATCACATTCAATACCGTACCAAGCGGCATCCCTGTTTCCTTTGCTATATCTACCACTGAGCATTTTTCCTGTTCCTCTCCTCTTTTCTTAAGCCTTACTGTTACTGCTTCCCTTGGGGTAGTGAAGTAGTAGCTGTAACCATCCTTATATTTTCCGAGAATTCCTTTGCTCACCAGAGAATTTAAAGCTGCCGATGTGTGCGTCCTGTATTTTAAGCTTGGGAAATCTTTTCCAATACTCTCAGCAACTTCAGTTGTTGTAACAGGTCTTTTAGCATCGACCACGAACCTAATAACAGCCTCCTCAGCATCCGTTAATTCCGGTTTCGTATCCATCTCCCGAAGCTGACTTGCGATCTCACCAAGCCTTGTGACAAAAAGATTTCTCTTCCCGTCATCCACAAGCAGCCCGACGATTTTCTCTGCTATCTCTTCTCCCCCCTCATCCAGTTCGAGGAGTGCTTTGAGCTTTGCGATGCTGCTCATATCGTCACCTCAACAGGTTCTGAATTTTCATTGAAAAATGCTAACTCATGAGTTCTTGTGATGCTACTCCATTTTATCCTGTTTCCTGCTATCTTCATGGGCATCGTTCTTGGTCTTGGAGATTCGCTGCTTACAGCATGCACAGCAAAAATCACATTTGTAGTTGGAATAAGTTCCCTTAATCTGCGTGCTATACTGACTATGCTGCCTTTATCCTGTTGAGATAATTCTGCCGCAGCATCTGGATGGGTATGCGCTGCCACGATTATTTTTGGGGCATCAGGTCTTTCTTTAAGTATATGTTCAGCCATTTTCTCAGTCACTGCGGATATTCTCTCAGGCGTTGCATGTGCAACCACCTCATTTGATGAAAACTTATGGAGCATTTCAGGATAATCCGGCCTGGAACCGGTTAGTGCATATACGATTTCAACATCTGGTTGCCCTGGTCTGAACACAGATTCCACTCTTATTTCAATCTGGTTTATCAGGGAAGATGAAAGGAGGAAGCCACCTGTTGAGGAGGCAAGCTCCTTTCGTATTTCTTCTTGAGGTCTCTCTTTTTTTAGCTTTATTGTGACCTTTCCGTTTCCACTTAAGCTTACCCTGATTTTTTTCATTTGATTCACTCACCAGAGAGCTTTATTGCTCTATGATTACTTCATTCTTTGGGGGTTTTCTTCCGAGTGCAAAGATTATACCAATGCCACCAAGAACTACTGCTGCCAGAATAATCCAGGTATATGGTAGTTCTTTCTTTGGTTCTGTTCCTGGTTCCGGTGTTGGGGTAGGAATTGAAGCTGAAGGTTCAATAACCTTAAATGAATTATCAAGGCTGATTGGATTCCATTTATCTTTATCTCCCTCAGGCCAATACATTCCACCGAAATGCACAGGGAAGTCACCTTTTTCTGTTCCTTTAATGTGAAGTGTAATTGTCCTGGATGATCCGGGCGGTACTGAAAAATGCCCTATTACAGTTCCAGCACCTCCGGACATACCTCCATCTTCTCCGTAAATATAAATCCCTGAAGGGACACTGACCGACATATCTACCTCTAATGAAATGTCATTGAGGCTTGGATTATTCAAAAAAATTTCAACAATACCATCTTTATCTTTTTCAATATTGGAATTCAGTGGTCTAAGCCGGACAGTTGGGCCAACCCTGAATTTCTTTTCACCAACAGCGGTTGGCGAAACAGTAGTAGTTATAATTGGGGTCGGAATTGCAGTTACAGTCACAGTAGGCGTTACTGTAGCGTTCGTTTGATTTGTCTGATTTCCTTCTGCTATGGCACTCGGTATCGATGCTATAAATATGCTCAATAAACAAAGCATCAAAACCACCTTTTTAATTGATTTGTTCATATATTTTCCTCCTTAATCAATTACACAAACTTATGTTTATTACAAATTTTATTTGTTTGTGTACAATTACTATATGTATACAGATTTGTATAAATAGATTTCGGTTTAATCAAAAGGGGGTAAAAAAACTGATATTATGCTTGAGGATATTAAACTTGATTACAAATCCCAAAATGAAAGTTCAGTTAAATTTAATTCAAATTTAATTCCACCTTCAAGTATTGAACGTAGTTTTGATTGTTAAAACGTATAGGAAACTATAAACATGTATTATTATGAGACTGAATCTCAAGCAGGAAAATTGATATACCATCTAAGCTGTATTAAAAACATGTGATGAAATATGGCACATGTAGAAATAAATATTGATAATAGAGCGATGACTAAGAAAAAAAACTGTCGTCACTGTGGTGGTTCTGGGAAGGATTGGGGAAATCTTTTCGGTCATGGTATATGTAGGGTTTGCCATGGAACAGGTAAGGAACAATAAACGGTAGATCTAAGTTCGTATATTATGCCAGAATAGAAGGATATGCGAACGTGAGTTCGGATATGAAGGAGTTAGGCGCATTTTGCACCTTAAGGAGCACAAATGGCATCAGCAATCTTGATTACAGGTTTCAACAATTGGGGCAAATCAACCCTCATCCGTGATCTCTTTGGGCAACGAAGGTTCGATTTCGGCACGATCTATCGAATCTCTAATATCACGGCGGACTTTGCCGTCGAATCACACTCCAATGATGATTTTTCTGAAAAAAAATATGTCGGGCTACTGCAGCGGAGAATGAACCAAACTCCCAGCCGTGACGACAATCTATTATGCGCCTTCTGCCCGACCAGAGAGACCACCAACGATTCACTCCAGATACTTAGGCGCAATATTTTCACTAGATTTGATGAGATCCATCTCTTCTTGCTTGTGTTCAAGTGGGATCATCACGCGACTTTGATGGTACCTGATCTCCAAACGTTTTACAGGAACAGTGGAGTCAATTTGTTCGTAGTCGATGCAGACGCAATGGTCATCGGAGACGAGGCGAGACATGCAGCGCGACTGCAGCAAACAGTGACCGAACTGAGAAGAATTTTTCCGTGAACAGCGACATGTCTTCGCATAACACGCAGCAAACCGACACTCGCGGGCAGGTATTGAGATGGGACACTCGCTCAATGCCGTACCGCTTCATTTGAATGAAGGAGATAGCGGCACAGCACTGCGGTTTCCAAATATTATGTTGGTCGTAGTTTCACCCAAAGGCAATTTAGTCTAAAAATATAAGTGAATGTCAACTAAGATGGGAACTATTGTTTTTTTCAAAACATCATGTTTAGCGCTTCTTTTGCCGATATTCCAGCCGTTATCCCTCGTTTCTTTGCGGCCTCAGAGACATCCACTACTTTTGCGTTCAATACATCCTCAAAGCTTCTGACACCTGTAACTCTTACAGCGACATCCCCCAGTTTATTGGCTATATCCATATTGAGATATCCGCACATTACAAAACCGCAGCCTGCGCGAATAACAAGCAGAGGAGCATGTTCCATATCCATCTTTAGTCCTATCCCGCACCCTTTTTCAAGATTTATTTGTTCTATTAACATGTTCATACGTTTGATTTTCCTATAGAAATATCTTATTATCCGGCCAATCATTATAATCAATAATGGAAAACATCGATAAAAACCTGAAAATCGCCATTCTCCTGACAACTCTTATTTTCTTCCTTGAATTAGCAGGAGGGATATTGTCAAACAGCCTGGCTCTCCTTTCTGACTCAGCCCATGTATTAATGGATGTTATAGCCTTACTTCTCACCTACGGAGCCATACGAATATCAGCCCGCCCGTCAAACAGCAATATGACATTCGGGTATCACAGATTTGAGATATTTGCCGCCCTTATCAATGGATTAACGATCATAGGGATTGCAGTTTTCATCTTTTATGAAGCATATGGAAGGATACTGGATCCGCCTGCAGTAAAGGGCCAGGAAATGCTTGTGATAGCAACGATCGGACTTGCGGTCAATGCGTGGGTGGCTTTGAAATTGCACGGGCATCATGACCTGAATATAAAAGGGGCATACCTCCATGTAATAGGAGACGCTCTTGCATCCATAGCAGTGATAGCCGGAGCTGTGGTTATCATATTCACCGGAAAGACTGTTGTTGATCCTGTGCTTAGTATCGCCATCGGCGCAATGCTTCTTTACGGGGCGTTTACGCTTGTTACCGGCTCAGTCAGGATACTTCTTGAATTTGCTCCCCGGCACGTTGATGCCGATACTCTTACAAAAGTATTGATGGAAATAGACGGCGTAAAAGGAATCCATGATATCCATATCTGGAGCATCTGTTCCAATATCCATGCCATGAGCGCGCATGTGCTTGTGGACAGGATACATGTGCAGCAGACAGAGATATTAATAAGCAATATAAACAAAACCGTCAAAGACAGGTTCCAGATACTTCACACTACATTGCAATTCGAATGTGCCGAATGTGTTTTGCATGATGAAGGGCACGAAAGCCATCACTGATTAGGAATAGTTAGTCTGCCTAATCAGGACAAAACAGCAGGTTGACACGCTAAAAAAATAGTATTTATGATACCGGCGACATCGGCGGGATCTTTTGATACTGCCCATTGCCATGTTCCAAAGCCGCCATTTTGGAACACAGGCGCCCGAACAAACCGCCATCTGAGGGTATTTCAATACCAACTTTTTCCGATTCAGGGGCTTCTGTGAGCCAGATGAGCGTTTCAATGGCTTCAAGCTGGCAAAAGAAAAAGCGGCGGTGTTCCCTTTCTTCTGGATTTCGCCAGTGCTCAAGCAGCCTTTTTGTGATCCCGGTGACGCCTGAATATTCGGCGCTCCATGCTTTTACACGCTGGCGGATCTTATTGACAAGAGGTATTTCTATGAATTTTCCGGGGTCATCGAAAGCTTTTGAATTTTCGGTTGCAACAATATATCCTGCCGGGCGCCTGCCGTCTTTGAGAGAGAAAAAGCGTGTTTCCCGGTCATAGCTCCAGTAATGGGCGGGTTCTTCATAGGGTGAGTTTATTATGAGGCGGTCGATGGTGGATTTCATAAATCTCCTATGTATTCAGGATTATCTTCTCAGAATGATAATACACCCCATGATGGAACACAGATTGCGAAAATGACGCAAGGGATAGTTTCAATTGAATTTTCAGGGTTATATCACTAAATGAAACGAATATTAACCGCAGATGATGACGCCCAGAAGCGCGACTCTGGGCGCCATTATCTGAGGTTTGTTTTCCAATAAATCCCATCTGTTCGATGCTTTCATATAAATCATACTTCGATATCATAATTTATTTTCAAAAAAGGCACTAGAATATCAAAAACCGATTGCATTCTCGTTTCATTCATTCTTGCGTTATCATGATTGTATCGCTGGGAAGGTATCCATATCGGTTTTACCCTCCAGTCAGGATATTTTGATATTGCCCAATTTTCTTCAAGAGGAACGACAGCTTCTTCAAGAAGCGCCATTGTTTCAATTTCGATTTTATTTTTAAAAGCGTTAAGAAAAAAAGAGAAAATTTCATGTTTATATATCCCTATTTCCCCCTCTGCTGCAAGGCATGCTTTTTGCAATTTTTCTACAGCCTGCTGGGCATGGAATACAGCTATACTGAATTTATTATTTTCAATAAGTAGAGAAACAACATCAAAATCGTTGTTTGCCTCGATAAGATATGCTTTTGCTATGTCAAAGTTCTGATTCAAGCCACGACCTCCCAGTGTTCTGCACGCTGCACAACCTTTCCAGGTACTATGTATCTAAAATGATCTTTTAGTTTATTGAAGCTGCCGTCATCGAATAAAGGGAGGCCATAATTGAGGATATTGAGTATGAGCGGATTAAAATTCTCCAGCGCTTCATTCAGTTCATCGATTGATGCCGTTTTTGGAGAAACCTGACCGACTGTGCGGTAAAGCTTTTTTCGAAGTTCTATTTCAAGGTTCATTCGCTCCGTCCAATCTGTAAATTTCCTGTTCAGAATTATGAGGATATCGATGTCAGAATATTTTTGAGCTGTCCCTCTTGCATATGAGCCGAATAAAACAATGCTGTGAAGTTCATCATGGAATTTGTTTTTTAATTCTGATATTAATTTATGTTCAATGTTTTCTGGAAGCATTTGATCAACTCACATTTCATCTATCTTAATTCTGCTATTAAACTCTCCCTTCACTTCACTTCACCTCAACTATCTTCAAACTCTCGATCCCCCTATCATCCACGATCTTGACCGCGATTCGCCCGTTCCTCCTGGCATCAAATGGCAGGGAGACTGTACCACGATAAGCTTCAATGCGTTCCTCGTCTATTTCAGCTTTCAGGTTCTTTGCAAGCCTCGCCCATCCATCTTTCTCACCCGCCATCGGGAAGAATACCTGCTGCGGGAAAAGGCTTCGTCCATCATAATCTGTATCCAGCATCCAAACTGCGATCTTTTCCGTGCCTCCTGATTCTATCGCACCTGTTTTTGTATTGTAATAATCAAAACCCAGGACTTCAACGCGGTATCTGTCCCTGCCCTTTTCATCCTTTATTCTCTCTAATTTCACATCAGGCTGACCTATAAGCCAGAAGCTTTCGTTGCTTGCGCGCTTTTTCTTCAAATCATCCGTGAGAAGGTCTGTGTTCATCTGGACTTTCAGGAATGTCATTCCCACCTTTTGCGGGTCAGTCTCATCTATGTCTTTTGCAGCTTCAGGATCGAACTGGAAGGAAACAAAAATAATCATTCCCGGACGCGGAAAAAGCGTTCGTGCCTCTTCCCATGCCAGTTCCACCTGGCGACGTTCCAGAGGCGCATGTTCAGGCCCGAATGATATGACAGCACGCTGCACATACGATGCGGCGCCTTCCTTTACGGTGGCTGCCCCCAGTTCATTTGGTTTTGTCTCAGCATCCGCATGCAGCCACCGCGTGCCTGCAAGAGGTTCAACCCGCGAGAACTGGATGTACTGCCCGTTCTTTCCTCTGATGCCGCATTTTAAAAGCTCTGCGCTCCACTCGCTCTGTCGCAGCGTCTCACCAGAGCGCGCCACAGACACATCAGCAGGCTGCGCCTCAGTTTTGATCTCAGAGAGCGGCTTGACCACAGGCGCAGGCACAGCCTCAACCGTAAAGGGTCCGCTGACGCGAGCCTTTGCATTATCCACAAGCGGCTGGTCATACAGCGTCTCCTGCTCCGAAGGCTCATTTGTGGCAATGCTCTTTAGCGTTATATGCGGCACGGTTTTATATTTGAATCCCGAACCTACCCCCTCGTCAGGATACGCCAGTTTATAATAATCAAAACTCACAGTCATGAGGCGCTGTTTTGCAAGCGCAACAGCCACGCGCGAGGTATCGCACGTTATCCAGCGCCGTCCCCACTGCTCTGCGACATAGGCGGTCGTGCCAGAGCCGCATGTGGGGTCAAGCACGAGGTCGCCGGGGTCTGTGGTCATGAGGAGGCAGCGAGCTATGACTTTGGTGTTTGTCTCGACAACATACTTCTTATCCGAAGCAAAACCAGCAAAACTTGTATCCATCCATGAATTAGTCAATGGATTAACTATATTGTCATTTAGAAATCTCACATAACTCAATGTATTGCCAAATTTTTCAATTCTTCCTGCATTTTTCAATCGCTCCATTCCATCAGGATAATTAGCCTTCCAATGGCTATTTGGATTTGGACGATAAACAACTCCTTCAAATTCAAAAGGTGTATCTTGACTTGAATTCCCTTGACTTTGTAAATTATCAAGACGATATATTTTCGAATTATTAGGAATTGATACTGAACTATCCTTTTCCTCTTTTGTCATCGGACGTCTTGTTCCATTCGCTAATTCAATATTTTTATAGGCTGAATCGCCTTTTTCAAGGTTTTCTTTAGGTAAAAAAAGTTGATTATATTTCAAATCTTGCAATTTCTTTGAATACCAAACAAGATAATCGCCTACACGACTGATACCATTAGCCGAAAAACCCCCCGTAGTACTGAAATAAATTAAACTAACAAAATTCCTCACCCCGAACACCTCATCCATCAAATTCCTTACCAGATGCACATTCTCATCGCTTATCTGCACAAAAACACTCCCGCTCTCGGTCAACAACTCCCGCGCCAGCAGCAGCCTGTCCCTCAAATAGGTCAGATACGAATGTATCCCAAGCTCCCATGTATCACGAAAAGCCTTTATCATCTCAGGCTCCTGCGTCAGGTCTTCGTCCTTCCCGTCCTTCACCTCGCGTTTGTTCACGAAAGGCTGGAAATTGGAGCCGTACTTGATACCGTAAGGCGGGTCGATATAGATCATCTGTACTTTGCCAGCCATCCCTTCTTTCTCGATCAGCGAGTTCATCACAAGAAGCGAATCACCCGCTATCATGCGGTTTGACCAGTTGTGCCTGTGTTTGTAGAACTCGATAGCCTCTCGCAGCGGCGGATTTTCCTCTGTGAACTCAAAAAGCGACTTCTGGCGCTCGACACCGTTTCCACGCCTTCTCACGGATTCGATGATCGTGCGCGGGTCTATGCGCTCATGGACGTGGAGGGAGACTGTGGGGATGTCGAATGAGGTGTGTTCGGTTTTCCCTGCCCAGATGAGCGCGGGGTCAAGATGTGGATCATAGGAATAGGTCTTTTTTCCGGTTTCGCGGTCGGTGTCAGGGGTTACAAGACCGACGGGCGGGTTATTGCATCGTTCTTTGCCCTTGTGGTCATATTGTTCGATGGATTTCTTTTCGGATTTAGGGATTTTGGACATTTATATCCTTCTACTCATTTTCTTCTTCAAATCCAAAATCAAATAATATTTTTTGACTCAGATTTCCCATCAAACGATTACAATCATCGCTGAATTTTTTCCTGCTTTTCCAATGCTCATTTATTTCAATAATCCAGACATCTTCTCTATTGCTGAGATAATCATTTAATTCATGACTTTTACAATGTTTCAAAAATCGTCTTATTTTTCCATTTAAGGATTTTTGCAAATCCTTATCAAGATGATCCCAGATTTCTCCCAGAGATTCTTCAGTTAATTCCCTTGAAGTGAAAGTTGTACGTCTGGATACTGATCTTGACATTAATGTATTGAATATGAATGGTGCGATTTTCTTAAAAGGACTATCTTCTACAAATTTTATTATGAGAAGTGGTTTACTATTGATTTTTACTGGTTCGCTGAACAATTCTCGAAGAACAGGATCTTTAAAATCATCCCCATATCTTTTCTGAATAAATTCATCAATAACCACTTGTGGATAGGTTATTCCTTTCTCCGCAAGTCTGTCTTTTAAAGATTCGATATTCTCTTTTCCAAATATCCCCACATCAAATTCCATTTCCTCTTTAGGGACATCAATACCTTTTTCAACAAGGTTTCGAATAGTAATTTTCTGATACTGTTTAAGATTATTTCCTATAAAATACTCATCACTTTTGCATTCACAAAATAATCCCCTCTCGTCGGATATGAAAAAAATATCAGGATTTAGAGTTCCATTGACATTGAATTGTGGTTCGATTCTTGAAATATGATATCCTGCTTTATAAAGATGATTTGGATATGATTCGAGATTGAAAGCAAGGCTAAGAACTGAATTGATCACATCCAGATGATCAAAAGACACTTCCGTGCTCATCGCTGATCATCACCCCTGGATCAAGCGAGTGCTGGATATTTGTAAATAATCTAAATATTACATTGCCGCAAGCCTCTTTAGGAAGATATACCCTTGCATGATCAGGCATAAGATCCATGTTGAATTTATCGCCTGTATGAGTATCCACTCCAGCGATCCTTAGAAAATCATCATATTTATCATGAATAACTCCCCAAAGCCTAAATGGTGATGTTGAATTTATCAACTTTTCTGAGATTCTTTCTATATTCTGGCTTTTTGAGAATTTTATCTCAAATGGATAGCCATTATTCTTGAAGCCTCCAAATGATGATTCAAGATACATTCTATTATCTTCTATTTGCGTCATTTTTTCAGAATAACTATCAATAATATCATCTACAAAATGGATGTGTTCTTCAATATCTGTTCCTTTGCTGACTGTGACTTTCCCGTCATAAAAAACCTCATCAAGGAACTTTATTTCATCATCCTTCTTATTTAATAACCGTGTTGAAGTTTTTGTAGTTGGATAATTATTCTCTTGCAGGAGATTAATGAGACTTTTTGTAGGTAAGGAACCTTTTGACCATAACCTCATAGTGAGTTGAGAAATATCATCTTCAGAAAGCTCTTCATCCTTCAAAATCTCTTGCTTGAATTTTATAGAGAAACCAATGTTGATATAATCCTTTTCAAAGTTATTCAACATCTGATAAGGCATCCATAGAGAATCAACTTTAAGAAGAGTGTTTGTAAACTGTTCGATGAATCTATTGATTGTAAGACTTTCTTCAATGTTATAGAGTTTCCAGAATCTCTTAAAGAAAGTATCAAGATAAAGCAGTATTTTTTCAGATCCTTTTTTTGCAATTATAATATATAAGAACTTATCTTCAGTTGGTTTTATTTCAAGAGTGTAATCAGCAAATGAAAGAGGAATATCCTTTATGGAGCAGTTTGATTCAATAATATTGGTTTTAACTGCATACTCTTGATATTCCCCACGCTCTTCCATTGACTGTAGATTTTTATTGATTGTTTTTTCCATCAACTTATGGAGTTCGGCACGAGAAGATATCATGATAACCATTTTTATTAAATAGACGATTCACTTTTTATATAAGTGTTGCCTTTTGGAATGAAAAATATTATCATTCATAAACTATAATATAATATTGATATACTAATTGTCATGTGTTTGCAGACTCGTTAGCCTCTCGAAGCGGCGGGTTCTCCTCTGTGAACTCAAACAGCGACTTCTGGCTCTCGATGCCGCTTCCGCGCTTTCGTGTTGATTATATGATGGTGAGCGGGTCTATGCGCTCATGGACGTGGAACGAAACTGTAGGAATTTCAAAAGATAGATGTTAGGTTTTACCCGCCCATCTTAGCGTTGGGTCAAGGTGTGTATCTAGATATTATTAGCAAATACTAATGGTCGTATCAAGAAAAAATTTATTCATCGCTAAACGACTCCGAATAGAGTTGATGACGCACATTACGAATATCTTTTAGTACTTTATCTTTAGAAATATGTTTATCTCTTGCCTGTAACTGTAATCTCATGATCAAATCAGGTATTTCAGGAGCTTCCTCCCTTAATAAATGTCTTGCAGCATGCTTCAAGAAATCCGATCGGTTGGTTTCCATATTGTAAGCATATGATTACATTTACTATTTAAGCATTACAAGACTAAATCTCTTTAATTCCATTAAAAGCGCTTTTTACTGACATGACACCTGTGGCGATATTGAATTCGATCGTCCTCCCGTAATTTGAGCCAGTATCGCTTGCCAGTAACGGGATATTCATTTCTTTTAGTTTTTGTTTTACAGCTTCAACATTTCTTTCCCCGATATTCATAGTATTAGTGCCAAAACTGAACATACTTGCCCCGCCAGCTATTTTTGCTTCTAACCTGGTTTTTGCGCATCCTTTCTTGAGCAGGCTATCAACTACTATCTCGATAGCTGAATCAGCAAATTTCAAAGGTTTATCCTTATTATTCGATTCCTTGATGCTGGGGAGAAGAATGTGTGCCATGCCACCGAATCTTGCTACAGGATCGCGAATTGAGATCCCTACACAAGAGCCAAGCCCTATAGTCACAAGAACCGCCGGGTTATGGATAACAACATAATCCGCAATTCCTATAATTATTTTTTCTTGATTTGTATCCATATTCTATTCCATATTACTTAGACAGGGTATAAAGCTATCTTTGTTATTATGTTTATTATAATCATAGACTTAAACCGCTTAGCATCCAACCAATTTATAAAAAAATATAACTCCCTGCCGCTAAACCAGCTTGTTGATGGCATCAAGCATATTTTTTAGAGAATCTGCGTCTGTAAATATCAGTATTTTACCATCGATCTTTTCTTCATTAATAGTAAATTCTGTTTTAAGGAACAACACATCATTGACATCCGGACTCATAAGACCCAATACCTGGTCAATAATTGCATCTGACATGTCATATGCCTGTGAAGGGACGGAAAGCCCTATCTTTATAGAAAGGAAATTTGAAAGAGCGCTTATATATGTGCCTCCCATAATATTTGCCAGTTCCTTTAGGACAGATACTTCCATTTCATCAAATCCTTTTGTCTCATCGGATTCACCAATTATTAATTTGATCAACATTTTTGCAGTGGTTTTTGACAGCAATAGCAAGAGAAATCCCTTTGCATCGCCTGTGAGTTGAAGTATAACTCCGACTACCGGATCTTCATTTTTTACCAGTGCCGGCACTTCAATCAAAGGAAGCAGTTTCATATCAGGGATAGATATCCATACCTTTTTATTAACCATCTGGGAAAGAGAAGTTGTAGCATGTCCTATCCCGATATTCCCCACTTCTGTTAGCGCATCTTTTTGAAAATCCGTAAGCGTTTTTCCATTCGTCATAATTTCTCCTTTCTCTGGTATATTCTTTCTTTCAGGTCAACAGCTTTAAACATGCGCCCCGCGGGTCCGACTAAGGATTCAGTCTTTCCCATGACAAAATATCCCCCTTCATTTAATGCATTATAGAAATTCTGGTACAAAACTTCCTGTAATTTTTGCTCAAAATATATTGTGACATTCCTGCAATATATCAGGTCAAAACCTGACATTTTCGGGCCTGAGATCATATCGTGCCGTTTCACTTTTAAGAGCTTCCTTAGCTCATCATTTAGCGTGTAACTGTTATCATTCTTAACAAAAAACCGATCAACCCTGTCCGCACTTATTTTTTCAAGTGATTTAGTAGTAAATGTTGCCTTTTCTGCTTTTGCCAGAGAATCTTCATCGATGTCCGTACATTGGATAGAAATATTATATCTCTTAAAAGATGCCCCCAGAAATTCTCTTAGCATTATGGCGATAGAACTTGCTTCTTCCCCGTTTGAGCATCCTGCGCTCCATATCTTTAATACCCGGTTCTCGCCCTTGCTTTTTATCAATTCCGGCAGCACATTTATCCTGACAGATTCATACATTTCCGGATTCCTGAACAATTCTGTGACATTTACTGTCAAGGTTTCTTTTAATTGCTTTTCTTCTTCGGCGTTTTTTAAAAGTATATCAGAATATTCCTTATAGGAGTTTGATTTTGTAACTCGAAGCCTCACAGCCAGCCGTCTTTTTAAATGCGCCTGTTTGTAGTCTTCACAATTGAACCCTATTTTTCGTTTAATGATCGTCTTCAATTCTGTAAATTCAGTTTCATCTTCATGTATACTAGTTGTTAAACCAGTTGCCTGTGTTGTTAAATTCATCATAGTAATGTCCCCACATCAAGTATCAACGCCACGTTGCCGTCACCCAGTATTGTAGCGCCTGCAAATCCTTTTACGCCTTTTAATATATTATTATCAAGGTTCTTTATAATAACTTCCTGCTGTCCGATAACCTGGTCAACAACAAGTCCGATGTTATTTCCTGCGCGTTCCACGACCACTACGAGGAGTTCGTTTGAACCATTGCTTTTTATGTCAAAGAGCTTATGCAGCCGCACCAGAGGAAGGACTTCACCCCGGATTAATATCACTTCTTCGCCTTTTATTGTCTTTATTTGCTCCTTTTTGATTGACAGGTCTCTTATTACATTGGTAATTGGTATCGCATAGATATCCGTTCCCACTTTTACCATCAGCGAATGGATAATTGCGACAGTTAATGGAAGCTTGAGTTTGATAGTTGTTCCTTTTCCTACGATAGAATCAAGTTTAATTGAACCCCCCATGCCGCCTATCTTAGTCCTCACGACATCCATCCCAACTCCACGTCCTGAAATATCAGTGACTTTCTCAGCAGTGCTAAATCCTGGCAGGAATGAGAGGTTTATGGCTTCTGTATCTGAAAGTTTGGCTGCCTCTTCCTGGGACATTAATCCCTTCTTTACTGCTGAATCCCTCATTTTTTGCGGATCGATCCCTTTACCATCATCCTTGGCCTCAATGACTACATGGTTTTTCTCACGCCGCGCGGTCAATATTATTGTTCCTTTGGGTTTCTTACCGCATTGTTTCCTGACTTGGGGTAATTCTATACCATGATCTACGCAATTTCTCAGGATATGAACAAGCGGATCACCTATCTCATCAAGCACAGTGCGGTCAAGTTCAATATCCCCGCCCTCCAAAACAAGATCAATATCTTTTTCCTCTTTTTTCGCAAGATCCCTTATCATTCTTGGGAACCTGTTAAATATCTGCTCGATAGGCACCATCCTTGATGCCATTATCTCCTCTTGCAGGTCGTTCGTAAGGCGGTTAAGACTTGCAAGCGTCTCTTCAAGAACATCCAATTTATGTGTGCTTGCAAGCTGCATCAATCGTATCTTGTTTATGATCAGTTCTCCTACAAGGTTCATCAGTGAATCGAGACGTTCTATGCTTACCCGCACGCTCTGTACGCTTTTTATCGATGTCTTGCTGCCTTCGGTCGTGCATGTTTTATCCTCGGCCTTTATTTTCTCCTTCCCGCCTATATGAGGTTTTACCTCAACTTTTGATATCTCGGATACTTTTTTAGCAGCATCTTCTATTTTTTTGGCATCTTCCTTTGTTGAAATGATTAACTTGAATTCCCGGTCGAACTTCTCATCCTCGAGGTCTTTGACTGGTGGATTTGTCTCAAGGATCTCGCCAAGTTCTGATAAGTTTCTCATTACTACGGTTGACCGGGCAGACTTGAGCATGCATGATTCATGAAGCGTTACCGATACTTCAAAAATATTGCATCCGGTTTCAGATTTTTCCAATATCTTTGCGATTTCTGGTTTTTCAGAAGGTGAAGCGTCACTTGCTATTTCATGATCTGTAATATTCCCAATTGAACCGGCTTGCTCCTTTTTAGATAAATCCAATGCAGGTTCTTTCCCTTCTGATTTTGATATTTTTGTGATAAGATCAGAGACGTCAAATTCAGAGGATTTTTCCGGGTTTTCAACCATTTTTTCAAGGGCATCAAGACATTCAAAAAGGACATCTATTGAGGAGGAATCAAGTGTAATTTCATTTTTTCGCACCCTGTCCATCAGGTTTTCCATATTATGCGTGAGCTCTTTGATATTGGAATAACCCATGGTAGCAGACATGCCTTTGAGAGTATGGGCTGCCCTGAACATCACGTTTATAGTTTCACTGTTTTTCGGGTCTTTCTCAAGACTCAAAAGTGCCTCATTCATTGATTGAAGGTGTTCCGCGGATTCAACCGCATACATTTCTTTATATTCAGACATATCATCCATAATTATATCCTCTAAGCGATTTCCGTTATGATCTGGGCAATTTTATGTATTGGTAAAATATAATCGGCCAGTTTTTGTTCGATCACAGACCTGGGCATACCATACACCACGCATGTTGATTCATCCTCAGCGATCACTTTTCCACCCGCCAACTTGAGTTTCTTTATACCATCAGAACCATCAGAACCCATTCCAGTAAGAATTACACCAATTGAATTCTGTCCGTAAATTTTCGCAACCGACTCAAGAAGAACATCAACAGAAGGCCGTACTCCCTGTACTCTTTCCCCCTTTGTGAGCCCGATTACCTCCCTGAGTTCACCGTCTATTTTTTGCTGCTTTACTACCATATGAAAGTCCCCCGGCGCAATTAAAACCGTCCCGGTTTGGATAATATCCCCTTCTTCAGCTTCCCTGACCCGCAACAGGGATTGGGAATTCAGCCTCTCTGCAAGGGATTTTGTGAATCCGGCGGGCATATGCTGAACGACAAGTATCGGAACCCTGAAATCACCTGGTAAAAGAGGTATGACCTGCTGCAAAGCCCTGGGGCCGCCTGTAGATGTGCCTATTATCACGATTTTTTTTGTCCTGATTTTTTGGATAGGAGCTATTTTCTCCTTTTTTATCAATTTTTCCTCAATGAAAACAAGTTTATGAATATCAACATGCGCAGCTGCTAACACTTTCCGTATAAGGTCATCTTTTATCTTTTCCATGTCAAGACTTATACTTCCCGAAGGTTTTTGAATGAAATCAACCGCACCATACTGAAAAGCCGTCATTGTGAGATCCCCGTGTTTTGATTCTGCCGCTGTAAGCATTATTACGCGAGTGGGACACTCACTCATTATATAACCCAGGGCCTGCAAACCACCAAGAACTGGCATTTCTATATCCATAGTTACTACATCTGGTCGAAGCTGGGTGACCTTTTCTATTGCTTCCTGCCCGTTTTTCGCCTTGCCAATTACTTCTATTTCGGACGATGAGGCTAGAATATCAGTGATGATCTTACGCATAAAAGCAGAATCATCCACGACAAGCACTTTTATTCGGGGCATACGTTGACCCGATTAAAGATTCTTGGAAACTGCTTCCAATACTTTTGCAGCATCAAATGGCTTTATAATAAAATCCCTTGCGCCAATTTTGATCGCATCATTCACCACTGTCTGCTGCCCGATCGAGCTGCACATAATTACTTTCGCATTAGTGTCATGTGCCATTATCTGTTTTAAACATTCAATCCCGTCCAGATTTGGCATTACCACATCCAGGAATACAAGATTTGGTTTTTGTTCCTTATATTTGGCTACCCCGTCTGAACCATCGACTGCTTCAACAACTTCATTTCCAGTCGGTGCAATTATTTTTTTAAGCATCATTCTCATGAATGCTGCATCATCTATTAGCAATATTTTTCCAGCCATATACAGGTTAATTCCAACCACACCTCTATAAACAAAGGTGTGATATTTGTGTGATACAACAAAATCACAATCCCAACAGCGGCCCCATTCCCTGCAAAGTTAATTCCGCGGTCAATGCTGATATCCACACAAGCCCCACAAAATGAGTATATGTGTTAAAATGATGTCCGCCGTCAACAACCCTGATAAGCATTGCAGATATCAATGAATGACATACCATCATTACCATCAGCATTGAAGTCATCAGGGGGATATTGCTGGCGCCTATTGCTGCTATCGATATCCCTATGTCGATCTCAGGAAGGGATACATTTGAGAATAGTTTAGCAAGCATTGCTATTATGGACAGGGCAAGGAACATTGTTGCCGCTATTCCCGCAGTCATACCGTATAACACACCTATAAGACTTGAAGCGCTGCTGTATCTCAATTTCCTCATTGAAAGGATAGCCATGAAATTTTTACTGATAATATCCCCGATAACTGTAGGTTTTCCACCGACATTCGTTCCTTCAACGAACATCGTTGCAAAGCGTTCTATTAGATTACTTCCAGTTCCTGCCGCAAAATGCTCCCAGGATCGCGCGGTATTGAGCCTGGTTTTAAGTCTCTTATACAGGTTATTTATATTTCCCGAAAGAGGACCGAAATCATGCCCGATCAATTCTTTTAATGATTCAAGGATAAGACCGCTTCTTGTTCCTGCCGCACCGCCAAGAGAACGTATGAATGCGCCGAAATTATTATCAAATCGCTTTATTTTATCTTCTTCATGACGGGCTATTAATCCAGTCAGTAACAAGGGTGTTAGTGAGAGTGCGAACATTATTGTTGTAGGAAGTTGAGTGAATAACAATACAGCCCCTGTTACGACCATACAAAGAAATAAAGAAACGGGCATTGACCATTTAATTCTCCTGTCAGCAACAGTCTCAATATTCAGAGTATGCCATATCCTGTCAGCAGGCACTTTTGATCTTGCATACAGCAATATGACTAATTCCGTTACTACAAATATGGCTATGGCGCCACCAAGAAGTAATATGGAATCCACGCCTGTAATTATGGGCATAATTATAGCAAAAGCGACAATGAAAATAAGGGACATGCACATGGAAACGAACATTTCCTTTACCATATCGATGGAATTTAAAGAGTCCTGGTACATTGTCACGAAATCGTTCATGACGACTGTTTGTTCTGATATTACGAAATCCTCAAATGGCTGTCCTGCCTGCACCGAATGTGCCAGCCTGTCAAGAAAATCAGCAAACAATACCGAAGGCGTCCTGTTCCCTATGAACCTGCATGCTACAGGGAAACTTACATGCCAGTAGAATACAAGAGCATATATTCTTCCGGTTTCTTTGGCCAGGTAACCATACGCTTCAGTATGTGACAGCTTCAGCAACAGGTCGATCCTTGACATCTGGGAGGTTGCAAGAACTCCCATATGAGTTATATAATAATGCATATTATTATCAATATCTTTCTTTTTGCCTTCAAGACTTGATATGGGGTATATGATCACAATGGAAAAAAGAGCCAGCGGGACTAATATAATCCCGATCACCATGGCCCCTTGTAAAATAGAGGGAACAAGAAGTATAATTATTACAGGAAATAAAATTGCCAGGATAAGGACAGGGATCACAAATTTTTTGAAATAATTTTGTTGCGACATTCCAAGGCAATGAAATATGACTTTTGGATTCATAGTTCATACCTCAAAAGGAATGCCTTCAAGACCCCTGTCCTGGAAAGCCCATATTATATCCCTTACTTTATAATAATCCAGGATATTTTCTTCAACCATCCTTGTAAGTATCTTTGCGCGCAGTGAAAGTTCATCATATATCAGGCGCTTATCATCGTACCCCTGCTTCACAGCTATCCTGTCCAGGAGAAAACTATTATTCATGCCCCTGAACCGATGCTTGTCATTGGTAAAATCCCACTCGAAAACGGCACGGGTTATTACACCTCCCGCTTCTTCCAGATACCCTTCAATTTCATCAACCGAAGTGCATCTTCGCAAATATTTGCCTTTCCGATATATTGCCTGGAGGATCAAAGCCGCATTGAGGTTATCCGCAAATGTTGGCGGGATATTGATGGGTGTCCCTGTAAGGCGCTGGAGAAGTTTCTTGACCGATGAGGCATGGAATGTGGCAAGAACAGCATGTCCTGTCTGCATCGCCTGGAATGCCACCGCCCCTTCAGCACCCCTGATCTCACCCACAATGATATAGTTTGGTCTTGACCTCAGGGCTACTTTAAGAAGAGTGAATGTATCAACCTGCGATTCTACCGGGCCATCCAGCCTTGTGATCAATTGCTGCCATGCTGGCTGTGGAGGAAGTACTTCAGCCGTATCCTCTACTGTATACATCTTTGATCTGCTGCTGATAAATGGCAATGCAGCGTTAAGCATTGTTGTCTTTCCGCTTGCTGTTTCACCACTGAAAAATATGCTCATCTGGTTCTCAAGCAAAAGCCACAGGTAGGCACACAGGTTAGCATCAACACTTCCCCACTTTATAAGCTGGGGAATGCTTGCCGGAATTTCCATGAATTTTCTCATGGTGAAACTGGAACCTCTTTTACTAACATCAGTGCTGTAAATAGCAGCGATCCTTGTGCCATCAGTAAGAGACCCGTCGATTATGGGACGCGCATCACTCACAGGCTTGCCGATACGCTCACCCATGGTATGAAGCCAGCGGCTCAAGTATTCCGCACTGCCAAAGGAAAGATTGGTCGTGAGCATCGCCAGTATCTTATGCACAATATAAACCCCGCTTACTCCTATACTGTGAATATCCTCAAGATAGGGATCTCTTATCAACGGCTCTATCGGACCCTGGCCAATAATATCCCTGTCCAGGAAATAAGATATTTTATCATATTCCAGCTGGGATAAGGAAACAAGCTTTACACCAAGAAGCTTGTCTAATATACTTGTCGGCGCAAAACTGCCCTGGATCTGCACGGATTCATTAAACAGTTTCATTATTAACTTTCGTAACTGGTCTTCGTTCTCAGGAACAATTTCATCTGCGGCTTTTTCAAGGATCGAATCCATTATCAGCTTATATTTTTTTGATTCCTCTGGCAATAAGGCAGGCTCAATTGCTATATATGCGGTTGTCCTTGATACTTTATCTCCCTTCAGGTGGATAAATATCGGATCCCCCACCGGATAAATGATATTCAGGACAGGGATATCTGTAATATCACGGGATAACTTGGGAAAAAAGTCCGGCATAACACCGCTTTCTTTTTTGCAGTTCTCCACATATTCAGCTAGATGCGGATTTCTTTTCATGGCTTCTTCGAATTTATCATCCATGATGACCCCCTCCCTTATGAAACTCCAGAAATGTTTATCATAACACCGCTTTTCGCTTCGACCTTGAAACCTATCATTGCTGCAACCTGGATCTCGGGACGTGAATATTTATTTATCATCATAGTCCTTAATATTTCAGTTCCCATCTGGCGCATTTTCAGTGTTATTAATATTTCAGCCGCATCTTTAAATTCGTTCACTACATTTTGGGGCATTTCGGTGCAGTCCATTGTGATAATAATGGTTTTTTGCATACCGGTCAATTTTTTGAAAAAAGAAATGAGTTCAAGGCTCTTCTCGGCATCCGTGCCATATCTTATGAGAGCGGAAAGAGTATCAATGATAATTACGTTCTTTTCAAATAGAACTTCTGCACTCATTAAACGCTGGATAAAATCTATCCTGGGCTTGGATTCTTTCAACAATGGAAAAACAGGAATATACAATAATTCTCCTTTTAGAAGCCTGATGCCGATAGGATAATCAAGGGAATTCATCTGGCGGATGAAATTCTTGGTTGTCAGCTGGGTGGATACATGAGTAACAGTTGTTTTGTTATCAAGAAGTCCGAATGCGAATCTCTGGCAAAGGGCGCTTTTTCCGCTTCCGCTTGGACCATCGATCATAATAAATGAACCTTTAGGGAAACCGCCGCCAAGCATTTGGTTTAATTCGTCCCTGTCAAGAATAAAAGTATATCCTGCCATAGTTATGTTGTCCTGAATGAAAATGTATCTTCAATTCCACTACTTGTGATGACTCTTAGATTATGATTGCCTGCTGTGAGTGTTACGGTGGTGTTTATCTGCAAAACGTCTCCTGTGAGCCATGTCTGGCCGCCTTCTATTATCGTTTTATTAAGATCATTATCCGAAATGATATTTCCGTCTATTATCACATTTATATATTTGGTGCCGAGTTCTTGTACCCCTGTGTTTTTTACATAAAATGTATAATATATTCCACTGGAATTAGGAATGATTTCGGGGTCGTTGATCACTGTAATGTCCGTTTTTAATTGCTCTGTCAGTGTCTTACTGCTAATAATTACAGCCGATGAGAGGGACTGGATGTTCATGAATATGGCTCCTACTACACTTAATGCGATTATGACAGATGTTATGAAGAAAACCATCTGGGTTGCGGATGCACCTGCGCCCATTCTTGCCTCCTATGGTACTGAATAATCTGCTGCGCCGTTTGCGGTTACAATTTTAACTCTTCCACCTGCATCAACGATATCCACATTAATGGATGTCTTTGGCGGCCATACACCGCCAGGACTTACAGGGGGAGTGGATTTGATATTCCCATCAATAATTACATTGATCTTCCTTGAATCAAGAGTCGTAGTTCCATTGTTATAGATTGTAAGGTCGTTTCCAACCCGATTCGTTATTACTATTTTTGTATTCAATTTTTCATTCCATAGTTCATTTGAAATTTTTTCAGCCTCTTGAACCTGTTTATTTGACATATCATAGAGGGGATAAAACATTGAAACCATATACATTACTGATGCGAAAAAAATAACCACAACAGCAGAGGTTGAAAATCCCATTCTATGCCTCAGCTGTTATGGATATAGTCGGACGTACCTGTTTACTCCGAACGAATTTGGTGTTGCTATTTCAAGATTTACTGCCTGTCCAAGTTCCTGGTTTAAAGATAGCCAGAATGTTTTTCTTGGGGCTAAGGTAATGGCTGATATTGCAGACTGACTTACCGCTATCTCTATCAAATCTCCACTGTTAAGTACCGGTGTAGTGTTAGTAAATGATAAATCTTCATCACGGACTGCAGTTGCAGTATAATTTCCATAATTAAGATCGTAACGCTGGGAAGAATCCATAATCGTCACAATGACCTGCCTCAGGTCGATAGATGTAGTTCCTACATCCGGTTTGATCCTAACCAGTATAGAACCTATGTTACTACTTATATTAGTAGACCTGTCACCCAGGACCTGTTCCACAATGATATTCGATGATATCTGTTGCGTCGCCTCTTTGCTGGTCTTTGTTGCTTTCTGCTGAAGCGATCCTGTTGTGTATATCAAAACAGTGGCAGCTACTGCAGCTACAAGCACCATTGCTATGAAGATGATCAAAGTGCCGACTCCTATATCACCTCTTTCATTGTCCTTCAGGAATTTTTGGTTTGCTTTCATAATTTTACTCCATCTTTTAGGGGAAAAAATTCCCCTTTTTCAGGGGAATAGCTGAATGAATGACCCCTTAAAGGTTGCAGGAGCAACTACTTCCTTGACAACCATTGTGCCTGTCTCAGGAATAAACTGAATTGTAGCTTTTCCCCTGGGGGCCAATGCACGGGTTGGAACAATTTTAACTATTCCAAGTTCACCTGGCGACACCACTGGATTCACAACGGGGCTTGCGCTGCTATCATTAACTGTAAATAAAGTTGCATTCGGACTGATCGAATAGTTCGAATTGTATTTCATTGTATCTGTTGGACCAGAGGAATCAATATATTTAATAACAACCCTGGTAAAGTCTATATCTGTTCCACCAGCAGCGGTTTGGACTGCTACCGTAAAGTTTGTAATGTTAGTACCATCGCTGTTACCTATAACCGATACTATCTTTATATTTGATGCTACTTCCGCTGTCGCTTCTTTACCAGTCAACTGGGCTTTTTGCTGCAATATGCCTGATGTCTGGATCAACACTGCTGCTGCCACCGCCGCGACAAGTACCATAGCGATGAAAATTATCAGCGTGCCAATACCGACATCGCCTGTGTTATTTTTCAATATGTTATTTTTTGATTTAATCATATTATCACCTTCATTGAATATTTCCTTCAGGGGAATAACTGGATCTCTGTCTTCCCACCGAATGTTGACGGGGCTACTATATCTTTTGTTACCATAGTACCTGTTTCAGGGATAAACTGGATAGTTGCGGTGTCCCTGACATCCAACGGTCTATCGGCAATACTAAATGTAAATTTGCCAAGTTCTCCAGGCTCCAGAACATTATCAGCGGTGACACTCCGGTCTTCACTATAACTTGCCGTGATGAAACCCGATGAAGTTTCATTAATATATTTATACATAATTTCATTTGTATCGAGATTATTTCCACCGGCTGATATTTCTGCCAATATTGTCAATGTAATAATTCCACCGGTGCCATTGCTGCCGACCACCGATATAATTTTCAAGTTGGAAGATACTTCCGCTGTCGCTTCTTTACCTGTCTGCTGGGCTTTCTGCTGCAATATGCCTGATGTCTGGATCAACACTGCTGCTGCCACCGCCGCGACAAGTACCATAGCGATGAAGATTATCAGCGTGCCAATACCAACATCACCTGCGTTATTTTTCAATATGTTATTTTTTGATTTAATCATATTATCACCTTCATTGAATATTTCCTTCAGGGGAATAACTGAATCTCTGTCTTCCCACCGAATGTTGTCGGGGCCACTAAATCTTTTGTTACCATAGTACCTGTTTCAGGCATAAACTGGATAGTCCCAGTCGCCCTGACTGACATATTATTAATATTAAATACAAACATGCCAAGTTCCCCCGGCTCCAGAACATAATTAGCCGCGGTATTATTCCGTGGTTCTGTATAAGTTACCGTGATGAAATTCGCAGTTGTATTATCAATATATTTAAATTTCGTTGTATTTATATCGATAGGATTTCCACCGGCTGATAATTCTGCCAATACCGTCAAATAATCAATTGTGGAACCGCTAACGTTGCCGACAACCGATACAATTTTCAGGTTGGATGATACTTCCGCTGTCGCTTCTTTACCTGTCTGCTGGGCTTTCTGCTGCAATATGCCTGATGTCTGGATCAACACTGCTGCTGCCACCGCTGCGACAAGTACCATAGCGATGAAGATTATCAGTGTGCCAATACCAACATCAGCATCCTCATTTTTTAATAATTTTGTTCCTTTAGCTTTCATAACGCCTCCATTATTGTTTTTTTTTCCGAAACTCAGGTGGCGTCATTACGCCTAACCTTGCTTCACATGATTATTAGCATTATACGTGGATATAAACAAAGTTGTGAAAAAAGTGTGAAGATTGTTTGTAAGAAAGCCTATGAAAAATAAATCAAGCAAATATAACCTTATTATTCTTAAAATATTCAATATCATTTCTTGCTTTATTGATTTTTCCTTTTAAATTATCCAGCATGAGTTTTGTTTCTACCTCATTACCCCGATTTCGATCTGAATAAAGTTGCTTCAATAATATATACTGTTTCCTGTCTGATATATTCTGTTTGAGAAGCAGGAATAATTTGTACATGGAGTTCTCTTTATCCATGTATTTGTTAACGCTTCCGATACATTGGTCTAAAAGGCGTGGTAATTCCAGGGCATCTTTGACAGCCATCAGGAGACCATCAAGGGTGACTGGTTTTGTGAGGTAGTCAGATACTTTTGAAATACGCATGAAATCTTCAAGAACAGGGGTTTTTGAACTGATTATTATGACTGGTATCTCCCAGTTTTTATTGATATTCCCGATCAATTCCCAGCCACCCATATCTGGAATTTCCGTATCGAGCAGAACAAGGTCCGGAGGATTTCGTTCAATTGACTGGAGGCATTCTTTTCCTGTTTTTGCGGTATTTATTATGTATACCTCATCGCCCATCAAAAGCATTTCTGCGAAGAGTTCTGAAATATCCGGTTCACTATTTACTAAGAGGATGGAACTTAATTTCTTCGGGATCATATACTTTGATTCCTATTTCACAATACGATAAGGGTTAGTAGGATTAATATTCACAATAAACCACAAATTTCACATTATAGTTCACACCGATCACATTATCTTTAGGATATTTCTTTCGTGTGATATTAGGCACATTTTATCTCACTCAATCTTATATGAATATGAACATATACTATTCAAAGAACCCCACTGGCCGATAATCTTTGCAATTTACCACCTATTGCCCTTATCGGTCTAAGGGGTCAATCAATTCATGTCATCAAATTGATATACCTATAATTACCTTTAAGCTATCCATATCACAATCATTGGATTTGAGGGAAAAATGAAAGCATTAATATTAAGCGGCGGTAAGGGAACAAGGCTTAGACCTTTAACATTTACAACAGCAAAACAGCTCATTCCGGTAGCTAATAAACCTATTCTGGGTTATGTCCTGGATCAAACTTCCCAGGCTGGAATAGAAGATACAGCAATAATAATCGCCCCGGAAACAGGAGGATTTGTTAAAGACTATGTAAAAGATGGCTCATCATGGGGCATAAAGGTCGAATATATCATACAGGAGCCGCTGGGACTGGCTCATGCTGTAAAAACTGCAAAACACTTCTTAAAAGATGACTCTTTTGTAATGTGCCTCGGGGATAACCTGCTTGGTGAAGGAATAAATAAGCTTGTGGATAAATTTAACCGGGAAAGGCTGGATGCGCTTATTTTGCTTAAAAAAGTTGAAAATCCGGGCGCTTTTGGCGTTGCTGTCCTGGATGAAAAAGGAAATGTAATTAAGCTTATTGAGAAACCCAAGCAGCCGCCCAGCAATTTAGCTCTGGTAGGAGTATATATCTTTTCTCCAAAGATACACGTTGCTATTGAGAGGATAAAACCATCCTGGCGAAATGAGCTTGAGATCACAGATGCGATCCAGGAATTGATCGAGATGGGCTGCAATGTTAAAAGCGAGATCTTGAATGCATGGTGGCTGGATACCGGAAAAAAGGATGATATTTTAACTGCGAACAGCATTGTCCTTGATGAATATATTAAATATGATATATGTGGTAGTGTAGATAATAACAGCAAAATTACGGGAAGAGTTAAAATTGAAAAAGGCTCAGTTATCGTAAACAGCATTATCCGGGGCCCCGTCGCAATCGGTGAAAACTCTCACATCGAGAATTCATTTATAGGTCCGCATACCAGCATCGGTAACAATACTAAAATTATTGAATCTTCAATTGAACATTGTGTGATCCTCGATAACACCCAGGTCATGGAAATAGAACGGCTGGAGGACAGCTTACTTGGAAAGGGTGTGAAACTATCAAAGAACAATAAGGGTCGGGGAGCATTGAGATTGATGATCGGGGATTATTCGGAGATAGAAGTATGAGTTTCAAATCCGCTGAAATTAATGATATTATCGTAAAAGATCTAATAAAAAATGATGATAAAAGGGGCTGGTTAATAGAACTTTTCAGAAAAGATATGATCGAGGAACAAATTCTCCCTGAGATGTCGTACATATCGCTCACTTACCCGGGGATAATAAGAGGGCCTCATGAACATCTGGAACAAACAGATTATTTTTGTTTTTTAAGTTCCAGCTTTAAGTTAGTTCTGTGGGACAATAGAAAAGAGTCAGCAACGTATAACCATAAAATGAGCCTGATAACAGGTGAAAATGATCCAAAGATAGTGATAGTGCCTCCGGGAATAGTGCATGCTTATAAAAATATCGGCAATGTGCCAGGTCTTGTGATAAATCTCCCCAATAAACTTTATGCCGGCTGGGGAAAGAAAGAGAAAGTGGATGAGATACGATATGAGGGTGACCCTGAAAGTCCTTTTAAGGTGGATTAAACGATGAAACTATTAGTAACAGGCGGATGCGGATTCATTGGTTCGAATTTTATTCATCATATGCTTAAAAACACTGACCATGACATAATAAACCTGGACATATTGACATATTCAGGAAATCCCGCCAACCTGAGGGACATCGAGGTAAATGAAAAATATAGATTTGTCAGAGGCAGGATTGAAGATAAAAAGCTTGTTACAGATCTTATTAAAGATGTTGACCATATTGTTAATTTCGCTGCCGAGAGCCATGTTGACAGGTCAATACTTGATCCTGGGCCTTTTTTTAGTACAAATATCGAAGGAACAAGGACCCTTCTTGAAGCTTGCAGGAATAGCGATGTTAAAAAATTTGTGCATATTTCAACGGATGAGGTTTATGGCGAACTAGGGGAAACTGGTAAGTTCACTGAAAGTTTGCCTTTGCTGCCAAATTCCCCTTATTCAGCTTCCAAGGCTTGTGCAGATCTGGTAATTAGAGCTTATCAAAAAACATACGGATTACATGTGGCCACAGCAAGACCTTCTAACAATTACGGATATTTCCAGTACCCGGAAAAGTTCATTCCGCTTATGATAACAAATCTCCTGGAAGGTAAACCTGTGCCTGTGTATGGCGAAGGGACAAATGTGAGGGACTGGATATTTGTAGAGGACACTTGCGCTGGTATCGCTGCTATTCTTGACCGGGGAAAAGCAGGTGAGGTTTACAATGTGGGCGGGGAAAGTGAAAAAAGGAACATTGATATAGTGAAGACCATACTGGAATTGATGGGAAAGGACGAGAGTTATATAACATTCGTGAAAGACAGACCGGGGCATGACTATCGATACGCGCTGGATAATACTAAGATCAGAAAGGAGCTTGGCTGGGCACCAAAAATTAATCTTGAAGCGGGTCTTATGAAAACCGTAGAATGGTATAAGAACAATCCCTCGTGGTGGAAGCCGCTGAAAGAGAAACTTGCGCGGGAGAATAAAGGATTCTGGTCATGAAAAAGCGACACCTCGCTTTATGCGGTCTAGGGGTATGGTCATCAGACCATACCCCTTCGTTTGAGAAACCTTTCTCAAAGGTTATAGCCATAATCGGTGCGAATGGTCAATTGGGTTCTGATCTTGTAAGGACATTTAAAGATTCCGGGCATGAAATATTTCCCCTTACCCATGCTGATATTGATGTTGTTGATTTAAGTTCGTCAATGAAAGTACTGGAAAAAATACAGCCTGATATCGTAATTAATTGCGCTGCTTATGTAAGAGTGGATGATGCCGAAGATTTTCCTGATAAAGCATTTGCTGTGAATGCGCTTGGCGCAAGAAATATTGCATTGGTCTGCAAGGATCTGGATGCGGATCTGGTGCACATAAGTACGGATTATGTATTTGACGGAAGGAAAAAATGTCCTTACACAGAAGAGGATATTCCTGATCCTCTGGATGTTTATGGGATAAGTAAGCTTGCAGGAGAATATTTTGTCAAAAACATTGTTGATAATCACTATATAATCCGATCATCAAGCCTTTTTGGCATCGCGGGAGCAAGCGGCAAGGGTGGGAATTTTGTTGAGACCATGATCAAAAAAGCCAGGAATAATGAAGAAATCAAGGTTGTCGATGATATGATAATGTCCCCAACATATACAAGAGATGCAGCCGAAATGATCGGGAAAATACTGGAAAAAGGGTTACCTTTTGGGGTATATCATGCAGCCAATGGAGGGCAGTGTTCATGGTATGAGTTTGCAGGGGCGATCTTTAAAATGCTTGGTATGGAGACAAACTTATCTCCGACAAAGACTGATATTTTACGATCGAAAGCCAGAAGGCCTATGTATTCGCCACTTGTGAGCATGAAGTTGATAAAGTTCGGATTAGAAATGGATAACTGGGAAACAGCATTGAGGAATTATCTTATAGAGAAGGAATATCTTGAAACTGTTAAGATAAATTTGTGAATAGTAGATATAATTAAGTTCTAGAAAGATTAATATGCAAAAGAGGATGCAATGAAAAAGTGCAAGATTCTGATAACAGGTCCAAAAGTACATAATGTTGGTTACCGTGCTTTACTGCTGGATGAAGCAGAAGCACTCTTGATGCCCAATTTCAGTGCAAGAAATATTAAAAATGGAATAGAGGTTGTGGAGGTACTGGTTGGAGGGACGAAGGACAATATCGATATATTTATAAAATTCGTAAAGAATAATTACCCTGATGATGCCGAAGTTACAGACGTCTCATTTGAAGATTATGATGGGGATATAAGAACAATAGAAGCTTATTCCCGCAGTTTCTCCGCATCCCAGCTTTCAAAGATCGCAGTGACCGGGGTTTCCCTGTTAAAAAATCAAAAAGAGCATATAGTAATAACAAAAGAAATCCTGAACAAACAGGAGGAGCATATTGGCATCTCCAGAGAAATCCTGAACAAACAGGATAAACACATCAATATCACAAAGGAAGGTTTCAATTCCATCACCCACGAATTAAAGAGCTTTAAAGACGTGCATCAGGAAATCCTTGAATTAAGACAGGAGATTACTGCTCTTAGGAGTACTGTTTTCAGGATAGAAAAGATGGTAGAAGCTTAATTGGACTTTCAGCGAACCGCTATGATCGCAATAAAGGATGTTAACGGCACAGGGTTTCGGCGATTCTTCAATTAGGCTATGGTTTTCACGATGAGATAACTTACAATTAGAAGTATTATGTACATACTTAAATATAAAGAATTAATAAAGAACCTCGTGATAAGCGACCTCAAGACTAAGTACGCAAATTCGGTCATGGGATTCGCCTGGTCGATGCTGACCCCACTTCTTATGATGCTTATAATGTATTTTGTCTTCAACAACGTCTTTCGGTTCACACAGGAACATTATGCGCTATATCTTCTCATAGGCATAACAGGCTGGCGTTTCTTTGCCAATGGAACCTCGACTGCCATGTCTTCTATTACTGGAAAAAGTAGCCTTGTTACAAAAATCTACATACCCAGGGAGATTCTCACACTTAGCGTGGTGATTTCCGCATTCATAAGCTCTTTTCTTGAATTCCTTGTGCTGATACCGCTTCTCTTGATTTTCGGCGCCACTTTTTCCCTCACAATCCTTTTATTCCCTGTCCTTCAGGTAATATATTTCATGATGATATACGGTCTTGGACTTATGCTTGCTTCTTTGTATGTGTATCACAGGGATCTTGGCCATATATGGGAAGTGATACTGCAAATAGGGTTTTTCCTATCTCCTATTGTTTACCCTGTTTCATTGATACCTGAGACGTATAAATTTTATTATATGCTCAACCCCATCACAAGGTTAATAGAAATGTACAGAGATGTTCTTTTGTTCGATTCAATACCCGGAATTATCGATTTTGGATTTACTATCGTTTCAGGGATAATACTATTTGTCTTCGGTTCATGGTTATTCAAAAGATTATCACGCAGATTTGCAGAGAATATATGAACATGTTCCAAATTCCAAAACCTAAAAAACAAGAGCAAGACGCCATCATAGTAGAAAATGTCTCTAAGCGATTTCGTATCCCTCATGAGAAAAAGACCCGGCTCTTCGAGCATATTGTAGCCTGGCTAAAAGGTAGCTCTTCAACATACGAGGAGTTCTGGGCTGTTAAGGAAATAAGCTTCAGGGTGAAAAAAGGTGAGACACTTGGCATCATAGGCGAGAATGGAAGCGGAAAGAGTACACTTCTGAAGCTAATTGCAGGGGTTCTATGGCCGGACTCAGGCAGCGTGAAAGTGAACGGCAGGATAGCTCCATTCCTGGAGCTTGGTGTGGGCTTCCAGCCAGAGCTCACGGCGCAAGAAAATGTGTATCTGTACGGGTCGATTATGGGGATGAACAGAGCACAAATAAATAATAAGATCGATGAGATTTTTGATTTTGCAGAGCTTGAGAGATTCAGAAATGCAAAGCTTAAGAACTTCTCAAGCGGGATGTATGCGAGGCTGGCGTTTTCTACTGCGATATCCACCGATCCCGACATAATATTGATCGATGAGGCGCTGGCTGTTGGGGATGAGGCATTTCAGAAGAAATGTTTTGATAAGATCAATGAGTTCAGGGGCGATGGGAAAACGATCATATTTGTATCACATGGAATGGATACGGTGAAGCAATTGTGCGAGAGGTCTATACTACTGAATCACGGAAAGATGAGTTCTATAGGGTTTAGCGAGAAGGTAGTTAATGATTATCGTGTTGATATGCACATTAAAGAAGAATTAAGTTTGAAGAAACAGCATGAAAAGATAGAAACCCATGAAATTTTGGCGCAGGATAGGTGGGGATCGGGAACTGTAGAGATCACAGAGGTTAAATTCTTTGATGATGATGGGAATGAGAAACATGTTTTTAGAACTGGCGAACCTCTTATAGTCCAGATGAAATATTTTGCAAGAGCTAAAATAGAAAAACCAGTTTTTGGGATTGCAATTCATAGAAATGATGGAGTTCATATTACAGGGCCAAATACAAAATCCCATAATAACGTAATAGATAGTATAGAAGGAGAGGGAATCGTGAGATATATTATTGATTCTCTGCCTTTATTGAAGGGTACGTATTTATTTACGGCTGCTGTTTATGATTTTGCGTGTGTTAATCCCTATGACCATCATGAAAAAAGGTTTACATTTAAAGTTGTTGATGGGGAAATTAAAGATTATGGGATGTTGTACATACCTTGCAGGTGGGAGTATCATTAAAGAGCTTTAATTACCCGAATCCGTTGCATTATTTGAATATGGATTCCAATACGTTTTAAATGTGAGGTCTTTTCCTGTTGGCTGACCATTAATATACAGCCCACCCATTTTATAGGTATCATTTTTAGAAGAGTAGATTGTAACAGCATCGCCAGGTTTTGATTCTGGCGCTTCTATAACCAAATAAATTGTTTTTCCGATCAGCGTATCGTTTAATGGTTGAAATCTAATAGAATACCAACTACTATCGTTTATTTTTGAAATTTCTTCTGTTTTCGTATATATCTCTTTATTTAAATTATCCTTAATATGAAAAATAATTTTACCATGATTACTTCTTACGAAAGTCGCTAACATCAAATCTATTCTATTAATTCGATGTTTTGGAGTGAATGTTTGGACTACTTGTTCTCCAGCTACAATTTCACTGATATGGACACTTTTATCCAATTGTTTTGCATCTACAGGTTGATATAAACCGCTATCAATTAATGTCCTGAATAATTGATTTTGTTTTGTTTTTATCAAGTAGATATTTTTATATGTTGGATCATCAGGATCTACCTGTTGATAATTTTGTATGACGTAATCATCAATTACTTTCCCATAATCTTTTAGTACATATTCCCCAATTTCAACATCTCTAGAGAATATAATCAGTGGTGGTTTTTTAATATTTAAATCTTCAAGGATTTCTTTATTAATCTCTTCTGATATACTCTGCCAGGGCAGATAAAATGTATAGCGTGAAGCTGGGAATCTATCATTTGTAAAATACAATGAGGGTTGCAGTGGAGCAACCCATATCGTATCATTGGGCAGCGTTAATGTTTGGATGATTATATCATAGTCGGAGACATACGCAATGTTTGGACCAATGCCAGAACCATTAGAAACATAAGCATAGGAAATTACCCCCAAGAACATTATTGCCAAAAAAGCATAAATTATAATCGGAATTAACCAAAGGTTAATTTTGGTAATAAGTTGTTGGTTTCGTAATCTGTATGAAAATAATTCGTACGCTTCTGTTATGATTAAACTAATGCTAAAAAAAGATAACAGATAATATGGGATCGCATGAACCCATACTCTTTGCATCAGTAATAATCCCAGACAGAAAAAATAAAAAATGGCAAATGATCTTTTTCTTTTTACCCAAAATATCACTGAAGTGATAAGATTACTTATCACGAGAAAACCTTCAAAGAACAATGGCGTGCAACCCCACGTACAAACAAAAGATTTCTCATTGATTAACCACCCATAATCAGAAATGAAAAAATTTAAAATAAATTCACTATATGCTTTTATAATGCTAAAAAATTGTGGATTAGTAAGCATTCCTGTAAACTGAGAGTAATAAATTTTATTAAATAAATATGCTTGATTAAACAAATCTTGTAGCGAACCTGCGCAATAGAAATAAACCAGCGACAGGATAAAAGGAGTGAAAATTAACAACACAAATATAAGTTCTCCAGAGACCTTATTTTTAATATTTGTTTTTTCAACATAAAATTGAGACAATTTATTTATGGTATAGTAAACCCCTAAAAACATAATTGGGATGATACTAACAAGAGCAGACATAATTGAAATATAAATCATCGAAGCGATTATAATTTTATCCTTGATATTGAAATTTAATTGGGGATTTGAGAAAAAATAAAGAAAAATGATAAGGAAAGAATATGCAAAAAAGCTGTCAGCTAAAAACATATGCCCCCAAAAGATAGGATGAGCAATTGCCGATAAAAAGATCATAATACATAAAAGTTTATAATTAATTTTATCCTTGAAAATAACTAAAATTAATATCCAAAAAAATAAGATAGTTAGACTCATTCCGATTCTTAAACCACTAACATCATTTAAACCCAGTTTAATTAACAAACTTGCATAATAGTAAGGAAAAGGCATGTGATGAGAAAACGTGTCTTTATAAAGAACATACCCTTTTGAAATCAGCCAACCTCCTGCGAAGTTGTCTCCTTCATCGGGAAAATCAGCCCATAACCTGTTTTGAAATAAAAGCATATAGCTAATTACCAATACTACAAATACTTGTAAAGTTTTTATGTTTTTTTCAAGCATTCGTAGAAAATTCATACATCTTTATATGCAATGAACAGTATTACTATTTACCCACTGATGATTGTGAAAAATGTTGAAATTGACAGAGAATTCGGATGGAAATATGTTAATTGAAAGGTTCGATCTACCTTTCGATTTATACACAAGGAACAAAATAATAAGTGATTTGATAAACCTTTTGCGAAAAAAAAAGAAAGGGTTAAAAATTTTAGATATCGGTGGAAGGAGTGGGCATCTGAAGGAATTTCTTCAGGTGGATGACGATTTATACATACTCGATATCCTAAAATCTGAATCCAATGAAATAAATTATTTTGTAGGGGATATCATAAGCGCACCTTTTAAGGATCGCACCTTTGATGTTGTGGTTTCTTCAGACCTTTTTGAGCATATATCTCCTGAAAACCGGGAGAACACATTATCAGAAATGCAAAGGATCAGTAAGAATTATGTTATACTGGGCGCGCCTTTTTACTCTGAAAAAGCAGCGGAAGCTGAGATACAGATTAACGATTTTTTCCATAAACTTACGGGTAATGACCATCCGTGGCTATTCGAGCATATAAAAAACGGACTTCCATCTGGAAAAAAACTGGAAGAGTTTTTGAAAACCAATGGATTTGAATATCTAACTACGGAAACAAACAATATCTCTAACTGGCTGTTAATGCAACTTTTTATATTTTATTCATATAAATACGGCATTCCTGTTGAAAATGTAAGCAGAGTCTATAGATTTTATAACTTGAATTTTTTAGAACTTGGGGATTCGTTGAATCCAGCATATAGAACAATATATTTGATTGGAAAAACTGGAACACTTCCTGAAATCGATTATAAATTAAATAGTATAATGGATGTATCAAAATTTCATTCACTGGAAACACTAATCTTTGAAACCATTGGGCAATTTACAGATAATAAGGAAATTCATATCCATAATCTTGAAACAATACTTCAGGATAAAGATGAACACATACAACTCCTGGGAACTGTTGTTCAAAAGAAAGAGGAGTATATAACTGGATTAGAGACGACAGTCACAAACAAGGATGAGTATATAAACGGATTAAAGGAAACAGTCACAAACAAAGATAATTATATAAATGGATTAAAGGAAACAGTCACAAACAAAGAGAATTATATAAACGGATTAAAGGAAACAGTCACAAACAAAGACGCTTATATAAACGGATTAAAAGAAACAGTCACAAACAAAGATAAGTATATAAATGGATTAAAGGAAACAGTCACAAACAAAGATAATTATATAAACGGATTAAAGGAAACAGTCACAAACAAAGACGATTATATAAACGGATTAAAGGAAACGGTCACAAACAAAGATGAGTATATAAACGGATTAAAGGAAACAGTCACAAACAAAGATGAGTATATAAATGGATTAAAGGAAACAATCACAAACAAAGATGAGTATATCCAAAATCTGAATTCTTTAATAGCGCAGAACAATAGAAAATTAAATGATATTTACAACAGCACTTCGTGGCAGATATTAACAAAATATCGTGGATTTGTAAACTCTATTTTTCCACACAATTCAAGAAGAAGAAATTTATATAACCTTGGGACAAAAAGCTTCAAGTTAATTGCAAATGATGGCCTGGGCGCTTTTTTACAGAAATTCAATGACAAGCTATTTAAGAAAAACATCTATGCCTCCAGAGTACCAATCGTTGAGACAAAAATAGTTTCTCCAAATGTTCCGCTGTCTCTTTCGAAAAGCCTGCGCGGCAAATTTACATTCTTATCAGATAATTTAAATGAAATTAAAATATATACTGCAACAAATAATAGACTTAATTCAGACCTTATCCTTTATATTAAAAATGCTGGCGGTGAGATTTTAAGAAAAACATCTGTAAAAGGTCGCAGAATTCAAGACAATGGCTATACATTATTTAGCTTCAAGCCGATCAAAGACAGCAAAGAGAGAACATTTTTCTTTGAATTAATTTCTAAACAGGATCCTGGCGCAGTTGTCTGGCATAATGAATCGGTAACTTTTCCCGAATTAACTTTGTATTATAATGATGAACCCCTCAATGGCAGTATTGGCTTTCAGGCATTTGCTGACATTGGGGTAAAAAGCAGATATGACATCTGGATACTGAAAAATGAACCAACTGCACAAAAAATCGAACAATATAAAAAAGAAGTTAAAGATTTTGAATACCAGCCAAAAATCAGTATTTTAACTCCTGTTTATAATCCTGACGTTGCATGGATCGATTCAGCAATAAAATCAGTCAGAAGCCAGGTATATGAAAACTGGGAACTGTGTCTTGCCGATGCATCCACAAAAAAGGATGTTAAAAAATGCCTCGAAGCTTACGCAAAGAAGGACCCCAGAATAAAAGTCAAATTCCTTGCGGAAAACAAAGGCATTTCTGAAAATTCAAACGAAGCGTTAGCCCTTGTTACAGGAGAATATATTGGTTTACTTGACCATGACGATGAAATTTCGCCGGATGCCCTGTATGAAGTTGTCAAATATCTTCAAACCAACCGCGATGCAGGTATGATTTATACCGACGAGGATAAAATTGATCTGAAAGGTAACCGCAGGGATCCTTTCTTTAAACCGGACTGGTCTCCTGATACGTTTTTATCCTGCATGTACACGTGCCACTTTGGCGTTTACAAAAAAAAAATCATTGATGAGATCGGAAAATTCAGAAAGGATTTTGATGGAAGTCAGGATTATGACATTGTATTACGGGTCATGGATAAAACACACAGTATCCATCATATCCCGAAAATACTATACCACTGGAGAATGGTGCCCGGCTCTGCAGCATCTGCTGCCGGGGCTAAAAACTATGCATATGTTGCTGCCAAAAATGCTATAACAGATTACATGAAACGCAATAACATCGATGGAGAAGTTTCAGATGGTTTTTGGACTGGTTCTTATCGGATGAAACGAAAATTATTGGGTTCGCCGTTAGTAAGCATGATAATCGTTAGCAGTGATAGTGACGTAATTAATAAATGCATTGAGAATATTGAACAGGCGACTGATTATTCCAATTATGAAATTGTCGTAATCAATATGGAAAAACAAGAACCTGAAGTAATTGCCAAAGAGAAAGTGCATATCATCCAATACAGTGGCAGCTATAATATTTCTAAAGCCAGAAATCTTGCAACATCTCATGCCAGAGGGGAATATCTTTTATTCTTAGATGAAAATGTGGAAATCATTACGAATGATTGGTTAAATGCCCTGTGTGAGAATACCCAAAGACCGCAAGTGGGCGCAGTCGGGACGAAATTAATTAATTCAAGCAACCAAATGCTGCATTGTGGAATTACCTTAGGTTTAGGTAAAGATCATGTTGCCGGATATCCACTTTCAGGATTCCCTTCGAACATACCGGGATATTTCGGCAACATTACTATAGTAAAAAATTGCAGCGCTGTTACAGCCGCATGCATGATGCTGAGAAAAGATGTGTTTAATGAAGTTAATGGATTTGATGAAAATCTGGCTGTTGCTTTTAGCGATGTCGATCTGTGTCTAAAACTCAGGGAACAGGGATACCTTATTGTTTATACACCATTCGCAGAACTTATTCATCATGGAACATTGAATCGGGATTACAACGATGCGCCCGATTTACAAAAGCTGTTTTTGAAGGATGTCGAATATATCAGGAAAAAATGGGGAAATGTCATTGATGGAGGAGACCCATATTATAGTCCTAATTTAACGCTGGATAGTGAGGATTATACGATACGGATATAATTCCATTGCTTTTGGATATGGATATTTTCTCCTCTCTTTTATTTTTGTAAAAATTCCTACGTCGTTGACACCGCCACCGACTGCGCCCCAATAACCTTCCCGCTGCCATCCACCAACTGCAACGTTATTCTGTTGTTTCCAGGATCATATACTATCGGCTGCGTAGGTGTCAGGAACACTGCAAAGGTCGGCTGAGCGCCCACTGCAATGGTCAATCCAGTTGCTGGGCCTTTGATGCTTCCATCAGGAGTCGTCTCGTTCAACTGATATGCCAAACCTGTTATCGTGGATGGTAAGCTCAAGACCAGGCTTACTCCTGTGGCACTTGCTCCACCAACGTTTGTTGTCGCTAATGCAAATACAGTTGCGGTATTAACTGCTGTACTTACATCCACTGACGTGGACATCATAATAACATCCGCAGACGGTGTTGCACTTGCTGAGATGGTTAATGTGTTAACTGCACTTAGTGGAGCTGCTGCTGCATTGGTGGCTGACACGTTGAATGTCATCGCAGAAGTGGTGAATTCTGATGTCGCATCGATGCCTACCACAAAGTTGGCTGTGCTGTCTGCTGGCATGTCAATCGGTGTATTCAGGTCATCTATGAACGCAGTGCCGTTCCATTGCCCATATTGTATATTTACAGGTAAACTGGATGCCTGAGTTATACTCACACCAGTAGCTGATGCTGTTCCATAGTTTATCACTGACATGAATACCGTAATTGGTGTGCCTACCTGTGCATTCCTGCTGTTCGGGGTAATGGCGAAGATTAATGATGATGGTGGAACCGGTGGAGATGTAGTAGCCGTATGATTCACCCAGGTCTGATTGATGTTTCCGCTTCTATCCACTGTTTTAGTTGCTATGGTATGCGTACTGATTGCAGTCAAACCTGTTGCATTGTAGTACTGGAAACCTTTTGTAACATTGGTCTGGAAACTTCCATCGAGGTATATCATTACTTTTGATAAATCAGCATCCTGTGGGTTAGTCCATGTCCAGTGGATATAGGTCTGTGTATTAGTGAGATTTGTTAAATTGGTGATACTCGCTGGTGGTGTAGCATCTGAAATAAAATTCATTGATAGCGGTAGATAGTCAATATTGTAACTATCAAGTGAATAAGATGAATCGCATATACCATCACCATCTACATCCGTGCAGGTCTGGCTGAAGCCTGTGTCGCCTGGATTTGCCCAGAAGTTGCCGCCGAGATAAGAGCCGTCGATAATGTTTGTGCCTGATTGCCTTGTAGTGTTCCATATGTTAATATTTGTACCTTCGAATACAACATTATTGGTGTTGTTGAAAATATTGTTGTAGATTCTATTATTGTTGGAATATAGTATATAAACGCCGGAGTTGCTATTCGAGCTGACATTGTTACCGCTGAGTGTGTTGTTGTTGCTGTAAAGTAGCAGATATATGCCGTTGGTGTTGTTCAATGCATTATTCCCGGTCAAAGTGTTGTTGTTGCTGGAAAGTAGCAGATGTATACCGTTTTTGTTTGAATTTGCATTGTTGCCGTTCAAAGTGTTGTTGCTGGAAGAGTCCAGCCGGATGCCATCTTCGTTGTTCGAGGCATTATTGTTGTTTACCATATTGTTATTCGAGAATATTTTGATTCCTGCCTCTGAATAACCAGAGAGTATCGCTGTAAATCCTTCTAATGTAATCCCATTCGCAGACAGCGTTATCGCGCTTCCGCTTCCCTTTGCATCCACCACAGGCTGACCGATTCCGCGCAGGTTTAACTGCTTGTTCACGTTAACATTCTCAAAATAAGTACCGCTGTAAACCTCGATGGTGTCACCTGCGGTTGCATTGTTTATAGCGTCCTGTATCTGAGTATAATCTGCGCCGCCGCTGTCATCCACAGTAATCGTCGTCGCGCTTGCTCCCCCCACCAGTAATAATACAAGCATCATCAATACAACCGCAATACTGAGGGTACGCCCTCTTTCAGTACAACTATAAGCTATCATTTTTCAACACACCTTTCCCAAGTTTCTAATAACTTCCGCGTTTGATCTGGACATGTCCACCCACTCATGATAATCTTTTTTCCTACGTCGTCGATACCGCCACCGACTGCGCCCCAATAACCTTCCCGCTTCCATCTGCCAGCTTAATCGTTATTCTATTGTTAGCAGGATCATATGCTATCGGCTGTGTGGGTATCAGGAACACCGCAAAAGTCGGCTGAGCGCCAATACCAATTGTTAATCCAGTTGCTGGACCTTTGATAGTTCCGTTTGCAGGATAAGTTTCGTTCAACTGGTACACCATACCAGTTATTGTAGATGGAATGTCCAAAATTAAATTTGCATCTGTTGCGCTGGCCCCACCGACATTCGATGTGGCAACCGCAAATACTGTAGGTGTGTTAACTACTGTACTTACATTCAGTGAAGTTGACATCATAATAACATCCGCAGATGGTGTTACGCTTGCTGAGTTCGTTAACGTGTTAACTGCACTTATTAGGGCTGCAGCTACATTGGTGCCTGAGACATTGAATGTCATCGATGAGCTATCAAACGCTGATGTTGCATTGATGGTTATCACAAAGTTAGCTGTGCTGTCTGCGGGCATGTCAACAGGTGTGTTCGCTGAACCTGTGAACGCCGTGCTGTTCCACTGCTGATAGCTTACTGTTGCTGGCAGGCTTGATGCCTGTACTATGCTTACACCAGTAGCTGTTGCTGTTCCATAGTTTATCACTGACAGGAATAACGTAACTGGAGTGCCTACCTGTGCATTCCTGCTGTTTGGGGTTATGGCGAAGACTAAAGCTGGCGTTAATTTAAGCGGTAGGTAGTCGATATTGTAACTGTCAAGTGTGTAGGATGAATCGCATATTCCATCTCCATTCCCATCCGTGCATGTCTGGCTGAAACCTGCGCCATCGGGATTTGCCCAGAAGTTGCCGCCCAGGTAAGATCCATTTATGATATTTGTGCCAGATTGCCTGGTGGTGTTCCAAGTGTTAATGTTTGTTCCGTAAAAATTGAAATTGTTAGTATTGTTGAAAATATTGTTGTATATCGTATTGTTGGAACCAGTTAGAATGATGCCATATCCTCCCCAATCCATTACCTTCAAATTTTGAACAGTAACATTTGTAATAACTGTTGTTGAGTTATAAACATACACACCATTAGTGTTTAACGCATTTATGCCATCTATCGCAAAGCCCGCGCCATCAAAAACTACATTGCTAGAAGTAATATTAATGCAAGTGTTGGCAAAGCTGTTTATTATGCTCCGGGTGAGCACGTAAGAACCTGGCGAAGAAATTGTAGTGCAGTAACTAATCGGCGTTGTACCATTTGGTGATGAAACAAACGTTAATGCCGTATCATCCACAAAAAAAGCAGTTCCAAGACTGGAGTCGGTTGTGGTATTAAACTTCAACCTGATAGTCTGTCCTTTGAATTCTGATACATCATATCGGTTGCTTATTACAAAGCCATAACTTTCGTTAAGGTTGCTCAGATTTCCAAGATCTTTCAAAAGAGTATTATTATCTGGTCTTCTTATCTCAATTTTCATCTGGTCATAAGCAATTGTCGTTGTTTTTTCGGTTGAAGAAATCCAGTACCAGAACCTGACATATGCCTCATTTGCATTTGACGGGATGGTTATATCCTGATAAATATAATCATTTGCATTGTTATAATTTCCCATATATGCAAACCAGCTTCCTTGATGAGTAGAATTCGAATATCCATTTGTGATAATCTTATGTCCATTACTGCTATAATTAGTCCAGTTCACGAGTCCGCTTTCAAATCCCGGGTTTTCAATGAGATTTACAGCCGGTTCAACTGGATAGTATATGTAACACTGGGTAGAATAAATTCCGTGTTTCTGATAGAACGCTGTGCAGATATCGAATAGATGCGGCGTACCATCTGCAAGATTTCCATTGGTATCATCAGCTACTATAATGTCATCAAGATATTCTGAGAAATTGAAAGGTTCAAGTTTCATTGCATTTATGACAAGAGCATCTGTAATATCAGCACCAAGCGCCTGTTTGAGATCCCATGAAGCACCTGCGACTATTCTGCTATCGCCGTGGACTTCCCCCATGATATCTTCGGGATATCTGTAAATGTCAGTCAAATTCCTAAAGCAGCCGCTGCCCATAAAGTTATCCATACAGGGATTGCCATTGATCGCGGTTGCAAAATAGTCTGCCCAACCTTCATTCAATGCGCCACTCTCTTCCCTGTAAGGTAGATTGGTTGTATAAACGTGATCAACCACACTATGTGTGTACTCGTGATAAATAATATCGCTGTATAATGATGTTGCTTCACAGCCTCCACCCTTCCCGAAGAAATAAACATTCGTACCATCTGAGAATGCATTGCATGTACCGGTATATTGAACATATGCTGTTGTTTGATAATTCATAGAAGAGATATCAAACGGGCTTCCTTTTATGAAGAAATCATGTGCCCTGTTTACGTGATAGAACACATTTGATTCTTCTTTGTTATAAGAGGTGTCATAAGTTCCCCAATCAATATTTTGCATGGCTGGTGTACTGATATCTATATTCAGGTATTGGTCATTTCCAGAATAATTATTTACATGCACATACGGCCCAATAAATTCATAACGCAAAACAAAGCTGCCTGGCAATCCTGAAAAGCTGTAAGAACCATTTGAACTTGTATTGCCCAGGGCATAGCTTCCCAGGTTTTGAGTAGCTATCGAAAAACCAACATTATCCCAATTTGCAAAGGAGTTTCCTGTATCATTAAATTTTGTACCTGTGTTCGTTTCTATTTTGATGTCGTCAATATAGATTCCATCATATTGTACCGCTTGATCAGTACTATAATTGAAGCGTATCCATATCTGCTGTCCAGCAAAATCAGACAGGTCTATTTCCCTTGCAGTCCAGTTACTTATAATACCTGTATACGTTTCATAAATAGAATAATTGATACCATCTGTTGAAATACTAGCATAACCAAAATCAAAATCAGTCTCTATGGAGTATTTTATTTTGAATTCAAGAGTCGCTGACGAAACACCAGAAAGATTTATTGGGTTTTTTGTTGTGATGGAATTATCAATGTCATCTCCAGTTCCCGACCAGAAAACATCAGTTTCAGGTGTTGTATAATCATATAAGGTCATATTGCTGAAATTCTTTGTAACAGGAGTCTGGTTTATATTCTCAGGATAAACTGATCCTGTGACCTTACCATCCAAAGTGCTGTAAACAACTCTGTCATATTTTTCGAGGATCTCACCGTTATTGGCATCAACTATATATGTCCACTTTGCCGGGGGGGATTTGATCAGTCCAAGTTCTATTTTGTATGCAAGATGATACTCAATCCCTGTACCAATATGCTCTGGATATATCACAAGTAAAACATCTTCCACGCTGGAACTCTTTTCTGCAATATTCTTTTTAGTATTATTATTAAGTTTAACAGGAACTGCCATGTCCTTTTCCACTGCCTCTAGTATATCTGCTTCACTCAATGTCGGTTTAGTGCTCATGTCTATTTTAGGATGATACTCAGATTTTAAAGTTACCACTTTTCCATCCTGGACTGCCACTATGACACGGCTGGAGTACACAGGTAAACCATCGTATTCTTGAGTGTATTTCAATATAGACAAATCCTTTGATTTTTGAGCAATATAAGAGGAAGAAAGAGCCAGATTCTCAGGATCAATTTCAAAACGCGGGATATTTTTTGAGAGGAAAGATCGAACTTTTGAATTCATATCATCCTGGGTAAGAGATAAAGCATCAACCCCAAGGTCAAAATTGCCCCGGATTATTTTTGTATATTCCTCGCCATTATGCACAGATTTACTGCTGCTTGAAGAGTCCTGATTAACAAGTGGAGTGAACCCCGCAGCTATGTTTGAAAGCATTAAAAATGCTAAAACTAAAAATAATTTTCTCATTATTTCCTCCTATGTTGCAAACAATTGTTCTTTTTTAATTATTTCATTCCCCTGCTCTTCATAATAATAATCCCATGCCAATCCTTCCCCTATTCTTACCTTCCATGCTGTATTCCCATTTAGCGTTGCCTTCTTAATGCTTTTTATATCCTTTTCAGTTATATTATAAGTAATCGGTTTTCCTGCTATGCTATAATAGACAATCTCAGTTCCAATTAGATCGCTTCTGATCTTTTCTTTTATGAGATCATCACTTGTGTTTATTTGAGTAGGAATATATTGCTTTTCAGTTGTTATATTATCCTCAGGAACAGGCTGGGAAATGCATCCAGCAATCATTGTTATCATAAAAACTACAAATACCAGCTTAATAAATTCTTTCATAAATACACACCTGTTTTCCCTATGTCGTTGACACCGCCACCGATTGCGCTCCAATAACCTTCCCGTTTCCATCCACTAACTGCAGCGTTATTCTGTTGGTAGCAGGATCATTGGCTATCGGCTGTGTTGGTGTCAGGAACACCGCAAAGGTTGGAGTAGCTCCAACGTTTATTGTTAATCCAGTAGCTGGACCTTTGATACTGCCATCAGGATTCGTCTCATTCAACTGATATGCCAACCCTGTTATCGTAGATGGTACGTTCAAAACCAAGCTTACATCTGTTGCACTTGCTCCACCAACGTTTGCTGTCGCTAATGCAAATGCAGTTGCGGTGTTAACGGCTGAACTTATATCAAGTGAAGTGGACATCATAATAACATCAGCAGATGGTGTTGAGCTTGCTGAAATCGTTAACGTATTTACTGTTCCTATTGGAGCTGCTGTTACATTTGTGCCTGACACGTTGAATTCCAACGATGAGCTATCAAACGCTGATGTCGCATCGATGGTTATTACAAAATTAGCAGTGCTATCTGCTGGCATGTCAACCGGTGCGTTCGGCAAACCTATGAACGCAGTGCTGTTCCACTGCTGATAGCTTACTGTTACTGGCAGGCTTGATGCCTGTGTTATGCTTACCCCAGTCGCTGGTGCTGTTCCATAGTTAATAACTGACAGGAATATCGTAACTGGTGTGCCTATCTGGGCATTCCTGCTGTTTGGCGTTATAGCGAAGACTAAAGATGGAGTCAAAGTGGCATTGCCATCTCCGCCACTGCCTCCTGTTATGCTGAATGTTCCGTTGATTGGAGTTACGGGGATAGGGTGACTTAATGGTGCATCGGCAAACGAATCTATTGAGATGTTTAATGGACTTGAAGTTCCCTCGCTGCCAACTGCATTCAAAGTAAAGTTGGCAATTATAACATCACCACTTAGTCCAATTAAGCTGCCAGCAGTCACTATAGCGAAGCCAGATGAATTATCTATATTTAAAATAAATCCAAATGTCATTGCATTTCCAGTACTGGCATCAACTGATGACACATGGACAACTGCCGGATTGAAGGTAAGGTTTACAGTTACTGATCCTAAATTAGTTACGTTGCCAGCTATCATTTGCGCTACCGCAGACCCGTCAGGTGCAACAGTGTAGTTGCCTATAGTTACTGTGGCTCCTAATGCTGGAAATACCATGGCAAAAATGCATAATAAAATTAGTAGTCCTGTATTTTTCATTTCATTTCCTAACTGAGATGCGTCGTAGATACTGCCACCGATTGTGCTCCAATTATCTTCCCGTTGCTATCTACCAACTGCAGCGTTATTCTATTGTTTGCAGGATCATAGGCTATCGGCTGTGTAGGTATCAGGAACACCGCAAAGGTAGGCTGAGCGCCTACTGTAATGTTCAATCCAGTTGCTGGACCTTTGATAGTTCCGTTTGCAGGATGGGTTTCGTTCAACTGGTAAACCAAACCAGATATTGTAGATGGAATGTCCAAAATTAAGCTTACATCTGTTGCGCTGGCTCCACCGACATTCGATGTGGCAACCGCAAATACTGTCGGTGTGTTAACTGCTGTACTTACATCAAGTGACGTGGACATCATAATAACATCCGCAGATGGTGTTACGCTTGCTGAGTTCGTTAACGTGTTAACTGCACTTATTAGGGCTGCGGCTACATTGGTGCCTGAGACATTGAATGTCATCGATGAGCTATCAAACGCTGATGTTGCATTGATGGTTATCACAAAGTTAGCTGTGCTGTCTGCGGGCATGTCAACCGGTGTGTTCGGCGAACCTGTGAATGCAATGTTGTTCCACTGCTGATAGTTTACAGTTGCTGGAAGGCTTGATGCCTGGGTTATACTAACGTCAGTAGCTGTGGCTGTTCCATAGTTTATCACTGACAGGAATAGCGTGACTGGAGTACCTACCTGTGCATTCCTGCTGTTTGGGGTTATGGCGAAGATTAACGATGGGGCGGTTGCAACTGTTGAAATTGATGTGGTCACAGTGTGGTTTACCCATGTCGTATTGATGTTTCCGATTGTATCCACTGTTCTTGTTGCTATTGTATGCATAGTGCCTGCGGTCAAACCTGTCGCATTGTAGTACTGGACACCTTTTGTAACATTGGTCTTGAAGCTTCCATCAAGGTATATCATTACTTTTGAAAAATCAGTATCTGTAGAGTCTGTCCAGGTCCAGTTGATATGGGTTTGAGAATAAGTGATGTTATGTAAACTGGTTATACTGGAAGGAGCGATGGTATCGGGTACAGATGCAGTTATTGATGTATGATTTACCCATGTCGTATTGATGTTTCCGATTGTATCCACGGTTCTTGTTGCTATTGTATGCGTACTCCCTGCGGTCAAACCTGTTGCATTGTAGTACTTGACACCTTTTGTGACATTAGTCTTGAAGCTTCCATCAAGGTATATCATTACTTTTGAAAAATCAGTATCTGTAGAGTCTGTCCAGGTCCAGTTGATATGGGTTTGAGAATAAGTGATGTTATGTAAACTGGTTATACTGGAAGGAGCGATGGTATCGGGTACAGATGCAGTTATTGATGTATGATTTACCCATGTCGTATTGATGTTTCCGATTGTATCGACTGTTCTTGTTGCTATTGTATGCGTAGTTCCTGCGGTCAAACCCGTTGCATTGTAGTACGTGACACCTTTTGTGACATTAGTCTTGAAGCTTCCATCAAGGTATATCATTACTTTTGAAAAATCAGCGTCCTGTGGGTCAGTCCATGTCCAGTTGAGATGGGTCTGGGTATAAGTTATGTTATTAAGATTGGTTATGCTGGAAGGGGCGGTGGTATCAGTTTGTGATGAAATACCTGAATTTATTCTAATTGGAACTACAGCATAATCTTCCGTGGAATCCTGAATCGTAAATACGAGGTCTGTTACATCCTGGGTTAGTTGGGAGCCGTTTATTGTAACATTCACCTGTCTTGTTTGTCCAGAACTCAATGACATTGAGGTTTCGTTCACCGAAGCTCCACCCCACGCAGCAGTATCTGTAAAGTTTAGGGTAAGATTGTAGGTCTCCAGGCTTCCGTTGTTTTGTACATATATACCGAAATCGGGATAGCTCTTTAGATAATACTGAATATCTATATAGTCCAGTTTCTCCCACGCCTGGTTAAGCTGTGGATTATTCTGCGCTGATCCAAATCGGGTTGCCTTCCATTGGGTTCCAGTATAATACGCAAGGAGAATATCAAGATCATTTGCTGGATTCACCCACTGCAAGGTTACATTCATGTACCTAGTATTATTAAGATTCATCCCGCTTCCGCTAACATCCCATACTTTTGTATATAATGAGCCAGTGTTGCCTATTGTACCGCTTGAAAAGTCATTCCCGCCTGCCATCAGTTTTTTAACATTCAGACTCAGACCCGACTTTGCAGTGGCATCATTAGTTATCAAAAATGTGATATTTTTTATTTCATTACTTGCTATGACACTCTGTGATAATGATGGATTTACCTCAAGCTTCCCTTTTGATCCCAAAGGATAAGATACATTCAAATAGTAACTTCCGCTTCCACTTAACGTATATGCATGTACTGCTAACCAGTATTCATCATATACCATATTACTGAGAGTAACGACCTCTGATACACCCGAACCCAGGCCTGAGGAAGCTGCCAGAGCACCGTTTGGAGCATAAAGAAATAAGTCAAGGTCGTCGCTGCTGTCTGTCCAGTTGAGATAGGCTTTCAGTGTAGTGCCGTTGTATGATTTCAGTTTATAATATATCCAATCACCGGACTCCGTGTCAGCATTATTCACAGTTCCCTGAATTGAACCGCTGCCCATCAGCGGTATCGTAATAACTACCGGGATCCTGAGTGTTCCGAATGTCGAGTTAGTTGCTATCAAAGTTGTTCCAAAAATTCCGGGTTTTACACCTGTTGGGGGAGTAAAGGTTATATTGATGGTTTTGCTACTGCCTGCATTTACAATTTCATAAACTGGAAGATTAAAACTCGAAACTGGAATGCTATTATCTCTTTCAAGGTCTGTAATTGCTTCCAATGAAAAAGTAAAATTGACCGGCTGGATGTTATTGTTGTTCAATACCAGTCTTCCAATCGTGCTAAAACCAGGAATTACGCTTTCCTCCCACCTGTCGTCTCCATTGATTACTGCGCTGATGTTGTATGTAAATGCGTTTGTTAGGTTTATTATTCCTGCGCCTTTCTCAAATACATGATAATTTGAGGCGGTAAGATTGCTTGCAGTATTCATCAGGATAGCTCGAACTTGTGCCGGAGTTAAAGCCGGATTTTTCTGGAGAAGAAGAGCCGCAGAACCAGAAACCATCGGTGTTGCCATGGAAGTGCCCTGTATAGAATTATACCCACTGCCAAGCCATGTTGAATTAATAGCCACCCCAGGAGCCACTACCTCAGGGTCAAGCCTTCCAAAGGCAGACGGACCGCGGTTGCTAAACGATGCTATTGTATCATCTGATATCGTTACTGTGCCGGAACTGCTTGAAGCTCCAACTGTTATCACTTTTTTGGCAGAGCCAGGAGCACCTACTGTACCTGTGCCAGGCCCTTCGTTTCCTGCTGCAATTACCACAACCACACCTTTATCCACTGCAGCATCAGAAATGATATTTAAAACATCTGCAAATTCATCGTTTGGCTGACCTGAACCGCCAAGTGACATGCTGATTACGTTGGCGCCGTGGGCTATGCTCCAGTCGATTCCAGCGATTACATTTGAAGTGCTGCCCGATCCTGCGCTGTCCAACACCTTGACCGCAAATAAGGTGGCGCCTGGTGCAACACCTATAATTCCGCCATTCGCTGCCACTATTCCTGCCACATGGGTACCGTGTCCGTTGTCATCCATAGGGAAAGCGTCATTGTTCACAAAATCGTATCCATCTGCCACCTTTTTTCCTGGGCCAAATCCTCCCCCAAGGTCTGGATGATTGTAGTTTATACCTGTATCTATAATTGCAACTTTGATTCCTGTGCCTGTGTACCCAAACGTATTCCACACATAGTTTGCTCCTATCGTCTGCGTGGATCTTGTCATTAAAATACCAGTTTCCGGCAAAGGATGCGGCGGAAGTGACACAATCTGATCGTAGTATATTTTTTCAACTTCTGGCATTCTTGATAACATGGAAATTTTTGCAGCCGGCATCTTTGCTGAAAATGCATCGATGACTTTATATTTATGTCCTACTTTTCCGCCATTTGATTCTACTGTTGATGAAACCAAAGACTGGACTGCCATCTTTGATGTGATTTTATTGGATTTTTTCATGAAAATGATCACAGGTATATCATCTTCTGGTATGGTATTTGCGATTTTCTTATCGAGTGTTGGACTTATTTTTTCATTTGATTGGGCTGGCATATGCTCATTTAATAAGTCATCTTTCACATCGCTTTGAACCGTTTTAGCAGAAATCATGCTTATCACAAAAATGAAGAACAGTATAGTTATTGACAATTTATTCAATGTTGAATTCAAAATTCATCAACTCCGTTTTTGATTCAATTACCTTCTTTTCTTACTATAATTGTAATATTGCGCGAAATTAACAATGATAGCAGTCTTTTCAATATATAAGGGTATTTTTTTAATTTTGGAATTTCAAGTATAAGCCTGTCAATGGGGTTTATATCACATATTGTAAAGGATAAATTATTAAGAATTTTATTAACAGAAAAATAGGAGTATTCACCTTGCAATAAGTGCAGCACGTACAACCGCGATTTATAATCATCAGATATGAACCACATTCTGCGAAGGATTGTAGCATAAAGCCTGGCGATCTTTAGAGGGAGGTAAGGAATTAAAACCAGATTCCCATGAAGTTCTATTGGATACAGGCGGTTGGGGAATTCAATCAAAGCTATGCCGCCCACTTTTAAAACCCGGTGTATCTCTTCAACCATTTTATGAGGGTCTGGAACATGCTCTAATACATGGGAAAATATACATATATCGAAAGTCCCATCAGAAAATGGAAGATAAAACCCATCACCCTGAACACAGTGTGCATTATTCAAAGTCTTAAGACGGGAATGTGTTAATTTTACCAGACTCGGATCAATTTCAATACCTATCACCCTTGCTCCATGTGATTCTAATTGCGGCAAACTTCCACCTGAGCCGCAGCCAAGTTCCAGGATAGTGGAACATGATATTGATTTGAATTTATTAATATAATCTACATATATTTTAAAATGATCAACACCTATTTGCGCCATGAAACTATGTTCATACAGCCGTCCATCTCCGATATCTTTCAGTCCGGACAGGTAATTCTCAAGAGTTTCGACAAAATCCCCCGTTACCCCATACATTTCAGGATTATCTATTACTGACTTAATCCCTTTATCGAAGATAATAAAAATCTCCAGAATCCTTAAATGCATCCTGCATAACTCTTTACCGGTATTTTTCTCCCGTACTTCATTTGAAATTTTTATAGTATGCTTTCCTGTAGTTTTGAGATTTAATATAAATTCAGTGATAAATATACTATTTATACCATTACTCCAGTGAACTCCTATATCTCCAACTGGATTGTTATCCAGATAGAGTGTGCCGCCGAATGGCATCTTTTCTTCTGATCCTGCATGTGTTTTTATTTGCAGCCTGCATGCGCCCCTCAGATCGAAGTTGACATCGTAGGATACAGAGGTATTTTGGTCAGGATGCAATATCAACCAGTTTTGCTCCTGTATCTCAATGTTGCCAGAACTATCAGAGTATTGCGAACCTTCCAGAGAGAAGGTTTTTTTGGCGTTCGGGATAACACCAATATCTTTCAGGCCAGATATTTCATGCAGAACGAATAGTTCGCGATTATCTAATACAGACTTAATCCCCACATCGAAGTCTGTTGAAAGTCCCAGTATCCTTAAATGCAGACAGAATAACACTTTACCGGTATTTTTCTCCCGTACTTCATTTGAAATTTTTATAGTATGCTTTCCTGTAGTTTTGAGATTCAATATAAATTCACTGGTAAATATACTGGTTATACCATTACTCCAGTGAACTCCTATATCTCCAACTGGATTATTATCCAGATAGATTGTGCCGCCGAATGGTATCTTTTCTTCTGATCCTGCAAGCGTTTTTATTTGCAGCCCGTATTCGCCTATCATATCGAAGTTGACATCGTACGATACGGATGTATTTTGGTCAGGAGGCAATAACAACCAGTTTTGCTCCTGTATTTCAACATTGCCATAACGATCAGAGTATTGCAAACCTTCCAGAGAGAATGTTTTTCGGGCGTTCGCGATAACACCTATATCTTTCAGGCCAGATATTTCTTGCAGAACGATTATTTCGCGATTATCTAATATAGACTTAATCCCAACATAGAAGTCTGTTGAAAGTCCCATTATCCTTAAATGCATACTGCATAACACTTTACCGGTATTTTTCTTCCGTACTTCATTTGAAATTTTTATAGTATGCTTTCCTGTAGTTTTGAGATTCAATATAAATTCACTGGTAAATATACTGGTTATACCATTACTCCAGTGAACACCAATATCTCCAACTGGATCGTTATCCAGATAGATTGTGCCGCCGAATGGTATATTTTCTTCTGATCCTGCGAGGGTTTTTATTTGAAGCCCGTATTCGCCTATCATATCGAAGTTGACATCGTAAGATACAGATGTATTTTGGTCAGGATACAATAACAACCAATTTTGATCCTTTATCTCAACGTTACCAGATCTATCCGAGTATTGCAAACCTTCCAGAGAAAATGTTTTATTGGCGTTCGGGATAACACCAATATCTTTCCGGCCAGATATTTCTTGCAGAACGAATAGTTCGCGATTATCTAATACAGACTTAATCCCCACATCGAAGTCTATTGAAAGTCCCATTATTCTTAAATGCAACCTGGATATCTCATTGTAAATCTTTATTGTATGGTTTCCTCCGGTCTTGATATTCAATTTAAATTCACTTTCCAGCACGTTATTTGTACCGTTGCTGCTGTGAACCGCTATATCTCCCACAAAAATATTATCTAAATAGACACTTCCACCAAATTTAATGGTCTCTTCTGATCCTGCAAGTGTTTTTATTTGCAACCGATATACTCCGATAATATCGAGACTGACATCATAAGAAACAGATGTAGATTGATCCGGATGCAATACTACCCAGTCATGTTCCTGTATTTCAGAGTTGCCTGAACTATTAGAGTATTGCGAACCATGCAAAGATAGTATTTTCATATATTCAAAAATAAAACTGAATGCGTTATATTGATAATATTACCCATAATGCATTCTAATGCATATAATATTGTGGTTATAAGAGAGTTTAAAAAAAAAGAGAAAAGGGAATGAAAAAATATTCCCTTAATTTATTTTTACGTATGTATCGCCACGGATTGCGACCCAAGTGTGTTTCCGTTGCTATCCACAAGCCTGATCATTATCCTGTTATTACCGGGGTCATTGGCAATTGGACCAGTCGGGGTGTAATACACCGCGAAGGCCGGCTGCTCTCCGACGCCTATATTTATATGCTGGGCATCACCGATATCAGCGGCTGTTGATGGGTTGATTTGCCGTCCCAGTACTACAAGTGGCATAGTGCCAGGATCAACTACGAGAGATACATTTGTAGCTGCTGCATTTCCAACATTGGAGGTTGCAATTGCAAACACTCCTCCGACATTCTGGCTGGCTGAAATATCAGTTATCGATGATATCATAACAATATCTGCCGATGCTGTATTTGGTGCAGATAGTGTAAATGTATTTACCAGTGAAATTGGGGCAGATACTATTGTACCATTAGTAGTCTTTATGTCAAAGGTCATGCTGCTGGCCGGGAATGCAGACGTCGGAGTTATCTCCAGGACAAAGAATGCAACCCCATTGTTAGGCTTGATCGTAGCTTTGGCATTCGGTTCACCGAATTTAGTCAAACTATCCCATGTTTTGAATGTAAAACTTACAGGCAGATTTGTATGCTGTGTAAGCTCGACATCCTGTGCATACTCAGAACCATAGTTAATTACTGACACAAGCATTGTAACACTGCTTCCGACCTGTGCAACACGGCTACTGGGTGCGATTGCAGCGACTAGTGCGGGTGCACCGGTAACTGTGAAAGCGCCTACTTTTTCACCAAACTGGCCATCAGGGTTAGTCACTGTGACCTTGTGGGAACCGGTCGTGAGACCTGTTGTATCGATCTTTCCAGTTAGTGTGGTTGAACTTACGATATTTACGTTGGTAAGGGCTTTCGTTCCGATCGTTGCACTTGCACCAGTATTGATGTTCGTACCTGTAATAGTTACATCGACCGATGTGCCAAAGACGCCGCTATTAGGCGATATGGCAGTAACTGTCGGTGGTTGTGTAGTGGTGACTGTGAAGCCATCAGTCACTGTAGAGCTTTGTCCATCCGGATTGGTTACTTTCACATCGTATGTTCCAGTTGAGAGAGAGGGTACGAATGCTTGAATAATCGTATCCGAACTCGTGCTTGAGACTGCTGTAATTCCACCAACCGTGACTACTGAACTCTTATCGAAACCAATTCCTCCGATAGTGAATATAGAGCTGACTGGCCCGGTATTTGGCGCTATTACTACGATTGATGGCGGGTTTGAACTGAGTAGTCCAATGCTGACATCATCTATCAGCCATCCACGGAAACCATTGTAATTGGCATCATTTGTATTGAACCTGAACCTGATCTTAACCTGGCTGGAACCTGTATAGTTACTAATATCCATACTCACCTTGTACCATTGACCCGGCATGGCAAGACCGCCTGAGCTGTATGGCATATAATGAGCGCCATTAACATCATTGAGCGGGTTGAGGCTGCCTAGTTCGGTAAAGGTGGCACCGTTGTCATTGGATAAATCAACATACATCATATCAAACTTATTTACATCGACTCCTTCGATCTCCCACCATGTCATAAATGAGAGCGAAGCCGTTGTCACTGAAGCTAGATTGATCGCTGGTGAGGTTAATGTACCATAATTAGATTGGGTAGATGTACCCCCGTTGTTGGGTGTCTGGAATGCTGAATTATAAGCTGACCCTATAAACGTACCTGTTGAATTTTCTCCATACCACCAGACATAATTGCCGCTATATGCGGCTGGCAGACTGCCGATATCTGGTAGCGTAACAAGTGTTGGATTGATATCTGGATATGTAACGAAGTACTGGTCTGGTTTATATTCCCTATGCCAGAACCCTGTTGCGACCCAATTGTTTGTCCCTGATTCTATATTATCGAAGAATCCTGACGAAGAAGAAGAAGAGATAGTAAATCCATTGGTGAGAGTAGCGCTATGGGAATCTGTGTTTGTGACAACAACATTATAAGTACCTGCTGAAAGTGTTGCTGGTATAGTTGCAGTTATTTTTGTAGTACTTACAACAACGACCGCTGTAGCGCTGGCACTACCAACAGTTACCGTGGCTCCTGAATTGAATCCCGATCCTGTAATGACGACGTTTGTTGGGGTGTTGATGATACTGATATTAGGTGAGATTCCCGTTACTGACATCCCAGTCACTGTAAAAGCGTTTGAAAGTATACCAAAGCCTCCATCCGGGTTGATGACTTTTACATTATATATTCCTGAAGACAGTGTTGGTACGATTGCCTGGATGATTGTAGAGGATAACACACTTGCTGTCGCACTTACACTGCCGATTTGTACTGTTGCTCCCGAAACAAAACCGCTGCCTCCTATCGAGACTACAGTCCCTACAGGCCCTGATGTCGGTGTTATAAGGGTAACTGTGATTGAACTCTGCTGTAACGGTGCATAGTATCCGCTGGTGTCAGAACCAGTTAGTGCGGAATAAGTAGCGCCCACCAGGACATTCCTGTAGGATCCATCATAGGCACTATTGCATGTTGTGTAGGTAATCTGATACTGATTAGCCAGTTGCTGTGATATTTGCACATAGATATCTGCAAGTTGGCTCGAAGATGGAGCATAATAGTATTTCCCTCCAGTCTCGTTTGCGATCTGCTGGAGAATAACAGAGTTAACAGATCCCAAACCAATTGTATAAACTGGTATATTATTGGCTTTGGCATAGTTTATCGTCTCTGTCAATGAGTGAATATCATCATTGCTTTCTCCATCGGTAAACGCTATTACAGCTTTTCGGTAGGATTCTGCTTTTGTTAAAGTGACTGCATCATATATCGAGTCATAAAATGAAGTCCAACCACTTGAAGAGTTCGGCATGCTGTTTACCTTATTCAGGAGCACTGTCTTATCGCTCGTGAAATTTTGAACGGTTTCAACATTATCTGCGAACTTGATAATGGCAAACCTGTCATCTGCAGCACCTAATCCTATGAAATTTGTCAATCCGGTCTTTGCATCTGCGATATTAGCTGCGGTCATACTCCCGCTATAATCGACAGTCATGGCAATTGATACTGGCACTCCTGTTGATGACATCGAGGATACTGAGATAGACGGTGTACATGTAGTATTCTCGGTGACTGCAAAATTAGACGCAGTTAAACCCGTGATGGGTGTGCCATTCTGGTTTGTTACAGTGACATAAGCATTAATCGTGGGGTATGAACCACTTTCTATCTGATTAATCGTGACTGTGATCTGATTAACACTGGCAGATTGGATTGTAAATGCTGCATTACTTGTATCGCTGGCTACATTCAAGGCTGAATCTGTAACTACTGCCTTTACAAAAACATCTGTTGAAGGAGCATTTGGCACAGTAAAAGCATATGAGCCGGTATTTGGAAGCCCGGTTGCGATTTGAGTGTATGTGCCGTTTACTCCTGTTATAGAGTAATATAGGCTAGTGGACAATGACCCTGTTCCACCGGATGCTACCCATGTAATATTCTGGGTAGAACCTACTGTCCAGGTTTCACCGCCATTTGGCTGGTTCAATGTTATGGTAGGTGTAGCTGGCGCAGCATAGTATTGCGGCGCAAAGTCTGCCCCAAAACCATTTCCCCAGTCAAATACTACCGCAATTGGGTTTGTCCCGACGATTTTATAGATATCCTTTGTTGAGATAGTAAGGTCATGAGATTCTCCTGTATCCAAATATCCGCTCCAGACCGCTCCGGCAGAATTGGTCACTGTAACCAGTGCATTATCAGTATAGGAAAAAATTACCATTCGTCCGCCTGGGATTGCAGGATAGTAAAATAACGTTCCAATCCCTGTTCCGGATGTATCCTGTGCATGGACAGAATAGTAATAAGAAGAATAGCTGACATAAGGGAATACTCCCACATTTACATCCTTATCTGTTGTGACTGTCACATACTGTGCGCTGTTAAATGGTACCGTCAGGACTTTGCCGGCGTTCAATGTGCTGCTCGATATCAGCGCCCCGGTTTCCGTATTTGTAACAGTTACTGATGTAGTGTCGCTATATGCAATTATATTCAGGTCGTGTGTCCATCCCCCGGCAGAACCCGCCCATGTATAGAACTTCTTGCCGATAAATGTGCCGCTTGATGCGGGAACATAGTATCCCTGGTCTGTATAGCTCAGTGCAGAGACTGGCTTCGTGGCAGTAACTGTGATATAAACATTGCTTAATGTTGGTTCAGCGTGGTGTTGGCCTGCATTTAGTGTTCCTGACCAGATGGCTGCGCCTGTTTGCGAGTTTGAGATCACAACTGAAGTGGAATCCTCGTAAGCAAAAACAATAAAGTTGCTGTAATTATTGCTTGTCCAATAAGAAATATCCACCTGATATGTGTAAAATTTCGTGCTTAAGCCCTTGCCGTCTTTATCGAATGCATAGTATCCTAGTACATATGAGGTGAGTTCATCACCAATGAGCACGCTGTATGGGTTAGTCCCTTTTATCTTGTATGTTCCAGCCGATACTCCATCGCTGGATGTTAATCCCCTATGTCCCCCTGCATTGATAGTTCCGCTCCATACAAGTGAAGAAGCGCTATTATACACTTCGAACTGGGTACCATTTGTATAACTAAATATCAATATATCATTATGAGTATAGGTATATGTATCGTATGTTGAAGTCGCAGTTGAGACAAACGTCTCCCCCCCAACTGAATTTAATTCGCTTTGGATCGATATCGGATTTGCTATATTCAATGGTCTGCCTGCGGTATCATCTGCATATGCACCGGGCAAGGTTATCAAACAAAATGCAAGTACGCAAACGATCAATAATTTTCGTGTTAAATTCATTTTATTAGTATTCATAATATATTCCACCTGGTTTGTAAAAACCACAATGATACAACTTAAGATGTGTTTTTTCTTGTATTTAAATTTATCATTGGCTTTGTTTAAAGTGTGGATACCGCCACTGATTGCGCTCCGATTACCTTGCCGCTGCCATCTACCAACTGTAGCATTATCCTGTTGTTCGATGGATCATAGGTTATAGCTTCAGTCGGTGTCAGGAACACTGCAAAGGTTGGCGTATCGCCTATTTCAATGGTCAGCCCGGTTGCTGGACCAATTATAGCTCCGGTTGTTGAATTGGTCTGGTTAACCTGGTATGCCAGTCCTGTTATCGTGGATGGTATGCTCAGTTCTAAGCTTACTCCTGTTGCATTTGTTCCGCCAACGTTCATGGTAGCTAAAGCAAAGGTAGTTGCGTTGTTAACCGGTGTGCTCACGTTCAGAGTTGTGGAGACTATAATGACATCTGCCGACGGTGTGGCGTTTGCTGAGATCGTTAACGTGTTAACTGCGCTTATTGGAGCAGTTGCCCCATTGGTACTGGACACGTTGAAGGTCATCGATGAGATTTCAAACGCTGATGTTGCATTAATTGTCAGCACAAAGTTAGCTGTAGCGCCTTCAACCATGTTCATCGGTGTGTCCGCTGATCCGATTAGCGATGTTCCATTCCACTGCTGGTAGCTTACAGTTGCTGGCAGGCTTGAGTTCTGTTTTATACTCACGCCCGTCGCTGTTGCTGTTCCGCCGTTGATCACTGACATGAATAACGTCACTGGTGTGCCTAACTGCGCATTCCTGCTGTTTGGCGTTATGGCTGATGCCAGTGCCGGAGTCTCTGTTTCTGCTTCTTTCGCAGTAATGGTTGTTGTGTTGCTTGTATAGCCACTCTTGCTTGCAGTTGCTGTTATTGTGCCTGCGCTTGTGGCATTCACGCCATTTATGGTTACTGTGCCATTTGTGGTTGTTCCATTCACACTCACACCCGCACCGCTCAGTGTAACTAATACACCGCTCAATGCCGGGGTCACAGTGAAGCTCACACTGGTTGGCATGCCTGATGTTACATTAGCAGGGCTGGCGGATACTGTCAATGCCGGAAGTACTGCTGCCGTAAAGGTCACAGTGGTGACATTTTGCAATGTTGCATTGTAGAAGGCAGTTATTGTTACAGCCCCTGCAGTTGCTCTGGTATATGTTGTGCTAGCCATCCCATCTGAAAGAGTAGCCGAAGCAAACCCTATGCCGTTTGCAAGAAAGCTTATAGTTCCATTGCCAAGAGATCCAGAGGTGAGGCCACTGCTGTCTTTAACTGTGGCATTTATACTTACTGTCGCATTCACCATTGGTGAGGTATTGCTAGCAGTAACCACAATGCTTGCTGCCGATCCAGATGAAGCAACTGCGCTGAATCCATTTGCTACTTCGTTTGCCGCTGTATCAACTGTTGTGCCTGCAGCAGCTCCATAAGTTACAGTCGGCGTGCCAGATACACCAGAGGTTGTAAGTGTTATTTTATTGCCAGAGCCTGCCGGATCTGTGTTTACACTAACCGTACCTGAGGAGAGCGTGTAACCCTGGCCAGCTGTAGTAGTTACATCTACATTTTCCGAGAAAGTCAGAACAATTGCGTTCAGGGCAGTTCGTGCTGCTGTGAATGTTGGCGCAGTTGTGTCAATTGTAAAAGTTGTTCCTGTTGGCGCATCGGCATTATTGGTCGCAGCATCAGCAACGTTAGACAAACTTACAGTTGAGGTGCCGTCAATATATGTTCCGCCAGTTGCGGTATTCGCCGTATAAGCATAAGTCCAGACAGTTGCACCGCCAATCATAGCCTGGGCTGTTATATCAGTAGTGCCTGGCTGGTTAATGCTTATTGTTGGTGTGCCAACAATTACTTCAGAGTATGTTGCAGTTATTGTCATTGATCCTGCTTTTGCGGGATTTGCGCTGTAACTCAAGGCAACGGATGGTGCGGTTGTGTCGATTGTAAATGTTGTTCCTGACGGTGTGCCTGCATTGTATCCTGCAGCATCTGCCACTGTGGATAAACTTACAGTTGAGACGCCGTCAATATATGTTCCGTCAGTTGCGGTATTCACTGAATAAGCATAAGTCCAGACAGTTGCTCCACCACTCATAGCCTGGGCTGTTATATCAGTAGTACCGGGCTGGTTAATGCTTATTGTGGGTGTGCCAACAATTGCTTCAGAGTATGTTGCAGTTATTGTCATTGTACCTTCTTTTGCGGGATTTGCGCTGTAACTCAAGGCAACGGTTGGTGCGGTTGTGTCTTTTAATATTCCTGCTGTATCTGTTCCTGAGTTTCCTGCTGCGTCAGTATCTTTTAAGTAAAGCGTAAATGCTACTTCACCTAGATCATTGAATCCGGTGATCTCGCTGAGTGTGGTTACTGCGCTTGTGCATGCTACCCATGCTGTGTTGTCTATAGAACATTGTGCCGAAGTGAGGTCAGTGTCTGTAAATGATACGGTTGAAGTGCCTTTGACCGTTGTTCCAGCAGTTGGGGCGGTTATTGCAACCGTTGGTGCGGTTGTGTCAATTGTAAAGGTTGTTCCTGTTGATGAGATGACATTATTTGTCGCAGCATCAGCAACGGTAGATAAACTTACAGTTGAGACGCCGTCAATATATGCTCCGCCAGTTGCGGTATTTACAGTATAAACATAAGTCCAAACAGTTGCACCGCCAATCATAGCTAGAGTGGTTATATCAGTAGAACCGGGCTGGTCAATGCTTATTGTGGGTGTGCCAACAATTACTTCAGAGTATGTTGCAGTTACAGTCATTGCTCCTGCTTTTGCGGGATTTGCGCTGTAACTCAAAGCAACTGTTGGTGCTGTTGTATCAATTGTAAAGGTCGTTCCTGTTGGTGAACTGGCATTATTTAGCGCAGCATCAGCAACTGTGGATAAACTTACAATTGCAGTGCCGTCAATATATGTTCCGCCATTTGTGGTATTTACAGTATATAAATAAGTCCAAACGGTCTGATCCCCACTATCTGTCATATCTTGAGTAGTTATATCAGTAGTGCCTGGCTGGTTAATGCTTATTGCGGGTGTTCCAACAATTGCTTCAGAGTAGGTTGCAGTTATTGTCATTGCACCTGCTTTTGCGGGATTTGCGCTATAACTCAAGGCAACGGATGGTGCAGTGGTGTCTTTTAATATTCCTGCTGTATCTGTTCCTACGTTTCCTGCTGCATCAGTGTCTTTTAAGTAAAGCGTAAATGCTACTTCACCTAGATCATTGAATCCGGTGATCTCGCTGAGTGTGGTTATTCCGCTTGTGCATGCTATCCATGCTGTGTTGTCTATCGAGCATTGTGCCGAGGTGAGGTCAGTGTCTGTAAATGATACGATTGCAGTACCTTTGACTGTCGTTCCAGCAGTCGGGGCGGTTATTGCAACAGTTGGTGCGGTTGTGTCAATTGTAAAGGTTGCTCCTGTTGGTGAATCTGCATTATTTGTTGCATTATCAGTAACGTCAGACAAACTTACAGTAGCAGCGCCATCAACATATGCTCCACCATTTGCGGTATTCACTGTATAAGAATAAGTCCAAACAGTCTGATCCCCACTATTTGCCATATCTTGAGTAGTTATATTAGTAGTACCTGACTGGTTAATGCTTATTTTGGGGGTGCCAACAATTGCTTCTGAGTAGGTTGCAGTTATTGTCATTGATCCGGCTTTTGCGGGATTTGCGCTGTAACTCAAGGCAACAGTTGGTGCAGTTGTGTCGATTGTAAAAGTTGTTCCTGTTGGTGAATCTGCATTATTTGTTGCATTATCAGTAACGTCAGACAAACTTACAGTAGCAGCGCCATCAACATATGCCCCACCATTTGTGGTATTTACAGTATATAAATAAGTCCAAACAGTCTGATCCCCACTATCTGTCATATCTTGAGTAGTTATATCAGTAGTACCTGGCTGGTTAATGCTTATTGCGGGTGTGCCAATAATTACTTCTGAGTATGTTGCAGTTACAGTCATTGCTCCTGCTTTTGCGGGATTTGCACTGTAACTCAAGGCAACCGCTGGTGCGGTTGTGTCAATTGTAAAGGTTGTTCCTGTTGGTGAACCTGCATTGTATCCTGCAGCATCTACTACTGTGGACAAACTTACAGTTGCAGTACCGTCAATATATGTTCCGCCTGTTGCGGTATTCACTGTATAAGAATAAGTCCAAACAGTCTGATCCCCACTATTTGCCATATCTTGAATGGTTATATTAGTAGTGCCTGACTGGTTAATGCTTATTTTGGGTGTGCCAACAATTGCTTCAGAGTATGTTGCTGTTATTGTCATTGATCCTGCTTTTGCGGGATTTGCGCTGTAATTCAAGGCAACAGTTGGTGCCTGTCCATCTGCAATTGCTTTAGAAACATCATGTGTAACAATTGTATTCGTACTAAAGGTAGTAGCTACACCATTATTATCAACATACAAACCCTCTGATGCATTATACGATTTACTAGTGTCGCTAAAGGGTGTTCCGGGAAAAGTAAAAGTAATTATATAAGGAGAAGTATATGAAATGATATCCGCATTCGTTGAATTTAATGGGGTAAGCCCACCGTCACCTACATCAATATGCCACTTGTTTTGATCCACTAAATTAAGATTTCCTTCATGAGCACCAAAAGTTACTAATACGGTCTTCGAAGACGTGATTCTTGCATTATCAATAACAATGTCTGCCGCCGCGCTCGCCGGCCCTGCCGCAATCCCTAAAAGCAGCATTGTCAGAAGCACAGTTATTATATTTTTAAAACTATCCGTTTTTTTATTCATAATATTAATTTCCTCAATTTTTATTAATATCATTAATATATTGGGTGAAACGCACCATAGCCCATATTAAGAGGCCACAAAAGCCGAAACATCCGAAGATGTCAGGCAATTTGGTTGAGTCATCCTTTATACATTATGACAATTATGATACTCATTGAAGGTATTAAATAATTTTGGTTTTCAGCTAAAAAAATATCATCATTATCATAGATGTGGCCACTGCCTATGGGTGTCTGTGTCTTTTTCAGACAGGATCGACAGGATAAATGAAAAAAGCACCGAACTGGTACGAACTAAAACGTAAAATAAATTGTGTTTTTGACTATAATCAGATTTTGGAGCAAATCTGCGCCGCAAAGTGATATTTAATAAAAAAAAAGAAAAGAGTGGTGTTTATTTTCATAAACACCTCTTTTTTATGTTGTATATTTTACGTTGTGGATACTGCCACTGACTGTGCTCCGATTACCTTGCCGTTGACATCTACCAACTTAAGCGTTATCCTGTTGTTCGTTGGATCAAAGGTTATCGCTTGTGTCGGTGTCAGCCACACGCCAAAGGTAGGCTGAGCATTCACTGCAATGGTCAATCCGGTTGCTGGACCAATTATAGCTCCGGTTGTTGCATTGGTCTGGTTCACCGCATATGCAAGTCCTGTTATTGATGTTGGTACATTAACGACTAAGCTTACTCCTGTTGCACTTGCTCCGCCAACATTCATGGTAGCCAGGGCAAAGAAAGTTCCGTTGTTAACCGGTGTGCTCACGTTCAGATTTGTTGATATCATAATGACATCCGCCGACGGTGTGGCGCTTGCTGAGATCGTTAGCGTGTTAACTCCGCTTATTGGAGCTGCTGCTGCATTTGTGCCTGACACATTGAAGGTCATCGATGAACTATTAAATGCTGATGTTGCATTAATTGCCAGCACAAAGTCAGCTCTACCGTTGTTTCCAGCTATGTCCACAGGTGTATTCGCTGAACCTATGAATGCTGTTCCATTCCACTGCTGGTAGCTTACTGTTGCTGTCAGGTTTGATGCCTGTGAAATACTCACGCCAGTTGCGGTTCCTGTTCCACCGTTGATCACTGTCATGAATAACGTCACAGGTGTGCCTAACTGTGCATTCCTGCTGGTTGGCGTTATGGAAGATACCAGTACTGTGGTCAATACTTCTGCTGATTCCGCAGTAATGGTTGTTTCCCCATTAGTATAGCCACTCAGGCTTGCAGTCACTGCTATTGTGCCTGTGGTTGTGGCAGTCACGTCAGCTATGGTTACTGTGCCATTAATGGTTGTTCCATTCATGCTCACACCTGCACCGCTCAATGTAACTAATACATTGCTCAATGCCGGGATCACAGTGAAAGTCACATCTTCTGCTGTGCCTACGGTTACATTATCAAGGCTTGCAGTTACGGTTAATGCCGGGTTTTCTACAGTAATGGTTTTTATTCCATCAGTATAGCCAGTCTTGCTTGCAGTTGCTGTTATTATGCCTGCACTTGTACCATTCACGCTGATAATGGTGCTGCCGTTAGCATCAGTTGTGTTGCTTATAGTTGATACATTGCCGCTCAAGGTAACAGTTACACCGCTTACTGCTGTTCCTGCACTTGATAATACAGTGAAGGTAACATTTTCTGCTGTGAGATTTGTTACTGTTTCAGGGTTTGCAGTTACGGTCAATGACAACTTATAGAACTCTAAACTGGTAGTATTTAACTTATTCAATCCGGTTGCTGACACTGTTGCTGTTCCAACAGTTGAGCTACTGAGATTGACTGTAGCAATTCCAGTTGTTGAATTGATGGTTATTGCAGAATTATTGCTCAGAGTACCCAGTGAAGTAGCGAACGTAATTGTCGCTCCTTGCTGGATCACAACATTTCCATTTGCATCCACAAATTTAGCTGTTATTGTTGCAGGAGTAAGAACATCTGTACTTACTGGAGCTGATACAATTATACCAGTCAATGTTCCCACAAATATAACACTGGAAATAGATGCACTCTTACCAGACGTAATGGCTGTCACTGTTGGTGTTCCTGCTGTGAATACACTTGTTGACTGTACAGTGGAGTTAAGTCCGATCTGGGCTTTACCCGTGCTATCTGTGATCGCTGTTGTGGTTGCTGTTGTGTTGGCTGAAGCGTTTACAAGGTCACCTAGTGTTGTTGAGAAGGTTATTACCTGATTCGCTACTGGCAAGTTGTCACCATTTTCATCAAGAAGCTGTGCAGTTATTGTAACAGTCTGATTGGTCTGGATCGATACCTGAGATGCTGTTAACTGAATAGCTGAAATTGTAGTTATTCCAATGCTTCTTGTAGCACTTGTCAAAACACCTGATGCTGCTGTTATGGTAGTAGTTCCACTTGTTGCATTCGCTGTGAATGTAACATTTGCTGTACCAGCAGAGCCTGTTGTAGCATTCGGTGCAGAAAGCGTACCAAGTGCACTTTCACTTGTTGTGAAGTTGACAATTACACCGGACAACGAAATGTTATTGCCGTATGTATCCTGCAACTGAACTTCTATTGTTGACACTGAGTTGATTGCTACTCCAGTTGCCGGAGTCTGACCTATGAAGATCAGCTTTGACGCTGTTGCATTCACGGTCGTGATACTTAACGTCTTGTTGAAAGTACCTGTTGCTGATGTTGCACGAACAGTGTTTATACCGACTGTTGTGTTTGTTGTCAGTGTTACGTTTGCGTAACCTGATGCATCAGTGGTCTTGATAACACTTGTACCGCTTGCTGTGCTGTTGTTGAGCGAGCCTCCAGTGCTCTGTATAGCGAAGGTCACTGATACTGATTCAAGCGCCTGGCCTGTCGAGTCTTTGATCAGTGCACTAAATGTTGAATCAGATCCAGCAGCAATATTGCCTGCTGTACTGGTCAGCGTCGAGGTAGCATTGGCTGGTGTGCCCAATACCAAGGATATTGAAACATTGCTTCTCAGTACAACACCTGTCTGGTTGGTTATACTTGCATTTGCCCATACTGTTCCAGTATTGCCAATTGCATTGCTGGTTAGATTGAACAATGCTGCTCCAGTTGTGTTGGTAGATGCAGATATTGCTGTTACATTTCCCAAAGTGCTGTTTGGTGCTGCTACAGTTATAGTCTGTCCTGAGAGGTTCAGTTGATTTCCATCCACATCTTTAAGCTGGACTGTCAGGTTTGCTACTGACCCATTGGCCACGAGTGTATCGGCACTTGATGTGATCAATATGCTTCCAATATCACTTGTGAATACCTGAGTTGCTGTAGCGTATATTAATTTATTTGTACTTGACTGATCAGTCACAGTTAACGTTACACTTCCTGCTGTCGTCTTCTCTACATAGAACGTAGCATATCCAGAACTTAAAACCTGTGTACTTGCCGGATTGATAGTTACATCAGTTGCGCTGGATGCCAGTTTTACCGTAATTCCGCTGGTGACGTTATTTCCATATGTATCCTGGGCTGTCACATTGATAGTGGCATTACCATTAGGTGCATACTTTGCCGCATCAACATATATTGCCAGTTTTGTCGCAGTGCTTCCATTTACGTATATAGTAGAAACGTTACTATAACTTGTTCCATTAATTGTTGCGGTAACACTAAAATTACCGATCGTATTTGTGGGTGCTGTGAAGTTGATGCTCACTTTGCCATCTGTGCCAGTTAGATTATAGGTTGTTGCACCATTGTATCCTGCACTGAGAGGGCTACCCGTTGCGTTGGTGGTGAAATTTACTCTCTGCCCTCCGAAATTAATACCGGAAGTTGCATTTGTTAATGTCCACGTGAGTGTAGTTGTAGTGCCCACTGTATGCCCCGTCGTTTCATTTCCGGAACTTGCCGAAAATGTATTGGCGGTGACTGGTGAAATCACAAACTGTCTTGTCGAGTTTGTAACTGTCGCTGCATTTAGGCCAGCAGCAGTTGTACTAACCGTATAGTTTTGTGTTGTTGCTGCTGCAGTCACATTCAATTTGATTCCTGAGAAGTTAACCGAAGCTCCAGCTAAACTGTCATTACCCGCTAATGCAGACAATTTATTTGACGAGATTGTAACTGAAGTTATCATCAAGCCAATTGAGTTGTTTGTTATTGTTGATGAACTGTCAAATGTTAATCCAGTGCTTGATGGTAGAGTAATGTTGATGTAAGTTCCTGCACCGATCTGGTTTGCGACTGTTAACGAAATATTAATTGGTGTTGTTGCAGTCCCAAGAATTCCATCTAAATCTTGATAGATCGTGGTGCTACCTACTACTTCAGGCTTAAGGACGTCAATGTCACCAGTTGCTGTTATTTGAGTTGTAACTGGAATGGAGCCAGTTCCTGCTGCAGTCGTGGTTACATTAAAACTGGTGTTTGAAGACGCAGTTGCTGTCGCATTCAGATATATTCCTGAGAAGTTTACCGAAGCTCCAGCTTCACTGTTATTACCCGCTAATGCAGACAAAATAAGACCATTTGACGAGATTGTCACTGAAGTTATCCACAAACCAATGGAATTATTTGTTGGTATTGCTGAACGGTTAAAGGTTATACCACTGTCTGAGGGCAGAGTGATGTTAATGTAAGTTCCACTGCCGATTAGATTGGCTATGGTTGGTGCACTAACATTTAATGTTGTGCCAATTGCACTACTGTTTCCGCCTGCTGCAATATTTATTTGAGCTCCTTGAGAGACGACTATCGGGTTTAGGACGTCAATGTCACCACCTACGGTTATCTTAGTTGTTACAGAAGCAGCTCCAGTTCCTGCTGCAGTCGTGGTTACATTAAAACTGGTGTTTGAAGACGCAGTTGCTGTCGCATTCAGATATATTCCTGAGAAGTTTACCGAAGCTCCAGCTTCACTGTTATTACCCGCTAATGCAG
>JBAZOV010000009.1:0-89749 GCA_041648475.1 Candidatus Methanoperedens sp. | reverse complement strand
TTTACACTATTGGTTTATGTAATATTTGATGATCATTTTCTAAAAATATGAATTGGAAGGACTATTTAGACGGATATAGTTGGTTGAGATTAAAAAAATTTTAACAGAAGACTTATTGACGCCATAGCTTTCGGAGTTAGAAACGATCGACAGGCTTAAGGACAATATACTTTCAAATGTTACTCATGAGCTTTGCACTCCTCTGACACATGCTCTTGGATACGTCGAGCTTGCAATTAGTGAAACCGATGAAACCAAAAAAAAAGAATATTTCCGCAGGTGCAGGGATGCGCTTCTTCGTGAGAATGAAGTTATAACGCATCTGGTCGAAGCTGCATATGCAGAAAAAAGGCTTCTCAAGCCGGTAATTGAGACCTTGAATGTCGCACAGGCCATAGATGAAACTATCCAGGCACTCTTGCCAAAAGCGCAAGCGTCCAGCATTCATATTTCTTGCGAAGTCGAAGAAAACCTTTTTGCAAAAGGCGATGCAAACCAGATAAAACACGTTATTGAAAACCTGCTTTATAATGCCATCAAGTTCAACAGGAAAGGGGGAAAAGTGGAAATATCAGCTTGCAGGGATGATGGAATGGTGAAAGTATGTGTTACAGATACTGGCATTGGGATACCCGAAGAAAAAATGGGTAAGCTGTTTGACAAAATGTACCAGGCGGATTCTGAGACCACCAGGAAATTTAGTGGGATCGGCATAGGTCTTTCGATCGCAAAATACATAGTAGAAGCACATGGAGGCAGGATATCCGTGGAAAGCAAAACAGGGGAAGGAAGCAGGTTTACTTTTATACTTCCATTATAAATTTGTCTGGTAGGAAAAAGATTTTTCAGATCTGCCTCATAACGAATACAAGATTTATCCGGCGCTTATCTTTTATGATGGGTGAGCATTTGATGCTCATTCTGAGTGTAAGCCCATGCTTATTCACACTCATGAGATTTCCCTCCCATTCGTTCCTTGTATCCTGCAAAAGACTTTCTTTGTCTATCGCAAGCGGGCTCTGGGCATGTGCAATAATACTTATGTGTTTCCCGATTATCTCATCTGGTAAATAACCGTATTTTTTCTCAAATATCGGGTTTACATATTTAATATCGCCGCTTACATTAGTCATTATAACGCAATCGTCCATGCTGTCAACTGCTGATTTGAATGTGAGAAGCTTATCCTGTTCGTTCATTAAAGCATCATAATATTGCTTAACTTTGATCAGGGATCTTACCCGTGCAGTTAATTCATAAATATCAATTGGTTTACTCAGGAAATCATCTGCGCCTGCTTCTATGGCTTTGATCCTGTCCGAACGTTCTTTCAGGGCTGTTACCATAACTATGGGTATATGCATGATTGTTTCATTACTTTTGATCTTCTTGCATACTTCATAACCATTAATTCCTGGCATCATTATATCAAGGAGTATCAGGTCGGGGAGTGATCTTTCCACTTCAAGCAACGCTTCGCTTCCATTATATGCTTTTAATACAGCGAAATCATTGGAAAGCATCCCGTCAAGCAACTCAACATTTAGCATTTCATCGTCTACGACAAGTATTTTGGGTTTTGTCATGTTGATCATTCAGGTGCAGTTTCAATGCACTATTTTCGTAATATCCATTTCGAGAATATCTTGTGCCCCAAGGCTCTTGAGTTTCGGGATGAGGGTATTAATTTCGCTCTTGCTCACCACTGTCTGCACGGCATAGTAATCCGATTTATAGAGTTTTGAGACTGTAGGTCTTTTCATGGCAGGAAGACCGCTTACAACAGAATCAAGCTTGTCTTCGGGTACGTTCATGACAATAAAAACCTTGCCGCGCGCTTCAAGAACAGCCTGCAACAGGATTTTGATCTCTTCTATTTCCTTTCGTTTTACAGGATCTTTCCAAGAGTTCTTATTGGCAATGAGCTTTGTATTTGATTCGAGTATGATATCAATGATCTTTAATCCATTTTTGCGCAGCGTTGAGCCGGTTTCGGTAAGATCCACTATCACATCGACAAGTTCCGGGACTTTTGCCTCGGTTGCGCCATAAGAATAGCGCAGATCCACGGGTATCCCAAGTTTATCAAAAAATTTCTTTGTGAGATTTGGATATTCTGTCGAGACCCTGCTTCCCGGTTTTATATCTTTTGCGCTTTTGATGTCCTTATCATTCGGGACTGCGATCACGATCTTAACGATGCCTTCGCCCATCTTGCTGTAGAACATATCTGCAACTTCCACAACATCAGAATCAGATTCGATGACCCAGTCCTTTCCTGATATCCCCAGGTCAAAATAGCCTTCCTCAACGTATTTGGGAATTTCCTGGGGTCTGAGTATCTTAACTTTCTTTATCCTGGGATCTTTTACAGTTGGATTATACTCACGGTCTGTTTTTCTTATTTCAAGATCTGCCTGTTTAAATAAAAGGAGAGTCTGTTCTTCGAGACTACCCTTTGGGAGAGCGATGTCTAACATAATAATTCGGTTTACTAAAGGGATTCACGGATTAAAAGCTTTCCTCACAACGTAACATTTATCATGGTTTATCTATATTACTTATTGGGATTTATGAGAGTATCACACATATTTATTTGTTTATTGATTATATCTTTATATTCAGTGCCAGTATCTGCAGACCTTATCATTGAAAGCAATTTGACCGCAAATATTACGGATAAAGATGCATCGAGTCCTGCTTTGAATCCTGATGGAGAAACGATTGCCTATGTCGCAACTGATGCTTCCAGGAACGAGCAGATATTTACCATAAAGATCGACGGCTCAGATAAAAAACAGCTTACTAATGATCTAAATCGTAAGTGGGGCATTGAATATTTAACAGACGAGATATCTTTCCTTTCATATAATAATGAAGGCATACAAACAATATTCATAATTTCACTGGATGGATCGCAAAGAAGAAAATTACTGAATGAGACCATTCGCATGGGAATGGAACCAATAAAACGTGACCGGTTCTGGGGCGCAGGTTCATGGAATCCCGAAACCAAAGTGATATTATTCACTTCATACGCAAAAGGCGATGAAAAGATATTCCAGGTAAATATCGATGGAACCGGATTAAGACAGGTAATCAATGACAGTTCTCGCCAGTGGAATCCTCAGTGGAGTCCTGATGGCAATTCATTTGTATATGTTTCCCAGGATAGCAGGAATCTTGACCAGTTGTTCATTGCCAATGCCGACGGCACAGGAACAAAACAGATCACATTTGATGATTTTAAGAAATTTGAACTTGATTGGGGTAAATATGGGATACTTTTCGTATCTACAGAAGAAAAAATCGCAAGCAGTGAAAAGATATTTATCATAAATCCCGATGGCACAGGTAAGAGACGTCTCATAGAAGACGGTGATTTTAACCAGAAAAATCCATGGTGGAGCAGGGATGGAACCAGAATACTTTATGAAGACATCGATATCAAGGGAAATCAATTGATCAATGTCCTTAATATAAAGCCTGTGATCGAGCCAACGGTCACTGAAAATGTAGTACAAACTGTAGTACAAACAGTTCAACCCACTCCGACCTATACACAAACTCCGGTGACAAAGAAAACAGAATCAACACCATCGATATCAATGGTATTCGGAATAGTTATAGTAATATTGGCGGCGATTTTTGTTACACAAAGGAAAGTATAAACAACAAAAAAATGATCACTCAACATTACGGGGCATTAATCCCTTCTTGTTGACCCACCAGTATGAAAGCCAGGTGGCAAATATTGTTGAGGTAACTAGAAGTAAAAGATACCATCCTCTATCGTCTGGTCCCATTTCAAAAGCAGAACTCCCCAAAACAGTTGCAATAGTGTTTGGAACAAGCACGGCTGTTCCCAGGATCGTTAGCCATGTCATAACAAGTGCAAGCCTGTTATTCAATATCTGGAGCTGGTTATTGTAAATGCTCTGGAGCACTTCAAGTCCGGATGCAAGTACATCTGACATGTGCTCGGAAAGTGCGATATGCCTGTTAACGTCATCTGAAAGGATGCCAAGGCGTGCAAGTAATTTCGGACTATCCGTGATTAATTCCGCATCCCCATGCCGCAGTGAATTTACTACGTCAAGTGTTGCCCACAGCGTGTCCATATAGCTAATAAGAGCATGTTTCATGTTATGGATCTCAGGAGCGATCATTGTTCTTGGCGTCATGGGATCCATCAGGAACTTGCTTAATTCATCACCCTGTGCTTCTATCTGTCTTAAATGGTCAAAATTCCTGTTGATATTTTCATCGATAAGCCTGGTGAGAATAATTGTTAATTTATCTTCTAGAATCAGGTTGGGCTTGATCTTTCTCATGAAAGCGTCGGCATAGCGGGAAAGCCGCATTAGACGGGTGACGTTCTCTTCATGGATCGTGACGATCAGGTCTTTTCGTATGAGGATAAGGATAGGACTGATGAGGACATCAAATTTTTTGACCGCGACTGCCGGAAGCATTAATCCAATTTCTGTATCCCTGTCTTCGTAGGCAGAGAGATAACTGGATAAAACTGTAGGCACAAGCGAAGAACTAAAACCCAGGGACATTGCTATTAGATCGGCATCCTTTTTTATATCTTTCACAGGAAAATTTATCCATGCTACGGAAGACTCCTTTAAGAACGAGATGAAATCATGTGGATTATCCCCTGTCATTTTTAATGGTCTTCCCCCAGATACTGGCAATGAAACGCAGAAAGCCTGTTTGCTATCAGATTGTAGTGGTGGAATGATATTTGGTTCTTTTTTTTCTTCTGTTATTGGATTAATTCCAGCAGGGTTTTCTTCGTTCATTTTGCTTCCTCATGAATAGTTTTTGCAGATTTTTTCGAGTTTATCTGATGCTTTTTCTCTCTTTTCGTATAATACACCAATATCTTTTTGTATCACAGAGAGCTTTTTCTTAATAACCGCTATTTGCCGCTTTGTTTCACGTGGTGCAGGACCGCCCTTTACCCCGCGTTTCCTTACATTATCCACAGGATCAAGAGCTTCTCTTATCGCTTTTTCAGATAAGCCCAGATCGCTTAATTTTTCATGAATTATCTGGGATGAGAGTTCATCAAGGATAGCAAGTGTTGGGGTTTTACCTGTTTTTGCTATCGAACCAACAATATGATGCGCAGTCCGAAAAGGAATATCCGAAGTCCTGACAAGAACATCGGCCAGTTCAGTGGCGGTCATGAATCCGATATTAGCCGCTTTATTCATCGCATCTTTCCTGATGTTCATCGTCCCGACCATTCCCGCAGCCATACGCACAGAAGCCCGGACGGTATCCACGGCTCTCCACATGTGAGGTGTTGCCTCCTGAAGATCGCGATTGTAGCTATACGGAAGAGCTTTGCAGATCGTGAGCACAGACATGAGGGCGCCATGTACGGTTCCTGTTTTTGCGCGCATTAGTTCGGCAATGTCGGGATTTTTCTTTTGCGGCATAATAGATGAAGTGGATGAATATCGATCATCAAGTTCGATAAACCCGAATTCTGATGTACTCCATAGTATCAGTTCTTCAGCCATCCTGCTCAGGTTTGTCATCATGTTTGAAAAGCAGCCCAGGCTTTCGATCATGAAATCGCGTGTACTGACCGCATCCATTGAATTTTCAATCGCCGAATCAAAACCCAGAAGCTCTGTTGTCCTTTCCCTGTTGATCGGAAAACCTGTGGAAGCAAATGCAGCCGCACCAAGTGGATTCTGGTTTGTGCATCCATATGCCCCTTGAATTCGCAAATTGTCGCGAATGAATGCATTTGCATGGGCAAGAAGATTATGAGCAAGAGTAGTGGGCTGTGCATGCTGGGTGTGTGTATATCCCGGCATTATGGTTTCATGATGCTTTCCAGCAACCTTGACCAGCGTTCCAATAAGGTCATTAACTTCTCCCATAAGACCTAAAAGTTCGATACGCAGCGTAATGCGTATGCATGTTGCGACCTCGTCATTGCGTGACCGTCCAGAATGCATCCTTCCGCCAATATCCTCTCCCACCATTTCTATGAGCCGCGCTTCAAGAGCGATATGCACATCCTCATAAGAAGAATCAAGAGCAGATATCCCATCTTTTTGTATTTTTTCAAGACCGCAAAGTATAGAAGAGCATTCACTATCTTTTATTATGCCCTGTTCTTTCAGCATGACCACATGTGCTTTGTCAACCTCCACATCCGCATCGAAGATCCGTTTGTCGGCATCCATTGATGATGTGAAGTGCATGATATCTTCCCCAGGAGCTACCGCAAGCCGCCCTCGTCTTAATATATTCATAAAATATCTTTAATTCATGTCAACAGTTATAAATATAGGGTATTCAGAAATCTATTTAATTCATGAAATCAGGGTTTAGTGTGTGCAAAATTTAATTCTCTTAATTCTCGGAATCCTTGCTGGCTTGTTTATGAAGCTTGCAGATGACATTTCAGATACAAACTCAAAGATCGACCGCAAGTTTGCCCCACTTCTTGGAATTGGTTATGGATCGCTGATGGGATATCTAATGATCCATGATACCGATGCTTCTCTTCTATTCGGGGGAATAATCCTTGGATGCCTGGTTATGGGGAAGATCGACAGCTTATGTCATTATTTAGCGCTTGCCTCCATTCTTCTTCTGGTTTTCATAAATGGCATAAAGCTATCCCCATTGGTATTGATAATTGCAGCGCTTGCGGCATTTGATGAAATGAAGGAAATATTCCCATTTAAAGGCATGGATTTCATATTTGATTACAGATTATTCCTTAAGACAGGGGTGTTATTGCTTGTGGTTCTTGATTTGATCGGAATTAATTCAATTATACTCCTGGTCGCTTTTGACCTTGCTTATATCATAACCGGGAAGATGAATTCGAGGTTGATCCATGAAATATGATGCGGCGGTAATAGGCGCTGGACCAGCAGGTTCTATCGCAGCACAAAGTCTCTCATCAAATGGCCACAGTACGGTAATTATTGACCCATGTGATACAAAAAAGGTATGCGCAGGAGTACTTACTGCGCGATATGCAGGAACCTATCCCGTGGATGAAAATTATGTACAGAGGGAATTAAAGGGAATAAAAATATCATTTAAAGGGATATGCGGGGAAATATCCTACAGGAAGGCTGTTGAATACTCCATAGACCGTGAAGTATTTGATTCGATGAATCTCGCCGGGGCTCTTGATAGCGGAAGTGAGCTTATAAAGGAACGTGTTTTATCGATAACTGAAGAGAAGACAGGTGTTAAAATCCATACGAACAAAAATGAATATATTGCAGATCATGTAATTATGGCAGCAGGAGTCTGTGAACTGAGCCAGCTATTCGGGGGGACAAAACAATATGCGTATTGCACACAGCAGGTAATAGACCAGCAACCTGGGGATCATTTCGAAATGGAACTGTTCCCTGGCGGATATTCATGGAAAGTTCCAAAAAAAGAAAATGTTCTTTCAGGTACTTCTTCAATAAAATGTTATCCGGATAAATGCTACCCGGATATTCCTGGCGAAAAAGGTCTGATACCTGTAAATGGACCTGTGAAAAGAACATATTCCAGAAGAATGCTTCTGGCAGGCGATGCTGCAGGATTCGTATCACCATTTGACGGGGAAGGGATATATTATGCAAGACGTTCCGGTGAAATAGCAGCGCAAGTGCTGTCGGGAGCGATATCAGGTAATAATGACGTATCCGAATATGAAAAATGCTGGAAAAAAGATTTTGATTTCTTTACACTTGGGAAGCTCTCGCGATTATTATCCAGTGATATTGTTCTTGAAGCGTTCGTGCGGGAAATAAGGGATAATGAGATATTTAATAAGGTTGTAGAGGATATTCTGACACACGAAAGTGAAAAAAGTAAAACAAAATATATGCTTTCATTGGTCAATAAATTAATATAGATAATATGAAAAATGATACAGGAAAATGATTCAGGGAATATTGCAATATATGTATTTTAATATAGACCGGTGGCAATAATGATAGAAAATATCATATGGGTAGCGCTTGGATTGCTTATCATAGCTTCGCTTATTCCTCATAATAAACATTTAAAACTTACAATAGCGGGTGTGGGATGGATGTTTTTCACCGGTCATTGGATGCTTCAGTGGCAGCATTATTATGAACTTGAAGATTATGTGAATTTATTTTTGACAATATTTGCAGCCGTGTTCAGTATTTATCTCGGTTATATACTGATAAAGAGGGACAAGATTCTTTTTGGGAATATAAAAGGAATAAACACACTCACTTCGATCACAATGTTGACCACCGCTTCTTCGATCGCAGGATTATCCTATTTTATTTTCTCTGAGATCCCTTCTATGAATTACTGGATAATCACTACTGTAACTGACCAGACTGTCTGGGTAGGCTCCATTCTTGGGATAACGATCGCGAGATTAGATTGGAACCTGATAGCAGTTAATGGTTATAAAGTTGAAATAATTCTTGCGTGTACTGCTATTGAAAGCATAGCATTGTTCGTTGGGATAATAGCAAGTGTCAATGCGCCATTTAAGAAGCTTGCCTGGGCATTCATCATTTCTGTTCCGGTCATATACGGTTTGAACCTGATCAGGAATGTTTTTGTGGTTGACGCGTATGGAATGACATGGTTTGGCGATCCTGAAATGAGTTTTTATATCGCGCATACTGTGATAGCAAAAATAGGCTCAATGATAGCATTATTCTTTATAGCATATGCTGTTCTTAAGATACTTCCAGAGATAATCGATATGATCGACGGCCTCATAAACCTTGTCGGAGGGATTTTCAAGAATGCTGGCTAAAGGGTCGTTTTCATGGATATTGGGGATGGCATTCATTACAGTTGTGACATGGTTCGGTTTCAGGTCTGTATCGGACTCGACGCTGATCTCATCAATTCTATTTCTTCTATTTATCATCGCAGCTTCACTGACCATTTTTTTCATAATTTTCTTTCGCGATCCGCAACGATCACCCCCAGGGGATGAAGATGATGCAGTTTCTCCGGCTGATGGAAAAGTAATATCTCTCCAGCACAGGACAATATGTATTTTCATGAATATCCATGATGTCCATGTGAACCGGGCTCCTCTTTCTGGAATAGTAACTCATATCGATTATAAACCAGGCGGCTATATTCCAGCTTTTAATAAGGACTCTGATGTGAATGAAAGAAACCATGTTGTAATGAAAACAGCCGCTGGAACCCTTGAATTGACACAGATCGCAGGTGTCCTGACAAGGCGTATCGTATCGTATATCAGTGAAGGCACTCAATTAAAACGGGGTGAGCGCATCGGTATGATACGTTTTGGCTCACGCGTTGATGTCACGATGCCTGAGGGATATGTTTTCACGGTTAAGTTGAATGACAAGATAAAGGCAGGAGAGACCATTATTGCTGTGAAGAAAGAGAAATTGGGAAAATAAGATAATGACGGAACAGGGAACTAAACATGGGACAAAATATTCTAAAACTCATTAAACCGGCAGATATTATAACGCTTATTAATGCTTTATTGGGATTTGCCTCGATTTTAATGACCTTGAACGGACAGATCGAAAGCGCTCTGGTGTTGATCCTTCTTGCTGTGATAGCTGACGGAGCAGATGGGGCAGTAGCAAGATTTACCGGAACTGGTGTCCTTGGAGCCAATCTTGATTCTCTGGCAGATGTCATATCTTTTGGAGTGGCCCCAGCAATTGTTGCTTTTGTTTCACTTGATAGCATGAATAATTGGATGGGATTTTTCCCCGGTCTTTTCCTTGTTTGCGGCATATTACGCCTAGCCAGGTTCAATGTTTCAGGGAAAAAGGATGGATTTGAAGGTATTCCAATAACTGCCGGGGGTTTTATTGTTGCGCTTTTTCTCCTTATGAGAAATTTTGTTCCATATTTTGAATTTGTGTTTCCCGTTCTCCTTCTAATTCTATCTGTATTGATGGTTAGCACAATTAGCTATCCAAAGATAAAAAAACCCACTGTCCTTGCGCCAATGGCGATGGTCCTTGTTTTTGATATTATTGTTTTTTATCTTGAATACCCTGAACTCTTGAAAAAAGGCACATTGCTTCTTTTTATGTTGATCATGGCATACGTTTTAAGCCCGGTTTGGAGGAAAATATATGACAGAGATCAATAACCGCGACAGGGCTGTTTTTGAAGCTGGTATAAAGCTTGGTGCATTGTATCACCAGTTCGTTGGCACGCCTATCAATGTTGATACAATCGAGGGCCTCTCAAGAATTATCGAGGAAAGTATCGGTGTCCAGCCATATGTACGAAGTATTAGCGTCACGATCGATCAGGAAATGGTGGAGAAAAAACAGAATCCTGGATTTGGATATTGCGAACTTGAAGGGCGTATGCTTCACATAAGCCTTCAGGTGTTATATAAAAATGTTATCGCACATGTGCAAATGAGTTATGATGAAGAAACGGATTATCCCCTCATGAGCATTAAGAAGATCGAGGAAATGTGAGATTTTGGTGGTTTAACCATTATGGATTGAGAAGAAATCTAATTATTATATCAGATGTGAAGCACCGGTTCTTGATGCAAGTCCAAGAGTTTCAATAGCTATTATGAATTTGAACATGTCCTGTTAAATAGGATAAGAACCAATAAATTCCTGTTATGAAACATCATATGAAAGAAATCCAGGATATCACGGATGAATCTGGTCAACCCTCAATAGCTGAAGAAAAAGTGGGATTGACATCCAGACAGAAGAACATTCTGGAGAAAACGATGCACAGGCACGATGAAGCGTTCAAGAGATTGGCAAAGATGTAGTCTTGGCTTTTTCTCTGATCCATTTTTCTATTGTCCTGACTGAGCATTTATATTCAGCTATTTTTTACATTAAATTTACGACCTCATTGTCATCTGCTTCCAGATAGTATCCTGCCTGTCCGAGCACGTTTTCTGCTGATGCGAAAGCTGTTCTTTTATTCCCATCGAAAAAAGGATGTTGTGCGGCGATTGTATACAGGATCTGAGCAGCCTTCCTGAAAACATCTTTTTCACGGTTTATTTTATAAGCAAGCAATTCTATTGTGCCGCTATCCAGTACTCTACCTGTTCCACCATATTTTTCTATTATCCGATCATGAATCTAGATTATCCTTTTAGCGTTAAGTTCTTCCATCATCTACTCTTTTATTTCCAGAACTGCCACCATTTTTTCGCAGCAGGCTGCGGCGCAGTTAACATGCGCTGGGTCTGGATATGAAGCACCTGTTCCTGGTGTAGCAGCTTTAGCAGGTCATCGATCTTTGCTCTTAAGAATTCGATCTCGGTTTTCATTCTTGCTGCTTCGTTGCTATAATTCTGCTCAAGTTTGCTATTATTGCTATCATTATAGCTAATACTGCTATCATTTTGACTGGTATTGCTATCACTTTCGTTAGCATTGTTATTAGCCGAATCATCACCATTGCTATCATTTTGCTGCTTTTTGCTAGCAAAATAAAGTTCAAGAGCTTCAATAACTATTTCGACTTTTGGTCTGCCATCGTTTTCTATTTTTTCTTGCAGCTCAAGGGGTATTCTTACATTCAACTGTTTCTTTTCGCCCATAATGCTATAAATGAATAGCTTTTTAATAACTTTTGCTATTTAGAGAGGATATCTGGAAATTTATATTGAAAAACCCGGCCATTACACATGCTTACCTTTAGAATAGTCCTTGTTGAGCCCATATATAGCGGCAATGTGGGTTCAGTAGCTCGCGTTATGAAGAATTTCGGTTTTGAAGAGCTCGTACTTCTAAATCCATGTGAGCTTGACAGGCCGGCTCACCTGATGGCCGTCCATGCCTATGAAATAATAGAGAAGGCAAGAATTGAATTCTCTCTTAAAGATGCCCTGAAAGGTTCAAACATTGTCGTGGGAATGACAGGTCTTCCTGGAAAAACTGATAATAAGCACTTCAGGATACCTGCATATAGCCCGAAGCAGTTGAAAGACAAGCTTGCCGGAAATTCAGGCGTGGTGTCTCTTGTATTTGGAAGAGAGGATGCCGGCCTTCGAAATGAAGAACTTGAGATCTGTAACATTATAGTCAACATTCCTACAAGCCCGATATATTCCAGCATGAACCTTTCCCATGCGGTCGCTGTCGTTCTTTATGAACTGAGTGATGTTGAAAGCGGAGTGCGGTATCTGGCACAGCATTCTGATATTGAGCTTTTATATGAACACATAGATGAAGTTCTTGATGATGTAGAATATAAAGAACATAAAGAAGATAAGACAAAGCTTATGCTTCGCAGAATATTAGGACGTTGTGACTTAACTGGGCGCGAGGTACAGACTATGCGTGGAATATTGCGTCGAATACAGTGGAAATTAAAAACAGGTGAATATGGAAAATCCGGTTAAATTTATGCTTGGCTGCATGTTTGGGACAAAACCAAGAATTGCACAAAGCCAGTTCATCCAACCGGCTGAACTCAAAGGTGATCTTAAGATGGCAGAGTTCATCCCCTATTTCATCGTTGCATCCATTGAAGTCGGAAACACCACCACTAAATGTATCCTGACAGCCACTAATATGAAAGATGGACGAACCCGTGTTTTGAACAAGACTGTTAAAATGACACGCGATGTGCGCAAACCAAAACCCAACGAGAGAATTTTCGGGTCAACACTTAGCGGAGTATCATTGACAAAGGAATCCATCGCAGAACTCGTGCGTGATACGCTTATTGAAGCGCATGACGCAGTGAATCTTGATATCACCACTGACCTTGATTTTGCGGTAAGGTCAACAGGAGTGGTAGCAGGATTTTCATCTCCGCATGAGGTCGGGGAATTCATAAAAGCGCTTGCTGATGGATGTCTTCTAGCAGGAATCCCGCCAAAAAAAATGGTTCCTGCAATGTCCATTGATAACATCCCTGCTAAATTCAAAGACCGTACGCTCATTGATAAGATCGTATTTACCGGAGCTGTGGGAGGTGTTCTTCCACCGGTCGGTTCAACTGGCGTGGAAATCGTAGCAAATGAAATGGAAGGCGAGCTTGCAACAGCTGGTATCAAAGAAGGTGCAAAATGGTCTGGCGTGGATTTCAGGAACCCTGTTTTTTCAATGGATTTTGGGACGACCCTCAAAGGACGCATTACAAATGATGAAATACCGTATGCCAGGACCATTGCAAATCTTTGTGGTTATGCGGGTGCTATCCATGATGCGATAATTAAAGGAACCGGTCTTGTTGATAAAAGATATGGCGCTGCTCTTGATCTATTCAGAGATAATAAAGAACGCATGATATGGCTTTCAAAGGGCAGCAGTATTCAGAAATACGCTGATCAGATCCATGAGCTGATAAAAATAGAAATAGTTCCAGATAATGTAAACCGATATGGAAGCGTGCCAGTAGATCCAGCTGCTGCAAGGGATATTGGTGTAATATTGATCGGATGCGATGTGGGAATAAACGGAAGTCTGATGCCAGGATTGACAGACATTGGTTCGGAAATATATACAAAACATGGTTTAAAAACGATGTTTGCAACTCTTGATCTAGTGTCCGCAAGAATGGTTGAACGAATAGTGAAACTTGCAATTGAAAATAAGCTTGTATCAGAGAAGACTTCAATTGGTTTGACAGGAAGAGCAGCTATTACAGGCTGCAAACCTTACCTGATATTAAAAAGCATTGAGAAGCTTGGTTTTTTTAAAGAACCGGGAGAACAGTTAGTATTTGTGGACGATGGTCTTGCCCGCGGCGCTGCTATTATGGCGCGTTGTATGAACTCGATGGGTGTTCCAAAAAACCCAATCGGAGGCATAAGGGGCGGCGGATGCGTCCTGAAACAACGCATTGAATATTATGAACGATCAAAAGGGAGGTAAGTATCATGAAAGCACTTCTTATGATGGGATGTCCTGAACTGCCTGTCCAGACGGCAGCGGCATTATATATTGCAAATAAATTGAACAATGAGGGATTTGAAGTTACAGCGGCAGGAAATAAAGCTGCCATAAGTCTTCTTCTTAATTCGGATCCTGAAAAACATTATATCAGGAATGTAATGGATATTGACAGGTGTATCGGCGCTCTTGCTGAAAAAAAATTGGATTTTGATCTGTGTTTTGTTTTTATCCACAGCGACAGCGGCATTTCGTACCTGTCGACAATTAAATCAATTTCAAAAGCTAAAACAGTAGCAGTTATTTTCGGAAAAGAAATAGAACCGCTCATTGAAACAAGCGGGGATTCTATTATTATTGCGGCAAAGGCAGTTCATAATCCAACACCGCTTCGCTCTCAAATTGACGGGGTGAAGTCATGGGCTGCGTTGACGAAATGAATTATGAGATATTGCTGCCCAATAGCTCTTTTAAGGAATGTGCCGATTATATAAAGAACAATTTCAAGGAGATATATTATGTGCCAGCGGGTTTCAAGATATTTGACAATTATCTGGTAGGAGTGCCGCCAATACCGATCGCTGTTGATAATGATAATATTATCATGCCTTATGTGAAGCCCTGTCATGGATGTTTTGTGCTGAGGATACCGGGGAAGGAAGAAGTTGAGAGGATGCGGGCAGGGGAATCGAAATAAGTATTATTTCCGTTCAATTCTTACAAAACCCTTATATTTCTTAGGACTAATTTTATATTATTCACTCATGACCTCCATCAGGACAAAACCCCGATCTCCGGAAAAAGTTAGAATGTTCATAGAGATAGCAAAGCTTCGCATATCGGAAGGAGTCATTTTTGAGGGAAAAAAGATTAAAGAGGTGTTGCCCTGGAAGAATTAAGCTCTAAATTCAGGATCCTGGCAAATATCAGCGAAAAGCTACCCAATAATAAAAAACCAATTTTAGTAGGTGGCAGCGCGGTGGAATTTTACACGCTGGGAACATGCAAAAGCATCGACATTGATTTGCTTGCTGATAGGGAATCTCTCATAAAAGTCCTTGAAGAAATGGGTTTTTCAAAGATAGGGCGACACTGGTTCTATACAAAAGACATAGGTATCGAAATTGTGGGGGAATCTGTTGAAGGCAGGCGCGTTAATGAGATATTACATGAAGGGAAACTAATTAGAGTAATTTCAATAGAAGATTTGATAGTTGACAGGCTAAATGCCTGCAAACACTGGAAATCACAATATGATTGTGAACAGGCGCAGGTGCTTGTGGGCGCATATTCTAAAAAATTAGACCGGGAATATCTTAAGAAACGAATGAAGGAAGAAGATCTGGAGCTTGAATTGATCGCATTAAATCCAGAAAGCTGAGCTCGAACACGGAAACACCGAACTAAAACGAACTGCAACGAACTCAAAGCAATCAGAGTTCGTATTGAGTTCGTCCCGGTTCGTTGTTAACATAATCTAATTATTATGAAATGATGTGGGCTCTAACCCCCCTTCGGCAGGAACGGCATCAACCAGCCTATGAATGAGTTCATGCTTCTTGTTTGCAGATAAAGAGTCCCGGTTCCCCTGAATTCAGCCACAAGACCTTCGCCGCTAAAGATTGTTGATTTAAGGCCGCCAACTCTTTTTACGCTGTACTCCAAACCTTCCGTGAACGCCACCATGTGCCCGGTATCAATAATGAACGACTCTCCTCTCAATTTGACTTCATGTATCGCGCCGAAACTTGATATGAAGGCGTCGCCTGTTCCTGCCATTTTAAGGAGGAACAATCCCTCGCGTGAGAAAAACGATTTAGCTCCACCCCATTTGGTATCAAGGCTCAATTCAGGAGATGATGCCATGTAACTTCCGCTCTGTATATACAGTGTCTCCCCGTTAAGCCGGTGATGGGCTATATCGCCCTGGTACGGCGGCGCAAGTCCAATAATTCCTTTTGAACTTGCTGTAAATGTATTTGTGAAGAAAGATTCGCCGCCAAGTAAACCCCTGGCAAGAGCCCCGAATACGCCGCCTTTTGCTTTTGTGGCGATCTCTATGCCCGGCGACATATAGACCATAGCACCCGATTCAGATTCGATACGTTCCCCTGCTTCCAGCTTTACCTCAAGCAAGGTATAAGCCGGTTTATACATTATTTCATGCTGCATGATGAATAGATTGGGTGACAAAAGATATAAAGGGAATGCAGTATCTGATTTGTTGAAATGAATAAAGTACCAGTGTATCATAAAAAACTACAAAACAAGTGTTTTTTTTAAAAATCCACGATATTAAATCGACGATAAGTGAAGTCCCAATCGTCGATTGCGCCCATGCATGCATATTTTGACCACAAAAGATTTAAAAGGGTACTTACTATAATCGGATGTAATCCATGATGGGATTAAATAGAGGGTGATAAAATCGCCTTTGATGGTTGCCATTAAATTGGCTGTCCTGACAGGGGCGGTTTTTAGCGATGGCGGCTGAACGAAAGTTCAGTCTGAGAATACTATCACTCCTTGCCGTTAGATCGGCATATCTCGAAGGAGAACAAAATATTACCATATAAAATATGGAGGAAAAGAAAATATGACTAAACGAATATTAACAGTTGTATTAGCAGTTTTAATGCTATTATTAGTAGCATATCCTGCAAGTGCAGCTATTCAAGCCACAACAGTAGAAGTTCGTGGTGCTGTAGTTTCTACAGTTACTGATGGCAATACAGATGTAGCATGGGATGCTCAATCATTTGCCGGATTCTACTATGACTTAAAGAATGATAGATCAACAGAAAAATTATATTTCGACCAGGCACTCAGCACTTATGCAACAGCCAGGTCAGTTGACAAGACTCACCTCTGGTATACAACCGGAAAGGCATATGTTGATTTCAAGGCGAATGAAAAAGAAGGCGTAGGAATCACCACAACAACTGATACTAAATATCCACTTGTAGGCTGGCAGGCAGAAAGATGGATTGCAGTTAAGAACAATTCCAACAAGATCGCAAAACTTGCATTCGAGATGAATAAAGAAGACAAGAAGACACTCACAACCGGTGAGACATGGGCTCTTGGCTCAGGTTATGAATTAACCATCAATGCAATAGATGCAAGAACAACCCCAAGACAGGTATGGTTCACCCTCAAGAAAGACGGAGCAGTAGTTGATGAAGGCATCGGCCAGGCTCCTGATGGCAGCACCCTATCAGCCAAACAGAAAGCAGTATATTACAAGACAAAGACAATCCTTGGCGAATCTGATGCCCTGTTGTTCACAGTCTATGTAGATACGATCTTCTCAGGCGCAACCTCAGACATGGTTCAGTTCAAGTACGCATGGTTAATCGATGAAAGCTCAGCAAAAGAAATCAAGTCCGCTGATACGTTTGGTGTGTTCGAAGTAAGAACCGCAAACAAGGATAAGATTGAACTTTCAAACGAAAACTCTGTAAGCTTGTCCAAGAACTCTGAGACAACCCTTATGGGCAACATGAAATTCAAGGTAGCAGACAGCGATACACTCAGATTTTATCCCTTTGTATCATATACTAATGCAGGAACATATGAAGTCAGAGGATCTGTCGTGGATGCAGCAAAAACACCAACAACAATGGCTTCCTGGAATCCTCAGGGATTTGCCGGATTCTATTATGACTTAAAGAATGATAGATCAACAGAAAAATTATATTTCGACCAGGCACTCAGCACTTATGCAACAGCCAGGTCAGTTGACAAGACTCACCTCTGGTATACAACTGGAAAGGCATATGTTGATTTCAAGGCGAATGAAAAAGAAGGCGTAGGAATCACCACAACAACTGATACAAAATATCCACTTGTAGGCTGGATGGCAGAAAGATGGATTGCAGTTAAGAACAATTCCAACAAGATCGCAAAACTTGCATTCGAGATGAATAAAGAAGACAAGAAGACACTCACAACCGGTGAGACATGGGCTCTTGGCTCAGGTTATGAATTAACCATCAATGCAATAGATGCAAGAACAACCCCAAGACAGGTATGGTTCACCCTCAAGAAAGACGGAGCAGTAGTTGATGAAGGCATCGGCCAGGCTCCTGATGGCAGCACCCTATCAGCCAAACAGAAAGCAGTATATTACAAGACAAAGACAATCCTTGGCGAATCTGATGCCCTGTTGTTCACAGTCTATGTAGATACGATCTTCTCAGGCGCAACCTCAGACATGGTTCAGTTCAAGTACGCATGGTTAATCGATGAAAGCTCAGCAAAAGAAATCAAGTCCGCTGATACGTTTGGTGTGTTCGAAGTAAGAACCGCAAACAAGGATAAGATTGAACTTTCAAACGAAAACTCTGTAAGCTTGTCCAAGAACTCTGAGACAACCCTCATGGGCGAAATCAAATTCAAGGTAGCAGACAGTGATACCCTGAGATTCTACCCCAAGGTTGACTACGTGATTGGAACATCGACAACAGGAACAACAGCAGCTCCAACAGCAATAGGAACAGCAGCTCCAACAGCAGTAGGAACAGCAGCTCCAACAGCAGTAGGAACAGCAGCTCCAACAGCAGTAGGAACAGCAGCTCCAACAGCAGCAGCGACAGCCGCAGCAACAGCCACTCCAACAGAGCCAGGCTTTGAGGCAGTATTCGCAATCGCAGGCTTGCTCGCAGTAGCATTCCTCGTGTTGAGACAGAGAAAGTAAATTTGTAAATCCGAAGGGAGAAATCCCTTCACTTTTTTTTTATTGATGATTACAAGAAAGATTTATTGTCTTATAGAACTGAAATGATTATATGGACCTTAAAAAGAAAATAATAATTAAAGGACAGAGAGTTCACGATGTTGGTTATCGTCCATATCTCCTTGGAATCGCAGAGTCCATGGAAATAGAGCGCTTCTTTGCAAAGAATATTCTTATTGATGAAAAACAGGTCGTCCATGTTATGGTTGATTCTTCTGAGGAAAAAGTTAAGGCTTTTATGGATATTGTTTCCTCAGAATATCCTGAAAAAAGTGTAGTTGAAAGTATCGAGATGGAAGATTTCATCGGGAATGTGACAAAGATCGAGAGTTATTATCGATATCTGACAGCAATGCAGCTTTCCAAGATTGCTACGTATGGCGGAAAAATGCTCGAAAAACAGGATTTGAATATAGATATTACTAGAAATGGTTTTAATGATATGCTTATTAAACAAGATGAATCTTTGAAAATCTTGAATAATATAAATAATGATACCTCAGCGATTAAATCCACAATGAAAACAATGGAGATGGACATTAGAGATGCAAGATTCAGTTTATCGAATTTGATCGAAAGAAAATTTAAAGAACATGATGCAGACATTGCTCAGATAAAAACAACACTTACAAAAGTGCAGGAAGCAATAAAAGCGACATAAAACTACCTTACCCTCGTCCCTTCCTTGACTTCTTTTGCCGGCAAAAGCAGCACAGTCTCCTCCCCATCAGCAGCAAGCACCATTCCGCGCGATTCCACGCCAAAAAGCTTTGCTGGCTTCATGTTTGCCATAACGACTACCTGGCGCCCGACAAGGTCTGCTGCAGTATGTGATTTTGCAATACCCGCAACGATCTGGCGCTTCTCGCCGATGTCAACTTCTAGTTTAAGGAGTTTATCCGAACCTTTGATATTCTCTGCTGATAACACTCTACCGATCCTGATATCAAGCTTCTGGAATTCCTCATATGTTATTTCTGCTTTCTCTTCCTTTATTTCTTCTGTGTGTTTTCTCTCATTTGACATAGCGATCTTGATCCTTTTATCAAGGATAGCTTCCATTTCCTTGATCTTCTTATCCTCTATCTTTGTGAACAATATCTCTGGCTGACTGAGTTCCCTCGACGGGAACTCAGTCAGGGCGTCTTCGAATCGCGCATTATGGACATTACCGGGAAGTCCGAGCTGTTTCCAGGCTTTTTCCATATTTCCAGGAAGGATAGGCTCAAATAAGAGCACAAGCGCCTGTCCTATCTGGAGGCAGTTCTTTACAACGCGCGAGCAGGCTTCTTTATCCTTTTTTATAAGTGCCCAGGGCTCATGGGACTGGAAATATGCATTTCCGTACTGGGCAAGTTCCATCATTGCATCGGTGGCTTTTTTGAATTCATATTCATCAAAAGCGCAAACTACGGCGTCAATGGTGGCTTTTATTTTTGCAAGGATTTCATCATCAACCTTGCCTTGCGGCACTGAGCCGAAATTTTTATGGGTAAAATGCTGTGTCCTGTGCAGGAAATTCCCCAGCGCCCCCACAAGTTCATTATTGACTTTGTCCTGGAAAACCTTCCATGAGAAATTCAATTCTTTCGTATGGGATGTATAGTTGGCGATATAAAACCGCAAAAGATCAGGATGGAAACCATGGTCAAGGTAATCCTCATCCACCCATACCACAAATCCGCGGCTCTTTGAGAACTTCTTATCATCGATTTTCAGCATGCCTGACGCAACAACAGCCCACGGCTGTGTGTATCCTGCGCCTTTTAGCATTGCAGGCCAGAAAATACAGTGATGATATGTGATATCCTCGCCTATGAAATGAATGATCCGCGAATCGCGCCGCCAGTATTTCTCCCAGTCCCCGCCTGTGTTATTCGCCCATTCTTCTGTGAATGAAATGTAACCAATGGGCGCATCCACCCACACATAAACAACAAGGTCATCATGACCCGGGAACCGGACGCCCCATTCCAGATTCCTCGTGATGCACCAATCTTTTAATTCCTGCGCCCATACTTTTGCGTAATTTATGGCATTAGACGTTCCGCCCAGGGTTTTCAGATATTCAGAGAGATAATCGCCAAAAGCTGAAAGCTTGAAAAAGAAATGCTCCTGCTCACGATATTCGGCAGGATTCCCGCATATGCGGCATTTTGCGCTCTTGATTTCTCCTGGTTCAAGATGTTTCCCGCATCCCTGGTCGCATTCGTCACCCCGTGCTACTTTTCCGCAAAATGGGCATATCCCCTCTACATATCTGTCAGGAAGGAATCGCTCATCATGCGGGCAGTAAGCAAGCCTTATTACTTGCGGATACACATACCCGCCTTTAATCAGCGCTTCAACGATGCTGTTCGTTCTTGCATGATTTGTGGGTGAATCGGTGTTCCCGAAGATGCTGAATTCCACTTCCATTGCCTTGAATATTGTTTCAAAATGCTTGTGATATTTATTAACAAGTTCAGTAGGAGTGATCTTTTGCTCCTCAGCGTTTACCACTATCGGAGTACCATGAGCATCTGAGCCGCAAACGAATGCTGCCTCTTGCCCCTGTTTGCGAAGCGACCTTACGAAGATATCGGCAGGGACATAAGTACGAAGGTGCCCGATGTGGCATTTACCATTGGCATAGGGAAGCCCGCATGTTACAAGGACGGGTTTATCAGACGGAAAATTGGACATGGGTGCTACATGGGATTTCTTTATAAAATATGTTTCTGTATCTTCTTCTCCATAACTGCCCCGAAAAATCCATCCGTGTTATGTTTATGCGGCAGGGACTTGAAAAAACCATCCTCATCCATCAATTTGCCAAGAATATCCGCATTAACTGCCGGTACTTTTTGAAAATCCTCATTTTCTTTCAAGAAACCATAAACAACGTCTTCATTTTCTTCCCTGCTGATTGTGCATGTGACATAGACCAGTAAACCCCCCGGTTTTACAAGCCTGCTGTACTCACTTATTATCTCCTTTTGTTTTGCAGCCAGCTGTTTTATATCATTGGTGGTCAAATGCCATTTTGAATCCGGGTTCCTTCTGAAAACTCCCATGCCAGAGCATGGCGCATCTATGAGAACACTATCTGCCATTTCATGGTATTCATTTAATTCATCCCGGCTTACGGTTTTGATATTGAATGCGCCGGCTCTTGTCGCCCTTTTTCGAAGGTTTAAGAGTTTGGCTGGCGACAGGTCAGAAGCGATAACTGTTCCATGGTTTTTCATCAGTCCTGAAAGGAACAGGGATTTTCCACCATTGCCCGCGCATGCATCGATAACAAGCTCGCCCGGCTTTGCTCCTGTTAGCATGGTAACAAGCTGGCTTCCTTCATCCTGCACCTCAAAGAGGCCATTCGCGAAGGATTCAGTTTTGAATATGTCTTCTTTTTTATCAACTACAAGACCAAAAGGCGATAACTCTGTCAACGAGGAAGAATAACCCTGCGCCTCAAGCGCATATTTTAGCGATTCGCGGTCAGACTTCAATGGATTAACTCTTATCGTTAATGGCGGCTCAATGTTGTTTGCATGACAGAGTGCTTCGACTTCTTCTATTGACTGCAACTCTGTGAGCCATTTTTCCACGATCCAGCGCGGATGAGAGTGATATACGCTGATAAATTCGATAGGCGTTTTCTCCTTATCCGGGAAAACGACATTGTCTTTATTTCTCAACACAGCCTCTACGGTTCGTTTTACGAATCCGCCCAGCTTTTTTTCGTTTGCGGACATCGCCACTGCATTATTAATAATTCCTGCAGCGGATACATCCATAAAAACCGCCTGGTATGTGCAGATCCTGATCGAATTTAGAATATCCATGTTAAGATTTGATATCCTGGCGCTTGATGCATTTTCGATTATGTGATTGATCCTTCCAAGATGGCGTAAAATTCCATAGACAAGTTCGACTAAAACTCTTTTTTCATCTGATGAGAACTCTTCTTTCCGGAAAAGCTCACCAATAACCAGATCAGGATATTTTCCACCTGAAAGTATTAAATTCAGGAGTGAAAGAACCGATGAATAAGTCCTTTGCCTGATAAAAACATTACTCTTTTTCAAATATAATCATACCAGTCTTAAGGCAGTTTGCCTCTTCTTGTGTAAGTTCCCTGCATGTGGCATTTTCAGAAATAATGGCGCTGTTGCCCAAAGGGTCTTCAATAATGACCGTGATCCCGAATTCTCCGGCTTTAGTTTTCTCAATATTATTTAGCAGTTCCTTAGCGCGCGGTGTTTTATCGTCCTCGTCCCACCTTATCACCATCTCAAGGATATTGGCTACCCTGTCAAGAACTCCTTCTATATTTGAAATAAAAGATTCAGAAGAAGGTCCTGGCTCTATATCGACACCCAATTCAGGTATCCTTATTGTTCCTGAAGTTGAGCGAACTACGCGAGCATCAATATCATCCCGCGTCCTTACAGCCATTTCATAATGAACGGGTTTATGCTGTGCCATAATTAAAGTATCAGAATACCTGAAACCGCATTCACACATTGAAGTAATATGCATCACTTCGCCAAAAAAAGGAATATTATCCTGTACCCAATTAGTTACAGCTTCCTTGCCGCAAAGAGGGCAAATGCTTTTTGTTACTGTTAAAATGTGACTTGATTCTGAGTTCACTTTAATTTTTGTCTGTCTATGCGCATGCCGCGCGGGGTCACGATAACCTGGTCTTCCTTGATCATTGCTATGTCGCCGTGGACATCATTGACAACCTGTTTTAAGTCTTTTATCGCCCTGTCAAAGATCAATTTGTCTTTTTTTGCCGGCGATACATCTATCATCAGGATATTGCCTTCATAAATCTGTTTTTTCAATTCAGGCATAATTTCAAGTCCTGAAAGTTCTGCTATTTTAATATAAGAATTTGCGGCTTCACCCTTAAAACCCTCTTCATATTCTGATAGATCAAGTTCCTGGTATTCTTCCGCTTCTGATTTTGCCTTCTTCCCGCCGCCAATGAGCTTATCTAAAAAATTTGCCATGAAATAATCACCTTTGCTTATTACTTCTACTGTTTATATCTATTTATCTATTTCTGTTCAAGCTTCCAGAGTTCATCCCCTACATAATGGATGGTCTTGATAGCCTTGCCTTTTCCTCTTACCATGTTTGTTCCTGCGATAAGGGCTCTTCCGATTGCAATTGCTTTTCCGTGGGCTTGTTCTACAATAATAACAAGATCGCCTTCATTTATGGAGGGGTCAGCTTCAACTATTCCGGGGCTCATCGTGTCAGCGCCGTTAATAATAAACTTTACGGCGCCAGGATCCACCACAACCCTGCGGCGCGTAGGGTTTAACTTAAGGGCACCTTTGACTGTGGGGAATATTTTCCCGTTTATCTTAAATAAAAGCGGTTCTCCATCCACGAAAATGAAATCCTGCCCATCACTCTCTACATATTCAAGCTTCCTGTTCTCAAAAGATAAAGCATCACCGAAGGCTTCAACAATATCATTTACAAGGGCTTTCTGGTCGGTCTTTCTCAATACATTCCTTGATTTTATTTTCATGCGTCACCAATAGTTTTAAATATTCTACGAACTACTTTGGGTCACTATTGAATTAATGGTTTATTAATATTAGGAGCGTTTTTATGGGAAACAGACCCCTCGACATTCTAAATAATTCGTTGAATAAATCCGTATTAATACGGTTAAAAGGCCAGAGAGAGTTCAGAGGCGAGCTACAGGGATACGATATCCATATGAATATCGTTCTGGCAAATGCCGAGGAAATCAAAGAGAATGGAACAAAAAAACTTGGAACAGCAGTTGTCCGCGGGGATAATATCGTTTTTATTTCCCCTTAAATTAAATAGGTGATAAAATATGTCAAAAGGTACACCATCATTTGGTAAGAATCAGAAGAAAACCCACGTTATATGCAGAAGATGTGGGAAAGCATCGTTGAATACGCACACAAAAATGTGCGCAGCGTGTGGTTTCGGTAGGACTGCACATATGAGATCCTACAAATGGCAAGAAAAATGTGGTTATTAAGGTGACCACGGTTGCATGAAGAATGCGGTATAGTCGGTGTTTCTTTCAAGGAAGAGACATCTGCTGCACTGTCAATCTACTATGCATTATATGCACTTCAGCACAGGGGCCAGGAATCTGCTGGAATAACAGTTCATGATGGCGATCAGGTCCGCACCTTAAAAGGTATGGGTCTGGTTCCCGATGTTTTTAACAGGGGAGACATCCAGAAACTAAAAGGTCATGTGGGAATAGGGCATGTCCGATATTCTACTACAGGCAGTTCAAAGATTGAGAATTGCCAGCCTCTTCTTGTAAATTCTAAGAGCGGGACTATAGCAATAGCACACAATGGCAATCTTGTCAATTCAAAAGAACTAAGGAAGGAGCTTGAGAAAGAAGGCAGGATCTTTTTATCAGACTCAGATACAGAAGTCATAGCACATCTACTTGTCAAGGAATTGATGCATTCCGAGCTAAAAGAGGCCGTAAAGGAAGTGATGAGACATCTGATCGGTTCTTATTCGCTTGCTATCATGATCGATAAAACACTTCTTGTGATCCGTGATCCCCTTGGAATAAAGCCCCTGTGCCTTGGATTGCTGGATAACGGTTATGTCGTGGCCTCAGAAAGCGTTGCGATCGATATCTTAAATGGGCAGCTTATACGTGATATTGCTCCTGGCGAAATGCTCGTTTTCAGAAACGGTAAATATGAAAGTTACCAACTCGTGAAATCAAGAAATAACGCACACTGCGTTTTTGAATACATCTACTTTGCACGACCGGATTCTGTTATAGATGGACAACTTGTATATGCCGTGAGAATGCGAATAGGTGAAATGCTTTCCAGGGAACATCCCGCGAAAGCAGATATCGTTTCACCTGTCCCCGATTCAGGGATTACATATGCGATCGGATTCTCAAAGAATTCGGGTATCGACTATATGGAAGGGCTGATGAAAAACCGCTACATTGGCAGGACTTTCATAATGCCTGGGCAGGAAATGAGAGAAACCGCGGTCAGGTTGAAACTCAATACAATAAAACCCAATGTAGACGGGAAAAGCGTTATTCTTGTAGATGATAGCATTGTGCGAGGGACCACATCAAGGCGAATAATCGATCTGGTCAGAAAATCCGGAGCTAAAGAGATACATATGCGTGTTGCAAGCCCCCCCATTATTTCACCGTGCTATCTTGGCATCGATATGGCAACGCGCGAGGAGCTTGTAGCTGCTCATAAAGCTGTAAAAGGAGTTGAGGCGCTCATAAATGCCGACTCGCTTGGATATTTGAGCATTGAAGGGCTTGTCAAATCAATCGGCATTCCAATGGATGATCTATGTATGGGATGTTTGAACGGGATTTATCCGGTTGAGATCCCTGGCGAAAGATGCTCAAAGAGACAGCTTAAATTAACAGAGTTTTAATATATTGTATAATACTATTATTCAAGTGACCTATATGAAAACTGAACTAATCACTGAATTAACTGCTGCGCTTAAAAAAGAGTTCAACCAGAACCTTATCTCTATTGCAGTTTTTGGTTCTATGGTCAAGGGAACTTCAACAACCACATCCGACATAGATGTAATAGTTGTATGTGAAAATCTTCCGAAAGACTGGAGAGCGTGCGATAAAATGGTTTTGGAACTTACAGAAGCTATTGAACGAAAATACAGCAGACCAATTCACATGAATCTCATAGGAAAGGAAGAAATATCGATGTCTGGAGATTTAATTTCTCCACTAATGCTTGAAATTTATGATGTAAATGAAATTGTTTTTGATAAAGATGATTATTTTAAGAATTTATTGACGAATCTAAAAGCAACTCTTAAAACACTTCATGCCAAAAAAATCCAACACGGTGTATGGCAACTCCCCGGTATGGCAGTGATAGAAAGTGGCTGATGCAAAAAATCTGGAAAGGCAAGCAACGAAATCAAGATATCCTCTTTTCACAAGTGTGGAAAAACCAATATGGATACCTTCACAAGAATATACAGAATATGATGCGAATGACGCTTTTAGAAAGGCACTTGCCATTTTGGAAGCAATTATCCAATTTTTGAAAGAGAAGCACAATATCTCATTTGGAGATTTTCCATAATGGGAATATCTAGAGGAAACAGAAAACTAAAAAAGAGGGCACTGATATTTAGTATTGAGGCATTACTATGGGTATAATGAAAAGGCTTGGACTGAATTTTTCCTGGATGAAGAGATTGTTCAAGAAAAAAAAAGCGAGAATTGGAATATACGGCCCCCCCAATGCAGGGAAAACGACACTGGCTAATAGGATAGTCAGGGATTGGACCGGGGATGCAATGGGTTCTGTTTCTCATATTCCGCATGAGACAAGAAGAGCAAGAAGGCGAGAAAATGTCACAATAACGAGCAATGGTTCATCTGTGACTCTGGATATTATCGACACTCCTGGAATTGCAACAAGGATCGATTTTCATGATTTCATGGCTTTCGGACTTCCTGAAGAGGAATCGAAACGGCGGGCAAAAGAAGCGACGGAAGGGGTCATGGAATCTGTAAAATGGCTTGAAGATTTAGACGGGGTGATCCTTGTAATGGATGCAACTGAAGACCCTTATACACAGGTGAATGTAGTCATAATCGGGAATTTTGAAGCGCGAAAACTTCCAATCCTGATAGCTGCGAACAAGATAGATCTTCCAAATTCATCACCAGCCAGGATACACGACGCTTTCCCGCAGCATCCACTAGTCCCAATATCGGCACTTGATGGGAAAAACATAGATTTACTATATAAAGAAATTGCAGAGCATTTCGGGTGATCAAATGAAAGGAATTCAGATGGATTTAATATCAGAAGAAAAACTTGATCGAATGACTTCAATGGAAAAAGTGAGATTGATCCTCGACGAAGTGCGAAACGGAAAGATACTCATACTTGAAAAAGGACTCACTCCATCAGAGCAGACCAAGCTCATAGAACTTACCATGGCTGAGATAGCCCCGGATGAGTTCTCAGGGATCGAAATAGAGAGTTATCCTGTAAAGCAAAACGATAATTTCCTGAATAAGTTATTAGGAAAAACAACAAATAAGACAAGGCTTACTGTTATCGGTCCTGCCTCACAGTTAAAAACGATAAAGAAAGACAGGGACCTGATCAGTGCATTAGTTTCACCATAGATCATGCCACATAAATGTACGCGATGCGAGAGCATTTTTAAGGACGGGGCAGCTATAATATTGAATGGTTGCCCGAAATGCGGCTGGAATAAGTTCCTGTATGTTAGAGATGAGATGCCAGCGCCGGAACATATTATAAAATCCGATGCATCAGTGAGTACCAGGCAGATTTCCCCTGAAGCCTCAAAGTTCATAAAAGAAATCGATGATATGCTCTTAATTCAGGATGAACCAAAACAGAATGAATTAATAAAGGAACAGAAAGTTGAAACGCCAAAAGAGATCGGAAACAGGGTGGAATCCATACGGATATTGTCTCCAGGGCAATATGAACTGAACCTGGAATCGCTGCTTGAAAGGAAAGAAATCGTCATGGCTCTTAAGGAAGATGGCACCTACATCGTTCATTTGCCATCGGTCTTTAAACAAAAAAAGAATCACTGACGATAAAATTTTGAGGGGGTTGCATTAAGTCCGATATACTCGGCAGGGCGCGGGTCACCGGGAATATAAATAATCATATTATTTATTGTAGCCCCAAACTTTATAGAATCATGCAAATAATAATTTAAATTCTTTTCATATCGTGAAACATTATTTACATGGAGAATTGTCTTTTCCTGGTCCATTTTTATAACTGTATAATCAAAATTTGAAAAAACATCTTTTATTCTGGGTTCGAGACTCTTTCCGCCCAGAAGCATAATATACATTTTGGGCATTGTACCAATGTCGTAATTGACTGTAAATTGCGCATCGGTCTTATCAAATTTAACAACGAGTGAAGTAATATCTAAGGAACGACTTCCCGTTGTTCCCTCTGTCAGGGGTAATAAAGATGCAATAACGAATACCGCAATAAGTACCAGGATTGTGTTTTTCATCTTAAGTTTGTTATGCATTTCCCTAAATATATCATTTTGCTAAGGAAAGATATTTGCCATATTAAATCAATAATCTGGAAATATGGTAAAAACGAATCCATATTTCACGGCTTCGGCTGCATCTTTAGCATTTTTAGTGGTATTTATTAGTTTGAAATATCTGTTGGAAAATAAACCAGTGGATGTGCTGAGTGCAATATTAGGAGCTGCTGTTTTCTGGATTGTGATGTTTCTGGTGCATCAGTACCTCAACAGAAAATCTGAAATTTAGTTTAAAGAACATCTCTGTTTATATCAAGAACACAATTTATTTTATCTATATGCAACACTTTGCGCTCTTTGCGTCCTGGTATGAAAAAAAATAGCAACGAACACAACGAACTCGATACGAACTCACGCCACCGGAGTTCGTTTTAGTTCGTACCAGTTCGTTGTTTTTTCATGTTTGTCTTTTATCACGTAAAATTAACTTTTGGTGCTACCTCTGATCCCTTTTCTGCCTCGAAATATACCTTCGGTGTAAAACCATACATTCCAGCAATTATCGATCCAGGCATCTTTTTTAGGCGCGTATTGTAATCCTGGACGTTTTCATTATAGCGCATCCTCTCCACTGCGATGCGGTTCTCAGTGCCTTCAAGTTGTGCCTGGAGGGCAAGGAAATTCTCATTTGACTTTAATTGAGGATAGTTCTCAGATACCATAAGCAGCCTTGATATTGCCGAATCCATACCATTTGCAGCTGCTATCTTCTCATCCTGTGTTTTTGCTGCGCCCCACTGGCTGCGGTATTTTGTCACCTCAAGAAATATCTTCTCTTCCTGGGCTGCGAAGCCTTTCACCGTCTCAACAAGGTTCGGGATAAGGTCAGCACGCCTCTGGTACTGGCTTTCAACCTGTGCCCATCCTGCATCAACGCCTTCCTGTGCGGTAACAAGACCGTTATATGTGGATAAGAACCAGCCTCCGAACAGCAGCGCTACTAACACTATCGCGCCAATAACTCCAAGTAAAATATTTTTTAATTCCATTATTTCACCTTAAATTCATCAATAATTTTTCCGATATCATGCAATACATTTATCAATTCTTTGATATATTGATCTTTATCTTTATTAAATTTAGCCTTTCCTTTTCGAATATCCTGTATCTCTTCAAGTATGTGCAAGTCTACGCCAAACTTGCGTGAAACACATTGTATCATATTTTCTTTATCTTCCTTATCCCCAAGAAACATGAGTGCCCCAATTATGGGGCTGAGGGTGGGAATTGCGGAAAGTATCAAATTATCAATATCCTTACCCTTGAAATGAAGATATTGTTCACGAAGATGTATCAGCTTTGACCTGAACTCAAATTCAAGCTGCTGCCGAAGGTTTGCCTTTGATATAATAATATCTTTAAGGATATCTTCACCGAATATCATCGTGTGGTGCTGCTTGATATTTAAGAACTCAATCGGGAATACATCTATACCGTTGGTGAGCTCTTCTTTTGTAAAAACAAGAGGTATTTCCTTAAGTTGTTTGAGATTCTTTAGCGTATCAAAATCAATGGTATTACAGACTACAAGAGTGCTTTTTACGTCACCTGTATTATATTGCGCAACAAATACCAGATTTGCTCCAAGAATTTCCCTTATCTGTTCTATTTTTTTGTCAGTCATCTTAATCACCACTTTCCTCCAAATCCACCGCCGCCTGATCCTCCGCCGCCGAAACCCCCAAAGCCTCCGCCACCGCCGAAACCTCCGCCTCCAAATCCACCACCACCAAAGCCTCCACCAAATCCACCGCCGCCAATCCCCCCATATCCGCCATAAGATCCTCCACCATTTCTGCCCTGTCCCATAGAACTCAGGATTGATATCAAAATAATACCTCCAATAACAATTAATATCCATGTTGGTATCCCCTGGTTTTCGGTTGGTGGCATGCTATATTTTGAAATTACCTCTTCATTTCCCGCAAGGAGTTCCTCTATGACAAGCATCGATTCGTAGATACCTTTGCCATAGTCCCCGTTTTTGAAATTTGGTTCAATTATCCTGTCCCCGATATTGACCTTCATGCTGTCTGTGATTGTGCCTTCAAGCCCGTAACCCACTTCAAACCTGTACTCTTGTTCCTGCTTTGCCACAAGTATAAGAAGGCCGTTATCTTTATCCTTCTTGCCAATGCCTGCCTGCTCAAAAAGCTTTACAGCATACATTTCCATTGATTCACCTTCAAGTGATTCTATGGTAACAACAGCGATCTCAACTGTTGTTTCTTGTTCTATTTTTGCCGCAAGTTGTGCTATGTCGTTAGCATATGCAGGGTCTATCATATTGGCGTTGTCCGTAACAAAACCCTGAAGCTGCGGGTAATTTACAGCGCTGGCTGCTGGTGAGAATAATAGCAGTATGAGCAATATTAAAATACCCTTCTTCATTTTGTCCCCTGTTCGATACGGATCATTTCTTAAGTTCCTTATATCTCATGTATCGTATAAAACCTTTTGAATGGCTGACAAAAATGGCGACCGTTACAATCACCAACCCCATCCGGCGACACTCAATTGGTGGCGCAGGATATTGTTATTTTGATCGGAACGAGGGAATGTATAGCGGGGGTTTCGGCGGTGGTGTTGGCGAGTGGGAGGGAGTAGTTGAATATTAGTTTTTATTAATTTATTTTATATTATCGGCAATAATACTATTGAGGACTTCATACCAATCTATGTAATCGCCTATCTTATTTTCAATAACTTCCAATTCTTTTTCTGTAAGTTTTCTTCCAATTTCCTGCTCAGCAACATTTTGAACGTCATCGTTATTTATTGAGTAGATTATTTTTGAGGTATCAATCATATCAATCAAATTTTTATTTGAATTTTGAAAAATATTCATCTATTTCAGGTCTTAATTCAATGCCCACTCTTTCAAAGCAAGTTAATAATTCATTATAACAACCTTCACCCCCAAGGAAATTCCAAAACTCATCTGCAACTTTTAGCTCAGAATCTAAATCTAACAATCCCTTCATAGTCCACCTTTCGTATGGTTTAGGTTCATAAGGATTATATGGGATAGCAATACAAGTATTTATTTTGGCATCTGGGTTTTGTGCTAAAGCTGCTGCTACCCATTCTAATAGAGTTCTTTTGAATTCTTTAAAATTTCCTATATTAGGTTTAGCAGTTTTAATGTCAAATAGAAAGATTGACTCATCATGACTTACAACCAAAACATCTACTTTGGTTGGTTTTACTATATTCATCTTGCCTTTGTTACAAACTTCCCTGATTGCTTCAATTTCTTCCGCTTTGTTTGGCTCTTTTTTGCCAGTTATTAAGCCGTCCATTATTGTTTGAATTACTTTGTGAGCCTCCTCGCTTATTTGGTTACCGGCAATAGCTGATCTTTTAGCATCTTTAAACCTTAATTTAGCCAAAGCAACAGCAGCCGGTTCAAAAATAGAGGTTCCAAACGCTGTGTTTAAGGAATGTATAAATGAATACAAAACCATTCTATCTTTACCCAATAAACGATAATGAAAAGGCATATTACTTGATTCAGGTTTATAATTAAGAAACTTATCTCTCAAACAAGCTCTAATCACATCCTCTATATATAAAATTTGATTTTTTGTAAGCGTCATTTATTCTCCTGTGCTTTAAAATGAAATATTATCTCCGAATAAGCTCCTTTATCTCTCTCAGTTCTATTTAATACGGGACGTTTGTATTGTTTAACAATTTTCATTCCTGAATTTTCTGCAATTATTGGGTATAAGTTATACTTGTCATTTGCAACTAAAAGGATGTTATAATCATCTGCCAAAAATCGTTTGCAATTATTCAAAACATCTGAAATTCCTTGGACATATGAATTTCTTGCTTCTTTGCCCTGTCCTTTAAGAAGATGTCCGATTTCTAAAGAATCACGCCTTTCAAACCCAAATAAATCATAAGCATAGGCATGTTGATTGTGATAATCAATCATACCCACATAAGGCGGACTTGAAAATATTCCTTTGATTTTCTGATTTTTTAATAAATCTGAGAAGGCAGGATTTTTCGTTTCTAACTCATTGGAAATATCAATAGTTTTAGAATCACCTGTTAGACAAATTTGATATGTATCCGTTCGTAAGTTATTAAATTGGCACAAACGATTGACTGTGTCTTTACTATAACGTTCCCACCAACTTAGAATGGAAAAAAGAGGTTTACAGACCTTTCCATGCTTGGAGCAATAATATGTGGTAGTTACAGGATTTTTTAAAGTGGCTAAATCTGCATGAGTGGTGGCTCGACAAGATCGAACTGTGCGACTCAAAATGATACTTATAACTTTTCGTGTTGATGGATTTTTTATTTGTTTGACAAGATCACATACAAAATCAATTTCAGTTCTTATGTGCCGTAAATACCATTTTTCTATAAAACTGTCGCTTCTCTCTTGCATTAATTTTATGTCATATTCTTTTACTAGATTTAAGAAAATAGGTAAGAATTCCTTCTCTTTTTCTGCGCCATATTCATCCCCATTAATTTCTCTAAGTGCCACTTTATATTTATATTCAGGTGAGGGAAAATATTTATTGTTGAATTTTGCAAGTTCTTGGGTTAGTTTATTTTCAAATTGAATCGTTTTAGAATCGACAATGAATTGTTTTAATCCTTTTGTAATTCTTTTTATTTCATAATCCATATCCAAAAAATCATATTTTCCTATTTTTACATTGCTAATAAGCGCATTGAAAGCAGAAACATCTATCCCGATAGCATGCATACCCAATTCGTTCGATTGCACTAAAGTAGTTCCACTACCACAAAATGGATCAAGTACGATATCCCCTTTTTTGAAATAGATTTCATTCTTAAATTCGTCTATGTGACTATCCAAAAAATATTCCACTAATTGTGGAATGAATTTACCTTTATAAGGATGTAATCTGTGTACATGCTTGGTAGTGTCTGATTCTTTGAGATTATCAAATGATAAAGACCAATTTAAATCATCCCCTAATTGTCCTTTCCATGCTGCTTCTCTTTTACCTAAATAGGAATTATAATATTCACTTAAATCTTGTTCTGCAACTAATGTATCTCCATTGCTGCCAATTTTCCTAATTCTCCCATATTGAATCAGATAAGAAATATTTGAAGGTGTAACGTTCTTTTTTAATAATTTGCTTGCCCAATCGCTTGCTTGTTTTATTGTCAATAAATTCTTTGTATCTTCCATCTGCCACACCAACTAATCTACAACACCCATTAATTTATTAATTCGACTATCCAGATTCTTAACTATGTTCTGAATATAATCAACTGTTTCATTTTCAAAATATATCTCATTACATTGCGAGCATATCAATGCAGAGACATCGATTGATATTTGATAGTCCATCCTGTTCAAAGCATAACTGGTTTTTGATTTCTTTAGTTCTCCATCACCACAAAAGTAACATTCCAATTGATTTCCTCTAACATTAACTTCGTTTCCCATTTATTACTTAACACTCCTTTTTATCTATTTCTATCTTATCTCCCCTCTCCTCCTCAACTCCCCCAGCGCCTCCTCCACACCCGCCCCATGCTCCCCCTTCGTCACCATCCCCGCCACCTTCTTCAGCTCAGGATGCGCATTCCCCACAGCCACACCCAGCCCGGCAGCTTTTATCATCTCGATATCATTGGGTGAATCACCTATCGCAACAAAATCCCGCGCATCAAGACCCATCATTTGGGCGATCCGCTTAAGTCCTGTCCCCTTATTGATCTTCTTACTTTTGATATGGATAGCAAATCCCGTATCCACAATATCCACAGCCGCATCTTCACTCAGGAGCTTTCTTGCTTCCTCCACATCAAAATTCCGGCGCAGTCCGATCTCAGTGATCCTTGCTTCTGGGTCAAGGCGCTCAAGAGAAAAGTGTTTCTCCAATATCTCCAGGGCATCCACACACTCTTTCATATGTGACGTATCAGATTCGATCCTTCCGCATTCAATGATCCCGCCGTTCTCTGCTATCAGAATCCCTCCGGTACCAAGAAGTCTTGCCACAGCCCTTGCTACACACAGCACGTTACCTGTAGCTATAACTACAGGAATGTTAAGGCTGCGCAGTGCTGCTACGGCTCTGCAATCAATACTCCTGTCGCTATATGTGATCGTCCCGTCAATATCCACTGCGACTGCTTTGAATGCCATAAATTAGTACTTCCCGGTTGAGTTTTAATCGAACACGGATGACACTGATCAGACGGATTTTCACGGATAATCAACTCCGTGGGTATCCGTGTCATCCGTGCAATCCATGTTCTATAGACTTTTTCAATTTTCTGATCTAAAAAACCACAGAGTGCACAGAGGACACAGAGAATTAACTCTGTGATCTCTGAGCCCTCTGTGGTTGATTATCGTTTCTCTCAGGTGCCAATTGAATATATTTACTCTTAATCCTTAAGCCCTTCTGTAGTTACAGAAAATATCGCCTCGCCTTCAGGCAGGTTGGGAGAGTCCACAAGCCTTGCTATTCTCTTTTCGCCCTTGGATTTCCTCAAATACAACCGGAACGTCGCAGTATGTCCAACGATATGTCCGCCGATTGGTTTTGTGGGGTCGCCGAAAAAGGCATCAGGCTTTGACATCACCTGGTTTGTTACAATAATTGCTGCATTATAAAGACCTGCAAATCTCATGAGTTCATGCATGTGCTTATTGAGCTTTTGCTGCCTGTCTGCCAATGTACCGCGTCCCACATATTCAGCCCGAAAATGAGCGGTCAGGGAATCAACGATGAGCAGGCGCACAGGCATATCAGTATCTCTTAATTTTTCCGCAAGATCATTAGCAGTGTCCACAAGCAGTATCTGGTGATTTGAATTATAGGCTTTAGCAACATGGATATTTTTCAGGAACTCCTCAGGATCATAATTCTTCCCCTTTTTTGCGGATAATCCCATAACCATCTGCGTTATTCTCTCTGGCCTGAAGGTGTTTTCAGTGTCAATTATGATAACTGAGCCATTAAGTCCGCCTTCTTCCAGGGGAAGCTGCACGTTCACAGCCATCTGGTGACCGACCTGGGTCTTCCCGGAGCCAAACTCGCCATAGAATTCGGTTATCGCCTGGGATTCAACGCCTCCGCCCATGAGGTCGTCAAAAGCCTTTGTTCCGAAGCTGAGCTTTCCTACGAGCTTTCTTCGTTCAAGCACCACGTCGCCGGTCTCAAATCCACCAACATCCGCAGCCAGGCGCGCGGCATTAATGATCTTTTGCGCGGTTGACTCCCCGATCTCTGCGACGCTTGCAAGTTCAGATGACGATGATACGGCTATGGCTTCTATCGAGCCGAAACCTGCTTCTTTCAACTTCTCTGCTGTTGCCGGACCAACGCCCGGTAAATCTTCAAGTGTTTTTCTTTCTGCCATGTTGTTTTCTCCAGTGCACGTTTTACTTATTCCTGGTGCACAATTGTTCTTACTTGGCGTGGACTTAAATAAGCTTTATGAGAGCAGGGTGAAAGTAATACTGATTTCCATATATTCCTATGATGATGAACCCCTCAATTTCCACTGGAGATTAAGGATTCACTTCCTTATTATCTGGATACTCGTTCTTGCTCCTGCGCTAAGTTCCACTTCCTCGTTCCTGCCAGATTTTGCAAACGCATCCACGATGCGTATCTCGCTTCCGACCTCAAGTTCATTGATAAGGTCTGCGTGTTCTGCCCACAGCGCCACTTTTATCCGCCCCGTATCATCTGAGATATATATGTTGGATACCTTGCTTTTTGTACCATCAGGCCTATCGAATTCCCTTATATCATCGATCCCGGATACATGCCCGGCCACACTGTATGCGGCGTTAATGCCAATATCCGAAATTGGCGTCAGCGGTTCATTATAATTCACCTGTACGTTGCTTTTTGTGATCCCGCCGCCAGAGCCAAGCTGCAATTCTGTTGAATTGCTGAAGCTATTTTCACGGGCATAGGCGTTCATTACCTCAACGATTTCACCGACTTTGACACCAGGATTTTCGGCTTTTGCATCCCACAAAGTGACTCGTATCTTGCCAGTGTCATCACCTATTGTAATATTTGCAACCTTGCCTGATGATCCATCTTTTCGTGCAAATGCGCGCACCTTTCCAAGATCAAGAACTTTGCCAAGAACGTTCAAGCCATTCATGCCTGCCTTGATCTCATTTATTTTATGGGGTTTAATGTTCACATTTACTTCTTTTTCGATATGCTCAATTCCCCCGCCCTTTCCCACATTAATTTCTATCCCGCGCTGCCCCTGTTTGACGTACCCTTTCACTTTAAGGGTCTGTCCCACCTTAATATCCCCGATTTTCACAAGGTCACATGCTTCATCCCATAGTGCCGCCCTGATCGAACCTGTATCATCCGCAAGATTAAGATTTACTACACGACCCATTGAATCATTATCGCGCGAGAACTCCTTTATATCCCCAACTGATGTCACTTTTGCTATGAAAACGATATTAGCCTTATCAGCGGTCATGTCCTTTATCTTTACAGTCTCGTTCATCCCGAACTCGCTTGCAACAAGCATTGCTGCTGTCTTTGAGTCGCAAAGCCCGTTCATTTCTGTAAATTTTATTTCAACTTTTGACCTGAATTCCTCTGGCGTAAGCTTGCCTTCAAGCTTCTTGAAAACCTCTTCTATCTCTTCGAAACTAACCATTATTTCTTCTTTCCTTTAGTTCCTTTATCCTGTGTTTCTGTGACGATCTTTGACACGTAATTTTTTACCTCTGGTGAGGTAAGTTTCCTGAATTTCCCGGTTGAGAGTTCGATCACACCGATCTCAATTGTCGATTCAACAAGTTCGGTATCTGTCAGGCTCTTTAAAGCTTCAAGTCCAAGAATTATAGCGCCATCCAGGGTAATATTTTCATCATATTTCTTCTCCAGGAACTCCATGATCTGCGGTCTTCCTGCGCCTATCCCGGTGGCTTTGTATTCAAGCAATGCGCCGCTGGGGTCAGTTTCAAAAAGACGTGTCGTGTTTCCTTCGATCCCGGCGATAAGAAGTGACGTCCCGAATGGTCTTGCTCCTCCTGATTGTGTGTAGGCATGCTTGAAATCGCATATTTCCTTAGAGAGCGTCTCGATACCGATCAGCTCATTATATGTGGTTTTGTTCACCTGGGCCTGTACCCGTGCGAAATCCACAAGAACGCGCGCATCTGCCACCAATCCTGACGTTGCAACCCCTATATGATCATCTATCTGGAAGATCTTCTCGATGGAGTCCATTTCAACAAGTCTGCTTCCTGCCCGCTTATCAACCAGCAGTACTGCTCCGTCTGTTGCCTTGATCCCCAGGGCTGTTGTTCCTCTTTTTACAGCTTCGCGTGCGTATTCTACCTGGAATAGCCTCCCGTCAGGGCTGAATACCGTTATCGCGCTGTCATATCCTGTTTGTGGTGACTGCATCATAATTATTTCTCCTCAATTTCGATGTTTATGAATATTTTGGGTTAAAAGTTTGCAGAGGATATATCTATTTCTATTCCTTAAATTCTTGTTCCTCAAAGGAGATCATCTTCATCTTTAAATTCATAATCAACAACTTCGAGTTTTATCGGATTGCCATCTTTATCAAAACATGTCCAGCTATTGCGATCATAGGGAGCGCCAACGATTATGTGAACAAACCCTTTCCTGCCAAAAAGTTCAAGGTCTGCATCGGAAGGTCTGGTATTACCGGAAGGATGGCTGTGTACTGATCCCACAGTATGTATATTGGGTAGCATGAATAACTGCATCACTGCGCTTTCATCGCTTGAGTCAGTGCCTGGGACGATGATCACTTCTGTGATAACATCCCCTTGTGCAGAAAGCATTCCCGCAAATTCCCGGGGCGCAGATGATTTGCATACTTCGAGTATAAAGTGTAACGTTTCTCTGGCGATTTTCATATAATATCTGATTACGGCGAAATGTATATATTAACTTAGCATTATTAGAGGAAAGCCCAACATGGGCTGGTAGCTTAGACAGGCAGAGCGTCGGACTCTTAATCCGACGGCCGTGGGTTCAAATCCCTCCCAGCCCGTATCTATTATTTGCATACTATATAAAAATCCACATGAGCAACATTATGTCAAATTGTTTTTTTTGCGATGAATCACAGGTAAAAGGGGAAAAATATTATACACTTGAAGTCTGTAAAAAATGTTTCCTAAAGCTGAAATTAAACACTCTGGAAAATAAGAAGCCTCATGAGGATGAATTCCTGAAATCCATGGTACAAAAAGAGGAAGATATCTATGTGGATGCATTAAATCTATACGCAACAATGTTTCCAAAAAGCCTGTCACATGATCTTTTGGGGATTACACTTATTAACGGCGGGGATGAGGAAATGGACGAGGTTTTTGCAAATTCAATGATAATTGCAGCCCGCTCGATATTGCTTTTTGGCAAAAGCCGCCGTAATCCTGATAATATTGAGTCATCTGAAATACATGCATTGCATGCCCTGGGAAATCTTATCGGGATCGCGATCATTAGAAACCTGACCTCAAAGTATGCGAAAAAAGATCTTGAGAATGATGAAAAAATGACAGAGTTGTGCGATAAGATCGATAATTCAATAATTGATATCTTAAATGACATTAAAGCCAACGATGATGGAAGTTTAAAGGATTATGTTATTGAAATGAATAATCTGATAAAAAACAGGGATTAAAAGTGCCAATGATCCAGATAATTGAAGGAACTGTTTTTATTGAAAATAAGGAGCTTTTCCTTAAAAAGATCAAAGAGATAAAAGAAACTAGCACGGGAAAAAACCTGGAAATACAGGCTTTTGATGCTGATAAACTGGCAGGGAAAGTTCATCTCACATTCGCCATCGAAAAAGCGCTGAATTCGTTCAAAAAAGGCACAAATATTGCCAACGATCTTGCAAAAGAGATCATGCTTTACGCGGCAGGCACACGCCAGATAAACAGGGCTATAAAGATCGGTGTGCATGATGGCTGGAACAATATCGTCATCGTGGCTGTCGGGGATATGATCGACCTGTCTGCTTTTGGAGAGATCACACCGGGTAATGTGCTCCAATACAGCGGATCAAAGAATAGCGCTTTGATGGAAATTTTCAATATAACTAAAGAGGAGATAGAAGCTGCGGGCGCCGACAAGATCCCGGAGCTTGTGCTGGAAAGGGTTGCGCTTGTGGATGTAATGAAGTGATCAATGATCTAACCGTGGCGTACATATTTTATTAATTCCTGTATTGTTGTTTTTCTCCAGTAAATAAGCAGGCTTGCCCTGAAAATCCGCACATACAGTTCAATACTAAAGTATGCAGAAACAACAAGTAAAATAAGGGACGTCGGGCAAGATGAGAAAGGGGCTCCTCTATGCAAGAATAATTCTAGCTTTCAGGCGCCGCCGGGACTTTTGCGCATTGGGGGGGCATGGGATGTGCGATGGGGGCGCAGGGTTGCGTTATTTGTGGTTTTATCTATACTTTTCACCGCAAAGTACGCAAAGGGCGCAAAGATTTGAGGGACGCACCAGTCTCATTTTTGGCGACGCAAGGGGAAGGATGCGGTGGAGCAGCCGTTTGAGTGGGCCGACGCTGGGTTCAGGTTGAGAAAATTTCAGAGTAGGCCGTCAGCAAGAAGGCGATTCAAAGGAAAATTTTAGCAGATTGTTCTTCGAAACGTTTATCTAATCATACGAAAATCATACGGATGATATGAATGCTGATACAGAAAATACTTATTTCACCCAAAGTTTCGGAGAAAATCAAATGCAAACACGGTCTTGACCCAATCGTAGCAAAGGATATTCTTGAGGGTAATCGCTACATAGAAAAAGTAGGTGGAAACAACTACATGGCTATCGGATTATGTTCAACTGGCTATATAACCGTATTTTTTGAATATGAAGCTGGAATTGTTGAGATTAAAACCGCATACAAGGCATCAGATTGGCAGATTGATCTTTATAAGAGAAAGAGAGGATGATTATGAAATCCAAGAAGAAAGAAATTGATTATGAAAATATTCAACCTGAGGAGCTAACAGGTGAGGAAGCAGAATTTGAAGTTAAACTCGATACCAAAATTCCGGCATTTTGCATTGACTGCCATATAAAAATGGAACCTGCAAAAATCGACATCAAGAGAGGCAATATCATGATGATGAATGTGAATGCATACAGATGTCCGAAATGCGGTAAAGAGCTTTTAGATATTGAAACTTCCTCCAGGATAGAGCGGGAGTTTGCACTAAGGCACACCGAGGAGATCAAGGGCTATGAAGTCAAAATATCTTCAGACGGGAGGAACTATCTGATACGATTCCCGAAAGAGCTTTCCAAGATGCTTGCAACCAAGAAATTCGCAAAAATACTGCCTGTGGATGCTGATGAGTTTGTGGTGAAAGTTGTGTGAAATATCACTTTCATTTTCCGCTGTATTCGACCTACACGGGCATCGTGTGATAAGTGGACGGGAGGTTTTGGTGCATCTATGCAAGAATAATTCTGTCTGTCAGGCGCCGCCGGGACGTTGCGCATGGGGGGGCATGGGCATGTGCGATGAGGGCGCTGGGTTGCGTTATTTGTGGTTTTTTCTATTCTTGTCACCGCAAAGTGCGCGAAAGACGGCAAGGATTTACAGGATTGCGAATATTGTGCTTTTGCACGGGAAGACTGCGGTTATAGCGCTTGCTTCGAGGGGGATTGGGCCTGAGACTGCTTCCCGTGTGATACGGAAGTTGAGGGAAGATAAGGAGGAGTTTTACAGGGATATTTTGATCGCTGAGAGGAATTATGCGAAGACGAAGAGGTTCTGGGAGTGAGGAGCAAAAAGATTAGAATGGAGAAGTTTAGAAAATTATTCGATTTTTAGTAATTCCTTTAGTTTTTGTATTTGTTTCTCCTTTAAAGCATGGAATTTTTCGTTTTTGTTTTCCCAGGAAAGAGTTAGCATTTCAGGAAACTTTAGGAGGATTAGAATATTACAAATCTCATTTATCTGATTCAATATTACATACCACTCTTTAAAATTTTTCTCGTTATATTCAGCAAAATCAATTAGTATATCATCATTCATTCCGCCGTAATGAACACATTTAGATAAATTTCCGAACATAGCCGCAATATATTCATTAAATGAGGAAAATTTACTGGGATTTCCTTCGTTCAATATTTGCATTGCAAAATTATCTGTATCAGAATCTAGTAAAGTTGCTAAAATACTGCGATTTTTACCTGTAAAGCGAAAATGACTTGACTTTTCAAGCCATTCATTGCACTCTTTTTGGAGTTCCTCATATGTTTTGGTTTTTGGAACACAATTCTTCAGCTTGAAATCAAAGCACAATGCAATGAGAGTGGTCTCCAACCATCGCCGAAGCAAAGCATTTGCTGGTCGATATTTACCATGTATACTCAAGAAAATTGATGATTCAATATCCTGATTAAGATCAAAAACCACATAAAGTAGACTCATGCATCCAGTCTTCAAAAATGCCCTATGATTATCCAAATGCTTTTCGGCCAACTTTATCGCGGAGTGTATTTCCTTTATATTTTTCTTAGAAGTTTCTGTTTCAACATCTCGAGCTTTATTCAAATATTTAATATAATTATCTACTTCAGATTCAATATATTCTTCAAATAATGCTTCATAATATTCATCCTGTGCCTTTTCACGCTCTTCATAAGATAATAAATTTGAAATCTCCATTTCGGCAAATTCTCGAGGATTTCTCATTAGATATTTGAGATAATCGTTTGAATATACGCCTGATTCGATATCTTCTTTCTGTTTTTTTTGATCCGGTATGTCATCAACCTCAAAAACTTCGATTTTTAAAGATGATGCTTTAGATTTATAAACAATATATGTGGATATCTCGCTCACATACGCTATTACATTTAAGGGATAATTGGAATAAAAAGGAAAGTTTTCTTTGCGCTGCGGATATTTTTCTTCTAAAATTTTTCTGTATTGAAAAATATACTCTTCAATAAATTTTTTAAGTTCTTCCTTTTCTATTTTTTGACTCTTTTTTTCATCATTCATTCGTTTGTTATTGTATTTCAACAATTTAAGGATGATGCAATTTTGTATCTATAAGGCTCTCCTTACTTAAGAGTTGAGAAAGAGTCTTCTAAATCAACCATTTTGAAATCTTCTAATATTTCTTTTAAATTATCTAGAAAACAAGTATCTTTTACGGCGTTTTTTAATTCTCGAATTTTCTTTATGAAATTCTGGTTCCTTTTGGTCATTTCCAGTCTAAATCTTATTTTCTGCGCTTAAAACTTTGGGCCCACTTATTATTTGGAATTCCTTGCATCCACAAGCTCCTGCGCCTCTCTCCCTGCCCCGCAGCCCCCTGACGCAGGGAAGCGCACCGCCCATGCGCACTCAAAGGACAACGCCGAGTAGGGCATCGTAATAATTCAAATCACTCCCATCTCCGTCAACCTCTCAGGCAAATACTTATCCGTCACATAATCCAGACCCTTCCCCGCAAAAGCCTGCTGCTCAGCCTTCTTTCCGATCTTTAGCATCAGGTTTATCTGGTCTTTCCAGTAGGGCGTATCAAATCTCGGGTCTGTAAGCTCGCTCTCAAGCGCCTTGATATCCTGGTCATTCAGCTTGTCTGTTGAAAGCTCGTACTCAACGATATCCGTTGCCTGCACACCGATGAACTTGGCGGCAGGTGTTGCCATGAATTCGGAGAGATGTGCGCTCTTGATTGCGCCGTAGGCTACGCTTGCGTAAATGCGGAAGCTCCAGGGATCACCGTCTGTGAACACTACGACAGGGAGCTTGAGTTCTTCGTTCATGCGCTTTATGATGCGCCGTGTGCTTCGCGCGGGCTGACCCTTTAAGTGCACAAGGATAGCATCGAATTTCTCATCAAAACCGTTCTCAATAAGCCGATCCTGCATACCGCCTGTCTCTATGGCGATAATGAACTTCGCGTCGTGCTCCACGAACTTTATTGTTTCCACATTGTAAGGTATCTGATATCCGGCTTCTCCAACCTCATCCTGGCAGTGCATTGTGCGGTCGCCGCGCTTTGTCAATTCCTTGATCGTTATGGGGCCATAAAGCGTCGCTCCGTTCTCCTCAGGGCGCACATGGAAATCCTCGCGCTGCAAGCCAGTTATAATTTCAAGATCTTCTATGAGGCGGTCGCTTTCAGACTGTTCGTTGAATTTTGCGATATCCCAGTTCTCGCTGATATAATACAATTCTCTCAGGGTTGAGCTTTTGTTGAGGTCAAGATGCCCTTTCATCAAAAGTTCAACTACATGTGAAGTTTTGAGAAGCTGCGTTGCGCCCTTAACTGTTTTGGCGCTTCGCATGCTCTCGCTGTCGCCATAGACCCATACATCGCTGTCCACGTTCAGTTCGATGTTCTTCTTGGTGCGTGAAGGCAGCGTGATATGAGGGATGGTCTCGTTCTCGAATTGCTCATAGAAATCCTGGATAAGTTTCTTAAGAGTTGTCTTTGAGAGAGAATCGCGTATCTGCTTATTTGTTAACTCAGTTTCATTCATACATTGACCGCCTTGGCGCCTGTAATAAGTTCACTCTCGATGCCTTCAACCACAAGCTGTGGAAGTTTTGCCGCCTCATCTGCGCTAATTTCCAATCGATAAATAATGGCCTTTTGTTCATCAGCCTTTAGAGATATTTTCCATACATGATCGACCTGCGTCCCCATGGGGATTATTTTTGGCTCAGGGCTTGGCGATCCGATCGGATAGGGGAGCGTTTCATGAAGAATAAAATGATGTGTTGAATCACCGTGGTTCTTCAAGCGTATCTCAACGTCGCAACCGTTCCCGTTCTGCCTTACCACGCGCTGGCAAAACACATTTCTCATTATTTTTGCAACGATCGGTGTAATATCAGGCGTGGGGCGCTCAAGTATTTCCCCCACTTTTTTTGCTATGCGCGGGAGGAGCACATTGATGACCTCTTCCTTTTCACGCCTTTTTTCAAGATTGTCCTGCCTTGACAAATACAGCTTAAGCCGCCGCGCCACATCTTTTAGCGCAAGTTCCACTTCTGCTATGATCTCCGGGACATCAGCTATCGCTTCTTTTGATTCTGAGGTAAAGGGTATATGCGTTGATGCCACATGCACCAGGATTATCGCAGGACCGATAGGAATTGAACCACCGGGCTGATTTAACGAATAAGTCCTCCAGCTAAGATTCTCAATGGCATGCGTTATGGCACACGCCCCCTGCTGGTAAAGAAGAGGTACGCGATTTGCAAACCGAAGTATTTCCACTTTGTCTTCTTTGGGGAGATTCCCGCCATAGGCTATTCCCACTTCCACAAGAAAAGGATGACCATTAAACACCGAGGCAGGGCGTGTCGTCGTCTCAATGAAATCAACGGTATGTTCTTTCCCAACACCTTTTCGTATAAGCTCTTCTGTAATGGGAGAAAGGCAATCCGTGGATGGTGCCAGGATCTTTGCTTTCTTGAATGCCTCGTGAAGCCTTTTTGCTTCATCAAGGTCTATCTTCTTAGGGTCGGTTTCAGGGCTAATGCTTGCTTTGGTACATATCTCGATAGCTGTCTTTGCGCCGATTCTTGAAAAAGAGCTTCGAAGGAAAGATTCGAGTTTATCGCTTTCGCAATATCGCAGCATCTTCATAAGCGTCCCGAGTTCAATCCCATGCGGATGCGGCAGTACCTCCACAGCAGGTAAAGGTTGTTTGTCAGTTGCCCGATCAAAGATCACCTGGTTATTATCAGGTTCGATAAGCGTGATGCGGGCATGGGGATTTACGATCGCTGTATCTTTCAGGTATTCATAGACCGATTGCCTGCGCCCTTTTACATACGAGGCTTCCATCTCAAGTTCGATACGTGTTCCCCGCAGCCTGTCCCATTCCACGATCTTATCCATAAGGATTTCAGGTTCGTTTGTCTGGGTGTTTATAAGAAGCTCAAAATAATGAGCTGGAGCATCACGGTCTATCTTTGAAACGATCTTTACTGGCCTTCCGGAAGTCAACTGGGAATACAGGACAGTTGCTGAAATGCCAATGCCCTGCTGCCCGCGGCTTTGCTTGACCGCATGAAAACGTGAGCCATAGAGCAATTTTGCAAAAACCCTGGGAATCTGTTCCCTGACGATTCCCGGCCCGTTATCTTCCACAATAAGTGTTAAATTCGTTTTTGATGTATTTTCAAGCTTAATAAAAATATCAGGAAGGATCCCCGATTCTTCACAGGCGTCAAGAGAATTATCTACCGCTTCCTTAACTGAAGTTAACAGGCTTCGTGAAGCCGAGTCAAAACCAAGTATCTGCCTGTTCTTTTCAAAAAATTCAGCAATACTAATGGCCTTTTGCTTTTTCGCAAGTTCATCAGCAATGACCATTAAGCATCCTCTTAAAGTTCTGCTCCCACTATTGTTTGTGTGGCTGTGATATTTTCACTTTCTCTTATTGTATCAACAAGTTTATTTAAGGCGCTTAATCCCTCTACATTGCTTATTACGACGAAATCATATTCTCCGAATACATGATATACATCTTTGATTCCTTTTATCTTTACCAGTTCGCTATACGCTGTTTTTTCCTGCCCTGGCACAACATTTACAAGTGTTACTCCGATTACCATTTCTTTTCACCTTTATTTTCTTTGTTTTGATTTGTTTTTAAGGCATGATATACTTTGAGTAATAAAAAAGGTTTGTATCTGGCAGAGACTGTTTGGATTTTTAAGATCACGAAACCAATTCAGCCACAATTAGCCAATTTTACAAAATATCTAAAACTCACAGCAGCCCGATATTGCTCTTCCTCATGACCTCATCATAATTCTTGTATCCGAGCATCTTCTCAATCATATCAGAATGCTTGCCTTTGATCGTGTTCAACTCGGAAGATGTATAATCCGTGATCCCTTTAGCGAATACCTTCCCTTCGTTCTCTATCTCAATAATATCTCCCCGGTCAAACGTCCCCGTGACCTCTATGATCCCTGATGGAAGAAGCCCCATACCCTTTGTGACCGCAACTTTAGCCCCATTATCCACAATGAGCTTCCCGGATGCTTTTGAAAGGATTATCCAGCGTGTCCTGTTCTTGAATTTGCCATTTCGCGCAAGGAAGAGTGTCCCGATATTTTCGCCCCCTGAGACCTTAATGACCACGTCCTCAACTGCGCTGTTTGCGATCACCATGTGGCAGCCTGCCATTGAGGTTATTTTGGCTGCTTCGATCTTTGTTCTCATACCGCCCACGCCTTTTGTGCTTGTAGGACTTCCACCATAACTTTCAATAACAGGTGTTATTTTTTCAACCGTGCTTATAAGCTTTGCATCCTCGTTCTTTTTTGGATTTTTATCATAAAGGCCGTCAATATCCGAAAGCAGGACCAGGAGCTGGGCTTCCACCTTGCTTGCCACCATCGCCGAGAGTTTGTCATTATCCCCGAATGTCGCCTCTATCTCATGCACGCAAATCGGGTCATTTTCATTTATTATCGGAACAACGCCTGCTTCAAGCAGTGCAGAGATACTGTTTCGAAGATTAAGATAAGTCATCCTGTTTGAGAAAGCCTCGTATGTAAGAAGGATCTGTGCAACTTTGAGGTCATGCTTCTTAAAAGCCATCATCCATTCCTGCATCAGGATATTCTGCCCCACAGCCGCAGCAGCCTGGCGAAGCGGGATCTCACGCGGACGCGTTTGCATATTAAGCTCGATAACACCTATTCCGATAGCGCCTGAGCTTACGATAATTACGGTTTTTCCAAGTTTGCGCAGATGCGCCACCTGTCTTGCGATGTCTTCGGTTAACCTGCGGTTAAAGCTTCCATCTTCATTTGATAATGAAGAGGTGCCTATTTTAAGGACGATCTTCTTCAGGTCACAAAAAAGCTCTTTCCGGTCAATACGATCAATATTTTCAATTGCATCCATCAAAATCCTTATCCCATTTTATCACTAAGACTTGCTTTTAATTTCTTATGGGTGTATTTCCTTGCGGTCTTTCCTACATAATCTGCGACCTTATGACCATTTCCCAAAAGTGCATATTTGTAGATCAGGAGCCCTTCCATCCCTACAGGTCCGCGGGCATGTATCTTGTTCGTGCTTATTCCAACTTCAGCGCCTTTTCCATAGCGGAATCCGTCAGCAAAACGGGTGGATGCATTCCACATAACGCTTGATGAATCAACAAGGTCTATGAACCTGCTGGCAGCAGTCTTATTTTCCGTGATAATAGCATCGGTATGATGCGAGCCGTATTTGTTGATATGGTCGATAGCCTCTTCGATAGAATCAACGATCTTTATTGAAAGTATGAGGTCGTTGTATTCTGTTTTCCAGTCCTCTTCAGTAGCATGGATTATGGCTTTTAAGAATCCCATCCCTTTAAGAATATCGAATGAGCGCTCATCGCAGCGCAGTTCAACGCCAGCAGCGTTGTATTTCTTTCCGATCGCGGGAAGGAATTCTCCCGCAATTCCTGCGTGCACAAGCAGCGTTTCCATGGCATTGCAGACAGCAGGATACTGGACTTTAGAATCATAACTGACATCAAGCGCCTTTTCCATATCTGATTTGCTATCCACATACACATGGCAGATACCTGAAGAGTGTCCGAGAACGGGAATCCTCGTGTTGTCCTGGATGTATTTTACGAACTCGTTTGAGCCCCTGGGAATAATGAGGTTAATATAATCATCAAGTTTTAACATTTCGTTGACTTCTTCCCTTGTTTCCATAAGAGCGAACGCTCCATGCGGCATCCCGGTCGTATTTTCTATAGCATCGACAAGCACATCAAAAATCGCCCTGTTGGAATGGGCTGCTTCACTACCGCCTTTGAATATTGTGGCATTTCCGCTTTTCAGGCACAGCGACATTATCTGTGGGACTACGTCGGGACGGGATTCAAAGATAACCCCGATCAATCCGATGGGGCAGCTTACCTGGTAGAGTTCAAGACCGTTATCAAGCTCAAGAGCAGAAAGGGTTTTGCCGACCGGGTCTTCGAATTTTATGACATCCTTTATGCCTGCGATCATTTCATCGATCTTAATATCATCAACTTTTAGCCTTTTTGGCAGCGATTTTGAGAGTTTGCCCGCTGCGACGAGCTTTTCTGCTGCTTCAAGGTCTTTATTGTTGGCTGAAATTATTATCTCCCTGCTTGAATCCAGGGCTTTCGCCATTGCAGCAAGGGCGCTGTTCTTTGTGGCGCTGGGGATGCTTGCAAGTGGGATCGATGCGCTTTTTGCGAGTTTGACTTTGGTTATAATATCAATTGACATGACCTGAGACCTTAATTGTAATAATGAATGGTTCTTTTACAGCATTTAATTTCTTATAGATTTGTATTTCCCATGAGGTATGAAGAATTTGTGAAGTCTGAAAAATTTATTAAAAAATTATAGATATCATTATTAAGCACATATTACATACACATCAATAATACTTCAATTCAGGTGTATAATGAATACAGTCAGAATGAATATAACATTACCTTTAGAAATCGCAGAAATGTTAAAAAATATTAAGAATAAATCTGCCTTCATAGCTGAATCGATCAGGGAGCGGATCGAAAAAGAAAAAAAAATTAACCTTGTAAAAGAATTAACCGCTGGCTATAAGGTGAGAACGCATGAAGACGAATGCCTTTCCCATGACTGGGATATAACATCAGGAGATGGAATTGATTAGAAGAGGTGATGTTTACTGGATCAGACTTGACCCTACCGAAGGGTCTGAGATCGGAAAAACAAGACCAGGGGTTATAGTATCAAACAATATTAACAATGAATTCGCTGATACTGTTACTGTTCTTCCTATTACTTCAAGTACAGAAAAGATATATCCATTTGAAGTTTTCATACCAAAAAATATCGCAAATATCCAGGGCGATTCAAAAGCGAAAGCGAATCAAATAAGAACCGTGGATAAGAAAAGGGTACAGGATTTGATCGGGACGTTACCCGATACGATTTTGAGAGAAATTGAGGCGGCTGTGAAGATCCATCTTGAGTTCAAGTGAATCGTGATGCACCGAGTCCAGAACCCGCAGAGGTTCAGCGTGATTCATGTAACGATATTATTTATTATCTCCTGTATATCTCTCTTGATCCTGTATTTCCTGGTAAAGAAGGATAATATATTATCAATATCCCGATACAGCAGCTCCTTTGCATTCGGATGAGTTGGAGTGATGAATTGCGGGAAATCTATTAGCTCACAACCATCAGGATTAACAAAGACATTAAATTCACTCAGATCTGAATGTATGATCCCCAGCTCATATGCTATTTTTACCTGTTTTAAGATATCATCAAGATACCAGTCAGGTTCATCAAGCCTTGAGTGCGCAAGCAGCTGCCCCTTTGCTATTGACATGACAATCGCATGCCTGTTGTGATCTATTGGCTCAGGAACGCAAACTTTTGGATACAGGGCAACTAGAGCATCATATTCCTTTTTAGCAGCAAGCCGCGCTGCATACAGCCAGGAAAGATGCCGTCTTTCCCCGGTGGTTTCTCTTTTTACCCGGACATGCCTGAAACTGCTTTTTCCTTCCCTGTGGAATTTAATAGCAACACGCCTGTCTATGATGCCGCCTGTAGCATCAAAGACATATGATTCTTTCCCGATACCGATAACTTCGCCCAGAGCATTCACAGTCCCGCGTTTCACGAACGCATTAAGTGCAAGCAGGTCGTATGCTTCAAAGTATATCTTGTATCCTTCATAAGTTTGTATATTCCTTTGAATAAGCTTGTTGTATGCCAGATTTGGGAGGATATATTCTACTTCCTTTAATTCAAATCCTGTAAAATTGACAATTTCCTCTATCGGAACCCACTCATAGAATTTCATTTTGTTCTCGATGGCAGTAAGAACTCGAAATTCCTTATTAGTGATAGAACGGAATATTTCTGGAATATTTTCAAGCATTAATTGCTATATGTTACGGCTGAGTATAAAAAAGAGTGATAAAAAAACAGAAAAAAGAAGGAATATTACCTTCTCTTTCCTCCGCTTCCTCCACCTCTCTTATCTCTTGAATCCTTGCCTCGGTCCCTTCCGCCGCGACCTCCGCCAGTACCGCCCCGGCCACCACCGAATCCTCCGCCGCCTCCACCACCATAGCCGCCGCCTCCGCCGCCGCTACCGTACATGCTGCCATAGCCCCCACTGCTGCTGCGGCCTCCGCCGCCTCCACCGCTGCTGCTTCCACCGCCATAACTGCCGGTTCGTCTTGGGCGATCTGGCTGCTCTACATGCTTATCTGACATATTGGGTTCAGTAATTATATCAGTAATCGCTACTTCTGCCAGGAGCATTTTACCATATTTTCCAATATTCAATCTCATGGAATTTCTTACGACGGAAATATATCCATTCTCGATAGAAATTGTATCATCTGCCGCGATCTTGCCGATCTGGTCGTCCCATAACGATAATAAGATGCTTCCGGTCGCATCTGCCACTTTCACTTCACAAACGCGTTTATCGCCGAATTGTGATTTTATGTCCTTTACCTCTCCTATTTCAATTACCTTAAGAGTGGCATTGACATTCTTTGAAGTCTCAGTCATGTCCTTTACATTAAAATTTGTAGACGTTGTTTCCATTTTAATACCTTGCTTATAGTTTAACTTCCTGCATCACTTTTCCCCAGATGGCATTCACCTGATTCTTAGTTAGAAGAAGTAAACATCAGATGGTTAATTTAGATAATATAGTTTCTCCATCAAAATTCAAATTCCATGCCATCATAACCAAGAGGCCATTCTTTTATAGACTCGTCATGCGGTGGAAACATGTGACTCAGATGTGTAAGTACCACTTTTTTTGCATTCAGTTCGAAAGCCAGTTCCATTGCCTCCTTTGAGTTCATATGTTTAGGAACAATTCCTCTTGGTGGGATTATTGCATCCGCGATAAGAAGATCCGGTTCAAACATAATTGATAAGCTTTTTTCAGGTATCATCCTGGCCGTATCACCGGTAATCACGATCTTACTTTTACCATCCATTATCATCACGCCAGCCGATTCTTCAAGCGGAGGATGGGTAACTTTAAAAAGTGTAATATTTAGCCCGATCAATTCAAAAGGCTCATAGAAGCTCACATCATGTCTCACGGGATTCATAAAGGAAAGATAGTTCAGTATATAATCAAGCGTGTTCTTCACACCATACACATTCACCTTATCCTGTATCCTGTAAAAATCCCCGAATCCTGCATAATGGTCGTAATGGGAATGCGTCCAGATCACCGCGTCAATATGGCTGATCTTTTTTTTCAAAAGCTGCCACCGAAGATCGGGACTGGTATCTATAAGAATCCTTTTGCCTTCGGATTCCACAAGAACTGAAAACCGAAGCCTCCTGCTTTTTCCGCCTGCCAGGGCATCAAGGCATGCAGGGCAGGAACAACCGATCTTAGGTGTTCCTACCGCGTCGCCCGTTCCAAGTAGTGTGATCTTCATACATTTTCATGGTTTTTCATCAAGCGTCTTATGCTGATTCCTTTTATTGAACTCAGTTACCCCTCGTAAAAGATCCTGTTGTGTGAGAACTTTTCTATCATTAATAAGAGCATTGAGCACAGCTTCCCGTACTATCAAGCGAAGGTCTGAACCTGAAAACCCATCGGTTTTGGCAGCGATTTCAGACGTATCAAATGTATCTGCACCTTCAATGTCCTTTAAAACAATATCAAGTATCTTTTTCCTCATGTCCTTATCAGGAAGATTGAAATACACGACCTCATCGAAACGTCTCCATGCGGCAGTATCGAGGATAGTAGGATGGTTCGTTGCTCCTATAAGAAGAACACCGTCTTCCACAAGGCTTATCTCATCAATAGCTTTCAAAAGTGTATTGACGGCCCTCTTTAAAGCTGCGTGTTCGTCCGTAGCTCTTGCTTTTGCCACGAAATCGAACTCATCTATAAAAAGTATGCACGGATTCAGGCGCCTTGCAAGTTCGAATACTCTGTCGATGTTTTTGGCTGTTTCACCAAGATACTGGTCAGCAATTTGTGAGAGTTTCACCTCAACTATCGGTCTATTAAGCTCCCCTGAGATAGCACGCGCAACAGATGTTTTTCCCGTGCCTGGCGGACCTACGAACAATAATTTCCCGATTTCCCGCAGGCCGATATGCTTGAGGTAATCCCTGTACTGTATCGTCTTTTTCATTTTTTCGATTTCGTCTTCTTGGGCTTTTGTGAGAACAAGATCTTTGATTTTTATCTTAATATCTTCAGGCGCCACGATATGTGCAAGTTTAAGCATTTCCTCTGAGTCTTTCTCGGTTTCCATGCTCTTGATGAGTGAATTTATCCATTCCTTGCTGTTTTCCTTGGGTGAGATCGAAGCTTTTGCTTTCAAATAGCTTACCGGGAGTGATTTCTCATTCTCGAAATATGAAGCAAGCACAGGGTTCTTGTTAATATTCTCAACCGCTTCAGGATGCTTTGATATCCATTTCACTGCCATATCAAAAACGTTCAGTTTTATCTGAGAACCAAACTCTTCAAACTCAAGAAAGGGAAGCATTTTTATGCTATTCTTGACGTTTTCAAGACTGTAAATGGTTTTAATATCGCCTTCAGTTACATAAACAGGACGCTTTACGGTTTTTTCCTTTTCATTCCAGTAATGTTTCCTGATCTTTTCCGGAAGGTCATCCACGTTAAGCTTATCTGATTGATTATACAGATGTGCTGTCAATACCAGTTCCGTTATTAAGAATTTATCATCGGTCATATTTAAACTTCATTATTACGCCATGAAATATGATATAGTTAACTCAAATGGATGAACGTTTGATTAATTTGATTCTTTGTTTCAAGCTCCCTATTCAGTAAAGAATAAATACCTTCATGGATTTGTTTGATGCATTCATCACGATTGATAATTAATATGTAATATAAATATCCTAATATTTTGGAGACAGGAAATGAAAGAAATACGAATACATGGTCGCGGTGGACAGGGGTCCGTGACTGCCGCTGAACTACTTGCAGTTGCCGCATTTGAGGATGGAAAATACAGTCAGGCTTTTCCCGCATTCGGTGTTGAAAGAAGGGGTGCACCCGTAACGGCATTCATGCGCCTTGACGATAAACCCATACGATTGCGCAGCCAGATATATGAACCAGACTATGTGATAGTGCAGGATGCCACACTCGTAGATGTGGTCAATGTCGCCGCAGGCGCCAAGCCTGACGGATTTATTATAATAAACACTGAAAAAAAACCGGACTCCTTCAATCTGAATACAAAAGCCAGGATTAAAACGCTTGACGCCACAAAACTTGCTATGGACATTATAGGAAAACCAATCGTTAATACAATTCTTGCGGGCGCTTTTGCCGGTGTCTCAGGACTTATCAATCCCGAATCCATCAAGAACGCGGTCATAGAACGCTTCCCTGGAAAAGTCGGAGAAAAAAACGCACAGGCTATACAGGCTGCGTTTGACCTTATGGAGGCGCAGCGATGAAACTTATTATCAAGACCGTGACCAAGCCCGGAAGCACGCAGGCAAACAAAACCGGAGCATGGCGTTCTTTTATGCCGGTTTTTGACCATAAGCTGTGCAGCAAGTGCGGGATATGCGATGTTTATTGTCCTGAAGGGATCGTCTATAAATTAGAAAATGGTTATTTTGAGCCTGATTATGAATACTGTAAAGGATGCGGAATTTGTGCAAACGAGTGTCCGAAGAAAGCAATAAAAATGGTGCTGGAGGGAAAATGAGAAAAAATATGGTCGTTGTAGAAGGTTCGTACGCAGTAGCTCATGCGGTAAAGGTGTGCAAACCAAATGTAATATCAGCATACCCCATCACTCCCCAGACGCATATAGTCGAAGACCTGGCACAGTTCCATGCTGATGGCGAAATGAATTGTGAGTATATGAATGTGGAATCAGAGTTCTCAGCTATCTCAGCTTTGATAGGAGCAAGCGCAGCCGGAGCAAGAACATATTCATCAACCACATCACAGGGACTCGCGCTTATGCATGAAGCATTGTTCAATTCCTCAGGCATGCGGTTACCCATTGTTATGACAGTTGTAAACCGCGCGCTGTCAGCCCCGATAAATATCTGGAACGACCAGCAGGATTCCATATCACAGAGGGACACAGGCTGGATTCAGCTTTATGCAGAAGATGTCCAGGAGTCGGCGGATATGACTCCGCAGCTTTATAAACTCGCAGAGGACGAAGATGTCTTGCTTCCTGCAATGTCCTGCATGGACGGATTCATCCTTTCACATGTTTATGAACCCGTGATCTTACTTGAGCAGGGCCTCACGGATGAATTCCTTCCGTCATATGATCCTGAGTTTATACTTGACACCAAGAATCCGATGTCCTTCGGAGCTTTCGCTGATCCAAGCACTTACACGGAATTCAGGTACAAACAGGAAAAAGCTATGGGCGTTGCCTTAGAGAAGATAGAGGAGATCGCCAATGAATTCAAGGATATATATGGACGATATTATGGCGGTCTTATCGACGGCTATGTGCTTGACGACGCAGAGATCGTAATAATGGCGATGGGTTCTGTCATAGGAACAATAAAAGATACTATTGATGAGCTTCGACATGAAGGAGAAAGCGTGGGTCTTCTTAAAGTAAGGTCTTTCAGGCCGTTCCCTAAAGAAGCCATAAGAAAAGCCCTGAAGAATGCAAAGATAGTCATAACTCTTGATAAGAATATTTCTGTCGGGAAGTACGAAGGCGCCTTATGCACTGAAGTCAAGGCGTGCTTATATAATACTGATAATCGTGTGCCTGTCATCGGTTTCATGCTGGGGCACGGAGGACGTGATATTCCCATGCAAATGATAAAGAAAATAATCAATAAGGCAAAACTTGTCGAGAAAGGAATATTTATTGAGAGTGAATATGCTGACCTGCGGGAGGACCTGGCATGAGCCTCCTTAAACCAGGACATCGTGGTTGTGCAGGCTGTGGCGATGCTCTTGCTGGAAAATTCGTACTTGATGCACTTGGCGAGGATGTTATCGTTGTCAGCCCCACAGGTTGTCTTGAGGTATTTACCACGCCTTATCCCGAATCCGCATGGGGCGTACCATGGATCCATTCACTTTTTGAGAACGCAGCAGCTGTGGCTTCAGGTGTTGAAGCTGCTCTTAAGTCGCTTGGCAGGAAAGACAACACAAAGATCGTGGCAATAGGCGGAGACGGCGCTACACTTGACATCGGTTTGCAGGCAATATCAGGCGCATTTGAACGCGGTCATGATTTTACTTATATTTGCGTGGATAATGAAGCTTATATGAATACGGGCATCCAGAGAAGCGGCGCAACGCCATTATACGCAAGTACTACTACAAGTCCTGCCGGCAAGATCTCTTCCGGAAATCCCCTGTATAAAAAGAACATGCCCGCAATAATCGCAGCACATGGATCGCCGTATGTGGCCACAGCATCGATCTCCTACGCGCCGGATCTGAAGAAAAAAGTGAAAAAGGCAGCCGAAATAAAAGGGCCAACTTATGTCCATGTTCATGCACCATGTCCAACTGGCTGGAAAATAGATAGTTCAAAGACAATTGAAGTGGGTAAATTAGCAGTTGAAACAGCACTGTGGCCATTATATGAGATGGAAAATGGCGAAATTACCACGGTCAGGAAGATCAAGAACAGGAAACCTGTTGAAGAATACCTGAAAGTGCAGGGGCGCTTCAAGCATCTTTTCACGATGAAAGGTGAAAATCCCCAGATCAAAAAGATACAGGAAATAGCTGACCGGAATGTGAAGCAATTCGGGCTTGAATGAAAATAGCAAAAGCTTTCGCACCAGCCCATATTTCCGGGATATTTATAATCGACATACGAAAAGATGCCGCACTTTCAGGCTCTATGGGCTGCGGATTCTGTCTTGAAAATGGCGCGATAACAACTGTGCGACCATCTGATGAAACGATCATCAAGATCAATGGCAAGACTTGCGAAGCCGCAACAACACTTTCAGCAATAAAAAGCCTGACCTCAGAGCCTGTGCTTGTAGAAACAACTCTTGATATACCCGTAGGCTATGGGTTCGGGGCAAGCGGCGCCGGTGCATTGAGCGCAGCGCTTGCCCTGAATGAAGCGCTATCGCTGGATTTGACCTTAAAAGATCTTGCTGGGGCGGCGCATTGCGCCGAAGTGACGAATCGCACAGGACTTGGGGATGTCACTGGAATGACATTCGGGGGCATAGTAGTCAGGAAAAAAGCCGGCGCGCCATTTATAGGTGTCATTGATAAAATTCCCTGTCGCGATACTAAAATATCATGGATAAGCTTCAGTGAGATATCCACAAAATCGGTTTTAACCGATGAATTGAAGAAAAAGAGGATAAACAAAGCGGGAAAATCAAAACTCAAGTTACTCCTGAAAAAACCCACGCTTGAAAACCTTTTTTGCCAGTCCCGGGGATTCGCGACCGAGATTGGCCTCATGAGCCCGAAAGTGAAAGATGCCATTGAGGCAGTTGAGGCCGCGGGCGGTCTTGCAAGCCAGGCAATGCTTGGTGATACGGTTTTTGCCATGAACGATAACGGGGCATTGCTGGAATTCGGGGAAGTCCATGAAAGCAGGATAAGTCTTGCCGGAGCGCATCTCATATGATACCGAAGAGCCATCCCAGATTTGTATCCCTCATGACACGTGAGTTGATCGTTGAAGGCGTCAGGAATGGAATTACAAGTACACATGGTCTGATCGCCCAGGGACGCGGGGAAGCATTTGATTATTTGATCGGTGAAAAAAGCACTGAGAGCGCATTGGCGGCTGAAAAAATAGCAGCTGTAGAGTTGCTTCTTGCAAAAAGACCGGTAATTTCAGTCAACGGGAATGTCGCCGCTCTTGTTCCCGCCGAAGTAATAAGGTTGGGCGAAATTGTGAACGCGCCTCTTGAAGTGAATTTATTCCATAGAACAGAAGATAGAGTTGCTAAAATAATTAAACATTTACACTCACTTGGGGCACAAAATTTGTGTACAAAATCCGATTCATTGATACCCGGTATTGATCATGAACGGGCAAAAGTGGATAGTGAAGGGATATTGCGCGCTGATGTCGTGCTTGTGCCTCTTGAGGACGGAGACAGGTGCAAGGCGCTTGTGGATATGGGCAAAACTGTAATAGCAATAGACCTAAATCCACTTTCAAGGACGGCGCAATGCGCATCTGTAACGATCGTGGATAATATTATCCGTGCTGTGCCTAATATTTCAAAATTTGCTGAGGAGTTAAAAGGGTTAAAAACGGAAGAGCTTCGAGAGACCGTCAGGGGATATGATAATAAAAAGACGCTTTCTCTTGCATTAAATGAAATAAAGAATACTCTGGATTTTTAATTTTATGGAAAAATACACAGTTTCAGCATCAGCATAAGCATTTGTTTTATGTTGAGCCGGAAGGATATTATGGAGGTTACGAAGACAGGGGAACTTTATGGGAGGACGTGAAGATAATATATCTATAAACTAAATAGGTGTAAATATGAACACAATACATGGATATGAATGATTTAATATGATTTCTGAATATGTGAAAAAAACCGACCCCCTTGAAAAAGCAATAGAAATCATAATCCGGTCAGTGGATCCAGAAAAGATCATTCTGTTCGGCTCACGCGCGAGAGGTGATCACAACAAAGAAAGTGATTATGATATATGCATAATTAAGAAAGGTGTTTCACATAGAAGAAAACTTGCTCAGCAAATCTATAAATTTCTCTATGGGATGGGAGCGCCTGTTGATATTATTGTTGAAACTCCAGAGAAGTTTGAAGAATTGAAAGATAATCCTTTTATGATATATAAAGAGATTTCAAAGTCCGGGAAGGTGGTCTATGAAAAATGAGTCACTTGTGAGGATATGGCTGAAAAGGGCAAAAAGCAATTTACAGATAGCGAAAGCAGGGAAAGTCTTTGAGGATATTTTATATGAAGACCTCTGCTTTGATTGTGAACAGGCGGTTGAAAAAGCTCTGAAAGCATTGCTTGTCTCTATAGATGTTTCTTTTCCCCGCACTCATTCCATAAGTCATCTTATTGAATTGATCGAAGAGCATAATATTAAAGTTCCCGATGAAATCATGGATTCAATTTCACTTTCTGCATACGCTGTCAGTACCCGTTATCCAGGGGACTTTGAGCCAGTAGATGAACAGGAATACCAGGAAGCTCTTGAAACCGCAGAAAAAGTTTTTAATTGGGTGAGCGATAATTGATAACTGATACCAAAATCAACCTCATCACCAACCCGGCAACTACTACTACTACTATTACTACTATTACTGCTCTCTCTGCGGCAAATGGCATACAAATCTCCATTTTCCTGCCAATCATTATATACACCCCCAATAATTTAAACCCGCATGCGAATCGCCCTTAAATTAGCCTATATTGGAACTGATTATCATGGTTTTCAGGTGCAGTCCAATGCGAAAACCATTGAAGGTGAACTCTTCAGGGCGCTTCGGGAATTGAATATTATTAATGATCCGCATGAAGCAAAATATATAGCAGCAGGAAGAACCGATAGTGGAGTTCATGCACTTGGGCAGGTAATAGCATTTAATACCGAAAAACCTAACATTGCGGTACCCAGTGCCATTAACAGCAGGCTGGACGGGACTATATGGGCCTGGGCAAGAGCAGAAGTCTCTCCTGGTTTTGATCCAAGGCGCTTTGCAAAAAACCGGGAATATATGTATATGATGTTCGGAAGGTTTGACCTTTCGATCATGAAAGAAGCTTCAAAACAACTCATTGGAAAACATGATTTTTTCAATTTCGTAAAGAATGATAATGAACGCAGAACTATCTGCACTATTAAAAAAATCGATGTGCACGAAGCTGGTGAATTTACTGTTATCGATATAACGGCGGATTATTTTTTCTGGCATATGGTACGTAAGATTGCAACTGCCCTGAAAATGGTGGGGACGGGAGAACGGGACACATCATGGTTTGAAAAAATGCTGCAACCATCCCAGTTTGGTGAAGGACTTCAACCCGCGCCAGCTTATGGATTGATCTTTAAGAACGTGGAATATGACAATATAACCTGGAACGAGGATAAATATGCAAAAAGGCATATATCAAAGACGCTTGATGAGATGTTCCTGAAACATGCGGTAATGGCCCAATTGTTCAGGGAATTTAAAGACGCAATGTTGATAATGGAATAAAGATGATGAAATAAATATGTTGTTTGCATTTGAACTTTCAGGAGAGCACAAGACCATTCCTGTTTCCGAGGTGTGCGCCTGCCTTGAAACACTTGGAGCCCGCTATACCATCTCGCTTTCACTTGATGGATGTCTTGTCATGGATCTTGAAACTGATACTAAAAATGAAACTGATACTGAAAAGATAATTAAAAGCCTCACAAAAAGGCTTGCCATGACACATCATATCATCAAAGTCCTTGGTATCGGCGGTAGCAGTGAAGAGGACGTGCTTGATGTTGTCTCAAATAACCTTACAGATATTGATGGAACATACAGTATCAGGGTCAAGCGGGTGCGGGATTATTCTTCGATCAACACCGAATCAATGGAGCGAAAGATCGGGGGGATATTTTTCAAAAGAGGCGCGCATGCAGATCTTAAGGATCCCCGGATACAATATCGGGTGATCCTCACCGAAGATAAGTGCATTTTCGGGATTATGCGGGGCTCTATCGACAGGAGCGCCTTTGAAGCGCGAAAACCGCATTTTAAACCATTCTTTTATCCGGGAGTTCTCATGCCCAGGGTCGCGCTGGCTCTTGTGAATATAGCAAAGCCTGATATATCTTTGTTTGACCCATTCTGCGGGACAGGAGGGATCCTTATTGAGGCGGGACTCATAGGCATAAAAGCCATAGGCGGGGATATGCAAAGAAAGATCCTGCTGGGCGCCAAAATGAATCTTGACCATTACAAGGTTGATTATTCCCTGATGTTTGAGGATGCATGTGGACTTGCACTTCGGGATAATTGCATAGATGCAGTCGTTACAGACCCCCCGTATGGGAGGTCTGCGGCGATAAAGGCAGAATCGCTTGAATATATGCTTGGAAAATCCCTTAAAGAAGTATATCGCGTCTTAAAACCCGGCAGGCGCGCGGTATTTATTTCGGAGCGACCGATAGAAAAGCTTGTGCAGGAAGCGGGTTTTGAGATTATTGAGTTGCACATGCAAAGGGTGCACAAGAGCCTTACAAGAAGGATGCTTGTCCTTAGAAAACCGGAAATATAGGAGTGTAGTGGGCAGGGAGGGGGATTATGGTGGTATGGAGAAAAAGTTTATTTTTTTCTGCCCACTGCAATTCGTATATATACGAACAATAGTATTTATAGTTTACGTTGGGTGTAAATATCTTTTATTTCACCAGGCACCTCTTAACTTGATCTCAGGGCATTCTCAAATATCTCAAGACCCTTGTCGATCTCACTCTTCTTTATTATCAACGGGGGCACGAACCTGATAACAGAATCACCTGCCGGAAGTAATATAAGCCCTCCATCAAGTGATTTCTTAACGATCACATCGCGTCTGGCAGGTGCGGGAGATCTATCATTTTCCACAAGTTCGACTCCGATCATAAGACCAATGCCACGAACATCACCTATTATCGGATATTTATCTTTAAGTTCATTTAACCTTTTCATAAGATAATTGCCTTTTTCGACCGCTTTTTCCCCAAGCTTGCTGCTCTGCATGAATTCAAGCGTTGCCAGTCCTCCAGCAGCTGCAAGGAGGTTTCCGCCAAAGGTATTTGCATGAGTGCCCGGCGGCCAGCTCATTATTTTGCTACTTGACATCGTGGCGCCAAGCGGGATGCCGCCACCGATCGATTTTGACATGCAGACAATATCTGCTCTCACGCCAAAATTCTCCATGGCCATGAATTTCCCAGTCCTGAAGCCTCCGCTCTGGATCTCATCAGCGATCAATAAAACATCATTTTCATCGCATATCCTTCGAAGCTCTTTATGGAATTCGACAGGAGGGACTATAAAGCCGCCTTCACCCTGTATAGGTTCAACAACAATAGCAGCCGTGTCCTTTGGTGAAAGTTCCCGTTTGAATATTATGTTCTCTATCTCTTTTGCACAGGCAATGCCGCATCCAGGATATTCAAGATTAAGGGGGCAGCGGTAGCAATTGGCATAATCCGAATGAATGACATGCAGCGCCGGAAAATGCTCTTTATGCTTTATTTTTGAACTCGTAAGAGAAAGAGACCCAAGCGTCCTGCCGTGAAAAGCCCGATAGAAGGCTATCATGCTTGATTTCCCGGTATACCAGAAAGCAAGCTTCATGGCAGCCTCGACTGCTTCTGTTCCTGAATTGGAGAGAAACACCTTTTCATAACCCGACATTTCACAAAGTTTTTCAGAGAGTTTTACAGGCTGCTCTGCATAAAAATCCGAAAAACCGCAGTGAACCATTTTATCCATCTGGGCACATACTGCCTGCTTTACTTTCGTGCAATTATAACCGATATTCATCACTGCAACGCTTGATGCAAAATCGATATAGCCCCTGCCTTCGACATCATATATTGTTGAGCCTTCCGCATGGTCTATAACGAGGTCGTAAGAGCGCGTGAGCGATGGTGAAACAACTTTCTTATCCCGTTCAATGATCTCAATTGATCTTTTGCCTGTATTTTTCATTTTATTCCTCTTTTAGTTCCTGAACACTTTGCGCTCTTTGCGTCCTTTGCGGTGTATGATTTTTTTCACCGCAAAGAACGCAAAGATAGTTGTATTGTTTTGTTCTTAACTTGAAACATCAATCTGTGCTTTCTGGAGTTTTCCGCTGTAATCTATATAAACTGTCTTTATCTCCGTGAATTCTTCGATCGCTGTAGAACCAGCCTCTCGCGTTCCGTTCCCTGTGGATTTTACTCCTCCAAAGGGAAGATGTGTTTCAGCGCCTATCGTTGATGCATTGATATATGTGATCCCTGCGTCAATTTTTTCAATCGCCCTGAAGGCATTTCTCATGTCTGCTGTATATATCGATGATGATAAACCATATTCAACAGAATTTGCGATCCCTATCGCCTCATCAAGACCTGATGTGCTTATTATTGAAAGAACAGGACCGAATATCTCCTCGCGGGCTATTCGCATTTCAGGTGTGACATCAGTAAATATCGTGGGTTCAAAAAAGTATCCCGGAAGCGGTTTGACAATATTGCCTCCAAGGACAAGGTTTGCGCCTTCGTTTTTGCCGATCTCCACATATTGGGCGATCTTCTGGAGCTGTGAATTATTGATAACAGGTCCCACATCGACATTTTCAAGAAGACCATTGCCAAGCCTTAGCGCTTTTGTTCTTTTGATAAGTTTTGCCTGGAGTTCCTTAATTATTTTTTCGTGCGCTATGACCCGGCTTGCGGCAGTGCAGCGCTGGCCGGTTGTCCCGAAAGCGCCCCAGATTATCCCATCAACTGCAAGATCAAGGTCTGCATCATCCATTACAATAATGGGATTTTTGCCACCCAGTTCCAGCGACACTTTTTTCATGTCCTTCGCAGCCTCGCCAAGTATCCATTTTCCAGTGTCGAGTGAACCTGTGAATGAAACCGCGCGGATCTTAGGATGGTGCACTATCGCGCTGCCAACAGTGCTCCCTTCTCCCATGACAATGTTCAAAACACCTCCGGGAAGCCCTGCTTTTTCAAGTATCTTAACAAGTTCAATGGAAAGTATGGGCGTATCACTGGCGGGCTTAAGGACAAGTGTATTTCCCGCGATCAATGCCGGCATTATTTTCCAGGCAGGTATAGCCATCGGGAAATTCCATGGCGTTATCAGACCCACAACTCCTATGGGGCGGCGGATCGTCATGCAGAATTTGTCCGGAAGTTCAGACGGTGTGGTTTCACCAAAAAGACGCCGCCCTTCACCTGCTGCATAATAGGTAATGTCAATGGCTTCCTGCACATCCCCGCGCGCTTCTTTTAAGACCTTCCCCATCTCCATTGTCAGCAGGCGCGAAAGTTCATCTTTGCGCTCTTCAAGTATCCTTGCCGTGCGGAAAAGTATTTTAGCACGCTGCGGGGCTGGAGTGACGCTCCAGTTTTCAAAGGCATCATCCGCGCTATCTACAGCGCTTTTTACGTCTTCGATTGATGCTTTATGAATCTTTCCAATTGTTTCAAGTGTTGCTGGATTAATGTCATCAAAAGTCTGGCCACTGCTGGATCGTATCCATTCGCCGTTTATGAATAATTTGTATTCCTGCATACTCCACACTCTTATGTAATGTTGGAGGGGATTCTATTTTAAAGTTTTGCATTACCCGCGTCCAAACAGAAAAATATATACGTGATAAATGTAATCATTATCATCATAGGTAGATTCAGATATCTGGTTTAATCTAACTTAAAAATCTTTTAAAAATGTCCGTCTAAAAGGAAAGGGTAAAACGGGGAGAAAACGGACAAAATTGAATAAGCTACAAGTGGAACGGTTATGATCGTTACACGGCATATCTCTCTTGACAATGATTGTCTTGCGAAAATGGAACCTTATGTCGAAAAACATAAAGGGAATTTCAGCGCCGCAATAAGGGTGATCATAGACAGGGCTGGAAAAAACAGCGAACTTGAAAACATATCCACAATAGACGATACACTATTCAAGTGGATGCTCAATGAAACCGATGGCTTGCTGGTCCCGGACAACGTGCTAAATGACATGATCGACCCCATGCTCATAAATTCGATGGGAAAACTCGAAGACTATCTTAAAAATAAATTCAATGAACTTGAGTGGAATGTCGATTTCTCTATGAAATATGATAATGACGCATTGCCGCAGGAAGTATTAATAGAGATAAAAGGCGCTCCCCAGAAAATCCGGTTCATTGCCAGGATGCTTGCCCAGTTTCTTGTGAATAATTCACCTGAGAATGCTCCGCTTGAGATATCCTCGGTTTTTAACCTGGACGGGGGAATAAGGGTTGAACTGTCAAAGTCCAGTAAGAAAGAAGGAACTGACAGTCTGGTAGAATCCTTTGGCGGGCTAAATGAAGTAATAACTGCCATCAAAAGTCGCCCGGTGTTCTGGAAATCAGTGATCAACGGGCATCTATTGAGCAATTACAACATGGTGACCGTTCACAGGAATTACTTTGAGGACTTGCTTTGCGGCAAAGTGCCAATGGGTGAAATAACCATAGAAACACTGGCAAAAAAACCCATCCAGGAAATACCACTTAAGGAAATGCTTTCCTATGTAAAAGAGGTTTATGAAACTTCAAGAGTGGTTGACAGGGTGGAAATCGACAGGGAGAACCTCATATTGTTCCACAGTTACAGGAACAAGGATGTAATAGAGAAACTGCGCACAAGTCTCGTCTCTCTTCTTGAAGCAAACGGGCATCTTTACGATGCCAGGTGTACAGCCAACATGGTCGTATTGACACACAGGCCGGATGTTGGCCTTAAGATCAATGAAATAGTGAACAACCTGAAAATAAGTAACAGCAGGGTTGACCAGGATCTGATAATGTTCATGGCTTTCTTAAAAGGGCTAAAGAACATCCCTGATATTCCGGTATCCCTGACGGCTCTTGGAAGAAGGATAGGCGTATCCCTGATGGAGGAATACGAAAAAGAGAATAATATAAAGACCTGGGAACACCAGAATTTCCAGAAAGCTCTTGAAATAATTGATTCTAAACTCCACAGGGATAGTGAGTGGAAATCAGAGGGTAAAAACCTGTTGTACACAGTTAAAAAATGCAACTTAGTCGCAGATGGAAATGGTTCTGGTACACATATTTGTCATACTATAAGGGAAACGTTCAAGGGTGCCTTGAATTACGCATACGGGGGCCGGGCTGAGTTAGAGATTAAAAAATTACTGTCACATGGAGACAATTGTTGTGAGGTGTTAATACGAATTCCATAAAACAAGGAAATTCAGATAAATGTGGGTACGGAAGGAGAACAAAACCAAATAGTTCGGTTGAACCGAAAAATCAAAGTGGAGGGTAAATATGAAAACATTACTTGAATATATGACGTTCGTGAAAGGAGTGGAATATCTTATAGTGATAGCATTCTGTTTCGCGTTCATTGCCCTGTGGATATTAGTACATTCGAAAGAAAGAGCAGCCATGTCCAGGGTAGTATCGATCGTTCTTCCTCTTTCGCTGGTATTTGGGGGTGGTGCAATCGTTCTTTCTGCATCTGATACTCCTGACAATGCCTCTGTCATTAATTCAGATGTGATCGTGCCCGTCCAGACAGCGAATGCGCAAAATCTCATTGCAGCTTCGGATAATGGATGGATGAAAGTCAATAAATCGGAGTACCTGTTCATCAAATACGGACAGGACACTGAATTCCACAGTATTATGAGTGAAAAGGTAAGCTGCAAAACATGCCATCACAATAGCGGGGATGAGATACATGCCTGCAAGGATTGTCATGACAGCCCGACAAATCCACATGATTCTACAAAACCTGGCCTTAAGGCTGCTTATCACCAGCGGTGCATTGAATGCCATAAGGCAGAGTTCAGCGGACCTGATAGCTGCATAACATGCCATACGGGAGAGGTGAAAGAAAATGCAGTAGTTCCTGCAATAGTTTCAGCTCCCAATAGACCGCACCAGCTTACATGGGATACCTGCACAAGGTGCCACCCCGCAGGGATTCCAAATGGCGGAGTGGAGACAAAGATCGTATATCATGACAGCTGCCTCAAATGCCATTCAACAGGGGTCGCGGGAGCAACTCTTGAGCCTGCGGATCACGCGGGAAGAGCAGCAAATACATGCCAGGGATGCCATAAACCGGCAGGAGTATAGACTATGATAAACAGGAGAGATATTCTTAAGATCGGCGGGACGGTTGCAGCATGGAGTGTCCTGGGAAGCCAGAACGTTTTTGGCTCCGAAGATTTTGAAGGAAATCCCGATAGGGTCGGTATGCTGACCGATGTCAACAGATGTATCGGCTGCAGGCGCTGTGAAGCGGCATGCAATAAAGCCAATGAACTTCCTCCTCCGAAAATATCGTTTGAGGATACATCGGTTTTCGAGGAGAAAAGGAGACCCTATGTTGCAGATGTGCAGTCTTACACAGTGGTAAACCGTTTTGAAGGTAAGGATGGAGCGCCGGTATATCGAAAGGTACAGTGCATGCACTGCGATGAGCCAGCATGTGTTGCAGCATGTCCCGCAGCAGCGTTGACAAAGTCAAAAGAAGGGCCTGTTGTATGGGATGAAAAAGTGTGCATTGGATGCCGTTATTGCATCACAGCATGTCCCTTCTATGTGCCAGCATTTGAATATTCAGAGGCTTTTACCCCGAAGATACAGAAATGTTTCATGTGTAACAAAAGAATAAAAGACGGACTTGTCCCCGCATGTGCTGAGGCATGCCCTGTAGAAGCAATCACATTCGGAAAGAAAACTGATCTTCTTAAAATGGCAAAACTCAGGATATGGGATAATCCTGACAAATATATAGACCATGTTTATGGAGAACATGAAGCCGGCGGAACAGGCTGGATGTATATTTCAGGTGTCCCATTCTCGGAACTTGGTTTCCCGGAAAATATCGGGACAACATCTTACCCAAAATTGACCAAGGATTTCCTGTCCATGGTAAATCTTACACTTGTTTCGTGGCCAGCCCTGCTTGGAGGTTTCTATATGGCATCACATAAGAAACCGCATGGTGAAGATGAAGAAAAACCCGCGGAGGGGATAAAACATGAATGAATTTGCATATGAATACAAAGAAAGACACGTGTATAAGGATGAGGCATATAAGGAAGAGACAGGCGCGGAAATAATTTCGAACTGGCTCAAGGATAAAATTTTCCTGGGAATGACGTTTAATGAATATATGAAGACGTTATACACCCCTATCAATATAGCGGCGGGTCTTATTGTTTTCGCAGGGATGTTCCTGGTAGCCATGCGCTTCCTGTTTGGTCTTGACCAGATAACAGAAGCCTCAAATGAGCAGCCGTGGGGTCTTTTCCTGACCTGGGGATTGTTTGCCGGTGTTCCATTTTCAGGAACTGGATTCGTTATAGGGACAGGAGTGTACATATTCGGGCTAAAAAGATACCAGCCAATTGTTAAGAATGCAATTCTCCTTGGGTTCCTGGGTTATCTATTCGCGGTAATATTCCTGATGATATATCTTGGGCGCCCGTGGCGGATATATTATCCAATGTTCGTGTCATTTGGCACAGCATCAATTATGTTCCTTGTAGGGTGGCATGTGAGTCTGTATCTCTCAGTACAATTCTTTGAACTATGCCCGACCATCTTTGGATGGCTAAACCAGGCACAACTCAGGAAGGTATTTGTGAATATGACACTGGGGCTTACGATCTTTGGTGTAATGCTTTCAACTCTGCACCAGGCAGCGCTCAATGCAATGTTTTTGCTTGCTCCGGGTAAGGTGCATCCGCTCTGGTACACTTCATATCTGCCATGGCTGGCATTTATCTCAGCTATCGCAGCTGCGATGGCCCTGATGATCGTGGTAACTAAACTTACCGCGGTCTTCATGAAGGAAAGAGCGTCACCAGAGTACCTTGCAAGTGTCAACGACATAACACTTGGTCTTGGAAGAGCGGCTGCGCTTGTCATGTTCACTTATCTTGGACTAAGATTGATAAGCATCACGCATGAAGGGTCATGGGGTTATCTCAATACACCCATAGGTTATTGGTTCCTCGTGGAGATAGGATTGTTTGCCATTCTTCCGGTACTGTATTTCTATGGTGTACAGAATAGGAATGTCAAGCTTATTCAGATAACTGCGGCCTTTAGCATGCTGGCGATATTCCTTAACCGGTTCAATCTGACATTGATAACGTTTAACTGGCAGCTTCCCAACAGGGAGCTCTTCTTCTGGAAGGAGGCGCTTGTGGTTCTTTCAGTGGTCATAATCGAGGTACTGGTTTACAGGTGGATCGTGAACAGGATGCCTGTCCTTCGGGATCATCCGGACTTTGTGGGTGACGGGCATTAAGTTATAATGTTGAGTGGTGGAAATGTTGCCGGATAAGGCTGCTTGAGAGCGGCTTTATTCTATTTCTTTTTCCTCGTCTCTATCTCTTTCTTAAGCCAGGGACCAACATCTAATCCGTGTATGAGCCCTTTGAGTTCATCCTTCAGGTTCGTTGGCTTTATCTTTATAAGCCATCCTTCAACGTAAGGGTCTTCCTTTATTACATCCAGATCATCCTCGATCGCCTCATTGACCCCTGTGATAGTTCCGGTGACCGGCATCAGGAGACCGCCCACCCATTTTGCAGATTCAAGTGATCCAAACGCTTCCCCCGCTTCGAATTCATCATCTTCCATTGGAAGGTCTATGAACTCGATGTTTCCTGCCGCTTTTGCGCCGTATGCATCAAGTCCTACAGTTACGGAGCCATTTTCTTCAATTTTTGCCCATGTGTGATCTTTAGTATAATACAGTTCATCCGGAAGTTTGTAGCCCTCAATTTCGACCATTTTTTTTTACCTCGTTTGTTGGTTATTACATTGTTATATTTAAACTTAATTCTCTGCGTATCGTTCCCGTTCTTTTGCGATCAATTTTGTATAATATTCTGTTGCTTCTTCCACTTTCATCACCAGGCTTTCGCTGAATTTCCCACTGACCTTAACTATCCATTCCCCATATGGGTCACTGTTAATGATATTCGGGTCTTCCCAGAGTTTTTCATTTACTGATATGACTTTTGCATCAAATGGGAGGGATATCTGCGAAACCGCTTTTATGGTTTCATATGCCACGATCATCTCTCCTTTATTGATCGATTCACCGACCTCAGGGAGATCGATATGGACTATTCCCTTGGACAATGACTGGCCAAGTTCCGTAATACCTAAGCTGACCTGCCCATTTTCAGATTTTAACCATATGTGGTTCTTCATGTAATGCAGGTCATCGGGGAACTCGAATTCATAAGCCTTCATGAAGCTAACAATCTGGAGAAAGGTATAAAATACTTTTGGATGGGGTGGCGAGATCTTTTGATCATAGTAAACATTTATTATTATCTAACGCCTTATTTTGATTGATCATTACATGGAAGTCTCTCAAAGTAGAATAAATCACAACAATCAAATTAAGATCCCGGACAAAATCCTTGATATGCTGGGATTAAAATCCGGAGAAGAAATCAGGATGACTGTTGTAAATCAAAAACTGATAGTTGAAGCTTCTTCCGATCCTTTAGATGAGCTTACAGGCATAATTAAGATCAAACAAAGTGATGCAGATAAACTTATAGAATCGCAAGAGTGGTATTGATTGCCATTATCGAATAGTTTTCTCCTCTAAACCTGAAAAAAAACATATGGGGCTGGTGAGATTTGAACTCACGATCGACGGGTCTCTCCGAAAATGCCAGGATTTTGGCAATTTAATCTTTGAGCAGCACGTTCAGTGCTCCAACGGTTCTTCATAGCTTGCTGCGTCCAGGTCGCTCAGCAGACCGTTTACTCATCATCACACCCCGGTCAAACCCCGGAATAAATTCCAGAGCCTCCGGGTTTTCCGCTGGAGCCCGTCGCCATGCCGGACTAGGCCACAGCCCCTTATGGGTCGCTCATAATTCATCCGATTGCTATTAAAACTATCTAATAACTTGTTAACAATATATTTAGAGTCTAATCATACCGGTGTATTATAGAACTAACAACAGCTTATCATTTAAAAAGCTTTATGGTTTCTGTGGTTCACCTTCTCTAAAGGGAAAGACAAACATATCATAACTTTTCTGTCCTGCGAATTCCGGGATATCCGAAGGATCAGCGGAAGCCAGGAGGACAGAAAATATTATTTTTTCTTTCTGTCCTGGTCCCGATCTACCTGGCTTCCTTCCGGAGAGACAGAAAACTTTCTATTTTCTGTCTCCCTGGTGATCAGGTCATCCGGATCCAGGCAGGACAGAAACACTATCATGCAGAGCAGCCTCACATCTTATAGGTTCATTGATGCGCAACTAACCAATCATCTACCTGTCCCGTTGTTACTCGTGCATATCGCATAGGCTGTTTGCTTGTTGGTGACCATCCGCGCTGTTTGCATTGGATAGATACAGGCATACCGATGATCATATCCCTGGTTTGCGCTTGGTATCTGAATGCATGAAAGTGAATCCTCCGGGTGATCTTTGGCAGTCCCTTTGATTCAGCATATGTATTATGGGCTAATACTGCTTTATGAAGGGATTTTCGCGCTCCTGAATACTCAATGCGTTTGTTCTTTCTCTTGCCGCGGAGTACTGGCCACAAAGGCGCATCTGGATCTGCGTGCGTGGGGTGTATATTCAACCATGTTATCAAATATGGGACTGATTTGATGATCCTCACTGGCTCCCCTATCATGGTTTTGTCATGGATGCCTAGCAAGGCCCCGATCTGATCAATCGAGACGTCTTTTAGTCTCAATATACCAAGTCCGCTTATCCTCATCCCGATCTCTCCCATGATGGAAATAAACGCCTTATCCCGGATGCCTTCGGTTTTATCCTTATATGTATCCGTGGCAGCCAGCATATAATCTATTTCTTGCTGGGTTGGGATCTCGTTGAGGTTCTTAAGTTTATTTGGTTTCAGCATATGGTATTTGCACTCTGGGGCGTGATCCATCAAAGGCAAAAGACCTATCAACCGCTCTCTATCTGGATATCCGGCAGGATAAGAATATTCAGATCTTAACCAGGTCATGAACTTTCGAAGCAGGGACATATTAATATATTTCTCCCATTCACCCCAGCCCGGCACGTTCCCCTCTTCTGCTTTCAATAAGATTGTTTGGATATCGCGCTTTGTCACGTCGTGCCACATCTTTCCATCTGGTAAACTTCTGTTAAGGTGCCTCAATGCACGGAGCGTTATGATAGCCCTGTCCTTTCCGATCTTCTTTCCAAACATACCGGTTTGACAACTTTCTAAAAACTCTATTGAAAGCTGTTTGTTTACCTCTGGGATATGCATTTCTAAAAGATGCTTTTTATTATGATTGAATTGCATATCTACCCCTCGGAATTCTTCTCCTGCACTCGTAATAATCACTCTCCGAACGTCATTAATGTTTTCAACAGCATGCAGATAGATTTCCCTGAGAAGTAGTTTAAGAATCCATCATCCAGGCTGTGCGCTATCTTTGCGCCCTGCCATAGCTCATAATACGGCCTTGGTATTTCTATGATAAGGGGTATCCTTACCATGTCGCGCATATCTGAATTATTACCTTTTTTGTTTACAACCATTTTATTACCTTCTTTAAGTTCTCTATGGAACTTATAGAACATATGGAATGAATGATTATAAATACTTTATGGAACATTTGGAACTTATGGCAATTCTTGGAACTACGAAAGTGTCTCAAGGCGGTAAGGTTACACTGATAGAATCAGTTAGGGAACGCATTGGAGTAAAGGAAGGCGACATTATTGTTTTTGAAGAAATCTCTAAAGGGAATATCATAATAAGAAAAGGTTAAACTTTCTTTTCTGTCCTGCCAGGATCTCAGGACCTTGATCACCAGGAAGACAGAAAATATATTATTTCTGTCGTAAATCGCTTAATTAATATGCAGCTATGAACGAATTTAAAAATTAGAGGTGAACCGAAATGGAAAGTGTAAAAATAGAATGCGAAGGCAATAAGATGATATTTGAAGGTGAACTTGACCCTGAGATTATGACTACTAATTTGGGTCTGGGATTTCATGTGCAGAATGAGGAGACGTACAAATCAGCTTCATTAGAGATCAAGGCAAATGCTGAAATAGACATTGGCGACCTGGAGAAAATGTACGCGTGGATAAATAAGAATTCAAAAGTCTCGATAGATGTTAAAGAGTGTTCTAAATGGAAAATTACTCTTGAGAGATTACCATAGAATGCCTGGTGATGTATAATATACAAATTTCTAAAAAATACCGAATTCAAGAGATATTGGGTTAGTCTGAAGCTTTCTGTCCCGCCGCGCTCTTAGATCTCGATAGCCAGGAAGGACAGAAAAATAATGATTAGTGTTTTCTGTCCTATAAATTCACAATATTTGAGGGATCGCAGAGATCGACACGGACAGAAAAAACTTATTTTTGTTCTTTCTTTTCTGTCCCGCTGTGCTCCTAGATCTCCGGAGCCAGGAAGGACAGAAAATAAACACAAATCTTAATTTTCTGTCTTGCAGCACTCTTTGCCCCCGGATTCCAGCGGACAGAATTTTTATTATTTTACATAGATATATATACATTCAGTGTCTTTCTGTATTTTCATATGGAAAGAAAACTTCAGCATATAAAGGGCAGCCATTTTGCCTATATTCCCAAAGGGATAATTGAACATTTTGGCTTAAAAGTCGGCGATAGACTCGACTTTCGAATAGAAGGAAATCATATAAAAGCAGTACCTGTAGCCCAGTCCGCCAAGAATGTTCTACAGGCAGCGCAACACCCAGCAGATAGCATAGGTGGTGGCAATGAGTTATTTAACTCAAACCCTTAAATCTTTTTCTGAGTTGCGGACCGCGGCCATAACCAAAGAGGCAATGGCATGAATGAAAATAATGCTTCATCCAATAGCCATTCTTTTTTAGATCGGCTTGAAAAATGGGCCGCCTGGGCTGAAACTCAACTGGTAGAGAAAAAGGCATCAGAGGCATTAAAAAATTAAAAAAATGAAAGCGGGCCGCAATCCGCTTTCAGACCAAAACATGCTATTTTCTTTATTATCACTCCCTGTATTTAACATTTCATATCAGCACGAGCGAAAAGGCCGAATGATTCCATGCGATCTATGTGGGGTATGGTTCTTCACTCAAGAAGGCCGGGAAGATCACGATAAATTTTGTATCGGTTATAATCCAGGAAATAGGGGGCTTTCTTAATATGGTTTCTCATTCCCCAGATACTGATTTAAGTAAAGTCCGATCTTTTGAGAAACAACAAGAGCTTTTTAACATTCTTCATTCGGAAGAAGCCTGCCATTACGAAAGGCTGTATCTGGTAGGGTTCTTAAAATTTGTTGGTTACTCTCTAGAAGAAATTTGTGCCCTGATTGATAAGGAAGCGTCCTGGGGCGATTATGACGCAACTATGACCTACTGTCAGATACACAGTATTTTTAAGCCCGGTGTGAAGGCTTCACCGGAAGAACAACATATTTCTTCACAAGTTGTTTCTTTTGCTCCTTTTCTTTATTACAATAAAGAAAAGGTGAGTAGTCCTGGAGGCGTGTATCCTTCCGGATCTAAACTTTGTATTGTTGGTCCAACTCGAATTACTTGTTATTTCAAAGACTGCGATCTTTGTAACTTCAAGTCACCTGCAGGATGTGATGAGAAATGAGCCTGGAATACTCGAAGGATACAGAGTCCTGGCTAAAGTCCTGGCAAGAATCAGAGGATACAGGTAAAAGATTTAATGACAGTGTAACCACAGAAGCGAAGGACAACGGCAAAAGTCTTCCTTTAATAGACAGTAATGAACAACTCCGACAGAACTCAAACAATGCTCCAATTACAAAACAGAGCCTTAAAAACGGATTTGGTAAAAAGCATTTATTTGGCGATCACTTGGAGAAAACAAAAGCTTTCTTTGCAGACGAGTGGCCGCAACTTTTGGAAGATTGTGATAATTGGCAAGATGCTATGGAAGCGTGTTATATCGGGCTTCAAAACCATAATGCGGAGGATAAAAAAGGCATTATAGTACAATGTCAAACACGTTTTAGTAAGAATTACAGAAAGGAAACTGCCTGGAGAATGTCGGAGTTTTCTAAAAAAATGCAAAAGGGCGGTACCCGGTTTGGCCTGCAGATCACTTTAACAACAGACCCTAAAAAGTTTTCTTCCCTGGCTGAAGTTGGTGAGGCCTGGAAATGTCAGTTAGAAAAGTTTATGGATTTTATGAATACAAGGTTAAGAAGGGCTGGAAAAAAGAAAGTGTCTGTTTATCTCCGGGCTTTGGAATTAACCGAAAGCGGTTTGCTTCATACTCATATTGGTCTTTATGGCCCGGGTGTTGCTGGTAAAATAGAACAAAAGAAATACAACAGAAAAACCAAGCAATATGAAACTTATAAAGATTATCTGTTTCCACAAAAAGACATAAATGAGCTATGGAAAAAATACGGTATGGTAACCGGAGATCATAATATTGGTACGTGGGTGAACAAATCTCCAGTAAATGAAGTGTGTGATTACATTTCTAAGCACGTCGCTAAGACGTGGGGTGGCGAAAGTAATGGTATGCTCGAAGCATTTTTACATTATACAAATATGCGTCAATGGTCTGCAAGTAAAGGCGCGGTGCCAAAATTACCGGAAGGTAGCATTGAGAAATGGGATTTTAGAGGATTAGCTCGAAGTCCTGGCGAGGCCGTACTTGATAGGAAAGATATGATTGATGAAGGTCGGAAGATCATAAAAGATGGTCTTGTTGAGTGGGAACGTAAGCAACAGGTGAACACATGAGCGGAGGCTAACTTATGGCTGTATGGAAAGCGAAATTACAACTTCTTGAACCTTTCAGGTGCGCGAGATTCGGTTTTAATGTAACAAGATGCCGTTTTCCTCGTTGTAAAAAGTACCCATGTCAAACTTTATACTTCGGGAAAAAGCTTTAGAGTGTGTAACATATGTCAAATGTTAGTTTACCCGAAGATGTGATAACCAGGCTTGATTGTATCAAAGATGAGTTGGAGAAACGGACGGGTGTGCCTGTGTCTTATGGTTATGTTGTTACCAGGCTTCTTGAGTATTACCCTGCATCGAAGTAATACTTAAATCGGTATTACTACTACCGTTTTCGGCCTTTTTGTTAGTGCCTGCTTTTTAAATCAAAGAATCATTGTTGATAACAATGATTTAAACATTGTTCGGTAATGTCCGAACAGTGTTTGAAGGAGAAAAAATATGGAACAAACAATGAAATGCGGTAAAATAATAAATTCACAGGGAAGGCATATTCATCTTAAGTTTTGCCCTGTCTGTTCTGAGGATGAATCTAAAAAGAATGTTTTCTTAGAAGTCAACAACGATTCAAAGCTTATTGTTGATGCGACAAAGAAAGCAACAAAGACCGATATCAAAGAAGTCAACAACGATTCAAAGCTTATTGTTGATGCGACAAAGAAAGCAACAAAGACCGATATCAAAGAAGTCAACAACGATTCAAAGCTTATTGTTGATGCGACAAAGGAAGCAACAAAGACCGATATCAAAGAAGCTGACAGTGATTCAAATACTGATGATGATGGCATATCCTGGGTAGCTGAGACCTTAGGTATTGCATTGCTTGGCTTTGGGTTGTTTGTGGGGCTTATCTATCTTGCCTATAAATGTGCTTCTCAGAAAGCTGGAAATAATAATATTATCAGTAAGTATGTGGATACTGGTGCTGCCATGCCTTCAGCCAAGGCGCAGTATGTGGATATCCTTTCGTCTGGGTTAGGGGTAAAATGAGCGAAACAAAGAGCGAATCACAGACGGGGGCGACAAATCATATTTGCCATTGGAATATTAACGTGACGGCCATCGTTATTGTGGCATTTGTTGTTGGGCTGGTTGTTGTATTCTGGAAATACATTCCTGGGTTAATGGCTCGTATTGCAGCACCTCAGAAATGAAACTATGGGGTGATGAAATTCGAGTTTAAATATAGGTGTAAAACACGTTTGCAAGCGTTGCGGAAGGCTGTTCATTGTGACACAGCTAGGCCAGATTTACGGCCCAACGTGTTTAAAGATTCTGTCCCTCCGGAACTGAAGGCGCCAGCTCACCGGGAAGACAGAAAATTATGATCATAATTTTTTCTGTCTCCCTGGTAAGATCCTGCAGATCTCACCGGCAGGACAGAATTATTTAATAGAAGTACGTGTATCTTAAAGGTGTGCAGATTGGAAAAGCTCTGAAAAAGAAAGCTGAAATGTTAATCGTAATGTCTTTGTCCATAATAGTGGATGTCATCCCGATTATCTTTATAATGGCTGGAATCTGGATTGTAAGATATTTTTCAAACCTCTTTGGATTCGAAGGGTTCTTGCCAGTAAAAATATTAATAGCTGCCTCCGAAATTTTCATGGTAATTCTTTATTTAGCCCTTGTTGTTGCCAGTCTTGCTTATATCTACAAACTATTTAAAGAGGGAGAATTATAAGTATAGAGTAAGAAGAGAATATGACTACAAAGAAGAACCTTGTTATGGATGCAAAAGAGATTGTTACAAAATATTTTCTGGGAATAGGTTACCTTTTTATGTTAACTCTAGTCGGGGTTCTTGTTGTTTCCCTATACAGTTATTTTGACCCTATTGATTTAATGTCAGAGAGCTCAGCAGGGATTGTTGCTTTCATTTTTGCATTTGTTGTGGTCGTTGATTTAGGGCTTGTGTTTTCTGAGAAGCTCACTCCCACCATCATACTGATTTTGATATTGATCTCCCCTGTGTTGGTGTTATATAAACTGATTAAGGACACCGATCTTATCCAGATAAACCGGAGCACACCAAAGAGGCTCAAGGACTATATACCTCCAAGATTTATCACCGGATAAAACAGGACACAAAACTACGCAATGGATCACTGAAATACATATTGCACCGTGAATATATTTCGCCATTCAGCAGTAGGTTAGGACGGGATTATTTTTTCAATTACACTTAATCCTTCATAAAATCCTTCATGGCAGGCAATAAACTCGGATCCTCCATAGCAACCTTTCCAATTACCTTAACAACCTTTTCAAGCCTGGTCAATTTGTCCTCAAGTTCTTTATTCTTCGCGCCTAAAGCTTGATTCTCAACTACCAGGCCTTTAATGGCTTCGTTCATTTCATTGGTAATTTCTTTCTTAATTGCCTCTACGGATTGATTCTGAGCTAAGGTTATGTGATGTTCATTCTTCTTGTAATACTCAGCCATTTGAGCCTTTGGATATCGCCTGTAAGCGTCTGTCAGATATCCTTCATGTCCCATCAAAGCCTCTACGATGTCCACAGGGCAGCCCAAAGCCAACTGTGATCTAAAGAACTTCCTCAATTGATGCATCCTTAATTGCTTCCGGTTCGTTCCCTTGTCAATTGAAAGCAACCCGGAATTAACCAGGGCATTATTCCACATCTGTTCTGCTGTGCCTTGCGTGAACGGGAAAACCCTATCATCTTCCACCATTTTGGTTTTAGCAATACCACTACCCACCAACCCCCTGTTTTTATTAGCAGCAGCTTTAAGATAATTTTCTCTTACTTTTAACCATTCAGTTAAGGCCTCTACAGCTTCACCGCTGATATAAACCTGCCTTTGCTCCCCGGTCTTGGTGTATTCTCCCCTTATGGTAATAGGTGCGGGTTTTGCTTCTAAATCCAGATCATCAAGAGGTATCTGCAAAGCCTCGCCGGTCCTCATGCCACTGGAAGCCAATGTGAGGAAAAATGCCCTCCCTTTGATGTCGGTATGCTGAAGTATTATATTTATTACCTCGCGATCAAGATCTTTCTCAATTGTCCTGGCATTGCCTTTGGGTAGCTTTAAGCGGATCGTTTTAAGCTGCCTTTGTGTTAATTCTATCCCGTTGTATCCCAAATATTCCTTTACACCGCCGATATAGGTTTTTGCCGTTTTAGGAGGTCTGGAATGTAGAAAAGCTGCAAACTTAATCAGGTCATCTGCAGGGTCCCTTTTCTCCTTGAAATACTGGTCAGCGAGTTTTTCGAATTCTATCATTTGAGTCTTTGTTGATTTAATCCCATTGCGTTTATCCCCATACACAAATTCAAGAAACAGATGGACAGAAGCGCGATACACAAGTTTACTATTCCTTTTTGAGTACAACTCCAAAAATTCAGCAATGCTCTTCATAGGAAGTAATAGAAGCAACCAAACTATATATAATTAGTCAATTATTCTGTTGTTATCAACACATTAAAACTATCTAATCATATCCTGGCCCTTACTAGTTTCATACCGCTCTAATCTGGATAAATTATACTTTATATACTATGAGAAAAATTAATAAGTGTATAATATGGATGGATCGATAAACCAATTTCCTGAACGAGCAGCAAGAGATAAAATTGATTGGAATGAATACAGTAATTAGTGAAATGAATGAGGCGATGGCAGCATGAAAAAGAAAATTGACCAAATTCTCATGAAGCTTCGAGAAAATAAACCAGTCCTTGAAGAAAAATACGGTGTAAAAAACCTTGAAGTTTTTGGATCCTATATTCGAGGTGAACAGAAAAAAGGTAGTGACTTAGATGTCCTTGTAGAATTTTCTAAAACGATTGACTTATTCAAATATATAGAACTTGAAGAGTTCATGAGCAAGAAACTTGGAGTTAAAGTCGATCTTGTAATGAAAGATACTCTAAAACCAAGGATAAAGGACAGAGTATTGAAAGAGGCAATTCCTGTATGAAAAACGAAAGAGATGCCAGGATTTTCCTTGATGACATCCTCGAAGCGATCGGGAAGATAGAAAAATATACAGACGGTTTGGATTTCGGACAATTCAGGAAAGATGAAAAGACCGGCGATGCTGTTATATGGAATTTTTTAGTTATTGGGGAGGCTGTCAAGCATATTCCTCCAGGCGTTAGAAAAAAACATCCCGATATCCCATGGAAAATAATTGCCGGGATGCGTGATAAGCTGGTTCATGGATATTTTGGAATTAGATATGATGTGGTTTGGGAAACAATTGAATTGAGGTTGCCTTCGCTCAGAGTTGCTATAAAGATAATCCTGGATCAAATGGATAAGGAAATGGATAAGGAATAAATTGTAATCCAGAACGTGCCGAATATGTCAAACTGAATGATGTGTCTGTCAGGACTGCAAATTATGACCTTGAGGTTATGGAAAAATTTGGATTTATTGAAAGGACAGGGGTGGGGAGAGCGATAAAATACCAGATATTACAGGGGCGATAACTTGCATGCAAATTGCATGCAAAAATTACGATCTGACATTGATTGTTAGGGGATATAGAGAAAACAAACCGCAGATAAACGCAGATAAACGCAGATTTGTTAATCTGAACATCCGCTTATCTGAGGTTTATCAAAGAAATAGTCTGATCAAATCACCGCAAAGTACGCAAAGATCGCAAAGCTTGGCAATCCCTGCAACCGCATACGAACCGGCGCCGCCATCACGACAAGGAACACGGATGACACCGATCGGACGGATTTTCACGGATCGGCGCGCATCAGTATCATCCGTAGCATCCGTATTATATCGTATTCTATCTGCGTTTATCATGCCGAAACCCTGCGGGTTCTCGACTCCGCGCACACGTATGCCCGCAGGCATACGTGGACACGCCCTCCAGAGGCGTGACTCTGGGCGTCATCATCCGCGGCTAATATTTAGTAGAAAGACGCAGGAGGCGCTGGCAAGATGAAAGAGGGCGCGCTGCATGAACTCCCGGGAGGCTGGGTGTGGACGAAGCTGGACTTGCGGATTTCAGGGAAATAGTTGAAACTATAAAAGGTGAATAAGAATCTATTTCACTCTTAAACGCATCTAGCGTTCAAATCTATGACAACTGAATGCAAAGACTGTAAAGGCACAGGCTCCATTATCCTTAGTGAAAAGGAGTGCCCTGACTGCAAAGGCGCCGGCAAGCCAAGAACCATAAGCCTTGACCGGATCACGGAAAAAGACCTGGGAAAGTTATTGGGGGGGGAAATAAAATGTCCCACCTGCAAGGGCACAGGCAAAACAATAGTTACAGAATCCTGCAAAACATGTGGTGGACGGGGAAAATTTGTAACCTGTGCTATGTGCGGGATAGATGTCACAGGAAAGGGGGAGCTATGTGAAAATTGCGCCAAAAAACAATATGTGCATGTCCTCAGTTCCGAATGTGATACGCGCGAGCTTGAAGTCGGAAAAACCTATGAAGGAAAAGTGCAGGGTCATGCCAACTTCGGCGTGTTCGTAGACCTGAATCCGCAAATTCGCGGACTTATCCATTCAAGCAACCTGAGTTTCACTCCCGAACTAGGGGATAAGATTTTCGTGGAAGTAAAGAACATTGCTCCGAACGGCAATATAGAACTCCTGGTCCGTACCCCCAAAGATTACCAGGTTATACAGATCGAAAAACAGCTTCCCAGAAGGAAGACCACCGAACTGACCAAATACATCGGGAAACTTATCCATCTTTCAGGCGAAGTCATCCAGATAAAGCAGACTGGAGGTCCCACGATATTTTCTATTTCAGATGAGGATGGGACAGTCCAGTGCGCAGCCTTTGAAAAAGCCGGAGAAAGAGCTTATCCTGAGATAAAGGCTGAAACAATTGTCAAAGTCATAGGCGAACCCTCGATGAGAAACGGTTCATTGCAGGTTGAAATCCGTTCCTTAAGGCCGTTGTCGGGCGGTGATGCTGCAATTATTAAAGAGCAGATCGAGTCAGCCATTGACCAGCGTGCGCAACCACATGAGATTCAGTTTCTCATAAAAAGCGAAATACTTGAGAAAATGCGGCCAAGGATGAAAAACGCTGCAAAAATTATCCTGAAAGCTGCATACAAATCAAGGCCCATAGTCATAAGGCATCATGCGGATGCAGACGGTATAACTTCAGCGATCGCAATTGAACGCGCCATTTTGCCTATTATCCGGGAAATCGGCGGAACGGATTCTGACCGGCACTTTTTCAGGCGTTCTCCTTCCAAGGCGCCCTTTTACGAAATAGAGGATGTGACAAAAGATATTACTTTTGCGCTTGAAGACCAGGGGCGTTTCTCCCAGAAAATGCCGCTTGTGGTATTGATGGACAACGGAGCGACAGAGGAAGATATGCCCGCGATGAAACAGGCTGCGATTTATGGGCTGGATATAATGGTCATTGACCACCATCACCCTGACGGAACTATTGATTCCATGGTGCTTGAACATGTAAATCCTGCTTACGCAGGCGGGGATTATGGAGTAACAACAGGAATGATAGGTACAGAAATAGCAAGAATGATTAACCCTGATGTTACTGAAGAAATAAAACATCTCCCGGCAGTTTCAGCCATGGGCGACAGGTCGTCTGCACCCGAAGCTGAATCATATAAAGCTCTTGTGGCAGATAAATACAAGATCGACGATTTGAAACAAATGGCACTTGCAATCGATTATGAGGCATTCTGGCAGAGGTTCAACGATGGGCGGGGAATGATGAATGATATACTTAATATTGGCACGGGCATGAGGCATAAGCAGATCGTACAATTACTGAACGAACAGGCAAATGCTGCAATAGCAGAACAGCTTGAGGCGTCAATGCCCAATGTAAAAACACAGATATTGCCAAACGGGACAATAATGAATGTGATCGATGTAGAAAATTTTGCCCACAAATTTACATTCCCCCCTCCTGGAAAGACTAGCGGGGAGATCCATGACAGGCTGTGCAACCAAAACATTGGACAGCCGCTTGTCACCATCGGATACGGGCCTGATTTTGCAGTGCTGCGTTCAAAAGGAGTAAAGATGAACATTCCGCAGATGGTAAAAGAACTTCACAGTGAGATAAAAGGGGCAGGAGTTAGCGGTGGAGGGCATCTCGTAGTTGGAAGCATCAAGTTCGTGGAAGGCATGAGAAAAGAAGTGCTTGCAAAACTTACAGAAAAAATAGGGGCGGCCGGGGTCGGATGAAGGTAAGCGGGAATTGCGTAGGCTGCGGGCAGTGCGCTGCATACTGTCCATTCGATGCGATAATCGTATTAGCACGTGCTTCGATGAATGAAAAATGCACCCAATGCGGCAAATGCCTCGATTATTGCCCCCTGGGCGCCATTTCGGAGGATGAATGACAGCAGTAAAAGCAGTAATCATCGGCGCAGGTCTTGGCGGCCTTCTTGCCGGCGCAAAACTCGCTGGTGCGGGCTATTCTGTTGAGATATTCGAGAAACTTCCATTTACTGGTGGCAGGTTCACCAATCTTCCATATAAAGGTTTCAAACTCAGCACAGGCGCGCTTCACATGATACCGCATGGGGGGCGCGGCCCGCTTGCGCAGATGCTCAGGGAGGTGGGTGCGAATGTTATTATCATCGATTCAGAACCCATGGCAGTCATAAGGAAAGAAAATGGCGCGATTATCTCTTTTCATGATTTTCGGCGGGAACTTTCACTCACAAAACAGGTGAAACTTGGCACTGTTCTTGCATATTCCCTGAAATTCAGGCCCAATAATGATATATCCTTCAGGGATTGGGTTTTAAAATATTTTGATGATGATTTCCTGCTGAAGCTTGCTGATTCGTTTTGCGGATGGGCCTTGAGCTTGCAGGCAAAGGATGTTCCGGCGCATGAAATGCTTGAAATTATCAATAATATGTATCTCTATAAAGGTTCAGGCGTTCCCGCAGGCGGATGCAGTGCTGTCACAGACGCGCTCCGTGAGATCATAGAGTCAAAAGGTGGAAAGATCTACACCCATTCATGTGTTGAAAGGATCATTGTCAATAATGGCATTGCAAAAGGAGTCATAGTAAAAGGAAATATCATCGATGCTGACATTGTTATAAGCGATATTGGACATATAGGAACAAGCAGTTTGTATGATTGCACAGATAAGGAATACCTTGACAAGATACAAAATCTCAAACCTTCAAAGGGCATTAAGATATGTCTTTCCTCTGATGAACCGCTAATAGGTCACAGCGGCGTGTATTTTACACCATACGCAAAAAGGGTCAACGGCATTAATGAAGTCACCAATGCTGACCCATCCCTTGCGCCTCCTGGAAAACATCTAATAATGTCGCACCAGGCCATGATTTCAGATGATACAAGGACAGAGATCGATCTGGGGCTACTTGATATTGCCCGGATTTTCCCTGATAAGAAATATGAAGTGCTTTTGATCCAGTCATATTCAGACGGATGGCCTGTCAACAGGGCATCATCAGGAAGTGATACCGGGAATACAACACCGGTTAAAAATCTGTATATTGTTGGCGATGGCGCAAAAGGTCATGGCGGTATCGAGGTCGAGGGTGTGGCGCTTGGTGTGGGGAATTTGATGAAGATTATGGAAGTGTAATTCTTATTCCCCGGTTAAGGAATTCAATCTGGTCTATGTATCGAAACTTTTAATCCCATGGTAAAAAAAACATATTACGAAATATTAGAAGTCGATAAGAAAGCATCCCAGGAGGATATAAAGTCCGCTTACCGCAGACTGGTTATGCTATATCATCCCGACAAAAACAAGTTACCAGAAGCTGAAGAAATGTTTAAAGGAATCACAGAGGCTTATTCAGTACTATCAGACCCAGACAAAAGGAAACAATATGATAGAGACAATGAACCGAGAAATGTTCTGCTAAGAAATAAACAAGAAAAAATGTGGCAAATAATAAGAGAGCAAAGACAAAGAGAAGCCAGAGCAAACCAGATTCTATGGGATTTCCAGGAACAGGAACGTATCAAATATAAAGAAAGAGAAAAAGAAGCTATGAATATTATGTATGTTTGATTATAAAAAAATAATTAAAACTATGGGGAAGTGCATTATATTTTAATAGTAAGGCTTAAAGCATAAGTTTTATGACAATAGATATTAATAGATATTATATAGTTAAATTTGGAGGTTTATTATTGTCCTGGTGATAGAGGCGCAGGGATTGGAAAAAAAATATGGTAATTTTGTTGCAGTAGATAATATCAGTTTTGTAGTGAAAGAGGGGGAAATTTTCGGGTTTCTGGGTCAAAATGGCGCTGGTAAGACTACTTCTATGAAAATGATCCAGTGTGTCTCACCCAAAACCAAAGGAAAGCTTGAGGTTTTCGGAATGGATGTGAGCACTGACCAGCGAAAGATAAAAAGACTTATCGGAGTAGTGCCCCAGGAGACCAACCTTGACCCGGATTTCACTGTTTACCAGAATCTCCTGGTATATTCACGATATTTTGATATTCCGCAAAAAAAAGCAGAAAATATCATTGAAGAGCTTCTCGATTTCGTGATGTTAAAAGAGAAAAAAGATACATTGACCACATTATTATCAGGAGGAATGAAACGGCGCCTTTTGCTTGCACGGGCTCTCTTGAACAATCCCCGGCTGCTCGTCCTTGATGAGCCCACTGTCGGACTTGATCCACAGGCAAGACACCTGATCTGGGAGACGATCAAGAAATTGAAGTCCATGGGGAATACGATCGTTCTTACAACCCATTATCTTGAGGAGGCTGAGCGTTTGTGCGACAGGCTTGTGATCATGGATAACGGTAACATACTGGTTGAAGGAAAACCCTCGGAACTGATAAGGGAATACATTGGTACAGATATCGTTGAGACAGATAATAATCCAGCGGCTGTGGATTGTTTAAACAAGACAGCTTCGAAATTTGAAGTAGTGGGGGATACGATCCAGGTACATACAGATGATCCGCAGACAGTTGTGGATGCTCTTTTAAAAGAATGCGACTTTGGAAAGGTGATCGTTCGAAGAGCCACACTTGAAGATGTGTTTCTAAAATTCACGGGAAGAATATTAAAGGATTGATAAAATGTCATATTTTGAAGTGCCAAAACTCACAAGCAGTTTGTGGAAAGTCTGGTTTCGCAATAAAGATGTGTTCATGAAAACATTTATGGTGAATTTCATTCCCTCGTTCATTCAACCGCTTTTATATCTTTTTGCTTTTGGATTCGGAGTCGGCAATTCCATTGATCTTATGGAAGGTGTCTCATATATCAGATTTATCGCTCCAGCCCTGATAGCCATTGGGATCATGGAAGCATCTTTTTTTGAATGCACTTTCGCTTCTTATGTACGAATGTATTACCAAAAGACCTTTGAAGCCATAATCGCAACCCCTCTTTCCATTGAAGAAGTAATAGCAGGCGAGCTTCTCTGGGGCGCAACTAAAAGCGTGATAAATACTATGATAATGCTGCCTATTTTTGCAATCTTTGGAATTATTGATTTTCCTTCATCATTATTAATTATTCCTTTTTCTTTCCTGGCCGGACTTCTATTTGCAGCCATTGGAATGTGCTTCACTGCAATATCACCAAGTATAGACACTCTTAATTATCCTACGTTTCTATTCATAACTCCAATGTTTCTCTTTAGCGGCACCTTTTTCTCACTTTCGCTTATGCCGGATTTTATCCGATATTTTGCTTTAGCAGTACTTCCCCTTACTCATGTGGTGATTATCATCCGATCACTGACACTTGCACAGCCGGATCCTTTTATGCTTTTCAGTTTTATCTGGATTTTCGTAGTAACACTGATCTTTTTTTTACTGTCAATTAACTTGATGAAAAAGAAACTCATTGTTTGAATAGAAAGTTCAAATACTTCTCACAAACCTCAAGATCCCCGGGCGCATTGACATTCAGCGCCAGCTCCTCTTCATCCAGGATAAGATTATAATCCTCCTGCTCTTTTTGGATCATTCCCGCGTCAAGTATGTTTATCCCGCATGGAACAATGAAATCATCATTCTTGTGAAATACAGTATCAGGCCGCAAGCCAAGCTTCGTAAAGACATCAAGCTTCATGTGAACCGAAAGCGCAGGCGTGTTTACCTCAGTATATTTTTCTATTATCCTGTCTATGAGCCCGGGCGTGACAAGAGGAAGGTCAGCCATCATGATGAAAACGCTCCCGGTGATGCCTGCGTCCTTGACTGCGCCAATCATGTCATGAACATAACCCACCCCTTCTGTGTGAATTATTTCAACTTTGGTATGTTTTTTCTTAAAATCAAGAAGCCATTCGTTAGTTCTCTTGACCCGTGGCGAAGTTGCGACAAAAACACGTTCTATGTTATTTGAACCAAGAAGGGCATCCAGAACATAATGTATCAGCGGTTTCCCGGAAAGTTGAGTTAGAGGTTTTTCATCCTTCCCCAGGCGCTTTCCCATCCCGCCTGCCATTACAAGAGCATCCATCCGACACCTCCCAAATACAGAAGGGCTGCGAGACGCCCTATTTCATTAGCAGCGCCTACGATGTCCCCGCTCACACCCCCGAAATGGCGGTTGGCGGTATTAAGTACAAGAAGTCCTGCCAGTTGCGAAATTATGAATGCTTCGATACCCAGGTATCCAAGAACAATATAACATACTGATGCCGAAAAGACGGTTCCTGTGATCAGGTCAGATTTCGTTGTATTATCAACAGTCATAGCCCCGAAACCTTCATGGATCCGTCGCCCGAAGGCAGCTACTGTGACCATTGTTTGCTTGGCGCTTGTTTCTGCCACGATCAATGCAAATGGAAGAAGGAGAAATATATTGGTTTCCTGGATCGATACAAGTGATACAAAAACACCAAGAATGGATATCATGCAAAAAACAATACCGCCGGTTCCGACAGCGGTATCCCGCATAGCAGCTATCTTTTTTTCTTTTGTACCATGCGCTGCTATACCATCTCCGAAATCTGCCAGCCCGTCAATATGGTTAATTCCTGTAAAATAATAGATCGATATGATGACAAGCAGTGCAAGCATTATTGGGGATAATATCAGCGAAGATGTTAATGCGATCACAGCAAGAATGATCCCAATTACTGCGCCTACGACCGGAAATAGGTATATGTGCTTCATGAGGTTTTCGATGCCTTCCATGCTTATACCCACGGGTATGGTGGAAAGAAAACCAAAACCATTTCGAAGGGCCAACAGGAACTTTTTCATCCGGCAAAACCGACCTTTGTGACCGTGACCCTTTTTGGTTTGGCAACAATCTTTTTTGGTTTCCTGGCTGCTTTATCGCCGTCGCTTTTTCCTCTTGAATACATGTTGGCTGAAGCGCCGCCAATGAGCCCGGCTATAACGTCGTCCATGAAAGGCCCAAGTGTCGACAGGATCCCGGGTTTTAATTTGTCAAATCTCACGTATTCAAAAATTCCCTTGTCGCCGCTTATGTATTTTGCAATGCTCATCCCGATCACTTCATCCACTATCAGGAAGGTGAGGTCTTTATTGAAAGTCTCTTTGGTCATGCCGGGAAGTTCGCCCTTCTCTCCGGCTTTTTCAAGAAGCATGCCGGCATATAGAAGAATGCTCAGGTTGGGATCTGAGAGTGCATGCAACATTTCTCTCTTGAAGACTTTCTCTGCTATCTCCTGCGTTTCTACGCCGGGATGAGGCACATAAAGTTCCATAGCGGCGCTAACGAGAACTTCTTCGGAGAGCCCTACCTCTTCAAGGACTTTCATTATGGATATGGTGTCAGATCCATCCAGTTTTTCAGGCTGGTTCTCCTTCTTTTTTTCTTTTTTTATGCTGGATAATTTCATGTTATCACTTCATGTCAGTATTATTAAACAAATACTCAACATCGCTTTGACCTATAAATTTTTTCAAGATAAATAAAGCAATTCTTATAATTTTGAAGATTTTCTATTAGACAATACCTCTGTGCACAGTTCAACATCAACAAAACAGCGCCGTCTGCGACGGTGTTTTGCATGTGCGCCTGCTGCGGCATGAATGGCGCTGCTGTTCGCTTCGCTCACAGCAGGTTGTTTTTGCTGAGCAGAAACTCATATATTACTAAAGAACCCTTCTAGAATGAACTTATGAAAATTTCAGTTATCGGGACAGGATACGTTGGCACTGTGAGCGCTGCATGTTTTGCAGAACTTGGACATGAAGTGATTTGTGTTGACATTGATCCATCAAAAATAGATATGCTTAATCGGGGTGTACCGCCTATTTATGAGGATGGGCTATCAGAACTCCTGGAAAAGCATGTTGGCAAGAACCTGAAAGCCACATCGGATTATGATTTTGCGATCAATAATTCAGACGTTTCTTTCATTTGCGTTGGAACTCCATCCGATCATGATGGAAAGATCGACTTGGGCATCATAAAAGCTGCAAGCACAAGTCTTGGCAGGACGCTTCGTAAGAAAAAAGGCTATCATGTCATCGTAGTAAAAAGCACAGTAGTTCCAGAAACAACCGAAAAAGTCGTACTTGCGACAATCGAAAAAGAATCCGGTAAGTCGCTGGGCGAGTTCGGGATCGCCATGAACCCGGAATTCCTTCGCGAAGGAAAGGCAGTGCATGATTTTTTGCATCCTGATAAGATCGTGGTCGGCTCGCTTGATAAAAGATCCGGGGATATTGTGGCTTCACTTTACAGCGGTCTTGATTGCGAGGTCACAAGAACGAATCCGCGCACAGCCGAGATGATAAAATACGTGAACAATGCCTTCCTTGCTACAAAAATATCCTTTTCTAATGAAGTGGGTAATATCTGTAAAGAACTTGGAATTGATACTTACGAAGTCATGAACGCAGTCGGAAAGGATTTCAGGATCGGCCCTCACTTTCTCAATTCAGGCGCAGGATTTGGAGGCTCATGCTTCCCAAAAGACGTAAAAGCCCTCATAGGAAAAGCTCATGAGGTCGGATATGAGCCAACTCTTCTTAGATCAGTGATAGCGGTCAATGAAATACAGCCATTGCGGATGATAACGCTTTTGAAAAATAAACTTCCCGACCTTAAAGGAAAAAAGATAGCCGTTCTTGGGCTAGCATTCAAGAATGATACGGATGATATCAGGGAATCAAGATCAATACCTGTGATCAAAGAGCTAATTGGGGAAGGGGCAATCGTTTCGGCCTATGATAAAATGGCTATTGAAAATATGAAGCGGCTCTTCCCGGATATTGATTATTGCAACTCTGCTATCGACGCGCTTCGCGGATCGGATGCATGCCTCATTATGACTGAATGGAGTGAGTTCAAATCACTTGATACGGAATTCAATGTCATGAAAAACAGGCTTATTATAGATGGTAGGCATATGCAAAGTTTCAGAAAGGATGTCGATTATGTTGGATTATGCTGGTGAGCATTTGAATAGAACACGGATTACGTGTCGCGACAAGAAAGTCGCATCACAAATTGCAAAATATGCTACCCCCTCCATTTGGGGTAATCCTACTGTAACATGCATCGGCAGTAATGTTTATGTATGGAGCTTACAGGACAATATGGAAATGTT
>JBAZOV010000008.1:0-99483 GCA_041648475.1 Candidatus Methanoperedens sp. | reverse complement strand
TAGAGGATGTGCTTCTGAAGAGCCGGATGAGGGAAATCTTCAAGTCCGGTTCTGTGAGGGGGCTCATAGTATAACCTTGGGGCTATTACCTCATCAAAAGGTGGGCTATGGGCTCTACTCGACATTTAAGATATCGGACAAGACAAATCTGATAAGTTAGCTTAAAAATCAAAACCAACAATAACGTCAACAACGAACTTGTACGAACTGGAACGAACTCCAGTCTTCGTGAGTTCGTATCGAGTTCGTCTGCGTTCGTTGTTAATTTCTCTATGTTATCCTGTCAAACCTAAAATCGGTTCAATCGTTATCTGCGCGCATCCGCGTCAACCGTTGCGCCAGTTGACGTCGCCCACAACCGTCACGTCAGTTGAAGCCGTGCACACGTATGCCAGCGCACTGGCATACGTGGACGCGTCCTCAAGGGGCGCAACCCTTGACGTATGGCTCTGGCCATACGTGGAGATCCGCGTCATCCGCGCAATCCGCGTTCTATCACAATTTCTCTCTTAATCCACCATTAATCTTATGTTGATGTAGATGATATCATACATGCAGGTGTTAATGATGACAGAATATGTCCGAACTACAATTAAATTAAGAGAAGATGTTTATCAAACCCTCAAAGAAGCTGGAGTCAAAAATATATCAGAAAAAATCAATGAAATTTTGATCAAAACGCTTTTCAAAGATAAGAAAAGCCTTTTCGGGACAATGCAAAAAACTGATCTATCAGACCTCAGGGACCATGAGGATCGATTGAAATGATGCTGGATTCTTTCGCATGGATGGAATATTTCATGGGAACTCCAGAGGGTGAAAAAGTTAAGAAATTAGTGGATGACGACATGCAATTATACACCTCCCCGATAGTAGTAGCAGAAATTTACTCTAAATCGCTCAGAACTGATGGAAAAGCGCAGGAGAGGACGGATTTCATAATTAAACGATGCGCTGTAGTAGCATTTGATGTAAAGATCGCAGTTGAAGCTGCAAAAATACATGCCGAGAATAGAGTTAAGACCAGTGATTTCGGTCTTGCTGATGCTATAATACTCGCATCAGCCCGGAGCAGGAAAATAAAAGTATTGACTGGAGACCCTCATTTTACGAATTTTAAGGATGCTGTTATGTTGTGATATTTCATAATGGTCTTGGCTTTTATTTGTATTCCATTCATGCCTTTTCCGTTATTCTGACGGTAGTTTCCGTAACGACAATGAAATTTCCGTGGAGGGATTTTTCATATTTTTCAATCAAGCGCTGCAGTACAGCTATTTTGTTTGCAGGCCGCTCATCATCAAGACGCAAAAGTATCACACCTTTATGTGGCTTTTTCTCTCGAAAAACAAGCTCACCAAAGTCTTTGTCATTTGTTATCAGTATGCGATTTTGCTCGTAGGCTTTCTGGATAACGTTCCTATCATCCGCTCCCCTGCTTTCGTCAAATACAGAAACCACATCATGATTTTGCAGGCGCAACCACTGTGCAACCGCTGGCCCTGTGCATTCATCCACAAGGAACCGCATCTAATAAGCCTCTGCGGTCAAAGGCATAAATGTGGTATTTGCAAGGGATTCTGTTGCAAATAGCAAACATGCCTGTATATCTTCCCTGTTCAATCCTTTATATTCTGAAAGGATTTCCTCCACAGAAGCGCCATGCGCTAATAATCCCAGGATAAACTGCACTGTAAGTCTTGTTCCCTTGATCACAGGTTTTCCTGCCATAACATTGGGGTTAAAGGTTATTCTTTGAAGCAATTTTTCCGTTCTCATGTACTTTCACCTTATCTATTATTCTATAATAATATAAAGACCATTGATTGCCTTTAATAAAGTCAAATCCTCGTTGAATCCTAATTCATGCGCCTTGAGCTGCCCGGTTAACATTAAAAACATGCCTGAGATGCCCGCCGCATTTGCTGCACACTACCTCGAAACTCTCCATTCCTGAACTGTGATCCGATTTCAGATCAACTTTATCCAGGGAAATCGGAGTCCAGAAACTTGGCCAACCGCTTCCTGAATCATACTTTGTATCAGATATAAATAATTCCTGCCTGCAACCTGCACACACGTAAATACCTTACGAAATCACCTTTCGATTCAGCGTTAGCCGCTGCACGATCAGGTCGGCCAACTCTGCTGGCTTACGACCCTTGGCGTCAATATAACCATCAATAGAAAACAAGCCCGGAATATCTGTGTTGTCCAAGCGTAAAAACATGATCTCGGTGGTCTTTTTTTGCTTCAACATATCTCGTACTGCACGCAGTTCCAATCCACACCATTCCTTTTGTTTGTATTCGGCGCAGAGAAACACAACCACGAGTTCGGTCTGGTCATGGTAAATTTCCTGTAGATAAGTATCCAGATCAGTACGGGCAAGCTCCGCTTCATAATAGTCACAAAAGAACACTCTTTCGCGGTCAAGTTGCTTCGCTAATATATCGGCCACGGTTTTGACTAAATTCCGATGCTCACCAGGAAAGGACAGCGCAACATCGAAACGCTTTCTGGTTTCACGCTTTCCGGATTCCGGGATAATCTCCTTCATCCCGGCTAGCGTTTGCTCCCACTGCTGGTGCAGAGAGTCACGCAGCAGCACAAAGCCGGCATGGGTAAAGGGAATTGCATAAAGCTCCAACATCAGGTCGAACAGGCTGACCGGGTAATGGGTGGCATCGCAGAAATTTCCGGGTGTGCAACTGCCAAGGTCGTGCTGAGTAGCCGAACAGGATTTACCTTCCAGCACAATGGAAATCAGACGACGTTTGCCGCCCGTCATTCGGTCTTTAACCAGTTTGACCTCTACTGCGAACTCTTGAGTTGGGTTGCGCCAGATTCGCTGGTAATCAGGTGTATCCAGCACCACAATATAGTCATCCGGCAGCACCTGTGCGGCATCTTCGACGATATACACACCCGCATCTTTCAGGTCATGGATGATTTTTGCGGCGCAATCCTCCTGTCCTGGGACGCGGCTGAGATAACAGCGCGGCGTGGCCCACCCGCGCCGGTAGCCTTTGACACGCGACAGATGCGCTTCGTAAGTGCTTCGCAGGCGCGCTGCCGCTTCCTCGCGTTGCAGCCACACGGATGTGCCGATGCCGGGCTTGTCGAGTTTAGGCAGGTCAACTTTGCCCCCACATTCGGCGCAGAAGGCTAAGATTTTGCCTTCGCGAATGAGTCTGACAACCGTGGTTCGATCCAGCCGGTGCCCCTTCGGGCACACTACAGGTGGGAAGCGCGTTACTTCGACCTCGCGCTGGTACAAAAACCGTTCGAACAACTCCTGGAACGAGGCGCGCCCGCGCTGTGGCATCTTCTCGCTGTAATACAGCAGCAGTTCGATCTCGCCTTCGCGGTCTTCGATCAGGCGAAAGCCGCAGATTTCACCCTTGCCCATTTCGTACTGCGCCTGGTTTTGCCACTGATTGATGCGGCTAAAAGACGGCGTATAGCCCAGCAGCACCACCAGCATAGAATAGAGGTTTTCGATCCTGCCGCGCACCATGTAAGAAATATCATCGGCAGCAGAAAAGGCATCTTCTAAGGGGCGCCTTTGCTTGATCAGTCCGGGGAAAATGAGCAAAGTGTCGTTGTCAAACGTTTCACGGAAGCAGATATTGTGCTCCAGAAAGCGCAACGCTGCCGCATCGAGCAGGATTTGCCGTTCAGCTTCGTCCAGCCCTGCGAGTTCATTGAAGGGATATCGTCCTGACAGGAGTTCCGTCTCGCTGACGGCGCCCAGTTCTCGTGGATGTTTGTCAGCAAGCAACACGATGGATGAGGCCAGATTAACCAACAGGTCGGGCGTGAGCAGGATATACGTCTCGCCGGATGAGCTTTTTAGAATCGTTACATAGCCATGGGTCTGGAGATGCCCGATAGCCGTCATCATTTCGGCATCCGTGAACTTCCAGTCTGGATCAGTCACCTGCAACTGTGGGCGCAATTCCGCCGGTCGCACAAGCACGCCCTCGCGATCGGGCTTTTCTTTGAGCGTAAGCACATAATCTTTGATGCGTTTGAAGGTGACGGTTGTGACCGTGGTAGTCATCTTATCCCATTGGATTTGTGCCTTGAGCCTGTCCATCAGAACGTCCAGCCCGTCACCGCGCTTGGCGCTGGTGCTGATGTAGCCCCCGCTGATGCCATAGCGCTGGCAGAACTGGTCATATTCCTGCTGGGAAAGCACTGGCGAACTTACATCTACCCGCGCCCCAACCAGCATGCTTGGAGGCAGTTGACCTTTACCTTTTAACTGCTCCAGCCAGAACTGCGCCCCTTTTAGCGGGTCCTGTCGATTGCTGGGATCGAAAAGCACCAGCGAGGCGTCCACGTTATCCAGAAAAATGGAATGGATGGAGCGGTAGACGTGCTGCCCTGCCAGATCCCACAGCACCGCTTCGCACTCAGTCCCATCCTTACGCTTCGTGCCGAGTTTGTCGATAACCCAGAACTGCTGACCATGGGTGGAGGCGTGCTCTTTGAACTCGCCGTGGGCCAGCCGCCAACCCAAGCCGGTTTTGCCCACGCCGGAATCGCCCACGAGGACGCATTTGGCGGTAGTATAGCGGACGGAATCGACCGAAGTTTGGCCGAGAAGGACATTCATATCGATGTCCCATATGCGGATGACGGTGTCTTGTTCACCAAGTGTAGCGAGGAGTGACAACAATGGATGAAATGCGATGCCGTGTATGTAAGATTCTGAAGATTTCTCATATATGATCGCAATTGTATCCCAAGTATCACATCGCCAAATACGAATAGTGCCATCATGTGCTTTTGTCGCCAAAAGACTCCCATCAGAAGAAAAACGAAGACTTTCTATTGTATCTGTATGTCCTTCAAGTATTGTCTTAATTTGTCGGGTTTGAAGATCACAGATATAAACCTTACCTTCTCCCCCTCCTATCGCAAGAAACTTGCCTGTAGGATGCCAATCTAAACCATAGGAAGAATCTTTTGTATCAATAAAAAATAGTACTTCTCCTGTTGTAGGATTTATGAAGAATACTCTTATATCTTCGCCTGGTGGGCCGCCAAGCCCGCATGCAAGCAAGTGATCGTTTGGAGACCAAGCCAACTCAAGTGGCCCATGCATATTACCAAAGGTGAGATCAGCCGCTTGATTTATAGCAAAATATATTTGACCATTCCTAGCATCGGATATACTAAGTTCATTTTCATCGGCATAGGCTATTTTTGAACCATCAGTTGAAAAAGCTACGGCATAAAATTCTTCACTGGATAAAGTGATCTTCCATACCTCATGTATTTCAGGGATGTTCCAGAGTCGCAATGTTGCATCTTTTGATGCTGATGCGATGAAGTTACTGTCCGGAGACCACGCCACACTGTAGACATCATCTTCATGTCCCCTCAGAATGCCCATACATTTCCCAATCGCCACATCCCATATGCTGATGGTTTTGTCCTCGGACGGCGAGGCCAGCAAGCGGCCGTCTGGCGACCAGGCGATGCGGTTGATGTGGCCTGTATGCCCGCGAAGGATGCGCTTCAGAGTCAGGCCAGCCATGGGGCTTTCGCCCACGCGCACGCCGTCGGTGGGTTCGGAGTCGTAGTTTGGTAGGTCGGGGAGAGAATCACATGGAGTCGTGGGTGGAGGTGTTGTTGCCGGTATCTGTTTTGACTGTGGTGATGTTTTTGGTTTTTTCCTGCCTTTAGAACTTTTTTGCCGAACCATTGTCTTGTGCCGTCCTTCAATTTTATATAGGATATTGCTGAAATTTTTATGCCGCCCAACATCTTATTCATTAGAATTCCATAATACAGCGATGAATTATCATGCAAACTTATAAATTTATGTATAATTTCAACTAATAATTACTTAAATATTAAATAAATTATATATTATTACTTTATAGGTGGTAGCAGAATTTAGATGCCCCCTCAGTGGAGAATTATCAGATATGTAGCTTTTTTGCACCAGAAGAAATTTTAATGGTGTATATATATTAGATTTTTTCATACCCCTCCCCCATCCAAAACCTATATCCATCCCGACCACCCAGTATTAATCAAGGTGATGGGAATGCCAACAATAGTACATTTTGACCTGCCAGCGGATGATCCTGAAAGAGCAAAAAAATTCTACGAAAAGTTGTTTGATTGGAAATTCAATAAAGTACCGATGCCGATGCCGTATTATCTTATAGAAACAAAAGACCAGGAAGGAAATCCGGGAGTCAGTGGCGGGATGGGAAAAAGAATGCTGCCCGGACAGCAGGTCTCGAATTATATCGGTGTCCCATCAGTAGATGAATATCTGGAAAAGGTAGAGAAGCTCGGTGGCAGCATCTTCATGCCAAAAACAGCAGTACCGGGCTGGGGATATCTTGCGATATGCATAGATACCGAGAACAATACATTCGGGCTGTGGGAAGAAGACAGGAATGCAAAGTAACATTCGAAACAACGAACTAAAACGAACTGAAACGAACTCCAGTGGCGTGAGTTTGTATGGAGTTCGTACGAGTTCGTTGTTAATATTCATACCAGAGCACGGAGTCTCTGACATTTCATGAAAGCATCAGAATTAAAAAAACAGGTCATTTTAAGATTCATACTGGCGCCCATATTTTTGGGCTTGATGCTGTTCTTACCTGCGGGTTCACTGGATTACTGGCAGGCGTGGATATACTGCGGCGTTCTTTTTATTCCAGTGTCCATTTTGGTTTTTTATTTCTTAAAGTATGACCCGGAACTCCTTGAGCGCCGGATGAGAATGAGAGAAAAAGAAGAAAAACAAAAAACCATAGTAAAATTAGGAATAATTATTTTCTTCATAGGCTTCATAATACCCGGTCTTGACTATCGTTATCACTGGTCAAACGTGCCTCTATATCTTGTTATTGCAGCAAATGCCTTTGTTTTGTCAGGCTATATTTTCGTTTTCCTGGTTTTTCGGGAAAATAGTTACGCTTCCCGGATAATCGAAGTTGAAAAAGGGCAGCAGGTTATCACAACAGGTCCTTATGCAATAGTGCGCCACCCGATGTATCTTGGAGTATTGGTGATGTACCTGTTCACTCCGCTTGCTCTTGGTTCTTATTGGGCATTTCCCTTCTTCCTGCCCCTGATCCCGCTGCTTGTTTCCAGATTATTAAATGAAGAGGAAGTGTTGTTGAGGGAACTGCCGGGTTATGGAGAATATTGCCAGGAAATGAAATACCATTTGATCCCATTTATCTGGTAATGCCTGACAATACGTTAAATTAATCCCCAAAATACACTTATTCCAGTTTCGAAAGCCTTAATGAGTATATCAAGCGGGTTTACTATTCCAAGATAATGTACCATAAAAGGTATGGCTACAAAAGTCCCAACCATGCTTCCAAGATTTGCCGCCATTACAACAAGAAGGATACGGAACAATTTATTTTTCATTAGCTCGGTCAGGGTTTCAGCTTTCATGATTGTCTTGAAATCATCTGTAGTAGGTGGACGAAAATGTGCTTCAACAAGCCCTGCAAGCCAGCCTATGGCAAGAAATGGATGAAGGAAACCAAACCATGCAAGACTAAAAGCGGTCAATGCTGAAAGCGGATGTCCGCGTGCAAGAATGACACCGATGGCGGAAAGTATACCCTGTGTCACAAAGAGATAAAACATTGCGGTAAGCAGGGTCCCAATGGAAACCCCGCCTGAAAAAACCAGAAGCGTCAGCATACCGACTATCATGAGAATTAGTGCGATCCCTATTGCTTTTAGCCAGTTGAAACCTTTTTTGGGCATCTTTGTTAATTCATCTAATGAAGGCAATGTTTCGGGAGCGTCAAGATATTTCTGAATACCTTCACGATGACCTGCACCAACAACTGCTACTACTTTACCCTGATTTGCCAGGTCAAGCAGATTCTTAGCCATGAAGGCATCTCTTTCATCTATCAGGACTATTGCGGCGCTGGGTGCAAGTTTCCTTAATTCCCCCACAAGCTGGGTAACTACGTCCTCATTGGTGACCGTTTCGATATCTATTTTTTCCGAACCAAAACCAAAAGATGCTCCAACAAGGGAGGTAAAAAGCTTCAATTTCTCAAAAAACGACATCCTGTTCCAGAAACGCCCAAGGGTGAGCTGGATATCCCTGTCAATAAGTGCGATCTTTGCGCCGGTCTTTTCTGCCTGCTCTATAGCTGCCATCATTTCAGCCCCGGGTTTTACGCCGGTATCTGCACCGATTTTCTTCTGCACATATGCAAGAAGCCAGTGTAGCATGAAATAGTAGAACTTCCCGTCGCTTAGGAGTTCCTTAAGGTTGATTTCCTTTACCTCTTCTTCACCCTTGATCGCCTGGAATCTTGCTTTATCAAGTTCAACAGCCACGATGTCAGGTTTTTCCCTTTCAATTACTTCGTTAACCTCTGCAATGCTTTTTTCAGAAACATGCGCTGTTCCGACGATGATTATCTTTCCCGGAATAGAAAGCGGATTCTTGCAATTAAAATTGCAGCTTAAAGTATAGTTGCCGTTATTCATGTTATTTCAGTAATTGTACAGACCTCAGGATGTCTGTTCTTGAAACAATCCCGGTCATTTTCTTATTATTTAATATAATAATTCGTCCTATATTGTTCGTTGTCATAAGTTTTAATGCTTTTACAGCATCATCATCTTCCTTCAGATTGATAATCTCTTTGGTCATTATATCTGATAACAGGATGTTTTTGCGCTCTTCCACAGGAATATTCTGTACATCAGTAAAAGTTACAATTCCTATTACTTCATTCCCTTCAACAACAGGATAACCCATATGCTTGAACCTGAACATGAAATCCACAAGTTCATACACCGTCATTCCTGAAGTTACGGTCTTTATTTCCCTGGTCATTATATCTTTTATTTTCACACCTTCAAGCGTGACGCTGATCTGGGTGGACTTATCCTCTTCCGTTGCCCCGATATAAATGAAAAATGCAATAAGTATGTACCACAAACCGCCACCGCCAGGTATGATCAATCCAATAATTCCCATAAAGATCGCGAACATCTTGCCTACATTTGCAGCGGTACTGGTAGCGCTTTTGTAGGACATCCTTTCCGCAAGCACCGCCCTTAATACTCTTCCCCCATCCATTGGAAATGCGGGGATCAGGTTAAAAATGAAAAGGACGATGTTTATATACCCTGTGATCCAGACGACCCGTAGAAAGGGATTCAAAGGCGTCATGGTATTCATAATTGTATCTGCATTGAGAAGTTTGATAAATATGGTCAATACAGACCAGATCAAAAGACTGATACTTGGGCCAGCAAGTGCCATTTTGAACTCAACTTTCGGGTTTCTCGGTATCTCCTCTAAAGAAGAAACACCTCCAAAAAGGAAAAGTGTAATTCCCTGGATTTTTGTACCATGTTTTTCCGCAACATAGGAATGACCCAGTTCATGTAATAAAACACTAGTGAAAAGCAGGATCGCCACGGATATGCCAAGAGCGTAACGAAGAAGAATGGATTCAACATCGCTAAAACCAAATACGGGGTTGTTGTTTGCGAAAATGTATCCCATTACAGGGATTATAAGAAGAAAAGTAATGTGCAATTTAATGGGTATTCCCATTATTTTCCCTATCTGGAACGATGTATTCATTTAGTCCTCACATCCTTAAATAAAGCTTAATATATGTATAACAGTATAGACTTTGTGGACGAAGAAGTAAAAAGATATAAATCATGTCCCAATATTATTATGAATTCTCCAATTATGCGATACTCTTAAGCTTATTAAACTAATCATTTATATTATCAGGTAAATTATGGAAAATACTGAAAACGAAGAAAAGAACCGGGAACTTCTTGGAGGGCTTGAGATCATTTCAACAAAGGATATCGAAGTTCCAAAAAAAATGATAGACCAGGTGATCGGCCAGGAACATGCCGTTGAAGTAGTACGAAAAGCCGCTAACCAGCGAAGACATGTAATGATGCTTGGAACTCCGGGAACAGGGAAATCAATGCTTGCAAAAGCAATGGCTGAATTGCTTCCCAAAGAAGAATTGCAGGATGTATTGGTCTATAACAATCCTGATGATTCGAATAACCCGAAGATACGCATCGTGCCTGCCGGAAAAGGTAAAGAGATTACGGATGCGCATAAAGTGGAAGCGCAAAAAAGAACCACTGCGCGCAATATGTTCATAATGCTTCTTGTTCTTGGTATTGTAGGATATTCGTTCCTGGTCGGGGAATATCTAATGGGTATAATTGCAGCAGTATTAATTGCCATGATGATGCGACAGTTCATGCCAAAAGAGACTGCGTTGATCCCCAAACTTCTGGTTTCAAATACAGGCAAGGAAATGGCCCCTTATATTGATGGTACAGGCGCCCACGCAGGAGCGCTCCTGGGGGATGTTCGCCATGACCCATTCCAGTCAGGCGGGCTTGAAACGCCTGCACATGACAGGGTCGAAAGCGGCGCTATCCATAAAGCGCATAAAGGAGTGCTTTTCATTGACGAGATCAATACGTTGCGGATCGAATCCCAGCAGAATCTCTTGACAGCCCTGCAGGAAAAGGAATTTGCAATTACAGGACAGTCCGAACGCTCAAGTGGCGCCATGGTCAAAACCGACCCTGTACCGTGCGATTTCATAATGGTAGCTGCAGGAAACCTTGATGCCATCAAAGGCATGCATCCAGCCCTTCGTTCGCGCGTCAAGGGTTATGGATATGAAGTTTATATGAGCGATACTATCGAGGATACGCCTGATAACAGGAAAAAACTCGTCAGGTTCGTGGCCCAGGAAGTAGTAAGGGATGGTAAGATCCCTCACTTTGACAGCGGCGCTGTTGAGGAGATAATCCGTGAAGCTCGCCGCCGTGCGGGGAGGAAAGGACATCTGACGCTCAAACTCAGGGATCTTGGAGGTCTTGTACGCGTCGCGGGTGATATCGCTCACGGAGAAAATGCACCGCTCACTACAGCCGCCCATGTCCTGAAAGCAAAGAGCATTGCCCGTTCTGTTGAACAGCAGCTCGCATACCAGTATCTTGAACGAAGAAAGGATTACAAGCTTTATATTAAGGAAGGAGCGCAGGTTGGAAGAGTGAATGGCCTGGCTGTTATGGGTGAGGATTCGGGTATCGTACTTCCAATAATTGCGGAGGTCACGCCGACGCAATCCACATCAGAAGGTCATATTATCGCAACCGGAATGCTAAAAAATATTGCGCGGGAGGCAGTGCAGAATGTTTCAGCGCTAATTAAAAAGACAACTGGCAAGGATATCTCAAAAATGGATGTCCATATCCAGTTCGTAGGGACATATGAAGGAGTAGAAGGCGACTCTGCAAGCATATCGATAGCTACTGCTGTGCTTTCCGCGATCCAGGGAATTCCTGTTGACCAGACAGTGGCAATGACAGGTTCACTTTCAGTCCGGGGTGATGTGCTTCCTGTGGGCGGTGTTACTTATAAGATTGAAGCTGCGGCACTTGCTGGAATAAAGACCGTACTTATTCCAAAATCCAATATGGGAGACGTTCTAATTGAAGATGAATACAAGGATAAGATAAGGATAATCCCTGTTTCGAATATTGAAGAGGTACTGGAATACAGTCTTGTGGGCGGAGAAAAGGATGGTCTTATAGGAACTCTTAAGAAATTCGCTTCAAGAACAAAATTCAATATTCCTATCACTGAACCAAAACCCATAGCCATAGTGTGAGAATATCATGGATTTTTTTGATACACGTATACTGAAGAGCGTCAGTACTTCCATCCAGATTGACAATGGAGATATCCGCGAGATATCCAACAATTTTTCAAGCGGGGCAGCTGTAAGGGTTCTTGATCACGGTTCATGGGGTTTTGTATCCCTGGATGGCGTTTTTGATGATCTTAAAGCTGCCAAATCTTCCGCAGGAAGACTGGCGCAAGCTGCCAGAAATAAAAGTCCGAGGAACCCGATAGAACTTGCCCCCATAAATAAGCCTGACCTTCGAAATCTTCCAAAGGTCAAGGAAAACCCACGGGATATTCCAATCGAGGACAAAGTCAAATTGCTCCTGGAAATCGAGGACCATGCAAAAATTGACGGAATTAAGAGCACAAACGCAGTATATTCAGAATCACTCATAAATGTAAAATATTCAAGTTCCGAGGGGCTTGATTGTGAATATACCTTAAACCGCGTGGGGTTTGCAATAAGCGCGGTAGCCCAGTCAGAAGGCGTTTACCAGATAGGAAGGGAAAGCAGGTTCGGAGTGATGGGTTTTGAACTTTTTAAGAAACATGATGCTTTTGGACTTGCACAAAAAGCAGCAACAACTGCGATTGAGCTCCTGTCTGCATCCACGCCAAAAGCGGGAAATTATCCTGTTATCCTTGACCAGGAACTTGCAGGTGTTTTTATCCATGAGGCGGTTGGTCATGCAGTGGAAGCAGATCATGTTCTCGAAGGAAATTCCATACTTTCAGGTAAGATTGGCGAACAAATTGCATCTCCTCTTATAACGGTCTATGATGACCCTTCTCTTCACGAATATGGATATTATCCATTCGACGACGAAGGCGCAGGGTCAAAGAGGACTACATTGATACAGAACGGCGTCCTGAAATCCTTTATCCATTCAAGAGAGACGGCAGGAAAGCTTGGCGGTGAAAGCCGAAATTCCCGTGCCCAGGGATATGCCCGGCCGGTAATACGCATGAGCAACACCTTCATAGCTCCCGATGGAATGAAATTTGAGGAAATGCTCTCTGAACTAAAAGACGGCATATACCTGAAAGGATCGCGCGGCGGCCAGGTTAATCCTGGTGAAGGTGTTTTCCAGTTCAATGCCGAGCGCGGGTTCATCGTTAAGAACGGTGAGTTTACAACGCCCCTTCGGGATGTTTCCTTATCAGGGAATACTCTTGAAATATTAAATAATGTAAGCGCTGTTGGAAATGACCTGGAAATGAATTCAGGAAGATGCGGGAAAGCAGGACAGCTTGTGCCTGTGAGCGATGGTTCGCCGCATGTGCTGGTTAATAGGGCGATGGTGGGGGGGAGCGGGTAGGTCACTGCCAGCAGAAATTATAGTTTTCCGCTAAACAGATCATAAAAAACAACGAACTAAACGAACTGCGACGAACTCATATTACCAAGAGTTCGTTTCGAGTTCGTCCCAGTTCGTTGTTTAAAAATTGCCATGACTATGCGAAAAACTAGATTTTCCATTTTGTTCTTCCTGCCTACAAAAAATCATCCTCTCATCCCCATCCTCTTAACCCCCACATACAAACCAAATGCCACCGCCGCATATACCCCGAAATAAACAAGCGCCTGCGCCCCGATCGAGCCCGCTGACAGCCTTGTCGCAAGGTTAAAAGGAGAATTTGAGAATAGATAACCTGCAAGGAACAGCATAATAAGCACAAGTGAATAAAGATACTGGGACACCATTCTCTTTTTAAACCTGACTGCTATCATCGCACCCAGGATAACAACTATTGCTGCCACTATTCCTGAAAGAATAAGTAACAAGCCGATATTATTAACAACAACCCCGTTTATGGTCACAAGAAGAAGCCATAATAATGCCTGCGCCGGCACGATGATTATAGCTGTGATCATTTTTCCGTCCAGTATTTCAGAAAAAGACAGGGGTGAAACAAGCAGCAGGTCAAGTGTTTTGCGCTCATACTCCTCGGTCAGCATATCAATAATCAATCCTCCGGATATGAAAATTGGCGTAAATATAAGAAGCGGGATAAGTATTCCATATATGAATTCAAAATAAGTCGATGTCTTTTTTGGAGACCTGTCAACAATAAGTCTTATTGGTTCAAATCCTAACCTTGAAGTCCTGAGATCCTGCGCATAGGCTTCATAGTTCTCAAGGGGCTTTTTTAGCTGCAGCATTGCTAATGTGCCTTTTATATCTGATTTAGGAAGATATGTCATTACCTGTATTATTTCTGTTCCGTTTGCAGCTTCTTTCGGGATAACAATTATAGCATCGACCTCGTTATTGTAAAAACCAGTAACTGCGGATGAAAGATTAGTATAATTGTGCGGCCTGATATGACCTCTTTCAATGAATTGCTTAAGTTCCCCTGACCCGACTATTCCCACATTTGACCTTGGGCTGTTATATTTATCAAGAGCTGACGGGTCAAAGAACGACGCAAGACCGATAACAAGCAGCGATGAGAAGGAAGCTATGAACAACTGCACGATAATCGCCAGCACCAGGGTTTTCTCAAGCATGAGGGATTTGATCTCTTTTTTAACAATGATCTTTCTATTAACCAAGAATAACACTCCTCACAAGATAGAGATTATAAGCTGCATGAACAACCGATGCCAGAATAACAGATGCAAAATAATACCTGCATCCTGAGTATCTGATCCCAAGCGAAGCTACTGTTGTGGAAGTGACATGCAAAATCAGCGGGAAAATAAGAAGACCTGCCCCCATCACTGAACCGAACGCTGAGCTGGAAATGCTGGCTATGACCACAAGAAGCAAAAGTTTTTCACCAGCGAAAAAACCAAGACCCGACAATATGCCGAATTTCAAAGCGTTACCAGTCGTTGCATCTGACATCTTTCTTGAAAAGGCAGTATATATCCCGACTGATTTTACCAGTTCTTCAATGAACGCAGCCACGATAATGAATAAAACTATCCCGATACGGATAGGAAAATTAAACATCAATACAATAAGCATCATCTGGATTGAAAATGCGATCGGGATAAGCACGATGCTCAGGGAAAAAAGCGGAAAATGTGCCCGTTTTATGAATTCCTGTATAGAATCTAGAAGTTTTCCGGAAACAGTCTTCTGTGTGAACAGGTCTTCTTCCCTGTACATAAAAATACCAAATATGAAAATAAGTATGGATACAAGGTAAAATGGGATAGTTGAGAACATATAATCAGTTATGGTAACGGTTTCGTTCTCAAGAAGCCTCACAACAAGCGTCATCGGGGAAATAATGCTTATGGCGTGCACATTGGAAAACATCGCAGGGAAGAAAATATAGCCAGATAGGAAAACCGACAGGAAAATAAGCACAAAGCTGAGTTCCTTAAAGCTCCTGGCAATGATCGCCCCCAGGAATGCGGTCGATAGATAAATGAGGGAAATTGGCAGTACCACCAGTATTATCCAGGGGCTTCCACCCAGCCTGAAAGTCATCAAAGCTACAAGCGCTATTGAGCCCAATAGATATGGCAAAAGCTTGCCGAGCACGATCTGGGCGGAACTAACAGGTGAAACAAGCAAAAGTTCACCTTTTCTCTTAATTCTTTCTTCCATTATGCTTGATGAAAAAAACTGTGCTATAAAATAAATCGGGAAAATAAACAAGAAACTTAAAACGATCGATTTGAAAGGTATCGGAGGGCTTAAATGGGAGGGTGTGGAAAGTGTTTGCTCACTGATAGGTGATATTTGATCCACACCTGAAATTTCCTCTAGTGTTGGAACACGGGCATTTTGAGTAGTTCCAATTCCGGGAATTCCTGCAACGGGGGTTCCTGCGGTTTGAGTTGAGCTAGCCTGGTCGCTTTGCGATCCTGTTGTGGACTGGGTATCAGGAGATGTTTCCGTTTCCATTTCCGGGAGTTTGTTCATAGATGGTGAAAGAAATGACTGCTCTCTGGCAAGGTTATCGATCGTGATCCACACAGGAAAAGTATTATTCAGGTCATTGAAAGTAATCAGGCTGGCTTCATTATATCTTTTTACTGCCTTGTCCAGGGAATCAAAAGCTGATATGGATTTTTCATTATTATGATAGTATATCCTTTTTCCGATAATAAGAATATCAAAATTATCATGTTCAAAAAGATATTTTGCCCTCTCCTCTTCTGCAACAAAAACTTCAAATTTCGAATCGCTTCCTATGACACTGGCAATTGATTCATCGGTCACGACCACTTTATATATATTATCATTAATATGAAGACCTGACTGGGCTGCAAAAAATGAAGCTGTGCCTATCAGGATCAAAATAAATATCGAGATGAACCGGATTTTAAGACTGATAGTTGAACGGGTTCTCCTTAATTCCCATTTTGATATTGTAAACAACCCTCTTATCATCATATTTATTATACTCATAGACTAAATAAGTATTTCTATGAAAGAAATTGAAGTATCAGGACTGAGGAAAGAATACGGCGGCTTTGTTGCTGTTGAAGGCCTGGATTTTGAGATCGAAAAAGGCGAGATTTTCGGCATTGTTGGTCCAAACGGCGCCGGGAAGACAACGACATTGAAAATGCTAAGCGGATTAATTATCCCCACAGGCGGCTCCATAAAAATACAGGGGATGGATATAAAGAAGGATTCACAAAAGATCAAGCAGAAGCTTGGTTTCCTGCCAGAAGAAAGCCCCCTGTATGAAGGAATGACAGCTATTGAATACCTCAATTTCTTCGCAGAAATCTATGGGATCAAAAAGGAGACTGCTTCAAACAGGATCCGGGAAATACTGGAGGCGCTGAGGCTTGATGCAGGTGATAAAAAGACTGGTGAGATGTCAAAGGGTATGCAGCGAAAAGTCATGATAGCAAGAGCTTTAATAAACGACCCTGAATACCTGATAATGGATGAGATGACATCGGGTCTTGATCCTACGACTTCAAAGTATCTCACTGACTTCGTCCTGTCACTGAAAAAACAGGATAAGACCATAATCTTTAGCGCCCATAACCTGTACCAGGTGGAAAGCATATGCGACCGCGTCCTTATGATGAACAAAGGTAAAAAAGTCGCAATTGGCACCATGCAAGAGATAAGAAAAATGTGCGGCGGTATCGAATATGAGATCGAATTCAATGTTAAGGGTCATTTTGATTTCGACGTGGTAAGAAATAACGGGAATTTCATAGCAAGGACAAAAAATCTTGATGAATTTAACAGAATTACAGGCTGGGTAGCGGGACACAATGGAAAAATAATTAATATTAAAACCCTGGAAACGTCGCTTGAGGAAATTTTCCTGAAATTGATGAAATAATATTCTTGGAGACTTTTTATTAATATATTGTAACATATAAAAGACTTAACACATCTTACAAATCATTCTATTCATCCACTGCCTAAATTTTAAATTATAAAATTTAAGAACTTAATTACAATTAACTAACATCCCTGCTTGTTAGTTTTTCCCTTTCTTAAATCTCGCATTCCAGTTATCATAATTATTTTTAAATAGTGGTTCATTAGGTAAAAGTTCCATGGCTTTACTGAAGGCATGCAGAATTTGTGTTTCCGGTGAACCAAGCCATATTAAAGTTCTTGCAAGGTCAAACCAGCACCAGGCAGTCCTGATGTTATCATCAGCTAATTGTATGGCTCTTCTTAGTAACTCTGCTGCTTCCTGGTTCAAGCGTTTTTGAATAAGGCCATGTTCCCTTCCTGCTAATATATTCTTTGTTTGTGCATATTCATGTACCGCCTTCTGGTCGTCACGAAGTATATCAAAATTTGAGGCAAATACATTATGTGCTTCTTTGAATCTTCCGGCTCTCTTATAAAGTATAGCTAAATCGGTGAGTTCATCACCTGTTGTTGGAGTTGTTGGAGATGGAATATCCTGAAGAATTAATGAAGCTTTTGCTGGTTTTTGAGTATCCAGATAGGCTCGCGCCATCGCTATAAAAAGTAAATGTCTATCGAATAGTTCAGGATTGTTTTTATTCTCGTTGAATAAATGCTCAGCAGATGGTAAGTCCCCAATACTGGCTTTAAATTCTATAAGCTGACCAATAAGTGCTCCTGAAGTTGGAACTCTTTTCAAAGCTTGTTCCAAATTCAATATAGCGTTTTTTCTATCTCCAGTAGCCCAGAGAAGGGCGCTATTTCGAAGGGAGTGAATTACCACATATTGCGGATGTGCAGGCAGGATAACTCGGAAGTATGTCTTTTCTGTGTCAAATTCGAATTTAGGCTCTGGTGAACCGTTTTCTTTCATTTTTCTGCGGATTTTTGGAATTCCTGTCCCTCGACCTTCGGCAAGATCGAGTTCTTTTAGAAACTCCCCGATCCTACGGTTTCGGCTCTGGACCGGTGGAACAATTTCACCTGCCTGTAAATGATGCATCTCAATACCTGCTACAGGTCCTGGATAGCTGATTATTTCCATGCGGTCTGGATATAAATATACTTTAATAGGTTCGGGAATCTCATAACTTCTATGATATACCGCATTCACCAGAGCTTCTTCCATAGATTCGTAAGGAAAGGCGACTGTCTTATGTGTTTCAGCTCTTCCAGGAATTTTCTTGATCATTGTAGTACTGAAACTATACAAAAATTCAAGCACCTGTCTTAATTGGAAATGAATTGGACCCCGGAATATTTTTTCTTCAATAAGGTCCCCGCCAGCATCATCGCCAAACTGGACTACTTCTATTTTAGTTCCGGGAAAGTATTTATCAGGTTCTTCTGTGAAAAATAACAATGCCACATTTCTTGGAGCCTGATGGCTGTTCATTGGTGAAACTAATTTCATATTACGGTATATATCCATATCGGGTATACTTTCAGCGACCAACTCACTTCTGATATCAGCAAGAAATTTCTTTACAAGAGAAGAAGAGATAACTTCAACTGGAACAGTGTTATTTCGTCGATCATCAAATGGAATCCTTGCAGTCATTTGCATAAGTTGGTTCAGGATATTTCCTCTAGCTTCAACGGTCTCACTTCCCTGACGAACATAATACGTTCTGGAACCTTCACTTAGTTTTATTGGAGCTTTATATGGTCTTAATTCTCCGCCTGGAACCCAGATTACAAGAATCGGTTTTTCCTGATAAATTTCAGGTGAAATTTGTGGCTGATATTCTGGATCTATTCGCTTACAAATTCCTCGGATTTGCATTTGGATTTTGTCTAAATTCTGGTTTTCTAAACCATATGGAGGAAGAATCGGTCGTCCGTTTACCTCTTCAATACCAAGAATAATATATCCTCCATTCAAATTGAAAAAATCATTAGCAAAAGCACAAATTGTTTGCATCACATGCTCCATAATAGATTCTGACCAGGTTTTTTTGAATTCAAGTTTCAGTGATTCTACAGATCGGGCAGATATTAAATCTTCAAGGTTTATTGGTAATATCGTCATTCAAAAATCCTTTTATTTTTAGATATTCTTTTCATTCTAGTGAGGTATTATAATCACTTTAATCACAATAATACTTTTGTAACAAGAAATAGTGTAGGTTGGCGTAGCTTCATAAATTCGAGAGAACCTTAATAAGAAGCACACTTATAAAATTAAAACATGAATTGAACTTCAATTTGTGTTGGTAGGTATCCTGTGATACAATACATTATCTTTATACGGGGTTATAGTTGATTGTAGTTACGTTTGTATCCAAACTTTATTCCATTCCTTATCTTTGCAGTTGTTACTTTCACTGAATTTTGCTTCAACAAGTTCATTGCCCCAAAAATCTATATCCGTTTGCTGCTCACCCTGCCATAAGTCATCGAGACGCTGGCAAAATCAAGCTTGCGCCGAACTGCAGCGCAAGCATGATTAGCCAGAGCTCGTAAATCTGTTTATGGCAGGTACGGCTCCTGCTTCCCTGGATACCTCTAACTACCCGACGCGCTCCGCGATGTTCTCCAGGTAAATTTTTGCTGTTTCGGATTATAGCCCAGGCACTTATCAAGATATTGTTCTCTTCTTCGTTTTCATTGATCCGGCGCGCTTCGCGTCCCATGATGAGAAGCATGTGGTTTCCTGGAGACCATCGAAAAACCACAGAGAGCACAGAGGACACAGAGAAACGCTGCACAGCTCTGTGCTCTCTGTGTACTCTGTGGTTGAAAAACTATGCAGCAATTCCTTATTTTAGGAAAAATAAAAAGTCTCAGATTCTTTCAAAAATTTTTCCTCTTCTTTATTGTAATCATCAATGGTTAGAGACTTTCTAATTTCAGCTATCTTTTTTCTTATTCTTTCGGATACTTCTTTTTTCAATGTGAATTCGATACGTTTGTTGCAGGTAGAGCAGGACGAATAAAAGTTGTCAACTTCCCAGAATTCAAGAGTGTTAAGGAGGCAGTCGCCGTCTTTACTTTGAAAGTCATCTATCACATTGCCGCATTCACTACATTTTATTTTGAAATTTACAGAATCAAACATTCCCATATTTATCACTGATTAGTCTTGCTTTTAAGTTATTTTTACTTCTCTTTCCTGATATCCTTTTCAAGCAACTTTCGTTTTTTCCGTATCGCTGAAATACTATATTTATAATATCCCCAAATGCTAATTGCGCATATCAAAATGAACCCGATAAAATATACTAACAATTCTGCATTATCCTTGTGATGATATTTCACCCTGATCTTTTCACGGGAAGCGTTATTCCAGATGATAACTTCTCTTCCTGACGAGTCCTGTGTAATATTATCCGGTTTTGGCTGGATATATCCCAGGAACATGGTGCCTGCTGTGTAATTAACAGGCAGGATAACACGAATTGTTCGGTTTATTGGCGGGAAATATGTAAAATCCTGCCCTCCTGGCCCTGAATATGCAACATACCCTGAAAAATTCGAGCTGAAATTAAAATGCGCATAATTTCTTCCCAGCATGCTTATTATTGAAACATTAACGCTGGCATTATTTCCCGAATAATCCACAGCAACAGGATTCTTGAAAGTGGCAATATTATCTACTATCTGGTAGTCAAAAGATATCCTGTCATTGATATTTTCTACAACCTGTGTTGAAGAGACATTCAGGTAAAAAATTGTGGTATTATTAAGACCGGGGAGTTCATACCGTGAAGGATCGCCTGTTTGGACTTGCGGGGAAATACACCCCTGTAAAAGAACCAGAAGCAATAAAATGAATAAGAGTGATCTCATTAATGCACCAGCCTGAAATACAGCGAGTCAGCCCTTAAAGATTATCCTCAATGAAATTGAGCACATCTGTAAGATTTACATCTTCACTTGACAAAATATCAGTTCCATCATGCACATGATGTGGAAAATTCATTAAATCCTTATGGTGCGGCGCATTATCCCATCTTCTGATCATCTTTTCATCTTTTTGCCAGTGATACGAATATTCCCTCCAGTTATCACCAATAGCTTCATTCACAAACAGATTGGAGCCATCCTTTAGAGTAGCGTTTGCTTTGATTAATTCAATCTGTGGATCAACAAGTGTTTTTACAATTCGCAATTCAATTACAAGACTGTGGTTTCTTAGAATAGCTATAGTTCTGGCTACAACCATTGAGAGGACTCCTCATGAATGGATTTCCAGTAAAGATATGATTTATAATATGCTTTCCATTCAATATAGTCATCCCATTTTTCAAAGTCTTCTTTAACTGCTGATTCGATCTGTTTTTCAAAACCCTCAAAGGTAATCCTATATTTTTTTTCAAATCCATGAATAGTATTTTCAGTTTCTTTCATTTTGGACAGGCTCATATCATGCACTATATTTATAAGTGCAGATTTTTCATTTTTATATATGCCATGGCGCACCAGACCTGATATTGGGCTCCAGACATCTTTGGGAATTTCTACGGTTTCCATGATAGATCAGCTTTTATAAGAATTACTATTTATTTTCTACTGGATAATACTATTGTTTGATTTTCATAAATTTACAGAAAACTATAATTATCCCAGCAATTCAAAATATTCTGTCTGCGACGGTATCCTTCCCAGAACTGCAATGATCGCGGCAAGTTCAGCCGACCCCAAATATACCTGTGCATTTTTTCCCATGCGGTTGTCGAAATTGCGCGTGGATGTCGAGAAAACTACTGCATTATCGGCCACACGTGCCTGGTTACCCATGCAAAGGCTGCATCCAGGGATCTCCATTCTTGCTCCGAGTTCTAAGAGGCGTGAATATCCGCCGTTTTCCTTAAGTCTTTTTTCAACAAGCCTCGTAGGCGGGGCGATCCATAATTTTGATTTAATAATTCCTGCTTTTTCAATTATCTTTGCTGCTCTTTCAAGATGTGCTATATCGATCATACATGAACCGATAAAAACTTCATCGATCTTTACTCCTGCGGCTTCAGATAGCAGTTTGATAAAGTCCGGGTCATTCGGACAGGCGAGTAGTGGCTCTAGTATTTCAGATAAGTTGATCTCAATGATCCCTGCATATTCCGCATCCGGGTCGGCTGCCAGCAAAACAGGGTTATTAAGCCATTCCTGCATTGCTTTTATTCGCTTTTCAAGCGCCTGCGCTGCATAGCCTTCTTTGACAAGTGATCTCAAAATAGTGATGTTAGTTTCAAGGTATCTGACAACCTGTTCTTTAGATAAAGCTATTACACCTGCCTCGGCTGACCGCTCAGCGCTTGCATCAGTAAGTTCAAAAGCCTGTTCCACAGTAATATCTGAAAGACCTTCCATTTCCAGTATTCTTCCATTAAAGATATTTTTCTTATTCTTTTTATCAAGAGTAAGCTGCCCCTGCTTTATTGCGAAATATGGGATCGCATTTACAACGTCTCGAAGGTATATGCCTTTTTTAAGTTTACCTTTGAACCGTACAAGTACGCTTTGCGGCATGTCAAGAGGCATTACGCCAAGAGCTGCCGCAAATGCCACAAGGCCGCTTCCTGCAGGGAATGATATCCCGATTGGGAAACGTGTATGGCTGTCGCCTCCTGTTCCAACAGTATCGGGCAGGATCATGCGGTTGAGCCATGAATGGATTATACCATCGCCGGGTTTCAGGGCGACACCACCCCTGCTTTTGATGAACTGCGAAAGTTCCTGGTGCATGGCCTTATCGGCAGGCGTCGGGTAGGCGGCTGTATGGCAGAAGGATTGCATGACAAGAGGTGCCTGGAATTCAAGACAAACAAGTTCTTTTATTTCATCTGCAGTCATCGGTCCTGTCGTATCCTGTGAGCCCACTGTGGTTATCGCCGGGATGATTGATTGTCCCGGGCGCACGCCGTGAAGTCCGCATGCTTTGCCCACGATCTTTTGTGAAAGCGTATATCCGCGATTTGAACTTTGAGGCTGTGAAGCCTTTAAAAATAGGTCATAATTTACACCAAGCGCTTCCTGTGATTTTCGCGTGAGTTCTTTTCCTATAATGAGTGAAAGCCTTCCACCTGCCCTGTATTCATCAGGAAGGGTTTCTGGTTCTATGCCAAAGGTCGTGATCTCTTCCCCATTTTCGCCAATTATGTGGCCATTTTTGAAATCCAGACTAATGACAATTCCTGACCACAGCGCTGAAACATCACATTTTATGGGAAGCGCTCCGCTATCGCGCGCTGTATTGAAGAAAATTGGCGCTATCTGGCTTCCCATGATTACCCCGCCCTTTCGCTTGTTAGGGACGCCAGGTATGTCTTCGCCTATCCACCAGATAAGGGAATTAGCCGCTGATTTCCTGCTGCTTCCTGTTCCAACTACATCAGCGGCAAAAGCTATTGGATATCCTTTCTTTTTCAGTTCTCTTATTTCATCAAGCGCCCCAGGATATCGGTTCTCAAGCATGTAAAGGGCATGAAGGGGAATATCGGCGCGTGACCCGGCGCGTGAAGCCGGTGAAAAATCATCGGTGTTGACTTCTCCGGGGACTTTGAATATAGTCACTTTGCGGGTTTCAGGGATTTTCTTTCCACTTTCGAACCACTCTGCTTTTGCCCAGTTTTCAAGGACTTTCTTCGCTTTCGAATTCGAAGAAGAAAGCTCTTTTATCCTGTCAAAGAACCCGAATATCAGGATCGTGTTGGAAAGAGCAAAAACAGCTTTATCTGAAAATTTTTCATCATCGAGTAATTCAATAAGCGTTTCGATGTTATACCCGCCTTTCATAAGCCCAAGAAGGGTTATGGCATGCGCTGGCGTGAGTAAACTTGATTTCCTTTCCCTCAGAGCGATTTTTCGTAAGATAGTTGCTTTTTCAAGCGCCGCCGGGTCAACTCCAGGCGGGATATGTTCCTTCAGGAGTTTAAGGATAAAATCTTCATATCCAGCCGGGGGGTCAAAAACCAGTTCGCTCAGGGCTTTAACCTGTTGTGCATTAAGAGGAAGAGGTGGAATACCGGATTTTTGCCGATCTTCGATATGAGTTTGATATGATTTCAGGATTTCAGGGATCATCTGGTGGTCTAATGGTGGTTATGACTATTAATTATTCCCAAAGTACCCATAACCGAAGACTTTATCATTCATCATCTACTTAAGGGGGATACTATTTTTACCTCAAAAGCGGGGTAGGGTAGTCAGGATATCCCGACGGGCTCATAACCCGTAGACCAATGGTTCGAATCCATTCCCCGCTATACAAGAATATTCTTACTTGATCTGAAAATAAACAGAACCTTTTTTAAACAAATCAGTGATTTAAGACTTTATGTGTGGAATTGCAGGCGCTACCGGAAAAGATGCAAAAGTACTAGTCCTGAAAATGCTTGAAGTGTTAAAACACAGGGGGCCAGATGGCAGCGGTACATTCTCGGATGGCGATATAACTCTTGGTAATGTCCTGCTCAAGATAACAGGAGAAAAAAACCAGCCGATCTCAAACGTTGGAGCGCTCACCTACAATGGGGAGATATATAATTTCAGGGAGATCGCGAAAAAGCTTGATATTAACGCTGATTCGGATAGTGAAACCCTTTTTTTCCTGATCAGATCCAGAGGTATTGAAGCGGCGATCCAGGAATTAGATGGTGATTATGCATTCGCATATTATGAAAATGGGGAAATTACCCTTGTTCGCGACCCTGCTGGTGTCAAGCCCCTGTATTATGTTAAAGGAGAGTTATTTGCATTTGCTTCTGAGAAAAAAGCATTATCTGCAATTGTAAAAAACGATATCCATTTCTTAAAACCCGGATACATGCTGAATTACAGTGCCGCAAGTATAACTGAAAAAAAAATGGCATCTTTTTCGCCTGGTAAATTGCTTGCTATTGAAAATGAAGCCAGGGATATGCTTTATGAAGCGCTGGAACAATCAGTCAAGAAACGTTATTATAAGCCATGCGCAATCGCATTTTCGGGGGGTCTTGACAGTTCTATCCTTGCCGCCATGTGCAAAGATGCGAAATTATATTCAGTGGGCATGGCAGGCTCCCATGATATTATACAAACGAGAAATGCCGCCCGGCTCCTTGGACTCCAAAATAATCTGCATTTGCATGAGATCACTACGGAAGAGTTGGAATTTGCAATTCCAAATGTGATAAAAGCCATAGAATCTCCGGATCCGCTTATGGTAAGCATCGCCCTGCCGCTATATTTTGCATCAAAATATGCTCACAGCGATGGACTCCGAGTTATCCTATCAGGACAGGGCGCAGATGAACTGTTTGCAGGGTATAAAAGATACGAATCCCTGAAACCTGAAGACCTAGAAATTGCCTTGAGAACAGACCTTGACAATATCGCACAGAACAATCTTGAAAGAGATGACGCTGTTACGATGGCAAATTCTGTTGAACTGAGGGTGCCATATCTGGATAAAAAAGTCATTGAACTTGCTTTGCGCATTTCCCCGGAACTCAAGGTCCATAACGGGATCCGAAAATATATCCTGCGCCTGGCGGCATCAAAGATACTGCCGGATGAGCTTGCATGGAAGGAGAAAAAAGCAGCGCAATACAGCAGCGGGATTTATTCGGCGATTGAGAAGCTTGCCAGGAAAAACGGATACGGTCGAGATATGAGAAAATATCTGTTAGAACGCAAAGCGTAGCTGCATATGTAATCAACCACAGAGCACTCAGAAAGCACAGAGCTTTGCCATTTTTCTCTGTGTCCTTTGTGATCTCTGTGGTTTTTTTTCCATCCAGAAAGATAATAACAAGTCAATGATATCCTCCATCATAATCCTTTTATCGATTCATCTCTTTAATGTGGTTGATCACAATGACAACAAAAGGCATGGAAAATAAAAAAATCGGATTTATCGGCACTGGAAAAATGGGTGAAGCCCTTATCAAAGGAATAATTCATGCAAAGCTTGTTCCTTCCAAAAATATCTATGCCAGCGATATGGATGTCGCAAAATTGCAGATACTTGAAAAGGAGTTAAAGATCAATATCTGTAAAGGTAATTGCGATGCCGTTAATAATTCAGATATACTGATAATCGCGGTAAAGCCGCAGATAGTTCCGGCAGTCCTTTCCGAAATCAAAAGCTCAATAAAGAACCAGTTGATAATATCAATAGCAGCAGGCGTTACAATAGATACATTTGAGAAAAACCTTCCGCCAAAAACAAAAGTTGTGAGAGTTATGCCAAATATTGCAGCAACAGTGGAAGAAGCGGCTTCTGCTATCAGTCCCGGAAGCGCGGTATCAAAAGAGGACACTGCAATTGCCGCAAGTATATTTAATGCAATAGGAAAGACAGTTATATTGCAGGAAAATCTGATGGATGCCGTAACCGGATTATCAGGCAGCGGACCAGCCTATATTTTCATGATAATCGAAGCGCTTGCAGATGGCGGCGTGCATGAAGGGCTTGACAGGAATACAGCGAAATTACTTGCGGCTCAGACAGTTCTTGGCGCCGCAAAGATGGTGATTGACGGAGGAAGCCACACCGGGGAATTAAAAGACATGGTAACATCACCTGGCGGAACGACCATAAGAGGGCTTCGTGTCATGGAAGAACAGGGAGTGCGGATCGCCATGATGAATGCTGTGATCGCAGCTTGTGGGCGTTCAAAAGAACTGGGAAAGAAAAACTAAAAAACTGAGGCGTTTTTGTCACTCCTATCTGATATTGAGAAAAAGGCAAGACAGAATCATGCACGTATAGGGCTTGGTATAGGGAAAATCTCTGAAAAACTTATAAAAAGCGCACAAGACGCAAGCGAATATGCTGATGTTGTGCTTGTCGGTAATGAGACTGAGATAAAAGCAATAAAAGCGATAGGCATAAATCTTGAAATTATCCATTCAGATGAGGCGCCAAAGAAACTGGTCGAATTACTACTTTCCGGGAAGATAGATGGAGCCGTCAGGGGAACGCTGAGCGCAACAAAGACGCTTTCAGAATTAAAAAGATCACTGAACATCAAGAAACTTTACAGGGTCGCATTACTGGAAACAGCTAATGGCAAACCTTTTTTTCTTGCGCCTGTCGGGATTGATGAAGGAAATTCCATCGATGATAAAGTAGAGCTTGTAAAACGTGCAGCAGAGCACTTTAGACGCCTTGGCGTGAAAATGAAAGTGGGGATTCTCTCAGGTGGGCGTTTTGAGGATAAAGGCAGGGGTGAAACTATAGACCAGACGCTTGAAGACGCTGAAATTGTCACAAAAAAATTACGCGAAATAGGAATTGAGGCAAAGAATTATTCTATTTTGATAGAAGATGCGATAGAGGAGGCAAATTTCATCCTTGCGCCTGATGGGATTTCAGGGAACCTGATATTTCGGACACTTGTGTTCCTGGGCGGTGGATATGGTCATGGCGCGCCGGTATTGATGGATAAAGTGTTTGTGGATACCTCGCGTGTGGGTGGGCATTATACTAGGGCGATAATGCTTGCAAGCGCGCTTGTAAGTCAGCCGCTGCAAAAACAATAACATCAGCATCCTATTTTCTAAGTTCTATTTCTTTCAAAAGCTCTTCCTTTGAAACCCTGCCAATAAATACCACATCCCCATCAATGGCAACTGTAGGCACAGACATTATATTCAACTCAGATGCCCGGCTCTTTCCTTCTGGATAGGAGATATTTATTTCCTTAAATTTCATGTTCTTTGGAAGATTTTCAATTAAAAGAGCCCTTGTTTGGTGGCAGGTCTGGCAGGTATCTGAATAATAAAGTTCAACAGTCGTCATTTTCTCCTCTTATAATTTTTCCATAATATATGAGTTATCCATGAGGCAATATTTGCTTTAAATGGGGTCGCTGAGATTTGAACTCAGGTCTCATGCACCCCAAGCATGAAGGATGGACCAGGCTACCCTACGACCCCTTGGGGGTACAGCCTTAAATATCGTCTGGGTATTTTATTCTTTCCTATGAACTCCTGAATTTCATGTTTTTGGAATTATACGAAGGCTAATATCAAGCCAGTTCGATGAATGCGTGAGCGCCCCGATAGAGATAACATCAACTCCCGTCACAGCATATTTATCAACATTTTCGATAGTTATGCCTCCAGATGCTTCAAGAATAATATTTTTCCTTAGCCCTTTTTCTTCAAGCGATTTTACCGCCTTAATTATCTCGTTGACGTTCATGTTATCAAACATTATGATATCCACGCCCATTTGCGCCGCGCGGACTGCATCATTTACGGTTTCCACTTCAACTTCGATCTTTCTCGTAAAACTTGATGCTTTTTTGGCTGCAATAATTGCTTTTTCAAGCCCGATGGCTTCAATGTGATTATCTTTTATCATGATGGCATCAGAAAGATTGAACCTGTGCGGATCTCCGCCACCTGCTATAACAGCTTTTTTTTCAAATTTCCGAAATCCCGGCGTGGTTTTCCTGGTGCATGCAATTCTTGGTCCTGCTGCTCTTTCCACATACTGGCGTGTCAGGGTCGCGATACCGCTCATCCTTCCAAGGAAATTCAATGCCAGCCTTTCAGCTTTGAGTATTGATCTTGCACCGCCATCCAGTACGAAGATTATATCGTTTTCGTTCATAAGATCCCCATCCGTGAGATCCGTGGTCGGGAGTATCCCAAAATATTCAAAAATTTGTGTGGCTTCAGAAAGACCAGCTACGATGCCAGATTCCTTTGCAACAACTTCTGCCTGGACTTTACAATCCGGGATTATATTGCATGAAACATCATCATAACCCAAATCTTCTTCAATAAAACGTTCAAGTTCTGTAATTAGCATAATCAATCCCTATATTTGATTATCCGGGAGTTACTTATAAGCTACTGTTAAATTATTAAAACACATATCAGGAAATATATGCTTAAAATAGGAGTTATTGGCTGCGGCGCAATAGGAGCCCAGATATGCAGGGCGATAGACAGCGGATCCATAAATGCGAAGCTTGCGGCAATTTATGACAGGAGTGCGCAGCATTGCGAAAAGCTTCATTTATCACTAATTGATAAACCGGCCATCACTACACCCGCAGAATTAATTAATAAAGCGGATATCGTAGTGGAGTGCGCTTCACAGGCGGCAGTGCGCGAACATGGGCTCCTGGTTCTGGAGAGCGGAAAAGATCTTATGGTCATGAGCGTGGGCGCATTAATGGATGAAAAGCTGCTGGAGGATCTGGTCCGTGCCGCCAGGAAAAATGATTGTAAGATATATATTCCATCAGGAGCCATAACAGGGATCGATGGCTTGAAATCCTCATCAATAGCATCAATTGGCAGGGTTGTTCTATCGACAACAAAAAACCCGAAAGGCTTAGAAGGCGCGCCTTTTATAATCGAAAATAATATTGACCTTTATTCTTTTCATGAAAAAACCATGATTTTTGAGGGGAACGCAAAAGAAGCGGTCAGGGCATTCCCGGCAAATGTCAATGTCGCTGCATCCCTCAGTCTTGCCGGGATCGGAAAAGAAGAGACGCGCGTGAAAATTTTTGTGGATCCCAAAGCTTCAAGGAACATACATGAGATCACAGTGGAAGGGGATTTCGGGAATTTCACATGCCGCATTGAAAACGTTCCCTCACCTGACAATCCCAGAACAAGTCTTCTTGCCGCGCTGTCGGCTATCGCCACATTGAAAAAGATAACAGAACCGCTGCAGATAGGGACTTGAAATGGCATTTGAAGGATTTTTTTCAGTTATTTCTGAATTGAAAAAAAAGCTGTTTATTATTGTCGCAGTTTTCGGCGCGGGAGCCCTCATATCGTTTTCATATATGGGGGATGTTATCAATAAAATAAAAACTGATATGTTCTGGCGCCTGAACGTTCCTGACAGGCCGGATGCATCAAAACAACTTATTGATATTTCCAATAACCTCACCTTGATGTCAAATCAGCTAGTGGATAATAATTCGATAATTGCCCAGAACCTTTCAAGGGCATCTGGTGAATTACTAAATTTATCCCAGAATTTAAATATCTACAAACCCAATATTATCTACCTGACGCCCATGGAAGTGCTGATGCTTGAGTTCAAGATGTCGCTTGTGTTCGGGATTCTTATCGTATCTCCTCTCATACTTTTTTATGCATACAGGGGAGTAAAAAACAAGCTTTCCAGCATTTCATTCATAAATGAAAAAAAATCCTTGATCGTTGTAACTATTCTTGCATCAATACTTCTATTTTTGATCGGCGCCGGATATTCCTATTATTATATGCTTCCTTTTTTCCTGAGTTTTATTTATCAGGATGCCTACAATCTTGGGATAAATGCCAATTTTTCAGTATATGAGTTCATTTCTTTTATCGTAACGACCACAGTGATCCTCGGCGCAGCCTTTGAACTGCCAGTGATACTGACATTCCTTGTCCACCTTGGAGTAACATCAAGGAAAACGCTTGCCAATTACAGGAGGCATGCGTATATCGTCTTATTGATCATCGCCGCATGGGTCACTCCCGACCCAACGATGTTTACGCAGATCATGGTCGCGCTGCCATTTATTGTGCTTTATGAGGCGAGTTTGGTTGTGATGAGGTTGACGGGGAAATAGGTTATATTGAGAAATATAGTTATATGGTTCTGTGCATGACGATACGGACGAGCGCCTATTTAACAATCGCGCCGGACAATGTGCGCGATAGTTAAATCGGAAGGAGGTTGGGCGACACTGCGAACTGCACAGAGTCGCGTTTCTCAGTCCACAACAGATGTTTAGACAGGATTCACAGGATTGACAGGATACGATTTTAGTGCTTATCCTGTAAATCCTGTCGATCCTGTCTAAAACGATTTCCTGGGATATTGCGATACCATCCATCAAAACACGCTCTGCAAGAAATTCTGCATTACCAGCGCCGGAAAGTTCCTCACTACTTAAACCGGACTCATTGCGGCAGCGCAGACAGTCAAAAGACACACAAATCCATATTATAGTTAAATACCAAACAATTCAACCTATCTTTGCGTCCTTTGCGTTCTTTGCGGTGAAAAAAATCGGGCACCGCAAAGGACGCAAAGAGCGCAAAGTGTTCAGCTATATGTAAAATAAATTATTTTCTGGACTATAATCATGGTTTTACTTCGTGTTTTATTAAAAAATTATGTATGTGTATTTATACTAATTAATCCAATGATACATTTAAGTGAAAAATAGCATGACAAAACCAATTGAACTAGGATTAATTCTTGAGGGGAAAGATGCTGAAGAATTCTGGGAAAATGAAAAGAATCCGAAGGTAACCAAAGAACAGATAGAGATGTTCAAAGAAGCCATACGCATACGTAAATTTAACTTTAAAATTTAATGAAAAAAATCCCATACGGTGAGCTTCAAAATGTGCCTTTGACAAAAAGGCTTAATCTTGCTTTTTTTTAAAAACCATGCGCTGCATATGGCGCGATCATCACGAATACAAATGACAGGAGAATCATTAAAGCGAATATGATCACGATCGCATTGGATATTCTCTCTACCCTCTCGCCATCCCCGAAAACTCGTGTAAGTGATGAGGTCATAACATCGCGGAAAACATGCCCGCCATCAAGCGGTACGGCTGGCAGGCAATTGAAAAGCCCTGCATACAGATTCATCCAGCCGATCCACAGGAGAGAATTCAATATCCAGAATACACCGATCCCAAGTACTGCAACCCAGCCTGTTGGCTCGTAAAAATTCATCAGAAGCCCGCTAAAACCCGGAAATCCCTCGCCGGCAAAACCAGTTATCGGCAATCCAAATAGTATTACCCATCCTGTGATGCCTGTCAATAACGAAGGAATACTCTTCAACATATTAAGGTAAGATTTAGCCGGGAATTGACCAATACCTATCCCGATGGAGTGACTTACTCCCTGTTCAGGTGAATAGGATAAGCCAAGGAATCCCTTCTTTACACCCATGGGGTCAGGATTTTTTCCCAATTTAATTGCTTTGAACACTTCTGTGGAAGCATTAAGGGAACTATTGCTCAAAAGATAAACATCTATCATCTGTTCTTCTTTTGTGGAATTCATGAAATTGACAAAATCACTGACATCTTTTATTTCGGTATCATCTATCCGGACAATGATCATGCCTTCCCTGATCCCGGCTTTTTCGGCAGCCGAACCTTCTATCACTGTGGAAATCTTTACACCTGATAGTGAAATGTTGCTTCCTGTCGCAGTAAGTTCTATTTGTTTAACTACACCATTTTCAATAATATCGAGCTTGACTGGACTACCGGGCGTAAGCTTATTCGCAAAGAGTAGAAACTCAGTGGCATTTGTTATTTTATTATCATTTATTCCCGTCAATATCATATTCGGTTTCACGCCATTAAGGTGCGCGGGTGAGTCCGGGATGACATTTGTGACCATTACATCTCCAACTGAGGTAATAGATCCCAGCAATAAGAAAAAGAGAACAAAAGCAATAAGCGCAGTAGTAAAATTAGCCATTACACCTGCGGTAAGAACGCGGATGCGTTCGGTTCGGGTTGCAAGTTTCTTGGGCTGCGTAGGCTCCTCCGGAGGCAAGCCATTTTCAGGAACTTTCTCTTCCTTTTTTCCGAGAAGCTGTTCATCATCAGGTTCAGCAAAACCGCCTATAGGAATAGGTGCAAGCAACAGGCCCATTGATTTTACTTTGATGCCTTCAACTTTACAGAGAATAGCATGTGAAAATTCATGTACTACCAATGTTACTAATAATGCTATGGCGCCCCAGTAAAGAGGTATGAACTCATTTAAGCCAGGGATCAGGAAAATATTCCTTGCTTCATTGAATTTTGAAGGCTGCGGGACAGTCTCTGTTTTAAATGATGTGATAAGTGAGTAATCAATGAACAGCACTAACAGGAACATTATCAACATACCAATAAGCATTGCAGGCAGCCCGATATTTGCAAATGTCCTCCAGAATCTTTTATGAACAGCAAGCTTGTCCAGGAATTCCTGTCCTTTAGTGGTGCGAAGCATCATTATTGGACCGAATGCAGTAATATTATATTTCGCCAATGTCCCGCGCTTGTCGAGGATCATGACGATGAGCCAGTACAATAAGAATAAAGGCAGAAGAAGATCGCTGTAATTCAAAAATTTGTCTCCGGAAGCATTATCAGTAAGTTATTAAACACATCATGCATATTAAACTTTAGAGTGCTAAATGTTTTCAATAATATATATAACCGCCGGGGATATGCCAGAAGCGCGCAAGATAGGACGCATACTTGTCGAGGAGCGTCTTGCTGCCTGTGCGAACATATTTCCTATTACTTCTATTTTCAGGTGGAAGGGGAATATTGAGGAAGCAGGCGAGTTCGGGATCATAGTAAAAACAAGAACCGATAAAGTGAAAAATATCGAAAAAAGAGTGAAGGAGATCCACAGTTATGAAGTGCCATGTGTGGTATCATTCAAGATCGATGAAGGTTCTTTAGATTATCTTGAATGGATAAACGATTCCGTGAGCTGAATCATGCCCATTTCCAAAACAAAAGCTCTCTTGATTGCCGGAACAAGCAGCGGCGTTGGAAAAACCACGATCGCGATGGGACTTATGGCCGCCCTTTCCAGGAAGGTCAGGGTACAGCCATTTAAGGTCGGACCTGATTTCATCGACCCGACCCACCATACTCGAATTTGCGGCCGCCCATCAAGGAATCTTGATAGTTTCATCATGGGAGAAAAGGGCGTGATAGAAACATTTATACGAGGATCGAAGGGCGCTGACTTTTGCATAATTGAAGGAGTGATGGGTCTTTTTGATGGGCTTGATGCTACCGAGATCGCAAGTTCGGCGCATATTGCCAAGATCCTGAAGGTTCCGGTCATTCTTGTAATTAACGCACACGGAGTTTCAAGAAGTGCTGCCGCTGTGGTAAAAGGATTTATGGAATTTGACCATGATGTCAATATCCAGGGGATCATCCTCAATAACATCGGCAGCGACCGGCACGTTAAACTTATCCGTGATTCGCTAACTAGCGCTGGCATAAATATTCCCGTCATCGGAGCAGTCCCAAAAAATAAAAATTTTTCGATCCCATCACGTCATCTTGGTCTTGAGATGGCACATGAAAATAAGAATGATACTGCAGAGAATATTGTAGAATTAGCCGATTTCATTGAAAAGCACGTCGATATTGATGCAGTGAAAAGCATAGCTGGAAATTTTAAAGCGCCGGAATTAATATTTGAGGAGCAATATGAGCAATTCGATGTAAAAATAGGCATCGCAAATGACAGCGCATTCTGTTTCTATTACCAGGATACATTTGACTCCCTGAAAAGATCGGGGGCAGAGCTTGTTTTCTTCAGTCCCATGAGCGATAAGCTGCCGCAGGTAGATGGATTATACCTGGGAGGAGGTTATCCTGAACTTTTCGCAAAGGAACTTGAAGCATCAAACACCCGGCATGAAATAAAAAAAGCAGCCCAAGACGGTATGCCCATATATGGAGAATGCGGAGCGCTCCTTTATCTGGGCGCCAGTCTCAAAACCGATATTACTTACAGGATGTCAGGAGTTCTTGGCGCAAGTTCCCTGATGACCGGAAAGCTCCAGGTGCTTGGATATACTGAGGCGCAAAGCGTAACGGATTCACCGATCGCGAAAAAAGGGGCGATAATAAGAGGGCATGAGTTCCATTATTCCACGACGGAATGCGACAGGGATGCGCGCTTTGTATATCGATTGCAGAGGGGAAAAGGTATATTTGAAAGACTGGATGGGCTGATGGAGCATAATGCGATGGCGAGTTACATGCATACGCATCCAGCTTCTAATTCGTTTGATGAATTCCTGCGGCAATGCGGTAGATACAGATCAAGATAGATAATAAGTTCTGCGCATTCCGTTCAGAAATTCCCTCTTACGATCCTCTACTTCTTTACATTCCCTGCATGCAGCCCGCATTCCTTCTTCGTGGCATCTTCCCACCACCAGCGCCCTTCGCGCTCATGCTGTCCGGGAAGCACAGGCTTTGTGCATGGTTCGCATCCGATGCTGACAAATCCTTTTTCATGAAGCTTATTGTAAGGAACATTGTTCTCTCTTATGTAATCCCAAACCTGCTTTGATGTCCAGTTCGCAATCGGATTGAACTTTACCAGATTGCCCGTTCCGAATGTGGGATCTTTCTGGATGACCGGGACATTTGCCCTTGTTCCGGGGCTTTGGTCTTTCCGCTGCCCTGTAATCCAGGCATCCACTGTGTTCAAAGCACGCTTTAGCGGATCGACTTTGCGGGCATCGCAGCATTCCTTGTGGCCGTCCTTCATGAAAGAGTACAATCCCTTCTCCTTCACCAGCTTTTCAGTCGCGTCGCGGTTTGCGAAAAACACTTCAATATTGATATTGTAAGCGTTCCTGACATCTTCGAGAAACTGGTAAGTCTCAGGATGCAATCGCCCTGTGTCGAGCGAAAATACCCTGAAATCGTTACTGATCTTTTTTGCCATGTCGATCAAAACAACATCCTCAGCGCCGCTGAAGGATATTGCGATATTCTTAAAATTAGCAAGTGCAAGCCCAAGGATTTCCTGGGGGGACTTATTTTCATAATCTGTTGCTGATTTTTCTATATTAAGTTTTTCTGGCATAATTTCTCCTTATAATACTTCCATCTTGAATTTCTCAAATCCCACACGGTCAAGACAAATGCCTAACCTTTCCCCTGTTTTTGTATTCTTTTTCGCCCAGTTTATTATCTTCCTGAAAATCGCCACTGCTTCTTTCGGGGATTTTGCATCTGTTAATTCAACTCCCAGTTTGGGATGTTTACCGATCTTTCCCCCGACTAAGATCTTATATCCAGTCCATTCTTCAGTAATAAGATCGGATGGGCATGTCCCGACACATGCGCCGCACAGGTTGCATTTATCCCAGAGTATTTTTATTTTTTCATTCTCAAGTACTATGGCTTTCTCCGGGCACATGAATGTGCAAGTTCCGCACCCGGAGCATGCATCAATATTTATTGCAGGCATCCGGATACCCATAACGCCAAGATCATTTTCCTGCGGTTTTGCGCAAGAATTAGGACATCCTGTGACTGCGAATTTGATTTTAACGGGCATATCCTCGCCGAAGAATTCCTTATCGAGCAGATCTCCCATGCCATAAGTATCTATGACACCATAGTTGCATTCCGAATTTCCGGGGCATGATACGATATTTCGCACCCTTGGCCCACAAGAGCCAGGCGGGGTGCCGTTATCTTCAAGTTCCTTTGTGATTGCATCCAGTTGATGGATATTAACATTAGGTATCTGTATTCCCTGCCTTATCGTGATATGGATTTTACCAGTTGCGTATTTTTCGGAAAGTCGAGCAATGCCTGATAGTTGCTTTGATGTAAGATTGCCGCATGGCACACGTAACCTGACCACAAAAAGGTCTTTTTGTACCTGCTTCATATAACCGGATTTTTTTAACGATGAGATGTCAAGTTTTTCAAGGCTCATGGTACACCATGATATACAAATTGATATTTAAATAATTCTGGGGAAACAGCACTGCTTGATAGTTGCGAGCGGTTTATTACATGAGGATGAAAGTATACCTATAGATTTTTTTGTTATTTTTTAATAAAGTATATTAAGTCAGCAGTGTAATATATTAATGATTATTATACTAAATACGCATGTTATGGAATAGTTTTAGACAAATTTATTGATAAAAGGAAATAACGATGTCCACAGACGTATCAAAAAATTTAACATTAAAAGTTGCAGAAGCTTTCTTAAAAGACGTAAGTCGAGGTCTGGCCAGGATCGATCCTGAAGATATGAAGCTGCTTGAAGCTGAAGTTGGAGACATAGTTGAGATCACAGGTAAAAGAACAACTGTAGCAAAATTAATGCCTACATTTTCTGCGCAGCGTGGCACGAACATTATCCAGATCGATGGTATCATAAGGGGAAATGCTCAGGTAGGTGTAAGTGAAAAGGTAAAAGTACAAAAAACGACCGCCCAACCTGCCTCCGTCATTGAACTTTCATATAATAAATCAGCCCGGCGAGATAGCAGATATATCGGTAAATTATTGGGAGGGTTGCCAGTTATAAAAGGCGATATAGTGCGTATTTTCTTTGGATCACGATACCAGGAATATACAATTATAAGTACACGACCCCAGGGCGCAGTAATAGTTCATCCGAAAACCATTATCCATCTTAAAAGAGAGGAAGATACAGTAAAAACAGGAACTAAAATTTCCTACGAAGATGTTGGGGGCCTGGGAAAAGAAATAAAGAAAGTACGAGAGATGATAGAACTACCCCTGAAACATCCTGAGTTATTTGAACGCCTGGGTATAGATGCGCCTAAGGGAATATTACTCTATGGTCCACCAGGTACGGGAAAAACCCTTATAGCCAGAGCGGTTGCAAATGAAACTTCAGCATTCTTCAAGCACGTGAACGGTCCTGAGATCATGCAAAAGTTCTATGGGGAAAGTGAGGGAAAACTACGTGAAGTTTTTGAAGAGGCAAGCAACAAAGCTCCTAGTATAATTTTTATTGACGAAATAGACGTGATAGCCCCCAAAAGAGAAAAGATCCTTGGAGATGTTGAAAAAAGAGTTGTTGGGCAATTACTGGCATTGATGGATGGTCTCAAATCAAGAGGACAGGTTGTGGTCATTGGAGCCACAAATATTCCAAATGCCCTTGATCCAGCCCTTCGAAGGCCGGGAAGATTTGACCGCGAGATCAGCATAAATATTCCAGACAAAAACGCCCGATTTGAGATATTAAATATCCATACACGTGGAATGCCGCTTGATGAGACCGTTGACATATTAAAAATTGCAGAAGTCACTCATGGCTACGTTGGCGCAGACCTGGCGGCCCTGTGCAGGGAAGCGGCAATGAGCGCAATTCGTAAAATCGGGCCCAAAATAGACATGGATGCGGTGCAAATATCTCCCGAAATAATTTTAGATATAAATGTATCTATGGATGATTTTGAAAATGCAATTGCCGAGATCGTACCTTCTACCACAAGAGAAGTCTTTGTAGAGACACCAAATGTATCATGGGATGATATCGGCGGACTGAAAAAGGTAAAAAAAGAGCTTGTAAAAGCCATCGAATGGCCGCTTAAATATGCTTCTCTTTTCAAATATACACATATAAAAGCGCCCAGGGGTATATTGATGCATGGTCCTCCAGGCACAGGGAAAACCTTGCTTGCCAAGGCTGTTGCAAGTGAGAGCAATGCTAATTTTATTTCGATAAAAGGGCCAGAATTGCTATCAAAATGGGTGGGAGAATCTGAGAGCGGGATCAGGGAGATATTTAAGAAAGCAAGACAAGCAGCGCCATGTATCATTTTTTTTGATGAAATGGATGCAATAGCTCCAGTGCGCGGAAAAGGAGCTGACACACAGGTAACTGAGCGTACTGTAAGCCAGATCTTAACTGAAATGGATGGCATAGAAGAACTCAAGGGTGTCACTGTCCTTGCGGCTACGAATCGATTGGACATGATCGATCCTGCGCTCCTGCGACCGGGAAGGTTTGATCTGATAATTGAAGTTTCGCCTCATGGAAAAGAGGAATTAATGGAGATTTTCAAAGTCCATACAAAGGATAAACCCATCGCCCATAATCTAAATGAAAAGTCCTTAATAATGTTGATGCTGGGTCTAACTGGTGCCGATATATCTTATATATGCAGGGAAGCTGCCATGCTTGCAATGAATGAATATATTGATAGTGAAGAAGATATTGAAAAACCGAATTTCAAGATACAACAAAAGCATTTTGAAGAAGCTATAAGTTCCTATAAGAAAATGCATGAAATTCCAAAGACAGTGGATTAAATGAGAAAGCTCTTCTTGATAAGGATAGTACATACTGCAACTGATATGGGTAGCATGAGCGATGGGCTTATGAAAGAGGGTATGGCAAAAATTGGGAAAGAAAAATGGCTTCTGAACCAGAAGAAAATCGAACAATTCTGGGATGACCTGGAGAAAGAAATAGACGGTCTTGATCTTGATTACAGCAGGACAAGAATATATCAGGATGGTCTTCCATGCAGCGGGGATATGGGATTAAGGATAGTCAGGGAAACTGCTGAAAAAGGAAGCAGGAATTACCAGATAGTGAGGAAGTTGATAGAAAGGGGGGGGGCTATCGAAGCAACAGAAAATCCACAACTCCTCAGGAAGGAATATGAGCACATTAAAGCCTTATTGACGGCACAGACAAACGACGACAAAATAGCTGCTGCGAATACTTATGACATGATAAAAGATGAGCTTATACACGAACGGGATGCTTATATAGCAAAGGCTATAGATATTTCTCTAAAAGACGATGAAACAGGTGTGCTTTTCATCGGCGCTTTTCATAATGTATTGCCATTGCTGGCAAAGGATATCGAGGTCAAGAGCCTGGATTGATCTTGGCCTGTATAGATTTTTTTATTGATGAGATAATAGGCAAAGTAAAGGTGAAGGTGCTTTCAGCTCTATACTTGCTCTGTGCCGTTATCGTGCCGCCATGCTGTTCCACTAATTGCTTTGTTATCGCAAGCCCAAGCCCTGTGCCTCCATACTTCTGGCTGATTCCCGATTCAAGCTGCTCGAACTTATGGAAAAGCTTACAAACATTTTCTTCCTTAATGCCGATGCCAGTATCTGAAACAGAAATCTGCGCCATAGCCCCTTCTTTTTTCGCTGTTATGGTTACTGTTCCTCCTTCTTCCTTACTGAATTTTACGGCATTGTTGATTAAGTTAAAAAGAATCTGCTTGACTCTCTGCTTGTCAGCCTCTATAAACTCAAGTTCGGGGTCGAATTCCGTTTTCAGGAGCACGTTATGCTTCATTGCCTTTTCCTTTATGAGGGAAAGCGTCTCTTGAATGGTTTCTGGCACTGACATCTTATCAATCACAAGTTCAATTTTGCCGGCTTCTATCTTGGAAATGTCAAGAATATCATTGATAAGGGTCAGCAGGAATTGATTGCTTGTAAGAATATTATCCACATAATGTTTCTGTTTTTCGTTTAATTCTCCAGCCATGCCCTGTTTAAGAAGCTCCGAAAATCCTATTGACGAGTTCAGAGGTGTGCGAAGTTCGTGGCTCATGTTTGCAATGAACTCGCTCTTGGCTTTGTCCGCAGCTTCAAGTCGCAGGTTTTCAAGATGTACCTCTTGCAATTTCTTGCGTTCTTTCAGTTCTTGCTGTACCTTTTCATATAACCAAACATTGCGCATCGTTGTGCCCAATTGCTGACCTATGGCAGATAGCAGTTCAATATCTATAGAAGTAAATTCTTTTGTTTGGTATGATGCCATACTGAGCATACCTATAAGTTCATCACCCGAAATAAGCGGTATAATTATCAGGGTATGGAAATCCTCTTGAATAAAAAAAGGAGGAAAACTGTCTGCTGAATAATCTGTTGCATCGAGCACAACTGGTTTTTTCTCAGCATAAACAGCATCAAATATGCCTTTACCCGATTCGATACGATGCATATTATAAAAAAAAGTAACTATTCGGCCTAGCATTTATTCTTTTTTATAATATATTATATTTTTATCTAATATTGATCATCAATTTTTCTATTTGGCTATGTTCGGAATGAATGCCCTTCCAGATAATACATCCTGAATTGCATCGATGACAGAAATTTTATTCTTCTTCACAGTAGATATGTAACCCCTGATGCGACAGAACATTTCTGCTCCATGGCTACTTCGAAAAGTGCCAGAAATTTTCTGTTGTACTTTCATCATCCTGACATCTCTTTCTGCTTGATTATTCTCAAATGGAACATTAAAGTCGTACATAAACCTGAGAATGTCGGTTTTGTAAACTGAAAAACGATCAAGTAGATTTTTGGACTTACTTTGACGTTTTCTTCCAGCTTTTTTTATTTGATTTACAGGTAGCAAAGGCAGTGGATTTTCCTCAAATCCAATTTTGGTTATCAGATCATACTTCTCTTCGAATACTCTTATTTGATTTGGTTCAAGATAATCAGATATTTTTCGTGTTTCAGCTACACAATCTTTAATCTCAAAGAGCAGAGCTTTCATTTCAATCGACCACATTTGGAAATAATTCTCATAAATACCTGTCAATTCTCTTGCAGTATGAGTATTACAAAGTGAGTGATTACAGTTATATTTGAAATATGAACTCCAAAAATCATGAACCGCAGTACCAGTAAAACCGGGTAGAATCGCCATTGCATCCATGGCTATTGAACCTCTTTTTTCATGAGCCATATAATAAGTCATTTGACTTGTGCTTGCCACATGAAGCCAGTAACGTTGTGCATTTATTCTCGTCCCAGTTTCATCAAAATGTACAACGGAAGATTGTTTCAAAAACGATTTGATTTTGGTTTCAAAAGGTTCCAGTTTCTCAAAACAAGTGTTTTCTGCTTTGATCAGAGTAGCAGGACTTATCTCACACCCATATACGTCCGATAATAACTCGCAACAACGGTCATAGGGAATAAGCTGATAATCATGTAAATAGACCGCTGAACTTGTTATGCGTGGGCCATATTGAATAGGAAATATGACATCTTCAGGAAAATCGGCAATATTGATACATCCGCAAGAACATTTCTTAATTTCTGCCTTATGTTCTTCGACGTAAATTTTAACGGGGGGTATATCAAAAACCTGTCTTCTATCATGATCTATAGCGATTTTATCGTCTAGGTTTTTCCCGCAGTTTTTGCATAATTTTACTTTGTAGACTGTTGTTTTATCGGGATTGTCTACCAACGTTAATGTTTTTCCAACATGACCTGGTTGACCTCCTACTTTTTTACCACTTTTAATACGACTGCTCTTTGGAGTGGGCTTTTCACGTGCAAAATTATCGGTTGAAGGTGGTCTACTGCTATTGTGGCTGTTTTTATTGAATGTAACTTCTAATGATTTGACCCTTTCTTCAAGCTCACTTATTCTTGCAGCTTGCTGCTCTATGATTTTCTGATTTTCGGACAGAATTCTATTGATAAGAGTGATTACTGCTTCTGGGCCAGCTTCATAAACGGCTAAAATTTCTTCATTTGTAATATTCAATTTCATAATCAAATCACTGAATTTACTTAATAATCTTGTAATAATCTCAATGTATATTGATTTTTCGATATAGATATTCTAAGCTAGTTGATTTTGATTATTTTATTGTGTTGACCGGATTGAATAAAAAAAAGGTATCTGAATAGTTACCAAAATGTTAATAAGTATTTCACGCACTTTACAACAAAAAACGCAAAGAACGCAAAGCATAAACGCTTTGTACGAAAAATATTTGCACCTGAATGTGATTTCTCATCTGTGATAATCTGCGCCCTGGGTGGTTGATTATCCTTACTTGTATCATTATCCATGGGATTTATCTTTACGAGGCTTTCATAACCGTTTTTAATCCAATCAAATCAACAACTAAAATATTGATCCTCACAAGAACTGAAAAAGCCATTGCAGGGGCTGAAGCTATACCAAAAAATGAAAACACAACTATTACTCCGCCTTCCATGAGCCCTAAACCTGCCGGAGATATTGGAACGAACATCAGGATCGTAATGAGCGGATGAAGAAGGAAAATAGCAAAAAAAGGGATATCTATAATATCAGTTCCGATCGCTTTTGCCAGGAAATACCATTGGAGTGTCGCAAAAAACCACCCTATCATATATAATATCAAAATTTTGTCAAGACTATTTTTGATCAAAATACTCTTTTCTTTGAAAAAAGAAAGGTTTCCTGTGAAATTTTTAATAAATGGGACTTTACTTAAAAATTTTGATGAAATATTTTCATCATGCCAGGATAATAGTAACATTAAAATCCCTACTGCCAACAGGAGAATAGCCCCTATCATCGCAGATATGATAAAATTCCTGCTTACGTTCGAAAAGGATGAGATATATATTAGAGCCGCCGCTGCGCCTACAACCTTGAGAATAAATTCAATACCCTGCGGAGCAAAAATACATGCAATACCGTCAGTGATAGGGATACCTGATGTCTTTTTCAAAATAGGCGGAGTTAAAAAATACCCACTCCTTCCTGGTGTGATATCGCCCACTATCATTCCGCCCATATGCGAAAAAAAAACATTGATATATTTTATATTATGCCCGATCTTTTTAAGAAGATATGACAGGCGAAAAGCAAGGACCAAGTTAAGAAGCAAATAGGATATACATGCCAGGATGAAATACGTAAAATCTGTTTTTCCAAGGGCTGACATTACCTCTTTGAGATCAAGTTTATTTAAAATAAAAGCAATAATGGATATACCAATAATGATTTGAATGAATATCCTGAGCTTTTTCATCAGGTCGTAATATTATCTAATATGGTTAAATGTTTCGTTGGCGCAACTCTTGCTAAAGGGGTTAAATGTTTCAATGGCCCAATTTTTGCGCTACGACAGCCATATGGTCTTTATGAAATGGTTCAATATCTAATAACTGGCTGACCTTGAAAATCCCATCCAGCTTTTTAATCTCCGTATCAAAAACTTCTTTTGTTTTCTTTATGGAATCAATGCTCTTTGCCTTTATTATCAACACAAGAATACCATCATTTTTGAGAAATAACTCAGCATTCCTTATAGCGATCCTTGCCTGTTCACGCTGGGCTATATCCTGATATATAAAATCCACTTCTTGAACCATGTTCTGATACGATCCCGGATTCATGGCATCTGCCAATATCGGGACAACATTATTTCGGGGAATGCTGACCCTGATAAGGTCTTTCATAGCGCGGGGTGAGATCTCAACAGCATAGACCATACCGTTTTCAACCATATCTGAGACATGGCTCACAGTAGTTCCATTAGCAGCGCCAAGATAAAGGATTGTTGACTCCTTCCTTATTGAGAAAGAAGAGCCTTTCAATATCATGGCAGCAAGCTTGCTGTGAAATGGATCCCATATACGGAATTCTTCGTTTGATATTGTCAGGAGTTTCTCATCTTTTATTTTTATACCTGGAACAAGATTTTTTGTAATAAGTTGTTCTGAGCTGGCGCCTGATAATTTATATGCATTATTGAAATCCGTTTCAATTAGTTTAAGTCCATCTTTTTTATATAACATAAATATAAGGTTTATTAATATTCCATAGTTTTCAGGTTTAGTTTGAATCGAACACGGATGACATGGATAAACTGAAACCTCAGTTTACACGGTATAGGGCATGCTTTGCATGCCCTTCTTTTAGTTTTGTGATGGATTTTCACGGATCCGTGTCATCCGCGTAATCCGTGTTCTATTTTTTGATTTCTTTCTTAACTTACGTCTCAGATTACCGATGTCACTATTTTCTCTTACCAATACCTATTCCTTTGAAGTTATCACCATACAATACATATCTGTTTCAACAGATGGCGGTTCTTCTGATGTCCCTATATCGATTCTCTCATCGGGATAGCCAAGCTGCTGGCATACTGCGATCTCCCTAAATATTCCCTGATTATTAAGGAACTCTGCGACTTCGGGCACCCCGAAAGACGAATCCGGAAGGAGAAAGACATTCTTCCCACGAGTAAGCTCTGACAAAAGCCGTTTTTTCACGACTTCAATATCCCTTGAATGAGCTGTTATAACCGAAATATCCTCGATATCAAGGCGCAGCCTTGCGCATGCAAGCTGTAATGACGATATGCCAGGAATAATTTCATCCTCAGCCTTCGCATATTTGCCAAGACCTGAAAGCATCGGGTCTCCTGTTGATAGGACAACTGCATTTCCAGGAAGTCCTTTGAGAGTATACTCAGTGAGTATGCTTGCTTTGCATTTGATATGTTCTTTAGCAAGTTCAAGCGCCCGCTTAGAGCCAAATATGACCTGTGCAGCCTCAATAGCCGATATCGCTTCTTCTGTCAGGAGATCAGGGCCCGCGCCGACCCCAACAATTTTCATAAAACACCATCCACAGCACTCGTTCGGGCGCTGTCTCTAAGTAATGTTCCGTCCCGGTTCAATAACACAACTCTTTTTCCGGATTTTTTCACAGCTATATCCAGCGCCCGGTCAATAATAATATTATTTGGATCAGAATCGATCATTTCCTGTACAGTAAGATGCCCAATGTTTTTTAATATATCCGGGTTTGCCCATTTTAAAATAAGCCCCGGAAGACCGCAGATAATGACCTCACCATTTGCAGCGGCAAGACCTCTTGAAATATCACTCCCGATAAGTATCACAGTGTAATCCGGGAAAAGCATGTGGGAAAAACGCACTCCGATCCGACCTGTTGTAAGGATCACCTTGTGGGCATTCTTGATAAGTTCTTCTTTCATCTCGCCCAGGTGTTCATTCCATGGTTCAACAAAACCTGTTGTTCCAAGAATAGATATACCGCCAGTGATCCCTATTTTTTCATTCAATGTTTTTTTTGCGATCTTATCACCCATTGGAACTGATATTATGACATGTGCGCCTTTTAATCCAGTTTCAACAAGCGCTTCCTTTATGGCCTCTTCTATCTGGCGCATTGGAACTGGATTGATCGCCGGGCATCCTTTTTTAGTGCCTATTCCCATACCTCCTTTTATTGAAATTGTATCGTTTTCTTTTGCACAGGCAATTATTTCTATTCCATTCGTTACATCCGTGGCATGATCACCAGAGAATTTATATGCGGATGCTTTGCCTTTTTCCGCTGTTACATGAAGTTTAACGCGCAATCCTATCGGGGTTTTGACCTCTATTTCCGAAACCTCTTTAACAAGCGACAAAACTGCGGCTTTTGCGGCGGCAGCAGCCGTAGTCCCTGTGGTATAACCTCGACGCAGAAGCTTTCCGTCTGAAAGAAGCACATAGCAACCGCTGGATATCATATCATCGAGTTCCTTAATTGGCACTCCGGATCGTTTTATCCATTCCTCAGGGATCTTAAAATTGTTAACCGGGTCGATCATGTTCAAGCTTAAGATTAATTTGCATAATATTTAACATACGCTCGTAATTGTCTCCTCAGATTTGGAAATATTACTTCAATAACTATAAACCGATAAAAGGAAATCAAAGAGCATATGATACTTTTTGATGACATAGGAAGCTTTCCGCTGCTAAAAGGCATGAACAGGGAATGGATCTCACAGGCAGTGAAGAATAATGATCCGAAGTTGCAGGATCTGCTAAAAAGTACTATGCAGCAGAAGATCGATGCTGGCGTGGAAATTCCTACATATCCTCAATTCCGGGACATGAATCAGATGTTCCTTGAGATAATAAATGATGAATCCGCACAGGAAGAACCGCTTATTGTCAAAAAGGAAAAAGCGCGCATTATGGAACTTTCTGCTCTTGAAGACGTTGGAGCCGAATATGAAAAAAAAATGGGAAATAAATTGAAAGTAAGAGTTTGCATAACCGGGCCACTGGAATTGTATCTTAATCAATTTGGCGGGACATCGTATAAAGATGTACTCAATGCATTTGCAACAAGCATTGACAGGTTCATAGCAAATTCCATCGACAATGCAAAACAATTCAGGATAGCAACGATATCGATAGATGAACCCAGCATCGGGATAAATCCGCAGGTCATGTTCAATGATAATGATATTATAGAAGCGCTTACTATAGCAACAAGAACTTCAGGTTCAAATAAGATCGATACGGAGATCCATCTTCATTCACCACTTCATTACAAGCTCATTTGCAAAGTCCCATCCATTGGCATAATCGGAGTTGAATCCGCAGCCAATCCTTCTTATCTTGACCTTATTGATAAAAAGGACCTTGAGGATCATGATAAATTCTTAAGGGTCGGTGTTTCACGAACAGATATTTTTGGAATGGCTGCTGTGCTTAATGAAAAATACGCAACTAATGTCTGGAAAGAACCTTCCAGGCTTGAAGAAATTGTAACCGAAATGGAAACGCCCGGAACAATAGCAAAACGGCTTCAAAAAGCATATTCTACATTTGGCGGCAGGATAAAATACGCCGGTCCTGACTGCGGGCTTGGTTCCTGGCCATCACAGGAATTGGCTTTCAGGCTCCTGAAGAACACAGGTCTAGGAATAAAAGAGTTCATGATGAATCAGAAAACAGGGTAATCGTTTAATAGAAGATTGACATTATTTGGTTTATGCGAGCAAAACAACGGGTAAATAACAAAAAAACCGCAAAATACCCATCCGGATCAAAAAATGCCGGAGCAAAAACGGTAACAGTAAAACCAGCGGGTTACCCATTAAAAGGAATGTTCCATGAGTATCCGGAACCAAGTGAACTTGACGTTTTTGAGTTCTACGCAAGGGAGCAATGGAACGGATTCATAGTCAGAAAAGGAGACTATCTCTTTGACAGGCGGATGTTCCCTGATTTTGCTTTTAAGGTAATTGATGCTGAACCTGAAAACTCAGAAGTAGGAAAGAATACAAAATTCATTGTTGAAGATTATGAAACGGATTTTTTTGTCCCGGAAATTAAAAACCAGGTGACTTTCAAAAATATAATCGGGCAGGAGAAAGCAAAACAGAAATGCAAGCTTATTGAGAGCTATCTTAAGAATCCTGATAAATTCGGGACATGGATGCCCAGGAATATTTTATTTCATGGCCCTCCCGGAACCGGGAAAACCATGATGGCAAAAGCGCTTGCAACAGCCAGTGATGTCCCCTTCCTTCCTGTTCGGGCTACAAAACTCATAGGAGAATACGTGGGTGATGGGTCACGACAGATACACCAGTTATATGAAAAAGCAGAAGAGATGGCTCCATGCATTATATTTATTGATGAATTCGATGCCATCGCTCTCAACCGGGGTTACCAGGAGATCCGGGGCGATGTATCAGAAATCGTAAATGCGCTGCTTACAGAAATGGACGGAATAGATGAGCATGATGGAATATGCACCATTGCTGCTACGAATATGCGCCATACACTTGATTCCGCGATACGCAGCCGTTTTGAAGAGGAAATAGAATTCATACCGCCCAATCTTGAGGAAAGGCATGAAATATTAAAATTATATACAGGCACTTTCCCCAGGAAACTTGCAAAAGATGTAGATCTTGAGGCCCTTTCAAAACTGACAAACGGTTTTTCAGGAAGGGATCTTGTTGAGAAATTACTGAAGAACGCATTGCATAAAGCCATACTTGCAGGCGGCAAAGTAAAGATGGCTCATTTTGAGGCTGCGCTTTCTGAATCTGTCCATAAGAATTCCGAACCCCCAATAGGAATGTTCGCATAATGGCGATAAAAAATATTAGTTCCTTGATGGGTACCATGAAGGAATCTTATGATAAGAGCAAGAATAAATCAGGATGGCGCGTACTTAGCGGCATGAACCGCAATTATCATGATACTTTCATCGGCGGCGACAAGAAACTATGGCAGATAAAGTCGGAAGAAGTAAAACCAGGGGAATTTGTTGCTGTGGGCATGAAAGTGTCCCGTTTTGATGAAGATCTTGAAAAAATAATGAAGAATGGCTCACCTGTGCCCTTCGGGACTGTGACGCCAATTGACAATAAGGTATCTGTTATAATGGCAGGAATGCAGACTTATTCCTCTGATTCCTCAAATCTTTTATGCAAAGAACTTCTTTCAGGCAAGCAGGCAGAGCTTGAACTGAAACTTAATGCGCAGGTTGACCATATGATGGAAGACCCCGGCTTTAGAAGAAAATATCGTGAACATAAGGATAGGCTACAGAGAGCTTACCTTTGAAATTTCCATAAAGAATATTTAGTTATTTAAGGCCAGATTAGGAAAGGAATAAGTAGTTTCATAGCGATATTGCAAAACCCACAATAGTCCCGTAGGGTAGTGGTCAATCCTTCTGGCCTTTGGAGCCGGAGACGACGGTTCGAATCCGCCCGGGACTATATTTAATTATGCTATTTCCCTTGAAGTGTCCATTATAATTCCCCCCTCTATCTTGAATTTCAGGACACTGCCGTGTATGGGACGGTCCCTGGCTTTAGGAATAGTCAGTTCAGTTATGGTCTTATCGGTTTTTTTCGTGATCGATATATCAAAGACCGCATCGCAAATATTGATAATTTCATTTTCAATAAGAGATCTTTTTTCTCCTTTAAGCCCATAAAGGAAACCAAGTCCTTGCGTTCTCTTGGTAGTGTCATAGATGACATCTATTAATTCCCTCATTTTATTCCTTTTTACCTCCAGATACTGGAAGAACGTAATCGTATCAATTACCAGGTTAATCTCTTTAGCATCGATCAACTTCAATTCCTTGACCAGATAATCAAGTATCACATAATCCTTGATCACGTCACCAACCACTAATTTACTACTTTTTTCATAATACTTCTCATGTACATCTATGAATTTGATCTTAGAATCATCATACCCAAATTGTTTTAAATTAGTTATTATATATTCTTTTTTACGTTCAGTATTAACATAATAACTGGGTCTTTGCTGGATAAACTGGTATAAGAAAATCTCTGCCATGGTCATGGAGTCTGCCATAAGATAAACAAGCGTACCAGGATAAAGACCTCCTTCAAGCTCATTATCAAGAGTTGGAAGCCCTGTAGATAATAATTTTTCAGTCATTGAAGCCCGCTATTTATTCATAAGTTCAATGCCTTTTGATGTAATATCAAACCTGATAGGATCAAGCGAGATCTTAGTATTCCTTATCTTTAATATCTCTAAAAGGCGTTCTCTTGTTCCAGTAAATGGATTATCTTTTATTAAGGACCGCAGCACGCCATAAACTGAATATGAAGCTATGTTTTCAGTACGGCTGTCCGCAGATAGATCCATTATTATAATGGCAGTAATATTTCTTTTGGTAAGTCCAACCATCAAAGAATCAAATTGCCCCCTGAATTCATTCGCGGACATATTAAGGGTAAAAACTCCCAGGTTATCTATTACAACACATTCAATTTCAACAGGTATCCTTTCTAATAATCCAAATATATTAGTTTGAAGTTTATCGATATCTTCTATACCAAGATCCTGTAACTCCTTTGCATACATTGTACGCTCTTCGTAAACTTTATCAATAAGCAAGGTACCATTTTTATAAAATTTTTCAAGTGGTTTCCCAACGGATTCCGACTGCATTATGATATCTTCAGGTAATTCCTCGGTCGCAATGATCATGGATTTCATGCCTTCTGAACATGCCTGTTGAATGAAACTTATGCCAAGAATTGTCTTACCCGACCCTGTAGTTCCTAATATCAGCAAGGTCCGTCCTTTAGGATATCCCCCATCAATGATCTCATCAAGACCTGTTACGCCAGTATGTAATCTTTTCATCTTTGCATTATCCCCCCAGGCATAATTTTATCCGGCATAACCCATCCCCCCCCGCAATCGTTTCATTAACATATACATTGACATTCTTATATATGCGTATTCCTATTCTGGAAAAAATAGCTTTGGTTATCATGCAAAGGGCAGGGTTTATTGTTCCATATTCCCCCCATGGGCATTTATTATTTATCAAAACATATCCCTTTTCATTTGCTACTTCCACAGAAAAACCTCCACCAAGTTTGTTCATTACATTGCAGGATATAATCGCGGTTTGAGTAATTTCTTTTGGGATATCATGAATATATTTAATCCATATCACATCTTCTACCTGTTTACTCATCAGGCTTATGACTTCATTCTTTCTTGATGGTTCAATACTCTGCAGGAGAATGGGGAGTATATTAATAATTATTGACCTGAAATCATTTTGTGCTTCTATTTGTTCTTTGCTTTTAACTAGCTGGTCATAATAATTTTTTATTCGAATCAATGATCTAACACGTGTAATAAGCTCCATGCTGTTAATTGGCTTGGTAAGAAACTCATCAGCTCCAGCATCTATTGCTTTTATCTTATCTTCGATATCAGACAATGCCGTAACCATAACCACAGGTATGAATCGCGTTGATTCATCATGTTTTATTTTCGCGCATACTTCATACCCGCTTATTTCCGGCATCATTATGTCAAGCAATACAACATCTGGTTTTTTTTCAGATATTTTATCAAGTGCCTCTTGTCCACTGCAAGCAGAGACGACATTATATTCGTTTTCAAGATAACCCTGTATGAGCTCAATATTAGTCGGTTCATCATCCACAACCAGTATCCGGGCTCTTTCTTCCTTTTCTCTCATTGTCAACTATTCTTTTCTATATTTTTCCATCTTTTTCATAAAGCTTGGCACATCTATGGGTTTTGAAATATAATCAGCACAGCCCTGTGCGAGGAACTTTTCCATGTCCCCTTTCATTGCATAAGCTGTAAGAATTACTATGGGAACGTTTGCATAGGAAGGATTTTTTTTAATTATCTTTATTGCTGTCCTGCCGTCCATGATCGGCATCTCTATATCCATAATTATAAGATCATATTGTTCTTTTTCTGTCATTCTGACAGCTTCTTCCCCGTTTGAAGCCCCTTGAGCAATAAAATTCATCGCCCTAAAAATATCAATGATCAGTTCCATATTAAGTGGAATATCTTCAACAACCAGCACTTTGGTCACAAGATCAAGCTCCATTTTTATAGTTTATAGGTATTTGAAATATAAATGTACTTCCTTCACCATATTTACTCTCTACCCAGATATTTCCCCCATGCAATTCCACCAATTTCTTCGAAATCGAAAGTCCAAGACCGGTTCCCTGATATTTCCTGGACATTCCTGAATCAAGCTGCTCGAATTTCTGGAAAAGTTTAGGCAGGTTTTCAGGCTTGATCCCTATCCCGTTGTCTGAAATAGAGAATTGAGCCATATTTCCTGTTTTTTCTACAATTATTTTTATAGCTCCACCCCCTGCTTTACTGAATTTTACCGCATTGTCAAGAAGAAGAAGCAGGATTTGTGATAATTTTTCCTTGTCTGCCTCTATGAATTCCAATTGAGGGTCGATATCTTTGCTGATTGTTACCTTTTTCTCTTGCGCTTTTGATCTTATGCGCTCTATATTTTCATCTATTGCAATATTCACCGGTATTTTACCTATTACTAATTTCAGTTTTCCTGCGTCAATTTTGATTACATCAAGAATTCCATTTACAAGAGTGAGAAGATGCTGACCGCTTACAAGAATATTATCTATATATTTCTCCTGTTTTTCATTAAGTTCACCCATTATCTTTTGTTTCAGGAGGCCTGAGAATCCGATAATGGAATTCAATGGAGTCCGGAGTTCATGACTCATTGTGTTTATAAAATGGGATTTCATAATATCTATCGACTTAAGATCTTCTAATGACTGTTTAATTGCCATATTCTGCTTGATTATGGTATCAGAAGCATCTTTTACTATCCAGATCAGGGAAAAATACAATACACCCAGTCCCAAAAATATTATGATCGCAACTGTAAGCTGTATATTATAGATATCGCGATCAATATCATCCAATACCTGGTAAAGTTCAACTACCCCCTGGATTTGACCAGATTCATTCTTTATAGGAACATAGATTTCCATCAGTCCAGAAAAATTCTCCCGTTCATAAATATTCTCTTTCTTGTTAAGGCCCCTATTTATCTCGACTTCAATTGAACCTTTTAAAGCCTCATTTAAATCTAAATTATCCTGGAAAGTCTGACCTATCAATCGTTCTTCATCCGAATAGAGAATTGTTCCATTAGTATTGAAGATCTTTATTCTTATTATCTCATTGGTTTTCAATGATTTATAGAATGTTTCAAAAAATTTATTTTCTTCTTTTGAGTTATTTTCATTATCTTTTATCAGGTCTATTAAATAATAATTCATGGCACGTGTTTCTATCATGGAAGCCGTTGTATATTTGGTTCGCTCAATAACCATATTTTCTATCTTAGAGGAAATCACCAGGTTTAATACAACTCCCAGTAGTAATATTATTAGAATACTGTATAAAGAAAATTTTTTTATTAAATTATTTTTTTCTTCAATCATAAAATCCAATCAATGTAAAGTATGAATTGATAATTCTCTGGGTTATCCTAATATTGTTTTGTGTTAATAAATAGCCTTCCTTTTGATCCAAAACGCCATTCACTATTTACTATTCAGTATTAATTCTTCATACTTGATATTAATGGCAATTTAAAACTAAACGTAGTCCCCTCCCCGTATTTGCTTTCTGCCCGGATACTGCCCCCATGCAGTTCCACAAGTTCTTTTGAAATAGCAAGACCAAGACCTGTACCACCATATTTCCTGTAAGTTGCAGATTCGATTTGCTGGAATTTATTGAAGAGTTTGCCCATATCTTCTTTTTTTATGCCAATACCAGTGTCTGATACTGATATCTGGACTGTTTCATCATATTTCTTAGTAGTTATTGTTATTGTACCCTCATTTTGTTTACTGAATTTTACAGCATTGCTGAGCAGATTGAACAATATCTGTTTTAATTTTTGCTTGTCAGCTTCCAGGAATTCCAATCCAGGGTCAAATTCTTTTATGAGATTAATATTATGTTTCATTGCAGTAGTCCGTACCATTTCCAGGGTATCATTTATCGTAGAGGGTATAGATATTTTTTCAATCTTCATCTCTATCTTACCGGACTCTATCTTGCTCAGGTCGAGAATATCATTTATAAGTGATAAAAGATGTTTGCTGCTATACAGGACATTATCAATGTAATGTTCCTGTTTTGTATTCAATTCCCCGATCATTTTTTGTTTCAACAGGTCAGAAAAGCCAATGATAGAATTAAGAGGTGTGCGAAGTTCATGGCTCATTGTTGACAGGAATTCTGATTTGACCTTGTTTGCATTCTCAGCATCTTCCTTGGACTTTTTAAGTGATTCTTCAGCTATTAATAAATTATCATAGGGTAATTCGATATAAGAATGATGAAGGGCAAGATATACATAATAAAAACCCGCACATTTTAGCAAAATTCCGGATGTTTCAAATGGATATGTTATAACGTCACCTATACCCATCAGGAGAAAACCATAAACCAGGAAGATCAAACTCCCTTCTTCTGATTGTTTGAATCTCTTTGAATAAATGTAACTTGCATAAAAGATTATCAAAATACTTAACAGTAAGAGAGAAATCCTCAAAGTCGATGGTTCACCATCAGGAGAATACATCCTGGGATAGTTGGTAACAATGTATCCAAGATAATATATTGAAGTTAAAGGGATAATGGATAATATTATCGTGGAACTAAATAAGACATATTTGTTGAGTAATTGAAGCGTATCTTTGTAAAGATATGCACTGATAAGAAATAGCGGGGCAGTAATTACCTGGATAACTTCCTTAAATATTGATGCTTTCTGGGGAGTATTTGGTGTAATGAAATCAGGCATGAACGGATAGGAGAGTATATGAAATAATTCAAAAACCCCGATTATCAGGAAAGTTGCTCCCATGAAAAGTGTATGGTCATCCTTACACCTGCCATACGCAAACCATGTCAGAGTAAAGATGGAGAATGATGCAAAAATAATAAAATATTCATTGATCATAATAAAGGTTTTATCCAGAAAAGCCGATCTTTCAATAAAAAAACCAGCAATAAAAATGGCAATCATTATCGCCAGCAATTTAACTGTGTATTTTAGACTCTTGTGCATATGGATTCTTCAGATTTGTATGCTTTTTGTGATATGATATGAAATATGGTACATGGGATGACTATATTGAAGATGTTTGAATGCACAATATGATAAGAACAGGTGTGAAAAAGGTGTCACAATATGTCAATGGCTAATTTAAAACAAACCAATTATCATGATCAGGATATAGAGGCAGTTCTTAAGTCGCTTGGCACATCTGCCGGAGGTATTACAGAACAGGAGGCAGCAGCACGTTTAAATACGCATGGATTAAACGAAATTATCGAAGAGAAAAAAATATCCCGCCTTAAGATGCTGATCTCGCAATTTACGGGTTTTTTAATTATTATACTTCTTGTAGCGGCAGTAGTGTCTGCTTTGCTTGGCGAGACTGCTGATTCTATCATAATTTTACTCATAGTTATTTTATCAGGCGTGCTGGGTTTTATCCAGGATTACAGGGCGCAAAAAGCAATAGATGCACTCAAACAAATGGCAGCCCCCACGGCAACAGTTGTGAGAAATGGCAGCAATTCTTTGATAAAAGCATTAAGGATCGTGCCTGGTGATATTATTCTTCTCCAGACCGGTGATGGAATACCTGCCGATTCCCGCCTCATTGAATCCATCAACCTGCAAATGGATGAAGCCTCACTTACCGGAGAATCTGTTCCTGTCCCTAAGATAATAGATAAAATAGCAGAAGAAGAATTAGTTGCAGATAGAAAAAACATGGTCTATATGGGCACATCCGTTTCATATGGCCGGGGAAAAGCCGTTGTCACTGCCACGGGAATGGGAACTGAGCTAGGCAGGATCGCAGGAATGCTGGAGCATATCGAAAATGAAAAAACCCCATTGCAGCTTAACTTAGACAGGCTCGGTTTATGGATAGGAATAATTACTATGATCGTTGTCGCATTTGTTTCGATCCTGGGAGTCCTGAGTGGATTTGATGTTATTGAGATGTTCATATGGGGTGTTGCGCTTGCGGTGGCTGCCATTCCTGAAGCGCTTCCTGCTGTTGTGACTGTGTGTCTTGCACTTGGGGTAAGACGAATGGTCAAGCGCCATGCACTTGTCCGGAAACTGCCATCGGTAGAAACATTGGGTGCCACAACGATCATTTGTTCTGATAAAACAGGAACGCTGACCCGTGATGAAATGACGGTCAGGAATATCTGTGTTGATGGAAAAATGCTTGAAGTCACAGGCGCAGGCTATGAGCCAGCCGGAGATTTCATGAATGGCGACAGTAAGATCAAGCCAGAAGAAAAGACAACACTTGGGAATTTACTTATCATAAGCGCTCTGTGCAACGATTCGCAGCTGGTGAATGAAAATTCAACCTGGCACGTAAAAGGCGATCCCACAGAAGGAGCGCTCAACGTCCTTGCCGCAAAGGGTGGAATTCACAAACAGGAAATGGAGAAAAGATACAAGCGCACGGATGAGATACCGTTTTCATCAGAGAGAAAAATGATGACTACAATTTATTCAACACCTGATGGAGTATTTGCATATTCCAAAGGCGCGCCTGAAGTTATTTTAAATTCATGCACTTATATTTATCGTGATGGCTCTTTAGTCAAGTTTGATGACGCTGATAAAACAAATATTCTCGAAATCTTAAAGACCATGGCTTCCAGAGCACAGCGTGTACTGGCTTTTTCACAAAAGCAATTTAAAGCCTCTCCTTCGGTCAATGATGCCGAGAAAGAGATGGTTTTTGTGGGACTTGTCGGGATGATCGATCCTCCCAGGGAAGAAGTCAAAACGGCAATCGCAACATGCCAGAAAGCTGGAATAAAGACCGTAATGATAACAGGCGATCACCAATTAACAGGATGCGCAGTTGCAGAAGAATTAGGATTGTTCGGCAAGGGAGAAATTGCGCTTACTGGCGCGAACCTTGATACTATGGATGATAAAGAACTTGCGCAGATCGTTGAAAATGTGTCAGTATATGCAAGGGTATCACCGGCGCATAAAATGCGAATAATCGATGCTCTTAAAAAGAAAGGACATGTTGTCGCAATGACAGGGGATGGTGTAAATGATGCGCCGGCATTGAAAGCGGCGGACATTGGCATAGCCATGGGCATCACAGGAACGGCTGTCAGCAAGGAAGCATCAGATATGATACTGACTGATGATAATTTTGCATCGATCGTGTCTGCTATTGAAGAAGGAAGGAACATTTTCAAGAATATTAAGAATTTTGTCCTTTATGGGCTTGGATGCCACATCGGGGAAGTGCTTATCGTTCTTATTGCAATGCTGGCATGGCAGGAGCTTCCTCTTGTTGCGATCCAGATACTCTGGATAAACCTGATAACCGATGGACTTCCTCCGATGGCGCTCTCGGTTGAACTCCCCGATAAGGCTTTGATGACGCAGCCACCCAGGAAAAGGGATGAAGGGATTATCACTAAAAGAGTACTTTTCTATGGCCTGGCGGTAGGCGTTCTTATTGCCGTGCAAGCACTTTTGATATTTAGATGGTACCTTGATGTTGATACTGCTGACATTTTAAAAGCAAGAACGATGGTTTTTACATTGATCGTCATTTCAATGATGTTCAATGCCTTCAACTGGCGCTCTGAAAGGCTTTCGCTTCTGGAGATCGGGATTTTTTCAAACAGGACGCTTTTATATGCCGTGGGCAGCACAATATTACTGCAGCTTCTTGTTATTTACGCGCCGATGCTTAATGGTCTTTTTAAAACAGTGCCGCTGGGCCTGGCGGACTGGGGGATCATAATGCTTCTTGCATCAACGACGCTGATATTTGTTGAAGTAGCGAAGTTTTTGGAATCGAAGTGGTTCTTTAAGGAATCCGTTTAAGCCGAAAGCACAGAGTTCACAGAGAAAAGCTGCACCACTCTGTGCTCTCTGTGTACTGGTATGAAAAAAAATAGCAACGAAAACAACGAACTCTATACGAACTCACGCCACCGGAGTTCGTTTTAGTTCGTACCAGTTCGTTGTTTTTTTCATGTTCATCTACGTACCGAAGACTAATCACAGAACTATATATACTACATCAAATTATACTTATTATCATGGGAGATGGTTATATATGAATAATAAAAATAAATATCAATATGATATATCATGCAAGAAAGTAAATATAACTGAACAGTTCCATAGATTAGTTTTGTGCATGCTTTTTTTAACACTTGCTTTGCCTATACCATCGAGTGCAGCAATTCCGGCTGACGGGTCTTTTGTTTTCATAGCATGGGCAGATTCTAGAGGAACAAGTCTATATCCGGGAGTTAATGGAAATATTAATAATGGAATGTTAAATAAAACATTTGTTACTCGTGGAAATCTTGATACATATCTTGGTACCCTTAGTAACCTTACGGATTGGCAGGGATTATGGAACATTTCAACGATAGCCAATTCAGTCGGCGCAGCTAATTATGTTGAACCCTGTCTTAGGCATTACTTAAACTAAAACTCATCTATCTGCATTTTTTTATGTTTTTTATATTGTCACCCACACTCGAAATCACTTTTTCTAAAGATAGTAACTAAGACTAAATATAGTGCCAATAGATAACTATTTATATCATTAAAACCTATAAGTAACTAAGACCAAAACCAAGGAGATGACCACCATTTTCCTCTCAAAAAGACCCCGAAAAGGAATCACTTATTACATAGTGGATCGAACCTACAAAGAACAGGAAAAGCTCAAACATCAGACGATGTTATATCTTGGACGTTTAGACAACCTAACCAAAGAAAGAAAAATCGAACTTGAAAAAAAGCTTCAAGAATTAAAAGAACCAAAGCTCATAGACTCATTTTATAAAGAAATAAACCGGCTTGGATACAAAGAAAGCCGTTATCTAATAGACGAGATCAGCATCAAAGAAGTACTGGATTTTGGTGATGTAGCGGCACAGCACAAGATATTCGAAAAACTGGATATATGTGAGATCATAAACAAATATTCCACAAAAGGTGGAGGGAAAATCGATGTGGGAAGACTGGCTGAAATCATGGCGATAAACAGGAATTGTGACCCTTGCAGCAGAAGAAAACTGCCATCATGGTTTGAAACAACAGTACTCCCGATATTGCTTAACATCAAACCCTCTGAAGTAAACGATAAACTATTCTTAAGAACATTTCCCTATCTGCAGGAAGAAACCACAATACCCATCCAAAAAGAGATTTATGAAAAAATAACACAAGCATATGGCATCAAAACCGAAAAAATCTATTATGACATAACTTCATCATATTTTGAGGGAAAAAGCTGCCCTCTCGCGAAATATGGTTACAATCGAGATGGAATAAACGGCAAAGTTCAGATCGTTATGGGTCTCGTTGTAGATCAAGATGGAATTCTAATAACTCATTCTGTGCATCCTGGAAATACAGCGGATGTCAAAACCGTTGATTCTATGAATAAACGTCTTCGGAATACTTTTGGAATCGAGAATAGCACCCTTGTTGTAGATCGAGGGATGATCTCATCCAAAAATGTGAAACAATTGGATCTAAATATGCAGTCTTATGTATTCGCTCTTAGACTTCAAATCCAGGAAAGAGAAATTATCGATATGCTTAGGCTGAATTTGAAACCGATTAATGAAAATACTTCATTAGCTGAAGTAATGTTGGTGGATAACAGCAGAAGAAAAAAATATGTTGTCGGCCATAGCAAGGATATTGGGGAATTGAGTGCTGCTGGATTTGAAGCAAGGTTAAAAAGGGTTGAAGAAAAGTTACAAAAAACTCAAGCTGATATCGAAAGTGGTAAGCATAAATTGACCGATAAACGGAAAAAGAACCTTTCATGCATGTTGAAAAGTCAAAAAGTTGGTAAATTTATAAAACTGGATTTTACTGATGAGGGTTTTTCTTTTGCAAGAATAACTGAAACTATTGAAAAAGCCAGGAAGTATGAAGGCATGTTCCTTCTCTCAACTACGGAAATACATTTGAAGGGAGAGGAGATATTAAAAGTATATCGGGAAAAAGATATTATTGAAAAGGCTTTTCGAACGATAAAATCCGAGATCGAGATGAGACCTTTTTTCTTGAGTTCTGAAAAAAGCGTGATCGGCTATGTTTTCATCTGTGCTCTGGCTTACCAGATAAGATCGGTCTTGAAATACCATATGAAAAAAAGTAATTCCGAAATGAGCATGGAGGATGCTTTTGAGATATTGGATCGATACAAGGTTGTTAAGATTGCCGTCGAGGAGAAAGGTGTTCAGGTTTATCGGAAAGTAGCCATTGAAGGACAGAAAGCTATCGATGTTATCAATTGCTTCGATTTGGAATCAGAGTTTGAGAAGGTATCTTGCTTAAATAGTGTCTAAGACAGGTTTGAAGATGTGCCTGCCCAGGATAGAAGGGCGGATGAGATATATCTTGATGAAGTGAGAAAGTGCGATATCTACATCGGGTTGTTTGGCTGTGATTATGGTTCGCAGGATGCAGAAGGTATATCGCCAACAGAGTGTGAATTTGATCTGGCAGGTGAATTATCCAAACCCCGTTTTATCTTTGTTAAAAAAAGTACTGCTAGGTGTCATCCCAAAATGGCGGCTTTGATCGACAAAGCTGGCAGCTGCCAGCTTATCAGACGTCATTTTACCAGTCTGCCGGAATTGATCGCGGCGGTATATGCCAGCCTTGTCCACTATCTGGAAGATGCAGGATGTTTGCGAACAGGGCCGTTTGATGCAACGGCTGCGCGTGACGCCACACTGGAAGATATCTCGACTGAAAAAGTACAGTGGTTCTTATCGCGCGCGCGAAATGCCCGCGATTATGCTCTGGCAGAAACAACCCCTGTTATTGATGTGTTAACGCATTTGGATCTTCTTGATAAAGGGAAACCCAATCATGCAGCCATTTTGTTATTCGGGGTCAAACCCCAGCGCTTTCTGATCTCTTCGGAAGTGAAGTGTATGCACTTTCATACACTGGAGAAGCACAAGCCGATTCCGTCATATCAGATTTTCAAAGGAACAGTCTTTGATATGGTGGATAGGGCAGTTGATTTTGTCATGTCGAAACTGAACCGGTCTGTCGGAACCCGTGAGTTGGGTCCGCAAGCGCCTGTTGAATATGACATCCCCCAGGAAGTTGTCGCAGAAGGTATTGTAAACGCCGTGGCACATCGAGATTACACAAGTAATGCAAGCGTGGAAGTACAGCTTTTCCCTGACCGGCTTGAAATCTGGAATCCTGGTATTTTGCATCCACCGCTGACACTGGAAAAACTGCTCCTGCCCCATGCCAGCCAACCCAACAATCCGTTGATCGCTGAACCACTTTTTTTGACAAAATATATTGAAAAGGCAGGCAGTGGAACTGTCGATATGCTGAAACGTTGCCGTATGGCAGGTCTAAGACAACCTGAGTTTCTTATGGATTCCGGCTTTTTTGTTCTGACTATCTGGCGAAAGGTAGTTTCTGAACCAGTTGTTCAAGGGGAAAGGATCCAGCCAGAGTCTTTATCGGGTGTAGACAAAATCGGCACCATGTCGGCACTAAGTCGGCACCAAGTTGAAATATTGCATAAGTGCTTGATTGATACTGGAATCACTGAACTTTTGGAAATTGCAGGAAGGACAGACCGCACCAAGTTCAGGAACCAAGTTCTTAATCCACTAATTGAGGCTGATCTATTAGAAATGACCGTTCCCGATAAGCCGCGTAGTAGTAAACAGAAATACCGGTTGACTGAAAAAGGGCAAAACCTTCTGATAATACGAAAGAAGGTGGAGGGGGAGAAATGATACCACTCAAACCGAAGCTCTCGGAAGAACAAGTAAATCTTTATATAATTTTGTATGCATAGGATCATTATGAACAAGATCATACAATTTATTAACCGGAAAAAGGAACTGGAATTCCTTGAAAGCCAGATAAAAAAGACATCTTCGTTCGTAGTGCTTTATGGGAGAAGAAGAGTTGGCAAATCTGAGCTTATCAAACAATTCATAAAGAACAAAAAAGCAATTTACCTGCATTCAACGCAAGAAGTGGAAAAAGAGTTGATAGGGTCATTTTCAGTCCAAATCGCCGAATACTTCAAAGATAGCGCCCTGAAAGTTAATCCATTTTCGCAGTTCAGGCAAGTCGCAGAATACCTTAAAGAAAAGGATGTATCGGAATTGATCCTTGTTATTGATGAATTTCCATATCTGGTAGATGCAAACAAAGCAATCCCTTCGATCCTCCAGACATTCTGGGACACTCACTTTTTGTCAGCGGGTTTTCACATAATCCTGTGCGGCTCAAGCATTGGCGCAATGGAAACAGAAGTCCTTGGAAGAAAAAGTCCCCTGTACGGAAGAAGAACCGGACAGTGGAAAGTTGATCCTTTGCCGTTTACTGAATTTGTAAAATTTTTCCCTGATACAGAGTTTGAAAAACTCATCGAGTTCTATTCCATAACCGGTGGAATTCCTTTGTATATCCTTGAGTTTGACGGCAGCAAAACAGTATATGAAAATGCTAAGGCTGCAATAGCAACAAGGGGTTCCCTGCTTTACCAGGAAACAGATATAATTCTGAAAGAAGAATTAAGGGAGCCTAAAACATATTTCTCGATATTAAAAGAAATATCTGCTGGCAAGAATACTATAAACGAACTCGCTAATGCTTTAGGAGTTGAAAGAACAGCACTTACAAGATATTTAAACACCCTGGTAGAGCTGGACTTAATAGAATCGATAAAACCGATAACCTCAGAGGAAAAAAGCAGAAATACCAATTATATATTAAAAGATAACTACTTCAAATTCTGGTTCATCTTCATTTACCCGTTCATAAAAGACCTTGATTCATTCATATTTGATGGATTTACACGCAATTTCAAGGAGAATTTTAATACTTATGTTGGTAAGCAGTTTGAAATTGTATGTATGGAAGCGCTCAAAATAACTAATCCAATAAATTCCACTGTTTTAGGAAAATGGTGGGGAGCATATCGGGATGTTGAAACAAAAGATAGAAAAATCGCAGAAATTGACATAGTATCGATTAACGAGGACACAAAAGAAATCCTATTTACGGAATGTAAATGGCAGGAAAATGTCAATGCCAAAAAGATTTTCGCCGAGTTGAAGGAAAAAACAAAGTTCGTACAATGGAACAATGAGAACCGAATTGAGCATTATACAATTTTCGCAAAATCGTTCAAACAGAAAATAATAGAGCCCGGATTGACATTATTTGAGTTAAAAGAGCTGGAAAGAACAATAAATGGGGTGGAATTAAATGAAAAAACCTAAAGCGATGCCAGAAAAAGAAAATCATGACCATAAAATAAGGGAGAAGGCAGAGGCAAAACTTGCGAATATGCCATCTTCACAGGAGATGGCCGGGAAAAAGACCGATGAACTTATCCACGAGCTCCAGGTTCACCAGATCGAACTTGAGATGCAGAACGAAGAACTCAAAAAGACTCAGATGGATTTAGAGAAGACGAAAGAAAAGTACATCGACCTGTATGATTTTGCTCCTATCGGATACTTTACCTTTTCCCGTGAAGGTCTTATAAAAGAGGTGAACCTGACAGGCGCAGGGTTACTTGGGATCACACGTAAAAAATTGATCGATCGCGGATTTGGGAACTTTGTTGTACCTTCAGATTTTAACCTGTGGAATGACCACCTTCTTTTGAGCATTATGTCAAAGGATCAAGAGAAGCAAAGCTGTGAGTTGAGGCTCAAACGCGAGGATGGTTCCAAGATATTTGTTAGGTTGGAGAGTGTCAGGATAGAGATAATGGATGTGACTTTGCAGGTGCGAACTGCGGTGAGTGACTTTACAGAACGCAAGACGGCAGAAAATCTACGCATTGAAAACCTGCGCCTTGAAACTGCCGACAAAGCCAAAAGCGAGCTTTTAGCCAATATGAGCCATGAACTTCGCACACCTCTGAACGCATCCATCGGGTTTTCTGAACTTCTTAAACAGGGCATGGCAGGAGAATTAAGCGAAAAACAGAGAAAATATGTGGATAATATTCTTACAAGCAATCAATTCCTGCTGACCCTTATCAATGATATTCTTGACATTTCCAAGATAGAAGCCGGCAAAATTGAACTTGTGATTGATAGGATGTCAGTGCCAGAAACCATTCAAGAGACGCTTTCCCTCATAAAGGAAAAGGCAATGAAGCATAACGTGCTCCTGAAAACGGAATTTGACCCCGAACTTGAGTTTATAGAGGCTGACAAGCAGAGAGTCAAGCAGATTCTTTTTAACTTAATCAACAATGCCGTAAAATTCAGTAAGGAAGAAGGAGGAACAGTAACCATAATAACGAAAAAAGAAGGAGCTATGGCGAAGGTTTCTGTTTCAGATACCGGCATTGGAATCAAAGAAGAAAATGGTGGCAAACTTTTCCAAAAGTTCGAGCAGCTTGAATCGGGAATCAGCCAGAAGTATGGAGGCACAGGGCTTGGTCTTGCGATAACAAAGCAATTAGTGGAACAGCATGGGGGAAAAATATGGGCAGAGAGCAAATATGGTGAAGGGACAACATTCACGTTCACGCTGCCGATTGTGGCAAAGAAGATGGGAGATACTAAATGACAAAAGCGCTGGTGGTTGATGATGATCCTCTCAGCATTGAATATGTGGTTGAGATGCTCACAACGTGCGGCTTTATGGCTGAAACAGCAGTGAATGGGGAGGAAGCGGTTAAGAAAGCGCAAATCGAGGTTTATGATCTGATAATCATGGACATAGAACTCCCCGGCATGGACGGCGCTGCTGCAACCAGGATTATCAAAAGCAAACCGGGTTATGAAAATACGCCCGCAATCGCATTAACAGCATACGCAATGAAAGGGGATAGAGAGCGATTCCTTGCAGAAGGGTTTAATGAGTATTTTTCAAAGCCGGCAAATGTAGCCGATTTCTTGAAAATGTTGAAGAAATACAGGAAATAGCAGCATGGATGCGAAGTCAGAGGCAATAGACGAAAGCATCGACTATCAGGATGCATCTGAGTTCGACCTTGCAAAGTGGCTGATATTGATATTCGACGGGATATTTTTAAAGTTTCTTCTGTCAATCTTTATTATAATACCATTGAAAGCTAAGAACGGGGAAATATAAATGACACTAACGAACTCGAAAACTTTATAATTTCAATTCAAACCCAATTATAGGATGCTCAAGCCCGAAGTTCGAGATTACCTCAGGATGTATCTCACCAAAAACTCCCGCTCTTTCACCATTTATGATTACATCCGCGCGCCTGCCTTCGATGAATGCAGGATCGCTTGAACCTGCGACTGTATATTCAATACGTCTTTCCCTTAAAACTGCGTCCATGATCGCCTGGATCTCAGTAAAATTAGCCTGCGGATGGATAGCGACACAGCCAAGGCGCTGGAAAGTGGTGCAATTAAGCACAACTTCGCCTGCTTCAAAAATACGCTGCGGCAATTCCCGGTGTTTATTTATTGAAAGTATTTCAAGAAGGGTTGGAAGTATTGTCGGGCGAACGATGGTGTGGTCTTCACTTATAGGATAAAGGATATTCGTGATACCCGTTTGCTTAACCCTTCGCATCATGTCAAATTGCATTTTTTCGTTCGTGAGAGTGAATGGCATGACCTCAAAATAGCCAAGACCGGTCATTATTTCGTTTATTGAATCCCTGACCCTGGATATCTGGTGGGACTCACCCGTTGTCGAGGTTGTTGGAAGCAGGGGTTTTATTTTGTCAAATCCATATGCAATAGCGATATCCTCTATGAGATCGCAATTGTGCAGGATATCCGCGCGGTATGCGGGAACTGCTACTTTAATGATATCCCCGTCAGCCTGTGCTCCATATCTTATCTTTTTGAGGCATGAGATTATTTCTTCATTCTTGAGTTTAAAACCAAGAAGTTCCTCAACTTCACTCACTTTCAGCTTCATTATTTTAGGCGTCAGGTCTGGTGAATCTATTTTCCCATCGATTAAAACAGATTCGATCTTCCCTCCACGTTCTGCAAGTGAAGCTAATACAATATTCAATGCGATTGACACCGAAGGATCAAGCCCTGTGACTTCAATGAACAAATCGGTCGTATCTTGCGTGACTTTTGTTAGCTCGCAGTTTATAATGGGCGGGAATGAAAGGACATTATCATTTGCGTCCAGGATAAGCGGATATTTCTTGAATTTTTCCAGGATATTTGCGAACTTGATGCCTTTTGGGTGTTTTTCAAGTATCTCGCGCATTGTCATGGGTTCTTCAAAGTCAAGCGGCGTGAATTTAAACCCTGGCTCCTGTGCAATATACCGCAACGGTGGTGTGATCTTTGCCAGGTCGTGCACTCCGATAGAGACTTTTTTCCTGTTCCTGCCTACTGCCCAGTGCAAAGACTCCTGAAGCGCCATTAATGACTCTATGCTTCGTGAATTGAACTGCATCCCGCGAACCACAGCGCAGGCAAGATACGGACGTATATCCTTGATCTCATGGTCACGAGTTATTTCAATTTCTGATGAACTTACTTTGAACTCCTTTAATCCGGTTTCAATGCCCAGGAAGCCTTTTATTGCGCGGGATACCCCTTCTGTGCTGTAAAGGTCGGGCCTGTTCGGAAAGAACTCGATATCCACATGGTCGTTCTCTATCCGTTCTATATCGCAGCCCATCATAGGAATGCGTTTTATAACTGTATCCTTATCAAGTCCGCTGAGTTCTTCAAGGTCATCGTAAAATAATGTAATAACAGGCATTTTAATCATCCGAAAAACGATTGGAAGATATATTAATCATTCTGTTGGCAATATTCCTATGACGTCAATAAACCGTTGGATTATTTACCCGAAAGTCCACATAATTCAGAAAAAATGATGCTCAGATTATGTTAACAACGAACTGATACGAACTCAAATAAGGACAAATGACCTTTTGACTTACATACTTAAGAGTACCAATTCATTTGAGAAATCAGTCTGTGGGCTGTATCTGACTCCATCGAGTACAATACCTCCCAGACCCTCAAATCTGATTTTAGTCGCTTCGTATAGATCATCCCCCCATACATCGCCACGCCACATAGGCACGATCGCTTTTACACCGTCATCCAGCATCAGATTAGCTACTGCTTCGGCCTGATGGGTATCGTCAGGTAACAGTCGGAACACATTGTCATAAGGTATAGAGAGAGAAGGCGCAGTACTTGCATGACTTATCAATATAATGCCATTCTCATCTGCATAAGGCTTGACAGCTTCAACCCCCGCACTTGCATCCGGACCTATCACAAATCTTGCGCCCATCTCCTTTAATTTTTTAATTTTGGCTAAGGCGACCACAGGATTGTTTTCATCGTCCTCAATTACTAGACGAACTTTTACTCCTTTATTTGCAAGATATGTGTTTACATCCTCAGCTGCCACATCTAGTCCTACCTGTGCGGCCTGCCCGCTATATGATAAATTACCACTCAGAGGCAAAATAGCCCCTATTATCACTTCATTCGTCTCATTTGGTTGAATACAACCACTCAAGAGAAAAATGAAAAAAAGTGCACATAGCAACAATCTTGCGGTTCTTTCTTTTTTCATGATTATCACTAAGCAGGGAAGGATTCACCTTCCTTCTGGCCAGCCGCTGGAGCTGACACATGCCACAGTGCTATGAGCCATCTTTTTCCACGCTGCTCAAGCACAGCAGTGAGTCTTGAAGGAAAATTAATCTCTTGCCCTCCACCAGCCCTTGCATGAAAGACGATGTCTGCAGTTATCCATGCCACTTTTCCTGCTGCCGAAATCATGTGCTGCAGGATCTCTATTGATGCTACATCTATCTGAGATCAATCACGTTCGAGCTGAATCCTGATCTCGTCAATACCGATTCGTTTCTCATCCTGACCCGTGCCGATAACAATCACATCCGGATCTGGTATAAGAAACGACAATACCCCTTCCATATCCCGTTGTTCATAGGTTTTATTAAACTTATTAAGCGCGGCCATTACGCCTGCTTCAATTTCTGCATTTGCTTTCACAGTCATTCCTCCTTATGTTTTAAAACCAATAATTTCTAACATATACTCCCGATTTTTTAATGTAAGGCGTAATGTATCGCAGCAGCAATGGAGCAATGGCAATTGTTACAATTATATTGGGGATAAACCAGCCGATGAATATATCAGGCGCATTATTCCATGAAATAATCCCGTTAAGGGCAAGCGTACTTACACCCCAACCAGCCCCTGCCATGTTATTTAACAACAAACCAAAAATCACGAATATAAAAAAGTCCCTTCTTGTTTTAAGACCCACATCAGCACCCAATGCCCTGAAAGCTATCAATGGTATCAAAACCTGCCAGATATCCGCCAACGACCAATAGGCATTGACATCAAGTGGCAGACCTGTGCTCATCCCGGCTCCTATAAAACATCCAATATATGCTGCAATTGCACCCCACGCCCCAAACCATAGTGTAAAGACTATCATAAAAGCAACTGCAAAGTATAAATTAGAAACCCCCGGGGCAATATGCCAGGTATATATGGCAAAACGTGACAAAAGAACGTTTATTATAGTAATTAATATTAAAATTATAATATAACTATACAATGGCTTATGTGTCTGATTATTCCAATTATTCATTCTTACCGCCTCACATTATATGGAATATGAAACTCCTTACTTAATAATACTCCTTATTCAATAATTATTGTTTTGGTTAATAAGACTTTGCCTGAAACTCAGGTCATGAAAATAAATGGTTTTTGCTCAAATCATTGAGCTTCGCCATCGCTGTGATAGAACGACATCTATTTATAATAACACCTCCACTCTTTATTTATGTCGCTACCAAAAAGGTATTCGAATCTCATTTTTGCTCTTGCATTAGTGATCGTAGCGATATTTGTTGCCGGCTGTACGGAAACAGGTACTCTTCCACAGAGCCCTGGGATGCCGATTACTCCCTTGATGCCAGCTAATGGATCTACCGTACCTGCGGAAAAGCTTGTGGCATTCGTGGAGAAAGCCTACGAATATGCGCATGAACATGGGCAGGAAGCCGCTCTTCGTGAATTTAATAACAATACAGGCCGATTTGTGGAAGGCGAACTCTATATCTTCGCCTATGACACCAGGGCTAACACACTGGCACTCCCCTTTCAGCCTGACCTTCTCGGCAAGAGTCGGTGGAATCTAACAGATGCAAACGGCACAGCATTTATTCAGGAAATAGTTAAGACCGCACAATCCGGTGGAGGGTTCGTCCATTATCTTTATTCGGACCCTTCAGACAACTTCAAAATCAAACCTAAACTCAGCTTTGTCATGATGGTGGATCAGGACTGGCTCATCGGATCCGGCATTTACGAAGCAGAGAGGGATGACCCGATTGTTAAAGTAGGGGGAGATCCCCAGGTGAGAGATAGCCTCAAATCCTTTGTCGATGAGGCGATTTCATATGCCAGGAAAAATGGCAAGGATGCCGCGATTAGGGAATTCAACGACATAAACGGCACGTTCGTCCGCGGAAACCTCTATATCTACGCCTTCGATTATCAAGGAACGACCCTGGCACTTCCATATCAGCCCCGGTTGATCGGAACAGACCTCTTTGGGCTTCAGGATCCCTTCGGGGTCAATTATACCAGGATCGAGATCTCCCTGGCTCAGCACGGAGGGGGATTCATATTCTACCACTATCTAAACCCGGCCCGCAATATGACCCTTGAACCCAAGATGAGCTACGTCCAGAAGGTAGACGAGACCTGGTGGATCGGGGTGGGAACCTACCTCCAGATATGAAATTCAAAAAAGAGGATATCGTAGGTGGATTGTTAAATGCCGCGCTGCTTCTGTACGCTTTAATCCTCAGCCCTTCGATCATAGCACAGGGCGTTGGCCAGGATTATTTTGGGGCATTGATGACCACAACGATAATCGTAACAATCATATTCACGCTTGCCAATGGTATATACGCTCATGTGCCCTTCGCCCAGAGCGTATATATGGGCGAGAACGCCTTCTTTGCTTTTGGACTTGTAGGGGCTGGCATACCGTTTCCAACCGCTCTTGGCATCGTGTTCTGGGCTGGCGTTCTGTTCTTAATTATTAGTGTTAGCGGTCTTAGGAAAAGGTTCGGACAAGAGATCCCTCAAAATTTATCTCTGGTATGGGGCTTTGCAGTCGCTGTGTTTTTACTTTATCTGGCTTTTTTTGATGCAGGACTCTTCAAGGCAAGCTCAGTGCCGGGAATGCCCACACTTCCTGCAAATTATGATACTCTCTCCGTTTTTTCGTTTTTCATTCTGGCTATCTTAATCGTTTTTCTTTATAAAAAATTGCCCGAAGCAATTAAAGGGATTGCCATGCTGGCAAGCATTGCCCTGGCTCTGATAATAGCACCTTCTATTTTTAATACAGCGTACCCTGCTTTCAATTTTGGAATAGAAGACCCCTCAAAAGTCATTTTTATGTTAAACTTTGTAGATGCATTTAACTACCTGCATTTGATATTAATTTTCTTTCTCATTGAATTGGTGGATGTCACTGGTACTTTAAAAGCGCTTGTAACTCCCATGAAACTGGCAGACGAAGATAAGGTCATCGAGAAAGTGATGCATGTGGAGGGAGTATCAACAGCTGTAGGGGCACTGTTCGGTCAACCCACCGTTGGCACCTACATAGAAAGCGCAGGCGCAGTTTCTGTCGGGGCAAAATCTGGCAACGCATGTATAGTCACAGCTATCGCCTTTCTTCCAGTACTATTCATCACCCCTTTTTTCAGTAAACTCCCTCTGGCATTGTTACTCTGGGCAACAGCTCCTGCGCTTGCGGCAGTTTCTGGCTTTATCCTTATTAAAGTTCTAAAGGAGATAGATTTCCAGAAAAAACCTGGTAATTCACTCCTGCTTTTACTGACTTTTCCCGGGATATTCGGGGGGAATCTCCTTATTGCATTTGTACTTCCGATGATAGCCCTGGCAGGATATGAGTATTTCACTGAAAATAAAACCAATAAATCAACGATTATCTTAAGCTTAATAGGATTGATAACTCTTTATCTATATCACTTTTGAAGGAAACAATTTCACGTAAACATTGTAATCTGGTTCTTTGGAAATCGGATCAGTTTCAGATGGAATAAGCACATTGCATTCAGGCCAGAACATTTGAACTGTGCTCTTTGCTACATCAGCATACTTCAAAATGCATTCCGTTTTACCAAAATTTGAAGTCACTATAACCCTCATACCATCCTCAAATCCCTGTGCTTTTGCATCATTGTCATTAATAAATAGTGTGTTGCGTTTGGAACCTCCTGTCTGAGGATCATTGATGTCAAGAATCATACTATTGAATTGTTTTCCTCGTCGTGTTGAAAGTATGAATTCATTTGATGAACTCTCATAGCTTTTTATGTTGGGGAATTTGAATTGCGCCTTACCATCTAACTCATCTTTGAATTTCATATCGCCAAACAGGCGGTCTCCTCCCCATACGAAGTTGTCACCGAATTCCTTTAAATCTTTTATACCTTTATAAAGTGGTATGACTTTATCCATTTCATCTCTTATTTCGGCTGTGTTTTTGTAAGGAAAGTACGTTGAAGCATTTGGTATCAATTCCTTCGCAATAAGGATGGGTATCTCCCATTCATGCTTAGTTTCAGGAATACGTTGGCCAGGAATTTCAGGCGAGTATGTGATGCGTCTTTCGGTATTTGTTTGCGTAATTCCACCAGGTGTTTCATATCGTGTCGCTGCGGGTAAAACCAATACAACATCAGCATCGAGAAGCATTGAAGAGTTCATAACTATGTCCTGATGGATTCTCAGTTTTAGATTTTGAAGAGCATGTCTGACATATTCAGGATCAGGCAAGGTGTCAATGAAATTCCCGCCAACAGTATATAGCGCTTCGATACTACCATCAGCGGCCCCGCTTATCATCTCAGGTGCAGAAAAACCGTTTTTGGTTGGAGGTTTCACGCCCCAAAGCGATTCAAGGTGCTTAGCAGTTTCATCATTAATTGGCATTCCAGAAGGAAATTTATTTGGTGCAACGCCACACTCAGCAGCGCCCTGCACACTACTATGCCCGCGAATTGGCATAAATCCGCATTTTTCTCTACCAATCATGCCTCTGGATAATCCTAAGGTAAGAATTGATCTCACATTTTCAACACCGAATTTATGTTGTGTAAGACCCATGCTCCATAGAAAAACTGATGTTTTAGCCTTTGAATAAAGGTCTGCAAAACGCTCACAGTCCTGGCGCGTTAGGCCGGAATTTTTTTCGATTTCTTCCCAGTCTGTTTTCCTGGTTTTTTCAAGAACCGCATCAAAACCAACCGTGCACTTATTAATAAAATCGTAATCGAACCATTTATTTTCATCCAGCACTTTCATAATCCCGTACACGAAAGCGATATCACCCCCTACTTTGACTTTGAAATAGTCATCCATCAGTTTTGTTCCAAATATAGCGCTTATCGCAACAGAAGGAATCCAATATCTCTTAAATCCAGGTTCACAATAAGGGTTTACTACAATTATACGCGTCCCTTTTTTTTTCGCCAGATACAAGTACTTCATGGTTACAGGCTGATTGCTTGCCAGATTCGTGCCCCATAAAATGAGTAAATCCGTCCCGATTAAATCTTTGAGCGAACATGTGGGAGCACCCGTTCCAAGTGCTTCATGAAGTCCTATAACAGAAGGAGCGTGACACAACCTGGCTGAATTATCAATATGCTGGCTGCCAAAAATGCGTGCAACTTTCTGGAAAACATAATAAGCTTCATTATAAAGTCCTCTTGAAGTTATATACCATCCTGTCTTCTGCGCCGGAATATTTTTTAAATTATCTGCTGCTATGTTAATTGCTTTTTCCCAACTTATACGCTCGAAACGCTCTTCACCCCGCCTTCGAATCATAGGGAACGAAAGACGCCCCAACCACATTAGTTCTCTTCCTGAAAGTGCCTGGAGTTTTTTCACATCCTGAAGATGTTTGTCACCCGCTGGCGGCATTGTATTTAAACGTAAAAGTCGCAGTCTTGTTGTGCAAAGGTGTATCCCATCCATCACCTTATCATGAACACCCTGCGGACCAAGCGAACATCCATCACAAACACCCCTCGTTAGTATTCGATAAGCATAAGGTAATGAGTCCCGGTTTTGCAGAAAAACTTTGAATAGCTCGTTAAAGTATCTAGGTTTTTCTTTTTCAAGTAGTCCGAATGGTATTATATGGCGCAACTTCATGATTGCTTCTTATTTAAGATTCAAAATATACCACAGAGGGTGTGGTAATCTTATTTCTCCACCTTCTCCAGTTCTGCCTGTTTATCTTCTTGAAGGTTAACTTTATAAAAATCCTCGGTTTTTGGCAGTTCCATTAAAAAGTCAGAAGTATAGTCAATTTCAATACTTGAATTCCCCATTATGTATTCAAGCACATGTCCGCCTGCTGTCCTGTCATCGGTAATAAAATGAAAATGATACCCAGGAACATTTGTTCCTTTCATATAAACAGGAAGCCAGAACCCAATTATAGTTCCGTTGGCTTTATGGAACTCAAATGTTGACTGGTTTTTAGTAACTTCAACCAGTTTTGGATAAGGCTTATTTTGACCGGGAACACTTCTTGTCTTTATATAATCGAAATTGCCCTTTATTTTAATAGCATAGATTATGTTTTTAGTTGGGAATTTACTCTCTAAATATCCGGGGAATTGCGAATTATTCATAGTCGTGTTTAAAAATATTTTCTCATCAGGTTCGAAAAAAGTTACAGCAGCAAACGGCGTTTTCATCGAATCATTAACAGCATAAGCAACTCCGTCAGTCTTTATTTGATACACTTTGCCATCCAGTTCAAGCATCTCCCCATCAAGTCCGTTGAAAGTACCCACTCCAAAATCACCATATTTCTTCAACTCCCCAAAGGTAACGTTTCCGTCATAAACGCCTTCAAGCAAAGCATCAATTGTTGATGTTTGGAACAGGAGATCATTATTTACCTGCTGGTTCGAAGCCTTATCGTTCACTTGCTGTTCCAGTTCAGTTGAAATTTTCGTTGTATTTTCACCAACACATCCTGAAAGAGAGATTATAAAGGCGATTGTTATGATTACGATTAAGCCTTTTATTGTATTATTTTTCATATTTTTCCTCTGCAATTTTAATGCTTATTTACCGATATCCTCAAACCACAGGTCATGGTTTTTCTTAATAAAGTCCTGCATCATTGTGATGCATTCATTATTGTCAAGGTTTATTACCTCAACTCCATGTTGCTTCATAAATTTTTCAGAGCCTTCAAATGTCCTTGATTCGCCAACAATTACTTTCTTAATGCCGAACTGGACAACTGCTCCTCCACAAAGGTAACACGGCATTAAGGTGGAATAAAGAACTGTCTCCTTATAACTTCCGATCCTGCCTGCATTTCTCAAGCAATCAATCTCTGCATGAGCCATAGGGTCATTCTTCTGGACTCTCTGGTTGTGACCTCTCCCTATTATTTTACCGTCTTTCACAAGAATCGAACCAATAGGTATCCCTCCCTGAGCAGAACTTTTTTTGGCTTCCTGGATTGCTGCTTCAAAAAATTCATCCATATGTTACCGACCTAAATAGATAAACTTCCTCGTCAGTATTTAAAATTTCCTCTTTACATTCAAATCAAAATTAAACAGGTTCGACAAAGGATGAGCATAAAGAATATATCAATGTAATACATGGTAATACATATGACTCAAATGCTAACCTTTAGAGAAGATGAAGATATTATAGAAAAACTTGACGAACTGGCAAGGCAAAAAATGAGATCCAGATCAGATATAGTCAGGGGTGCTGTAAGGGAATATGTTACCCACAAGCTGGAACTGATAGAGATTCAGAAACTTGCAGCAAAACGATATACAGAGGGAAAACTTTCATTTGATGAACTTGTCAATATCCTGGGTTATGAAGAATCAAAGAAAGTGGCATATTATAAAGATATTGCGGAGGAATCCTTCGCTCAGGGTCTTTCATGAAACTAGTTGTGGATACAAGTTCTCTACTCTCTCTCGAATTCATGGGAATTCTGGAGGACTCGTTTGAAATTACAGAAGTCTATATTACAAATATTGTTGATGCTGAATTAAAAGAGATAGCAAGTTATAAGGATGAAAAATCCCGACTGGCAAAAAATGTCCTGAAGTTCATCAGTGGAGGAAAGATTAAATGCATTAATATAAATAACGAAGCATTTTCAAAATATCTCTCAAGAAATGTATATTCTGGTGAAGCGTCCTGCCTTGCTTTATGTATCTTAGAAAACATTTCTCTTATGATAACAGATGATGCCGATGCCGCATATTCTCTAGGAAGAATTGCAATGCTTGAACGGATAAAAATTCGTATTTGTGTAGCTGTATTAATGGAATTAATAAAAGCAGGAATAACAACCAAAATTGAAGCGACAAAAAAGATGAAGAATTTGATAAAACAACGCAGCTGGGAAGGCGGTGTTCTGGAAGTGCTTGTTATGAAATATATTGAGGAAAATGATCTATGACTAATTTTGAGATGAAAAGATAAAGCGTGAAAATTTTCCAAGCGAAAGCTTTTATTACATCACTGCGTTTAAGCGGAAAAATAATTATTCTATAATTTAAGATATAAGAGGATCATTATGAAGTTTCAGGGAAAATCAACACGGAAATATACAGGCGGAAGATTAATACAGGCCAGAGGCAAGAGAAAATACGAACTGGGTGGAGAGCAGGCAAATACCCATCTTGGTGAAACTATTAGAAAGACAGTAAAAACTCTGGGCGGCCAATTAAAAGTTCGACTATTACGAGCGAAAACCGCAATAGTAATAGACCCATCGACAAAAACCTCAAAGACAGTAAAGATCGAAACCGTTACTGGAAATCCGGCTAATAAAAACTATATCAGACGAAACATAATGACAAAAGGCTCCATAATCAAAACTGAAATTGGAAGCGCTCGCATCACTAACAGGCCTGGACAGGAAGGCAGTATTAACGCGATCCTTATTTAAACATAAGGATTACTTTTTTTTTAATATTTATGATTGAACGCTTTATTTTTAGCATTGGAATTAATCTCTTCTAAACTATACCCCAGATATTCCTTGATAATAATATATGCCATTTCAGGAGGTATCGCCCCAACCTCCGTACATATAAGATCGATATATTCGCGAGGCGTAACATCAAATGCCGGGTTTTTTACAGAAACATGCGTGTAACCCTTCAATATTTCATCGTTAATCACTTCGCCACTGCTTCGCTCTTCTATTTCAATAAGATCGCCCAATAATGATCCTGGGCTGAATTTATAAGTCTCGGCAGCAATTATCACGTTTTTCCTTGCTTCATGCGCACAAAGCGCAAGCTGGGAGGTCCCTATTTTATTAATCACAGAGCCGTTAGCCGTAACTGCATCTGCGCCCATGATAACAATATCAACTTCTTTCATGAAATATCGCACAGCAGAATCCACTATTAATGACGTTTTTATTCCTTTCTCATCAAGCTGTTTAATAGTAAGATGACCCTGCCACCTTGGACGGGATTCCGTAGCTATGACCCGAATATTTTTTCCCTCTTTATGTGCTGCTGCAATTATCGATATGGCTGCTGATGAATTGCAGTGTGTCAAAATCGTATCACCGTCACGCACTCTTTTTGCGCCTATTTCCCCGATTTTTCGCACTGCATTCTCGGAGTTTTCGATAAAATCGTTTGCCCGTTTATTGATATCAGCTTTTGCCTCTGCAACGGTTTCGCCAGCATATCGCATTACGGCTCGAACCGCATTTGGCAAAGATACTGCCGTGGGGCGCGTACTTATTAGAAGTTCGGCGGCGATTTTCATCTTATCATTGAACTGTGAAATATCCGCAGTATTTTGGCGCTGGCTATAATCGCGAAGTTGCGCCGCCGCAGTCCGCGCAATTTTTCCCGCGCCCCGTATCTCCATACTTTTTATCTTATGGGCTATATCTAAAAGCTGTTTCATGTTTCCTCCAGCATCCCGTTTATTAACTCCATATTCAAATGAGATCCAATATACCTTGCAAGTTCCTCAATTCCATCGCTTACGGTTTCATTTTGATATAGTAATCCTTTTTGATCGTATAAATATCCAAGCAGGGAGTTCCTGAAATTATCATTCTCAAAAAGCCCGTGAAGATAAGTGCCAATAACAAGCCCGTTCTCACTTACGCTCCCATCATCCCCGAAAGCCACCTCCTCTCCCCTCTCATATCCATGCGTTTCACCCATATGGATCTCATATCCTGTTACTAATTGTCCCTTTATGGCACCCAGAATTTTTCCATTACCAGTAACGGGTTTTTCAACCTGTCGTGTTTTTTTCTCATATTTAGCAAAGCGAGTGGAAACATCAAGAAGCCCAAGACCTTTTATTGTGCTTGCCCCGCCAGTACCTTCTATACCGCTATCGATTATTTCAGTTCCAAGCATCTGGTAGCCTCCGCATATCCCGATAACTGGGATACCTTTCATGGCTTGCATTATTATCTTTTGTCCAATTCCACTTGAAACAAGCGCTTTCATGTCATCCATAGTGTTTTTTGTCCCAGGCAGTATGATCGCATCAGATTCGGGAAGCTCATCATTCAATTCCACATATTCAATATCAGCGTAATGTTCAAGAGGCTCAAAATCAGTAAAATTTGATATGTGGGGCAATCGTATCACCACAATTTTTATTGGGTGACCGTTACTTGTTTTATCATTTATGGATACAGAATCCTCGGAAGGGATCCGAAGTTGCGTAAATGGAATAACACCAATCACGGGGATTCCAGTAAGTTCTTCAAGCTGCTTTATTCCCGGCTCAAGCAATTTCATATCTCCCCTGAATTTATTTATTACTAAACCCCTTACAAGACCTCTTATATCATCGGGAAGCAACTGTAGGGTTCCATAAATACTTGCGAAAACACCGCCGCGCTCAATATCCCCCACAAGTATCATTGGCGGCCTGACAAGTCTTGCCATGCCTGTATTTACGATATCCCTGTGATACAGGTTTATTTCAGCAGCTCCTCCTGCGCCTTCAATTATTATCAACTCATATAGATCACAAAGCCGGTTATGGGCACCCGCAACAGTTGACATTATCTCATCGATGGAATCATAATAATCCCCGGCTTCCTTATCAGCAACTGGTTTTCCAAGAATGATGACCTGGGACATATGATCACCTTTGGGTTTTAGCAATACTGGATTCATATCGCATGTGGGTTCGACACCTGCCGCTTTTGCCTGAATCGCCTGGGCGATCCCGATTTCTCCTCCATCAGTTGTTACCCATGAGTTAAGGCTCATGTTCTGCGCCTTAAAAGGGGCGACCGAATACTTTTTTGAGAGGATCCTGCAAAGTGCGGTAACAATTATGCTTTTTCCCACATGGGAACCTGTTCCCACAACCATGAGGTTTTTTGTCATTTATAACTCCAAGTAAGAAGAGGAACAAGTAAATGTATAGCCCAATTTGGCATTGTGGATTGATTATTCCGTTTCTATTTTGTCCACTCTTGTTACCCGCAGCAGCGCATTAACAGGAACACCCGCAATGTCATCTATTCCCTTCTTATCTATCAGGACAGCTATCGCTACGGGTTTTGCCCCCAGGGACACTAGCACGGATATTGCTTCGGTAAGAGTAGTTCCAGATGTGACAACATCATCGATCAGGACACAATTTTTCCCGAAAACTTTTGCAAAGTTCTGGCTAATTGTTCCTTTTGCGCCATCTAATTCAGGATCCAATTTTTGCTTGTTGGGATGATATGTGGCAAATTCTACACCCAGTTCTTCCGCTATCATGTTCGCAAGAGGAATTCCAGAAAGTGCAACCCCAACTATTACATCAATATCAATATCGGTTTCTGTTTTGCTCAGGCACTCGACAACCATATCAGTCAATGAACTGGCGATCAGCCTCTGCCTGGTTGAGCTTCGCCCGATGTTGCTCCAATCTATATAAATATCCTTTGGGGCGGCAGTAGCATCGCCCTTTTTTGAATGTACCAGGAGCCATGTAGCAGTTTCGCGGGACACATTCAATTCGTCTGCGATCTGCCCGGTCAAAAGCCCGCCGGCCTGGAGTTCAACAGCTTTTTGAATTAATTCATCAATTGTTTTCATAATAAATTCACCGGATATGATATTACTTATTTTTCTTTGTATTTAACAGGTTGTCTGGCAATTTAGAGATTATTATTATTTTCAGTCATTGATCTTTTGCAGCAGCCATGCCATATTCTTACCGAGGTTTTTCATTGTGTTTATGCCTTCATCGTCTTTATCCACTTCCCCTATTCCCCTTCCAAGACCCATATTCCAGTAGCTTGAACCTGGAATTATCATCTGGTTTATGAGGAAAAAATGATTTATTGAGTCAAATGCATGGATCGCTCCGCCTCTTCGTACTGCGATCACTGCTGCGCCGACCTTGTGTTTGAACATACAATCGTTTGCCAAGTTTGTCATCCCAGATCGTTCGATGAGTGCCTTCATCCCCGCGCTTATGTCTGCAAAATATGTAGGTGAACCAAGGATGATCCCGTCTGCCTGTGCCATTTTTTCAATACAATCATTCACAATGTCATCCTTGACCGCGCAATGCCTGTCCTTGTTTTCGAAGCATTTGTAGCAGGCGATGCAGCCCTGAATTTTTTCACCAGCAAGCTCTATGAGTTCTGTTTCAATTCCTTCTTTTTCCAACTCTGCGAACAGATGTTTGATGAGAATTGCTGTGTTGCCCTGTTTGCGAGCTGATCCGTTGAATGCGACTACTTTCATAATATGATACTCCTGTTTAGTATTTGGTATTGTTATGGTTTTATGTCAAATATCTTTTTCTGATTAAAACGAAGTTGTTGCTTACAGGATATGAAAAGAAGAACACCGTCAAACCGATTCTACCAACGCATCCTTCCAACCATCGCCAAAAAGGGTTTTTAGCATATCAATAATCAAGAAGTTCGAACCTGTCGCCACCTCAAGGGTCACGGTGTCCCCATCCTGATGAAATACTGCATAATCCAGCAACTTTTTTTTCCTGTCACGGGCAGCGATCTCAAAATATATCCCTGTTTCTTGTTTCTTTATATCAAAACCAAGTCCATTTGACATAATATATTCCTGCAAACGATTCTGGAAACTGTATTTTGAAGGATCTTTCCATGATGAAGTTACCCTGAACTTATTCCCGATCTCACCTGTCACCAGGGAAATGCTCAATATCTGCGTATCGATCGTATTTTTCTTAATGTGTTCAAGGAAAACCTCTGATGACACAATAAATTCAATATCATACAGGAACCGCCCGAAAAGGAATCCGTAACCTTTTGATGCCGTCATATTCGGTACCTGCCTGCATGAAAGGTAATTTTTCACAAGTGAAGGTATATTTTCAAGTATGGCTCTTCCGGCAAAGGAGCATTTTGCTTCAGGTGTGAGATGCCGCCCCGCTTCTTTAATAGTAACGATTGCCTGTACTATCTGTGGCCTTTTCTTTATCTCAACGATCTTTTTCAGCCTGGCCATATATTCCGGTTTGACCTGCGCAAGCTCAAGGAGTTTGCGATCTTTGCAGCCTCCGCAGCCAATGCATTCTCCTTTTCCTGATAAGCAATATCCTGTGTCCTTGAAATTCCTTGATTCGTTAAACATCCTGAAAAGAAATGATTTTGAAGGTGTGCCTTTTATGTTTTCGAACGAGAACGTGTAACTTTCATCCTTTAAACCATTGATACCGGCGCCCGATGCATTCCTCAATGCAAGGATTAGCGCGTTCTTATCACCGATAATGTGTTCACCGTCAAAATATATCCCATTATTTGCAGAATGCAAGACCACATCAAAGCATTCGAATCCTGCAAGAACGATGTGCTGCGACACAAGGAATTCATCGAGATCCTGCGCCATCCTGAACTCAAAATTATTTGTTTCGCAATCTCTTTTTATATCCCCTTTTATAGGTTTTATACTCTCTGGATCGGTTATTGTGGGGGCGAATTGGAGCGGTGTAAAAGGAAGGTTCGAAAGAAGACCAACACTCATAATAGACCGGCAGCCTGGCGATAAATCAGTCTTCAATAGTTTAATTTTCTTTATAAAGTTCTTGAATTCTTTCAGGTCATTTTCATTTTCAAGTCCTGTTATTATGTAAAATAATTTCAATTGCCTTGGCTTCCTGGAATAAATGTGTTCTAGCGAAGCGAGAAGTTCCTTTTCAGACAGGCTCTTATGCAAATAGCGCCGCATCCTGTCGCTTATTCCCTCCACGCCTATCGTATAAGTCCTTTTCCCGGAAAGTATCTCAATATCAAGAAGCTCAGGGCGCATTGCCAGGATATCTGCTCTCTGGCTCTTGAAATTTATGAATTTTGCTATTTCATTCAGATCAGCGATTATCTTTGAGATGCCTGTATGAAGATTGAAATTGAAACTCAGGAAATCAAATTCTGTCGGAGCGTGTTTTATTTTTGCTTCCAGGGCTTTCCCAAGAATATCTGCAGGGTCGTATTCTCTGAAGGGTTTTCGTGTGTTCCCTTCAAAACAGAATGAACAAAAACATGGGCACCCTTGAGTTATCTGGAGTTTTATCGTACTTTCGACGTCTGTGTTCAAAATCGGATGATCTGTAAGGATATACGAAGCCTGCGGCATTTTCGGGGTTGCAACACTGATATTTTGAGGGATGGGGAGCCTGATATCAAACAATCCTGAAACTTCTTTCTCAAGCAATTCCAGGACTTCTGTTTTGGGTTTCTCTTTATTTTCATTTACGATAGTTGTGATCTTCCCGACAGCGCCTTCACCTTCTCCGAAAAACAGGGCATCAACGAAAGAATCACCACGAGGTGATATTGCGCACTGGGCCATGAGAGCATTTGAGCCTCCCATGATGACGATAGGTCGAAGCGTAAGTCTTTGAGATTTTAGCGGTGAAACTGTTGTATTAAAGAAAAGATAGGGCAGGTTGAATAATTCAAGGGTGAATGAATTGGATATCAGAACAAGGTCAAAATCCATGATCGAGTGAAGTGATTGTATGCCCAGGAAGAAAGGGATTTTGTTATCCATGAAAAGCTTTATGTTCTTTGGCTCAGGGAAAAAAGCGTAATCAACATATGCCAGAGGCAGCGTTCTTCTTATCTCCTGGAAAAGGAAATGATGCGTTATGGATTCGCGGACATTTTGAAGGGGAGAAAGGCGGACTATTAATACTCGTAATTGTGCCTCCTCGAAACCGGGATTATTAAATGTTGGATTCTTTCGCGGGAAAAAAATACGGTATCCATCCATCTTATGAAAATTATTAAGGAAAAAATCGGTATGATCGGTCATATTCGGTGTCAATTATGTATCAAATTATATAAGTTCTCATGATTAAGTATTTATAAAAAGAATGATAGATAATCTACTGATGTACGACGTTGAGGCTTTTAAACGGTTGTATCCGGAGATGTTTTCACCAACAAAGCCAACTGATATTATTATAGGCGTGCTTATTTTATCCCTTCTTTTCATTATCCCCTATCTTTACATCAGGTTCCTGGAGGGCAGGGTGATCTCATTCATGGGAAACAGGCTTGTTCCATTCATCAAATTCAGGATGAGATTGAACAAGATTATAGATCTTGTTCATCGGATACTTGAAATGCAGGTATTTAGCATTCCCAGATCAAAGATTTAAATTGTTGAATAAATTATACTGTGATCTTTTCAACAATTTCTGCAAATGCAAGATTTCCTGTGATCTTCTTTATCTTTATTTTGACAGTATCCCCTTTGATGGTGTTTGGCACATAGATCGTATATTTGTCCTTCTTGGCGATGCCGTCGCCTTTGCTTCCAACAGCATCTATCCTGACATCATATGTTTCGCCTTCAACCAACGCTTCCTCTTTGACTATCATAGTTGCACGGCGTTTTGTCACCGGTCTATGGGCTCCGCACGCATCGCAGCGCAATGTAAGGATCCTCTCGCTCTTCATAAGATGCGTATCCGGACGTCCGCATTCGGAGCAGGTTACATATTCCTTGACATACGCATTGATAATTTCCGATATCATGCTTAAAGTCAGTCTTCTCATGAATATCGCTCTTGAACCTTCGATCTTACCGGCAGTTCCCAGTTCTCGCAAAAGGAATTTGAAAATATGCTCAGGCTCGCGGTTCAATTTGTCCACTATCACGGCAAAATTCTCAAGTACAGTGGTCTTTCCCTCTGTCAGGAGTTTGGGGTCAGGGATAACGAAACGTTCCCCTGAACCTTTTATTTCGGGCAAATTCTTCAATGCCCTGTCAAGGTTTGCCAGATAGTCATTCATGATGAAATCCTAATACACTGTTCAAATAGGATAATTCTTATTGAATTCAAGTCAGGACCAGTTCCTGGCCCTTTTCAACTACAAGGCTGATCGGAGTTGGTAATTTATAACCAGCTGATACCAATGATTTCTTTGCAAGCTTGAAATTAGCAGGATTTGTATAAACGCTCATTATCTCCTGTCCACGCCTGACCCTGGCTGCTGTTCCAATGGCTTTACCAAATGCCAGTCGCATTCCCTGTGATACACGGTCTGCGCCTGCTCCAGTTGCCTGTTTGTTCTCGCGCAGTACCTCATGTGGGTATACCCTGATCTTTAAATGATAATTTGTAATCCCTGCAGCATCAAGCAACATCCTGTTCGCAGCTATGCGGGCGGATTCAAGAGCGCTGTGCCTGATCTGGCATTCTTCTTTTGCTACCAGCGTTAACTGGATAGGGAATTCATCTTTTAGATTGCCCATGTCAAAAGTAACTAATTTACTACCTGGAACACCGCCCATGTATTCTCGTCTTGTATATGATCTCTGGGTAATTTTCTTGTACATTCGTCCTGGTTTTCGTGCCATTAAATAATCCTCCAATAATTAGTATTTGCGTTATAAAAATATATACCGCGATTTGAGTTCCAGATGACTTTTTAGTTAATAAACTTTATTGAAAGCTTCAAACTCAAAATTACTGTGGTCTTTTCGGGGCAGATGGGGCAGCAATTGCCTCCGGTATCGCTCTTTCAACCCCTCGCGCGCCCTTGCCGCAATAGCCGTAAACAGTGGAAAGAGGTGCTGCAAACGGAGTACACATGCAGAATGCAGGTATTATTTGTCAGGATAAAAATTATCAGATATATATTTAATATCTGTTTTTGCCAACCATTCAAAAAGATCTATGGGCCCGTTGCGATTTGAACGCAAGACCTCTCGGTTATCAGCCGAGCGCTCCACCTGGCTAAGCTACGGGCCCGAGAATACCGCCCATATTACGCCATCCGATTTAAACCTTATCTTTGTGAAGGCAATATCCAGACGGATGAATTCAAACTAATCGATACCTTTATAGAAGATAATGAACCTGTATGGCTTGAAATACTTGATGTCAGCAAGAGATTCATTCCTGAAATATTGAGTAAAATATCAGAGAGCAGCGCGGGAGAAAGTATTGCTCAGGCTGACTGAGAAATTAGTTAGATAAATTGAAGAATACATCCACCACAGTCCCGGAGCATCTCGTAAACCCACGTAACCACCACGCACAAAACAATATTCCTCATCACTATATTTATATCTCGCCTTAACCTGAATAGCAAACCGTGCTATTCGAACACCTCATATATTCAACAGCCACCGCAATAATCGCAGGAATGCTCTGGTACAAGTACACAGGCAGAGACCCGTCCTGGATCATCATAGCAAGCGCCTTTGCACCCGACTTTGACTTAGTCGCAGGTGAGCTGTTCAAAAAATTAGATATGAACATCCTCATCGCTCATGGGGATTTCCACAATATAGCTGTCATGCTGCTCTTCGCCACCGCGGCAGCGCTGGTGTTGAGGTTGGCAGGGATGAAGTTTGTGGATTCATTTGTATTCGCAGGGATTGGCTTTGGAGCGCACATGTTCGAAGCTGGGACTTGATGCAGGATTCATAAGATATCTTCCTGAGTCAAAGAATAAGAACGAGCTGTATAGCACGATCGTAATGGTGACGCTGGTTCTTGCCCTTGTCCTTACCGCAGTGTTCATGCTTGGGATTAATCTCTTCTCTCCTGCCCTTTCATTCCTTCGTCAAGGATGGTTTATGCCTGTGTTCTTCGCATATATCGCTGTGACTTCGATCTATTCTGTCCAGAATCTGGCCTTCATATCTATCAGGCGCGCGGATTTGAGTTTAACAAGAACCTGGGATTAGAAAAAGAATACCGATCCTGGTGTTGATCGCAGGGAGGGGTGTTGTAGGAGTATTTTCGGCGCTGGGGATAGCATATTATTAGATTTACAAAAGCTTCCCAAGATATCTATAATAAACCAACAAATTCCTCTACAGTTAGACCGGCATTTCTGAGTATACTCTTAAGCGTTCCTCTGTCTAAGGTCTCATGAATGGGGATTGTTATTTTAATAACACTTTCAAAAGTAACTTTTTTTATCCTGACATGGCTTCCGCGCTGCCTTACTACTATAAATCCAGCACGTTCTAAGGCTTTTAATGCTTCTTTTCCAGAAATAATAGGTAATTTCAAACAATTACCTCTGCAAGTTGTCCTGCTGTCACTAAGGGAAAGTCCTCTTCCGGCTCAAGGTAGAGCTCTATGGCTTCTTTTATATTCTCAAGTGCTTCTTGTTTAGTTTTACCTTGTGAAATGCAGCCAGGAAGTGCTGGAACTTCAACTACATACCAGCCATCTTCACCGTCTTCAATGACGACTTTGAATCTCATAGTTCGTATTTTGCTTTTACCTATTTATAATGTTATCTGATAATTTGTACTAAACTCAGCTTTCGGCGCCAGTCAGACCCCAACGCAACCACCATGGGCGAAAGAACAAAGTCATCAACAAACGATAGAACACGGATGACGCGGATACGCGCGGATTTTTTCCATGGTGAAACATTTATAAAACATAACATATAAAAATTCCCGGCGCGCGACATCAAAGGGCAGGCGCTATTATATTTGATAGCATTTATTTATCTCTTTGTACAATTTCTTACTCATTATTGAGTAACTAAGGTTAACAATGGTTGACAATCATTACCCAATTGTACAATTATGATATTTACTTAGAGTTTACGAACGGGAAACATAGAGTAAACGTAATAGTAAGTAAGTAAGTGTCAGTAAGTATAATACCCAAGATATATCTCTCTCTGTTTGTGTATGTATGTCTTTATGTTTTAATTATAAATATAGTTAGATAATGACAACAGATAACGAATAAACAAATATTAATTAGGGGTTATAAAATAAGAATAAGAGCAAGACCGAGAAGAAAAAAGATAAAGATTCTTCAGGGCGCTAATTCTTTATCCGGTTGGGGTTTATTGTGGTATTTGTTTTGTGCTAAGTCTAAAACTGCAATAAAATAAAAACCAGTTAATGCGATAACATGGGGTTATTAAAATCTTCACTTTCAATAATAGAATTGTGTATCTCTGGGGATAAGTTTAATTGTCTCAAGAACAGGTTTACCGATTCTTCGGTTTTTTGTGGGGTTATGGTTATACCTTCTTGAAACATCTTTAGTATAATTATTGTAAATATATTCGTCAATTTATTTTTATAATATCTCAAGCAGCCTGAGCAATACTTTCTCCAGCGCTGCTCTGTGCTATTTTATTCATGATATCAGGAATGAATCTCTTGCTGACATCAAGTATCTCAAGCCATATCGGTTCATTATCTTCTGAAAATCCCACGATAAAATCATCTATCTCTTCTTCATATCCTAATTTCTTATCAGAAACTATGATTATAAGCGCATCAGCGTCTTTATCATATGTGATCTTTTTCATATCTTATCTTCCTTACGATCATTACTGTAACAACAATTATATCTTCGCTGTTCTCATAAATAATTCTTATTGCCAATTTCTCATCAATAGATAGATAGGCAGCTTTTCTTCCAAATTTTTCATTAGTTATAAATTCCGGATTTTGAATTACCTTTTCTACAAAAACTTGTGAAATGTCAAAACCATTATTCTTGAGTAACAATATTTTCATAAAAGCGTGTTCAGTAAAGCGGACCATAATTAACCATTATTTAAATCCCCAATAGAGATCATTAGAATTTTCATTTCAGGGTCGCCTCTAAATCTTCCCGGAAGCTGCCCACGTCCGATGTTCTGTGCTGAAGTTTGTTGTAATACCGCTTTTTTCCAAATTTGGAACACCACCGCATCACTGGTATATCCAGAAGATGTTATTATTTAATTATATCGGGTAAATATTCCCTGAGATATATATCTTTTTCTAACATGTTCGTGAGCACTTATCATGGCAATCGGTTTTTTGAGTGCATCGGTACTGTGGCGCATGGTGGTTGGGCGGGGGTTTGTGGGGCGCCGGGAATTTAATCTATTACTTATTATAAATATGCAGTTCAACACGGCTAATCAGCCACCGTTAGTGCCGAACGACATACATTATTTAAGAAAAATCCATGTGAATCGACGTAAATCCATGTTCTATTATTGGCGATGGTAATTAAAAAATTATCTCTCGGCCAATTTTTCAAGGATAGCTTCGAGACGGGTATTATGTTTGTCCATGCGTGTGTTCTGTTCCAGCATGATTGTAGTCAAATTATTTATCCCGATCTTGATTTCATTGAATCCACTCTTATTATCCACTATCAGTGTGGATAATAATACATTAGCTTTGTCGAACTTTCTTCCAAGATCGATTTCATCGTCCGAGGATACCTTTGAGAACTCATCTGGCAGATCAATATTAATGGATAATGTTTGTTCTTTGATTTTTGCAATTTCAGTGCCGTTCTCTGCGCCTCGTACCTTTATTGCCTGTGTGAAATTGTCTATTACACTATCCTCACAAGAACAAAGGATCTTAACACTGCCATCCTTTGCATTAAAAACCAGGCCAGGAATACCAAATGATCTTCCAATATGTTCTACTACAGACCTAAAACTGATGTCTTGTACTTTACCAGTTACAATTATGCTATGACATTTATGCATTAATTTAATCATTGGTATATCATAGTAGATAAATATTATGTACTCGTTATCTTTTTTCTTATCTTTTCCCCATGTGCTGGGATTTCTTCATATCCACAATAGAGGTCATAAGTATCTTCATTCAGGGTCGCCCTTAAATCTTCCCCGAAGCTGCCCACGTCCGATGTTCTGTGCGGTTGTTTGCTGTAACGCCAATTTTTTCAAATTTAGAACTCCAACGCATCACCGGGATTATCTGGATAGATGCTTTTATTTAATTATGTTGGATAAATATTCACTGAGATATATATCTATTTCCCATGAGTTTTGAACAGTTATCATGGCAATCGGTTTTTTGATAGTGTTGGTTCTGTAGCGCATGGTGGTTGTGTGGGGTATGTTGTGCGCCGGAAATTTTTATAATACATGTTATATAATTATTTGGATGTCTGAATTAGTAGGGTTTTTCAATAACCGTAGCATTAAATCTGCGTTTATCTGCGGTTTTTTATCGTCGTCAATTATTGGTGGAGTACGATTGAACACTAATCGTGCTGATACATGTAAATCCGATTGATCCATGTCATAAGCTATTGTTTTAATAAAAAATCTAACTCCTTAAAGCTTGTATAGTGTCATGCAGTAATCTGGAAAGATTGTCCGATCGGTTGAAAATTAGCTAATTCTTTACGCTCTAATTTTCTCCTTATTCCTTCAAACAGTTTAACAGTTTCCTGCGAATATAATCGCTCTCCACAGTGGAGACAAACATCAGCCTTAACTTTTAAGGTAGCTACATGTACGCCTCCTTTCAGTAACTTCTCAACCTCTTTTTCTTCAAGCTCACCGCCACATACGGGGCATTTTTCAAATGGTTTTGTTTGTATCATCATCTTCTCCTTTGGACTGTGCTTTCTAACAATATTATATATTCGTCTACTTATTATAAGCGTAAGAATAGAAATCCAGATATAAGCTTCTATGATATGCGGTTTTGTAGTATTGACAACAAATGGATATCTGCGGGGATAGTCATGATGAGAAAACTACCCGACTTTCTGGCGATTATTTTTTTTTCCCATTGTTATTTCATCTCTTATTATTTATTTTTATTATATTATAGTACTATTTGGGGGTATATATATGTAAGCGTTGATGTGTGCTTTCGCTCATAAAAGATAGGTTTATAATGATTGATGTTGAATTAGGCTTTCTGTTCAATAATAATAAGGTAAGTCGCAAGCACTACATTCTAAGTTCATAACTAAGAATAAGCACTATGCGACTTACCCTTTAGGGCCGGTAGCTCAGGGGTAGATCGCTCCCTTGGCATGGGAGAGGCCTCGGGTTCAATTCCCGACCGGTCCATATAACTTTATTTTATATATTATTTAATATATAAAAAAATGATTGTTCACATTAGCCAAAAAAGACGTGAAGCGGCAAGCTTCGTGCATGCCGCAAAAAATAATTACAGTTTTCTTCTCATCCTGTATGCTACTGCAGTTCCAAGCAGCCCGATCATAACTTCAAAACCAGGCGTTTTCGGTGTTCCTGAAACAGCTGATTTTGTCACTTCTGGGGTGGAAGTTAGTGTTACTTCGGGAGTGGTAGTTGCTGTCACTTCATCTTCAACTACGATATCCACCTGGTGTTCTGAGAAATTCGCAATGTACATCACTGCTTGCATGCGGTTCCTCCCCATCATGTTAAGCCAGAAAGAAGATACGTTTGCATCATATAACTCCTGTTCGCTCATGACCTGTATTAAGGACTTGTTGTCAAGATATAAGCGAATCTTTTGCTTTTCATTCCACATCATCGAAGTGTTGTCAATATCCATCATAATGAATTTGCCTGAATGGTCTTGCGAATTTATCGTCATTCTCATCCGGTTCTTTTCCATTGATCTTATCATGACATTCATATCATCAGAATAATTGACTATCGAAGACTTATCTGACTTTCCAACAGAAACCTCTGCTCCTGCCCTGTTCTTCATCATTTCTTCCATGAATTTCCTGTGCATCATTGGCATATTGGGGGCAGCCCGGAAAATAATATTTCCTTTCGTGGACTCGATCCTGATCTCCCTGCCTGCAACATTTATAGATGTTGCATTCGAAGCTACTATATAAGCTGTGATATTATCTGCCGATATGTTGATGAGCTGATCTTCTTTCGTTGCTGTAACCCCTGAGGCGAGTGTAAATATCAAAGTAGTTGTTGCATTTGTCTTTATATTGATCACTGCTGCCGGATTATCATGCAATTGTATTACCACAGAACGATCTTTGTTAGTAATTCTTGTCTGTGCCCCCATTGTCTCTGAGTCCTTGAAATTAAAGCCAGAAACATTGATCGAATCAAAGACAGTGAAACCCGAAATGCCATAATTCAAAACAGCGCCAGTAGAATTATCGACCGAAAAAGTAACATAATTCCCGAAGCTTTTACCTTCGCGATGCATGAATCCCATCCCCATCATGCCACCTTTTTCTCGCAGGTCTTTGCCTTCTTTCATCATTTCTTTTGCTTTTCCACGCATCATATCTTCACCCATCTTGCCGTCCCCCATTTGCCCGAAAACAGGCAAAGAGATCAAGGTGAGTGCAAGAGCGATCGCAATTAATTTTATTATTAGATTCATATTAGCCCGTGCCTCCTAAGTGTATATTGGATTGTCAGATTATAACCTTTGCGACATAGAAAATCCCGATAATTTAATAACCTGACAGGGAATTCAGAGTGAAAAAAATAAGAATTTATTTAAAGGAGATTATATGACACAATACAAGATCCCTGTGATCCCTGGAGACGGCGTCGGTCCTGAAATAATAAAAGAAGGACGAAAAGTCCTTGAGGCTGCTGGTGAAAAGTTCGGTTTTGATATTAACTGGATCGAATATCCGCATGGCGCTGATCATTATCTTGAAACAGGCGAGTTGATATCCGAAGACACGCTAAAAGAACTTTCGGCTTATAAGGCGATCTATTTCGGTTCGATAGGCGATGAAAGGATCAAGCCAGGAATTCTGGAAAAAGGAATTCTTCTTAATATCAGGTTCTATTTTGATGAATACGTCAACCTGCGCCCCGTTAAATTGCTTGAAGGGGTCTGGACTCCTCTTAAGGATAAGACTGCAAAGGATATTGATTTCGTTGTAGTGCGCGAGAATACCGAAGATTTCTATGTCGGGATCGGCGGGCGCTCTAAAAAGGGACACAGCAAGAAAACCCTTGAAGTCGCAAGGAATATGTACAATGTAAAGTTCGGGCTTGACATCACATCTGATAGCGAGGAAATCGGCTACCAGCTTGGCCTTATCAGCAAAGAGGGCACGCGCAGGGTTATCAGCTATGCATTTGATATTGCAAAAAACAGGAACAAACATCTCTCATCAGTTGACAAGGCAAATGTCCTGTCTGATATCTATGGTCTCTGGCGTGACGAATTCACTTCAATCGCAGGGAAATATCCTGATGTAAAGACAGATTTTAACTATGTTGATGCTGTAACCATGTGGTTTGTAAAAAACCCGGAATTTTTCGATGTAGTGGTCTCCCCCAACATGTTCGGCGACATAATAACAGACCTTGGCGCTATGATCCAGGGAGGTCTTGGTCTTGCTCCTGGCGGGAACATTAATCCAGAAGGGACAAGCATGTTCGAGCCTATACACGGAAGTGCCCCCAAATATAAAGGACTGAACAAGGTAAATCCGATAGCAACGATATGGGCTGGCGCGCTGCTTCTTGACCAGATCGGTGAAAAGGAAGCTGCCATAGAGATCGTAAAGTCTATCGAGAAAAATATCGTGAAAGGCAAAGTCAAGACATACGACATGGGCGGCTCTAATACGACCTCGGATGTCGGGAACGATATTGCACGACTGGTCAGTGAAAGCTGAGAATACAGGAGTATTCTTGGTTTTCTAATTATTTTTTGTCGGTGTTTGACACCCCACTTTTATCCCAGCCTCTTAAATGATAATATTCATCAAGCATCTTCTCAAATCCTGCCCTATCGATCCCTCCCTTCTCGAAAAATCTTTCCGGTAAAGTATCATCTTTCCTAGATAAACCTGCCTTGCTGTTAAAGAGCCTTTCAAGGTTCCATATCCTTTCGCCGCATTTTAAATACTCATCCATTGAATATTCAACACCAGTAGCAGCACTTAATAATTCTACGAATAATTCGTTCCGCACTGAGAAAGATGAAAATTTGCACAGGATCAATGAATCAAATGCAGCCGTTTCATCCTGGTACATCTTAACTAGATGCGCCTTGCCTGAGAAAGTAAGGCGGTCAACCTTTTCTGGTTTGCCAAGAACTTCAGGCGCTGCCATATAAGCCCTGAGGTGGCATCCGCCGCGATTGGAAGTTGCATAAGCAAGAGCCATTCCCATTAGACCGCGCGGATCATAACCCGGTATCTCAAGCCCTTTGCATTGCATAGAAACATCTTTTTTACTAGATCCAGAAAGAAATTTTGAGCCTTTTCCAAGTTCTTTTCCCTTTCCTGTGCCTTCTCCCATTTGTTTTACATACTCTTCAAGATCTTTTACATCCTCACCCATTATTTCAGCATAAGCAGCTATCGTCGAGCCTGTTGAGATCGTATCTATCCCATAATCATTACAACTGCGATTTACCTTGATTATCTTTTCAATATCCTGATTGTTATTATCCGGACCAAACGCCCATAATGTCTCATATTCCGGGACTTCAAAACCGGCAAATGCTCCGCTTTTGATTATGTGCTTGCATGCGATACCGCAATTGTAACATGTATGCCCTTTAATATCATAATTCTCTTTGATGAATTCCCCTGAAACTTTGAAAGCATCCTTGAATTCGTTTTTCCTGAAATTACCGGCTGGGAGGATATTCATATGGTTCATCAGGTTCAAAAGTGCAGATGTCCCATACATGGATAGACCGGCTGATCCTTTACTTATGAGATCCAATGCCTCAGCCCGCACTTTTTGGAACCGAGCCTCATCTGCGATCATGGGTTTTGTGCTGCCTTTTACCACGATCGCTTTTAGTTTTTTCGAACCCATGACCGCGCCAAGACCGCCGCGTCCGCAGGCATGGAAATAATCGTTCATCACATTTGCCAGTGGAATAAGCTTCTCGCCAGCGCGCCCGATACAGGCTACACGCCCTTTGTTTGAAAGCATATCCGTGCATTTCCTGACATTTTCTCCCCAGATATTGTTCGCTGGATGTATCTTGATGTCATCATCCTGTATGGAAATATATACGGGCTCATCCGAGGCGCCTTTTATTAAAAGCACATCGATACCGGCGAATTTCAATTCCTTCCCGAAAAAGCCACCGCTGCTTGAATCAAAAATCGTCCCGGTAAGAGGAGATTTAGAAACCATAACATGCCTGCCAGATAATGGCGCTGCGGTGCCAGTGAGTGGACCGGTCGTGAAAAGAAGGATATTTTCAGGTGATAATGGATCAATATCAGGTTTCATCAGGTCGCTATATAACTTGACGCCAAGACCCCTTCCCCCGATATAAGTATGAAGGTCGTTTATATCGCTTTTTGTTTCCTTGATCTTGTGGTCTGTGAGATCGATTATTACGGTTTTTCCGGTCCAGCCATACATGTGGTTAAAATGATTGTTTCTGATAATAAATCATTCGTCATCGTTTTGAAAATAATACAAAGGGTCGCCTAATTTTGGGTAATCCTAACTTTTCCAGAACTATCCCGCATAATTCAGCTGACACGCTTGAAGAATTAATATCAGCACTATCAATGACAGTCTTATGAATAGCGCCTTATCCTCGCGAAACAAGATAGATATTTTGAAAAGAACCAATTGTTACTTAATAATTTTCTAAACCTCAAATTCAAACTTAATATATATTGTCATGGTGGTCAAAATCCATAAAAATCACTTTGTTTTCAGTTTCAACAATCTCGAAAACAAGTACAAAGGATTTATCAATATGAACTCTTCGCAATCCTTTCATATCATGCTGGAGCGGTTTGTAATGTTGAGGATTTTCCAGAATTTCGCTCATCTTTTTCAAAATCATCTCGAATTGCTTTTTATTTTTTCTCCTGAGTTTATCCAATTCCCTTTCAAGCTGCCTGCTGACTTCGTAATTGTATTTCAAAGCCGGATACCAAATTTCTTTTCAAAATCTGAACTGGAAATAGTACCTTCTTTTTTTATTGATTCAAGCTTTCGGATATATTCTGGCCTGACATGATGCAGATCGTTATCTATATCCTCTATGGTTTCTTCGATGGATATTATTTTAATTTTTAAGAAATCAAGGTCAGATGCTATTCTTTGTAATAATTGTGCTTCAGACATATCGTTTCTCCAAATTTATTTATTTTAACCATTTCTACATTCAAATTTTAAACATTGAACTTTTAGATTTATATAGATTATTCTTTAACTTAAACTTGATTTTATTTAATCCCATCTACCAACCCCTCAAACTTCACATAATTTTCGAATATACTTTATCCTAATTGACAATTGTTACAAGGATTCAATTTTCGGCAGGAACACATATCCGACTGACCGCATGGCTATGAATTTTTCCTGACGTTCTGCCAGAACATCGAGCCGGAAGGGGATATTGATATGAGGCAGATACCGGGCGGGCTATATGCAGTTCTTCGGTTCAAAAATCTGGAAAACATTGGAAATGCCTGGGAACATCTGTGAAACTGGATAAGAGAGAACAAATATGAATACATTGGAATGCAGAAAGGGGATAATAGTTGGCGTAATGGATTCGTGGAGCAGATTAATTGGATTGAAGGGAAGTTGCCGAATGAATGGATTTTTGATCTCTGGGAGCAATAAAGATTTAAGTCGTATGGAGCATACTTGATTTAATCACGAAAAAAGAAGTAAGAAATGATTGAAACTTTTCAGACAAATGATTGTATAGACGAACATGAGTTCAGATATGAACGAGTTAAGAGCAATGCATGCAATTTCATAGAGGAGACTTCCGATGCGAGGACTACTGGTTAGAGTCGGTATTGACCAAACTTACGGAGGTTGGAATGCACCTTGTCATGCGGACGGAGCTTTCTGCTATATTCCAATGCAACCACAGAATCCAGAACTGTTCGATCAAGGATTTAAGACAACATACGATGAATTCGAGCAAGCTTATCAACATTTTACAGGGGCAGAACATCCTTTTCCAAATTGGCTACATCAAGCTCCCTGCCATCTCGATCCCGATTTTAGATTCTTGACTTACGGCGACAGAGAGCAAAGGGCGAAACGGATTTTAAGTTTCTTTAAGGGGTCGCTTGACAACTTCATCGTCTTTTATGCCAGCTTCGCACCTATGGGACGCGACCAAGAACCTCTTGTTTACGCCATTATGGGATTTTACCGCTTTCAAAACGTTAGTCGTGCAAACCAAGTACCATTTGACCGAAGGAACCTGAATGCGCACACAAGGTTGGCAAGCTATCAACGAGGAGATGATATTGTGATATTTGCAGATCAGAATTCATCTGGAAGGTTGAAATTATTGATACCAATTGGTGAGCAACTTGCGAATAAACATTATTATGTTCAAGAGAAACTGTTCAAAGCATGGGGTGGAATCAGTTCTCGCAATGGTTGGATACAGCGAAGTGTTTATTTACCACACTTCTGTGACCCTGAGAAGTTTATGCAGTGGTTCGATACACAAAATCCCGAATTCGTCCATGAAAATAATATTCGCTATTAGCCTCACGTAACGAAATGCGTGCATTGCGTTAACAATCGGCTAAAAGCTCATCCTGAAAATATATAGAGTTCACTTCATGCCGTTGCTCATGATTTGGATGCTACGCAATATTAATAGTTCGCAACAGCACAGACTTTTAGCCAATAAACGTATATATAAAATGGCGGCGCAAGTAAAGGAGGATTGAATATGGGATGTAAATTTAATAGACGTAAATTTGGGGAAAATGACATAGAAATGGAAGATGTGGATAATCAAAATGAAATTGGGCATAAATCAAATAATGGCGCAGACTGGTGGTATCACTATAATTCTAGGGGATTAGGTGAAGATAAAAGCAGATATCTCAATAAAGATTTTATGTTAAAAAAAGGTAAAGATACACCAGATTTTATAAAATACGAATATAAGCCATGTAAATGTCATTATCAGATTGGACAAAATATCAATATAGGGTCAGTTGTAGTAATGGTTACTACGGTAGGTAATCGAACCAAAGAAAAATATATCACGGGGTATTATACAGTTAAAAAATTGGGTAATTGTAAACCTATTGAAAGAAAGAAATGGAAGGAATCCAAAAAAACAACTATAAGCATAGTTTTTATGGACAAAAACGACTCTTTACTGGTCATTGACAATCCGATTAAAATAGATATCGATTTGGCCAAAAAATTGTTCCCTAAGCCTGATAAAAATAACTATTGGGAAATAACCAATGAAAAAAATGATGGGCAAAGTTTCATTCAAAAGGTCTCATCCACTACAAGAAATTGTCATCTCACTGCCGATCAGAAAAAAATTATTCTAGGGAAACTGAAAAGAAGGTTCAAACAAGGCTCAACAAACTATTTAGGTGACGGATATAAATTACTCAAAGAAGTTAATGATGATTGAAAATGAAAGCTATGCTTATAACAGAGTTTATTCATACTCAAATTTTTAAGTGAAATTCGGATATCAATGACGAGATAACAATCTCTTTTCTTCAATTCCAAAAACAACATCTTTATAAATCTAAAAACCATAACAACATTTAACAGAAAAGGGGCGACATTTGTGAGCATTAACGGTTGTGGGAAACCTTTGTTTGCAAACGTCCGGCAAAACATCTCAAAGCCAAGAAATTCGGCAACTTTTGTTATCGAAATAAGGGAGGAAATGATCATGAGAAAAATAATTGTATCGGAATCCTACTCGTTAGACGGCCTCATGTCCGATCCGGAAGATAAAATGGAATGGGTTGGCACATTTTATTTAATGGTATAAATGATAAAATAAATCTGAAGCTTCTGAAAACCAGGACTTTTAACTCTGGTAATGTTTTACTTTACTACCAGCCTGCAAAAAAATAAAAGAGATTTTATGGGAAAAGATACTTGACAAATTTGAACGAAAAGCTGAAATGCTTATAGTATAATTAAACGCAATTACTGGTGATAATCTTGAAGATACTTGTAAGCGACCCTATATCCGAACAGGGTGTAGAAATATTAAAGAAAGAATTTGATGTTGACATTTTAACCGGTCTTAAGCCTGAAGAATTGATCAATAAGATTGGAAATTATGAAGCCCTGATCGTTCGAAGCGAGACACAGGTAACAAAAGATGTCATTGCTGCCGGCAAAAAATTAAAAATAATAGGCCGGGCAGGCGTTGGCGTGGATAATATTGATGTAAATGCGGCCACAGAGAAGGGAATAATAGTAGTGAATGCCCCTGAGGGCAATACAATTTCAGCCGCAGAACACACTATAGCCATGATGATGGCAATGTCAAGGAACATCCCCCAGGCAAATGCTTCCCTGAAGGGTAAGAAATGGGACCGGAAAAAATTCATGGGTGTAGAAGTAAGGGGAAAAACACTCGGAGTAATAGGCTTGGGAAGAATCGGGGCAGAAGTCGCAAAAAGGGCACAGGGAATGGAAATGAATATCCTTGCTTATGATCCGTTCATTTCTCCTGACAGGGCAAAAGAGCTGGGCATTGAGCTTACAACAGTCGCAGATATCGTAAAGCGGGCAGATTACATCACCGTTCATACACCCCTCACAAAAGAAACAAAAGACCTTATAAACACAAAAGAATTCGGGATCATGAAAAAGGGTGCCCGCATTATCAACTGCGCAAGAGGGGGCATTATTAATGAAGAAGCGCTTGCAAAAGCAGTAAAAGATGGTATTGTAGCCGGCGCAGCTATTGATGTCTTTGTCAAGGAACCGCCATTTGAAAGCCCGCTTATTGATCTTGATGGCGTTATTATGACGCCGCACCTTGGCGCATCAACAGAAGAAGCCCAGATCAATGTGGCTATTTCGGTCGCCGAGCAGGTAGTGAATTCCCTGAAAGGGCTTCCAGTGAAAAACGCTATTAACATGCCATATATCAAACCCGATGCCATGCAGGTCCTTGAGCCTTATTTCCCACTTGCTGAAAAGATCGGAAAATTATGCATGCATCTGATCGGAAGCAATTATGAAAAAGTGGAGATCTCCTATTGCGGTGAGATCTCAGACCATAACGTTGCTCCGCTGACACTTGCTGTATTGAAAGGATTGCTTGAACCAATATTAGGGCCGGGCGTCAATTACGTGAATGCGCCAACAATAGCAAAAGAGCGCAGGATCAAGGTTATTGAGAGCAAATCAAAGACAAACCAGGGATATTCCAGCCAGATAGCGGTCAAACTGACAAAGAAGGATGAAGAAAAGATCGTTAGCGGCACAATTGTTGGAAAAGAGCCGCGCATAGTGCAGATAGATGAATACCGCGTCGATGTCGTCCCATCAAAATTCATGATCGTGGCAAGACATCGTGACCATCCAAACATCATTGGACCTTGCTGTATGATTCTCGGAAAGAACACGATAAATATAGCCGGCATGCAGGTCGGGCGTATCACAGCGGGCGGGGAAGCCATAATGGTGCTGAATATTGATAGTGAAGTAGATGAATCAATACTGGATGAAATCATAGCTGTTGATGGAATAATCGATGCAAAACTCGTGGTCTTATGAACAAGAAATCACTTGAGATCGCGATCTCTATCGGATCGGTAGTCCTCTTTATAATTTTGATAGCATCTTCGAAACTTATACTGGGAACATCAGCAGGGTTTGGTTATGCAGCTTCCCTGCTGGTTTTTATCGTTGTTATGGGATTAGCTGGTCTTAAGCTTGCAGAAATCCCGGAAAAATAGATGCTATGGGGGGACAAAAGTTTATTCTTGCTCTTCAAGAGTTTTTTCGACATCACTCTCTTCATCAAGCTTTGAAAGCACATCCATTACCTTTGCGATCCCTACATCGGTATTTTCTGCAATACTGGAGATCGAATATCCTTTCCTGTGATATTCGATAATAAGTTCCTCTGTTACTCCTCTGGCGATATATTTCCTCGCAATTGCAGATATCGGAAGATATTCCTCTTTGGATTTTCGTTTGAGGTAGCTTGCAATCAAATCTGAAAGTGTCACATTAATATTTGTTCCCATATTTTCACCAACTCTCGATTTTTTTCAATTTCAGTAGCTACGTTTTTTATGGTGAATAGCTTCATTTCCCGCAATATTTCAGGTTCCGTTCTCAAGGTATTTATTAGAAATGTGGCATTTACAATAATTTGCATAAATTGTGTAATTAACATAAATACATGTAAATATTTAAAAGTATTGTATGTTTGCGTAAGGATCATAAGTGATATAAGATTGCCAGAGCGTGTTATTCTAACTCAAGCATCGGCACGCATTGACTTGATCGAGTCCTTGCGCTTCACATATTATTTATATTTGTATTCCTATACGCAGGCGATATCTTTATACCATAGTAATTTAAATTATAGTGTGTAAGAAAAACTTACACATGAAACATAAAATAAAAGGTGATAAAAACATGAAAACAAAAACAATACTGGTAATGGCAGCAATCGTTGTCGTACTTGGAGCAGGTTATGCTATTGCTGGAAGCAGCGGTTTCTGGAATGGCGGCATGATGGGCGGTTATGGAACCGGTAATGGTATGATGGGATCTGGCGGCATGATGGGCGGTTATGGAACCGGTAATGGTATGATGGGATCTGGCGGCATGATGGGCAGCTATGGAACCGGTAATGGTATGATGGG